>NZ_JBIYCY010000001.1:0-1315327 GCF_044908235.1 Rhodococcus sp. 27YEA6 | reverse complement strand
CCCAAGAGGCGGTTGATCATTCGCGGATGTGAAGTACCAAAAAAATTTTGGCACTGACATTCATCGACACACTGTTGAGTTCTCAAAGAACACGCACACACCATCACCACGACCCTATGGCCGCCGCTCCGGGGCAACTTTTCCAGCCTATCCCAACCAAGTCACCGGCGCAAACCGGAACCCCGTGAAGAAAAACTGGATTGTGTTCGTCAGGCACTTCGTACAACCTCGTGTCACTCACCCTCGCAGGTGGGAGTCGGTGTCCGTGTCGCTCTGACCTGGACAAAGTTACGCGAAGATCAACACAACACCAAATCGCCAGGTCAGAGCACTGACGCCGGTTAACAGGCGATACTTTTCTCGAATTTTTACTTCTCGCGATGACTTTCTGCGCCCACTGCGGTCTGTATGAGCAGGAACCAACAGGAACCGAAGCGTTCAGTAATCAGTCAACCGAGTTCAAGGAGCACCCAATGTCTCGTCTTCTCTTCGTCAACATGCCGGTCAAGGACGTCGTCGCTACCCGTGCATTCTTCAGTGGCCTCGGCTTCGAGTTCAACGACATGTTCAGTGACGAGAACACTGTCTCGATGATCGTCAGCGATTCCGCCACCGTCATGTTCCTGAACGAACCGCGTTTCGGGGACTTCATCGCCGACGACATCTGCGACACGTCGAAAGCTCGTGAAGCACTGATGTGTGTGTCGGCCGACAGCAGGGAGGAAGTCGACACCTTCGTCGACGCGGCGATTGCTGCCGGCGGCAGCAAGTGGATGGAGCCCCAGGATCACGGCTTCATGTACGGACGCGCATTCCGCGACCTCGACAATCACGTCTGGGAGGTCATGTGGATGGACCCGGCTGCGACTGTTCCCCAGCAGTAACGCACAGCAACAGCAGTAACGAGCAGTCGCGCGGGTCCCTCCATACTGGGGGGGCTCGCGCAACTCCTTGCCCCTACAACTCGGCAGGGCCCCTACAGCTCGGCAGGCAATCCGAACCGTGCGAACAGACTCAGATCGAAGAAACACGTCACGTGCGAGATCCCGGACTCGGTGACATCGAGAACGTGCAACTGGAAAGCGCGGTGAACACCATCGGGCTCGCGCATGTAGAGGCCGAACGCCGGCTGACCGTTCGCAGCGGTCGGAAGTAGGCGCATCGCTCCTGGTCCGTCGGCCGGGCATTTGGTTCCGATGAGTTGCCCGATTGCCTCGGGGCCCTGGTACCAACCCTCGAACGGAGGCATCTCCCAGATGGCTTCGCGCGTGAACAGTTCGACGATGGCCTCGACGTCGTAGCT
Source organism: Rhodococcus sp. 27YEA6 (assembly GCF_044908235.1). Classification (NCBI taxonomy): domain Bacteria; kingdom Bacillati; phylum Actinomycetota; class Actinomycetes; order Mycobacteriales; family Nocardiaceae; genus Rhodococcus; species Rhodococcus sp. 27YEA6. The sequence continues at coordinate 1,314,024 of NZ_JBIYCY010000001.1, read as the reverse complement.
CTCGAAGCTGTGCACGTAGTCGCGAAGCAACTTCCGGGCAGCCTCGGTAGTCGGTTCCACGAGATCGTCCTCGGTGGGTCCGATGTGATTGATCTGCGCGCGAGCCCGCTGCAGCAGGCTGTTTACCGCAGTGGTTGTGGTGTCCAGCGCCTCCGCAACTTCCGACGCCTTCCACTGCAGAACGTCACGTAGAACCAGAACCGCACGTTGGCGCGCGGACAAGTGCTGCAAAGCGGCAACAAGCGCGAGCCTGACCGAATCGCGATTGACGACCATGACGGCCGGATCATTGACGTCGCCCAACGCAGAATCGGCGATCGGTTCCAACCAGGCAATCTCGTTGCGCTCGATCAAATCGTCGGCCGGGTCCGAACTAGGTGCGCCGAGGCCGGTCGGGAGGGGACGCCTCGATCTCCCCTCCAGCGCGGTCAGGCAGGTATTCGTCGCGATGCGGTAGAGCCAGGTCCTGAGAGATGACTGGCCCTTGTAACCGTCGAACCCGCGCCAAGCCCGGATGAACGTCTCCTGGACCTGGTCTTCGGCGTCGTGAATCGACCCCATCATGCGATAGCAGTGCGCCAGCAACTCGCGGCGGTACGGATCGGCAAGAGTGAGGAAATCACTGTCCAACGCCTGATCGACTGTCATTTGTTCAGACTAGTGGCCGAGCGACCGAAACACAGGCGTCGGCGAGAATTCGATCAGGCAGGCGCCTGCACCGCAGTCAACCTGGATCTCTTCCGGAGAACGAACCCCAGTGATTCGTAGAGTCTGATCGCATTCGTATTCGATTGCACTGCATGGAGAAATGGCAGCTCGCCGCGCTCGCGAATCCCGGCAGCGACGGCACGGATCAGCGTCGTACCCAGGCCTCGACCCCGAAAGTCGCTGTCAGTGCACACCGCACTGATTTCCGTCCATCCCGGAGGGTGCAACCGCTCCCCCGCCATGGCAACAAGTCTTCCGTCGACGCGAATGCCGTAGTAACTGCCCATCTCGACGGTACGAGGAAGAAACGGTCCTGGCTTGGTGCGCTCGATCAATGCCAGAATTTCGGGAACGTCGCCTGTTCCGAGAAGTTCGACCGACGGATCAACGGAGACTTCGAGTGCGGATCCGTCCATCTGCACCGAGCCGAACTGATCCACAACGCGCCACCCTTCCGGCGGGCGGTGATCAAATCCTCGCAAACCTACTGTGCCGCCAGGACCTACGAGTGTGAGTAGGTTCTCCCAGTCCTCGGCGTCCAACTCGGGCGGATGACCGACAAACGGCGCGACCGTCGGGTCGTATCGCGCAACTCTCCCTGCCCAGCGAGCGAATTGCGCATGATGTCCGCGAAGTCCTTGTCGCACAGGATCGTCCAGCGGATGGGTGTCGACATCCGTGTCAACTGTCTCGACAAACGACGCCAGGGTCGCCTCCGTGGTCATCGAACCTCTTCCTGCCCTATTTGCCTGTGATGGAGGCGAACGAACCTCCCCGCCCACCTCTATGACAACGCTAGGAACACTTGCTGTCGTAGTCGCCGGATAGAATCAAGATGATTCTGACCTCGACCTGTATTTCCGGCGTCAATCAGGGCTCGATTGCAGATCTGCACCAGGACATTCGTCGCGACGCCTCACCAACCGGAAGGCTATTTGGCATGAGCAACTCCGACCCGATCAGGTCTGCATTCGACCAGTTGCCCCTGAAGGAGATGGACGCTGCAACGCTGGTCTTCGCCATCGAGAGCGCCGTCGACGAGCTGGCGATCTCGGGTGAAACCCTACGGCTCGCCATGGAGGTCGCGACCCTTGCGCACCTCGATCAGTTCAGAAAGAACGGGATCAAGTCCGACGAGGATCCCTACATCGTTCATCCCCTACGAAATGTATTGCGGCTGCTTCGGTACGGGTGCTCCGATGTCGAGATCCTGAGCGCAACCGCGCTTCACGACACGGTCGAGGACCGACCACACGCCGTCATCGCGCTCCTCGGTGGCCAGACTGCAGACGACATGTCCGCATCCGAAGCGCAGGAACGTGCGTCCACACTCATCGCCTCGCGCTTCGGCCACAGAATCTCCGAACTTGTTGAGGCAGTGACCAATCCAATCGACTACCCACACGACAACACCACCGCCGGATATCAGGATCACGTCATCCGCGCGATAGCGGATCCCGCAGTGTTCCTCGTGAAGTTCAGCGACTTCGTCGACAACGCGGGAAGCGTGAAGTACCTGAACGGGACCGACAGACTGAGACTGGTCACGAAATACGAACCACTCGTGGAGCACTTCAAGCGGACTTCACTTGCTCTCGGCAACGCATTGCACCTCCCTCCCTCAGGACTCGACGCGATCGCAAAGCACATCGCAACCATCGAAGGCGATTTCTCGAATACGGTCCGACCGGACATAAAAAATACTCGCCAGTAGTACCGATCAGTAATAATCGAGCAACCCAGAGAATTCTCCGAATATGCGATTTTGTTACCAGTGAGTATTCACTTTCTTGCCGATTTCATTACCATCGTGATCCGTGTCACAAGTCCGAATTCCATTGCACCGCAATGATTTAACGCCATATGTGTAACCGTGGTTCACGTTGACTAATATTCTTCAATTCGCCCAGGTGACATGAGCGTCGACATACTGCATTCTTAGATAAACCAGGGATTCCCTGGAAGCAGACACAATATGTTGCTGATTCGTGATTGGAGCGGTTCTGAGTCCACGCCTGCAGGGTGGCGCACAAGGCACACAGTGTCTCAGCGCACACAGCGCTTCGGTGCACACAGTGCTTCAGCGCAGGGGACTCGACGAACCGGAAGGGCAATCACTTGCCGACGCGCAACCGGGGGAAACACAGCGCATCGCGGCGTAGTTCACGAACCGGGGAATCCGGGTATGTGGGACACGGTCGGCTCATATCGCAACGTACGTGACGAAGAATCTCATCAAGGACGGTGGCAGTGACAATGTTCAAACGAATCGCAGTGGTCAATCGAGGTGAGGCCGCGGTCCGGCTGATCAGGGCTGTACGCGAACTGAACGCCGAACACGACTACGGCATTCGCGTCATTGCACTGCACACCGAGGCCGAGCGCCGCGCCATGTTCGTCCGCCAGGCCGATGAGGGCGTGACCCTGCGCAGCACCGGCACCGGTAGCCCGTACCTCGACTACGCCGAACTCGAGCGAGCACTGCTCGCAGCCAAGGCCGACGCAGTCTGGGTCGGCTGGGGCTTCGTGGCCGAGGATCCCGCCTTCGCGGAGATCGTCGCGAAACTGGGCATCACGTTCATCGGCCCGAGCGCCGACGCGATGCGCCTGCTCGGCGACAAGGTTGCCGCCAAGATCCTGGCCGAGAAGGTCGGCGTACCGGTCGCCCCGTGGAGCGGCGGACCGGTCGAAACGCGCGCCGACGCTCGTCGTCATGCTCAGTCCATCGGATATCCCCTGATCATCAAGGCCCGAAGCGGCGGCGGCGGACGCGGTATCCGCAAGGTCTGGGCCGAAGACGAACTCGAAGTTGCACTCGAGCGCACGCAGGGCGAAGCAGAGCGGTCCTTCGGCGACCCCGTCGTCTTCCTCGAACGCCTTGTCACCGATGCACGCCACGTCGAGGTACAGGTAATCGCCGACAACCACGGCAATGTCTGGGCTCCGGGCGTTCGCGACTGCTCGATTCAGCGTCGCAACCAGAAGGTCATCGAAGAATCCGCCTCCCCCGTCCTGACCGAAGAACAGTCGGACCACCTCAAGAAGGTGTCCGCCGAACTGGTCAAGGCAGCCGGATACCAGGGCGCAGGCACGGTCGAATACCTCTACCAGCCCGAGAACAAGCTCTTCACGTTCCTCGAGGTCAACACCCGCCTGCAGGTCGAGCACCCGATCACCGAGGTCACCACCGGAATCGACCTCGTCAAACTGCAGATCCTGGTCGCCAGTGGTGACGAATTGGTCGGTGACTGCCCGCCCGCATTCGGCCACGCCGTCGAAGCCCGCCTCAACGCCGAAGACGCCGACAACGATTTCGCGCCGGCACCCGGCACCGTTCAGCTCCTCAAGTTCCCGCTCGGCTCCGGCATCCGGGTCGACACCGGCATCGCTGCCGGGGACGTCATTCCGCCCGACTACGACTCGATGGTCGCGAAGGTCATCGCGTGGGGCCGCAACCGCTCCGAGGCACTTGCGCGTCTGCGCACTGCCCTTCGTGAAACCACTGTCGTACTCGACGGCGGCACTACCACCAAGTCGTTCCTCCTCGATCTACTCGATCGCGACGAGGTCATCTCGGCATCCGCGGATACCGGCTGGCTCGACCGCACGGGCGCCCTCACCGGCACCACTCGCCGCGCGGACGTCGCGCTGATCGCCACCGCCATCGATGCTTACGACGCCGAGGAGTCACTCGAGCGTGCGGCCTTCCTCGCCTCGGCACGTGGCGGCCGCCCACGCGCCAATCACGCGATCGGCCGTACCGTCGAGCTCAACTACCAAGGTCAGGCATACAAACTGACCGTCGGGCGTATCGGCCCGCACCGCTACCGCGTCGACGGAGACGCCGGAGACATCGAGGTCGACGTCGATCGTCTCGGTGACTTCGAGTCACGGCTGGTGATCGGTGATCGCCGCTTCCACGTCGTTTCCGTCGTGAGCCCGGCTCGCTATCTCGTCGAGGTCGACGGCATCAGCCACCAGATCAGCCAGGACGACGCCGGCGTAGTCCGCGCGCCGGCTCCCGCCGTAGTGGTAGCAGTACCGGTCGCGGTCGGCGACGACGTCGAAGCCGGATCCACTCTGGTCGTGCTCGAATCCATGAAGATGGAGACCGCGGTTCGCGCTCCGTATGCGGGCAAAGTGCGTGAGGTTCTCGCTACCGTCAACTCCCAGGTCGATGCCGGCGCACCGCTCCTGCGCGTCGACCAGGTCAGTGAGGAAGCTGTCACGGAGAAGGCTCCGCGAGTCCAATTCGATCTTCCCGCAGCAACTTCCGGGTCCGATACCCGCGCAGATGCATTGGCACAGCTGGAAGCACTGACCGCGATGATCAGTGGCTACGACGTCAGCGGCAAGCACGCAAACGCTGTTCTGGCCGAATACGACGCACTTCGCAGCGCACTCGAATCCGAGGACCGCGAACTGGTCCAGGCAGAACTGGCTGTGCTGACCACCTTCGCCGACATCTGCGAACTCTCGCGCAACAAGCCCACCTCGGGCGAGTCCGCGAAGGACGAATCCGTCCACAGCCCCCGCGAGCACTTCCACACCTTCCTGCACTCACTCGACTCCGAGCGCGAAGGTTTGCCGGCGTCGTTCCGCACGAGACTCGAACGGGCACTTCGCCACTACGACGTCACCGATCTGGAAGATCGCCAGGCCGTCGAGGAAGCGGTGTACCGACTCTTCCTGGCTCTGCAGCGCATGGAAGCCCAGATCCCGGTCATTGCAGCACTTCTCGAAGGCTGGCTCGTCGGCGACAAGGCTCCCGGTTGCTCGGCGCAGGAGCTCAACGAGGTTCTCGATCGACTCATCGTCGCGACGCAGGTCCGCTACCCCGTCATCGGCGACGTCGCCCGCAACCTTCGCTTCCGGTTCTTCGACGAGCCGCGCATCCGCAAAGTTCGCGAAGACGTCTACGACGGAGTACGCGGCAACCTCGCCTACCTCGAAGAGCAGCCGGACGCTGCAGATTTCGACGAGCGAATCGCCAATCTCGTCGCCACTCCCGAACCACTCCTGGACCTGTTGGGTCGAAAGATCGGCCTCGGCAACCGCGATGGCGGCCCTCTGCTCGAGGTCATCACGCGTCGCTACTACAAGATTCACTCGTTCGAAGACGTCCGCGTTTTCGAGCACGTCGACCGCCGTTTCGTAACCGGTAACTTCGACCTCAAGGGCGACGGGCTGCATCTGGTCTCGACGGTGGCCGAATTCGACGCTCTCGGTACGGCTCTCGACGATGTCGCCACGATCGCGCAGGATGCTCCATCCGGTCGCGGGCTGGTAGTCGACATCTACCTCGACTGGCCTGATCAGCCCGCCGACGGCGACGCGCTCGTCGAGACGCTGCGCACCGAACTCTCGCGCAACGAGACGATCACACGGTCTCGCCGCGCGACGGTGATCATCTGCAACCCGAACGGGGATCCGGTCCGGTGGGTCACCTTCCGCCCCGTCGACGGCGAACTGGTCGAGGACCACATCATCCGCGACATGCATCCGCTCACGGGTCAGCGTCTGGACATGTGGCGTCTGAAGAACTTCAACGGCAAGCGTCTGCCGGCTCCGGAGAACACCTACCTGTTCCACCTGTCCGCCAAGGAGAACCCGAAGGACGAGCGCCTGATCGCTCTCGCGGAAATCCGTGACGTGACACCGCAGCTCGACGACGAAGGCCAGATGGTTGCGCTTCCGGCCATCGAGCGCACACTTGCCGCGTGCCTCGACGGCATCCGCCGTGCGCAGTCCCAGCGCGGAGACAAGCGTCGACTGGCAGCCAACCGCGTCGTGCTGTACGTGTGGCCGGTCGCCGACGTTCCCAGCGAACGCTTCTCCGTGATCGCTCAGAACGCAGCCCGACTGACCGTCGGCGCCGGGCTAGAAGAGATCACACTCATCACCCGCCTGAAGGACCGAAAGGGCGGCGCGCCCAAGGAAGTTGCGCTGCGATTCTCCTACCGCGCAGGTGCCGGTGTGGTCATCAACAAGACCACGCCTCCCACTGAACCGCTGCTCCCCCTCGACGCGTACGCCCAGAAGGTCCAGAGTTCGCGGGCACGCGGCACGGTGTACCCGTACGAGCTGATTCCGCTCCTGACCGGCACCAAGGGCACCTTCGTCGAGCACGACTTCGACGAAGCGGGCGTCCTCTCACCTGTCGAGCGTCCGTACGGGCTCAACAAGGCCGGCATCGTCGTCGGCCTCGTGAACACTCCGACGCCGCGCTATCCCGAGGGAATGACCCGTGTCGCGCTCTTCGGTGACCCCACCAAGGCGCTCGGTACCGTGGCCGAGGCCGAATGCTCACGCGTGGTCGCTGCCATCGACCTGGCCGAGAAGTTGAACGCCCCGGTCGAGTGGTTTGCACTGTCCTCGGGTGCCACCATCTCGATGGAGAGCGGCACCGAGAACATGGACTGGGTCTCCCGCGGCCTGCGCCGGATCATCACCTTCACCCAGAACGGCGGCGAGATCAACATCGTCGTCACGGGCATCAACGTCGGCGCTCAGCCCTACTGGAACGCCGAAGCCACCATGTTGATGCACACCAAGGGCATTCTGGTGATGACCCCGGACAGCGCGATGGTGCTGACCGGCAAGCAGTCTCTCGACTACTCCGGTGGTGTGTCGGCCGAGGACAACTTCGGTATCGGTGGTTACGACCGCGTCATGGGCCCCAACGGCCAGGCACAGTATTGGGCCCCCGACCTCACTGCGGCGTGCGAGATCCTGTTCCGTCACTACGCACACTCGTACCTCGCTCCCGGCGAACGGTTCCCGCGCCGCGCAGCGACGACGGACCCTGTCGATCGCGACGTGCGTAGCTTCCCGCACACCCACCCGTCGAGCGACTTCGAGACGGTCGGCGACATCTTCTCCTCGGCGAAGAACCCGGATCGCAAGAAGCCCTTCGACATTCGCACCGTAATGCGTTCGGTGGTCGACCAGGACCACTCTGTTCTCGAGCGTTGGGCCGACATGGCCGGCGCCGACACCTCGGTCGTTCTGGACGCGCACCTCGCCGGACATCCGGTCACAGTGGTGGGCATCGAATCCCGCGCGATCCCACGTAAGGGGCACTTCCCCGCCGACGGTCCCGACACCTGGACGTCGGGAACGCTGTTCCCGAACTCGTCGAAGAAGACTGCCCGCGCGATCAATGCTGCGAGCGGCAACCGTCCGATCGTGGTGCTGGCCAACCTGTCCGGCTTCGACGGTTCCCCGGAGTCGCTGCGCAACATCCAGCTCGAGTACGGCGCCGAGATCGGCCGCGCCATCGTCAACTTCGACGGACCGATCGTGTTCTGCGTCGTCTCCCGCTACCACGGCGGCGCGTTCGTCGTGTTCTCCGGTGCGCTCAACGACAACATGGAAGTTCTTGCTGTCGAAGGCTCGTTCGCGTCGGTACTCGGCGGCGCCCCCGCCGCCGCAGTGGTCTTCACCCGTGAGGTGAACACCCGCACCAACAACGACCCGAAGGTGCAGCAACTGGAGGCAGACTTGGCAGCAGCCAAGGATGACACGGAGAAAGCACATCTGCGCGTAGAACTGAACGCTCAGCGCATCGCCGTCCGCTCCGACAAGCTCGGCGAAGTGGCATCCGAATTCGAAGCGATCCACAACATCCAGCGGGCCCGAGAGGTCGGCTCGGTGGATGAGATCGTCCCTGCCGCAGAACTGCGTCCGCAGATCATCGCAGCAGTCGAACGCGGCATGAAGCGCGCACTCGCGCAGTAAGTTTCTCCGCACGTCGAGCGGTCCCGCGAAATGCGGGGCCGCTCGATTTGTGTCCAGGCCTCGATTTGTGTCCAGGCGCGCCTGCGTCAGACGCCCTCGAGCGCCTCTCCGATCTCTTCGAGGACGTGATTGTGCTGCTCTGTTGCGAGCAGATGCCCCGCTGCAATGGTGACTGCCACCGGCCACTCGATGATCTCGAAGGCGACCATCAGTCCCATCACCGCAAAGTAGGCGATCTGCTCGGGTCTCGGAACAGGGATGGCACCGACGATCGGTAGCTCCAACTCGAAGCTCCGTGCCGAACGGACGGATTCGACTACCGCGCGGTGATCGACGGGGTTCGTGTGGTCGACGGTGTTCTGGGACATGTCACGATTCCTCAGGATTCATCTCGGGTCGCCCGGGAGTTCGGCGACGTGTCACTTCCAGCAGCGACGCTCACAAGCGTGTCCGATTCACCGGTTTCCGCTTCTTTGATTTCCACGTCGCTGATTTCCACGCTGTCGCGGGCGCTGACTCCCCCGGTTCGGGAGGTGTACGCAGTGCTCGTTCGCGTCGGGATCTTGCGAATCGTCGACTGACCGTTCGCGTTCTCCTCAGTTGCGGCAATCCGCTCCAACGCCCGCGGGGCCAGCGCCGCGAGCAGCGTCGCCGCCGACGCGCAGCCCACCGCTTGGCCCCAGGCGATGGGACCGAGCGGCGTGCAACCGAGAAATTGGCTCACCACGGGTGTGCTGACGAGCGTCGCCAGCGCCGCAGCGGATCCGGCAACGGTTGCGACCACCAGCGGACTGCGTGATTCGAGCAGCGTCTGCCCAAGTTGGGTGCCCACCAGGGCAACCAACGCCACCGTCGACGCTCGCCGCCTCCTACCGCTCGCCCGGGCCAGAAGCCACGCTGCCAGCGCACCGATTGCCGTGGCACCGCCGCGGACAGCGATCGTCTGCCACAAGGCATGAGCGTCCATCTGTTCGGACTTCTCGGATCCGTTCTCGGACGGGGTGCTCACCGCAAGCGCGGCAGCGGGCAAGGCGTCCGTCATCAGATTGACCAGTAGCAACTGCCTTGCGTTGAGCGGTGATTCGCCGGACAACGCAGAACCGATCAGCGCGAATGCGACTTCACCCGCGTTGCCTCCGAGCAAAACCCCTACCGCTGATCTGACCCGCCGCCACAATTGACTGCCCTCGTCCAATGCGTCGGTCAGTCCGCCGACACGGCCGTCGAGGAGCACGATGTCTGCGGCGCCGCGCGCCGGATCACTGTCAGTCGACGCCACCCCGATTCCCACGCTGGAAACTCGGATCGCCGCAGCATCGTTCGCGCCGTCACCGACCATGGCGCACACCCGCCCGTCGGTCTCCAACGCTTGCACGATCTCGACCTTCTGCTCGGGTGTCACGCGCGCAAAGACGCTGCTGCCGCGGACCGCATCCCGTCTTTCGGCGCGAGAGAAGTTCTCCCAGTCAGGACCGGTGACAACATCCTCGCGTGCGACGTCCAACCCCAGTTCGGTGGCGACCGCGGCCGCTGTTGTCGGATGATCCCCGGTCAGCACGCGCACTTGCCGTCCGTCGCCTCGAAGTTCTCGAACAAGTTGCGTTGCTTCGGGTCTCAGCGTGTCCGAGAGTCCGAGAAGGCCGACCGCTTCCAACCCCTCGGAGCAACACTGTTCGAGAAATTGCGAGTCTTCGCCTGCGCGTCGCGCGTCGTGTTCCGACAACTCGCGCTGGGCGACGGCAACCACCCGCAGCCCGCGTCCGGCCATGCTTTGAACGTGCTTCGCCGACACAGCATTCGGATCTCGTCCTGCTTCGGTCACGAATTCCGGCGAACCTTTGAGTGCGATCCGCCTGCCGAGCAAAGCTGCCGAGTACGGCCGCCCCGACCTGAACGGAACGAGGTTGTTCGCCTCGACGTCACCGAAAACCGAAGCATCGTCCAGAGCTTGCTGGGCTGCATCGACGACGGCGGCATCCGTCGAATGAAACACGCGATCGTCGCGACTTCCCAAGGCACTGCGCGCCGCAACTTCCAGAATCTCGCTTTCGTCCCAGCCGTCGACGCGTTCGACCGCGGCCACCCGTAGCTTGTTCTCGCTGAGGGTTCCGGTCTTGTCGAAGCAGACCACGTCGACACGACCGAGCGCTTCTATCGATCGTGGCGCACGAACCAACACTCCTGCTGCAGTGAGCCTTCGCGCTGCGGCCTGCTGAGCCAGAGTGGCAACCAGAGGCAGCCCCTCCGGCACGGCAGCCACAGCTACGGCCACACCTCCGGTGACGGCGCGGCGCAGACCGGTACCACGAAGCAGACCCGCGACTGTCACCAACGCCCCACCGCCGATACTGGCCGGCAGAGTCGCCCTCGTGAGTTCGCGAAGTCTGTTGGTCAGGCCCACAGCAGGTCCGGATCGGGACACACCGACATCGGCACGCCTGGTCACCGTTCGGGCTCCGATGGCCGTGACCACGCCACGACCGGATCCGGCAAGCACTGTTGTCCCTGCGTAGGCCATGCACCGTCGCTCGGCCAGTGGCATCCCAGGGGTCGGGTCGGTCTGCTTGTCGACGGGCAGGGACTCTCCCGTCAACGACGACTCGTCGACTTCCAGCGATTCGACGCTCAACAGGCGACAATCTGCGGGCACGATGTCCCCGGACTCGATTGCCACGACGTCACCGAGTTCGAGCGCGTCGGCCGCTGTCTCGACCGTGCCGTCGTTGGTTACTCGCCGAGCTACCGGTTCCTGAGTCCGCAAGAGCCGCTGCACCGCCCGCTCCGAATGAAGCCGTTGAACAGCGGACATCGCGGCATTTCCGACCAAGACCGAGCCGACCAGGACGGCGTCTACCGGTGAACCGAGGACTGCACTGGCAGCGGAGCCGGTCGCCAACACAGGCGTCAGTGGATCCGCCAATTCTGTTCGCAACGCCGACAATCCGTCACGGATCAACCTGAACCGTGCGGGCGCTCGCACACGAGCTTCCGCACGGTGCGGTGTATGTCGGATGGATTCGGATAGTTCGCGAACGACAGCATCACCGTCCATCTCATGCCAGGTATCGCTCGGAGTACCGACAGGGACGGGCGCTTGAATCACAGATCGGGACAGGGTGTATCCGGTCCACAGTCCCGCGGCCGAACCAGCCGTGACCGGCCCCGGCCCTGCCCCTCGAACTCCCGGAAGCATGATCAAGGCACCCAATGCCGAAGAACCTGAGGAGAGTTCGACACCGCGCCTCGTCGCTGTTCGAGCAGCCGGGAGCGCATGGACAACCCGCCACGCCCCGGCCAAGTCGGTGTGGATGTCGACACTCACGTGCTCGCCACTCGGTGGTGAAATCCCGATGCGTAGCACTGCCTGCCCCGCTATCGCCCTACTCGACACGATCGCAACTGTCCGACCCTCGGCCACCAACGCCGAGAGAGCCTCGCGCAGGCCGGCTTCGGCAGTCGATTGCGCCGGATAGAGCTCGTCGAATCCACTTCGCAGTGATCCGAGCCCGTCGTCGTCGATCGTGACGGCTGCGACCCCGGCCGCACGTATTTCGCCTATCAGTTTTTCCGCCAGACCTTTTCGCGCGGGTCGCACGACCACTTCGGCGCCGCCGATGCGGTGCCTTCCCACTCCGACAGTTCCGTCGTTCAGAGCTTTCCTGGCTTGTTCCCACACTGCGACGCGATCCGACTCGGCCACCTCTCGTATGTCGGAAACCCGGAGCGAGTCGTCGAAGAGGACGCTCGGATCGACGAGGACGGTGTCAATACGATCGAGCATGCGTAGAGCCGCAGAGTCCGAAACGGCGGTGTGGTGCGTCCGACACAGACCGTATGACACACCAGCAGCGAATGATTCGCGCGACATCCGAAGCGGCCGCGGCGCCGAAACCTTGATACTCGTCGCGACGGTGTCACCGCCGGCGGACACGGTAGCCAGTGCAGCCCCGGCCGCCAGCTGAACCCCAGCGATCCTGTCGGCATAACGCTCCCCCGGACCACTCGGGTCAGGCCTCGTGGAAGCACCGCGACCGCCAGGTTCGAATGACCACACCCGCCGAGAGTTTCGCGCCGCCAGAGTTTCGCGCAGCAGCATCGTCCGCAGCCCGAAATCCACGCCCAATGACGCAGGCGCATAGGTCAGAACATCCGCGAACGACGTCGCCGACTCCAATGCGAAGTCGGTGAGCGAACGGCCAAGGCGCTGTTCGATTCGCCGACGCACCCGGGGTTGATAATTGATCGCCGACGCGGCCGCCGAGACATAGGCGGAACCTGGGATTCGCGGGGCACCGAATATCGATCCCGCTGCTGCAGGAATCATCCCCACACCCGCCAACGCGAGGGTGCCGGTCCGCAACGCCACGTCACTGACAGCGGTTCGCGGAATCGTCGAACCGCCCACCAACGCGAGTCCCGACAACGCCAGGCGCGGCGGCAAAGTTGCCACCGACACCGCACGCCGGGCCATCGCTGAGAACATCAGTGAGTGGATCGAGTGTGCGAAGAACTGTGAGTTCGATCCTGTGACCGGCCGGCCGCCTTGTGGGAGTTTCCGCTCGATTCCTTCTTTACCTGTTCCGGCTTGCTCGTGCGGCCAACCGCCTTGACCTCGCGATCCGGCCGACCGCTCTTGCGATCCCATTCGTGGAGTACCAGGGCCGTGCCGCCGACTGCCAAGAGCACCGGCCATTCCACCAATCCCGCCGCACCCACGGCCGCCATCGTGAGAACCGCCGTCGGCGTCGAGGAACTACCCGCACGAATTCCGTCTCGGACACCCTCCGCCGATCCGCGTATCCCGCCCGTCACTCCACCGATCACTCCACCACCGACGGCTCCGGCCACCGTCGTCGTTGCGTCTGCCACACCACGAACGACGCGGGTGGCTTCGTCCACAATCATCATCGGACGCTCCTATCAGCAGTCCATCGAAGAATTCAGTATTTGAGGCCATACCCAACACCGACGGCGGCAATCACGATCCGATACATTTTTCGGCGAACCTGGCGAGGGCGCGCCATCGCCAGCGCCGTGAGAGGGTACGGTGCGGGATGCAGCGACCACCTTCATCGACGGGAGTTCCACACAGTGGCGATCATCGGAAATTCGGACCTCGACATCTTCCGACTTAGCTTGGGCGGCAACCCTTTCGGATGGACAGCAGACGAGAAGACGTCCTTCGAGATCCTCGACTCGTTCGCCGAAGCCGGTGCAAACTTCATCGACACCTCCGACTCGTACACGGCGTCGGCTCCCGGCAATTCCGGCGGGGAATCCGAAACGATCATCGGGAAATGGATCACCGATCGGGGACTGCAGAACGACATCGTCGTCGCCACCAAGGTGGGTAGCCATCCCGATTTCAAGGGCCTGAAGGCCGACAACATCGCGGCCGCAGCTGAGGCGTCGCTGCAGCGACTGCAGACGGACTGCATCGATCTGTACTACGCACATTTCGACGACCCGCAGACTCCGCTCGAAGAAACGCTCGAAGCCTTCAACGCGTTGGTCGTCGCCGGCAAGGTTCGCTATCTCGGAATCTCCAACTACAGCCCCGACCGCGTCCGGGAGTGGCTGCGGATCACCGAGGAGAACGGTTACGCCGCGCCCATCGCGCTGCAACCGCACTACAACCTGGTTCACCGCAAGTCGTACGAACCCGAACTTGCCCAGATCGCCACCGACAACAACATCAGCGTCTTCCCGTACTTCGCTCTCGCTTCCGGCTTCCTGACCGGAAAATACAAGACCCGCGCGGACATCGAAGGCAGCTCCCGCGAACGACTGACCGCCGGATACTTCAGCGACGCCGGACTCGACGTCGTCGCGGAACTGGCGACAATCGCGCAGGCACACGACAGCGAGATCTCGACCGTCGCGCTGGCCTGGTTGCTGACTCGACCGGGCATCACCGCACCGATCGCGAGCGTCAGCCGGCCCGAGCAGCTCCCGGCGCTACTGGATGCCCCGAATCTGGTGCTCTCGTCGAATGAACTGGACACTCTCGAACGGGTGTCGGCGGCAGTCGGAGCCTGAGATCAGGCAGCTTTGAGATGAGCGCCGAGGGCCGTGTTGTTGATCGTCCAGAACGACCAACCGTCATGGCTCTCGGTGTCGCCTGAGATGTGACCGGTGACGGCATTTGCGGCCGCGGTCGGATCTGGGAATCGGCGGCCTTCCATCGGTCCGCGCATGATCTCGACGACCTCGGTGGTTTCGTCGAAGCGCCCGACCCAGCGATATCCGTGGCAATCGGCTGTCATCTCGAGGCGATTGTCGACGACTTCGATCTCCTCGATACCGCTGGCGCGACGCTTCTTCGCGGCGACCGGCGACGTCTTACGCTTGGTCGCAACCGGGGTCTCGACGTAAATGCTCGGATCCTTGACCGCGGCCAAGCCCAGCGCATCCCAACGATCGTGACCGTGCACGACGCGCCCACGCGGAATCGCGTGATGGCCGGTGCGATTACGTCCGGGGCTGTCCATGATCCACAGGTCGACCTCGGCACGGATGTCGTCGGCGACCTCGTTGGAGGGCAACATGTAGAACTCGTGCGGATCTGCTGCCAGATCGACGAACACCCAGAACTCGGAGCGGGTGTCGTCACTCTCGAGCGACTCGTCCTGACGCCTGGCCTGCCAGTCACCGTCGAGCTTGGAACGCACGCGGACGATTCGGCTGACACCGTCAGCGCCCGTCACCTCGACGGGATTACGACGTGAGTGCGTGAGACGGACAGCCTTGCCCCCACGCTGCGTAGCTTCGGAAATGAACGCATTGATGCCGCGGCTTGCGGTGTCTTCCATGATCGACCTGTCTCGAGCGGGTACGCCCGCATCACCGGATCGGCATCGGGGTCGAGCATTGAGCGAAATCCCGGCCTTTACTTCGATCGTGTGGCCGGTCAGTACCCCCGACCTTACAGCTCCGGCGACGGCCTGACTACGGCGCCCGACGCTCGTTCCCAGAGGTCAGCAGTGCAATGTCCCCGTAAAGCGCCGCCCGGTGAGCGAACATCAGCTCTTCCACACCGTCGAATTGATCCCCGACGTAGTGCGTGTTTGCAGCCGAAAGTTCACGTGAGCCGGAGCGCGCAAGTAGGTCGTCGATCCGGCTGTCGAGGCTCGCTGCATGCGCAACCGCGCGCTGCGAACTCAACTGATCCTCGGCCCGTGCGACCAGGTCACCGATCCGCGCGAGGGCCGCCACGCGCTCGACCAGCTGGTCCCAGACCGCGCCGAGCGCTTCCCTGCGCGAAGCGATTCCGGCTCGGGTTCCCTCGTCGCGTGCCAGTGCAGCCGCGTCGTCCAACTCCGCAAGAATCGAACGCAGCGCGACGGTGTCGACCGCGATCTGGGTGATCTCGTCGGCCAGGTCGAGTTGGTTGCGTTGAATGACGAAGTGGTCGGAATGCCACGCGCTGGAGCTTTCGATCCGGTCGAACAGATTCCCGGCGAGGTAAAGCAAGGCGTCGTACTCACCGGCGCGTCCCTCGGGTTCTGAATCGACCAGTCCGTCGAGGACTTCCGCGATGCGCCTTCCGGCATCGGCGATGACACCGGTTCCCTGGACCTTCCCGAACTGGGCGGCGAGTTTGTCGAGTGCTGCGTTTCCACTGCTGGCCACGACACCGAGCCCCACCGGCAGCTTGGCTGGAACCGGTGTACGGGTGAGCCCGGCAAAGAGAGCCTCGCGTTGCTCGACGTCGAGATGCAGGCCGTCGCGCCGGTCCTTGCGGATGGCACGGACACTGCTCGCGAAGTGACGATTGGAATGCACGATCGCCGACCGCATCGACTGAACGCGCTTCTCGAGCGCCTGCACCCGTCGTTCGAGGACAACCTGAACAGGGCCGATGCGAGTCGCGAGCAGTCGACGTCTGGTGCGGGCCAGCTCGTCGGTGAGATACCGCAACTCCGAGAAGCCGCCGATCTCCGGGAACGAACGTCCGACACTGCGCCGGTTCGCCAGGATCGACCGCGTCGACTCGTCCGCATAGCCGCCGGCGATCAGCAGCGCGACATCATCGGACAACTCCGGCCGGTTCGACTCGACGGTCCCCGCCTCACACCACTCCCTCACTCGGGTGGAGATGAGCGTTCGCCGTTCGGTCACCGACGCCACGACAAAGACGTCATCAGTTCCGTCTGTCATCTCACGCCTCCTTGTGGTCGCCGGATACCACTGTTCCAGAATCTGCCCGAACGCGCGTCGACCCTCCGTTACGCCACCAACACCATCTCGAACCGCGTGAGGAACTCGTCGACATCCGAGGCCGAAATCGGGAGCGGTGGCCGAATCTTCAGAACATTGCCGTGTCTGCCTGTCGCCGAGATCAACACACCGTGTGCACGCAATCCGTTGACAATGTCGAGCGCACCGGACGGATCTGGCTCGCCCGAATCCGCATCGACCACGTCTACCCCAACGAACAGCCCAGCTCCACGGATCGCACCCACGCGCGGGTCGCGGTGTGCAGACGTCCGCAACCCATCGGTCAAACGAGCCCCCATCACTGCTGCATTCTCGATCAGCTCTTCTCCCCGAATCACGTCGAGCACCGCCTGCGCCGCAGCAATCGACACGGCATTCCCACCGAACGTGTTGAAGTACCGAAGCTCGCCCGCCGTCAGCTCGACCAAATTGTCACCAAGCACCACCCCGGCGAGAGGTACGCCACCGGCCATCGGTTTTCCGAGGGTGGCGATATCTGCGACGACCCCATGCCTCGCGAACCCCCACATACCGGACCCCAGCCGACCGAAGCCCGGCTGCACCTCGTCCGCGATGAACAGACCACCCGCTTGGTGCACCTGATCGACAGCCGTTGTGAGGAACGAGTCGGTCAATACTCCGTCGGAAGCAAATATCGTGTCGACTAGTAGTGCGGCTACACCGATGCCGTCGCGGTTCAGTCCGTCGATGCACTCTCTGACACGGTCAGCGAACCAGGATTCTCGGTCGATGTCCGCTACGACACGAGGATCAGGCAAAGGCACGACACGGACCCATGGTTCATCGCCCGAATCAGCGGAACCCATCGACGGTGAGCACGCGGCAATGTTGATCGTGCCTCCGTGATAAGCATTTTCGGTGACGATGACACCGGTATTCCCGGTGGCTTCCCTCGCGATGCGCAGGGCAAGATCGTTTGCCTCCGATCCCGTACAGGTGAACATCACAGTGGAGAGCTGACTCGGAAACGTGGACACCAGATCTTCGGCGTACCGGACAATTTCCTCGTTCAGATATCTTGTGTGAGTGTTCAATTCAGCGATCTGTCTACGCACGGCGTCGACGACCTTGGGGTGCGAGTGTCCCACGCTCGCGACATTGTTGTACATGTCGAGGTACGACGTACCGTCACGATCGTAGAGCCGAAGTCCCTGTGCTCGAACGATTTCCACCGGATTTCGATACATCAACGGCGATGCCGGGCCGAGAACATCTGCTCTACGCCTGATGAGATCTCGTGTCCGCGCGTCGAGTCCTGCAGCGTTTTCGGGCACGTAACCGTTTGCGTCGAGTGGCGAGACACGTGATGTTCTCGCATCGCGAAAGTGAGCCGTCATCAATTCCTCCGAAGTGGGTATACGAAATAGGCTGGCCAACCGCGCCGTTCACACCGAGTCGAGCCACAAGGCCCATCTCGGATCGGACATCTTCGCGCGAGCACGCATCAGTTTCCACACTCCGTACTTGTGATAGTCGAAATCCCAACCCGAATTGAGTCGATTGTTGATGCATCCCCACAGGCCCCATTTGAAATCTGCCAACGCCCCGAACAAGTGAACACGCGACACGACGGACCACTCGCTGCTTCCGTAAAAGGCGTCTATCAGTTCCAACGTCCGGCGCTCGTCGAAGAACATTTCGGTGACGAAAATCGCCAGCTCATACGCTCTGTCGTTGTTGGCTGCGAATTCGTAGTCGACAAGTTTGAGCGGATGCCCTTCCGAATACAGGAAGTTTCCCGGCATCGGATCGTTATGGCACGGAACCAGATCCAGACCGGAAGCCAACAAGGCAGACTTTGCGGTGTAATACTCACGCTCGATCAGGGCGAAGTCCCCAGGAAGCATCACGCCGTGTTCGCGCGCTTGATCGAGATGCTCGTCGATCATGTCGAAAATCGTCTTCGTCAGGGACATCAGCGGGGCCGAGTGCAGTGTCCGATACAGGTCGACGATCTGCAACGCGATCTCCGGACGCTTGAGATCTCCGTTTGTGCAGCCGCGATACCCTTCCATGTACTCGATCACCTCGATTCCCGTCCGATGATCGAACAGGATCATCTCCGGAGCTATTCCCAGCGAACCCGCCAGCATCGCGGCCTCGTTCGCCGCAACGCGATCGACAAACGACTCGCTCCCGGCACCGGGAATCTTCAAGAAGTACCGGCGGTCGATGCCCTCGACAGTGATTCGCCAATTACTGTTCTGCAGGCCACCGTGCACCGGCGCGTATCGGATCTCTCGTCCGCGCCAGTCTGCGATCGAAGCCAAGGCCTCTTCGACGCCTCTCTCGAAATCCGTTCGAGCAGTACCACACACACGCTCGTCGGCCATGCAGTGCGTCAGGTCAGGTTGCTGAGTGTTCTCGGTCATGGTCATCCTTGCCTCACAGGTTTCGGACTCGGTCGTCGAAATGCTGATCGCGCAAACCGATTCGAGCACGTAGGAATTGCCAGTCTGCGAACTTCGAGTACTCCAATGTTCCCGGTCGAATCACATCGACAAAGGAGCCGATGAGACCCCACTTCAACGAATCCGCAATCCCGTATATGCGGCTACGATCGAACAGGCTTGAATCCCATTCTCCCCAGTACATTTCGAAGACAGGGCGCGCCTCGAGATCGGAAGGAGCCAACTCCGCGAGTAATACGCCGAGATCCTGCAGCGGATCCATCATCGCCGCGCAATCCCAATCGACCAATCTCAACGATGCGCCTTCTTCCACGACCAGCACATTCGACACATTGCCGTCGCCGTGACACGGAACAGCGTCGAATCCACTGCTCGCTATTCGTGTTCGGGCAGGATCCAAGGCCCGAAGCATCCAGTCGAGGTCAACTGGCAGTGACGAACCGGCGTGCTGCGCAATGAGCAAGGCAGCATCGAGATCTTCGAAGACCGTTGATGTTCGCGTGAACGGAGGCAGCGCGTGGACTGCCCGTCGCAGATGCACCAGACGTTCGATCGCCTCGACGTCATCGAAGAGATCAAGAGTCGCCGTCGATGCCATCTGCCCTAGATCGTCCATCACCAGCACTCCTGTTGCGGCATTCGAGTGGCGGACTCGAGGACCGATACCCGCTAGTCCCGCTGCGACCGCAGCGCGGAATGACGCTCCGACGTCGACGTACTCTAGCGAATGCTGCTGCATCACTTTGACGAAGACCCGGTCACTGCCAACCGAATTCGGCGTTGCGTCATCGACGATCCAATGATCGGAGTCGGCGCCCCACCAACTCGGGCTGGCCATGACCGGCGATCCAGCGTCCAGTCTTACTTCGGTATCGAGAAACAGCCCACCTGCCGACAATTCCTGTTGAACAAGCTGTTTGATGTCAGTCATCGGACACCTCCGGATACACGTAGCGTGACGTCAGGCCACGTCATGTCGAAAGGCCGCCTGTCCTCGAGCCATTTGGTCATCGCGAGAACATCAATGTCCGCAAAACGTGATCCGACGATCTGCACCCCGACTGGGCAACCGTCGACCATTCCGAAACACACCGTCGACGCCGGCTGCCCGGTCTGGTTGAACCACGCTGTGAAACTGCAATGCGCCAAGGGCCGTTCGGGGTCGAGACCGACCGTATCTGCGTCAAACCCCACCACCGGAATGACCGGGCTGATCACGAAGTCGTACGGCTCGAGATGCCGTTGGAGTCGTGCCTGTGCCGTGTTCACCGCGTCCAGATCGCGTGAATAGTCGGTAGCGCTCGCGAGCGACGCCGGTTCAGCCCACTCGGACACTGCAGCAATCACTTCCGCTCTCCGTTCCTCAGGTATCGACTCCCACTCCGCCCGGGCGCGAACCTGAAACAATCGATCCAGTGGTGCATAGGGATCGGACTCGAACGGCGGGGTCACCCTCGTCACCTTTGCCCCCGCCGCCGCGAGCACCTGCGCAGCAGCATCCACCACGGCAACGACCGCGGGTTCCGCTTCGTATCCGTAGCCCATTCCTGTCATCACGCCGATTCTCAGACCTCTCACCTCTGTCTCCCAGCGGGATTCGTCGATGGACTGCGCTGGGAGTGACCAGGCGTCACGGCTGTCAGGGCGCGCGATGGCCCGGTACATGTCGACCACCTCGTCCACCGTCCTGGCCATCGGACCCGGTGAGCGCATCATCGAAGACGGTAAGTGCGGAATCCTCCCCTGCGTTGGTTTGAGTGCGACCAACCCACAGTGTCCAGCCGGCAATCGCACCGAGCCGGCGATGTCCGTGCCCACCGCCGCATATCCGATGCCCGCCGCAAGGCTCGCACCTGCTCCGGCACTGGAGCCACCGGTGTTGCGTGAGAGATCCCAGGGATTGCGAACGATGCCGTACAGCGAACTGACGCCGGCGGCCATCATGCCGAAGTCCGGCATCGTCGTTTTGCCCACGATGACGGCGCCTGCCTCCTTCAATCGCGCCGCGGGCGGTGAATCACTCTCGGCATCAGGAACATCCGAGTGCGCTGCGCTCCCGTGACGCCACGGCATACCGACTGCATTGACGCTGTCCTTGATGGTGACCGGGACTCCGTCGAGACTGCTCAACGGGGTGCTGGTCGCCCATCGTGCCGCCGATTTTGCGGCCGCTGATCGGGCGCCGTCCACGTCGACCATCGCCATAGCGTTGATCGACGGATTCACAGCGTCGATCAACGCGAGAGTTGCACTCAATGAATCCACGGGCGTGAACTCACCGGTTCGGTACCCCTCAACGAGCGACGACATGTTCTGCGGAAGTACCTTGTCAATCACGATTGCTCCTGTTCCGACGACAATCCTTCTACTACAAGCCGTTCGAGCACACCCGTCAACATGTTCAGTCCAGCCAACAGATCTTCGGGTTTGGTGTATTCGTTCTCCGCGTGCGAGATGCCGCCGACGCTGGGCACGAATAGCATCACCGTCGGCACCAGGTCTTTGAGATTGATCGAATCGTGTCCTGCTCTGGTGAGCATTCTCCGGGCGCTCAGACCCAATCCGCCGGCAACCGACTCGGACAGCTCGATACCGGCGAGATCGTAGGAGGTGCTGGGGCGCAGCGAACCCGATTCGATGTCGACGGAGACTTCGCCCAGCGCCTCGATATCAGCTTTCGCCTGCAGGAACAGCTCATGAGCCTTGTCGAGAGCCGCTTCCTCACTTGACCGGATATCCACTGACATGACTACGTCGGACGCCACCACAACGGGTGAGTTCGGTTGGACGGTCAATCTTCCGATCGATGTGAGAACAGCCCCCGCAGGGAACGCCGACGCCACTTCACGAACCGCGACGATCATCTGTGCTGCGCCGAGGAGCGCATCCCTACGGTCTTCGATCAACGTCGCACCGGTGTGTGCCTGTTCGCCGCGAACTCGGACGAGATACTTGCGTACTGCCCAGTTGGCGGTGACCACGCCGATCGAGATCCCTTTCTCTTCCAGGACTCGCCCTTGCTCGATGTGGATTTCTGCGTACGCACTGCACTCCGGCGGCTCGTCCGAACCCAGGTAGCCGATATCACTGAGTGCGCCGCGGACCGTCCGACCGTCCGAATCGACGGTGTCGAGGACCTCACCCGCCGCGAACTTCCCGGTGAAAACCCCACTGCCCATCAAGCTGGGGCTGAATCTGCATCCCTCCTCGTTGAACCAGTCGACGACCGTGAGGTTGAAGGACGGTGTGATACTTCCGGCGGCGACTCGTTCGGCGACAGCGGCGGCAGCATGCGCCCCGGCAAGAACGCCGAAGGCTCCGTCGAAGCGACCTGCCTTCGGCTGACTGTCGAGGTGCGAGCCGACCAAGATGTGCGAAGCGCCTTCGATCCACTCGAGGGAGCCGAAAAGGTTGCCCACTGCGTCGACGCGGCAATTGAAACCATTCTCCGTCAACCAGATACGAAACCAGTCTCTGGTCTGCCCGTCCGCCGCGCTTGCGGCTTGACGTTCCACTCCACCTCCCTCGGTGGCGCCGAATCTCGACATCGCGTCGAAGTCTGCGAGGAAATCAGACATTCGTTACCCTCACCGAGGAATCCTCCACCTTGGAGACATGATTCGAAACAACCGAATGAGCGGCGATATCGAACATCTCTTCCACCCGAGTTCGCTCAGCCGCCGAGATGCCGGTCAAAGCGGAGACGACCAGGAACACGATGAGATTGACGGCCATTCCGACTACACCGCCGGTCAGTGAGCCAAGTCCGGCGATGTCATCCGGGTAGATGAAGGTCAACACCAATGCAATCCCGAAACCCGACAGCATGCCCGAAACTGCCCCGTACTTGTTGCCACCCCGCCAGAAGATTCCGAAGAAGAGCGGAACGGCCAACTGGACTACGCCCTGGTAGGAGATTTGTGCAAGGAGCTGCAACCGAGTCATGTCGTACGTTACGTAGGCCACCACTCCGGCCAATGCCATGAACCCCACCATGCTGACTTTTGCGACCACGGTAAGTGCCGAATCCGAAAGTTTGCGCTTGTCGGAGTTGACGAGATCGTTCGCAATTTGCAGACCACACACTTGGACACTTCCGTCGATGTGGCCCATCGACGCCGCGAACACCATTGTCACACCCAGACCGAGTAGCCAGGTTCCCCCGTACGACTCCATGATCGTGAACCATGCAGCCTGCGGGTTTGCGATGACCTCCGGCATCTGAGATGCGGCGATACCCAACAACATCAACAGCGTGTAGAACACACTCGAGATCAACACGGTACGTATAGTCCCCGCTTTTACTGCACGGACTCCCGACGCGGTGTAGATCCGTTGGAAACTCATCGGCCAGCACAACGATCCGACTACGCCGGTGAAGATCAGGCTGAAGAGGTAGAACGGACCGTAAGCGTCGCCGTCGCCGGGCACCCGCAGGAATTCGATCGGGACCTGCGCCAGCGCATTCATGCTGATCGGGCCGCCGGCGACGCCGGACAACAAGACCAGACATACAAGTGCTGCAATCACGTACGCGACGATCCCTTGGAACGCATCGGTCATGATCAACCCACGCATGCCCATCTTCACTGTCCAGTACTGACGGATCAGGATCAGCGCCAACCCGACAAGCAGGCAGGTGGTCACCGACCATCGACCCTCACTCGCGTATTGAAATACCTCCCCCAGTGCCTGCATTCCGAGAACCACCCACGGGAAGACCGAGACGATTCCGATGAGACTGGCGATCATCTTCACCGAACGTGAATTAAACCGCAAGCCAAGAAGATCCGGCTGTGATCGAAGGTTGTATCGGGCACCCCATCGCCACGCTCTTGTAGCCATGAAGTACATCATCGCGACACCGAGACTGGAGTAGGCGAGGCCGTAGAATCCGAAAACTCCTGCACCCGCAGCCATCCCGAAGAAAGCGATGAATACCGCGCCCGGCCACCAGGAGTTCACGTAGCACATGGCCACGTACCACGGGCCGTAGCTACGGCCGCCGACCGAGTACTCCTCGAACGTCGGCTTCGTCTTCTGCTGAGTCGCATAGAGAATGAAGAGCACTCCGGCGTAGAACAACGCCAGCATTCCGAGCATGATTGCCATGTCATTCTCCATTCGGACCGGCCGGCGTCAGCGCCAGCTCTTCGTCGAGTTCACCGCGAAGGTCTTCGACCCTGTACAAGCCCCACAGGCCCAACCCGAGAACCAACGCGTCGAGAATCCAGTACATGATGCTGAACGGGATTCCGAACACCAGCGTCGAAACCCCACTGCCCCAGAGATAAAGGGGCGGGAAAAGTGCAAACAGCAGCGCAATACCGTAAACGGACCCGAAGAACACCATGATCTTTCGGTGACTGAGCCCGCGGATGAAATCCTTCATCGGACCTTCCCTCAGTTGACGAGCTGGCGAATGGAGTCGTGCAGATGAGCGTTCGATGCAATTCCGTTGCCACAGTCGAAGTTCCGACGACCGTCGAGACTCGAGAAGCGACCACCCGCCTCTTCGATGATCACCGGCATCGGCGCGAGGTCGTATGCCTTGGTCGTATAATCGACGATCGCATCGGCGTGCCCGCAGGCGACCATCGCATAGCCGTACGCGTCACCCCACGTGCGGAGAATGACGCCCCGCGAGTTGAGATCGCGGATCGTATCCGGCTTCCAGTCCTCGAGCCACGTGGCCATCAGATACGCGCCGTCGAGATCCGTCCGGTCGGAGACAGCGGCGGGCTCGTCGTTTCTCCAGCATCCACCGCCCTTTTCTGCTGACACGAGCACACCGGCGCTGGGCAGATTGATCGCCCCGAATGTGATTTCACCCGCCTCTTCGTATGCGAGGAGGTTCGCATAGAGCGGCACCGAGTGGACAAACGACTTCGTTCCGTCGATCGGGTCGATGATCCACCGATTTCCGCTCGAACCCACGACGTCGTCGAACTCCTCGCCCATGATGCCGTCATCGGGGAAGTTCTCGGACAAAGCATCGCGAATCATCTGTTCGATCTCTTGATCAGCCTGGGTGACTGGCGATCCATCCGACTTCGTGTCGACCCGAAGCGTCGACTTGTCGAACCAGTGCCTGGCAAGATCTCCTGCTTCTCGAGTAATCGCCAACGCAATCTCGGCACGGGTCGAAAGCATTCGATTCACTGCTGGTGCCCTCCATTCCCTGAATAGGAGTCCGAAACCGACGACTTCGGACTCCCCAGAGATTCGGGCTAGACCATTTCTGGTTCTCTCACCAATTGTTAACGGCGTGTTACAGATCACACTTCGTGTTGTGGTGGATCGGGTGCCTCACTAGTTTTGGGGTTCAACGAACTGCCGTATTGCGAGGTCACGCCATATGTCGATGATGGAGCAGACTCGATCTGCGCTGTTACGGCTCGCTCAGGAACTCGAAGGACGCTCCGTGGGCAAATTCCCGCCCGAGCGCGAACTGGCAGCACGACTGGGGACATCTCGCACGACAGTGCGCAGCGCACTCGACGCGCTGGAACGTGAAGGATTGGTACATCGGGTCAAAGGCCGAGCAGGCGGCGCCTTTCTCACCAGCGTCCACGCAGACGCCCCCACTCCGGAGAACGCACGATCCCTGTGTGCCAGCCGACGACTGTCCCGAAATCTGAATACAGTCATGGGCGTACCGCAAATGCTCCAGGAACAAGGATTCCAGGATGGCACCAGAGTGCTGTCAGCACGTCTGGAGCGACCCAGCCCGCGAGCCGCCCAGATACTCGGAGTTTCCCCGGACCGCGATGTGATTTCCTTGTTGCGCTTACGATTTGCCGACGGTGACACGTTGTCGCTGGAACGGATGTATCTGGGCGACCCCGGATGCCGCGATCTGCTCAGAACGCACATGGATTCCGTCTACGAAGCCCTGCGTTGCAAATTCGGAATCGACATCTCGGCCACCGACGAATCCATCGAACTGGCAGAAGTCAGCTCCTCGGTGTCGACGCTTCTCGGACAACCGATGCCGGCCCCGGTGCTCAAGCTGGAACGAATCGGCTACGACCAGCATGAGCGTCCCGTCGAGTACTCGGTAGACCTCTTCCGTGCGGACCGAACACGACTGAGCGTGAGCACGCGGCCGGGACACCGTGTGTGAGCCCAGGCCGACCCTGCCCCCAAAGTCGACGTACCTCTGCCATACCGTAGGCGGGTGACCTCCCTGCGATCAGACGCGCACGCAGGTCACTCGCGCGCACCGAAGACTGATCCAGCAGTTCAACCGCTGCTTCCCGACCTCGCGATCGAACAACTTCAGTCCTTGTTGCAGGTTCGTTCCTGGACTCTCGCGGAATGGTTCGCGATGGCCGACCAACGCGGATTCCTCGCGCCCGCTGCCAGCGTTCCGCTCTTCATGGAAGCCGCGCTGAAGTATCCCGAGCACCGCGAGGCGCTACTTCGCCTCGCCGGTCGACGCGGGCAGTACCTGGCGGAGCAGAACCCGGATTGGGCCCAGCTACGACGAATCGGATCACGCCGGGACGAGCTGTGGCTTTCGCCCGATCCGGACGACCGTACGGCCTGGTTCGATTACATACGTACGGTCGACCCGGAACTGGCGAGCGAAGAGCTCGAGATCGCTTGGGACGACGAGGCCACGGCAAGCCGGCTGCACTTCCTCGATCATCTCGACGTCGGGCTGGGTGAACACGACTACGCGCTCCTCGAGCGTGCACTCGACGATCCAGCCGTGCGGGTCCGTGAGCGTGCAATTCAACTACTACGGCAACTCCCCCGATCTCCGTTTGCCTCTCGCATGGTCACTCGGGCTCGGTCCTGGGTGCGGCTCGAGACGAAGCCCTTGCGGCCGCGCCTTGCCGTCCGATTGCCCGGCTCGCTCGACGACCTCGCATTTCGTGACGGCATCGAAGACGTCCACTACAAGAACAAGGGCATCCGGCGCTGGTGGTTACGGCAAGTCGTGACCGCCACTCCGCTGACGCTGTGGGAATCGATGGCCGGTTCGCCACGCGAGGCCCTCACCATCCCCATCGAGAAGCAATGGCGCGCGGTGATGATCGAATCATGGACTGCTGCAACCGTTCTCCAGAAGAACACCGCGTGGGCGTCGGCATTTCTGGAGCGGGACGGGCGCACGACGGACCGGAGAATCGTCGCCATCGCGGACCCACGCGAGCGTGTCGAGTACATCGTCGCCGGACACGCAGACGAATACCTTCTGGGCGTCGACGGCAGCGCACTGCTCGACGGCATCGACCGCCCATGGCCCCTGGCCGTCGCCGAAAAGTTGTTGAATGCCTTGGAGAACGAAGCTCTGGATCATGCTGCGACGGGTGAGGACTTGGGCATCCACTCGCGTCACAGTCACTTTTCCACCCTGCGAAGCGTGCAGGCGCGCTTCCCTTTCGACGCCGTACCGCTTCTGCAGGACGCGGCGGCACGAACGAGCGACCCCGGGTGGCAACAAGCGTTCACCGACAGCGCCGTCAACATCGAGCAGCGCCGACTCCGCTTGGACGTCCTGCGCAATCACCGCTGAACGACGAAGGGGCCGCATCCTTGGAACGGAATGCGGCCCCTTCGTCGTTCGTGAAAGATCAGACCACGCTGACCATCTCGTGATCAGCCACACCGGCGGCCAACACCCGAAGGTGATCTTCGGTGCTGCCGAGGGTGTGCTCGATGGCGACGAGACGGCTCACGTAGTGCCCCACCGGGTACTCGGCGGTCATACCGATACCACCATGCATCTGGATCGCCTCCTGGCCGATGAGCCGAGCCGAACGCCCGATTTGCAACTTCACCCGCGAAGCGATCACTGGATCGACGACGCCGTCGGCAAGGGACATCGTTGCGTACAGGCTCATGCTGCGTGCCAACTCGAGCGAGACGTACAGGTCGGCGGCGCGGTGTGTCAGTGTCTGGAACTTTGCGAGGGGAACCCCGAATTGCTTACGCGTCTTGAGGTATTCGGTGGTCAGGCGTAGCGCCTCTTCCATCGCTCCGACAGCCTCGGCGCACAGCGCGGCCTGCTCACGGATCTGCGCGGTCTGGATCAGAGCAGTAGCGTCACCGCCCTCACCGAGTGCTTCGGCCGGCGTATCGGTGAACTCGATCTGCGCCCCGCGCAACCCGTCGTGAGTGGCGTAGGACTTGCGTACCAAACCGGAGGCATCGCTCTTGACGAGGAACAGTCCGACGCCACCGCTGGGGAGCGCAGCGCTCACGACCAAGATGTCCGCCGTCGCGCCGTGGCCGACGGGATTCTTGATACCGGTGATGGTCCAGCCGCCGTCGACCTGGGCCGCCGCGGTGGCCCGTTCGGTTGCCGGCCAACGGATTCCGGGTTCCTGGTCGGCGAACGCGAGGAACGTGGTGCCCTCGGCCACTCCGGGAAGAATCGACGAGCGCTGCTCTGCGCTGCCCCCTTCGGAGATGAGCCCGCCCGGCGTCACGACCGCGTCGAGTAGCGGCTCGGGTGCCAAGCGTCGACCGATCTCGGTCATGACCGCGCCGATTTCCACTGGGCCGGCGTCCATGCCGCCGTCGTCCTCCGAGAATGTCAGGCCGAGCAAGCCGACCTCGGCCAACTGCTTCCAGACCTGCGGGCTCCACCCGGGATCGGAGTCGATGATCGCGTTGCGCTTCTCGGCGTCGTAGCTACGCGCGAGGAGATCCTTGGTGGTGTCGCGGAGAAGTTTTTGTTCGTCGTTGAGTTCGAAGTCCATGCCACGCCTCACAATCCGAGGATCGAGGAGGCGATGATGCTGCGCTGCACTTCGCTCGATCCGCTGTAGATGGATACCTTGCGGTAGTTCAGGTACGTCGGGGCAGTGTGCTGCGCCCAGCTCGCGGAGGCGATGTCGCTGCCCGCGTCGTACGGCAGTGAGTCAGGGCCGGCCACGTCCATCAGCAGTTCGACGCTCGCCTGCTGCAATTCGGAGCCACGAAGCTTGAGCAGCGACGACGCCGGGTTCGGCTGGCCGTCAGCGGAACTGGCTACCACCCGGAGCTGAGTGAGCTCGAGGGCAAGCAATTCGTTTTCGAGTTCGGCGAGGCGAGCAGCGAAGAGCGGATCTTCGAGCA
The DNA here is from genome assembly GCF_044908235.1 of Rhodococcus sp. 27YEA6. Classification (NCBI taxonomy): domain Bacteria; kingdom Bacillati; phylum Actinomycetota; class Actinomycetes; order Mycobacteriales; family Nocardiaceae; genus Rhodococcus; species Rhodococcus sp. 27YEA6. The sequence goes on along the minus strand of NZ_JBIYCY010000001.1, from coordinate 1,284,850 downwards.
GTGTTCCGTTGCCGACCTTGACCTCGGCAGCGCGGGCCTTGGCCTGGGCCAGACGAACCTTCGAGAAACCGACGCGGGTGACACCGGTTCGCTCGTTGCCGAGCAGGAACTTGGCGTAGCCCCAGCCCTGGTTCTCTTCACCGACCAGGTTCTCTCCCGGAACGCGGACGTCCTCGAAGAACACTTCGTTGACCTCGTGGCCGCCGTCGATCAGCTTGATCGGGCGGACCGTGACGCCAGGCGTCTTCAGATCGACAAGGATGAACGAGATGCCGGCCTGACGCTTGGGCGCATCGGGATTGGTGCGCACCAGGCAGAAGATCCAGTCGGCGTACTGTCCCAGCGTCGTCCAGGTCTTCTGACCATTGATGACCCAGTCGTCGCCGTCGCGGACCGCACGGGTCTTGAGCGAAGCGAGATCGGAACCGGCCTCGGGTTCGGAGAATCCCTGGCACCACCAGATGTCGAGGTTCGCAGTCGCCGGAAGGAACTTCTCCTTCTGCTCCTGCGAGCCGAAGGCCGCGATGACCGGACCGACCATGTTGGCGTTGAACGCCAAAGGTTCGGGAACCGACGCAAGCTGCAGTTCGTCGAGCCAGATGTTGTGCTGGACCGGGGTCCAGTCCTTGCCGCCCCACTCGACCGGCCAGTGCGGTACCGCCAGACCGTGAGCGTTGAGGATCTGCTGCGCCTCGACCATACGGTCGCGCCCCAACTCCTCGCCGTGGGCGTACGCCTCCCTGATGTCCGCGGGGATTTGCGTACGGAAGAACGTCCGCATCTCGTCGCGGAACGCTAGTTCCTCGTCGGTCAATGCCAGGTTCATCGGGATTCCTTCGCACTCGAAACCGGATTCATGTTCGGTTCGACCGTACCTCGACAGCTATGGAGGCGGAACAGGTACCGCAAAAGACGGCACTCAGGGCCGACCCCCTACACGGTTTTCAGGACCAACAGGTAACCCCCGCCCGCGGCGTCGATACTTGTTTCGACATTCAACGCGGGAGCCAGACGCGACAACCGATCGATCAACCAATCCGACGCTTCCTGGGCGTCGTCCTTGCCGGGGCAGCGAGCGACGGCGACGCGGCCACCCTTTCGCTCGAGCTGCTCCACGACCCCGATGATCGGAGCGGGATCCACGACGAACAGCCGATCCGGCCATTCCACAACAGGTTTGACCGCACCCTTCTTGGTGTTGCATGCGCGGTGCGCCAAGCGTTCGACGCCGCCTTTGGTCTTGCCACCCTTTTTTGCGGTGTTGATGCTGTCGATACTCGGGCCGCGCGGATCATTGACGGACATGTCGGGATCGACCGGTTCGTCACACAGCCAGCAGCGCCAGGATTCACGTTCGCCGACTTCTTGAAGGGTGCTCATGTGGCAACGGTACCGTGCGCACTTTCGGCTGTTACCGCTACCAAAAGTGCGCACGGGGCCGAAGGCCCTACATGTCTGCAATCGCCTCGAGCGGCTTTGTCTTGGCCGCTCGGTTGGCCGGCCACAGCGCCGCCAAGACACCCACCACACCCGAGCCGATCAGCATTCCGACCACCTGACCCCACGGGATCGTGATCTTGTCGAGGCCCTGATCCGCGAGAGTGCTCACGAAGGCCCAACCGAACGCGATGCCGAGAACAACTCCGACCGCCGCGCCGTACACCGCGATGAGGACCGACTCGAGGTAGATCGTGCGTCGCATCTGTCCTCGCTGCATGCCGACAGCTCGCAGCATTCCGATTTCTCGTCGCCGCTCGACCACCGAGAGTGCCAGGGTGTTGATGATGCCCAGGATTGCGATCACGACCGCGAGTGCAAGCAGTCCGTAGAGGATCGCCAACAACGTGTTGATCTGCTGGCCCTGAGTTCCCTTGAACTCCTCACGATCCTGCACCTGGACGACGACGTACTTCTCCGTGGCCGTTTCGAGCTCGGATCGCAGCGTTGTCAGATCCGCGCCAGGCTTCGCCTTCACCAGCACCACGAAGTCCGGCAGACTCTCGGCCGGCATCAGCTTCCTGTACGCCTCGTCCGAGACGATCCACGAGCCGATCAGCTGGTTGTCCTCGAACACTCCCGCGACAACGGTCTGGTACTCGACGCCGCCAGGACCGGTCAACGTCTGGGTCGAGCCGACAGTCCAGCCCTTGTCATCCGCAGTCGACTTCGAGACGAGCATGTTGTTGCCGGTCAGATCGACCGTGCCCTCGAGGATCTTGTACTCGAGCACGCCTTCGATCGGGCCGTCGAACGAAGCGCCCTGCTCGTCCTCACCGTCGACCTTCGCACGCACTCCGTGCAACGACGTCGCGCTCTGCACGTCGGGCACCTGTCGGACCGCGTCGGCCGCACCTCGCGGCACGCCGATCGCGTTGGGACCGGTCAGGATGTAGTCGGCCGAAACACCCACGTCGACAAGAGCATTGATGCTCGCCTTGGCCGAAGAACCGAACACTCCGATGACCGTCACCAGCATCAGACCGAGAGTCAACGCGAATGCCGTTGCGGCCGTGCGACGGGGATTGCGCACCGCATTGGTACGAGCCAATCGCCCGATGGCACCGAACGGCTTGGCGAACACGGCACCGAGCGCGCCGACGATCGGCCGCGACAGCGCGGGAGCCCCGAGAAGCACCGCGATGATCAACGAGAACGCACCGAGCCCGACGATCAGCGCCGCGCCACCACCGGTACCGCGAGAGCCGAACACGAGCAGTGCCACACCGATCACGCCGAGAATCGCACCGATCAACGTCCGCACTCGCAGTGAGTCACCCGTAGAGGCGAACTCCTCACGCATGGCCGCCACCGGCGGGATCTTCGACGCACGACGAGCCGGGGCGTAAGCGCTGAGCGTCGTGACGACGACGCCGACTACCAACGCGACGATGATCGTGCGGGCACCCACCTGGAGCGGGCCTTCCGGCAGACCGACGTCGAATGTGTTGAGGAGACTGCGCAATCCGTAGGCGAGACCGATACCGCCGAGCAGACCGATGATGCTGCCGATGAGTCCGACCACGAGCGCCTCGGTGACCACCGAACGGCCGACCTGCGCTCGGCTCGCACCGATCGCACGCAGCAGCGCCAGCTCACGAAGACGCTGCGCCACGATCATCGAGAAGGTGTTGTAGATGATGAACGTTCCGACGAGCAGAGCAATCGCGCCGAACGCCAACAGGAAGTAGTTGATGAAGCTCAGCGCCGAGTCGACCTCGGCCTTGGTCTCCTCACGAACCTGGTCGCCGGTCTGCACCTTGAGATCGGGGAAAACCTGCTCGACGCGTTGCTGCAGTTCCGTCTGCGACGCCCCGTCGCCCGCGACGTCGATGTACTCGACGTGTTGGCCGTCGGTGAAGAGTCCACGGGCCTGCTCGTCGGTGAAGAGCGCGCCGATGAACCCGCCGGTGTCACTGCCCGCCCCCTCGTAGATACCGGACAACGTCACGTCCACGATTCCGCGGGCCGGTGCCAGAACCTTGGCGGAGTCCCCCACCTTCAGTCCGGCTCGCTCGGCGGCGCTGGTGTTCAGCGCGACCTGACCGGTCTGCGTCGGAGGCGCGCCCTCGACGAAGGTGTCGGGTTCGGCAATCGCCTGGCCCGGCGGTAGGTAGGACTGACCGATACTCGGCGCGCCGCCGGTCTGAACAGCGCCGCCGTCTGCGTTGATCAGGACGATCTGTCCACTGACGGCCGGGGCTACCGCTCGGACGCCGTCGACTGCGGCAAGTTTGTCGACATCCTCGACCGGAACGCCACTGGTGTTGCGCTCTTCCATCGATACCCGGACGTCGACGCCCTGGGCGGTGTTCTCGAAGATCGAATCGAAAGTCTTCTGGAGGGTGTCGGTGAAAACGAACGACCCCGCGACAAAAGCCGTGCCAAGCACCACGGAGAGAACCGTCAGCGCAAGTCGCACCTTGTGTGCCGCCAAGTTGCGCAGGGAAACCTTGCGCATCGGCGAGTTGCTTACCGAAGCCATGTGCTCAAGCCCCGGCTTCCACGTTCACGACCGCCTGCGGAGCGTCCAGACGCTTCATCCGGTCGAGGACCGAATCCGCCGTAGGCTCGCGCAATTCGTCGACGATCTTGCCGTCCGCGAGGAACACCACCCGGTCGGCATACGCCGCTGCCCGCGGATCGTGCGTCACGATCACCACGGTCTGGTTGAACTCGTCCACGGCCGCCCGCAGGATCGAGAGCACCTCACCGGAGGACTTCGAATCGAGGTTTCCGGTCGGCTCGTCGCCGAAGATGATCTCCGGCTGACCCGCCAGCGCACGCGCACACGCCACACGCTGCTGCTGACCACCCGAGAGCTCTCCCGGCCGATGATCGAGGCGATCCCCGAGACCCAGCTTGGTCAGGACGCTGTTCAACCAGGTCGGGTCCGCCTTGCGTCCCGCGATGTCGAGCGGCAACGTGATGTTCTCGAGCGCCGTCAGCGTCGGCACCAGGTTGAACGCCTGGAAAACGAAACCGATGCGATCGCGTCGCAATTGGGTCATCTGTTTGTCGGAAAGCGTCGTGAGTTCCGTGTCACCGATGAGAACAGAACCCGAACTGGCGGAATCCAGACCGGCGAGGCAATGCATCAGCGTCGACTTACCGGAACCGGACGGCCCCATGATCGCCGTGAACTCACCGCGGGCGAAATCTGCGGACACCGAACTGAGGGCGTGCACCTGGGTATCTCCGGTGCCGTAGGTCTTGGACAGGCCGACTGCGCGGGCCGCGACATCCTGGGCGTGCGAACTCATGATCGCCTTTCCTGTTCACTTCGGTGCTACTTTGCGGGCGTGACGGGCGCCCGTGAAAACACGGACGCCCGCAATGGTTGGTTCCATCCTGTCGGGTGGCGGGCGCGCCCGCCATCGGGGACCACCCTGATATCTGCGGCCGAGCCGGTCAGGGTCGGGGGAATGCGACCCCTCCTGCTTGTGCGCATTGATTGGAAACAGCGATACGAAGACCGGGCGCACATTAACCTTGTGACACCAATCACACGAGAGAGGCGGCCGAATGTCCGACGCCACCGCTGGAATCATTTTCGATCGGCTAGAGCACTGGGCGACGGTCAAGCCTGATCAAGCAGCGATGACCTTCCAAGGGACCGAATTCACGTGGGCTCAGTGGCGGGACCGCATCTTGCGTATCGCCGCCGCCCTCGCCGAATCAGGCATCGGTGCCGGCGACACTGTCGCGTTCGTCGACAAGAATCATCTGTCTTGTCTCGAAGTCACCTACGCCGCCTCACTACTCGGCGCCGCGAATGTCGTTCCCAACTGGCGACTTTCGAGTGAAGAGCTGGATTACGTTCTCGCGGACTGTGGCGCTCGCATTCTGTTCGTCGGCAGCGAACTACTCCCCCAGGTCGTCGCGATGCGAGACCGCTTGACGGCCGTCGAATCGATCTTCGCCGTCGGCGGTGAACACGACGAATTCGAGCCGTGGATCGACGAGGTCACACCGCTGCACTCCCGCCCCGAGGTGAGCCCCGATGCCACCGCTCTGGTTCTCTACAGTTCCGGGACGACCGGTCGCCCCAAGGGTGTCCAGCTCACGCATCGAAACCTGTTCGCGCACAGCAACAATGTCCTCGAAATCCTGCCGGCCCACGAGGATCACCGATTCTTGATCGCGATGCCGATGTTCCACGTCGGCGGAACGTGCTACGCCATCATGGCAATTCACACCGGTGGCCGCTGTTACTTCACGAGAGAAGCCGACGGACCGTCGATCTTCGCCGGTCTCGCCGCCGGAGCCAACATCGCCTTTCTCGTCCCACCGGTCATTGCCGGAGTCCTGGCCGCAGGCGAGCAGGCGGTCGCCGCCTTCAAAGCATTCAAACGCATCACCTACGGCGCCGCCCCCATGCCGCTCCCACTGTTGCGCGCGGCACTCGCAGCGTGGCCGGACACCGAATTCGTGCAGGTCTACGGCATGACCGAAATGGCAGGCGTCATTACCGCGTTGATGCCGGACGTTCACCGCGACGAGTCGCAGGTCGAGCGCATGGCATCAGCAGGTACGGCGATCCCCGGCGTCGAGATGCGCGTGGTGGACCCCGTCACGCTCGAGGACGTGCCCACCGGAACGACCGGTGAACTGTGGTGGCGATCCGAACAGTGCACACCCGGATACCTGGGCAAGCCTGAGGCGACGGCCGAAACGATTACCGCAGACGGGTGGCTACGTAGCGGCGACATGGGCCGCGCCGACTCCGGCGGCTTCGTCTTCATCGAGGACCGCCTCAAGGACATGATCATCACCGGCGGCGAGAACGTCTACTCCCCCGAGATCGAACGAGTACTGGTGGAGCATCCGGCAATCGCCGAGGTCGCGGTCATCGGCGTTCCCGACGACCGTTGGGGTGAAACCGTCAAGGCTGTCGTGGTTCTCACTGCCGAAGCGCAGATCGACGAAGCCGAACTGATCACCTATACACAGGAACGCCTCGCAAAGTTCAAGTGCCCGACCAGTATCGACGTCGTCGAGATTCTTCCCCGCAATCCCACCGGAAAGATCCTCAAACGCGACCTCCGCAAACCGTACTGGGAGAACCGCGAACACAAACTGGTCTGAGTTCGCGTGCTGTAATGGGGCGGTGACTTCGCGCCGCCCCACCACACCCAATCCGACCGATCCGTGCCCGTGCGGCAGCGGCAACGCGTTGGCCGAATGCTGCGGCAAGTACATCAGCGGAGTAGCGCACGCACCGACCGCCGAAACCCTGATGCGTTCGCGTTACACGGCTTTCGCTGTGATGGACGACGAATATCTCACGCAGACTTGGCATCCCGACCATCGCCCAGCCCAACTCGATCTCGACCCCGACCAGAAATGGCTCCGGTTGGAGATCCTGGACACCGAACGGGGCGGGCTGTTCGATTCCGACGGCGTCGTGGAATTTCGCGCTCACTACACATTCGGACGCGAGCGGGGAATGCTCCACGAACGCAGTCGATTTGCGCGAACAGAGGGTAAGTGGCTCTATGTCGACGGCGATATCGGTTAGGTAACTCCGGGCACCGCCGCCGCGGATCCCGATAACGCGAGCCCTACGATCGAGTCATGACAACGAACCGGACGAGATCATTTGCCGCTGTCGCTGCCATCGCAGTGGGCGTGAGCCTGACTGCCTGTTCGCAGGACGCGGAGACCACTCCCACGGCAGCCACCTCGGCCGTCACCTCGACCTCGACCTCGAGTGCAGCAGCGTCGACCACAGAACCAGTCCCGACGGACAGCTCCGACAAGACGTCGGCTGCGGGCACCGAATCCAAGCTCACCGTCGTCGACATCCGAGTGGGCGAGCACGACGGATTCGATCGTGTCGTCTACGAAATGGGCGGAACCGGCACACCCGGTTGGCGCGTCAAGTACGTCGACGCGGCGACGCAGGAAGGCAGCGGTAAGCCCGTGGACATCAAGGGTGCCGCAGTGATCCAGGTCCTGATCGACGGTTCCGCATATCCCTTCGACAGCGGAGTCGAGCAGTACTCCGGCCCCAACCCGGTCCCCGGCGTCGGCGGAGTCGTGACCGAGGTCAACGGGTCCAACGTCTTCGAGGGAGTCACGCAGTCGTTCATCGGCGTGACCGAGAAGCAGCCGTTCACGGTCACGACGCTCAGCGACCCTCCTCGCGTGGTGGTCGACGTGGCCCGCTGAGGCCGCACTTGACCTGAAGTTTGGTTGAGGTTCTACCTTCGTGTCGTACCGGCCACGTAATCTTCGTGGCCGGCGACCGGAGGGGCGAAGTCATGAGTATGGAAGTCACCGCGTGGAACGCGATGTACAACGCGATGCACGCGCAAGAAGATCGGCGCCCGTTCTCGAAGGCGACACTGAAGCGGATCGCGACGTTCGCAGTTCCACAGAAACGCAACCTCAGCTGGTACCTCGTACTGAGTGTCGTCACTGCTGCGCTTGCCGTGGCAACACCTGTCCTGGCCGGGCGCGTGGTCAACGCGATAGTCGGCGGCGACGCCGTCGACGTGGTCGTCAAACTTGCCGCCCTGATCGCACTGGTTGCACTTCTCGAAGCCGCTCTGGGCCTGTTGACCCGGTGGCTCTCGGCCAGCATCGGCGAAGACCTGATCCTGCATCTGCGCACCACCGTCTTCGATCACGTCCAGAAGATGCCCATCGCGTTCTTCACCAGAACTCGAACCGGAGCACTGGTCAGCCGTCTCAACAACGACGTCATCGGCGCTCAGCGCGCCTTCAGCGACACCTTGTCCGGAGTGGTCAGCAATCTGGTCACCCTGGTGATCACGCTGATCGTCATGCTCGGGATCTCCTGGCAGATCACCGTCCTCGCGCTGCTACTTCTCCCGATCTTCGTCATCCCCGCACGGCGCATGGGCGCAAAACTTGCAGCACTCAATCGTGAAGCAGCCAACCATAATTCACTCATGAGCACCCAGATGACGGAGCGGTTCTCCGCTCCCGGCGCGACTCTGGTCAAGCTGTTCGGCCGCCCGTCGCAAGAGTCGGCGGAGTTCGCGGTTCGCGCCCGGCGTGTGCGCAACATCGGAGTCCGGACCGCAATGCTGCAGTCCGTCTTCGTCACAGCGCTGACACTGGTCTCGGCCCTTGCTCTTGCCCTCGTCTACGGACTCGGCGGCTTCTACGCGCTGCGCGGACAATTGGACGCAGGCGCCGTCGTGGCGATGGCACTGTTGTTGACGCGGCTGTACTCACCGTTGACCGCACTGGCCAGCGCCCGGGTCGATGTCATGAGCGCCCTGGTCAGCTTCGAGCGGGTATTCGAGATTCTCGATCTGGCACCGCTCATCACCGAGAAGCCCGATGCACGCACGGTGCCGCAGGGACCGGTGTCCGTCGAGTTCAAGAACGTCACTTTTGCATACCCATCCGCGGACAAGGTGTCTCTCGCGTCCCTGGAGGAAGTCGCGATCCTCGACACCCGCGGCGGCGAGGACGTGTTGCACGACCTGTCGTTCCGCACCGAAGCAGGACAGATGGTCGCCCTGGTCGGCACGTCCGGTGCCGGAAAGTCGACCGTGGCGCAGATGATTCCGCGCCTCTACGACATCGACTCCGGATCGGTCGAACTGGGCGGTGTCGACGTCCGAGACCTCAGTACCGATTCCATCCGGGAGACCGTCGGCATGGTCACGCAGGACGGGCACCTGTTCCACGAGAGCCTTCGATCCAACCTGCTCCTTGCGCGACCGGATGCCACCGAAGAAGATCTGCGTGAGGTTCTGGAGCGAGCACGGCTCACCGACCTGGTTGCGTCGCTACCCGACGGATTGGAGACAGTGGTGGGTGAACGCGGATACCGCCTCTCGGGCGGCGAGCGTCAACGCCTGACCATCGCACGACTGCTCCTGGCCCAGCCTCGCGTCGTCATCTTGGACGAGGCCACCGCGCATCTCGACTCGACGTCGGAAGCTGCGGTTCAGGAAGCACTCGGCGAAGCACTCGCCGGGCGGACTGCGGTGGTGATCGCTCACCGATTGTCGACGATCCGTTCCGCGGACCTGATCCTTGTCGTCGAGGCAGGCCAGATCGTCGAGCGCGGCAACCATGAGGAACTGCTCGCGCGCGGCGGCCGCTACGCCGAGTTGTACCGCACGCAGTTCGACACCAACGCCCGGAAGAACGGCGCCCTCGCACCGACGCCGATCTGATACCGCGCAGCGCCTTCCCCCCCACACAGAAAAGCCTTGCCCCCCACACAGAAAACAGGCGCTGTCCTCCTCGCGGAGGGCAGCGCCTGTTTCAGTCTTCATGACAGTCGTTGAAGCTGTATGTCAGTCGTTGTAGCGATCGCGTCCGCCACCGCGGCGGTCGTCACGTCCACCACGATCGTCCCGGCCACCACGGTCGCCACGGCCACTCGGACGTCCCTGCGGCGGCCCGAAATCAGGCTGCAGCTGGATCAGGACGCCGGAGATGCGTGTGCGACGCAAAGCTTCGAGAGTCTCGTTGGAGAGGTCGGCCGGCAGCTCGACGATGCTGTGATCCGGGCGAATGCTGATGTGCCCGAAGTCGCTTCGACGAAGCCCACCCTCGTTGGCGATGGCACCGACGATGGCACCCGGAACGACGCGGTGACGCTTGCCGACTGCAATGCGGTACGCGGCCAGCTCCTGGCCCTCGGGCCCACGCGAGCGCGGGGCCGGGCCATCGTCGAAACGACGGGGAGGACGTGGTTCACGAGGCTCGCGCTCACGACGCGGCGGTGCCGGCGGCTCGGGAGAAAGCAAGAATGCTTCGCCGTCGCGCGACTGCAACGCCAGAGCGGCAGCGATGTCGATGAGCGGAACGTCGTGTTCCTGGTCGTAGTCCTCGATCATCTTGCGGAACATCGCGAGATTCTCCGAGGCCAGGCTCTCGGTGATGGAGTCACCGAACTTGGCCACGCGCTGGGCGTTGACGTCGTCGACACTGGGAAGCTGCATCTCCGCAAGCGGCTGACGGGTCGCCTTCTCGATGGACTTGAGCAGATGACGCTCACGCGGGGCGACGAACAGCAACGCGTCACCCTGACGACCGGCGCGGCCGGTACGACCGATGCGGTGGACGTACGACTCCGTGTCATGAGGGATGTCGTAGTTGACGACGTGGGAGATTCGATCCACGTCGAGGCCTCGAGCAGCAACGTCGGTCGCGACGAGGATGTCGAGGGCGCCGTTCTTGAGCTGACCGATGGTCCGCTCACGCTGGGCCTGGACGATGTCACCGTTGATCGCGGCAGCCGAGTGCCCGCGGGCGCGCAGCTTCTCCGCCAGGTCTTCGGTGGCCTGCTTGGTACGGACGAAGATGATCATCGCCTCGAATGCCTCGACCTCGAGGACTCGGGTCAGTGCATCGAGCTTGCGCTGATGAGCAACCTGAATGTAGCGCTGCGTGATGTTCGAGGCGGTCGACGTCTTGGACTTGACGGTGATCTCGACCGGATTGTTCAGGTACTGCTTCGAGATCCGGCGAATCGAGCCGGGCATCGTTGCGGAGAACAGGGCGACCTGCTTGTCGCCGGGGGTGTCGCGGAGGATGCGCTCGACGTCCTCCTGGAACCCCATCTTGAGCATCTCGTCGGCCTCGTCGAGAACGAGGTACTTGAGATTGGTCAGATCCAGGGTGCCCTTTTCGAGATGGTCGATGACACGACCCGGGGTACCGACGACGACGTGTGCGCCGCGGCGCAGGCCCGACAGCTGGACGCCGTAGCTCTGGCCACCGTAGATCGGCAGGACGTTGAGTCCGGGGATGTGCGCGGAGTACTTGCCGAAGGCCTCGGCAACCTGAAGCGCCAGCTCACGCGTGGGAGCAAGCACCAGCGCCTGGGTCTGCTTGATCGACGTGTCGATCCGCGACAGAACGGGAACTGCGAAGGCTGCGGTCTTGCCGGTACCGGTCTGTGCGAGACCGACGACGTCCTTGCCTTCGAGCAGTGGCGGAATGGTGGCAGCCTGAATGGGCGAGGGCGACTCGTAGCCCACGTCTGACAGTGCCTTCAATACCCGATCATCGATGTCGAGGTCGGCAAATGTTGGGGGTTCGGGGTCACGCTCAATATCACTCATTTGACCAGCAGTTTAGCGGATAGAGTATAGACACGACGACATACCGGGGGTGCTTTTACGACAGATCCACCCTCCCAGCGGGTTTCGCCTAGCGTAGGAAGCATGACCGAAGCCACCGCAGCCACCCCCTCCCAGACCGTTGTCGCGATTGCCCAATTCGCCCCGGGGACGGACAAGAAAGCCAACCTCGAATCACTGCGATCACTGGCTTCCGATGCAGCAGCACGCGGCGCGAAAGTTGTCGTGGCGCCGGAATACTCGATGTTCACCGCACCGAAGACGGATGAGCGTTTGATCGAGTCCGCGGAGGACCTGGACGGCGAATTCGGTTCGGCGCTGGCGTCGGCCGCCGCGGAGTTCGGAATCTTCCTCGTGGCAGGAATGAACGAGCGGATCGACGACGTGAGCAGAATCTCCAACACCCTCGTCGCGATGGACCCGAACGGCGAACTGGTGGCGACCTACCGGAAACTGCATCTTTACGACGCTTTCGGTTACCAGGAGTCGGCCGTGATCCGCGCGGGCGAGATCACCGAACCGCAGACTTTCGGGTGCGACGGCCTGACCTTCGGCCTCCAGACCTGCTACGACCTGCGCTTCCCGGAAGTCACCCGGCGCATCGTCGACGTCGGCGCAGACATCTTGCTCCTGCCCGCCCAGTGGGTGCCGGGGCCGCTCAAGGAAGACCACTGGACCACTCTCGTGCGCGCCCGGGCCATCGAGAACACGATGTACATCGCAGCGGCAGATCAGAGCGCGCGCGGCGGCGCGGGTGCCAGCATGATCGTCGACCCGATGGGCGTCGTGATGTGTTCACTTGGCGAGCAGGTCGGGGTCGCCACCGCACTCGTTTCGGCTGCTCGCATCGCCGAGGTACGCGAGAAGAATCCCGCTCTCGCGCTGCGGAGGTTCACAGTCTCGTCGCGGTGACCTGCAGCGAGTAGCGTCGAACTGGTCGGGGTTCGAGCTTCTCGAGGACAACGCAGTGACCCAGTATCGGGATCGATCTTCCGCCGGCAAATTTCTGGCCGGGCGGCTCGAGACCTTGCGTATCGACAAGCCCGTCGTTCTCGGACTCCCGCGCGGCGGAGTTCCGGTCGCAGCCGAGGTGGCTGCGGCACTGAACGCTCCGCTCGACATCGTGGTGGTGCGCAAGCTCGGCAGTCCGTACAACCCGGAACTGGCGATGGGCGCTATCGGTGAGGGCGGCGTGCGGGTCCTCAACCACGACGTCATCGCAGCGGTTCGCGTCTCGAAAAGAGAACTCGTCGCCGTCGAACGCGATGAGCGAACCGAATTGGAACGGCGGGCGCATCTCCTGCGCGAGGGGCGGACCCCGGTTTCCCTCCACGGACGCACTGCGGTGATCGTCGACGACGGAATGGCTACGGGCGCGAGTGCCGCGGTTGCCTGCCGATGCGCGCGCACCGCGGGTGCTGCCGCCGTGATCGTCGCGGTCCCAGTAGCCTCCCCCGAAGCCATGAGAGTGATCGCGTGCTCCGCCGATCGGGTCGTCTGCCCCTTCGTTCCTGCCCTGTTAGGCGGCGTCGGTGCTGCATTCGAGGACTTTCATCAACTCAGCGACGACGAAGTGCTGTCCTTCCTCGCCTGAGTGCACACCTCTCCAGCCTGAGCACAGTCCAAGAGATCTCTGAGAATTTGTGATGTGTGCAACATTTCGCTCCTCGGTGCCGATAGCCCAAATGGAACAAAAAGAATTCGGCTTTCTGGAGGAACCGTGACCATCTCGACCGATACCGTCGACGCCGTCGCAGCTGCGTGCCGTGACCGCCTGGGCGACCCTTCCGCCTGGGTTGCGTCAGACGCTTATCGACAGAGCCTCGCCCTGTGCATCATCGAATCCGTTCAGTCCACGTCGGGCCACAGCGAAGTGACCGTCGTCGATCGCTACCTGGCGTACCGGAAAGCCCGCGAGGACAAACCCGTCACGGATGGCGCACGCGAACTACTCCGCACCTTCGAGGAAGCCGGCAGTTCGGACCAGTGGGCAGGCAAGATCGGCTCGTACAAGCGTCGCTACACGGCGACGGGTGTCCCGATCGAGGCACGGCACATCCAACAGGTCGCCGAGAAACTCCATCACTTGCGGATCAACAGCGTCGAGGACCTGCTGTCGGCCGCCGATTCCGACAACGCTCTCGAAGCCGTTCACCATGCCTGGGTGGACGCGTGCGGAGACGGTTCCGAAGTGACCTGGGCCCACCTGTTGATGTTGGCCGGAATTCCGCACACCGATCTGGGGACCGCTGCCGACACCTTCATCAGCGCGACACTCGGCACCACCGAGTTGCCGGGAGACACCTCGGAGATCCTTGCAGCTACTGCAGAGCAACTCGGAGTGGATCCGGACCGATTGGACTACGCAATTCGGCGGTGGCTGTCCGTGCACGGTCGCACGCTCCAACACGTCGCCTGAGTACCTGTAAACAGGCGGTCACACTAAACTGCAGGTCAGCGCCCGACCAGTTCTACCGAATAGTAACGACAGTGCAAAATGACGACTAATGTGATGCAATGCACATCAGAAATGTCAGTAGTCACTGGAGGGGTCAATAGTGCGCGAGTTCTCAGTTCCACAGTCGTTCTCAATTCCGGAGAACGTATCCATGGCCGACTCCGTGTTCCGTCACGCCGAAGAAGACCCCACATTCGTGCCGTTCAAGAGGCCGTCGAACGGTGGATGGGTCGACGTCACTGCAGCTGAATTCGCGAAGCAGGTCTCCGCAGTTGCCAAGGGCCTGATCGCTTCGGGCGTCGAGCTCGGCGACCGCGTCGCTATCCTGTCAGCGACTCGCTACGAGTGGGTCGTTCTCGACTACGCCATCTGGACTGCCGGCGGATGCACCGTCGCGATCTACGAGACCTCCTCCCCTGATCAGGCGCAGTGGATCCTCGAGGATTCAGCGACAACACTTCTGGTCGTCGAAACGGCCAAGCACGCGGAGACTCACAAGGAAGTCACCGACGGCGCAGAAGCCCTCCGCGAGGTTCTTGTCATCGAGTCGGGTGCGATCGACGAGCTGTCCAGTCGCGGTTCGGCAATCACCGACGAAGAACTGCACACTCGTCGTCACCAGGTCACCGCTGCCTCGCCCGCGACCCTGATCTACACCTCCGGAACCACCGGACGCCCCAAGGGTGTCCAGCTGACGCACTCCAACTTCTACGCCGAGTCCAACGCCTGCCGCCTGGCGATGCCGGAGTCCATGGTCCCCGGCAAGAAGACTCTGATGTTCCTGCCGCTTGCCCACGTATTCGCGCGGGCGATCTCCTTCGGCGCTTTCGACGCCAAGGTCACCGTCGCCCACACGTCGGACCTGACGACGCTGCTCGAGCAGTTCGCCGGCTTCAAGCCCAACTTCATCCTCTCGGTGCCCCGCGTGTTCGAGAAGGTGTACAACTCGGCTCGCCAGAAGGCAGTCGACGGCGGTAAGGGCAGCATCTTCGACAAGGCTGCTGCCACCGCCATCGAATACAGCGAATCCCTCGAAAAGGGTGGCCCCGGACTGGCACTCAAACTCAAGCACGCGGTATTCGACAAGCTCGTCTACTCGAAGTTGCGCGCAGCTCTGGGTGGCGAGTGCGAGCGTGCAGTCTCCGGTGGCGCAGCCCTCGGCGCGCGCCTCGGCCACTACTTCCGCGGCGTCGGCATCCCGATCTACGAGGGCTACGGACTCACGGAGACCAGCGCCGCAATCACCGTCAACACCTCGAGCGCGCAGCGCGTCGGCACCGTCGGCAAGCCGATCAACGGCCATGCAGCACGGATCGCCGAGGACGGCGAACTCCTCCTGCAGGGCCCGGTCGTGTTCGCCGGCTACTGGCACAACGAGAAGGCCACCGCCGAATCCATCGTCGACGGCTGGTTCCACACCGGCGACCTCGGCTCGATCGACAACGAGGGCTACGTCTCCATCACCGGACGCAAGAAGGAAATCATCGTCACCGCGGGCGGCAAGAACGTCGCACCGGCAGGCCTCGAAGATTCCCTGCGCGCGCACGCTCTGATCAGCCAGTGCCTCGTCGTCGGCGACGGTCAGCCGTTCATCGGTGCACTGATCACCCTCGATCCGGAGACACTGCCCGGTTGGGTCGAGCGCAACGGTCTGCCCGCCGGCACCCCGATTGCCGATCTGGTGAAGAACGCCGACCTGATCGCCGAGATCGACTCGGCCGTTGCCGACGCGAACAAGAAGGTCTCCAACCCCGAGCAGATCAAGAAGTACACGATCCTCGAGGTCGACTTCACCCAGGAGACCGGTGAATTGACGCCGACGCTCAAGCTCAAGCGCAACATCATTCACGAAGCTCACAAGACCAAGATCAGCGACCTGTACGCCTGATCGATCGTCTTTCACGAGTCTGGCCCGGTTCGAATGCGAACCGGGCCAGACTCGTTTCACTGTCCGGCGGAGAGTAGTTCCTCTTCGATCTCGGATGGAAGGCCGTGCACCGCACGATCCTCCCGCTGAGTCGGCAGAGTTTCTCGCTGCATCCACTCCCAGGTATCGCGCACGGTGTCTTCGACGGGCCGGCACCGCAGCCCTGCTTGCCCCGCCTTGGCGGTGTCGGCTTCGAGGAAGCCCGCGAACTCGCCCTCTTGCGGAACCCAACACGGAAGTTGTGTCCACGGCTGCACTCCCGCAGCGGCCAGCCTGTCCTCGTCGATCCACACGAGTTCAGCGTCCGAACCGGTGGCAACCACGCACGCCTGGAGGAGTCCGGAGGTAGTGGTGTGGCCGGACGGGCTGATGACGTCGTATGCCCCGCTGATCCCGGCGGCCAGTCCGGCCAGGACAAAGGTTGCGATGTCGCGGGCATCGACGTACTGCAACGGTCTGGTCGGCACTCCGGGAGCAACGACACGTCCGCCCGCCGCGATACGCTGCAGCCACCACGGCAACCGCCCGATGTCCTCGCGCGGGCCGAGGATCAACCCTGCCCTCGCGAGTAACGCGTCCGGGAAGGATTCCAGGACAGCGAGTTCGGCCCCGCGTTTGGCGGACGCGTAATCGCTGTAGTCATCGGAGGTTGCAGATGCGGCCACCACTGGTGAGGTCTCGTCTACGTGCAAGCCCCATTGGTAGACGGATCCACTGGAGATGTATGCGTACCGGTCGACGTGACCGAGTAAGACGCGCGCATTTTCCCCGATCACTCGGGGGCTACCCGACCAGGTGTCGACGACAAGATCCCATCGACGATCACCGAGCGCATCAACCATCGCACGCTGATCGGTGCGATCCGCGAACAGGACCTCCGCTGTAGGTGGTGGCGCTCCGGTGAGCCCACGATGGAGCACTGTCACCTCCCAGCCCCGGACCAAAGCGTCATCGACGAGAGCGTGGCCGAGGAACCGTGTTCCTCCGAGCATCAACAGCTTCATGAGGGCCATCGTCACTTGAAAAGCGTCGTGCGGCAACACGTTCGTCTGGTAGCGCAATTTCCGGCGACTGAGGCACGAACGAACCGCTCAGATACCTCGTCCGGGATTGAGAATGTTCTTCGGATCGAATGCGGCCTTGACTGCAAGCATCATTTCGCGTTCGGTCTGGCCGACCATGTCCGCCATGTACGGCGCTTTGAGAACCCCGATACCGTGTTCACCGCTGATCGTTCCGCCCAACGCCAGTGCGCCGGCAACGATGTCGTCGAAAGCTCCGCGCGCACGATCCTGCGCACCCGATTCGGCAGCGTCGAACACGATGGTCGGGTGGAGATTGCCGTCGGCGGCGTGACCGAAGGTTCCGATCGTGACGCCGTGGCGATCGGCCGCTTCACGAATGCATTCCAACATGGACGGCAACGCCGGCACCGGCACCGCGACGTCGTCGAGAAGTACCGTGCCCAACGCCTCGAGAGCCGGCAAGGCCATGCGGCGCGCGGCGGTGAACTCTTCACCTTCCACCGGATCGTCGGTGTGGAAAACCTCTCGGGCCCCGGCACTTTCGCACGCCGCGGCGCAGTCCGCTGCCTCGGCGGCCGCCGACCTACCGTCGCACTGGATGAGCAGCATCGCCCCGGCCGATTCGTCCAGCCCCATCTTGGTCAGCCGATTGACGGCGCCGATGGTGACGTCGTCCATCAACTCCATCTGACACGGTTCGGCCACTGCCGACACGGCGAGGACGGCATCGATCGCGGACTCCGCGGAATCGAAGAAGGCGACCACAGTGGTCGCGGCAGTGGGCGCCGTACGCAACCGCATCGTGGCTTCGACGATGACCGCGAGAGTGCCCTCCGACCCGACGAGCAGATGTGTCAAGTCCAGCCCCGCAACGTTTTTGCGCGTCCGTGCACCGGTACGGATCACACGCCCGTCGGCGAGTACCGCCGTCAGGGCCGCAACGTGATCACCGGTGACGCCGTACTTGGCGCAACAGATGCCGCCTGCATTTGTCGCCAGATTGCCGCCGATACTCGAGATGGACCGGCTTCCCGGATCCGGTACGTACCAAAGACCCTGCTGTGCAGCAGCTTCCGCCAGGTCACCGTTGATCACTCCGGGCTCCACCGTGGCGGTGCGCGCGGCAGGATCGATCTCGAGAATTCGATCCATGCCCGCGACGCTCAAGACGATGCATCCGTCGAGTGCGTTGGCGGCGCCGGCCAACCCGGTACCTGCCCCTCGTGTCACCACCGGAACGGCGAGTTCGTGGGCCACCGTCATGACCGCAACGACGTCGTCGGCCGTCTTCGCCTTGACCAGCGCGGCGGGCCTTCCGGCTGCGGTGAGCAGTGATTGATCCCGGACGTACGCACCCATTCGGTCGGGATCGGTTGTCGCCCTGTCCCCCACCGCTTTCTGCAGACGCTCGCCCAACAGATCGATACTCGTGGTCATTGTGTTCGTCCTTCGTAGAATCCGCGCACATGGCGCTCGACCAAAACGGCAGCCTCGTCAACTGCACCGCGCTCGATCGCGTCGGCGATACCCTCGTGCTCTGCCAGCAGTGCGCCGAGCGTGGCCGCCGAGTTCTCGCGCGAGTCGAGTTCACTCAGCAGGTAGCCGGCGATGCTGTCGCGGAGAACCGTCATGACCAACCCGAACGCCTTGTTCCCGCCGGCTCCGGCCAGCGCAACGTGAAAGTCGACATCGGCGTCGTGGAATGCGACCGAGTCGTCGGCAAGGGTTGCGACGCGCATCCGCTCGATCGCAGCCCGGGCGCCGTTCGGCACCGCGACGACAGTGCGCAGCGCAGCAGCTTCGAGCAGCACGCGCAATTCGACAAGATCGCCCAATGGAACTGCACCCACCTGCAACGCCGTGCTGAGAGCTGTGGCTGCGGAATCGGCCGTATGCTCGTGCGTCACCCGAGGCCTGGCAGTAGAAGTGGTGTCCGCGCCGGTCAACAATCCCTGCGCTTGCAGGACCCGAAGGGCCTCACGGACCGTCGATCGCCCCACCGAGAACGTCTGCGCGAGTTCCTGTTCGGTCGGCAATGCCTCGCCGACGGGAAGCGAGCCGTCGAGTATGGCAGCACGGATTCTTCCCGACACGGCAAGGCTGAGCGGCATGCGCGACAACGGAGTCGTATCCATGCCGCGACGCTACCACCCCTTGCCTGCTTGTCTGACAAACTGTTTAATTGAGGAAATTCGTGACCCGGACCACAACAGAGAAGGTGCCGACCATGACCGACAAGCTCGAATTGGATCCCGCGACCACCGCCGTCGTGCTCATCGAGTACCAGAACGACTTCACCACCGAGGGCGGTGTCCTCCACGAGGCCGTCGCACCAGTCATGGAATCGAACGGACTCCTCGCGAACACCGCCGCGCTGGTCGATGCGGCCCGGGCGGCGGGTGTCACCGTGATGCACGCACCGATCACCTTCGCCGAGGGGTACAACGAAATCACCTCGCATCCGTACGGAATCCTCAAGGGCGTCGTCGACGGAAAGGCTTTCGTGAAAGGTTCGTGGGGCGCCGCTATCGTCGACGACCTCACTCCGAAAGACGGCGACATCGTCATCGAGGGCAAGCGTAGACTCGACACTTTTGCCAGCACCAACCTCGATTTCATTCTGCGCAGCAAAGGAATTCGCACGATCCTTCTCGGCGGCTTCCTGACCAACTGCTGCGTCGAATCGACCATGCGCACCGGATACGAGAACGGTTACCGGGTCATCACACTCACCGATTGCGTGGCAGGCACTTCGGTCGCCGAACACGAGAACGCAATCACCTACGACTACCCGATGTTCTCGCATCCCGTCACGTCGAAAGAGGTGCTCGGCGCGCTCTCCTGAGAGGACTACCTGGAATGCGCGAGAAGGAATTCACGGCTGACGTTGGTGACACTGGCGTGAACCTTCTCGTGCAGCAGGTCGTGACCGGCGTCCTCGAACTCACGCATCTCGACGTTGCGCAGCGTCCGCGCCCAGTCCCGGACGGGATCGACCGGGGCGATCCGGTCGTCGGTACCGTGAACGACCAAAACCGGGATGCCCGCGTCGGAGAGTTCCGCCCACCCGTGTTGCTCGACCGCGCTGCGCGGGATGCCGCACAGCACTGCGGAGGCAAAATCGTGATCGCGATGAGCCAGCATCGTCAGCGCCGTCACGGCACCTAACGAATGACCCATCACCGCCTGCGGAACTTCGGGCAGTTCCGCCAAGGCGATGCCAGCCAGCGCGGCTGCATCGGCAGCAAGATCGGAGAGCGGAGCCCCGACTCCCGGATCACCCTCCGACAAACCGTGCCCGGTGTGATCGATCGCCCACACGTCGATCCCCGACGCCGTCATTGCGCCCGCGAAGCGGTGATACTGGCCGCTGTGCTGGCCGAGACCGTGCAGAAAGACCAGTGACACCGTGGGCACCGCACCCCCTGCCGCCGGCCAATGCCGAAAGTGCACCTGACCGGTTCGTCCGTCGAAGAAAGGCATGATCGTCATTCTGCACGCCGCTACCGGTATCCGCGGCTCGTGAGCGATTACTGGTGGGTTGCCTTGTCGGTGAGCGATGGCACAATCGCCCTGTGTTCCTACTCGATGATCAGATCGTCTACAGCGCCAGCGACCTCTCGGCTGCGGCCTCGTGCGAGTTCGCACTGCTGCGGCAACTCGACGCCCGTACCGGTCTGATCGCGGCCGAGGCCGCCGAGGCGGATCCGATGCTCGAACGGACGTCGAGCCTCGGCGACTCGCACGAGCGCGAACAGCTTCAGAAGTTCATCGATCAGCACGGAGACGGCGTCGTCGTCATGCCGCGACCGGAACACTCACGCGCAGGCCTGACCGCTGCCACGTTGGCCACCGTCGAGGCAGCACGATCGGGCGCGCCGGTCATTTATCAGGGAACCTTTTTCGACGGCCGATTCCTAGGGTTCTGCGATTTCCTCGTCCGCGAAGGCGACACCTACGCGGTCTACGACAGCAAGCTCTCCCGGCACGCCAAGGTGTCGGCACTTCTACAACTCTCCGCATACGCGGATGCGTTGGAGCGCAATGCAATTGCCGCCTCCGATCAAGTTCATCTACTGCTAGGCGACGGCAGCACGTCGTCGCACGACATCGGAGACATCGCGCCGGTATTCGCGGCACGTAGAGCTGAACTCGAACGAGTCCTCGACGAGCACCGCGCCGAGGGGAAACCGACACAGTGGCTCGACGATCGGTACCTGCGTTGTGGTCGATGCGACACCTGCAGCGTCGAGGTCGAAAGCCATCGAGACCTGCTGCTGGTTGCGGGTGTCCGCGGCAATCAGCGTGAACAGCTGATCGTCTCGGGGATCACGACAATCGACGAACTCGCCGCGAGCACCGGCCCTGTCGAGGGAATCCGCCGGGAAACACTCGACAAGCTCCGTGCACAGGCAGCGGTTCAACTACGCCAGGAACTGTCCGGCGACGCCGAATTCGAGGTCTACGAACCCTCGGCGCTCGGCGGACTCCCCATCCCCGACGACGGCGACATCTTCTTCGACTTCGAGGGCGATCCGCTCTGGGCCGAGGACGGGTCCACCGATTGGGGGTTGGAGTATCTGTTCGGTGTGGTCGAAGGGCCTGCGGACGACTACGTGTTCAAGCCGTTCTGGGCACACGATCGCGAGGGTGAGCGCCAGGCGCTCCTCGACTTCCTCGATTACGTCACCGCGCGTCGAGAAGCTCATCCAGGCATGCACATCTACCACTACGCCGCGTACGAGAAATCGGCGCTGTTGCGCTTGGCCGCACGTCACGGTGTCGGCGAGCAGACCGTGGACACCCTGCTCAGCGAGAACGTGCTCGTCGACCTGTACCCGATCGTCCGCGCGTGCCTGCGGATCGGACAACGCTCGTACAGCATCAAGAAACTCGAGCCGCTCTACATGGGTGAGCACGGCCGTGACGGTGACGTGACCAACGCCGCCGCCTCGGTCGTCGCCTATGCCGACTACTGCGAATTGCGCGACGGCGGACAAGCCGACCAGGCCCGGGAACTTCTTCAGGGCATCTCCGACTACAACGAGTACGACTGCGAATCCACTCTCCGCCTGCGCGATTGGCTCGCCGAGCGCGCCGCAGAACATGGTGTCGAACTTCGAGAGCCGACCGGACAGATCAAGATTCCACTCGAAGAACTCACCGAATCGGAAATCGCACTCCGCGACTTCGCCGGCCACAAGGCCGGTTCGACACGCACCCCCGATCAGCAGGCTGCTGCTCTATTGGCCGCAGCAGTCGGTTACCACAATCGCGAGCGGAAGCCGTACTGGTGGGCCCACTTCGACCGATTGGTCACACCGATCGAAGACCTCGTGGACATCCGCGACGTCATGGTGGTCGAGCAGTCCGAAATCGAAACGGACTGGCACAAGAGCACCGCGCGGCAGAAGAAGTTTCGTCGCCACATCCAGTTGACCGGAAGTTTCGGCACCGGAACGTCTTTGAGCCCGGGCAGTGATCTTTTCGCGCTCTACGCAACCCCCTCCCCCGATGCCGTTGCAAGCGAGAACCCCACCCAACGCGGCACCAGCAGCGTCAAGGTCACCGCCGTGGTCAAGTCCGAAGGGCTCGACGTGGTCACCGTGGAAGAACTGCTCGACGGTGACGAATACCTCGATACCCCAGTCGCATTGGCACCTGGTCGTCCGATTCCCACGGGACGTATGGAGAAGTCGATCGCCGCTGCCGCATCCGACGCCAGCGAGAGCCTGCCCGAACTGCCACACATCGCGGCAGTCGACATTCTCAGGCGCAGCACCCCGAGAACCCTCTCGGGTTCACCGCTGCCACCTGTCGGCACCGACAACAACTACGCCGACGCCATCACTGCCGCACTTCTCGACCTCGATGATTCCTACGTGGCAGTACAGGGTCCCCCTGGTACGGGCAAGACCTACACGGGCGCTCGTGTCGTCAAGACACTGATCGAACAACATCAGTGGCGAATCGGCGTGGTGGCACAATCACATTCGGTGGTCGAGAACATGCTCGGCGGCATTCTGAAAGCCGGCGTGGACCCTGCACTGGTCGCGAAGAAGGGCAGCCGGAGCAAGACCGCAGAATGGCAGGACATCGCATCCGAAGAATATGCGGGATTCATCGCCGAGGCCGAAGGCGTCGGCTGTGTCATCGGCGGCACTGCGTGGGACTTCTCGAACACCGATCGTGTTCCAGCGGGCAGCTTGGACTTGCTCGTCGTGGACGAAGCAGGCCAATTCGCGCTGGCGAACACCATTGCCGTCGCGATTTCCGCGCGAAACCTGTTGCTGCTGGGCGATCCGCAGCAGTTGCCGCAGGTGAGCCAAGGTACTCACCCCGAACCTGTCGACGAATCGGCGCTCGGTTGGCTCGCCGAGGGACACGGCGCACTGCCACCCGAACTCGGCTACTTCCTCGAGAAAACGTGGCGGATGCACCCGGATCTGTGTGCGCCCGTGTCCGCACTGTCGTACGAGGGCAAGCTCCATTCTCAGGAAACCGTGAGTGCGGCAAGGAAACTCGACGGACTCGCTGCCGGAGTGCACACAGTGTTCGTCGATCACCGCGGCAATTCCACGTACTCCCCGGAAGAGTCCCAGGAAATCGTTCGCCAGATCCAGGGCCTTCTCGGTACGCCATGGACCGATCCGAGCGAGTTCGAGGGAACCCGGCCCCTGGAGCAGTCGGACATCCTCGTGGTCGCGGCATACAACGCCCAGGTCGGTACCGTCGAGCGCGATCTCACCGAAGCCGGTCTCACGGAGGTCGAGGTCGGGACCGTCGACAAGTTCCAGGGCCGCGAGGCCGCGGTGGCAATCGTGTCGATGGCCGCATCTGCCGTCGAGGACGTCCCGCGAGGAATGTCGTTCCTCCTGTCGCGGAACCGCCTCAATGTTGCTGTCTCCCGCGGCAAGTGGTGCGCGATCATCGTCCGATCACACGCGTTGACGCAGTACATGCCGAGCACGCCCGCAGGATTGGTGGAGCTGGGCGCGTTCATGAGGTTGACGAGCTAGCCAAATATTTTCACACCCAAAGCCTGTCCTACCCGAAACACTGCCCTTCGCCGCGGTAGGTGGGAACCGAGGTTCGGGTGCCGTCGGCTTCGACCACATACACGCGGTCGAAGCGCTCGCACAGCTCGCCGGCCTTGGCGTGACGGAACCATACGCGGTCGCCGATCGCGATGTTTCCGGCTTCCTTCCCGGTGACCGGCGTCTGGACTTCGCCGGCACCTTCGTTGCGGAGCAGTTTGAGACCGGCGGGCCAGACCGGTGACGGAACGCGGGTGGCTCCGGCAGGTCCCGACGCGATGTATCCGCCGCCGAACAGGGTCGTGACGGACGGCGTCGGTTTGCGCACTGCCGACAGTGCGAAGAACAGCGCCGGATCGGGACGGAAGGCACGGTAGCGGTCGAACAGGGTCGGTACGTACAGTCCGGAGCCTGCTGTTACCTCGGTCACCACAGGATCGGCCGAGCTGACCTCCAGCGACCCCGTACCGCCGCTGTTGACGATCTCGAGTGCACCCACGGCATCGGTGACGGCCGCGACCACAGCGCCTCTTCTGGACGCCAGTTCGCGGGCGGAGGCCTTCTTGACCCAACCGATCGGAGCGCTGGTGTCCGGGAGGCCGGCGATCTGGGCTTCGTAGAACATCACTCCGACGACGGAGAATCCGCGCTGACGAGCACGCGCCGCGAGTGCGGCGACCGCGGCAGGTTCGCGCAGCGGCGAGCGTCGTACGCCTAGATGAATCGGACCGATCCGAAGTGACGCATCGACGTCGAGACACACCCGGACAGGCGCATCCCCCGTCGACGCCGAACGAATGAGGTCCAACTGCGCATCGTCGTCGACCATCAAGGTGATCGATGCGAGAGCGGTGTCGTCGGCAGCGAGATCCGCGATGGCGCCACGATCGGCGGTCGGGTACCCCATCAGGATGTCCCGTGCGCCGAGCCCGACCAGCCACAGAGCCTCGCGCAGTGAGTACGCCATGATTCCGCGGAATCCGCCGGACGCGGTCAGTGTGTCGCCGAGAGTTTCAGCCAGAACCGTCCGACAACGAACCGATTTGCTCGCCACTCGCACCGGGGTTCCACCGGCGCGGCGCACCAGGTCGGCTGCATTACTGCGCAGTGTGGTCAGATCCAGAGCAGCCAGAGGCGGGTCGAGTTCTCGCGTGGCAGCAGTGAGTCGATCAAGGGTCCTGGTCACAGATGATCCAATCGTCGCGGCGTGCGACCAGTCAATCACCAATCCTGGACGTATGTCCAGGATGGCGGTTCTACTGAGGCGCGACCACGGCTTTGTTGGCGATTACCTGAACCATTTCTCCGAACTCGGCAATAGTCGCGTCGGAGTCACGATCGACCAGCCATCGCAGAACAAGGCCGTCGATCATCGCAAGACTCAGTCGCGCAATCGAACTCAACGGCTCCGTCCACACCGTGCCCGATATCTTGGCGCACTCTTCGAGAAACGACACCGCGAGCTCATCCATGATTCGGTACTGCTCAAATGCAACCGCCCCAGCACGTTCGGCTCCGAGATTGCGACTACGCAGTGCCTGCGCAGTAATTTCGTAGGTCAACAACTGGCGATCCGGGGTTGCCTCGATGGTCGGCCACATTCCGGTCAGGCCGATGTGCAGCAATTCCCTGAGCCCCTGCACGCCACTGAGATCCGGCGCATGGCGGACCTGCGCGAACGCATACTGCATCGACGCACTGAGCTGCAGAATGAGCGTTTCACCCATTGCCGCGATCAGCGCTTCCTTGCTCTCGAAGCAGTAATGAACGACGCCGAGCGATACCCCGGCCTCCTCTGCCACCGCCCTTACCGTCACAGAACTGACACCGCGCTGTTCCGCAATAGACAAGGCGGACTCGACCAATTGTGTGCGGCGTTCGTCCGCCGGGAGCCTGTTCAGCATCCAATGATCGTAGAACGCAAATGACAAAATCTTCGCGCAATACTTGCCTGGACGACCGTCCAAGTACATTATTGCGTAATGGCTTCGGACACTTGGCAGAACTGGGCGGGCACTCAAAGCGCCGCGCCGCGTCGCTTTGCGACGCCGACAAATACCCGTGAACTTTCGTCGTTGGTCGCCGAGGCCGCCTCGCGTGGCCAACGTGTGAAGGCCGTCGGCGCCGGCCACTCGTTCACCGGTGTCGCGGTCACTGACGGTGTCCTCGTCAGCCTGGACAACTTGAGCGGAATCGACTCGATCACACCGACCGACGACGGTGCGCTGGTCACTGTTTTTGCAGGCACTCGCCTTCATGCTCTCAACGACGCCTTGTGGCAACGCGGATATGCGATGGCAAATCTCGGTGACATAGACGTCCAGTCACTGGCCGGCGCGACGTCCACCGGCACGCACGGCACCGGCGCACGATTCGGCGGTATCGCCACACAGATTCGCGGAATCGAGATCGTTCTCGCCGACGGATCCGTCGTTACCGCAAGCGCCGACGAAAACGTCGAGCTGTTCGAAGCGGGCCGCCTCGGATTGGGCGCAATCGGCATCATTTCGAAGATCACTCTCGCCTGCGTTCCGCGATTCACACTTCGCGCAATCGAGGAACCCGACACGCTGTCTCACATACTGGACACCCTCGAGGGCGATCGCCTGGGCCTGGATCACTTCGAGTTCTACTGGTTCCCGCACACCGATCGTGTCCTGACGAAGAGCAATACGCGACTCCCCGGAGATACCGAACCCGATCCGGTGGGCAAGGTCCGCGCGTTCGTCGACGACGAACTCCTCTCGAACACACTCTTCGAAGGTGTCAACCGCGTTGCCACCCTGGCACCGGCCGCGATCCCGAGAATCAACAACGTGTCGTCCCGATTGCTCGGCGCCCGCGAGTTCACAGATCGCAGCTACCGGGTATTCGCGTCTTCGCGCCGGGTGAAGTTCAAGGAGATGGAATACGCGATTCCCCGCGAACACGTCACCGAGACACTTCACGAAATCGATCGCTGGATGAAGAAGTCCGGAACCAACGTCGCTTTCCCCGTCGAAGTACGTTTCGCTGCCGCCGACGACCTCTGGCTCTCCACTGCTCACGGACGCGACACCGCATACATCGCGGTACACCAGTACCACCGCCGACCCGAAACGGAGTACTTCGCCGCGGTGGAAGCCATCGCGCGCGCCGTCGACGGCCGGCCGCATTGGGGAAAAATGCACAACCGGACCGTCGACGACCTGCGTCCTACGTACGACCGACTCGACGACTTTGTCGCCGTTCGAGACAAGTACGACGCGAATCGTGTGTTCGACAACGAATACTTGCGTCAGGTGCTGGGCGACTGACGGTCAGCGCCGCAGCAGTTCCGCTTTTCGCGCATCGCTCGCAAACGAGGCTTTGATCGAGTTCCGGGCGAGGGTGTCTCGCTCGGCCTCGGTCAGACCCAGGGCTCGGCCCAGTTCGGTGAAATTGTCGTCGACGTATCCCCCGAAGTAGGCCGGGTCGTCGGAGTTGACCGTGACGATCAAACCCATCTCGAGCATCGATCGAAGCGGATGATCCGACAGCGAATCGAACACCCGCAGACGAACGTTCGACAACGGGCAGACCGTCAGTGGAATCTCCTCGTCGACCAGACGCTCGATCAGGGCAGGATCCTCGAGTGCCCGGACTCCGTGGTCGATCCGCTCGGCGCCGAGAATGTCGAGCGCCTGCCAGATGTACTCGGGCGGTCCCTCTTCACCGGCGTGAGCCACAACGTGCAAACCCTCGGCACGCGCGCGGGCGAACACGTCCTCGAACAGTGACGGCGGGTTGCCGACCTCCGCGGAGTCGAGTCCGAGCCCGACGATTGGAGCCTGCAGGCGAATTATCTCGGAGAAGATCTCCTCGGCGTCTTTGACGGGCTGATCTCGGAGGATGGCGGCGATTGCCGCGCTGCTGAGCCCGAACTCGCGCTCACTCGATGCCACCGCATCCATGATCCCGTCCAGGACCTCGGTCAGCGGAACACCACGGACCACGTGCGCCTGTGGATTGAAGAAGAACTCGGCATGCGCGACGCCGGCGGCAGCCGCGCGGCGGAAGTACGCTCGCGTCAGGTCGGCAAAATCCTCCGCGGTGCGCAGGACGGCCATGTTGGCGAAGTAGAGATCGAGGAACGACTGCAGATCGGTGAACTCGTACCTCGACTTCAGATCGTCGATATCCTTGTACGGCAAGTCCATTCGATTGCGCTCGGCAAGTCGGTAAATCTGTTCGGGTTCCAGAGAACCCTCGATGTGCATGTGCAGCTCTGCGACAGGTGTAGCCATGTCGGTGTTACCGCCCCTTCCAGACCGGGGCGCGCTTCTCGGCGAACGCCGTCGCGCCCTCGCGTGCATCTTCGGACGCGAACACCGGCGCCATGACCTGCAACTGCTTCGCGAAAGCTTCGTCGTCGGACCAACCGCCGGCCTTGACGATGATCTCCTTGGTGACCGCAACCGCGAGCGGTCCGTTGCGGGTGATGCGCTCAGCCAGCTCCAGCGCGCCTTCGAGCGCCTTACCTGGCTCGGTCAACGTGTTCACGAAGCCGTAGCGGTAGGCCTCCTCGGCTGTGAAACTGTCACCGGTCAGGGCCAGTTCCAATGCCTTCTGGTACGGAATCCGCTTGGGCAGGCGCAACAATCCGCCTCCACCTGCGACCAGCCCTCGCTTGACCTCCGGGATACCGAACTTCGCTTCGGACGACGCGACCACCAGGTCGGTGGCAAGCACGAGTTCCGTGCCGCCTGCCAACGCGAAGCCCTCGACCGCCGAAATGATCGGCTTACGCGGCGGCCCTTCCGTGAATCCGAGACCGCGTCCCGGCACGAGTACGTTCTCGCCGGCCACGAATGCCTTCAGATCCATACCGGCACAGAAGTTTCCGCCGGCTCCTGTCAGCACCGCCAAGGACAGATCGTCGTCCGCATCGAGCTCTTCGACCGCAGCGGCCAATGCGTGACTGACCGCCGAGTTGATGGCGTTACGCGCCTCGGGCCGGTTGATGGTGATGATCAGTGTCCGCCCGCGCCGCTCGGTGAGAACCTCGTCCGCCATGATGTCCCTCTCGTTTGTCGACCACGCTCGCGTGACTACGCGACGTTGCGTTCGACAATACGGACGAAGCCATCGGGGTCGATCTGCGCGGTGTCGTGAGTGCAGAACCACCCCTGGGTGAACCTCGTCGAGGTCGCTTGCGGCGAGTTCCAATACCGACGCGTGACACTCGGTCCACGGCACAGCAACTCACCGAAACCACCTGGAGCATCCGGGCCGTACAACGCCACTTCCATTCCACCGAAAGCGATTCCGACGCTTCCGAGGTGGGTGGGTGCCGACTCGGTTGGCAGAATGAGACCAGCCCCACAGGTCTCGGTTTTGCCCCACCCGATCACATGCCGAGCAGCCGGGAACAGGGTCAGCAGCTTGGCTTCCTGTTCGGCCGTGATCGGCGACCCGCTGCAATCGATCCACTGCACCGACCTCGAACCGGCACGCGCCGCCGGCCCGAGGGTGAGCAACCGAGGCTCGAGCAGGTCCTCGGGCCGCCCGGTCACGATGTCGACGGTATGCACACTCTCACGCCAGAAGTCGCCGGCGAGGACCACCGTTCCACCGACCACCAACGTCGCGAGCACGTGCACGAATTGCCGTACCGACTTGAAGTCATTGTCCACCAATAGATTGCGCACACCTTCGACGCCGTAATCGCGCGAGTGCAGAATGCCGACGATGGCGGAGAGCACGTTCTCGTTGCTCAACTCGACGCCCAGCATTTCGCCCGAAGAATCGGCGGTGTACGCGAGGATCGCCATCTCCTCCGGGGCGGCACCGTCGTCGATGAACGGAACACCGTGTGGGAGTTCCCCGTCGAGCACCAACACCGAGCCACTGTCCGCGATGACGAAGTCCGCCGCGTCGTCGCTCAGATGAACACCCACGGAGACTGGAACACCGCCGGCGAGAATGACGCCGAGGCACGCCTCCATCCACCTCACCCCGGCGGCGACGCGAATGGCCACACGGTCACCGATCTCGACGCCTCGCGACTTCAGCCCGCCTGCGACCCGCGACGCCTCGGCCCACAACTCCGCGAAGGTGACCTGCTCGCCGTCGACCTCCTCCACCGCGATGCGTGAGGAGAATCGATGAACGGCGATATCGAGGAGTTCGGACAGCGACGGGTCGAGTTGGCTGTACCGAAGCACCCCGTCACCCGCACGGGTGACACGGGCGTCGGCGAGGAGCTGAGTCGAACACGGGTATTCCACAAGCGTCGACCGCATCGATACCTCCACGTCACTGACAACCCACCGGCCATTCGACTATATGACGTGGATCACAGTTCGTGGAGGTCTCTGGCGATAATCGTCGCAAACTTACTTTCCGGAGTAGACCGCTTTGCCCGGTCCGACCTCGAGGAAACTGCGGACAGCGCCGCGTAGGTCATCGGTGGCGAACAGCGCACCGGACACCCCGGGAGTCACCGAATCAGCGTGGGCGATCCCGCCGGAACGCCAGGCCGCCACGATCTGCTTGGTGGCGTCGTGGGCTCGCGTGGGCCCGTCCGCCAACCGGGCCGCCAGGGCACGCGCCGCAGCATCGACATCGTCGTGAACGGCATTGACGACGCCCCACGAGTGCAGAGTTGCGGCGTCGTAGAGATCGCCGGTCATGACCAACTCCCGAGCCCGTCCGGAACCGGCGCGCTCGGCCAAACGCTGCGGTCCACCCATGGACGGCGTCAGACCGACCACTGTCTCGACCAGTCCGAACTTCGCCTTCGGCGCCGCGAGGATGATGTCGCAGGCCAAAGAGATCTCGAAGGCAGCAGTCAGCGTCAGCCCGTGCGCCGCGTAGATGACCGGGCACGGCAACGCCTCGAGCGGATGGCAGATCTGGGCGAACAGTTCGCGCCACAATTCCGCTCCCTGCTCCGGGTTCAGTCCGTCGAACACATGGACGTCGACGCCGGCCGAGTTGACCTTGCCCTCGGCGCGCAGAAGCACAGCGCGCGGTGGGTTTTCGGTCAGCGCTGCAACATCGGCGATGACGGCGTCGAACATGGCCTGATCGAACAGATTGAGTGGTCCGTGCGCGAACGTCAGGACAGCCACCTCGGCACCACCATCGGTGGTGAAGCGCTCGAGGCGGGTGGGATGCGATTCGGGAGCAGTCATGCCGCCACACTGCCACATCGAACCGGCCTACGATCGTCGGGTGGACGGTCTGAGAAATGCACTCGCGGACGTTGTGGGACACCGGTTCGTCGTCGACGACGCCGACGTATTGGCGACCCGTTCCACCGACCAGACAGGGCGCTACAGCGGGCGCGCCAGCGCTCTGGTCCGACCCGGAAATACCGCCGAAGTCTCGGCAGTGCTGAACGTGTGCCGCTCGCGCGGCGTACCGGTCACCGTTCAGGGCGGGCGAACCGGTCTGGTCGCCGGGACGGTGCCCGAGCACGACGACGTCCTGCTCTCCACCGAACGCCTCGAGGCGATTGGCGAAGTCGATGTTGCCGCCGGTCGGATCGCCGTCGGTGCGGGAGCGACACTCGCGCAGGTACATTCGGCGGCCGCCGCCGCCCGCCTGAAATTCGGGGTGGACATAGCTTCTCGGGATACAGCGACGATCGGCGGCATGGTCTCCACCAATGCCGGTGGGCTGCACACGGTTCGATACGGGAACATGGCCGAACAGGTGCTCGGCCTCGAGGTGGTGCTCCCCGACGGGACCACGGTGCGCCGGTCACCGAAAGTGTTGTCCGACAATTCCGGATACAACCTGCCCGCACTGTGGGTGGGCAGCGAGGGAACTCTTGGTGTAGTCACGGCGGTCGATCTGAAACTACGTCGGGTACCGACTCACCGGGTCACGACGCTGACCGGTTTCGACAGACTGCAAGACGTCGTGGACGCGGGGCGCACGTTGCGCACTCTCGACGGGGTCGACGCACTCGAATTGTTGGACGGGCGCGGTCTCGAACTGGCCGCACGCCATTTGAACGCCGCGGTGCCGACGGGGCGGGCGTGGTACCTGCTCGCCGAGGTGTCCGCGGCCCACGATCCGCTGGAAGACCTGGCCGAGCTGCTCGAACGCATCGACCCACCGGAGAACCCGGCAGTGGCGGTCGACGATCCCGGCTCGACGCGTTTGTGGGCGGCGCGGGAGTGTTTCGCCGAAGTGGTCGGACTGTTCGGTCCCCCACTGAAATTCGACGCGGCGCTGCCGCTGGACTCGCTTGCCACCTTCGCCGAGGACGCCGCGGCGGTGATCGCGAGTCGTGCCCCCGAGGCAATTCCGATCCTCTTCGGACATGTCGCCGAGGGAAATATCCACCTCAACGTCCTGAACTGCCCGAACGCCGACACCGTGTACCGCAGCGTCCTCGAACTGGTTCGCGATCACGGCGGAAACGTCAGTTCCGAGCACGGGGTGGGCTCGCTCAAACGCAACTATCTGGACCTGGCCCTCTCTGCGGAGGACATAGCCACGATGTGGGCGATCAAGCGAGCCCTGGACCCGAGCGACTATCTCAATCGTGCAGTGATGTTTCCCGACGCGCTTCGGCACTGACGGCCATCGCGTCGTCGTGTGCGTCGCCGCGCAGAGGCCGAGCGAAGCACACCGAAGCGACGAAGCCGATGAGCAGCACGCCTGCGGGCAGCCAAATCGACTCCGACATCGCCGTGCTGAACGGTTCACGGACGAACTCGGGTAGGTGACCCACTCCGGCTTCGGAACTGCCGCCGGTCAGACCCTGAGCCGCCAATCGTGCGGTGATCAGCGCTCCGATCGCGGCACTGCCGAGAACCGCACCCACCTGCCGGGTGGTGTTGTAGACGCCGGCGCCGGCGCCGGCCTGCATCGGAGGCAGGTTGTGTGTGGCGGTGGCCGCGAGCGGTGACCAGATGCATGCGTTGGCGAAGCCGATCAGGCCGATCGGCAGGAGCAGTTCCCAGATCGCGACGTCGGGAGACATCACCAATGCCAGCCAGCCCAGGGCGATCGCGAACAGCAGGAAGCCGGTGCCCGCAATGTAGCGCGGATGCGTCTTGTCGACGAGCTTGCCGATGATCGGCGCAAAAATGCCGGTCAGCACGGCCATCGGAACGAGGAGGAGCGCCGACTGCGTCGGGGAGAGTCCGCGAACTGCCTGGGTGTAGAACATCAGCGGAAGGACCATCGACGTGATCGCGAAGCCCATCGCGGTGATGGCGACGTTGGCGAGCGAGAAGTTGCGGTCCTTGAAGAGTTCGAGTGGGAGCAAGGGCTCGTTCTTGTTGCGCGACTGGTAGAACACGAACACCGCGAGCAACACCACACCGGCGCCGATCAGGCTCCAGACGAATCCGTTCCAGTCGTACGAACTGCCTTCCTGGATTCCGAACACGAGCAGGAACATGCCTGCGGCGCTGAGAATCACGCCGGGGATGTCGAACTTGTGCTCGCTGGTCGGCAACGACGGAACAAGCTTCCACGCGAGGAGGAATGCGATGACACCGACCGGGACGTTGACGATGAAGATCCATTCCCAGCCGAGATTGTCGACCAACACACCACCGGCAAGCGGACCGACCAGCGTCGCAACACCGGCAACCGCGCCCCACAGGCCCATTGCGGCGCCACGCTTGTTCGGCGCGAACGTGCGTGTGATGACGGCCATCGTCTGAGGCGTCATCATTGCGGCGCCCAGACCCTGGAAAGCTCTTGCCACGATGAGCATCTCGACGCTGCCGGACAGACCACACCACAGTGAAGCGCCGGTGAACAGTACGAGGCCGATCATGTACAGGTTCTTCGGTCCGAACCTGTCACCGAGCCGGCCGGTGACGAGCAGCGGCACCGCGTACGCCAGCAGGTACGCGCTGGTGACCCAGACGACCTTGTTGATGTCGGTGCCGAGGTCCTCCATGATCGCAGGGTTGGCGACAGCGACGATGGTGCTGTCCACCAGAATCATGAAGAACCCGATACACAGCGCCCACAGCGCGTGCCAGGGATTGACCTGCTTTTCCATCTTCAGTCCTTAGGTAGTGCGGACGAGCCTGCGGAGCCGGCCAGCCGGTCGAGAAGTTCTTGTGAGAGCCAGGGCATTTCGCCGCTCTCGATGTCTGTCACCAACGCGCCGATCCACTCTCTTTCGGCGACGGTCAGTGCGTGGGCGTAGTCCGCGCCCACCGTGAAGATTCGTGGTTTTTCCGCCGCCTTCAGCGCTTCGTAGTCGGCCTCGAATTTCGCGATCGTCTTGTCGAGGTGCGCGAGACGAATTCGAAGCATCTGACACGCGGTGGACGCGGAGAGGTTGTGCATTTCGGCGAGCGCGAGCGGCAACCGCGGATACTCCCGCACCGGAACCGCCAACATCTCACGTAGTTGATGCTCGAGGGCCTCACGGCCCCGGGCGGTGATCTCGTACGTCGTCCGTTCGGGCCGGTTGCCCTCACGATCGGTCCCGATCGAAGCCAGAAGTTCCTGCTTCTCCAACCGGGAAACCGTGTGATAGAGCGATCCCGGCTTGATCTTCACCAACTGATCGCCCCGGCGAACCGAGGCCAGTTGATACATCTCGTACGGATGCATCGAACGCTCGGACAGCAGGCCCAGAACGGTGATTCCCAGAGGCGTCAAAGACACGTCACCCATGAGTCCCCCTCCCTGACAAGCCGCAATTGACTATTTCTTGACTATTCCACCTGAAATAGTCCACATGGAATATACGACCTCTGTCCATCTCGATCAACCCGTTCGAATCGGACTAGCCTGTAGCGAGTGGACGAACATCACCTCGACATCATCCGACTCGCTTGGGCACGTGAACTGGGCCTCGGCGACTCGGCACTTCGGCCGGCACACACGGCCCGCGTCGTCGGCGACGACATCCACGTTCTCGATCTGGCAGGCTCAGGTGCGATCGTCGGGCCGCAGTGGTTCATCGAGCGCACCGAGGACATCTCCGTCGACGCCCTGCTGCAACCGGCGCGTCTGCTCGAGATCGCCGGCGATCACGGCGGCCGAATCACCGGCCCCGTCGATCTCGCTTTCCTCGGCGACTACACGGACGCGCCACCCGACGAGCAACTACTGATTTCCCACGACATCGACGATGCCCTCGCCGTCGCTGCGCTGTGCCCACCCGACGACAGCACCACAGCCGACCTCGGGAACCGGACGCGGTGGTTCACCGCCCTCACCGATTCCGCCGAGGTGCTCGGATGCGCGGCATACTCCGAATTTCAGGGATTCGTGGCAGATCTCACGACCCTGACTGCTCCAGCGCATCGCCGTCACGGAATCGGCTGCGCAGTAACGCTTCTCGCTGCGGAGGACGCTCTCGATTCCGGATTGATCCCGCAGCTACGCACAAGTCGCGGCAGTGCGATCGGAGCGACGCTTCCACGTAAAGCCAAATTCGACGTTCTGGGGGCATACGCTCGGGTACACGTGCACCTGCCCAGTTGACACTCGAACGAGAGGGACCGCGGATGAGTACGGAAGACGGCGCGAGCGAACCGACATTCGTCGAAGAGGGTCGTGAATTCAAACGCGACACCAACTACATCCCGACCCGGATCACCGAGGACGGCCGCGACGGTTACCCCGTCGAACCCGGGCGATACCGGTTGATCGTGGCACGTGCCTGCCCGTGGGCAAACCGCGCCATCATCGTCCGCCGCCTACTCGGCCTCGAAGACGTACTGTCGATGGGCATCTGCGGTCCGGTTCACGACAAGCGAAGCTGGACTTTCGATCTCGACCCGGGCGGCGTCGATCCCGTACTGAAGATCCCGCGACTGCAGGACGCATACTTCGCCCGAGATCCCCACTACCCCAGGGGAATCACGGTGCCCGCCATGGTGGAGATCGCCACGGGCAAGGTGATCACGAACGACTACCCACAGATCACCCTCGACTTCTCGACGCAATGGAAGAAGTACCACCGCGAAGGCGCACCGGATCTGTACCCGGAGCCTCTGCGAAACGAAATCGACGAAGTGGCCGAGTACGTTTTTCGCGACGTCAACAACGGCGTCTACCGCTGCGGTTTCGCCGGTTCACAGCAGGCGTACGACGAGGCATACGACACGCTGTTCGCCCGCCTCGACTGGCTCACCGAACGTCTTGCCCGGCAACGTTTCCTGGTGGGCGACACCATCACCGAAGCCGATGTGCGCCTGTTCACCACGCTGGCGCGGTTCGATCCCGTCTATCACGGCCACTTCAAGTGCAACAGAAGCAAACTCAGCGAGATGCCGGTGCTGTGGGACTACGCGCGCGATCTGTTCCAAACCCCCGGATTCGGTGACACCATCGACTTCACACAGATCAAAGCGCACTACTACATCGTGCATTCCGAGATCAATCCCTCCGGAATCGTGCCCAAGGGACCGGAATTGACACACTGGCTCGAACCGCACGGACGCGAACAGTTGGGTGGCCGACCGTTCGGGGACGGCACACCACCTCATCCGCCCATCCCGTCGGAAGTGGTTCCGGCAGAGCACTGGGCCACCAGGTAGGTCGCGGGGGGCTACTCCCCTGCGTACGTGCCGAAACTCCAGTACACACCTTCGGGATCACGGCAGGTGAACCCCCGCGAACCGTAGTCCTCGTCGCGCAATCCCTGCGTGATCGTGGCGCCCGCCGCGACAGCGCGTTCGTGGAGTGCATCGGCGGCGTCCGCGTCGTCCACGACGATGTACACCGAACCGATTCCAGGCGGCAGGCCGGCGATCGCCGAATCGGTGCGCGGCGAACCCAACATGATGCCGCCACCGCCCGGCCAGTCGAGTTGGGCGTGGTCCACCACGTCTCCCTCTCCGTAGACGGCCTTCTCCACGAAACCGAAGGTGCTCACCAGAAAGTGGATTGCCGCACGGGCGTCGAGGTAGCGCAGCGTCGGCCAGATGGTCGTCGAACGAGATTCCGAAGTGGCGGTCATAACACTCGAACTCCTGCCTGGGAAAACTCACGAAGAAAACCGAGTCTCGTACGAGCCTATGGCCCCGGTGATCACCGCCGCCAGCGAAAACTTCACCTATTCTCGAGATACGGTCCACCTCGCTTCAGAGGAGGACAACTGTGGAGGGGCAGCAATGAGCAAGTCGACGAACAACGACAGCGGGCGTATCGAGAAGGTCCTCGTTTCCGTTCTCGACAACGGAAGCCGCCTGCAAGCGCCCGCAGTGGCCAAATACGTCAACCATGTCCGTAAGGCCCACCCCGACGAGTCACCTGCTCAGATCGTCGAGCGGATGGAGAAGATGTTCATTCTCGCCGTGACCGGAAGCGGCAGTGCCGTCGGCGCCACCGCCGCCGTGCCGGGCGTCGGAACGGTCGCGTCCATCGCTGCCGTCGGTGCGGAATCGGCTTTCTTCCTCGAGGCGTCAGCGCTGCTGACGTTGGCAATTGCGTCAGTGCATGGAATCTCCGTACAGGATCACCAGCAACGACGTGCCCTGGTCCTGGCAGTCGCCCTCGGCGAATCCGGTATGGAGATCGTGCAGAAGGCCACCGGAATCACAGCCAAGAATTGGGGAACGGCAATCACGAGCAAGATTCCCGGACCCACGATGAGGGGAATGAACAGCACCCTCGTGCGGAAATTCGTGACCAAGTACGCCGCGAAGCGCAGCGCACTGATCCTCGGCAAGCTCGTTCCGGCCGGAATCGGTGCGGTCATCGGCGGTGCGGGCAACCGTGCAATCGGCAAGGGCGTCGTCAAGAATGCGCGCGAAGCCTTCGGACCGGCACCGGCCAGGTGGACCGACCACCTGATCGTGATGCCTGCCGACGATGCCGCAGTGCTTCCCCAGACGGAGACACGCCGGGCCATCCGCAGATAGCTGTCCGGGCCGTAGGCTCGCATCACGTATTCGCCGCCGACCCGGGAGCAGCATTGACGAACACCGCAATGGGATCCTTCTCTGCCCCCATCGAGATTCGTGGGTTGACGAAGACGTTCAAGGCGGCGCGCGCGGTCAACGACCTGAGCTTCGACGTTCAGGCGGGCTCGATCACCGGGTTTCTCGGTCCGAACGGTTCGGGCAAGACGACCACGTTGCGGATGCTCCTCGGACTGGTGTCACCGACGTCGGGATCGGCCACGATCAACGGCACCCCGATGCGTTTGCTGCCCAACCCGGCTCGGACCGTCGGCGCAGTACTCGACGTCGGCAGTCTCCATCCGAAACGAACGGCCCTCGGACACCTCGAGATCTACGCGGCCGCTATCGGCATGCCGACTCAGCGCGCGGCGCAGGTGCTGGACATGGTCGGTCTGAGATCGGTCGGAGCCCACAAGACCGGCACCTTCTCGCTCGGAATGCGCCAACGCCTGATCCTTGCCACCGCGATGCTCGGTGATCCCGAGATCCTCGTGCTCGACGAACCCGCGAACGGACTCGACCCCGAGGGCATGGCGTGGCTTCGTCAGTTCCTGCAGACCTTCGCCGGTTCCGGCCGAACGGTTCTGATCTCGAGTCACGCGCTTCGTGAAGTGGAAGCGACCGTCGACAGCGTGGTCATCGTCAGCGCCGGCTCACTCGTCTACCAAGGGACCATGGACGAACTTCGCCGCTCGCAGCGCAGTCGACTGCTCGTCTCGTGTTCCAACCCAGCGCTCCTCGCCACGGCATTGGCCGCTCGCGGAATCATCGACGCCCAGATCACGCAGGACGGACGGCTCGCCGTGGGCGGCACCGACACGTCGGTGCTCCCACCGGTGGCATCCGCCGCCGGTGTCACGATCTTCGGCGTCGCAACCGAAGGCGCAGATCTCGAGCAACTGTTCCTCGCGATGACAACACCGCAGTACGCGGTTCCCCAGGTCGGATACCACCGCCCACCCGGTCCCGGTTCCGGACCGGGCTATTACGGCCCTGCCGCATACGGACCTACCGGAGGACACCGATGACCACGCTCGTGCGCGCGGAGACACTCAAAGTTCTCACCCTGCGCTACTGGTGGGCACTGGCCATCGCACCGGTCGTCGTGGCCGTGCTGATTGCTGCCTCCACCAGGACGTTCGTCGAAGCCGTGGCCGATTCGGCAGACACCACCTTCGACGTCGATGTCGTGTCCACCGGCGTCAGCCTCGGTGTCTCCAACACGCTTGTCCTGGTGTTCGCGGCTGTCTTCGGAGCACTCACCGCCGGATCCGAATTCGGCTACAAAACTCTCACCACGACGTTCCTCACAGCTCGCGGCCGTGACGGAGTTCTCGGCGCAAAACTTGCCGTCGTCGCGGTATTCGCCGTCGGCTACGCGTTGGCGGTCGAAGTAGTCAGCATCGGCGCGATGTTGCTCTTCGGCCGGGACTTCAGCTTCACCACCGATCTCTTCGCCATCTGCGCCGCAGGCATTCTGGCGTGCGCTCTGTGGGCACTGCTCGGCGCCGGGGTGGCACTGCTCACCGGTTCGTCGATGGCCGGTGCCCTCTCGGTCATCCTGTGGTTCGTCTTCGGTGAATGGATCGTCCGCGCAGTGCTGCTCGCGATGGATCTCGGCGGGGTCGGGGCCGCGCTTCCGGTGTCGGCCACGATCGGCACGATCATCAATGCGGCCCCGTCGATCGACGTCGACGCGTTTGCGTCCTGGCCGAGCGGCCCGATGATGCTGGCAGCTTGGGTGGTTCTGTTCTGCGGGCTCGGTTGGCTGCGGACCAGGACCCGCGACATCACCTGAAAAGGCTGTCTGGGGCCGGGTCTACCGTGGATCTCGATGAACACGATCAACACGGACAGTCCGGTAGCTGGAGAGGTCGATCGAGCTCCGGGCTGGATCCGCCGCTTGGCGCACGCATGCTGGTTGCACCGAAGAGTTGCCATCGGCGCGCTTCTGGTGACCGTCATCGCTTCGGCGATCGACATCTCGTTTCCTCTTCTGACCCGCTATGCGCTCGACGCCGCAAGCCAGGAGAACCCAGGCAAGGTGATCGGGTTCGTCGCGCTGGCGATCGCGCTGCTCGCGGTCGTGCGCTTCGCGTGCCAGTACGGCCGACGGATGCTTGCCGGCCGACTCTCGCTCGATGTTCAACACGACTTGCGGCTCGCCCTGCTCGGCTCGCTGCAACGCCTCGACGGACGCGGGCAGGATCAGATCCGCACAGGCCAGGTGGTATCCCGGTCCATCACCGATCTACAACTCGTCCAGGGTTTGCTCGCGATGGTGCCCATGTCCGCGGGTGCGCTCCTGCAATTCGTGCTCGCGATCGGCATCATGGCGTGGCTCTCGCCGCTGTTGACTCTCGTCGCTGTCGCCGTCATCCCCGCAGTCGGGCTGGTGGTGTTCCTGATGCGACCGATGCTCTTCGCCGCAACATGGTCCGCGCAGCAGCGGGCCGCCGACCTCGCCCAACATGTCGAGGAAACCGTCACGGGCGTGCGCGTCGTCAAGGGATTCGGGCAGGAACAACGAGCCGTCGACCAACTCGAAAAGCACAGCCGCACGCTGTATTCGGAGCGTCTTCGCGCCGCGTGGTTGAACGCGAAATTCGCGCCGACCATGGCCGCCTTGCCCCAGCTGGGGCAGGTGGGAGTGATCGCCCTCGGCGGGTATCTCGCACTGCACGACAAGATCACCGTGGGAACGTTTCTCGCGTTCGCCACCTACATCGTGACGATGACCGGCGTCACCCGAACTCTGTCGTCGGTCATCGTCATGGCGCAGCTTGCGCGCGCCGCTGTCGAGCGTGTCTACGACGTCATCAACGCTCAGCCGGACATCGCCGATCCTGACCATCCGGTGGACCTGCCCGACGGTCCGCTCGGCGTCACTTTCGAAGACGTCGCATTCGGGTTCGACACCGAACGCGACGTCCTGACCGGGCTGAACCTCCGCATAGAACCGGGCGAGACCGTCGCCGTCGTGGGGCCGGCCGCGTCGGGCAAGACCGCGTTGTCCTTGCTTCTCCCCCGGTTCTACGCCCCGACTTCGGGTGTAGTCACCGTCGATACCGCGGGCGAGACGTTCCCCATCGGCGAACTGCGCAGTGAGCAGCTTCGTGCCGCCGTCAGCCTGGTCTTCGACGAACCTTTCCTGTTCTCGGACACCATTGCCGCCAACATCGCACTGGGTCGCGAGGACGCCTCCGACGAGGACATCCGCGACGCAGCAGCACTGGCACAGGCAGATTCGTTCATCGAGGCACTCCCGGACGGATACGACACCGTTGTCGGTGAACGAGGTCTGACGCTGTCGGGCGGCCAGCGTCAGCGCATCGCACTTGCCAGGGCACTGCTCGTCGACCCACGGATCCTGGTCCTCGACGACGCGACCTCCGCAGTCGATGCGGCTACCGAAGCCGCGATCTTCGACGCGTTCCGGGCCAGACGGCGCCAGACCACGCTCATCCTCGCGCACCGGCGATCCACCTTGACGCTGGCAGATCGCGTCGCGGTTCTCGACGGCGGACGGATCATCGACTCCGGAACCGTGGACGAGCTGGAAGCGCGATGTCCGCTCTTTCGCGCCCTGTTCTCCTCGCCGCCGGAACTATCCGCCGAAATCGACGAGGCCGGCCCTGACGCTTTCGGACATCAACGCCGCGAGCCCACAGCCGAGCAGCTGTGGCCGCAGGCTCCGGAATCCGAAGCCGACAGCACTACCGCTTCGGCGCAGAGTGCCGGCGGACCGATGGCCGGAGCGCTCAGCGGAATCGCGGTGACTCCGTCTCTGCGGGCAGCAGTCGACGCTCTCCCACCCGCACGCGAAGACCCCGGAATTGCTCCTGAGAGCCTGCGCGAATCGAATCCACAGTTCTCACTCCGACAGATCTTGAGGCCGGTCCGCTGGGTTCTACTGGCGGTTGTCGTGTGCCTTGCCCTGGACTCCGCCGCGGCGATCGCATTTCCCTCCCTCGTCAGATATGCGATCGACCACGGAGTCGTGACCGCAGACAGCACCACACTCTGGATCGCGACGGCATTCGGCGCGCTCCTGGTCGCCGCAGACTGGGTCATCGTGGCGGTCATGACGGTGCTCACGGCCCGAGCCGGTGAACGCGTGTTGTTCGGGCTCCGCGTACGCAGCTATGCACACCTGCAGCGCCTGGGTCTGGACTACTACGAACGGGAATTGTCCGGCCGCATCATGACGCGTATGACCACCGACGTCGACGCGCTCTCGTCGTTCATCCAAACCGGTATGTCGACGGCGATCGTGAGCGTCCTGACCGTCGGCGGAATTTCGATCGCCCTCCTGGCGACCGACGTGACGCTCGGCCTGGTGGCGCTGGCCGTCATCCCACCGCTCGTGGTTGCGACCGTGATCTTCCGCAAGATCTCCTCGGTTGCCTACAGCCAGTCCCGCGAACGGATCTCGCTCGTCAATGCCGACTTCCAGGAGAACATCGCCGGTCTGCGAGCAGCTCAGGCCTACCGCCGCGAAGAAGGTGCGGCGCGTAGGTTCGCAGAACGCTCCGAGAGCTACCGCCGATCGCGGATGCGGTCGCAGCGAGCCATTTCGATCTACTTCCCTTTCATTTCGTTCCTGTCCGACCTCGCGTTGGCCGCGGTCGTGTTCGTCGGTGCGCACCAGATCGCCAACGGATCGACT
The DNA here is from genome assembly GCF_044908235.1 of Rhodococcus sp. 27YEA6. Classification (NCBI taxonomy): domain Bacteria; kingdom Bacillati; phylum Actinomycetota; class Actinomycetes; order Mycobacteriales; family Nocardiaceae; genus Rhodococcus; species Rhodococcus sp. 27YEA6. Next base: position 1,242,287 of record NZ_JBIYCY010000001.1, on the reverse strand, counting down.
TCGCCCGGCGTACTGATCGCTTTCGTGCTCTACCTCGGTCTGCTGTTCGGACCGATTCAGCAACTCTCACAAGTGTTCGATGGTTACCAACAGGCAAACGTCGGATTGCAACGAATCGGCGACCTGCTGCGCACTCGCAGTTCGATCGAGACTGCCGACAGCGAGGATTTGATCGCGATCTCCGGACGACTCGACGGCGCCGTCCATCTCGACGGGGTCGGGTTCCGGTACTCGGGTGCGGACGTCGACGCCCTCTCCGATTTCGATCTGCAAATCCCGCCGGGCACGACCGTCGCTCTGGTCGGCCGAACCGGTGCCGGGAAGTCGACGGTCGTGAAGTTGCTCGCCCGCTTCTACGACCCGACGTCCGGATCGGTCGACGTGGACGGAACCGACATCCGGAACTTCCACCTCTCGCAGTACCGACGTCGCCTCGGCGTGGTCCCACAAGAAGCCCATCTGTTCACCGGCACGGTCGCCGACAACATCGCGTACGGCAGGCCGTCGGCGTCGCACGCGGAGATCGAGGAAGCGGCACGTTCCGTCGGCGCACTGAATTCGATAGCCGACATGCGTGGAGGCATGAATCATCCCGTCGGCGAGCGCGGCCAGGGGCTCTCGGCGGGCCAACGCCAACTGATCGCATTGGCCCGTGCCGAACTCGTCGACCCGGACCTTCTGCTCCTCGACGAGGCGACCGCGACGCTCGATCCCGCGACCGAACGAATGGTGCTCGAAGCAAGTCGGTCGGTCACCCGGAAACGGACTTCCGTCGTCGTAGCTCACCGCCTCGCGACAGCTGCCCGAGCGGACCTCGTTGTCGTAGTTGACCGGGGACGTATCGTTGAATACGGCCCGCACGATGTTCTGCGGTATGCCGGTGGTCACTACTCGGGACTCTGGGATGCATCGCAGGCGCGTGAGGGGAATAATCTGACGTCGAGAACTGTCATCGAAGGCAACCCCGTCGCGTGACAGTCGGCACGGATTTGTACCGCCGAGAGGTAGTGCGCGATCGCAAGATCACGGACTTCCGTGAGACAGCTCACAAATTGTGTGCCGCACAATTGCTCGTCACACGCTCGGGCTAATCTCATGTATATAGGCGCTCTGATCGGGTACCGAAATAGAAACGAGGCGAACACCTGCCGTGAGCAGCAGTTCTACATCCCAATTCGGACAGAACCAGTGGCTGGTTGACGAGATGTACCAACGCTTCCAGGACGATCCGTCGTCCGTGGATCCCAGTTGGCACGAATTCTTGACCGATTACTCGCCGGACTCGGCGAACACGGGAGGTGGAAACGGGACTGCCTCGAACGGCAACGCGGCTGCACCCGCCGCTGTTGTAGCTCCGCCTGCTGCTCCCAAGGCCACGCCTCCCGCCCCCAAGACCGCACCTCCTGCGCCGGCTGCCAAGGCTGCCGCTCCGGCCCCCGCGAAGACGGCAGCGCCCGCCGCCAAGGCCGCCCCGGCCCAGCCCGCAGCAGCCAAGCCCGCGGCCTCTACTGCGAAGCCTGCCCCTGCCGGCGGAGCCGAGGAAACCAAGGTTCTCCGCGGCGCCGCAGCCGCAGTCGTCAAGAACATGTCGCTCTCGCTCGAGATCCCGACTGCAACCAGCGTGCGTGCCATCCCCGCGAAGCTGATGTTCGACAACCGCATCGTCATCAACAACCACCTCGCGCGTACCCGCGGCGGCAAGATCTCGTTCACCCACCTCTTGGGTTACGCGATCGTCCAGGCAGTCAACGCGTTCCCCAACATGAACCGGCACTTCGCCGAAATCGACGGCAAGCCGAACGCGGTCACGCCCGAGCACACCAATCTCGGACTCGCGATCGACCTTCCCGGAAAGGACGGCAACCGCTCACTGGTAGTTGCCGCCATCCGGAACACCGAGTCGATGAACTTCGTCCAGTTCCACGCGGCATACGAGGACATCGTCCGACGCGCCCGTGAAGGCAAGCTCACCGGCGAAGACTTCACCGGCGTCACCATTTCGCTGACCAACCCGGGCGGTATCGGCACGGTTCACTCCGTTCCTCGCCTGATGAAGGGCCAGGGCGCCATCATCGGTGCCGGCGCGATGGAATACCCCGCCGAGTTCCAGGGCGCCAGCGACGAGAAGCTGGCCGAGATGGGCGTCGGCAAGTTGATGACTCTCACCTCGACCTACGATCACCGCATCATCCAGGGTGCCGAGTCGGGCGATTTCCTGCGCACGATCCACAACCTGCTGATCAGCGACGAGTTCTACGACGAGATCTTCCACGCGCTCGGCAACCCGTACGAGCCGGTGCGGTGGCGCAAGGACGTGCCGGAAGGCGCTGTCGACAAGAACACCCGCGTTCTCGAACTGATCGCTGCATACCGTGACCGCGGCCACCTCATGGCCGACACGGACCCGTTGCAGTTCGTCAAGGACAAGTTCCACAGCCACCCCGACCTCGACGTCATCAGTCACGGCCTGACGCTGTGGGATCTGGACCGTGAGTTCAAGGTCGGCGGCTTCCACGGTCAAGAGAAGATGAAGCTGCGCGACGTGTTGAGCGTGCTGCGCGACGCGTACTGCCGCCACGTCGGCGTCGAGTACACGCACATCCTCGAGACGGATCAGCGTCAGTGGATCCAGGACCGCGTCGAGGGCCATCACGCCAAGCCTTCGGTCGCTCAGCAGAAGTACATCCTGAGCAAGCTCAACGCCGCCGAGGCCTTCGAGACGTTCCTGCAGACCAAGTACGTCGGCCAGAAGCGCTTCTCGCTCGAAGGCGCCGAAGCCGTCATCCCGATGATGGACGCCGTGATCGACCAGGCCGCCGAGCACCAGCTCGACGAGGTCGTCATCGGCATGCCGCACCGCGGCCGTCTCAACGTGCTTGCCAACATCGTCGGCAAGCCGTACTCCAAGATCTTCACGGAGTTCGAGGGCAACATGAACCCGGCAGCCGCTCACGGCTCCGGCGACGTGAAGTACCACTTGGGTGCCAGCGGAACGTACATCCAGATGTTCGGTGACAACGACATCGCTGTCTCACTGACCGCAAACCCGTCGCACCTCGAGGCCGTCGACCCGGTTCTCGAAGGCCTGGTCCGCGCCAAGCAGGACATCCTCGACAAGGGTGAAGAAGGCTTCACCGTCCTGCCGCTCATGCTGCACGGTGACGCTGCATTCGCCGGTCAGGGCGTTGTCGCCGAGACGCTCAACCTCTCGCTGCTTCGCGGTTACCGCACCGGTGGCACCGTGCACATCGTCGTGAACAACCAGGTCGGCTTCACCACCGCTCCGGAACATTCACGCTCGTCCGAGTACTGCACCGACGTCGCGAAGATGATCGCCGCACCGGTCTTCCACGTCAACGGCGACGACCCCGAGGCTTGCGTCTGGGTTGCTCAGCTGGCCGTCGACTTCCGTGAGAAGTTCGGCAAGGACGTTGTCATCGACCTCATCTGCTACCGCCGTCGCGGTCACAACGAGGGCGACGACCCGTCGATGACCCAGCCGGCCATGTACGACGTCATCGACACCAAGCGCAGCGTTCGTAAGAGCTACACCGAGTCCCTCATCGGCCGCGGTGACATCTCGCTCAAGGAAGCCGAAGACGCACTTCGCGACTACCAGGGCCAGCTCGAACGGGTCTTCAACGAGGTCCGTGAACTCGAGAAGTTCCAGCCCGAACCGTCCGAGTCCGTCGAACTCGACCAGACTCCCCCGGCTCGCCTGACCACGGCTGTCGCTCCCGAGGTCCTCGAGCGCATCGGTGATGCGTTCGTCAACGTCCCCGACGGCTTCACCGTTCACCCGCGCGTCAAGCCGGTTGCCGAGAAGCGCCGCGAGATGGCCCGTGAGGGACATGTCGACTGGGCGTTCGCAGAATTGCTCGCGTTCGGCTCGTTGGCCGAGCAGGGTGCCTTGATCCGCCTCGCGGGTCAGGACTCCAAGCGAGGAACGTTCACGCAGCGTCACTCGGTCCTCATCGACCGCAAGACCGGCAACGAGTACAGCCCGATCGCCAAGATCGCTGCCGACGCCGAAAACGGCGGCAAGTTCATGGTCTACGACTCCGCACTCACCGAGTACGCAGGTCTGGGCTTCGAGTACGGCTACTCGGTCGGTAACCCCGACGCTCTGGTCCTGTGGGAAGCGCAGTTCGGTGACTTCGTCAACGGCGCGCAGACCATCATCGACGAGTTCATCTCTTCGGGTGAGGCCAAGTGGGGTCAGCTCTCCGACGTCGTGCTGCTCCTGCCGCACGGTCACGAGGGTCAGGGTCCGGACCACACCTCCGGTCGCATCGAGCGTTTCCTTCAGCTGTGTGCAGAAGGCTCGATGACCGTTGCGGTTCCGTCGACTCCGGCCAGCTACTTCCACCTGCTGCGTCGCCATCACCTCGACGGCATCCGCCGTCCGCTGGTGGTTTTCACGCCCAAGTCGATGCTGCGTAACAAGGCTGCCGTCAGCAACGTCGAGGACTTCACGACGGGCAAGTTCCGTTCGGTCTTCGAGGAGCCGGCATACGAGAGCGGCGAAAGCGCACGCGAATCGGTCAAGCGGGTTCTGCTGGTCAGCGGCAAGCTGTACTGGGAACTCCTGGCGAAGAAGCACAAGGACGAGCGTGACGACATCGCCATCGTGCGCATGGAGCAGCTCTACCCCGTGCCGAAGCGTCGCCTCAAGGAGACCCTGGACCGTTACCCGAATGCGGATCAGTTCCGTTGGGTCCAGGAAGAGCCCGCAAACCAGGGTGCGTGGCCGTTCCTCGGGCTGGCTCTGCCGGACCTTCTGCCGGAGACCTTGACCGGTATCAAGCGCATCTCGCGTCGTCCGATGTCCGCTCCCTCTTCGGGATCGAGCAAGGTCCACGCGGTGGAGCAGCAGGAGATCTTGGACGAGGCGTTCCTGCCGACCAACTGATCTCAGTAATTTGACAAGGGCCGGGCCCCACATTCCGCAAGGAGTGTGGGGCCCGGCCTTTCTGCGTTCACGTCAATTCGATTGCAGCAGACCCAGATCCGGCCCGGCATCGAAGCCGACGGCGGCCAGTGCCAACGCAGGTAACGACTGAACCGTCAGGTCGATCAGTTCCTCGCGGGTGATGGCGGGCGCTCGGAGCCAACTGATGGTGGCTTCCTCGACAAACGCGATCCAACCGCGAACGGCCAACTCCACCTGAGGTGTTCGAGTAAGGCCGATCTTCGGGAGCTGATCGAGGGTTCTCTTGGCCATGATGTCGCGAGTCTGCTCGAACACCTCACGCATCTGCGGATCCCCGCTGGCGGTCCCCCGGAGCAGCGAGACGTAGGTATTGCGGTTCTCGGTCACGTAGTCGACGTACGACGCCAGCACCGAGCGGAGGGTGAGCATCGGATCGTCCGACTCGCTCGGCTCGGTGCGCTGGAGCATCTGTTCACTGCTGTGTCGGACGATCGCCAGATGGAACTCGCTTTTCGACGCGAAGTAGTGGAACAGAAGCCCCCGCGAGACACCAGCCTGATCGGCGATGTCCTCGACGGAAATCTGTTCGAGCGGCCGTTCGGCCAGCATCCGCGCCCCGAGGTCGATGAGTTGCGCTCGGCGTTGCGCAGGGTCGAGCCGTGTTCGCTTTACTGCGTCCATGCCCAATAGACTACTGAATATTCGTCAATAAGCTATTGACCGTGACTCAATAAAGGCATATCGTTCCCTACATGAGTCTTCCAGTTACAGATACCTCAGCACCTGCCGCGGATACTCGCCACGTCGGCACACTGATCATCGGCAGTGGCTTCGCCGGTCTCGGTGCGGCGATCAAACTGGCACAGGCCGGCATCACCGACTACGTCGTTCTCGAGCGCGGCAACGACGTCGGCGGGACCTGGCGTGACAACAGCTACCCGGGCGCCGCGTGTGACGTGCCGTCGCATTTGTACTCGTACTCTTTTGCACTCAATCCGGAGTGGACGCGCTCCTTCTCCACTCAGCCCGAGATCTACAAGTACATCCAGTCGGTGGCCAACCGCCACAAGGTGCTCGACAAGCACATCTTCGACTGCGACGTTCTCTCCGCACGCTGGGACGAGGCGTCTGCTCGGTGGCACGTCAGCACCAACAAGGGCGAATTCGTCGCAAAGATCGTCGTCTCGGCCGTCGGCGCATTGTGTGAGCCTTCACTTCCGGACATCAAGGGCATCGACGGCTTCAAGGGCGAGATCTTCCACTCCTCGCGTTGGAACCACGACGCCGATCTGACCGGCAAGCGTGTGGCCGTCATCGGAACCGGCGCCTCGGCCATCCAGATCGTGCCGGCCATCGGCAAGAAGGTCTCGCATCTCGACGTGTACCAGCGCACGGCGCCGTGGATCCTGCCCCGCGCAGACCGCGAGTACACCAAGATCGAGCACCTCGCGTTCAAGTACCTCCCCGGCTTCCAGAAGTTGTGCCGCACCGGTATCTACTGGATGCGAGAGACGCAGGTCGTCGGCCTGGCCAAGGCGCCGGTCTTCATGAAGCCGTTGCAGTTCGCCGCCGAGCGTCACCTGAAGGCCCAGATCAAGGACAAGGATCTTCGCAAGAAGGTCATGCCCAACTTCCAGATCGGCTGCAAGCGCATGCTGATCTCGAACAACTACTTCCCCACCCTCGCCCAGGACAATGTCGACCTGGTGACCGAAGGCATCGAGGAGGTCACCGCCAACGGGATCGTCTCGAAGACCGGCACCACCCGTGAGATCGATGCCATCGTCGTGGCGACCGGATTCCACGTCACCGACTCCCCCACCTTCGCGGGAATCTTCGGCAAGGACGGACGCTCGCTCGCCGAGGTCTTCGAAGAGACCGGCATGCAGGGATACAAGGGCGCGGCAGTTGCCAACTTCCCCAACATGTTCTTCCTCGTCGGACCCAACACCGGCCTCGGACATTCGTCGATGGTCTTCATGATCGAGTCGCAGATCAACTACCTGGTCGACGCGATCGCCACCATCGACAAGTACGACATCGGCACCATCGAGGTGCGCAAGGACAAGCAGGACAAGTACAACAAGGACCTGCAGGCAGCTATGTCCAAGAGCGTGTGGAACAACGGCGGTTGCGCCAGCTGGTACATGGACAAGCACGGAAACAACACCACCCTGTGGCCTGGCTTCACCTTCCAGTTCCGCAACGCCACCAAGCATTTCGACCTCGCGGCATACCGCAGCGTCGCCACCTCGGATCTCGGCGCCGTCGGCACCGCGACCACTTCACAGATCGACCTCGACGACGAGAAGGCAGTAGCACAATGAGTGATTTTGCAGGCAAGGTCGTAGTCATCACCGGAGCGGGATCGGGCATCGGTCGCGCACTAGCGCTGAACCTGGCCGGCCAGGGCGCCAAGTTGGCAATCTCCGACGTGGACACCATCGGGCTCGCCGAGACAACGCGTCTGGTGGAAGCCATCGGCGCCGAGGTGAAGTCGGACCATCTCGACGTCACCCAGCGCGAAGCGGTTCTCGAGTACGCCGACGCGGTTGTCGCCCATTTCGGCAAGGTCAACCAGATCTACAACAACGCCGGAATCGCCTACCACGGCACTTTCGAGAAGTCCGAATTCAAGGACTTCGAACGTGTCATGGACGTCGACTTCTGGGGAGTTGTCAACGGCACCAAGGCATTCCTCCCCCACGTCATCGCCTCCGGCGACGGGCACATCGTGAACGTGTCGAGCCTCTTCGGTCTGCTGTCGATGCCGGGTCAGAGCGCATACAACTCGGCCAAGTTCGCCGTTCGCGGTTTCACCGAGTCGCTTCGCCAGGAAATGCTGATCGCCAAGCACCCGGTGAAGGTGACCTGTGTGCACCCGGGCGGAATCAAGACCGCCATCGCACGCAACGCCACCGCAGGCCCGGGTGAAGATCTTGCGGTCTTCTCCGAGTTCTTCGACCGCAAGCTCGCGCGCACCACTCCGGAAGATGCCGCCAAGACGATCGTCAACGGCGTTCGCAAGAGCAAGCCGCGAGTTCTCATCGGGATGGACGCAATCGCACTCGACGCCTGGGTTCGCCTCGTAGGATCGGGCTACCAGCGCATCGTCGCGATCGTCGCCGGCCGAATGATGCCCAAGTCCAGCTGAGTTCGTTTCACAGCGCAGTTCGTTTCACAGCGCAGTTCGCACAAAGAGTCAGGAGCCCTGCCGGTGAGCACGTTCACCCTTCCGCTGCCCGTGGTCGCATTCTTGTTGAAGCCGTACTTCCGTCTGGCTTTCAACTCGCGGCTGCCGTATCGGATTCAACGTCTGTTGCTCGAGGCCGGGGCACCGCTACAGCAGGTTCCAGCGGGCGCCGTCGTGCGCCCGCTGGAGCTGGCTTGCCGACCGGCAGAGAAGATCACCGTCGGCGCAACCGAGCGCCCCACCGCAGTTCTCTACCTGCATGGCGGGGCGTACACGCTGGGTTCGCTGTCCACACACCGTTCTCTCGCAGCTCATCTCGCCCGTGAGTCGTCCAGTGCGGTCTTCACCTTGGACTACCGTCTCGCGCCGGAGAATCCGTATCCCGCCGCTCTCGACGACGCGGTCTCAGCCTTCATGCAGTTGGTCACCGAGTTCGACTATTCGGAAGACCGCGTTGCCATCGCCGGCGATTCAGCCGGTGGCGGCCTGGCCGCGGCGACCGCTATCCGTCTGATCGAGCGTCACGGCGTGACCCCCGGCGCGCTTGCCCTGATCTCACCGTGGGTCGATCCCGGCGATCGGGGTGCTACCAAAAAGGCCGACCTGGTGGTCAACACAGCGTGGTCCTTCGACGCCGCCGACGCCTACCTTGCCGGAGGCGACCGTACTGATCCCGGCTACGCACCGATGCACGGCAAGCTCGACGGGTTGCCACCCACCAGGATTCACGTCGGTTCCGAGGAAGTCCTCTACCCGCAGATCATGACGTTCACCGACAAGCTCGCCGCTGCCGGCGTCGATGTGTCCCTGGTCGAGTACGCAAGACTCTGGCACGTGGCTCACGCACAGGCGTCACTGGTGAAGGAAGCAGCAGACGCCGTTTCCGACCTCGGCCAGTTCATCGCATCGAAACTGATTCGTGCCAAGGATGATTCGAGTTCAGCAGTGGGCTCGAACAGTCACTGACGGCTGGGACACCCGTCCATGTCACTGACGGGTGTCCCACCAGGTGCGGGCGACTTCCGAGGCTGACGCCTTGCCGGTCCGCACCTGCTCGATCATTGCGGCGAGATCGGTGGTGGACAGTTCACCGGCAACGACGCTGAGCGCCTTGACAGCCGAATCTCCCAGTGCGCCCGCTCGAAAGAGCGGAACGACATTCTGCGCAGCCAGAACGTGATTCGAATCAGCGAGCACTGTGACGGCATCGGATTGTGCCAACGCCGACAGCGTCGTGGTTCCGAATACTTGTGCACCGGGTACGTCTGCCGGCGTTGCCTGATCGACACCGGCGAAGACACACTCGGCGCCCTCGGCCAACTGTTCCACTGCCCCGTCCTCGACGAATCTCGCGGAGACGAGCGGCGTCGCCGCGGCACACGAAGGAGCAAAGGCTTCTATCGTCTTCGCTCCCAACGACTGTGCGTATCCGGTGTCGAGTGCGAGGACCGCACGATCTTCGGCCATCGCATAGTCGGAGACCGAAAGACCCTCCGGCAGAGAGCGACTCAAGGCTTCGAAGACGTCGTCGGCCTTGCGGGCCGGGGATGACGGGTCGTAGTGATCGAGCAGCGCGCCGATGAACTCGGGCACCAAAGTGACTCGCGCTGCGTCCAGAGCCTCGAGTGATTGGTTTCGGCCACCACCCACCGATTCGACGCGAGCCGACAGGCCGGAGGAGGAGAGCACCGTCGAATACACCTCGGCCAACACCGAACTCTCCACCGATGCGTCAGCAGCCACCACGATCTGGTCACGAGACTCCGCTTCGACACCCTCTACCACCGAATCACCGTTTGCGCATCCGCTGAGAATCGGCAGGACCATCAGTGCTGCAACAACAGTCGAATACTTCGTGCGTGTGCTCTTCACTGAAATCCTCACATCCAATCCCATGGATCGAAAACCGTGCCATGTCGGTACCTATCGTTACACTTGTCGGGCGATGCGCGGTAACCAGTCCTGACGCAGCCACTCGGTGGCGGCGCCGTCGAAGTCACTCGGGTGGCTTCGCCACAAGGGAATGGTTTCCGACGCCCGAAACACGGGACGCCCGAAAAACCGGAAGGACGCTCATGCGCACCTCACGATTTCGTTCCAACCGTTGGCTCGTAGCCGCGGCAACCGTTGTCTCTCTGACTGCACTGACAGCGTGCGGTAGCAGCGACGGTGACTCCAACAGCGATCCCAACGCGATCGTCGTCGGCTCCGCCAACTTCACCGAATCCGAGACGATCGCCAACATCTACGCCGAAGCACTGCGTGTCAACGGGTTCGATGTGTCCACGTCGTTCAACGTCGGCAGCCGCGAGGCGTACATTCCGGCACTCAAGGACGGGTCCATCAGTGTCATTCCGGATTACACGGGAAATCTCCTGCAGTACTTGGATCCCGACAGCACGGCCACCAGCTCCGCTGACGTCCTCGCTGCTCTTCCCGCAGCTCTCGGGTCGGAATTGGCAATTGCGACGCCTGCATCCGCCGAGGACAAGGACGCCGTCGTTGTCACGAAGGAAACCGCTGACAAGTGGAACCTGAAGACGATCGCCGATCTGGCTCCGCATTCCGCCGAGGTCAAGTTCGGTGCTCCGGCCGAGTTCCAGGAACGTCCAGCCGGATTGCCCGGTTTGAAGTCCAATTACGGCCTCGACATCTCGGCAGCCAACTTCGTTCCGATCGCCGACGGCGGTGGACCGGCAACCGTGAAGGCTCTCTCCTCCGGTGACATCACCGCGGCAAACATCTTCACGACGTCGGCCTCCATCCCGGAGAACAACTTCGTGGTTCTCGAAGACCCGAAGAACAATTTCCCGGCTCAGAACGTGGTGCCGGTGCTGCGCGCGTCGAAGTCTTCCGACAAGTTGAAGACAGTCCTCGACGCGGTGTCCGCCAAGCTCACCACCGAAGAGTTGTTGGCACTCAACGTCCAGGTGTCCGGCGACACCAAGACGGAGCCGGCAGCGGCGGCCAAGGCGTGGGTGACGGCGCAGGGCCTCGACAAGCCGGTCTCGTAGTCACGTGATCACCTTCGAGGGCGTCACCAAGCAGTATCCGGACGGCACCACCGCCGTCGACCGTCTCGATCTCACCATCGAGGCCGAGTCGTTCACGGTGTTCGTGGGGCCGTCCGGGTGCGGCAAGACGACGTCGATGCGCATGATCAACCGGATGATCACACCGACGTCGGGCAAGATCTTCGTCGACGGTCGTGACATCGCCCAGACCGACGCGGTGAAGCTCCGTCTCGGCATCGGGTACGTCATCCAGAACGCCGGCTTGCTTCCGCATCGCACCGTGATCGACAACGTCGCAACAGTTCCGGTACTGCGCGGTGAGTCCCGCCGCGCAGCGCGCAAAGCCGCGTTGGGGGTACTCGAACGAGTCGGTCTGGACATCTCCCTTGCCACCCGCTATCCCGGGCAACTCTCGGGTGGGCAGCAACAACGTGTGGGAGTTGCGCGAGCATTGGCTGCCGATCCGCCGATCCTGTTGATGGACGAGCCCTTCAGCGCCGTCGACCCGGTGGTGCGTGAGGATCTGCAGACCGAAATGCTCCGTCTTCAAAGCGAACTGAAGAAGACGATCGTCTTTGTCACCCACGACATCGACGAGGCAGTCAAACTCGGTGATCACATTGCCGTCTTCGGTCCCGGCGGGCGGCTTCAGCAGGTGGCGGCACCTCGCGACGTGTTGGCCGCTCCGGCAACGGATTTTGTCGCCGGATTCGTCGGACGCGATCGCGGCTATCGGGGATTGTCGTTCCGCGCTGCCGACGAGGTTCCGTTGCACCCCATACGCACGGCCGTCGAGAACGAATTGAAGGCTCTACGTCTCGAATTGGGCGAATGGGTTCTCGTGGTCACGGACAACGGAACTCCGCAGGGATGGATCGACGTGACCGGCGTCGAAGGCCTGCGCTCGGGACGAACCCTTGCTCAGTCGACGTCGGCCGGTGGTTCGCTGTTCTCCCCCGGCGGCGATCTCCGCCAAGCACTCGATGCGGCAATCTCGTCGCCTTCCGGTATCGGCGTTGCCGTCGACGGCGAGGGCGCGGTCATCGGCGGGATCCTCGGTTCCGAAGTCGTGGCGAAATTGGCAGATCAGCGTCGACGCGAGGACGAGGAACGCAACCGCGTCGCCTTCACCGAGGGATTCGGGTCGTAGCGGCATGCGCTGGCTCATCGACAATTTCTCGACGGTCGTGGATTACTCGAAGACCCATCTGTATCTGGCACTGCTTCCTTTGCTGATCGGTCTCCTGATTGCCGTTCCGGTCGGAACAGCGATCCGCAACGTCAGATGGCTGCGCCGAATCACGTTGACCCTGGCGAGCATTGCGTTCACGATTCCGTCGCTCGCGCTGTTCGTCACCATCCCCCAGTTGTTCGGACTCAAGACCCTTGATCCTCTCAACGTCGTGATCGCACTCAGCGTGTATGCGACGGCACTGCTCATCCGGGCAGTACCCGAAGCACTCGACTCGGTGCCGGACAACGTCATCGACGCCTCCACCGCCGTCGGTTTCACACCACTACGACGCGCTCTGACGGTCGAGTTGCCATTGGCGCTGCCGGTGATGATCGCGAACATCAGAGTTATTGCCGTTACCAATATTTCGCTGGTGTCAGTCGGATCTCTGATCGGAATCGGCGGGCTTGGAGTCCTGTTCAAACAAGGCTACGACCGCGACTATCCCGACCAGATCGTTGCGGGCATCATCGCGATCGTCGTGCTGGCACTGGCGCTCGATCTGATCCTGTATCTGATCGGCCGATTCCTGACCCCGTGGACCAGAACGTCGACCTCGTCGAAGGTTCCCGCCGTCCTGTCAGCCGAGGGGGAACCCGTATGAGCATCTTCACCGGGGCCTGGGACTTCATCGTCGATCCCGGAAATTGGAGCGGCGACACCGGAATCGGCACCCGCATCCTCCAGCACCTCTGGTACAGCGTTCTGGCCGTGGCACTTTCGGCTGTGATCGCGGTGCCCATCGGATTACTCATCGGCCATCTGCGTCGCGGTGAGATCGTGGTCGTCAGTCTGGTCAACGCACTGCGGTCACTGCCCACTCTCGGCCTGCTGACCTTCCTCGTTCTTCTCATGGGTCTGGGAGTGATGCCGCCGATTCTCGCCCTCGTCATTCTTGGTATTCCCCCACTACTCGCCGGCACGTACGCCGGAATCGCCAGCGTCGACCGCGGCGTCGTCGAGGCCGCACGGGCGATGGGTATGACCGAACTCCAAGTGCTCTTCCGCGTCGAGATACCCAATGCGCTGCCATTGATTCTCGGCGGACTGCGTAACGCAACACTGCAGGTGATTGCCACGGCAACGGTCGCCGCCTACGTCAACCTCGGCGGCCTCGGCCGGTACATCTTCGACGGTCTCGCACTCTACAAGTACGACCGAGTCGTCGTCGGCGCAATCCTGGTCGCGGTTGTGGCTCTCGTCGTGGACGGCTTACTGGCGCTGGTGGTCTGGGCATCGGTTCCCGGGACCGGCAGGCTGCGCCGAACACCCGACCTCACTCGTCTGTAGCTCTCGGTACACACGAAAAAGCCCCGATCGGAACCTTGTGTGCGGGTTCCGATCGGGGCTTTCGTAGTCCCTCTTAGCTGGTCACGCCCTCAGCATGCGCTGCGGCCGCGACGGCTTCCGCTACTGCGGGTGCCACGCGAGGGTCGAGTGGGCTGGGGACGATTTTGTCCGCCGCCAACTCGTCGCCGACCACCGACAGGATTGCCTCGGCGGCAGCGAGCTTCATACCTTCGGTGATGCGACGGGCGCCGGCGTCGAGCGCGCCCTTGAAGACACCGGGGAAGGCAAGAACGTTGTTGATCTGGTTCGGGAAATCACTACGGCCCGTCGCCACGATCGCCGCGTACTTCGACGCGGTTTCGGGGTGAATCTCCGGGTCCGGGTTGGAGAGTGCGAACACGATCGACTCGGGAGCCATCGAAGCGATGAGCTCCTCGGGGATCTTGCCCGCCGAGACACCGAGGAACACGTCAGCACCTTCGAGAGCCTCGATGGCACCACCATGCAGGTCACGGGGATTGGTGCGGGCCGCGAGTTCTGCCTTCACGTCGTTGAGGTCGCTGCGCTCACCCGAGATGATGCCCTTCGAGTCCAGCACGATGACGTCGCTGATTCCGGCGGCAAGCAGGATGTTCGCGCAGGCAACACCCGCAGCGCCGGCGCCGGAGATGACGACCTTGAGTGTGGTGATGTCGCGGCTCTGGACCTTCACGGCGCCCTTGAGTGCCGCGAGGACCACGATGGCGGTTCCGTGCTGATCGTCGTGCATGACGGGGCAGTCGAGAGCTTCGATGACGCGCTTCTCGATCTCGAAGCAACGCGGCGCCGAGATGTCCTCGAGGTTGACCGCGCCGAAGCTCGGACGCAGTCGGATGAGCGTCTCGACGATCTCGTCGGGATCCTTGGTGTCGAGAACCAGCGGAATGGAGTTCAGTCCGGCAAAGTTCTTGAACAGTGCCGACTTGCCCTCCATGACGGGCAGCGACGCGCGGGGGCCGATGTCGCCGAGTCCGAGAACCGCGGTGCCGTCGCTGACCACGACGACGAGTCGGTTGGTCCACGTGTATCGATCGGCAAGGGTTTCGTCTGCAGCGATGGCGCGGCTCACCTGAGCAACACCCGGCGTGTAGGCGATCGAGAGGGCCCGCTGCGTATCGAGCGGTGCTGTGGTCTCGACCGAGAGCTTGCCACCGACGTGAGCGGCAAAGATTTCTTCGTCGGTCAACTCGACCTTGGGTACGTTGATGGCTTCAGTCACGAGGGACACGATGACACTCCTGATTAGTCCAGCCTCAAGCGGGGCTGGGTTACTGGGAAGTAATCCTTCGGACCGCTGCGAAACCACGTTCACAACGGTCAGAGATCATTTCTTCCGCGAACGACTACTGAGAAGAAGAGCATTCGGCGTGCGCGAGAAAGTGGGCCGCAATACATCCGAAGCGTCATGGTGTGGGGCGGGTGAGCCCTGGCGTATCCATGCAATCTAGGTTTCGGGAGAAATTCTGACGAAACCTGCACTTCGGGGCCGGGCTGTGGCGCCGCCTCGAAGTAACTCCAGTTTGCCACCAGAGTCGGATCACAATCAAATCCTCCAAGCGGTCGGATTCCTCATCACACTCGAACCCGAACCGTCATCCCCACCGTGTCATCCCCACCCAGTCATCCCCACCGTGTCATCCCCACCCAGTCATCCCCACCGTGTCATCCCCACCCAGTCATCCCCACCACTGCGTCACCAACAACAGCCCCGCCACCACGAGCACGACCACCGATCCGGCAACCGCCGCGATACCCCGCCTGCGGTCGCACCAGATCTGCGCGGCGAGAGCAACCACCGAGGCCGCAATGTGCGCGGTGATCGACGTTGTTCCCGGACCCGGGAATCCGCGGTTGCCGCCCAGATATGCCGAACCGATGATCACGAGTGTCAAGACCACGATTCCGGCCGCCACGGTGCCACTCAGGGCGCGTAGAGCGCGGACCAGCAGCCATTGTCGTTTGTCGGCGGGATAGTCGTAATCGTCTTCGTACTGATAGTCCTGATATTCCTGGTACTGGTAGTCGTCCTCGTACCTGTCGTTCCGGTCGTACCTGTCGTCGTATGTCATCTCTTACGCTCCCGCGACGAATCCGCGGACTGATTCCGCAATGAGTTGAACCGCGATGGCGGCGAGCAGAAGACCGGCGATGCGTGCCAGCAGACTGATGCCACCCTCGCCCAGTATCCGGATCAGTGCGGTCGAGAAGCGCAGGACCACGAACAGCACGAGGTGGATGGACAGAATCGCCAACGCGATCGCCAGATACGACGCCGCTTCACCGTCGGCCTGGGCGACAAAGACGATGACGGCCGCTATCGCACCGGGACCGGCCATCATCGGCGTTCCCAGAGGAACGAGTGCGACGTTGACGTCGTCGGCTCCCTGCGGACGGTTGGAGGCCTTGCCGGTCAGCAGTTCGAGTGCGATGAGAAGCAGCAGCAATCCGCCGGCGCCCTGCAACGCCGGAATGCCGATGTGGAGGTAGTTGAGGATCGCCTGACCGCCGATGGCAAAGACCGAGATGACCGCCAGGGAGACGGCGGGGGCCTGCCATGCCGCTCGATTGCGATCTTCACGGCTTTTACGTCCGACGAGTGACAAAAACACCGGGATGACTCCGGGCGGGTCCATGATCACGAACAGCGTGATGAACACGGTGAGGTAGAGCGTGGTGTCGAGCATCAGCGCCCCAGTACCTCCACGCCGGTGGCGGCCGAGACGAGTTTGTCGAACTCGGCTTCGTCCGTGAGCTCGTCGCCGAGTCCGATCGTCTTGTTCTCGCCGTGGTAGTCAGAGGATCCGGTGACTGCCAAACCGAGGTCGACAGCCAGGCGGCGCAGGACGTCACGATCGTCGCTGCGATGGTCCGGGTGATCGACTTCGAGACCCCCGAGACCCAGATCGGCCAGATCGCGGATGTGGTCGAGCGCAAGCAATCCGCCGCGCGAACGGGCCCGTCCATGCGCCAGGACGGTCACTCCCCCGGCGGCTGCCACCAGTTCGACGGCGTACTCGAGCGGAGTGTCGTACTTGGGAACGTCGTATCGTCCTCGACTGGACAACAGGTCGGAGAAGGCCTCGCTGATGCTCGACACCACACCGGCCCGCATCAGGGCCGCTGCGACGTGCGGGCGTCCGACGGACGGACCGGCGTCGGCGAGGATCTGATCGGGATCGACGGGCAGACCGTCACGCGCCATCATGGTCGTCATCACCCGGATACGTTCGACGCGTTCGGCGCGCAGTCGCTCACGTTCTTTTGCGAATTCGGGGTGCGTCGGATCGAACAGGTACGCAAGCAGATGTACAGCGACCGGCCAACCACGCTCACCTCGACCTTCGCACGACATCTCCATCCCACGAACCAGGCTGACGCCGGCCGGCAAGGCCTGCGCCGCCTCGGCCCAGCCCGAAGTCGTGTCGTGATCGGTGATGGCGACGACGTCGAGTCCGGCGTCGGCTGCGGCGCGCATGAGGGCAGCCGGGGTGTCGGTGCCGTCCGATGCGTTGGAGTGGGTGTGAAGATCTATTCGCACTGTTCCAGTGTGTCAGCAATCGGCAACTTCATCGCGCTCCGGTGGGCGAGCCGGAAGCTGACGTACGATTACGCCGCAGCGGCAGCGCAATTCGATCAGGTGTCGCTGTAGTGCCGTTCCCCTGCCGTTCCACTGCATTACAGACCGAGAAGGAGCGAGCGTGCCAACCATGCCGTCACTGCCGAATTGGTCGAACGGCAAATCGACGCAAGCCGATGCGCCCAAGATCCCCGTTCCGGCAGCCCGCGCGATCGTCGACTGCGCGGTCTACGTGGACGGCGTGCGGTTGCCGGGCAAGTACACGCACCGCGCTGCGTTGGCCGAGGTTCGTAGTCGCGACAACGCGTTCGTCTGGGTGGGCATGCACGCTCCCGACGAAGGTCAGATGCAAGATGTCGCAGCAACTTTCGGACTCCACGAGCTGATGGTCGAGGATGCCGTCCATGCACACGAGCGCCCGAAACTCGAACGCTACGACGACGTCATGTTCCTGGTGCTGCGCACGGTCGTCTACGTACCGCACGAGTCCGTCGCGACGGCGAGCGAGATCGTCGAAACCGGCGAGATCATGGTGTTCGTCGGCCCCGACTTCGTAGTGACCGTCCGGCACGGGGATCACTCCGAACTGGCAAGCGTGCGCAAGTCACTCGAGCAGAACCCCGAGCGCCTCACCATGGGCCCGTTCGCGGTGTTGCACGCGATCACCGACCACGTCGTCGACAGCTATCTCTCCGTCATCCAACTCGTCGAACAGGACGTCGACAGCATGGAAGAGTTGGTGTTCAACCCGCGGAACACCGTTGCCGTCGAGCACATCTACCTGCTCAAACGTGAAATCGTCGAACTACGACGCTCGGTCACTCCACTCGGATTGCCACTGCTCCAGCTGACCCAGCCCGCGGGCGGCCTCGTCCCGAAGGAGATCCGGCGATACTTCCGTGACGTACGAGATCACCACACGATCGTGGCCGAACGTATCTCGGAATACGACGAGGTGTTGAGTTCGCTGGTCGACGCCGCACTCGCGAAGATCGCGGTGCAGCAAAACACCGACATGCGCAAGATCTCCGCGTGGGTCGCTATCGCCGCCGTGCCGACCGGCGTTGCCGGTATCTACGGGATGAACTTCGAGAACATGCCGGAACTCGGTTACAAGTACGGCTATCAGTCCATCCTGTTCCTCATCGCGTCGGTGTGTGTCGGCTTGTTCTTTCTCTTCCGTCGCAACAACTGGCTGTGAACCTCGCACGCTGACTCCCTGTACTTGCCACCGTCGCAGGCGGACAATGGATATGGGTACGCATTTTCATTCCGTTCCCGAAATCCATTTTGCGACAAGCAAATTCAGATCCAAAGAGAAGTGGAGGAGCAACCATGCCTACAGTCGAGCAATCCGTGGAGATCGCGTTGCCACCCAAGGACGTCTGGGAGTACATCGCCGTCGCCGAGAACTGGCCCAACTGGGAGAATTCGATGGTCGAGTGCAAACAGATCACCGACGGCCCGATGGGCGTGGGAAGCCGCTGGCACGGTGTCTCGCGAATCCTGGGCAAGCGTCTCGAGTGGACATCCGAATTCACCGAGTACGACCCACCGAGATCGTCGAAATCGACGTCCGTCGAAAGTCCGGTCAGCTTCTCGCAGACCACGACCTGCGAAGAAGTCGGTGACGGCACTCGGGTCACCTACCGACTCGACAGCGAAAGCGGCCTGGGAGGAGTATTCGGCAAGATGGCCGACCCGATCGTCACGAAAGCATTTTCACGGACGGTTCGGGTAAGTCTCGAGAACTTGGCGGACATCCTCGTGCACGCCGAATGATCTGACGGACAAAGCGCCAGCGCAGCTAGAGCGAGGCAGCGGAACGGTGCGGATCGCGGATGTCGATCCCCGCCTCGGTCCACGCTTCCCTCAGTGCCTCCGCGCCGCGCAGACGCACCCAGGCGGCTTCGGTACCGGTCAGGGGGACCACACCAAGGAAGCGCACCGGGTCGAACGGCTCCGGCAGCGTCAGGTCTTCGATCCCGCTGTCACCGAGAAGCACCGCCGTGAACGCAGTGTCCTTCCACAGCGGCTCGCCCAGGTCCAACAGTGCGTCCTCGAGCAGCACGACGCCTTCGACGGACGGCGCCGCGGCCAGCACCGCGAGCGTCCTGGCCACACCTGACGCCACACCGGTGCCACCGCGCAGCGTGAGTACCAACTCGGCGCGGGGTCCGCGTGTGGGGTCTGCGACCAGTTCGTTGGGGTCGCCCATCGGATGACGCGAGCACCCCAGTGTGACGTAGCGGACCAGGCCGTCGGGTGATTCGAAACGCAGCACGTCCAGCGGTTCGACACCGAGGAACGTCACCGAGGCCGCGGTGGGGTCCGGCCCCTCGATGCTGCTGACGAGATGGGCCCGGACGGAAGATACGACGCTGTCTGACACTCGTCCATCTAAACACCGTGCCCGCGAGGTTCGCAGCGCAGATACCTCGCGGTGGCGGTAGCGTCGTCGAAATGGTCTCCGTTCTCGCTGTCAGCGACGAGACCGTCGAATTCCTGTGGAGCAGTCAAGTTCGTTCACTCGGAGTCGACGTGATCCTGGGCGCGGGCGATCTGCCGTTTGCGTATCTGGAGTACCTGTCTGACCAACTGAATGCGCCTTGCGTGTTCGTTCCCGGAAACCACGACGCCGATCTGTCCGGATATTCGAACAAGAGATCGGGTTGGACGCGGGCCGGGATGCCGGCGCAGTGGCCGGGGCCTACCGGCGCAGTCAACGCCGACGGACGCATCGTGACCGTCGCCGGTCTGCGGATCGCGGGCCTCGGTGGTTCCATCCGATACAACACGGGTCCCAATCAATGGTCCGAGCGCCAGCAGAGCCGACGCGCTCGCTCGCTCGCCTGGCGAAACGCCTGGCAATCGCGGCTTCCCGGCGGCCGGGCGGGCGTGGATGTGCTGCTCACCCACAGTCCCGCCCGCGGTGTCGGCGACGCCGAGGATCGGCCACATCGAGGGTTCGAATGCTTCACGCCTTTGATTCACAACCTCGATCCGACGGTGATGGTCCACGGACACATCCACCCGCACGGGCGAACCCCTCTCGATCTGGAGGTAGGCCGGACTATCGTGCTCAATACCGTCGGCTTCACGCTGATGGAGATTTCCCCAGGTACTCCGCCGACGATCGTGAGGCGCCGACATGGCTCGTGACACCGGATTTCCCACAGCCGACGCGGAAAACGACTTCGCTCGTCAGCGTCGACGTGCCGACGTTGCCCGTCTGGTCAGTTGGCTACGACGCGAACCCGACGACGTCAACGCGATCCTGCCGTTCGACGAGGTTGTCGCAGCTCTGGGCAAGGTCGGCGAGAAGTCTCTGGGGCTGCAGGTCGTCACCATCGAATCAATAGTCGGAAGTGTCGACCGCACAGGTGATTTCGACAGGTACTTCCGTCCGACGTCCACTCACTCGCGCGCTCGTTGGGAGCGACTTGCGGTGGCGCAACGACGCGGCGAATCGGTACCACCTGTTCAGTTGTATCGCGTCGGCTCCATGCATTTCGTGATCGACGGGCACCACCGAGTGTCCATTGCGTGTGCGATGCACCAGAAGACAATCGACGCGTACGTCACCGAGATCATCACGCGTATCTCGCCGGAAGGCATCACTCAGCGCGCTGATCTGCTCATCAAGGATCATCGTCGACTCTTCCTCACCCGCGTTCCGCTGCAGGGTTCACAACGCGAAGCCGTCCAGGTCACCGACCCGTGGGAGTACGCCGAACTCAGTGAGTGTGCGGAGGCGTGGGGTTTTCGGCTCATGCAGGAGAAGGGTGAGTTCCTCGGCCGAGACACCGTCGCCCGCCGCTGGTTCGGCGAGGAGTTTCTGCCCGTCGTGCGAATGCTGCGGGGTGCTGACATGTTGCCCGAGCACACCGACGCCGAGGCCTACTTGTGGATCGCCCGGGAGCGGTACCGACTGGTGCGGCGTCACATGTGGAACGACGAGATCGTGGCCGAACTACGCGATCGAGCACCGCGAAAGCACAAGCCCGCTACGTAGCGACAGCGAACCGCACCTCTCGGTTCGGGATCTTCGGGTGCATGAATTTCAGCAACGCACGCGCTTCCTTCTCGATGGATGCGAGCGCCGTCTTCGGTTGCTGCGCAAACAGAGTCGCGCCCAATTCGACCGTCTCCTTGTCCGGCGTCACCGTCGCGAATCCCACCACCTTTCCGCGCACCAGGATGGCGGGCTTGACGATGCCGTTGACGGTGAAGACGCGAGTTCGGTACTGCTCGTCCATGATTCGCGAGCGGTCGGCGTGCGAGAGCAGGATGTTGTCGAACGGAGCAAGGATTCTGACCGGCGGTGTTCCGGAGGTCGGTCGTGGCGCGTCCGGCAGGTCGAACACCTCGGCCCCTTTCGCGTTGACAAAGGTGATCAAGCCGGGACGTAGCCTCTCGAAGACTTCGGCGAGTCTCGTGAGCCCTGACCACGCTTGCGCATCTTTCACACTGGCGGGCCCGAAGGCCGCCAGATAACGAAGCACCATCGCATCCGGATCCGGCGATGAACTCACTTCCGTGCCAAGCCAATTCTCCAAGGTCGTCAGTGCCGGTACTCCGGATCGTCCCCACAGGCCTCGCGGTGGGACCTGCACCATCGGCAGAAGTCCTCGAACTCCGTGCGCCAGTCCCTCGGCCGCGTGACCGGGAAAGCGCTCTGCCAGTATCGGTCTCATCTGCATCTGGGTGAGCGGCCCGTCCGCTACGAGGTCCCGTCCCGCCCGCGCCAGAGCGTCGAGATCCAACCCGGTGAGCGCCGCACGCTGTGTGCTGTTGGTGTGGAGATCGCGTTCCATGATCGTCTGAACCGTGGCCCGGAAGGGGCCCGCATCCGCGGCCGAGAGAGCAAAAACCGTGCCCCGCATGGCAACCAGCCGCACCACCTGGCGCTTCTCCACAAGGGTGGAGAGGTCTTCTGCTGCAAAGTTCTTCAGCCGCGCCCACAGTGCCAGATAGGGAGGCGTCGGCGCCTGGGCTTGCAGACCCGCCAGGTGCTCGATCGCATCCAACGCGCTGACCTCGGCCCTCCGCAGCAGGAACTGCCTCGCCAGTGTCGCCAGGTTGAGCTCGCGATCGGTGATCAGTGTCATCGACAACTCCTCAGCGCTCGTGGTCGGATTCGGTGACGATCTGGAACGGTATCTCGACTCGCGCGAGGGTTCCGGACGATTCACCCGGCCCGACCGAGAACGAGCCACCCGCAGCAACCACCCGCAACTCGTGCGAGAGCAGCCCTATGTGGCCGGCGGCACGTCGTTCGGCAATCCGATCGGCGCTGATCCCCCGGCCGTCGTCCGAGACCACCAGCACCGCACGGTGGTCCAGCCGTGCGAGCTCGATCCGAACATTGTCCGCGCCGGCATGTTTGACGACGTTGCCAAGGAGCTCTCGGGCGGCACCGAACAAGACTTCGTCCGCGGACGTGCGCAGATCGTCGTTCCAGCCCGAAGTGTCGACGTCGACCACTACTCCGCCGCGTCCCTGCGCCGATCGCGCGAGGTCCCCGATTGCGCGGGCAAGACCCACGTGAACAAGGACAGTGGGATGCAACTCCGAGACGGAGGATCTCAACAGCGTTGTCGCTTCACCGAGCGCTTTCGCGGCTCGCGCCAGGGCGACAGGCTCCGCGCTGTCTGCCAATTCGTCGAGATCCATCCGCGCCGCGAGGACGTACTGGA
The DNA here is from genome assembly GCF_044908235.1 of Rhodococcus sp. 27YEA6. Lineage (NCBI taxonomy): Bacteria > Bacillati > Actinomycetota > Actinomycetes > Mycobacteriales > Nocardiaceae > Rhodococcus > Rhodococcus sp. 27YEA6. The sequence continues at coordinate 1,219,308 of NZ_JBIYCY010000001.1, read as the reverse complement.
GCGCCCCGTCGTGCAATTGCTCGGATAGTTCCGTGCGCTCACGCTGCTCCAGCCCCATGAGTTCGGCCAGAAGGCTGGTTCGATGCCCGACGAGGTGCCCGATGGTCAACACGCGCGATCTTTGAATCCGAGTCAGTCCGATTGCGCCTGCGCCCACTCCGGCCAAGGCCATGGTGCTCAGCAGGATCGACGGCCACGGCTCGGAGTTCGAAGTCATCGTTGCCCAGCTGGAAACGAAGAACACCCCGATCGTGCAGGCAACGACGCCGACACACACGTCCGTCCGCAGTTGCGTACACGCAAGAACCGGAATGACGAAGAGCCCGTTGCTCAAGATGTCGGCGGTCCAACTCTGCTCGGCTGCGAGACCGGTCAGCAATGTCAGAGTTGCGAGCACGGCGAGGTCGACGAACAAGCCGAGCCAGATCATCGTCACCGGGCCGGTGCCGCCCTTGCGGATCCACAGCGCCACGGCTGCCGACCAGAGGGCATAGGTGCCCAGAATCGCGAAACACCATCCCGCGTCGTTCATCGGCGGGACGAAAATCAGTGTCAGGGCGATGAACAGCACCAGAGCGCCGCGCACCGTCAGTTGGAGGTACGCACCGCGGTAGGCGTGTTCGCGCATGATCCGCTCGAGGTCCGGGCCACCGGGCAGGTGCTCGGTTCGTACCGAGGATTCGTTCATCTGTCCTCCTGTGCCGCCCATCCCAGTTCCCTGTGAATGAGCTTCGCACACGAGATTTCACAATCAACCCGCAATACCGTGAATGGCACAGCATTCACCGAACCTCGAAACCACGCAGGAGTGCTCATGATCTCGACCCGAGCAAGCAAGCGCCGCATCGCCACTCGATTTGCCGTCGCCGGCGCCCTGGCAGCGGCGCCGATCGCCGTGGTCGCCGGGACAGCGCAAGCCGCCCCGGCCTCCACCCATCACGAACAATTCGGCCGCCTGGTCCCCCTACCCGAGCCGGCCGACGCAGCGCCCGGCCCCGAACAGGTACCGCTCACCTGGGGCGCGACGTATTCGGTCACCTTGCCCGGGTAAAGGTCACAGCAGCAGATTGGCTCCCGTACCGCCGTCGAACACTGCGATCTTGGCGGGATCGAACCACAGATCGACAGACCTGCCCTGGGCCACCGTGGACTCGGACGAGAGCCTGGCAACCAGTTGACCGCCACCAGCGACGGCCGTTCCCGAATCGGCGGCGAGTTCCTCGAGTTCACGAGAATTGACGGCGGGGCCACCAGCGAGGAAATACGCGTACTTGTCCGAACCCATCGATTCCAGCACGTCGACGTCGACGGTGAACGTCCCGCCGTGCGGCTTCTGCGCTGCATCGACCAGCGCCACGTCCTCGAAATGTTCCGGCCTGATACCGACCACGACGTCCTTGCCCGAGCCGCTGCCCGAGGTCTTCGACTGCGCCGCCGCGGGCAGGCGAACATCGCCGATCGGCGTGCTCACACCGTCGGCCGTCAACTGTCCGGGGAAGAAGTTCATGGACGGGGACCCGATGAACCCCGCCACGAACAGATTGTTCGGTCGATCGTAGAGTTCCTGCGGCGCACCGATCTGTTGCACGATTCCGCCGCGCAGCACGACTACCCGATCGCCGAGCGTCATCGCCTCGGTCTGGTCGTGGGTCACGTAAATCGTTGTCGTACCGAGTCGCTGCTGCAGACGGGCGATCTCCGTCCTCATCTGCACGCGCAGTTTGGCGTCCAGGTTCGATAGCGGCTCGTCCATGAGAAACGCCTTCGGGCTGCGCACGATTGCGCGTCCCATCGCGACACGCTGACGCTGACCGCCCGACAGGTTCGCCGGTTTGCGATCGAGATGCTGGGTGAGGTCGAGGACCCGCGCCGCGTCGTCGACCTTGGCGTTGATCTCGTCCTTGGACATCTTCGCCAAGGTCAACGGGAACGCGATGTTCTGGCGCACCGTCATGTGCGGATACAGCGCATACGACTGGAAGACCATCGCGATGTCGCGGTCCTTGGGGGCGCGTTCGTTGACGCGTTCACCCGCGATCCGCAACTCACCGGTCGAAATGTCTTCCAGCCCGGCAATCATGTTGAGAGTCGTGGATTTTCCACAACCGGACGGGCCCACGAGAATGATGAATTCTCCGTCGGCGATGGTGATGTCGACATCACTGACCGCCTTGGCTCCGTCCGGGTACAGCTTGGTCACCTTGTCCAGCACGATCTCGGCCACAGGCTTATCCCTTCACTGCGCCGGAAGTAAGCCCGGCCACGATACGACGTTGGAAGAACAGAACAAAGATGATGATCGGAATGGTGATGACCATGGCGGCCGCGGCGATCGACCCGGTGGGCTCCTCGAATTGTGAAGCGCCGGTGAAGTTTGCGATGGCCGCAGGGGCGGTGATGGAGCGTTCGGTCGACGTCAGCGAAATCGCGAACAACAGGTCGTTCCAGCAGAAGATGAACACCAGGATTCCCGCAGTGACGATGCCGGGCGCGGCCAGTGGAGCCACCACCTTCCGGAACGCCTGCCCCGGCGTCGCGCCGTCCATCTGCGCCGCCTTTTCGAGTTCCCAAGGAATCTCTTTGAAGAACGCCGAGAGCGTGTAGATCGCCAACGGCAACGCAAAGGTGATGTACGGCAGGATGAGTCCGGCCCAGGTGTCGAAGAGCCCGAGCCGTCGTTCGATGTCGAACAGCGGGCTCACCAATGAAATCTGCGGGAACATCGCGATCAGCAGGGCAACAGCCACCAGCAGCTTCTTGCCCGGAAAATCCAGGCGCGCAATCGCGTAAGCAGCCATGGTTCCGATCACCACGGCGATGACCGTCGAGATGAGTCCGATGCCGATGGAGTTGATCAGAGCACTGGTGAAGGCGCTGGTGTCGAAGATTCCTCGGTAGTTGTCCAGGGTCCACTTCTCCGGAATGAACTTGCCGTCCTTGATGGTTCCGGCGGGCTTGAAGGACAGGCTCGCAATCCACAGGACGGGAACCAACGCGTACAGCAAGACCAGAAGGTTGACGACGGACCAGCTGATCTTGAGTCTGGGAGTCACGGTCATGTCAGCGTCCTTCCGTATCGGATCCGGGAGCCGAAGCACCGAAAAGTTTGATGAAGATGAACGCGATCACTGCCACACACACGAAGATCAGCACGCTGATCGCGGATCCGATACCCAAGTTGAATGCCTTGAACAGATTGTCGTAACCCAGAATCGACACCGACCCGGTGTCGTTCGCTCCCTTCGTGAGCACGTAGATGTTGTCGAAGATGCGGAATGCGTCGAGTGTGCGGAACAGCAGAGCGACGAGGATGGCGGGCTTCATCAGCGGAAGGATGATGCGTACCAACCGGGTCCACGCGCCGGCGCCGTCCACCTGAGCCGCCTTGAGAAGGTCATCGGGCACGAGCGCCAAGCCGGCGAGCAGGAGCAGCGCCATGAACGGCGTCGTCTTCCAGACCTCGGCAAGGACGATGATCGCGAGCGACGGGATCTGGTCGGTGAGCGGCGCACTGCCGTCGGGCAGGAGATTGGCGAGGTAGCCGGTCCCCGGCGTCCACGCGTAGTACCAGCTGTATGCCGCCGCGACGGTGACGATGCCGTACGGGATGAGCACAACGGTGCGGACGAGCCCTTTACCCACGATCGTTCGGTGCATCACCAGTGCGATGGTCAGTCCGAGAACGAACTCGATGACGACCGAGACAACCGTGATCGACGTCGTCACCGCGAACGCTTGCCACCAGTAACCGTCGGTCAGCACCGACACGTAGTTGTCGAACCACACGAACTTTCGTTGATCCGGGAAGCGCAGGTCGTAGCGCTGCAAACTCAGCCAAACGGCGTAGAACACCGGATATGCGGTCACCGCGATCATGAGAATCGCGGCCGGGGCCACCAGCCAGAGACCGAGGCGACGCTCGGCCGCCTTTCCGTCGGACATCTTCGTTTTCGCGGAGTGCTTCGGCTCCGGCGATGCCGTCGCGACTGTTGGTGCAGCTCCCGAATTTTCGCTGTCGGTCGTCACGGAATCAGCCCCTCGGAATTGACTGCCTTGCGTACCTGCTCGGCAAGATCGTTCACGGTCGATTCCGGGTCGATGTTTCCCACAGGGTTCAGCGTGGCAGTGATGAGCGTCGAAATACTCTGATAGGCAGGAGAAACCGGACGAACCGAAGCGGTGTCCAGGCTGTCGCGAACCTCACGCCACGCCGGGTACGCCTCCTGGAACGCCGGGTCGTCGTACAGGCTCTCGAGAGTCGGCGGAACGCCACCGGCTACCGCGTTGTTGCGCTGATTCTCCTCGTTACGCAGACAGGTGAGCGCCTCGAACGCGAGGTCCGGATGCTGGCTGGTCTTGGCCACCGCCACGTTGAAGCCGCCGATCGTGACCTCGGCCGGCTTACCCTCGATCACCGAGGGATACGGAGCGGCAAGGAAATTCCGTTCTCCGTTCACCGTGAGCACCGTGTTTCCGGTGTTCTCACTGGTGACGTTGCCCTTGTCGTCGATGTACGGCAGATCGCCCTTCTCGGCGTTCTCCATGATGCCGGGCAGCACGAACGGCCAGTTGACCTGGAAGGCAGATTTGCCGCTCTCCATACCCAGTCGCGACGACGCTTCATCCCCCTGCGAGATCGAGGGATCCGCACCCTTGGCGGTAGCGACGCGCTCCATGACGGTCAGCGCCTGCTGGGCAGCATCACCGTCGGCCACCGTCACGGTTGTTCCGTCCGGCCCCACCACCGATCCGCCGGCACTGGCGAGAAGGGTGTTGAACCAGACCATCAATCCTTCGTACTGCTTGCCCTGCACACCGATCCAGCTGGGGCGCCCCTCCGCGGCCAGGCCTTCGGAGATGTCGATCATCTGATCCCAGGTTTGGGGTGGTTGCCCGTCCGGCATCAAATCCTTTCGATACCAGAGCAATTGGGTGTTGGTGTTCAATGGTGCCGCATAGAGCTGGTCCTGCCACTTCGCCGACTCCAGCGGACCCTCGAGCGTCCCGTTGCTGACCTCGGCCGCCACGTCGTCAGGAAGCGGCAATGCCCATCCCGCTTCGGCGAATTCGGCAGTCCACACCACATCGAGCGTCATCAGATCGAGTGACTTGTCATTGCCGGTCAGACGCCGGGCCAACTGAAGTCGCTGGTCGTCGGCACCCTTGGGCAGAGTTTTCTGCTCGACCCGGTACGCGCCGTTCGACGCCGCCGAACAATTGGCGGCGGCCTCCGCATACTGCTCGGCGCCGTCGGCAGCGGTGTAGAAGGACAGCACCACGCCGTCGTCATTGTCCGATCCGCACGCACTGAGCAAGGGCGCCAACAACAATGTTGCCGCGCCCAGCAGCCCCGCCCGCAATTTCTTCTTCTGTCCCGCCCGCGATCTCTCGTTCTGCCCCGCCCGCGATCTCTTGTTCTGCACAGCCGTCCTCCTCGGGCGGCGAGACGGCGCAGTCGTTACGGCTGGCCGACGCACCACACATCGGCACTTTTGCCGGAGAAGGGACCTATTTCCTTGTCCGGCAAACGGTCACGGGAAGCGAGTACTACCTCGCCCGCGTGTACATAACGTAACCGAGATCACACAAGTTGGCAGCCCGAGCGAGAATGTCAGATGGCGAGCTTGGCGAGCAGGTCGCGCGCCGACTCCGCCGTCTTGGGCTCACACAGTACGTCGTAACGTCCGGCGACCAACTGCATCGTCGAGGCGAAGTCCCGCTGCCCACGCGTCGCGGCGTACGGAATCGTCGTGGAGATGACACCGAAGATGATGCCGCCCACGATGCCCGCGATCAGCGGAGCGAGGAAACCACCGGTGACGATTCCGAGCACCAGGCCGAAGAAGACACCGAGCCAAGCACCGGAGACGATGCCGCCACCGATCACCTTGGCCCACGTCAACCGACCGAGAACTCGCTCGACCTGCATCAGGTTCACGCCGACGATCGTGACGTCCTGAACCGGGAATTCCTGATCGGAGAGGTAATCGACTGCGCGCTGCGCCTCGGCGTAGGTGGGGTACGACCCGATGGGCCATCCCGAAGGCGGTGTCGGCAACGCTCCACGGCGCGACCCATTCGACGATTGACCGAGCGGATTGGACATGGCTGGCTGCGCTCCTCTTTTCGGGCACGTCATCCACGCGGATGACGCAAGTACATCTACCCCCTATTGTGCCCTTTACAGACCTGATTCGTTCGGCTATGCGAGCGTCAGGCGTGTTCGGGCGGCGTGAATTCCGACGTGCGCGCCATCCCCGCGGCGCGACCCTTGGCCGAAATCACCAGTGCCATCTTGCGACTCGCCTCGTCGATCATCTCGTCGCCGAGCATGACCGCGCCCCGCCCTCCCCCGGCAGCCGAGGTGTGGAACGCGTACGCGTCCAAGATGAGTTCCGCACGGTCGTAATCGGATTGGCGCGGACTGAACACCTCGTTGGCCGCCTCGATCTGCGTGGGGTGCAGAACCCACTTGCCGTCGAAACCGAGCGCTGCCGTTCGCGCAGCCGACCGAGTGAAAGCCTCGACGTCGCGGATCTGCAGGTACGGCCCGTCGATGGCCTGGACGCCGTGCGCCCGCGCGGCCATCAAGATGGTCATCAGGATGTGGTGATACGCGTCACCGCGGTCGTAGCCGTCCGGTTGCTCACCGACGACCAGAGTTCGCATGTTCAAGCTCGCCATGAAGTCGGCCGGGCCGAACACGAGCGCCTCGACGCGGGGACTCGCGGTGGCGATCGCGTCGATGTTGGTCAAGCCGATCGCGTTCTCGATCTGCGGTTCGATCCCGATCCTGCCGACCTCGAGACCGTTGGCCTTCTCGACCTGCGTCAACAACAAATCGAGCGCCTGGACGTGACTCGCATCGGGAACCTTGGGCAGCAGAATGGCGTCCAGATGCGCTCCGGCGCGGCCCACCACCTCCACGACGTCGGCATACGTCCATTCGGTGGTCCAGTCGTTGACCCGGACGACCTTGACCTGTTTGCCCCACCCGTCCTCGGCCAACGCGTCGCCGATCGACTCCCTGGCCGCCTGCTTCGCCAGCGGCGCCACCGCATCTTCGAGGTCGAGAAAGATCTCGTCGGCGGGCAATCCCTTCGCCTTGTCGATCATCTTCCGACTGCTGCCGGGAACTGCCAATACCGATCGACGGGAACGGTTGCGTGAAGTCATTGCGGACTGCCCTTCTCGATTTTCGGTGGCGCCGTTGCAGATTTTGACGCTGGACGAATTAGCCTTGCAATCATGGCAGCAGCAGGCAAGGTATTTGCAGCCAGGCTTGCCGGCCTGGTTGTACTCGGCCCAGACGGCGAATCGATCGGTCGTGTGCGCGACGTCGTCATCACGGTCCGCATCGGACGCCAGCAACCCCGCGTTCTCGGTCTGGTGATCGAAATGTTCACGCGCAAACGCATTTTCGTTCCGATGTTGCGTGTGACAGCAATCGAACCGAGTGCAGTCACCCTCACCACCGGTAACGTCAGTCTGCGGCGCTTCAACCAGCGCCCGGGCGAAGTGCTCGCTCTGGCGCAGGTACTCGATTCGCATGTGCGCGTGGACGACCCGGAACTCGAGGAGCTTCACGGCGTCGACACGATAGTCGTCGATCTCGGAATCGAATCGACGCGGACGCGAGACTGGGTGGTCTCCAAGGTCGCGGTTCGCGGCCATCGCGGACGCCTCGGTCGACGCGCGGCGATTCACATCGTCGACTGGCAGCACGTCGCCGGCCTCACCCAGAGCGATCTCTCACTCCCCGGCCAGGGCGTAGCTCACCTGCTTCTCCAGTACGAAGGCATGCGACCCGCCGATGTGGCCAACGCCATGCGCGAACTGCCGGAGAAGCGCCGCCACGAACTGGCCGTGGCGCTCGACGACGAACGCCTCGCCGACGTCGTGCAGGAACTGCCGGCGGACGACCAGACCGATCTGCTGATGCACCTGGAAGTCGAACGCGCCGCCGATCTACTCGAAGCGATGGATCCCGACGACGCCGCCGACCTGTTGGGCGAGCTGCCCGAAACCGAGGCCGAGTCACTGCTTCAGTTGATGGACCCGCAGGATTCCGAACCTGTTCGACGCCTGCTCGAGCATTCCCCGGACACTGCCGGTGGTCTGATGACGCCCGAACCGGTGGTACTGACGGCCTCGACGACGGTCGCGGAGGCCCTTGCCCGCGCCCGCAACTACGACGTGACCCCGGCGCTGTCGAGCATGGTCTTCGTCGTACGTCCGCCGACGGCGACTCCCACCGGGCGGTATCTCGGCTGCGTCCACTTGCAGAAGCTTCTCCGCGAGCCTCCCGCCAGCCTGGTAGGCGGACTACTCGACACCGACATGCCCCGGTTGGCCCCGGACGACTCGTTGGCGTCGGTCACCCGATATTTCGCGACGTACAACTTGGTATGCGGGCCGGTCGTGGACGACGAGAACCACCTGATCGGGGCCGTGACGGTCGACGACGTGCTCGATCACCTCCTGCCGGAAGACTGGCGTGAGGATTACTCCGACGACGAGGAACTACTCCGATGAGCGAACGGGCGTCGAGCACGACCGCACGGCAACGACTGGAAACGCCCCGCGGAAGCCGCCGGTTCAATCTCGATTTCGACGTCGAAGCTGTCGGGCGCGTCAGTGAACGCATCGCCCGCTTCCTCGGCACCGGGCGTTATCTCGCAATCCAGACGATCATCGTGATCGTCTGGATCCTGATCAACGTGTTCGCGGTGGCCCTGCAGTGGGACCCGTACCCGTTCATCCTGCTCAACCTGGCCTTCTCCACCCAGGCCGCCTACGCGGCGCCGCTGATCCTGCTGGCCCAGAACCGTCAGGAGAACCGCGACCGGGTCTCGCTCGAGGAGGACCGCTCACGCGCCGAGCAAACCAAGGCGGATACCGAATTCCTCGCCCGAGAACTCGCAGCTCTGCGTATCGCCGTCGGCGAGGTTGCCACCCGCGACTACCTGCGACGGGAGCTCGAGGAGATCAAGTCGATCCTTGCTGCCGACGGCGAACCGACCCCGAAGAAGAAGCACCGTGACTCGAATACTGCGAAACAAAGTCACAACTAGCTGAGCGTTCGCTGAGTTTTGCTGCACGCACCGTGACCGATATGTAACGTAAGTCACAGCAATATGGATATCACGGTGGGTACTCCGGAGCGGGAGCGCCAGCAAAGGGGAATCGTGCGAGTACGCGGAATGATTGCAGCATCCACACTGGTGGGGGGACTGCTCGTCGTCACAGGTCCAGCGGCCCTCACTGCCGGAAGCGCACCGACCGGAGGGTCACAGGTTCCGATCGCACTGGCGGGCTCCGCCTCGATTGCGCAGCCGGACTCTGTCGACTTCCTCCCGACGCCCCGCACGGTCCGAACGCAAAGATCGGCCCCGCCCAGCGATACGGTCGCCGGCGCCCCGGCAGCGCCCAACGCTGCGGCCGTCGTCCTCACCTCTCTGGGCATCCCCGAGATCGTCCTGAACGCGTACCGCTCCGCGGAGCTGGTGATGATGACCGAGGCACCGGGATGCGGAATCCCCTGGCATCTTCTGGCCGGCATCGGACGCATCGAATCCGGTCACGCCAACGGCGGCAAGACGACCTCGGTGGGTACGACGGTCACCCCGATCCTCGGCCCCGTCCTCGATGGACGGCTGGCAGGCAACGAAGTCATTCGGGACACCGACAAGGGCGCAATCGACGGCGACCCCACTCACGACCGCGCCGTCGGGCCGATGCAGTTCATTCCGGCCACCTGGGCCGGATATGCCAGCGACGGCAACGGGGACGGAATCAAGGACCCCAACAACGTCTTCGATGCGGCGCTCTCGGCAGCGAAGTACCTCTGCAGCGGCGGACTCAACCTGCGCGATGTCGCCCAGGAGACCAAAGCTGTTCTGCGATACAACAACTCGGCCGCTTACGCAGCAAACGTGATCATGTGGTCGACGGCATACAAGAACGGTGTCATTCCTTCCGGTCAGCTGCCGTACACCTCGGGCATCAACACCGGCAGCTCCGCGATCAACGCCGCCGCCTCGGCAGACTCCGCCGCTTCGGCCGTACTCGCAGCGGCTGCGGCTACCGATCCGGCGGCCGGCGACAAGGAATCAGCGTCGACGACGCCGACCCCGACCACCACTCCCCTCTTCCCGGGTCTGCCGGACATGCCTGCACTCTCACCCGAGATCCAGGCACTGATCCCGCCGGGCGTCATGCCGACCAGCCCCGCTCCGGGACCCAACGCCGCCCGGAACGCAGCTCCCGGTCCGATCATCCCGCTCCCCGTCCTCACCTCACGGGGTCTCGTGTGGCCGATTCTGACGGCCGAGGGATGGCGCTGGCCCGACGATATGTGTGTGATCCTTCCGGACCCCGCAGCCCTCGACGCCTTGCAGGACGGCATCCTTCTGCCGTGCACGATCCCGGGCATGGCAGTGGCCGCCACGGCACCCGCCACCACCGACGCGGCTCCCGCGGAATCCTCTCCACCCGCCGCCCCCTCTCCGGAGCCCGCACCGGCACCGGCACCCGCACCCGCACCGGAGCCCGCTCCGGCCCCGGCTCCGGCATTCGTGCCGTTCTTCCCGGGCCTGCCCGGCATGCCCGCTCTGTAACCGAAAAATCACGAAAGAACAGTGCATATGCCCCAAACTGCCCTTCTAGATCACGGTTGAATAACGGAAACGCAACAAATCAGGTAGCCTCGACTCCGTCAGTTGAACGGAAAACCTCCTCGCGGAGGTTCAGGAGGCATAAACAGTGGGTCGGCACAGCAAGAAGACAGATTCGCACATCCGTCGAAATTCGGTCATCGCGCTCACCGGACTCATCCCTATCGGACTCGTCACCGCAGCCAACACGGCCGGCGCCGCTCCCAAGGTCCCGTTCTTCAACACCAGCTCCGCCGAAACGGTGGACACCGCCGCACAAGCCACGCAGGAACCGCAGGCGCAGATTCTGCCCGCCGTCGAAGCAATCGCCGAGCCGGCTCCCGCCCCCGCGCCGGAACCCGCGCCGCTGGCTCCCGTGCAGGCAACTCCCCCGCTCCCCGCCTCGATGGCCGAGGGCGCACTCGGAATCCCGAGCGTGAGCGTCGCCGCCTACCAGAACGCCGAGCGAATCCTCGCTGTCGAGAAGCCCAACTGCAACATGCACTGGACGCTCCTCGCCGGTATCGGCCGCGTCGAATCCGGCCACGCCAACGACGGCAAGGACGCCGACGCGAACGGCAACCTCTACAAGCCCGTGATCGGCCTGCCACTCAACGGCAGCCTCCCCGGCCAGGCCGTCATCATGGACACCGACGGCGGCGCCCTCGACGGCGACACCGTCTACGACCGCGCAGTCGGCCCGATGCAGTTCATCCCGTCCACGTGGAACCAATACGCCGGTGACGGCAACGGTGACGGAATCGCCGACCCGCAGAACCTTTTCGACTCCGCACTGACCACCGGCAAGTACCTGTGCGACGGCGGACTCAACATGCAGGACGTCACGCAGGTTGCCTCCGCGATCCACCGCTACAACAACTCGGCCGCCTACGTCGCCAACGTTCTGGCCTGGTCGCTCGGGTACTCCACCGGCATCGTGCCCGCCGCATCGGACCTGCCGCGCATCCACTGACCTACCTGGACTTACCATGGAGTCATGTCTGTACTGACCGAGTCCGACGTTCGCTCCGCGCTCGCGCGAGTTCTGGACCCAGAGATCCGCAAACCCATCACCGAACTGGGGATGGTCAAGGGGATCTCCCTCTCCAGTGACAACAGCGTCGACATCGGCATCTATCTCACGACCGCCGGCTGCCCGATGCGCACCGAGATCACCGAACGCGTCACCAAGGCCGTCGCCGACGTCGCCGGGGTCGGTGCGATTCGCGTCGAACTCGACGTCATGGACGACGCTCAGCGAACCGAGCTCCGCAAGTCGCTTCGCGGCGATTCCGCCGAGCCCGTCATCCCGTTCGCCCAGCCAGGTTCACTCACCCGCGTCTACGCCGTGGCCTCCGGCAAGGGCGGAGTCGGAAAGTCCAGTGTGACAGTCAATCTCGCGGCAGCAATGGCCGCGCGCGGACTGTCCGTGGGTGTACTCGACGCGGATATCTACGGCCACTCGATCCCCCGCATGCTCGGCACCGACGCCAAGCCCACTCAGGTCGAGCGCATGATCATGCCGCCCGTCGCCCACGACGTGAAGATGATCTCCATCGCGCAGTTCACCCAGGGCAACACACCTGTCGTCTGGCGCGGACCGATGCTGCACCGCGCGCTCCAGCAGTTCCTCGCCGACGTGTTCTGGGGCGATCTGGACGTGCTGCTGCTCGATCTGCCGCCCGGCACCGGTGACATCGCCATCTCTGTGGCTCAGCTCATCCCGAGCGCCGAGATCCTGGTCGTCACCACACCGCAGCAGGCTGCTGCCGAGGTCGCAGAGCGCGCGGGCGCGATCGCCCTGCAGACCCGCCAGCGCGTCGCCGGCGTCGTCGAGAACATGTCCTGGCTCGAACTTCCCGACGGCACCCGTATGGACGTCTTCGGCGAAGGCGGCGGGCAGACCGTCTCCGATCGCCTCACGAAGGCCGTCGGCGCCAAGGTTCCGCTTCTCGGACAGATCCCGCTGGATCCGTCCGTCCGCGAGGCAGGCGACGCCGGGACGCCGATCGTCCTCAGCGCTCCCGATTCACCCGCAGCCATCGCACTCAAGGACATCGCCGACAAGTTGGCCGTCCGTCAGCGCGGGCTGGCCGGAATGTCGCTCGGTATCAACACGGTTCGCAACCTGTAGAACCCCCTCATACGGAAGGGCGCCTGTCACCGATCGGTGACAGGCGCCCTTGCGTATGTCGAATCTAGGTGGCGTCGAAGTCCACAGGAGGACGTTCGCCGGCGGTGAGTGGCTTGTCCTTCGACAGCGTCTTCGGCTCCTGCACTCCGCTCTGCGGCTTCTTGTCGAAGTTGCCCGTGAAGATGGAGTCGTCGCCGTCGAGGAGGTGCTGGGTGATCACAGCGCGCGGCGTCATTCCGCGCAGCTTGTTCAGATCTGCGAGCGGTTTACGCAGATCCTCGAAATCGGTGCCCAGTTCTTCCTTGAGCTGATTGGAAGCGCCCGAAGCATATTCGCGCACCTGCCTCAGGGATTTCGTGACCCAGGAGACCGCACCAGGAAGCCGCTCAGGTCCCAAGATGACCAGAGCCGCTACGAGGAGGATCATGAACTCGCCCCAACCGATGTTGCCAAACACAGGGTCAGCCTACTGTGTGCTCGCTCGGTGCGCGCATGTCCGGATCAACCTCACAGGAAGATCGCAGGGGCCGATCAGTCCGACACCGGCGTGACCGAAATGTCGACCTGCCGTCCGTCGCGGATCAACTGAACGTTGACGGGTTGGTCGACGGTCGTCGCGTTGACCGCAACCACCAATTCGTCGGCGCTTGTCACCGGTCGGTCACCGACCTTGACGATGACGTCCCCCTCGACGATCCCCGCACGTTGAGCGGGGCTGCCGTCGCGGACATTGGCCACTGCCGCACCACTGGTCGCGTCGTTGACCGCGGTGCGGGCATTCACGCCGATGTCGGGGTGATGAACCTTGCCGTCGCGGATGATGGTCTGCGCCACCTCGGTCACCGTGTCGATCGGAATCGCGAAGCCGAGCCCGACCGAACCGCCGGACTCACTGAGCATTGCGGTGTTGATGCCGATGACGCGGGCTTCGTCGTCGACGAGCGCACCACCGGAGTTGCCGTGGTTGATCGCCGCGTCGGTCTGGACGGCGTCGATGACGGCGTTGGTGTCGGTGCCTTCACCCGACAACCGCAGAGGCCGGTTCAGTGCACTGACGATTCCGCGGGTGACGGTCTTGCTCAATCCGAGCGGTGAGCCGACGGCGACGACGTCGTCGCCCACCTGAACATCCTCGGATTTTCCGAGCTGAGCGACCGTCAGATTGTTCGCCGACACCTTGAGCACTGCGAGGTCTGTCTTGACGTCACGTCCGACGATCTGGGCGTCGGTCTTGGTTCCGTCGGAGAAGATCACCTGGATCTTCGCGTCCTGAGCGGGCGGAACGGCCGAGGAGATCACGTGGTTGTTGGTGACGATGTATCCGGCGCCGTCGATGACCACACCGGAACCCGTGCTGCCCTGGTCGCCGACGGCGACCTGAATCGACACCACTGATGGCAGTACCGCGTCGGCGACCTTCGCCACCTGAGACTCCGGCTGTTCCCCACCGCCGGATTGAACGAGCGTGACACGTGAGCTGGTGAGTGAACTGCGATCGGCAGTGATGACAGTGGCAAGCAACCCACCGACGAGAGCGATGACAAGCGCCATGCCCGCAAGCGCGGCCAGTGCCGAGGGGGCGACCTTCCGACCGAACAACAGCTCACGCACGTCGAGTTTCTGGGCGGGAGGCAACTGCACCGGCGCCTCGGACTCTGCGGGCTTGCCGAGCGAGACGGCGGATTCAGGATCACGCCACGGATCACGCGGCGGTTCTTCGTCGGGCGTGTTGTTCGCCGTCGCATCGGGATCGCGACCGATGGACTCGGTGGCGTCTGCGGGTCGACCGAACGCTTCGGCCAGAACCGGGTCCGGAGTCCCGATCACGACATCGGAGGACGGAGTCGATCGCGCGGCCACCGGAGTGAACGAGCCCTCGACTCCACTCGGCCGACCGAACACCTGGCGCGAGGCCGGATCGATCTGGGGTCGATAGACCGGACGGGGGTCGAGAACCGGCGCATCTGCCGGTCTGTCCACCGAACCGTTTGCCGAAGAATCCGAACTCACTCCGGAGTGCCCCCTTTTTCCGTCAGTCACATGGTCCAGTATCACTGATCCGCGCCGGGAAGCTGGCGCGCGGCGTCATTTGCGCCAGCGACGGGACAACCTCTTGCTGATGGTGGAGAAGCCGGCGGGTTGATTACCGACGGAACTGTCGGCGTTTTCCGAATTCGGCCCGGTAGTCGGACTGTTGCACGAAGGAATCTGGCTGAGAAGTCCCACCAGGGACAACGGCATCGTCATCTCGCCGCTTCGACGCAGCGCACCACGTGCCTGCTGCTGAGCATCGACGGCCGCAGCGCACTCGGCACAGATCGAGATGTGATGCGAGGCCCGCAAGTAGGCCTGCATTCGGAGTTCTCCGTCGACGTAGGCAGCGATTGCCTCGCTGGCCAGATGTTCGGTCGAACCGAACTGGCGATGTGCCCGCGCCTCCGTCATTCGTCCCTCCAGGTGATTGACCACGTCCCGCTCTGTAGCTCGAACCCGACCGTCAGAAACCGACGAGTTCGGATTCGGCTGCGCGCTGCGCTGCCAGATGATCACGAATCGCCTGTCGCCCACGATGGATACGGCTACGAACCGTTCCGAGCTTCACTCCCAGTGTGGCACCGATTTCCTCGTACGACAGACCTTCGATGTCACAGAGCACGACAGCGGCACGAAATTCAGGTGCGAGTGAGTCCAGTGCGGCCTGCAGACCTGCGTCGAGGCGCGCGTCGTGGTAGATCTGCTCGGGGTCCGGACCGGGCGAGGGAACGCGGTCGTAGTCCTCGGGCAGCGCTTCCATACGGATGCGATTGCGTCGGCGAACCATGTCGAGGAACAGGTTTGTGGTGATGCGGTGCAACCAGCCCTCGAAAGTTCCGGGCTGATAATCGGAGAGCGAGCGGAACACCCGGATGAAGGTGTCCTGCGTCAAGTCCTCGGCGTCCTGGGCATCGCCTGACAACCGGTAGGCCAGGCGGTACACCCGGTCACCGTGCTGACGCACGAGTTCGTCCCAAGACGGCATGGAGGACTTCTCACCAGTTGCATCGAACACAGCAGTGCCGATCAATTCGGAATCCACAGCCGATTCCGTCGTCAAAACTTCCGACTCTCGAGGGCGAGGCTCGTCGTTGACCTGGTAAATAAGTTGATCCTCCTGCTCGGGATCGCGTAGTTCGATCACCGCGTTGTCCGAATCACGTGATGCGCGATATTCGGGAGAACCAGCCGTTGCTGTGATTTGTTCCCGATCACCGAGCTGCGAAAGACCAACTTGGTAGAAATCGATACCGCCGTGCGATCTTCGATCCGGCGATGTATACACCTTTTCTCATCGCGGTGTGCACGCCATATGAGGAGCCTGAGGGATTCCTGAGAATCCTGGTGACTGCGCGCCTTGCAGCGACAATCCGAACCGCCCGATAACCTCATGAGCGTGACCCACGCCGAACAGATACTCCGCCACGTCGAGGACGTAGTTTCCGAGGACGAGATTTTGACCGCGGCGCGAGATCGAGCGCTGGATCTCGGAGCCCATCCGGTGACGCCCGCCGTCGGCGCGACCCTCGCGATGTTCGCGAGGATGCTCGACGCGAAGACGGCCGTCGAGGTAGGTACCGGAGCCGGCGTGAGCAGCCTGTGGCTTCTGCACGGCATGCGCGACGACGGCGTCCTGACCACGATCGACAGCGAACCCGAACATCAACGAGCAGCCAAGCTGACCTTCCGCGAAAGCGGAATCGCTCCGGCACGCACTCGCCTCATCAACGGACGGGCTCTCGACGTGCTTCCCCGGCTCGCGGACGGCGGCTACGACCTGGTGTTCGTCGACTGCGCCGCGATCGACCACCCGCACTACGTCCGCGAAGGTGTCCGCCTGCTGCGCTCCGGCGGTGTCATCGTTCTGCACAACGCCCTGGCCGACGGCCGCGTTGCCGACAGCTCCGCACGCGACGCGACAACGGTTGCGGTCCGAGAAGCGGCAAAGGCCGTGACCGAGGACGAGCGACTCATTCGAGTCCTCCTCCCCCTCGGTGACGGCCTCCTCTGCGCGAGCAAGCTCTAGATCCAGACGCCCTTACCGATGGCGACGACGCCACCCTGACTGACGGCAAATCGTTCGCGGTCACGTTCGAGATCGACGCCGATGATTTCGCCGTCACCGACGACGACGTTCTTGTCGAGGATCGCTCGCCGTACGACGGCACCCTTGCCGATGCGCACACCCGGCATCAGCACGCTGCCCTCGACGGTCGCACCGTCCTCGATCATCACGTTGGAACTGAGTACCGAATTGCGCACGGTCGCAGCGGACAGGATCGACCCCGCACCGACGACCGATTCCTGCGCGAGTCCGCCCTTCACGAACTTTGCGGGCGCGAGATTCTCGGTGGCGCCGCGGATGGGCCAGCGACGGTTGTAGAGATTGAAGATCGGGTGCACCGACACCAGGTCCATGTGAGCGTCGTAGAAGGCGTCGAGGGTACCGACGTCACGCCAGTAGCCGCGGTCTCGATCGGTGGCGCCGGGAACGACGTTGTCCTTGAAGTCGTAGACCGACGCCTCACCCGCGGCGACCAAGGCGGGAATGATGTCTCCGCCCATGTCGTGATCGGAATCGGAATTCTCTGAATCAGCGCGGATGGCGTCCACGAGTACCTTGGTGGTGAACACATAGTTACCCATGGACGCGAACGTCGAATTGGGGTCGTCCGGTGTCCCGGGAGGATGGGCGGGCTTTTCCAGGAACTGGGTGATGCGTCCGGACTCGTCACTGTCGATGCAGCCGAAAGCAAAAGCCTCACTTCGCGGTACACGAATACCCGCGACCGTCACGCCTGCCCCGGATTCGATGTGGTGCTGAACCATCTGTTCCGGATCCATCCGGTACACGTGGTCGGCACCGAAAACCACGATGTACTCGGGGTCCTCGTCGTAAACGAGATTGAGCGACTGCAGGATTGCGTCGGCACTGCCGGTGTACCAGCGCGGCCCGAGCCGCTGCTGGGCCGGGACCGGGGTGATGTACTCACCCGCGAACCCGGACAATCGCCACGTCTGCGAAATGTGGCGGTCGAGTGAATGTGACTTGTATTGCGTCAACACACAAATACGCAGATATCCCGCGTTGACAAGGTTGCTCAACACGAAGTCGATAAGTCGATATGCACCTCCGAAGGGCACTGCGGGCTTCGCTCTGTCCGCGGTCAGCGGATACAAGCGTTTGCCCTCGCCCCCGGCGAGCACGATTCCAAGCACATGCGGCTGGCTTCTCACACCGCTAACCTATCCGCACTGGTGAACTCCCGCTAGCGAAGCAGTCCGAGAGGTCCGATCGTGTCCCCCTCCGAACGGCCGGGGATAACGTGATCGGTAGCCGGATCGACCACGGGCGGTTAGGTTTAGCGCGTGCGAGTCGCGATGATGACCAAGGAATACCCGCCGGAGATCTACGGCGGCGCAGGAGTACACGTAACCGAGCTCGTCGCTCAGATGAAACGGCTGTGCGAGGTCGACGTGCACTGCATGGGCGCCCCGCGCGAAGGCGCGATCGTCCACTCTCCCGACCCCGCTCTCGCCGGATCCAACCCGGCCCTGACGACGCTCTCCACCGAACTGCGCATGGCGGACGCCGCGGCCGGTGTCGACATCGTCCACTCCCACACCTGGTACACCGGACTGGCCGGGCATCTCGCGTCGGCTCTCTACGACGTGCCGCACATCCTCACCGCGCACTCACTCGAGCCCAGACGCCCGTGGAAGGCCGAACAGCTAGGCGGCGGCTATCGGATCTCGTCGTGGTCCGAACGCAACGCCGTCGAGCACGCAGACGCGATCATCGCCGTCAGTTCCGGTATGCGACTCGACGTCCTCGACGCGTATCCCGCTGTCGATCCGAGTCGCGTTCACGTAGTGCGCAACGGAATCGACACCGAGGTATGGCATCCCGGGGGATCTGCGCCGGGAGCACAGTCCGCACTCGCGTCGATCGGCGTCGACCCGGCGAAACCCATCGTGGCCTTTGTCGGACGCATCACGAGGCAGAAGGGCGTCGGGCACCTCGTCGCGGCAGCCCACCACTTCGACCCGGAGATTCAGCTCGTGCTGTGCGCCGGCGCTCCCGATACGCCGGAGATCGCCGCCGAGACGGAGAAGGCGGTGGCCGAACTCGCCCGGCACCGGGGCAATGTCTACTGGGTGCGCGAGATGCTCCCGACCGAGCAGATCAGGGAAATACTTTCGGCAGCAACGGTATTCGTCTGCCCTTCGGTGTACGAACCCCTCGGGATCGTCAATCTCGAAGCCATGGCGTGTGAGACCGCCGTGGTCGCTTCCGACGTCGGCGGCATCCCCGAGGTGGTCGCCGACGGCGTCACCGGTCGACTCGTGCACTACAACGCCTACGAGCCGAACGCATTCGAGGAATCGCTCGCGGCCACCGTCAATGCCGTTGTCGCCGACCGAGAAGGCGCCGACGCGATGGGTCGTGCGGGCAGGATCCGTGCGATCGACGAGTTCTCCTGGGCCGAAATCGCCAAGCAGACGCTCGAGGTCTACGCGGACGCCGTCACGAGACGCTGATCCGCGTCAGATCTTGCGATAGGTCGAGACCGTCGCCGACGCGGTGACGGTGCTCGGCTGCGGCAGCTTCGCCACGGCGGCAGCCAGATCGGCGGGCGTCAGGTGTCTCGCCGACGGTCCCATCCCCACCAAGTCGAGGACGTCCTGGTGTGAGAGTGACATCGTGAACTCGACCTCGTCGCTACTCACACGCTCGAAGTATCCGGCCATCGACGATTCGAGACGTTCCACTTTGCGGTCGTCGACCCGGACCATCGCGAGAATGTCGATCAGCTCGCGCAGATGCCTGTCGGTGGGCGTCAGGACCACCAGAGCGCCGCCTTCGGCGAGAACTCGATGGGACTGCGGACCGTTACGAGGAGCGAACACACAGAGCACGTGAGAGAGCGCTCCGTCGCGAATGGGTAGTGGTTGCCAGACGTCTGCGACGATCGAACCGATTCTTTCGTGGACCTTCGCGGCACGCCGGGCCGCGAACTTGGACACGTCCAACGCTATCGCCCGAGAATCAGGCAGCGAATCCACGACGTGTGCGAGGTATTGTCCTGTGCCTGCGCCGATTTCGACGATCCGCGCGGGATCCGACCTCGCCGTCGTCGCGCAGGCCCGGGTGACGGCATCCATCAGCGGGCCGAAGTGGCCGGCGCCGAGCAATCGTGCACGCGCGGCAATCATCTCGGCACTGTCGCCGGTGAACTTCGTGGCACCGCCTGAGATCAGGCTCACGTAACCCTGGCGAGCGACGTCGAATCGATGTCCGCGGTCGCACTCTGCGGCGCCGTCCACCAATTCCAGATCAGCAGCACACTGCGGGCAGGACAGAAGATCGATCACGGCGGCAAGCATTGATCCGTCCTTTCGGCTACCGGCGGTGCGCACACACTTCAGGCCCCGTACCGAAACGGATACGGAGCCTGCGTGCAATCACGTGCTGTTGTTCGTACTGCTACAACCTGGACCCGACTAGCTGGTGACGTTCGTGAGTTCCACACCGAGCGCTGCAGCTTCATCCGGGGTCAGCTCGACGACGAGGCGTCCGCCACCCTCGAGTGGAACCCGCATGACGATTCCTCGTCCCTCTTTGGTTGCTTCGAGGGGACCGTCCCCGGTCCGGGGCTTCATGGCCGCCATCCTCTGCTCCCTCCAGATCTGCGCTGCATTGCTCTGCGCCTCGACTAACGGTGCGCCCCGCCAACAATCAGCGAGGCTCGTACCCTCCATTGTTCCCTATGGATGCGGGAACCGGGAATCTGAGTCACATTTAGGGGTGTTCAGTCGACCGTCACACCTGCACCGGAACCCAGCAATCAGCCACGTGATCATCGACCATTCCGGTGGCCTGCATGAGCGCATACGCCGTGGTAGGACCCACAAACTTGAACCCGCGCCGCTTGAGTTCCTTAGCCATGGCAGTCGACTCGGGAGTGACCGCGGGAACCTCTGCAATTGATGTCAGTCTTCTGGTGCGTCGAGGCGGCGAGAACGACCAGAGTAACGAATCGAGGTCCAGATCGGGCGAATTCACGAGCACTCGGGCGTTGGAAATCGTCGCCTCGATCTTCGCGCGATTGCGGACGATCGCGGCATCGGAGAGCAATCTCTCGACATCCGCAACTCCGTACGCTGCGACCTTGTCCGGATCGAACCCGTCGAAGGCTTCGCGGAACGCCTCGCGTTTGCGCAGAATCGTGATCCACGAAAGTCCCGATTGGAATGCTTCGAGGGCGAGTCGTTCGAACAGTTCGTCGCGCCCGTGCAGCGGACGCCCCCACTCCTCGTCGTGATAGTCGCGGTAGAGCGTGTCGCCGGGCGTCTCGACCACCCAGCCGCACCGAACCAGTCCGTCGGCCATCAGCCCTGGGAATCCTTCGATTCCGATACGGTCTCAGGCTCCTCCTGCGATGCTTCTGCCTTGGCCGGAGCATCCGCTTTCACCAGGATCTCAGACCGCTCGTCACGGCCCAGTTGTGCACGCAGAGAATCGATTTCCAACCCGAGGCGATGCAGGGCCCAATCCACTTCACTCGCCTTGTAGCCACGCAGCACCTGCTGAAAACGCAGCGCGTCGACATCCGCCCCGGTGACGTCCTCTGCCGGGAGTACGGTCGCCGTCGTGCCAGGAGGCAGCGGCGGCAGCTCTTCCGAGCGCCCGAACACAGCGCTGGCGGCGAGGAAGATCATCGCGCCGACCAGAGCCATGACAATCAGGTACAGGAGGATCGTCATCATGGACCGATACTCCCATACCCGAGTGTGAGCGGTCAGACCCCCGCGGTGCGCACTATCGAATTCATCGGGGGGCGATCGAGTAGCGAAACCTCGGTGGTCTCGGGCACGAAAGAATCGCCGTCGACCAGGAATTGGGTCAACCCGGCACCCGAATCCTCGATCCCGCACCGCCTGAGCATCGTTCCGATGATCTGCCGGCTCATCACGCCGAGGTCGGCGAGCGGCCGGTTGCGATGCTTGCGCACGCCGAGATTGACCTGACCGATCGCCGCCAGCCCCAACGTGTCGTACGTGTCGAGCAGCAAACCGATCTCGACGCCGTAGCCGGGCGCGAACGGGACAGCGGACAGCAGCTCACGGGTGCCCGCGTATTCACCGCCAAGCGGTTGCAGTACCGACGTGAGTTCCGGCCGCAGCGCGGCCAACATGGGCCGCGCAACCAATTCCGTGACTCGCCCGCCGCCGTTGGCATCCTCCGTGCCGCTCACGCGCAGCGGACGGCGGTAGTAGCCCTTCACCAGATGGATGCCGTCAACCGTGAGCAGCGGCCCCAGCAGTTTGGGCACGAACGCCGGATCGGGATTGATGAGATCGGAGTCGACGAATGCGATCAGATCGCCGGTCGTTGCGGCGACCGAACGCCACAGCACCTCACCCTTGCCCGCGGTCGGCGGGATGGACGGGACTGCGCTCTCACGACTGATCACCGTCGCCCCCGCCGCGCGAGCACGCTCGGCGGTACGGTCGGTCGAACCGGAATCGAGAACGATCAACTCGTCGACCAAACCACCGAGCAACGGATGAATGGTGTCGACCACCGCAGCAACGGTGTCCTCTTCGTTGAGCGCGGGCAACACCACCGAGACGGTTCGGCCACCCTTCGCCCGTTCGAGCTCGGCGACCGTCCAACTCGGATGGTCCCAACTGTTGGCGTCTGCCCATACGCGGGTCGGGCCCGCACCGGTGATGCTCATGCCAGACCTCGAACCGTACGTACCGGGGCACGGCGTCCCTGGATCGCGGCCACCATGTCGACGACTCGACGGGTGGACGCCACCTCGTGAACACGGAACACCCGGGCGCCGCCCGCCGCGGCCATTGCTGTCGCTGCCAATGTTCCCTCCAACCTCTCGGAAAGCTCCACACCAAGAGTCTCCCCGATGAAGTCCTTATTACTCAGCGCCATCAGCACTGGCCACCCGGTGTTTACAAGAACGTCCACTTTCCGCAACAACTCGAGCCCGTGGAAGGTGTTCTTACCGAAATCGTGGGTGGGATCGATCAGGATCGCGTCACGCGGAACCCCGAGTGCCAGGGCGCGCTCTGCCGCCGACACGACCTCGGTGACCACATCTGCGACGACGTCGTCGTAGCGGACACGATGCGGGCGGGTGCGCGGAACCGCGCCACCCGTGTGCGAGCAGACGATCCCGGCACCAGTCTCGGCAGCAACCAGGACGAGGTCGGGATCCGCACCCGCCCACGTGTCGTTGATCAGGTCGGCGCCTTCGCCGCGTGCCAACCGCGCGACGCCGCTCCGCCAGGTGTCGACGCTGATGATCAGCTCGGGGTACTTGGCTCTGATCGCCGCGACGAACGGAACGACTCGCCTGACCTCTTCGTCGGCGTCGACGAGGTCACCGGGCCCAGCTTTCACTCCCCCGATGTCCACCAGATCGGCGCCCTCGTCGACGGCCCTGTCGACGGCAGCCATCGCTGCCGAATCCGAGAACGTCGCGCCTTGGTCGTAGAAGGAATCGGGAGTGCGGTTGACGATGGCCATCACCAGTGCACGGTCGACCGCGACCGGACGCCCACACAGGGTGGGCGCCGGACCTGGCTGCGCGGTAGAACCGGGGAGTGAAGACATGCCACTCATACTGGCATGACGGAACTCGGTCTAGCCCTTGGGTACCGAGCCCGCCGCGACCTTTCCGACGTATTCGTCGTACGAGTCCACGTAACCACCCTCGCGGCCTTCGAGAACGTGCAGAGTGTCGGCGCCGACGTCGTAACCCTCGTTGCGCAATTCCACCTTGCGCGACTTGAAAGTGCTGGTGTGTTCGAGTGAGTCGACGATGCGGATGAACAGCGGGACCGCGTAGTTGGGGAGCTTGCCGTAGAGGTGTGCCGCGACTTCACTTCCCTCCAAGCTTTGACCGTCCCGCAGCTTGACCGCCGCCATGCCCGCGCGACCGTCGGTGCCCGGAATCTCGACGCCGTAGACAACTGCTTCCTCGACGGCCGGGTGCGAACTCAGCGCGCCCTCGACCTCCGTGGTGGCGACGTTCTCTCCCTTCCAACGGAAGGTGTCGCCGAGACGGTCGACGAAGGCGACGTGGCCCCATCCCTGCTTGCGCACCAGGTCTCCGGTGTCGAACCAGGTGTCGTCGTCCTTGAATCCGCCGCGTACCAGTTTGCTGTTGCTCGCCGCTTCGTCGGTGTAACCGTCGAAAGGCGCCCGGTCGGTGACCTTCGACAGCAGGAGTCCGACCTGACCCGTGGAAACCTTGCGGAGTCGACCGTCGGCTCCACGCAACGCTTTTCCGGTGTCCTCGTCGAACTCCACGACGGCGTGCGGCAACGGGCAGATGCCTGCTGTCTTGTCGACGTTGAGTGCGTTGACGAACGCGATGTTGCATTCGCTCGCACCGTAGAACTCGGCGACGCGGGGTATGCCGAACCGCTGGGTGAATTCGGCCCAGATCTCAGGGCGCAGACCGTTACCCACCATCAGCCGAACAACATTGTCGCTGTCGGTCGGCTTGACCGGCTGGTTGAGCAGATAGCGGCACAGTTCGCCGATGTAGGTGAACGCGGTCGCCTTGTTCAGTGCGATGTCGTCCCAGAACCGCGAGGCCGAGAACTGACGTCCGATCGCGATTGTCGCACCGGACGCGAGCACCGAGGACAGCGAGACCGTCAACGCGTTGTTGTGGTAGAGCGGCAGGCAGCAGTACAGGGTGTCCGAGCCGCGCAAGCGCACGCCCATCAACCCGAGGCCCGACATCGACTTCAGCCAACGGAAGTGAGTCATCAAGCTGGCCTTGGGCATTCCGGTGGTGCCCGAGGTGAAGATGTAGAACGCCTTCTCCTTTGCCAGCACCTCGGCGGTGACCGCGGGGTTGGACGGATCAGCCGTCTTCGCCAGATCCGCGAGTTCGCTGACGAGAAGTTGGTTCGGTCCGCTAAATCCGGCGGGCAACGATTCGAGGGCTTCTTCGCACTCGTCGGCGACCACCAGGACCCGCGCGTCGAGGAGCGTAAGGCTGTGTGCCAGAACGTCGTCGCGCTGGTTGTAGTTCAGCATGCCCGCTGCCGCGCCGAGTTTTACCGCGGCCAAGGCGATCAGCAGCGCTTCGGGAGTGTTCTTTGCCAGCACTCCGACGACGTCTCCGCGGTCGACTCCTCGACCACGGAGAACGTCCGCGTAGCGGTTCACCAGTTCGTTGGCTTCCGCGTAACTGGTCGCGTGGCCCTCGAACCGGATGAACGGGCGCGACGGGTGCGCGTGCGCGGCCTTCTGGAAGATCAACCCGATCGATTCCTTGGCCGAAGGCTTACGGGTGAGCCCGGCGGCCCCCCGCGCCAGGATCGGCACCTCGGTGATCATCGACGGCAGTTTTGCCGCCAGATCGAGCAGGCCGACGGTCGAACGGGCTTCCGAACTCATGGCTCCCCTAACACGTATCCGGCGCCCATTCGGCCGCCCAGTCTGCGGCCACCTTACTGCACGGTAATAAAGCCCGCCATGCCCCAGGTCAGGGTTTCACGCACGCGTCTGATCAGGATTTGACGCACGCGTCGAGCGCGGCCTCGACGTCCGTCCTCACCAGCAGAGTGTCCAGCGCCTGACGCCCGACGAAGCCGGTCCCGTCGAGCTTGTTCAACCACTCGAGCAGGCCGGTGAAGTGGCCGACGGGATCGAGCATCACGACAGGTTTCTCGTGCATTCCCAGGTAGCCGGCCGTCCACGTCTCGAACAACTCTTCCAGCGTCCCGATTCCGCCGGGCAGCGTGATGAACGCGTCGGCGTGGTCTTCCATCAGCTTCTTGCGTTCGCGCATGGTGTCCGTGACGATCAGCTCGTCGGCATCGACGTCGGCAACTTCCTTGTGCACCAAGGCCTTCGGGATGACGCCGACGGTCCAGGCACCCGCCGCGCGAGCGGACTCGGCGACAGCGCCCATCATCGACACGTTGCCGCCACCCGAGACCAACTGCCATCCGCGTCGACCGATCGCGGTTCCCACCTCGGCAGCCAACGCCAGGAACGATTCGTCCACCGGACCCGACGCGCAGTAGACGCAGATCGAGTACTTCTTGTCGGAATCGGTCACCATTCTTCTTCTTTCCCCAGATCTGCGGCCTCGTCGACGCCCTTGTCGGCGTTGAGGACGATTCGTACTGCTTCTTCCACGCTGTCGGTGACGTGCAGCAAGTTCACGTCACCTTCGGAAATCTTGCCGTCCCGCTCGAGGGTGCCGCGAATCCAGTCGACGAGTCCGGACCAGTACTCGGTACCGAACAGGACGATCGGGAAGCGCGTGACCTTGTGGGTCTGCACCAGGGTGAGTGCCTCGAACAGCTCGTCGAGTGTTCCGAAGCCGCCGGGCAGGCAGATGAATGCCTGGGAGTACTTCACGAACATCGTCTTGCGTGCGAAGAAGTACCGGAAGTTGATTCCGAGATCCACCCACTCGTTGAGTCCCTGCTCGAACGGCAACTCGATGCCGAGGCCGATCGAGTACCCGCCGGCCTCACTGCAACCGCGGTTGGCAGCTTCCATCACTCCTGGCCCACCACCGGTGATGACGGCGTACCCGGCCTCGGCCAACGCCGTTCCCAGCTCGCGCCCGGATTGGTACTCGGGATGATCGACCGTGGTGCGGGCCGAACCGAACACCGTCACCGCACGCGGGACCTCGGCGAGTGCGCCGAAACCTTCGATGAATTCGCTCTGGATACGCAGCACACGCCACGGATCGGTGTGTACCCAATCCGTGGGTCCGCGCTTGTCGAGCAAGCGCTGATCCGTCGTGGTCTTCTCGTCCTTGCGCTTGCGTCGAAGCTGAACCGGCCCGCGGTGCTTGATCGACGAGCTCTGCTTCTTCGAAGCCGAATTCTTCTCTGGTGCCATGCGGCAAGGCTAACGGTCAGGCCGACAGATACTTCCTCAGCACGGCCGCGACGTCGGTGATCTGCTGCACCGGAACGTGCTCGTCGCGCTTGTGCGCGAGGTTCGGATCACCCGGTCCGTAGTTCACGGCAGGAATGCCGAGCGCCGAGAACCTGGACACGTCGGTCCACCCGTACTTCGCACGGAACTGACCACCGGCCGCCTCGATCAGGGCGGCAGCGGACGGGTTCGCCAAGCCAGGCAGCGCGCCGGGCGAGGAGTCGGTGACCTCGAATCCGAGGCCCAGACCGTCGAACACTTCGCGCACGTGCGCCTCGGCTTGTACCTCGCTGCGATCGGGTGCGAATCGGAAGTTGACGTCCATCTCGGCTTCGTCCGGGACGACGTTTCCGGCGACACCGCCGGAGATCCGCACCGCCGACAAGCCCTCGCGGTAGCCGCAACCGTCGATGTCGACCGAGCGCGGCTGGTACGCCGACAACCGCTCCAACGCTCCGCCGAACTTGTGAATGGCATTGTCCCCCAGCCAGGACCTGGCCGAATGGGCGCGAGTTCCCGAAGCCGTCAACCGCACCCGCATCGTGCCCTGACACCCGGCCTCGATGAAACCGGCCGTCGGCTCACCGAGAATTGCGACGTCCGCCGCGAGCCATTGCGGGATCTCGCGTTCGATCCGTCCCAGGCCGTTGTACGTTGCGGCGATCTCTTCGCAGTCGTAGAAGACGAGGGTCAGATCGTGGGCCAGGTTCTCGATGGTGGCCGCAAGGTGCAGGAAGACCGCGTCGCCCGACTTCATGTCCACGGTCCCGCAGCCGTGCAGGATGTCGCCGTCACGCCGCGAAGGAACGTTGTCCGCGATCGGCACCGTATCCAGATGTCCGGCGAGCATGACCCGACTGGGCAAACCACGCGACGTACGCGCCAACACGGCATTGCCGTTGCGGATGATCTCGAAGCCCGAAGTCTGCTCACGCAGCGCATCCTCGACAGCCTGCGCAATGACGGATTCGTCGTGCGAGACGCTGGGGATGTCGACCAGGGCGGCCGTCAAGTCGATGGGGTCCGAAGCAAGATCGAGGATGCTCACACGCACCAGCCTAGGCCGGTGCACCCACCACCCAGTAATCTCTAGTCCCGTGAGCGCACAGGGAGCAACAGCAGTAGGTATCGCCAACGTGACCGCGGACGGAACCGTCCTCGACACCTGGTTCCCGGCACCGGAGCTGGGAACATTCGACAAGACCGGTACCGAGAACGTCGAGGGAACAGATATTCCTTCCGATCTTGCACTGCTGGCAGGCACTGATGACGCTCGCGAGGTATCGCAGGTCGTCGTGCGCACCACCATCGCCGATCTCTCCAAGGCGCCGGTCGACGCACATGACGTCTACCTGCGCCTCCATCTCCTCTCGCACCGTCTCGTCGCACCCCACGGTGTCAACCTCGACGGCCAGTTCGGCCTGCTCAGCAACGTCGTGTGGACCAACTTCGGCCCGTGCGCCGTCGAAGGTTTCGAGCAGGTTCGCTCGCGTCTGCGCATCCGCGGCGTCGTGACCGTGTTCAGCGTCGACAAGTTCCCCCGCATGGTCGACTACGTCGTGCCGTCCGGAGTTCGCATCGGTGACGCGGACCGTGTCCGACTTGGTGCACACCTCGCCAGCGGAACGACCGTCATGCACGAGGGCTTCGTCAACTTCAACGCCGGCACCCTCGGCAACTCGATGGTCGAAGGTCGCATCTCGGCGGGCGTCGTCGTCGACGACGGATCCGATGTGGGCGGCGGCGCCTCGATCATGGGCACCCTCTCCGGTGGAGGCAAGGAAACGATCTCCCTCGGCAAGCGCTGCCTCCTCGGTGCAAACGCCGGCCTCGGCATTTCGCTCGGCGACGACTGCGTCCTCGAAGCGGGCCTCTACGTCACCGCCGGCACCAAGGTCACCGGCCCGGACGGAACCGTCGTCAAGGCCAAGGAACTGAGCGGCAAGTCGAACCTTCTCTTCCGTCGTAACTCGGTCTCGGGTGCCGTCGAGGTCGTGCCGTGGAAGGGCACCGGCGTCGAACTGAACGCTGCTTTGCACGCCAACGACTGATGAGTAGCACCGACGTCTCCGACGGAACAACCACTGCTCTCGGCCACGGTCTCAAGGTCCGCCATCTAACGATGATGGGCCTGGGCTCGGCCATCGGCGCCGGCCTGTTCCTCGGAACCGGCGTCGGTATCGCCAAGGCCGGGCCGGCCGTCCTGATCTCCTACATCCTTGCGGGCGCCGTCGTGGTGTTCGTGATGCGCATGCTCGGCGAGATGGGCGCCGCGATCCCGGCCAGCGGTTCCTTCTCTCACTACGCGCGCCTGGGGATCGGCGAGTGGGCCGGCTTCGTGATGGGCTGGCTCTACTGGTTCATGCTGATCATGGTGCTGGGCGCCGAGATCACCGGGGCTTCGGCGATCGTGAACGACTGGGTGCCGTCGATCCCGCAATGGGTTGTCGCCCTGGTTTTCGTGGTGTTCTTCGCCGTGGTGAACCTGGCGAAAGTCAGCAACTTCGGTGAGTTCGAGTTCTGGTTCGCCGCAATCAAAGTCACCGTCATCATCGGCTTCCTGATCATCGGTGTCCTGCTGGTGTTCGGCCTCCTGCCCGATACCGACCCGGTCGGTACGAGCAATCTGTTCGGCCAGGGCGGCTTCATGCCCAACGGGCTGTCCGGCATTGCCGCAGGACTTCTCGTCGTGGCATTCGCCTTCGGTGGGATCGAGATCGTCACCATCGCCGCAGCCGAATCCGAGAATCCGGAACGCTCCATCGCCGTCGCTGTCCGGAGCGTCGTGTGGCGCATCAGCGTCTTCTACATCGGCGCCATCTCGATCATGGTTCTGGTGCTGCCCTGGAACGACCCCGAACTCGAGAGCGGCCCGTTTGTGGCCGTCCTGAACAAGGCGAACATTCCAGGCGTTGCCGGGTTCATGGAACTCGTCGTAGTGGTGGCGTTGCTTTCCGCCTTCAACGCCAACATCTACGGCACCTCTCGCATGGCGTTCTCACTTTCGCGCCGCGGCGACGGACCCGCCTTCATGGCGAAACTGTCGAGCACCGGAGTTCCGACCAATGCCGTTCTGCTGTCGGTGTTCTTCGGCTTCGTCAGCGTCCTGCTCAACTGGCTGCTCCCCGACGACCTGCTCGGCATCCTGCTCAACGCAGTCGGCGCTGCGCTGCTGGTCATCTGGATCTTCATCGTCGTCTCGCATCTGCGACTGCGAAAACAACTCGAAGCGTCGGGCAAGCTGACGGTTCGGATGTGGCTGTTCCCGTATCTGAGCTACGCGACACTCGCGATGCTTGGCGTCTTCGTCGTCCTCATGCTCTTCGACGCCGATGCCCGTGCACAGTTGATCTCGACCACCGTGTTGTTCCTCGTGATCGCGGCATTGGGTTTCCTGAACGCCCGTTGGCGTAAGCAGAATCAGCCCGTCTGATCCGTGTGCCTATGCATCCCGCCTGTTCACGACGACGATGCTGAGACCGAATACGACGAGCACGAAGAGGGCGAAGTAGATCAGGCTGCCCCATGGTCCCCAGTGGAAATCGACGCCACCGCTGGAACCGAGAAAATTGTTG
The DNA here is from genome assembly GCF_044908235.1 of Rhodococcus sp. 27YEA6. NCBI lineage: Bacteria > Bacillati > Actinomycetota > Actinomycetes > Mycobacteriales > Nocardiaceae > Rhodococcus > Rhodococcus sp. 27YEA6. The sequence continues at coordinate 1,188,960 of NZ_JBIYCY010000001.1, read as the reverse complement.
GCGTTCATGAACGGCAGGAACGGCATGATCTTCTCGCCGATACTTCCGAACAGGTTGAAAAGATTCTCGATCAGCAAGGGCCACAACAGCAGAAGCGCGATCGCACCTGCAGACTGCCGGAGCAACGCGCCCACTCCTACGGCTAGAACTACGCAGAAGAACGCGTAGATCGGTGTTCCGTAGACGACCCGCCAGTTCTCGTCGCCGGACAGAGTCAGGAATCTTCCGGCGTCACCTGATGTGGCCTTCGTGAGGCCGAAGGCGCCGAACGACAACACGAGAGTCAGCACCGCTCCGAACCCACCGATGAGGCCCGCTTTGGCGATGAGCACCGAGGCGCGGTTCGGAACCGCCTGGAAGGTGGTGCGGATTGTCCCGAAACGATATTCGCTGGTGATCGCGAGAGCCGCCATGATCATCAGAACCAACACACCGAAGCCGGTCACTCCACTGAGTGCCCCCGAAACTGTCGGCATCATTGCACCGTTGGGGCTGCTGAGCGACGACTTGGCGCTCAGTCCGAAAACGGTAGCGAGTCCCAACCCGAGCACGATGATGATGACCGAGCACCACAGCGGCGACTTGGTCGTGGTGATCTTGATACGTTCAGCACTGAGAACAGCCATTACAGTGCACCTCCCATAGCCTGCTGCGTGTTTGCCTGCTGCGTGTTTGCCTGCTGTGTATTTGCGTGGTGTGCACCGACACCCGGATCGATACCGGATGCGTGGTACTGGACATCGTCCCCGGTCAACTTCATGAACGCATCCTCGAGCGACCCCTGCTGAGAAGCCAACTCGTACAACACGATCCCCTGCGAACCAGCCAACCCACCGATCACATCGGTGGTCGAATCCACCACCACCAATGCCGGGGCAACACCGGAACCGTCCTCACGCACCGTCAACCCCTGCGAGAGCAACACACTGCGCAACGCATCGAGCTGAGGACTACGCACCCGCACCGTCGACTCCGACGAACGATCCACGAACTCCGCCACCGTCGAATCCGAAATCAACCGACCCCGACCGATCACCACCAACTGCTCCGCCGTGAGCGCCATCTCCGACAGAAGGTGACTCGACACCAACACCGTGCGGCCCTCGGCCGCCAACCGCTGCATGAACTTACGAATCCAGACGATGCCCTCCGGATCGAGACCGTTGACCGGCTCGTCGAACAACAACACCTTCGGATCCCCCAACAACGCACCCGCCAACCCCAGACGCTGCGACATACCCAACGAGAACCCGCCGGCCTTCTTGCCCGCCACCTCGGACAATCCGACCAACCCGAGCACCTCGTCGACGCGGGACTTCGGGATCCCGTTCGAAGCAGCCATCCACTGCAGATGCGCACGCGCACTGCGATTGGGGTGCACCCACTTCGCATCCAGCAACGCACCCACCGTCCGCAACGGCGTCTTGAGCTCCCGGTACGGCTTGCCCTCGATCAACGCCGCACCCGACGTCGGCTGATCCAAACCCAGGATCATCCGCATCGTCGTCGACTTACCGGCACCGTTCGGGCCCAGGAAGCCCGTCACGATGCCCGGCTTGACCGTGAACGACAAATCGTCCACCGCTTTCGTCGGTCCGTAAACCTTGGTCAATCCCCTCAGCTCGATCATGAGGACCAGTCAACCACGAAAACCGAACTGTCGGAACTTTCAGACGCCAACGGAGAAAGGCGTTGCGTCCGTTCGCTGTCGAGGCTAGTATCGAATGTATGTTCGACACTACCGGGGGGTAAAAGTGACGACGCAAGTATCTGGACAGGCGATATCCAAACAGGCGATATCCGAAGAGACCATCGGACAATTCCGGGCATCACTCGCCAGCATGGATCGATCCATCGACAACGCAGCACGCGTGGATCTTCTGCGCGCATTGGAAGAGTTGAAGGCCAGTTGCGCTGGTGCCCAGGCATTGCTGGCTGCCGATCTCGACGCGTTCACCCGCAACGACCGCGGCGAACGGGGAGTGCCGCGCGCATACCAAGGCCGTGGAATCAACGCGCAGATTGCCCTCGCACGGCGAGAGTCGGCTTGGTTCGGAACTCAGCATCTGAACCTGGCCCGCGCACTGAACGACGAGATGCCTCACACACTTCGACTACTCGTCGACGGCTCCATCAGTGAGCATCAAGCGACGATCCTCATGCGCGAGACTTCATGTCTCACCGCCCAGGATCGCGCTACATTGGATCGCGAGTTCTGCTGCGACGCTGCAATCTTGGACGGATGCGGCAACCATCAACTGACACAAAGAATCCGCGCACGCACTGCCGAAATAGACTCCGATAGTATTGCCAGACGAGCACGCAAAGCCGTGGGAGACAGACGAGTGACGTCACGGCCTGCGCCCGACACGATGTGCTGGCTCAATGTGTTCCTTCCCGTGGCCGAAGGTATCGCCGTGCACGCCACGCTCAGGCGCGACGCAGATTCCGTACTTGCCGGCGGGGACAAGCGCACCCGAGCGCAAATCATGGCTGATCTCCTGGTCGAGCGAGTTACCGGAATCGGCCGCGCCACACCGACACCCGTCACCGTGAATCTGGTTGTCTCCGACCAGTCATTGTTGGGCGACAATTCCGCCCCGGCGTACGTCCACGGGTACGGACCTGTACCAGCCGCTATTGCACGCGAATGGATCACCAAGGCCAGCGAAGACTCCGAAACGGTGGCAACGCTCCGAAAGCTCTACGCACGCCCCGATACGGGCGCGCTGACCGCAATGGAATCCACGGCGAGAACCTTCCCGAAGGGGTTGGCGCGATTGATCGAACTCCGTGATCGAAGCTGCCGTACTCCGTGGTGCGACGCGCCGGTTCGCCACCGCGACCACATTCGCGATCACTCGAGGGGTGGCCTCACCAGCGCAGCCAACGGTGCCGGGTTGTGTGCGGCATGCAATTACGCGAAACAGGGCTCGGACTGGACTGCCGAACCTGTACCAGGTAACCGGCACACCTTCACCACAACGACACCTACCGGGCACCGGTATTCGTCTGAGGCTCCGCCACTTCCGGCACCCTGGACCAGTCCGGATGCGGCCTAAGTTCCTCGGTGAGCCAATGCGTTCACGAACACCTCGGAAATCTCCGAGGGGTCACGAGCGATGTACGTCGAACCGCCCGTCACGCGGGAGATATCGGCGAGCGCCGCCGCATCTGCGTCATCGGTGATGCCGATGGTGACGATGATGACCGGACGCGCCGGATCCTGCTCGCGTGCAAGAACATCGAGCAACTGTTCACGGCTGATGCTGTCAGGATCTTCGTTTGCGCCGTCGGTCAAGATGATGACACTGTTGACTGCTCGCGGATCGTACGATTCCTGAACCTTACGGAATGCGGCCAGCGTCGTGTCGTACAAACCTGTGGCGCCACGTTTGAGTTCGGTGAGCCGGTTCGCCTGATCTGCCATCAACTTTCGTTGAGTCACACCGTCGACGATCGTGTCGTAGCGCCTGATCGGCACCAATTCCTGGAAGTCCTGGGTTCCGTTCATACCTTGGGAAAACGCCCAGAGACCGGCAGCGACGCTGTCTGGGAAGACCTGATTGCCGGCCAGAGCAGCAGCAGTGGTCAACTGCATGCGCGTCTTGCCGCCTGCCGCCGGGTAGTCCATCGACGCAGACACGTCGATCGCAACGAGTGTCCGGATCGGCTTGGCCATCAGAGCCCAAGCGCCCAGCGTTTGATCGGCCACCGACTGTTCGGACACGGTCAGTGCCGTGACGTCACCGACCCCACCTTCGACGGCTCCACCGCCGGAAGTACGGAACCCGCTGCGCGTCAGCACTTCCTGAGCAGATTCACTGTGCAACAGCTCGGCGATGGCGTCACTCTTCTTGGCTGCGGCGTAGTGCCGGTCCGGTGCCGAAGCACTGACCACCAGGGGGTAATCCATGATCATGGTTCCCGTCGCCGGTACTGTCGCGGAAATCTTCGACTCGGCCTTCGTGAACTCGACGACCTGTTGCTCGGTCGAAACACCGACCTTTCCGGAGCTGACCAATTCGGTGAGCATCTTCTGTCCCACCGGCTGCTCTTCGGTACGAACACTCTCCGCTTGCGCATGGGGTACGAGTGCCGCTCGAACGGATTCGGAGGTGGCCCCGGTCTCCGCGAGAGCTCCGAGAATGGGCGCCGACGCAACCCCTGTGAACAACGGATTGCCCAACGCCAGATCGGGAACCTGTAGCGCCGTGAGCCAACTGGCAAACTGTTCGCCACCGCCGGAGGCAAGTACGACAGGCGAGGTGGCGATCGAACCGCCGGCGGCAGCGACCGGCCCTTTGGCCGTCAATGCAGCTTTGCCCACCCACGCTGTCGAATCCGGTATCCACATGTCCGGCGCGTCCACGCCCTTACCCAGGGTTCCCGCAACGTCCCCGGGCAGCGCAGAAGTGACCGTGATCCGTGAACAGCCTGTCTGCTCCGGCGACGATTCTGCGAGGATCTCCGTGACTGCCGGCGCGATCGCAGGATCCGCTGCCAGCGAGTACTCGTCGACGCTCTCGCAGGAATCGGACTGTGTTGCCTTGAAGACCACCACCCCGGTGGCGACTACCGCGACGGCAACCAACCCACCCACTGCGTAGAACCCGATCGACCGCCCGCTGTCAGGACTCGAATGCCGTCCGCCCGCCATGAAATCTGCCCTTCCGAGGCCACTCGCACTCAGGCATACCGACGGTATGCGCGCGACTGGAACTGTCCCTACCGGGCGGTAGTGTAGCCAAGAACACAGAAATTCCAACTAGCGCTGAATCGTCGGAGAACCGGCGAGCCCACATTTCGGGACAGGCCGGCCGAATTCACGAACCTTCAAGCGTCGCAGCGACTTTTCAGCAAACCGACCTGCCTAGAGCAGCTCACGCTTCTGAACCTTGCCCATCGCGTTACGTGGCAGAGTCTCGGCAAATCGAACCTCACGGGGACGCTTGTGCGCCGACAACTCCGCCCCGACCAACTCGACCAATTCGGCTTCGGTGACCTCGGGAGTCCCGGGCTTACGGACTACGACGGCGATGATCCGTTGCCCCAGATCGGCGTCGGGGACACCGATCACCGCAACTTCGGACACCGAAGGGTGCCCGAGGATGGCGGTCTCGATCTCGCCGGCGCCGACTCTGAATCCACCGGATTTGATCAAGTCGATGGATTCGCGGCCGACGATTCGGTGGAACCCACCCTCGTCGATGACGGCGACGTCACCGGTCTTGAAGTAGCCGTCCTCCGTCCAGGACTCGGCGGTTGCGTCCGGACGGTTCAAGTAGCCGTCGAAAAGCATCGGCCCACGTACCTGTAGGCCGCCGATACTCTCGCCGTCGTGCGGCACGTCGTTGCCCTTCTCGTCACGAAGACGAGTCTCGACTCCGCGCAGCGGCACGCCGACCCACCCCGGGCGTCGCTCGCCGTCGAAACGCGTGCTCAGGGTCAGCATCGTCTCACTCATGCCGTAACGCTCGATGGGCGTCAATCCTGTTCGCTCCCGCAGCTTTTCGAAGACAGGCACGGGAAGCGGCGCACTACCGGAGACCAGAAGTCGGGCACCGGACAACGCGCGGGCAGCTTCTTCGTCTTCGGCGATACGCGACCAGACGGTGGGGACACCGAAGTAGAGGGAGCCTTTGGCCCTTGCGTAGTTTTCCGGCGTCGGCTTGACGGTGTGGATCACCCGGCTGCCGATCCGGAGGGGGCCGAGGATTCCGAGAATCAGTCCGTGCACGTGGAAGAGCGGAAGCCCGTGTACGAGGGTGTCTCGCCACGTCCAGTCCCAGGCCTCGGCGAGCGCGTCGAGCCCGGCTGCGATAGCCGAGCGACTGAGCAGAACGCCCTTCGGTGGGCCGGTAGTTCCGGACGTGTACAGGACGAATGCTGTGGACTGCGGTGCCGGTTCGGGATAGCTGTGCCACGAGCGAGCGTGCAATCGGACGGGAACCACGGGCAGGCCTTCGCAGTGGTCGTCCGTTTCGCCGAGCCACGCCTGGGCACCGGAGTCACGCAGAATGTGCTCTCGCTCAGCCTTCCCCGAGTCCGGCGGGACCGGCACAACGGTGACGCCGGCAATCAACGCCCCGACGACGGCGAGAATCGTTTTTGCTGTGGGAGTTGCCAATACGGCAACCCGATCGGCCTGCGCCACTCGCTCCGCGACCGAGGTCGCGGCACCGAGAATGGCACTCCGCGAGAGAACCGTGTCACCGATCGTCACGGCGTCATCGAGGTCGTCACCGCGGGCAACAGCAAGGGGGTTCAAGGATCTCAGCAGCACCACGACAGCATCTCACAGCGCGGATGGTCGCAAACTTTCTCCTGCCCGACGCGCGTCCATCGAGTGCGGAGGGAACAGCGTCACCAGCGCAGCCCCCAAGAGCGCCCCGGAAAGCACCGCGAATCCGTGTGCGTCGTCGACCGTCACCAATGTTGCGCCGCCGACGACAATCACGACCGTCAGAACAATCTCAGGCATTCGCGGGCGCACCAGAACGCCGATCCCCGCGGCCGCCGCTGCCAGAGCAAGCGTGGCACCGGAGTTGCCTGCGCCGGTCGACGGGAAGACTGCGGTGGTGAGCAAACCGAACAACAGTTGACCGAGCAGGAAGAGAGCCCAGCCACGTGCGGCGCCCCAGAGCCGAAACGCAAGCGGTGCAACCACGGCCAGCGTCGCGAGATTGGTGACAGTTCCTGCGGCCCCTCCGTCCTGAACGAGCACGGAGGTCAGAATGCGCCACCATTGCCCGTCACGAATCAACGCGGGATCACGACGAAACATCTCGAGCAGTCCCGGCATCGCCGCCTGCAAGATGGAAGGCACTGCAACCATCAGCCAGAGGAGAGCTGCCGAGAGTGGGAATTCTCCGAAAACTCGACGACTTTTCAACCACACGAGCATCAGTGCAACCGAGGCAGCAACGACAGCAAAAATCAGTACCGCGTCCAAGCCGCCGGTCCCTGAGGTGGTCACAGCGCGACCTTACATCGGACCGATACCGACATCAGGGAACCTGACACCTGGGAAAGCACACGATTCAGGCGGAGAGGCGCTTTGCTGCCGCGGCGATTCGTTCGTCTGTTGCAGTGAGCGCGATCCGCACGTGCTTGCTCCCGCTCGGTCCGTAGAACTCACCGGGGGCAACGAGGATCCCACGATCGGCGAACCAACTGACCGTCGCTCGACATTCCTCGCCGCGCGTCGCCCAGAGGTACAGACCTGCCTCGGAATTGTCGACGGTGAATCCGGCGCCTCGAACAGCTTCGATCAACACACTACGACGCTCGCGGTACCGCTCGCGCTGGATGTTCTCGTGTTGGTCGTCGCCCAAGGCTGCGGTCATCGCCGCCTGGATCGGTAGCGGCAGAATCATGCCCGCATGCTTGCGCACCTCGAGCAGTTCCGACACCAGAGCCGGATCACCGGTGACGAACCCGGCGCGATAGCTCGCGAGATTGGACGTCTTCGAAAGTGAGTGGACCGCAAGGAAACCGGTCAGATCACCGTCGTTGACACGAGGATCGAGAATGGAGAGCGCATCGGCTTCCCACGTCAATCCGAGGTAGCACTCGTCGGAGACGACGATGGCGCCGCGCTCGCGCGCCCAGGCCACGACCTTCTGCAAGTGCTCGAGGCCGAGCACCTTGCCGGTGGGATTCGAGGGCGAGTTCACGAAGATCATCGCCGCCGACTCGGGACCGAGCTTGTTCAAGCCGTCGGCGCGCAGGACACGAGCACCTGCCAGTTTCGCTGCGACCTCGTACGTCGGGTACGCCAACTCCGGAATGACCACCAGATCGCCGGCTCCGAGACCGAGCAATTTCGGCAGCCACGCGATCATTTCCTTGGTACCGATGGCCGGCAGCACCGCTGCCGGATCGACGTCGGGAATGTTGTAGCGGCGATCCAGTGACTCCGCCACGGCCTCGCGAAGCGCGAGCGTGCCATGAGTCGTCGGGTATCCGGGCACCTCGGCAACAGAGGCCAGAGCCTCCTGAATCACCGGGTCCACCGGATCCACCGGCGTCCCCACGGACAGGTTCACGATGCCGTCGGGATGAGAGTGCGCCTTCGCCGTGACATCGGCGAGCGAATCCCACGGAAAATCAGGAAGCCCAGCGGCCACCGGAGTACGAGACAAGATCTCTATTCCTCACCCATGGGAGGCAGCGCCTTGATGAACGGCGTGTCGTAGTCGACCTTGCCGAGCTTGGCCGCTCCACCCGGCGAGCCGAGATCGTCGAAGAAATCGACGTTGGTGCTGATGTACGCGTTCCACTGGTCCGGGACGTCGTCTTCGTAGAAGATGGCTTCGACGGGACAGACAGGCTCACACGCGCCGCAGTCGACACACTCGTCGGGGTGGATGTAAAGCATGCGTCCACCCTCGTAGATGCAGTCGACAGGGCATTCTTCGATGCACGCCTTGTCCATCACATCTACACACGGTTCAGCAATCGTGTAGGTCACTGCCGATCTCCCTGCCTTCCTGTCGTGCATCGCCGCCGCAACACGCAGTTGCAAGGGGCCGAAAATCCGATACGACTCTCACGTACCGCGGGAACAGCCTATTATCCCCCTGCCGACCGACTCTGAGCAGGCGGGGGTAACACATTTCAGCCTACTGCGGTGATGTTCCTCGACCGAATCGCGATCCACTTCTCCCCCAGAGCGGCCGCGCGTACCAGTGCGCCCCGCTCACCGAGGTAATCCGCCACGACGCCGACCACCGGAATCTTGCCGATGATCTCGTACGGTTTTGTCCGAGACGGCCGCTTGTGCAACTCGTCCGTGATGGCACGAAAAGTCTTGGACGTGCGCCACAACATTCCGATGAGCGCGAACGGGCGCCAGGTCTCGTCGGCGCCGCCGGCTGATTTCTCGGCGAAGTCCTCTCCGGTGAGAAGCTCTCGAGACTTCGTCTCACGCCGGCACAGCACCGACGCCAGGAGGTCCACCTGCTGATCCCGTTCGGTCACTCCGTGTTCACGGGCAACCGCAACGAGCACAACGGCCTGATTCGCGAAGGCCAGCAGGTCCTGGATCGGCAACCGATTGAGGAGGACACCGAAGATGCCGGGAAACGCGACGGCAACGGTGTTGAGTGCACCCAACCGGGTCGTCCACCACTTCGAGCGCTGCTCGTCGGTCATCACCGACCACGCCGCCGTCCCGGGGAACTTGACGACGTCGAGGACCCAAGCGGCCGCGTCCAACACCATCGCAGCAGCGTTTCGCTCGGGATCGGTCGGCTCGAACGTCCGACGCTTGATACCGAGCGGATCGCTGTAGGCGAGGTCGAGAACCGGGTTGATCCCCCACACCGCTCGATCGAGAACCTCGACGACCTTGCGGTCCCCCAGTACGTCAGCCATCAGGCAATCGCTCCTTCGCGTCGTGCATGTGTGGTGGTTCGTTCGCGTGCCGGACGTCCGATTCCCTCGGCGATGGCGCGCAGTTCTGCGACGGTCTTCTCGGAACCGTGTTCGGAGCCGGCCATCCGCGAGATCGTCTCTTCCATCAGCGTTCCGCCGAGGTCGTTGGCGCCGCCGTTGAGCATCATCTGCGTTCCGGTGATGCCAAGTTTGACCCAGCTGGTCTGGATATTGGGTATGCGGCCGTGCAGCATGATGCGTGCCAACGCGTGCGCAGCGCGGTTGTCCCGATTGGTCGGCCCTGGCCGGGAAGCGCCCGCCAGGTACAGGGGCGCGCTCTGGTGAACGAACGGCAGCAGCACGAACTCCGTGAATCCGCCTGTACGGTCCTGGATTCCGCGAAGAACGTTCAGGTGCCCGACCCAATGGTGCGGCTGATCGACATGCCCGTACATCATCGTCGAACTCGACCGCAGCCCCACCTCGTGCGCCGTGGTGACCACTTCGATCCATTCCGCCGTCGGCAATTTGCCCTTGGTGAGGATCCAGCGCACCTCGTCGTCGAGGATCTCCGCTGCCGTACCGGGAATGGTGTCCAGGCCCGCCTCACGAAGGGCCGTCAGCCAATCCCTGATGCTCTCACCACTGCGCGATGCACCGTTCACGATCTCCATCGGAGAGAACGCGTGGACGTGCATCGACGGCACGCGCTTCTTGACGGCCCGGACCAGGTCGGCGTAACCGGTGACGGGAAGTTCCGGATCGATACCGCCCTGCATGCACACCTCGGTTGCGCCGGCGACGTGCGCTTCCCACGCACGGTCGGCGACCTGCTCTGCCGACAGCGTGAACGCGTCGGCGTCACCCTTGCGCTGCGCGAACGCACAGAATCGGCAGCCCGTGTAGCAGATGTTGGTGAAGTTGATGTTCCGGTTCACCACGTAGGTGACGTCCTCGCCGACGGCATCCTTGCGCAGCGCATCCGCCAGTGCCACAACGGCTTCCAGGCCCGGGCCCTCCGCCGTGGCGAGGGCCAGGTACTCGTCGTCGGAACATCCGGCCGGGTCGCGTTCGGCACTGCGGAGCGCAGCCAGCAGATCGGTGTCGACGCGAATCGGAGCACTGAGCTCGAGAACCTGTTCGCGCACGGTCTCCCAGTCGCCGAACGCACTGCCCAGGTCACTGCGGGTCTCGGTGTTGCGCCCGTCCGTGTCGATCTCGGTATTGAGATCGACGCGTCCGCTCGATTCCCACGACTCGTCCGGTTCCTGCCACGGCCGACCCACCGGCTTGGTGTCGGGCAAGGCGAGACCGGTCTTGGGATCCGCCAGCGCCTGCACGTGACCCGCAATACGCGGATCGATCCACGGAGCCCCGGCCAGGACATATGCCGGCTGAGCCGCAGTGCGTTCGGTCAGCGTGAAGCCGCCCTCGGCGCTGATCTCGGCCAAGGTCTCGAGATTCGGCCAGGGACGCTCGGGGTTGACGTGATCGGGGGTCAACGGTGATACCCCGCCCCAGTCGTCCACGCCTGCGCCGAGCAGCGCGAGGCACTCGCTGTTCGAGACGAGATTCGGCGGACTCTGGATCCGCATCGTCGGCCCGAGCAGCAGGCGTGCGACGGCGATGGCCGCGAGAAACTCGTCGAGTCCAGCATCAGGCGTATTGCGCATCGCGGTATCGGGCTTGGCCAGGAAGTTCTGAATGATCACTTCCTGGATGTGGCCGAACGCCTTCTGCGACTTGCGTATCGCCATGATCGACTCGGCACGTTCGAGGAAGTTCTCCCCGATGCCCACAAGAATTCCCGTGGTGAAGGGGATGTTCAGTCGGCCTGCGTCGGTCAGGGTGCGTAGCCGAACCGCCGGGTCCTTGTCCGGGCTGCCGTAGTGGCACTCACCCTTGTCGGTGAACAGCCGGGTAGCGGTCGTCTCGAGCATCATGCCCATCGACGGCGCAACGGGCTTGAGCCGCGAGAGTTCCTGCCAGCTCATCACACCGGGATTGAGGTGTGGGAGCAGGCCTGTCTCCTCGAGTACCCGGATCGACATCGCTCGCACGTAGTCGAGGGTGGAGTCGTAGCCGCGTTCGTCCAGCCATTGCTTGGCTTCCGGCCAGCGAGCCTCGGGGCGATCCCCCAGCGTGAACAACGCTTCCTTGCAGCCCAATTCGGCGCCTGCCCGGGCAATGTCCAAAACCTCGTCCGGTTCCAGGAACATGCCGTGCCCAGCGGCACGCAGCTTCCCCGGCACCGTGACGAATGTGCAGTAGTGGCACTTGTCCTGGCACAGACGGGTCAGCGGAATGAAAACTTTTCGCGAATACGTCACGGTGTTCGGCCGACCCGCTGCCAGCAGACCGGCATCGCGAACCTTGGCCGCCGAAGAACACAGATCGGTCAGATCGGTTCCCCGTGCCTGCAGCAGCGTTGCCGCCTCGTCGACGTTCAGGGTCGCTCCGTCGCGTGCACGACGGAGAACTCGCCGCATCGCCGACGCTGACGGGCCGGGCGACGGACTGGACGAGGCGGACGCGGAAATACCTGGCATCGGAAGCATGGTGGGTTTGCCGGAGTCATCACCAGTTCGGTTCACCTAGCGATCATGCGCCATGTGGGACGACTAGTGCCACCCGGTGCCAGAAGTAGGAGGCCTCACCGCCCCGACACCGCCTCGATCACGACGGCCGGTAGTCGTCGTCGACCGCAACCTCGACTCGTTGATCCACCACGTCAGCCACTGGCGCGTCGAGCGGAATGTCGGTCAGATCGGGTTCTTCAGGGGCGTTCGGATCTACGGGTGTCGATTGTTCGAGCGCATCTGATTCCGGAGCCTCCGGGTCGAATGTCGCATCTTGTTCGGTCATCACGTGCTCCCTTCGCGGTCGCCACACTCCACGATAGGGCCGATGTCGACAGATCGCCCCTCACTCGACCAAAGTAGTGCCCATGACTGCGCCGCAACCGCTGACCATGGCCGACCCCTTATGGCGACCCAGCACCAAAGCCCCGAGGCTGTGGGCAATCACTGCCTCACTGTTCTGGGTACCCGTCATCGTCGCCGAAATCGTCTGTGCCGTCTTGGTACCCGGAATCCCGTCCTGGGTGGTCGGCACCGTATTCGCAGTCACCGTACTCTTCGCTGCCACCTACATTCTGATGGTCCCGGCGTGGCGGTATCGGGTCCACCGATGGGAGATCAGTGACACCGCGGTATACACCCGCACCGGCTGGTTCACCCAGGAGCGACGCATCGCACCGATCTCGCGCGTGCAGACCGTGGACACCGAGCGCGGACCGATCGACCGCATGTTGGGTCTGGCAACCGTCACGGTCACGACAGCGTCGTCGGCCGGGGCCGTGAAGATCTCCGCACTCGACCAGGAAGTCGCCGACCGCACGGTGGCTCAACTGACGGAGATCGCGGGTACCAACGTGGGAGACGCGACGTGAACGAGAAACAGTTGGGCGACCCGACCGCGATCGAGATCCCGGTAGAGGCGGAAACGGCAGCTGCCGAGGCCGCGGAAGAGGAACAGCCCTGGCTCCGCCTCGACCGACGCATGCTTCTGGTCCACCCCGTCAACGAAGTCGTCAAACTGCTCCCGGTCCTACTCGTCTCCGTAGTTCTCGGCAGCCAATCCGGAAACCACTGGTGGGGACTCGGCGTCGTCACTCTGCTCGTCATCTTCGGTTTGTTGCGGTATTTCACCACCACGTACCGAATCGGACCCGTCCACGTTCAACTGCGCACCGGGGTCTTCCAGAAAAAGCTGCTCTCCGTCCCGCGTAGCCGCATCCGATCCGTCGACGTCGAGGCCGGGGTCATGCACCGGTTGCTCGGACTGTCGATCGTGCGCATCGGTACCGGCCAGCGCGCCGGGAGCGGCCACGATTCGAACAAGTTCGAGCTCAACGCCCTGTCGACCGCCCTGGTTCCGGACCTACGCGCCGCACTGTTGGCCGGCGCCCAGCAAGCACGGCGACTGGAAACCCCGGGCACGCCGGTCGAAAGCATCACCGAACCGGTCGACACCGAAATCGGTCACTGGGAACCGAGTTGGGTTCGCTACGCCCCCTTTTCGTTCACCGGAATCGCCATCATCGCAGCCATCATCGGCATCTCGTTCCAATACGGCATCGGCGCTGCCGTCGCGAAATCCTCGGCAGTGAGCGACAGCTTCGACTCACTCGAGAGCCTCGGCATCGCACTGATGGTCGTCATCGCACTCGTCGTGCTGCTGGTGCTGTCGAGTGCACTCGCCTGCGTCCAGTACCTGATCGCGTTCGGCAACATGAAACTCACCGACAACGGCCGCATCCTGCATGTCAGTCACGGCCTGTTGAAGACTCGGCAAACCACACTCGACCGCGCCCGCCTCCGCGGCACGACGCTCAAGGAACCGCTCCTGCTGCGATTGGCCCGCGGCGCGCGGCTCGACGCCATCATGACCGGGGTCAGCGCCGAGAAGAAGGAATCTTCGCTACTGCTCCCGCAGGGACCGCGCAGGGAAGCCGAGCGAGTGATGGCCACCGTGATCGGTGACTCACGCCAGGCGTCCGCCCCGCTGATCCCGCACGGCCCGGCCGCGCGGCGTCGCCGGTACACCCGAGCACTGTTCCTCGCCGCGGTGGCGTTCCTGGTCTGTGTGGCGTGCGCGGCTTCTGGACTCGATGTACCGATCTACGCGTGGTTCGGGGTCGCCGTACTCGCCATCGGTGGCACCGCCCTCGCCTACGACCGATACAACGGCCTCGGCCACGCAGTACTACCCGGATGGTTGATCACCCGAAACGGCTCGCTCGATCGCCAGCGTCACAGTCTCGAATCCGAAGGTGTCATCGGATGGACGGTGCGCGAGACGTTCTTCCAACGACGCGCGGGAGTGGCAACCGTCGTCGCCGCGACGCCCGCCGGCACCGGAAGCTACGAGGTGATCGATCTCCCCGCCGAGAACGCGTGGGCATTGATCGAAGCCGTCACTCCGGGCGGTGGCGACGTGTGGGCAGGTCGTCGATGATGAGCCGCGCCAGCGAACCGAGACGCGATCGCTCCGGCTGGATGGTCGGAACACCGAGGAGTTCCAGCGGGGCGGCCGTCACCGGTCCGACGCAGTAGGTCGGTACCGGTCCGCGCATCGCTGCGACGAACCGCTCCAGCTCGCCCATTTCTTTTGCCGTGCTGAGCATCGAGGAGACCGCGGGGGCACTGGTGAAGGTCAGCGCGTCGATCGCACCGGAACGAACTGCAGCGACCAACGCGCGGACCGGCGACTGATCCGGCGGCCGGATCCACCGATAGACCGATACCGGAGTGACAACCGCGCCGATGTCGGCGAGGGAGGCGCTCAGGTCCGTCAACGGCTCCCATTCGGTGATGGTGCCGTGCAACTGGACTGCGATGCGCAAGCCTGCCACTCCCTCGCTTCCGAGATGTGCCAGAACTTCCTCGGACGACTCACCCGAAGGCGACCATTCCTCGCGCAGTCCGGCGCCTCGGATGGCGCCCGTCGCCTTCGGGCCGCGGGCGATGATGCGCGTGTGGGCGAGAGCCCCGAGGAACTCGTCGGTCAAACCCCACGAGGCGACGGCGTCGAGCCAACCCCTGAAGCCGATCCCGGTACTGATCACGACCAATTCCGGAGGATCGGCAATCAAAGCGGACGTCTGAGTCCTCAGGTCTCGATCGTCCACCAACGGCAGCACATGGATCACCGGTGTCCGCACGATCTCCGCGCCTCGACGTTCGAGGAGCGTCGCAAATTCTTCGACACGCCGTTCTGCGGTCAAGGCGATAGTCGCACCCGCCAAATCATGTTCAGCCACAGGCTGAGTGTCCCTTATGCACGGGTCAGTTTCCTACGCGCGCGCCGAGAACTATTGCGAGCTGAGGGTGGCAAGTCTGTTGATCGCCACTTTGAAGAGGAAAACGGCGGCCGGAGCGATCGCACCGACCAGCAGCAGGAAGGTCAGAGGGGACGAAAGCACGAGTACGTCGCCGCCGGGGCCGCCCACCATGCACACCAAGAACCCGACGATCCAACCGGCGAGCGGCAATGCGGCCCTACCCGGCGTCGTAACCGTGCGGGCGGCGATCACCAATACGAGGTTCGCGGTCGCGGCTACGAGAATGCTGATGGGAAATGCCGTCGTACCGAGATGAGTCGGCAAGAACAGGACGGACAACACCGCGCACAGAAATCCGTCGAAAATCAGGACGCCGAGGATGACAGGGTCGAGCCACGACAGCGACGTTCCTGTCGAGGCGTCCGTGTTGTTCTCGACGGTCGTCATGGTTTTGATAGTGGTCTATCGGTCGTCATCGCGCGAGCGCGGGGTCCCTCCCGACAAGCACCCCGGCTCGCGCCCGAAAAGCACGAAGCTGATCAGGGAACCGGCGGGAACCCGAGCAGAGTCAGCAAATGACTCTGCTGATCTGCGAATGCGTAGAGCGACCCGTAATACAAGTCGTGGTAATAACCAGCCATCGGACGCAACGAATCGACGAAGGCGACGATCTGGTTCTGCAGGTCCCAGTTGTACATTTCTTCAGCCCCCAGGCTTTGCTGTTACCGAAAGGACCACCCATCCGGTGACACGCATCACACACCACTACGGCGTCGATCGCAATGCCTGTGAGCCGACGCCCAGGTCAGCTGTGCAGCCCGCCGAACAGATCGCGCTCGCGGCCGTCCTCACCCACCGGACCGAGCGCGCCGGCGGCCAATACGAAATGCTCGACCGTCAGGATCGGTTGGACCACGTTGTTCGACAATGCGAACTCGGCTCGGCTCGGGGCTACCGTCACCTGAGTGGCGTGGGCGCTCAATGCCCTCGCCTTCGCATCGATGACGCCTCGAACGTCGATTGCCGTCGTCACGTCTGTGTCCTCGACGCTCGGCAATTCCCCGGGCTCGGGCAGACGCCAGTTCTCCGGGAACTCGGAAATCGCCGCGATGCCGCGTTCGAGTCCGCTGCGCCCGGTCACGGTCCAGTAGAACTTCGGAGTCGACCACGGCTCGCCGGTCTCGGGATACGCGGTCGTTCCTGCAGCTTCGACGGCCGCTGTCGTGATCGCGTGCGCCTGGATGTGATCCGGGTGCCCGTAGCCGCCGTTGGGGTCGTACGTGATCACGACGTGCGGCCGAATCTCACGAATGACGGCGACCACCGCGCCGACTGCTTCGTCGAGTCGAGCATTGACAAAAGCACGGGGATTGGCGGCCGAAGGTGTGCCGATCATTCCGGAGTCGCGATACCGACCGGCACCGGCGAGGAAGCGAGGAGCGGCACTGCCCAAAGCCGACAAAGCAGCGCTCAGTTCCGCGATCCGGTAGCCACCGAGTTGATCGGCCTCGGAAGCCACGAGCCCGGCCCACGCATCACCGATCACTTCGCCTTCCTCCCCCAACGTGCAGGTGAGGACTGTGACCTCGACGCCTTCGGACGCGTATCGCGCGATGGTGCCACCGGTGGTGATCGTTTCGTCGTCCGGATGTGCGTGTACCAACAAAAGCCGCTTCGCCGACGCGGTCACTTTTCCACCCTCACCCAGTCCGTAGCGTTTCCGAATATCCCCACCTGCACCGGCCCGTCGAGGACCACGCCCTCGACTCCGGTCCCGACCGCGACCAGCGCTCGGCTCTGCACGATCGGCAAAACCGCCGCAAGATCCCACAGCTTGGGTTCCGCATCGGCGATCAACGACCCGAGATCCCCGATGCCACTGAGCGCTTCGTCGATCCGACCTTGCAACGCCGGATCACACAGCCCGGACAGGTTGCTCGGAGCCTCGACGCTTGTCGTTCGGATGGGCTCCGGTGTCTGCGACGGCGTCGGTGCGGGCACTGCCGAACTTGTTGCCGGAGTGGAAGGTGCGCTCGGGCAACTGAACCGCGAGGCCAGCGAAGTGGCCGTGTCGGCGCCTGCCCGGCTCCAACCGACGATCATGTCGACGCGTCCTGTCGTCAGGTCCTCGCCGTAGAGTTCCTCCGGCGCCACCGATTCGACGGTCGCCAGGATTCCCACGTCACGCAATTCGTCGGCAGCGGTGTTTGCCACGGCGATCGCGATGTCGTCGTTTTCGGGAGCGCCGATCAGCAGTGTCAACTGGGCGCCGTCACGGACGATCGATCCGACCGTTCCAGTGCCCGTGACGATTCCGGTGGGCGGTGCCGTCAGGTAGCCGGCTGCGGTCAGCTCGCCCAGTGCTTGCTCCCTGGTCGGTTTCGGCGGCGCGGTGGGCGCATATCCCGGATCCGACGGAGCGAGAATCTGAGCTTTCACCGGGGCGG
Source organism: Rhodococcus sp. 27YEA6 (assembly GCF_044908235.1). Lineage (NCBI taxonomy): Bacteria > Bacillati > Actinomycetota > Actinomycetes > Mycobacteriales > Nocardiaceae > Rhodococcus > Rhodococcus sp. 27YEA6. The sequence goes on along the minus strand of NZ_JBIYCY010000001.1, from coordinate 1,171,287 downwards.
ACGCCGATTCACTCCCTGCCGCCACCACGGCGAGCAGGTCCGGATCGAGCAGTCCCAGAACACCTTTACGCACCCGAACATCCGCGAAGTTCTTGCTTCGCCCGTTCACGTTGATGTCGAGAGTGCGCGGAACGTAGGAGAACGCCGTCCTGACACCCGGGATTGCAGACAGCTGAATATCCGTGGCACTACCCGAATGAACCTGCGCCACTTGGGCATCGTCGGTACGCAGCGCATCCGCCAACTGCGCAGCCGTTCCTCCGCGTCGCAGAACTATCTGATCCGGGTCTGAAGGCTTGCCCCAGAATCGGTCGTTGCGTTCGAGCACGATTTCGTCCCGGCCGCGGTCGACCGAGCGCACGTGAAAGTGGGCTCCCGACACCGGAATCCCCTCACTCAGGCCGGTGCTGAAACCGCCGGGAGTGTCCTTGATCAGGTGGGACGGAAGAATATCGGTGAACAACTCTCGCCATGCCGGATACGGCGCACGCATCACGACGTTGACCGTTTTGCCGCCGCCGGACGAGTTCACGTCGTCGATCATCTGATAGCCCGCGGGATTGACCACACCGGGAACCGAGATCATCTGCTGCCACAGGTAGCGAAAGTCTTCTGCCGCAATGGGAGCGCCGTCCGACCATTGGGCTTCGTTGCGCAGTTGGTAGCGAATCGTGAACGGGGCCTCCGACGTCACTTCAGCGGAAACGAGGAAAGAATCGTCGATCGCCCACTCCGTCGCGCCAGGTTGTGTGGGCGAATTGATCGGGCGAAACGCACTGGGCAGTACGAGGTTGCCGACTGCGGAGTTGACCGGCGACTGATCCGCGAGCAGGTGCGGGTTGAATCCGCCTCCCACCTCGTCGATTGCCACAGTGACCTGCTTCATCGTCGGAACGACCGGAGTCGGTGTGGGCTTGACGGTTTCGGTGCTCTCGACCGGAGGCGGCGGATCGGCTGTACATGCAGTCAGTGACAACGCCGTCACTGCCACTGCCAACGCCAGGTAGCGACGTCCTGAGGCCACAGACAATTCCTTCCGTACGGGGCCGCGTCGCCCCTTTGCAACTCGATTCCCTGGCAGATCTTTCGCCTGGAAACCATGAAGGCGAATGTACCTTTCCGCCGAAAACTCGGCTGAAAGGCACATCCGCCTGTCAGGTTGTAACCGACGAAAGACTACAGAGCAGCCTTGTCGCGTGCCTTGCTACGTGAACGCTCGCGAGCGCGCTCGGTTGCGTTGAGGTGCACCTTGCGGACGCGAACGTCCTCCGGGGTGACCTCGACGCACTCGTCGCTGGAGCAGAACTCCATCGCTGCTTCGAGTTCGAGCTTGATCGGCTTTGCGAGAGTCTCCATCACGTCTGCGGACGACTGACGCATGTTGGTCAGCTTCTTCTCGCGGGTGACGTTGATGTCGAGGTCTTCCTGACGCGGGTTGATACCGACGACGTGTCCCTCGTAGGTGTCTGCGCCGGGCTCGACGAAGAAGGTTCCGCGGTCGGCCAACTGGATCATGGCGAACGGCGTCACCGTGCCGGAGCGGTCCGAGACGAGCGAGCCGGTGTGGCGCGCACGGATCTCGCCGGCCCACGGGCCGTATCCGTCGAACACGGCGTTGGCGATACCGGTTCCGCGGGTTTCCGTGAGGAAGTCCGTGCGGAAGCCGATGAGGCCACGCGAAGGAACGATGAACTCCATGCGAACCCAGCCTGCGCCGTGGTTCGACATCTGGACCATCTTGCCCTTGCGGTTGGCCAGGAGCTGCGTGATGGCGCCGAGGTACTCCTCGGGGCTGTCGATGGTCAGCTCTTCGAAAGGCTCGTGAACCTTGCCGTCGACGAGCTGCGTGACAACCTGCGGCTTACCGACGGTGAGTTCGAAGCCCTCACGACGCATCTGCTCGACGAGGATGGCGAGCGCGAGCTCTCCACGACCCTGGACCTCCCACGCATCGGGGCGACCGATGTCGAGGACCTTGAGCGAGACGTTACCGACGAGCTCCTGGTCCAGGCGGGACTTGACCATGCGTGCAGTCAGCTTGTGACCCTTGACGCGACCGACGAGCGGTGACGTGTTGGTGCCGATCGTGACCGAGATTGCCGGCTGGTCGACGGTGATGCGGGGCAGTGCGACCGGGTTCTCCAGATCAGCGAGGGTGTCGCCGATCATGATGTCCGGGAATCCTGCGACGGCGCAGATGTCACCGGCGACGGCGACCTCACCGGGAACGCGCTCGACACCGATGGTCGTGAGGAGTTCGGTGATCTTGGTCTTCGTGACGACGGGCTCGCCGTCGACCTCGCGGCACCAGGAAACGGTCTGGCCCTTGCGCAGCTCGCCGTTGTGGATGCGAACGAGTGCGAGGCGACCGAGGAATGCGGATGCGTCGAGGTTGGTAACGTGAGCCTGCAGCGGTGCGTCGACCGAGCCCTTCGGCGCGGGGACGTACTCCATCAGCACCTGGAAGAGTGCGGTGAGGTCCTCGGCGTCGGGAGCCTTGCCGTTCTCGGGCTGCACGGTCGATGCCTTGCCTTCGCGACCGGACGCGTAGAGGACGGGAAGTTCGAGTGCGAGCTCAGCGGCTTCGGCGGCCTCGTCGGACAGGTCCGATGCGAGGTCGAGGAGCAGGTCCTGAGCCTCGGTGACAACCTCTTCGATACGGGCGTCGGGGCGGTCCGTCTTGTTGACGACCAGGATGACGGGCAGCGAAGCGGCGAGTGCCTTGCGCAGCACGAAACGCGTCTGCGGCAGGGGTCCCTCGGAAGCATCGACGAGCAGGACGACGCCGTCGACCATGGACAGGCCGCGCTCGACCTCGCCACCGAAGTCGGCGTGGCCGGGGGTGTCGATGACGTTGATGACGGTGATGGAACCGTCTTCGTTGACCTTATGTACTGCGGTGTTCTTCGCGAGAATGGTGATGCCCTTCTCGCGTTCGAGGTCGCCGGAGTCCATAACGCGATCGACCAGCTCGGCGCGCTCCTCGAACGCGCCGGACTGACGAAGCATGGCGTCGACGAGGGTGGTCTTGCCGTGGTCGACGTGTGCGACGATGGCAACGTTACGGAAGCTGGTGATGGTCACGCGATGGCTCTCCTGGCTGAGTTGATTCGGCCACGCGAAAGTCAAGTCGCACGGCTCTTCTGGTGGCCGCTGCACGAGTGTGTGATCCGAATCAGGGCACGAATCGCCTGAGAAGGCACCGCGGCCTAGTAAATACTACTCGCTCCGGGCTGATACTCCTGCATTGTGCGGCCTCTATCACCGCCCCCACCAGCGAATAGTGATCTGCACCACGCCGATGCGCGTAGGATTACGACCTGGAGAAACAGGTCATTTAAGGGTACGCTAACCTCGTTCCAAGAGCGGGCTCTCCGCCGTAGTGAAACAGGAAAGCCGCAGCGTCACATGGGAAAAGTCAAGGCAAGCAAGGTCTCGCAGCTCAAGCCGAAGAAGAAGTGCTGCCGCAAGAAGACGCGGTGCATCAAGTGTCCCGTCGTCATCATGCGGATGAAGAAGCTCGAGAACGAGGGCGCATCCAAGAAGGAACTGAAAGCGGGTCTCAAGAAGGCTCGTGCGGCGTAAGCGCGCTCAATTCCGCGAGTAACTCGGGGATCCAGGCTCGATCGTTGTCCACCAGATCCATCGACAACAGTTCTTCGGCGTCGACCCATGTCAATTGAGCATGGTCGAGCGCGACCGGTTCTCCCGACACCAACTCCGCCCGGTAGGCCCGCAGGACCAACCCCGGCGACAGTGGCACGTCGACACCGATTCTGGCGCCGCATCTCACCTCGACCGCCAGTTCCTCGAGCAGCTCCCGCGCCAACGCGTTCTGTGGCGATTCGAATTCTTCGACCTTCCCGCCCGGCAGCTCCCAACGACCGGCCAAAGCCGGCGGACTCGTCCGCTGCGCGAGGAGCAGCCTTCCCTCGCGGAAGATCGCACCGGCGACAACTTCCCGATCCCTTGCAGGTGCATCACTCATCGCACCATGATGGAGTATGGCCACTTTGTTGTCCGACTCCGCGATCCAAAACGCTCTCGACGAACTGCCCGCCTGGCAACTGTCGCCAGGGTCGATCACTCGCACGGTCGACTCCGCGACATTCCCGGACGCCATCGCGCTTCTTCAACGCATCGCGGCAGTCGCCGAGGCCGCGGATCATCATCCCGACATCGACGTTCGCTGGCGAAAGGTCACGTACACGCTTTCGACACACTCGGCGGGCGGTCTCACGGAACTGGACTTCGACCTTGCCCGTCGAATTGACGTACTCGTCGACGATTCGGTCCGTTTCGACTGATCTTCGAGTGAACAAACCTCGCAATCTGACGTAACAGTTGCATCAACTTTCACATAGATCACTTCAGTCACAGGTATGGTCGCCGTAAATCACGATCGAGGCCGGTCATGCCATAGACTCCCCCCGGTGCGTAGCTGCTCAGCAACTGAACAGCTGTACAACCCGGGGGCTCTGTACATAGAGTGACCCCTCGAGCCGTCAAACGCGGAGCTCGCCTAGGCGCCCGCGCGGTATGACTAAGGATGGGGAAACAGTGCTTCGAACCCGAGGTATGCGAAAGGCGTTCACCGCCGTCGCTATTGCCGCAGTAGCAGGACTGGCATTGCCGGCACAGGCAATGGCCGATCCGGCAGCACCGCCCGCACCCGAAAGTGTGCCGATCGAGTTCCTCGCATCGTTTGCGCCCGCCATCATCGGCGCCGCCGCAGGTCCGGCCGATGTTGCAGGCGGACCGCAGCAAGCGTTGCTCGACCAGGCTCGCGCGATCCTGAACTCCCCCGGCATTCCGCCCGAGATCAAGGCCACCCTCGAGAAGGTCATCACCTTCCTCGACGGCAGCGGCGGCGGCGGACCGGCGATCCCGGACGAGAACGCCCCCGTCATCGCGCAGTTCCTCTACCCGACGCTTGGCAAGGGCTGCATCTCGGCCACCGCCGATTCGGTCGGAACTGCACTTGCCGTTCCCGGCCCGGCTCACCTGCCTCCTCCCGGTCCCGCTGCCGGTCAGGCCGGATTCGTCTTCACCGCTCTCGGTACGGCTCCCGCCGTCGACGACCAGCCGGTGCCGATGACCGTCACCTGGGTCAACATCGACAACCAGCGCAGCGCCACCCAGAACTTGACCAACGCCGCACGCATCAACCCGGACGGCCCAGCCACTCTGTCGGCTATCGCCGATACCGGCCCCGGACGCGTTCTCTCGGTAATCAGCGGTTCGCTGACCACCCAGCCGGAAGGCGCAGATCGCATCACCTGCAGCTTCCTTCCGACTGTGGGCATGTTCGCGGTAGCTTGATCGAAGTCTTGTGAAAGGGACCCACCGAATTTCGGTGGGTCCCTTTTGCATCTCCGATCACCGTGATAGACCCGATAGATGGGACATCTACGAGTGGACATCACGCACGGTCGTCCAGAGAAGAAATCCGGCCCAGACCAGTCGATACGGTCACACAAGTCGACGCGATCGATACTGTCCATCCGATCCGAGGGGTCCATTCTCTCGATCGGATCGGCGTACTCGATCCTGTCGATCGGTAGCGTCGGCTCTTTTCTTTCGATCGGAAGCATCGGGTCTACGGCGTCGGTCCTGAGTTCGGGCTCGTTCGCCAGTCTCGGGTCCGCGCTGTCCGGTCTCTCACGTTGGTCACTGCTCTCCTGGCGTGGAAATCATGCAGCCCCCGAAGAACACCCGAAACTTGTTGTCATTGCGCCGGAATCGGATTCGAGCGATCCGGACCGCTCACTACGATCCGTCTCGCACTCTCAGACCTGATTCGGTCGCGGCCATTCGCGGCCTTCCAGCGCTTCGACCGAGGTATTGAATTGCCGCAGTAGGTCACCGAGCGCGAGACGCTGCTCCGGCGTCCACTCGCGGAGGACCTTTTCGACACCGGCTGTCGAATGTTCGCGATCAGCACGAAGTTTCGACAGCCCCTGCGCCGTCGGCCGGACCTTTCGCGCGAGCCCTCCGTCCGGATCCTCCACTCGCTCCACCAAGCCCTGACGCCTCAGCGCGCCGATCTGCCGGTTGATGGTGGAGATGTCGAGCGAGAAAGCGCAGGAGAGTTCCTTGAGGCTCATGGGATGTTGCAATTCCAGTCGACCGAGCAGTAGATACGCCGACCGGTCCAGATGAAGTTCGGCCCGTTGTGCGAGCGCGTGGTAACGCGAGAGCAGAGTCAACTCGTACTCGATATTCACCAGATCAGGGTCCCGGTCCATCCTCATATTGTGCAGACTACACACGATGTGTAGCGTGCACACTGGGGCGAACGCACCAATCAGAACACGCCATGGCGGGAGCCGCATGTCCGTTCACGCAGGGTCGTCCAATGTCGACGAGAAAATCCCCGACACGAACTACGCATCCTCGGGTCCAGTGCTCACCGTTCTAGGACTGTGCGGAATCGTCGTCGCCTTGATGCAGACGCTGGTAGTCCCCATCATTCCGCAATTGCCGCACCTGCTGAACTCCACTCCCGCCGACACCTCGTGGGCGGTCACCGCAACACTCCTCGCCGCCGCGGTGATCACGCCGATCAGCGGGCGCCTCGGCGACATGTTCGGCAAGAAACGAATGCTGCTGGTCAGTCTCGGGATGGTCGTTCTGGGCTCGGCCATCTGCGCGATCGCACCTTCACTGATCGTGCTCGTTGTCGGCCGAGCACTTCAAGGAGCATCGGTCGGGGCAATTCCATTGGGCATAGCCATCATTCGTGACGTTCTTCCACCGAAGAAAGTGGCCGGCGCGATGGCGGTCATGAGCGCCACCCTCGGCGTCGGCGGTGCGATCGGACTGCCGATCGCCGCGGTGATCGCCCAGAATGCCAACTGGCACTTCCTCTTCGTCACATCGGCAGTGTTCGGGCTGATCTGCATCGCACTGGTTGCGTTCGTCATTCCCGAATCGACCGTACGACGCCCGGGACGTTTCGACTTCGTCGGTGCGCTCGGCCTCACCGTTGGTCTGATCACCCTGTTACTCCCCATCACCAAGGGCGGAACCTGGGGATGGGGCGACGCGAAAACCCTGGGGCTCCTTTCGGTTTCCGCGCTCAGCTTCCTGGTGTGGGGATGGTGGGAACTTCGACGCAACGCACCGCTGGTGGACCTCCGCGTATCGGCCCGGCCGCAAGTTCTCTTCACCAACTTCGCGTCGATCGCCGTCGGTTTTGCCATGTACGGCAATTCTCTGACGCTCCCCCAACTGCTCATGGCACCGACGTCCACCGGTTACGGACTCGGACTGTCCATGGTTGCAGCGGGACTCGCACTGGCCCCCGGCGGACTCGTCATGATGGCGCTCTCGCCCGTCTCCGCTCGAATTTCGGCTTGGCGTGGCCCACGAATCACGCTGATGCTCGGCGCCCTCGTCATCGGATTGGGTTACGCCTTCGCATATTTCACGGTGTCGAGCGTCTGGCAGGTCGCCGTGGCCGGAATGTTCATCGGAGCGGGCGTCGGGCTCTCGTACTCGGCCATGCCGGCCTTGATCATGGGCGCAGTCCCCATCACGGAATCTGCAGCCGCGAACGGACTGAACTCACTGATGCGATCGATCGGCACGTCGACGTCTGCCGCGATCGTGAGCGTCGTTCTGGCCGGAATGACCATCACCGTCGGCACCGCAGTGATCCCCTCGTTCGAGGCGTTTCGTGCCACGTTCCTGATCTCCATCGCCGCCGCCGTCGTGACGATGGTGTTCGCCGGGTTGATTCCCAAACAGAAAGTCTCGTAGGGGAATCAACCCGGCGGAGGACTCACTTCTCCGAAGAGCCTTCGATGCTGCCCGTCTGCAACTTCGACAGAAGTGTGTAGATGAAATTGATGATGATATCCACGTGGTGCCCTCTCACATAACGGGTCCCCGACCCGCCAACGACGGTACCGCAGAACCCTCCTGCATCGAATCGCCGACAATCAATTCTGCAACGTGTTCTAATTTGAGGCGACGACTACCCGAGGAGCCTTTCATGACCTGGACACGCACCGAACTCGAAGATGCCTTCGCGGGTTACCAGAACACCGTTGTCGAGTGCACTCGTTCCGGCGATTGGGACGCCTTCGCGGACATGTTCACCGAGGACGTCGTCTACGTGGAACACGCTTTCGGCACCCTCAATGGCCGAGAGGCCGTACGCAAGTGGGTCACTCGCACGATGACGGAGTTCCCGGGGCACCGCATGACCGAATTCCCGGCCAACTGGTTCGTGATCGACGAGCAGCGCGGATGGATCGTGTGCGAGATCGACAACCCGATGGAGGATCCGGGTGACGGATCCAAGCACGGAGCCGCCAACATCACGATCCTGCACTACGCCGGCAACGGACTGTGGTCTCGCGAAGAAGACGCCTACAACCCGATGAACTTCCTGTCGATGGCAAAAGCATGGTGCCTCGCCGCGGATGCGGCGGGCACCCTCCCCGATGACGCCAAGGCCTGGCTCGCCAAATTCGGCGCTATGGTGCGATAGATCCTGTCGGCAACGAGGATCCGACCGGCTGGGCCGGACCGACCGCACCGGCCAACGACCACTGCCCGTAGTCCCGAGTGAGGATCGAGTTCAGATCCACGCCGACGCCGTCGACCTTGCGCTTGTCGATCTCGAACTGATGCAGGTTTGCCCGCGGGTGCAAATACCCTGCGGGCGAGCCCCAGTTGTGCTGCCAGAACCAGGTTCCGACGCCGGCACTGATCATTGCGTCGATCACGCGAGTGTTTCCGTAGACGCCGAGCGCTCCGTTGCCGACAACCGAGGCCCACCCCTCGAGGTACGGCGCGATCAGCGTAGTGATTTCAGTACTGGTCGGGTTGTCGTCGATCGACGCGTAGATCGGGCGACCGGACGGCCCACCAGCCGCCGCATGTAGTTCGAGGCCACGGGCAGCATGACGCTTGCCCGCTTCGCGGGCCCCGCGCCAGTCCGCCGTTCCGCCCTTGCCGAATTGATAGCAAGAAACGACTTGAAGTCCGGCCGCGGTCAACGCGTCGGTTTCCCGCGCCAGTACGGGCTTGCCGACCATCCAATCGGCGCCCGGGCGCCTGTCCGAGACGTATCGAATGGCGCCCGCATACCCGGCGGCCTTGATTGCCTGAGCGGACGGCACACCGGCGGCGTAATCGAGCAGGGTCCCGAGCGAACCGGCATTGGCCACCGACGTCGTACCGCTCAATGCAGCGAGTCCGGCAGCCGCCGATCCAGCCGCTGCGTACTTGAAGAGGTTTCTTCGCGAGACGTGCACAAAGCTCCGATCATCGGCGTGTCCCGCTCGAAGTGGCGGGCAGGCAAGCTATCTTCTTTCGCTCGCATTCCACCACAGTCACATCAACCCCGCCATGCACTTGGCCAACAATGCTCACATTGTCACCAAATTGGACGCTAGACAGATAGTCAGACAGACAACAGTGGCCCTCGAAGACATCGTCTTCGGGGGCCACTGAGTCGGCCTAGCGGCCGGAAGCTATCAGCTGAGCGAGGTGAAGAAGCTCAGAGCGCTGAAGAGATCAGACGCGTTGCTGAAGAAGTCGTTGAGGAAGGTGAAGGCATCCGAGAATTCTGCGCTGCTCATGCGATGTGCTCCTGTCGAAGATACGGTCCAGAGGATTGCCGCCACGTGAGTGGCTGCTGGCGATAAGAGTAGAGGTCTTCCGTTACTTCCGCGACACCAAATGTGTCCGGGACGTTACATTTCGACCCCTTCGGGGCGCGGACATACACACAGGTAACACCCACCGGCAGTGATCAAACTGTCACCTAAGGACGATTTGTTGACGTATTCCGAACATCATTCCCGATAGCAGCTACCGAGCAGCATCAAACCTGTAGGCCGACCACAAGATTGGCAAGCCTTACTTAACAGGATGGGTGTTGCTCCCGATAGAGGGCGTACCAGCAGATTGGCCAAATCCCCCGCGGCAATGTAGCCACGCGAGCTTAGTGCGGGCGCAAACATTCAGCCACAGTTCGAGTTAGCGAGATCTTTACGCCGAAAACGACCGGCCCGACGGCCGGCGGGACCGTCCCTATCGGTCATCATGGTGACGCTATTCACACTGATTTGAGGAACTCCCGGCACCGATAACAACCGGATCTCGACACCGATTGGACGTTCGAGGGCACAGTGAAGTTCATGAACCTCATAAAGAAGAAGTCCTGGAGTGAGCTGTCACCCGCGCAACGCCGCGTCGTCGCCGTGCTCGCAACGATTCAGTCCCTGTTGGCGATCGCCGCGTGGACAGACCTGGCGCGACGCCCTGCCAATACGGTCAACGGCAGCAAGAAGAAGTGGGCGGCGATCATCTTCGTCAACTTCTTCGGGCCACTCACCTACTTCCGCCGAGGCCGGATTCAGTCGAAGTAGTCCCAGAACTGCAGCCACTTCACCGACGCAAAGAGCGTCAGAGTCACTGCGTACACCGCAATTACCGCTGCGCCACCGCGCCAGTTGGTGCGGGGAACGGCGCCGTCGACCGGGTCGAGCCAGTGGCGGAACCACCTGGTGACCGTCGGCATCAGGAACCACGTCATGGCGCCGACGCTGACTATCTGGCTCAACCACATCGACAGCCACGGCGGCGCTCCGATCCCGTCGAGCAGCGGCCCGAGAAACCTCGACAGCGTCATCACCGTCGGATAGAGGACGAGCAGGATGATCATCGCCGTCTTCCAATTCGGCGTCGCGCGAGTCTGCCCGTTCTCCGTGCGCAGAATGGTGCCGAACGGTGTCGACCGCGTGGTCTCGGTGAAGTCCTCGGCCAACTCGGCCCGCAGTTTCGGTAGTGCTGCGGCCCTCTCGGGCGACGCCATCCACACCGCCAACTGCTGCTCTGTCCGAAACCGAAGGACGGACTTCCACTGGGTGGAGTCGGTGACCGACCGCAACAACATCACCGACTCGTAGCCGGAGAATCGCGAACTGAGATCGATGAGGTGTCGTTGCGTTCGCAGAAACTCGTTCTCCTTACCCACGACGACGGCGTGGTCGTACACACCGATACCGGGCGGCGGCAGCACGCCGTCGATCAGAACGAGATCACTCGTCTGCGCCAGAATTCCCGTTGCAGCAGCTGATCTTTCGAGATCGCGGCGATCAGTCGACTCCAGCCAACGATGAAGATCGTCGGCACTGTCGAAAGTGACGGACACGCCGTGCGACACCGGTTCCGGTTGATCACTGATGCCACAGCACAGGTAGCCGTCGAATCGACCGGCGGTCTCGGCCGCACGCTCGACCCACGCCCGGAATCCCGAACTCGTTCGGTGGTACCCGGTGATGGCAGTTGCGGACACGTCAGCCCGATATCCGGCGCCCTTGCACGTACACGTGCGCAATCGCGGGCTCGCGCATCGCCATCAGGAGCCCGAAGAGCGTCTGGTCGCGGGCGAGTATCGGATCATCCGAACGCGTTCCGTAGTTGACGAGCCCGGCGAGCGGCGGCCACCCGGACGGATCGATCACCAGGAAGTCGGCCTCTTTGCCCTCGTCGAAGTTGCCGATCCGGTTCTCCATGTCCAGCGCGCGAGCACCGGCGAGTGTTCCGGTGAACAGCAGTTCGGCAGGGTGCATCGACACTCCGTCGTCGCCGGCTTCGGAGATGTGAACCTTGAAGGCGTCGCCGAGGACTCGGGTGAGCAGGCACTCGTCGCCGCCACCGAAGTCCGATCCGATCGCGATGTTGACCCCTGACGCAACGGTTCGTTTCCACGGCATGGTGCCGGAGCCGAGAAACTGCTGGGAAGTAGGGCAATGTGCGATCGAGGTTCCGGTCTCGGCCATTCGTGCGAGTTCGGAGTCCTGGCAGTGCACCGAGTGCGCGAGTATCGCGCGTGGACCCAGGAAGCTCTTTCCGCCGACCTGTGAGCCGGGGAGGAACTTGCCGTCGTACGTGTCGAGATAGGTCTCGACCTCGTACTCGGCGAGTGTGGTCGCCACCTCGCCGGTTCCGGGCCGATTGTTCTCGTTGAGATGACTGTGGAAGTAGACGCCCCGGTCACGGACGGAGTCGTACAACTCCCCCAAGTCCTTCAGCGTCCGTGTTGTCACCGCGAGAGAGAAGCGGGGAACCACTGCGACGTGAATGAGCGCAGTGTTCACGTCGCCGGTGTCGGCCGCGTGCCACTTGTCGATCTCCTCGCGGGTGAGTCTGATCGCGTCCTCTTCCGAGGTGATCAGTGCAGCGGCGGAGGCCGGGCCGGTGGTCTGAATCCCGCGTCCGCTGACCACTCGAAGGCCGCGTTCCAGAGTTTCCGAGAACAGGGCGTCCTGCGCGTGCGGGAAGGCCGATCCGAACACCATCGCGGCCGTGGTTCCCGTGGCGATTCGGCGAGCGCAGAAGGCCTCGGCAGCGTGCTGGGCGAATTCCGGATCAGCGAATCTCGATTCGGAGGGAAAGACGCACAGGTCGAGCCACTCGAGGAGTTGGCCGCCGCCGTAGGCGTCGCCGGCGTAGGTCTGCGGGAAATGAATGTGTGCATCGACGAATCCGGGCAGCAGGAAACCCGGTCGGTGGTCGTGAATTTCGCCGCCCGCGAGGTCTCCGGGGAGCGATTCGAATTCTCCGCAGTAGACGATCGTTCCGGCATCGTCGATCGCCAAGACGCCGTCGGGGATCGAGACGAGCGACTGCGCCGCATCCTCTACCGTCGGACGACCGGAGATGTGGAAGACATGGCCTCGATGAAGGTGCGTCACTTACTGAGCAAAGCACAAAACTACCCGGCGCCGCGCGGCGAATGCTGTCCTTTTTGTCAGATATTGGGATCAAGCAAGAGTTGCATGCCAAACAAGAGCCGCAGCCAGCGCACCTGCACCGTTCAACGACCAATGCAGAGCAATCGGCGCAATGAGGCTGCCGCTGCGATGACGAAGCCAGGTGAATACGAGACCGGCCGCAGCGGTGGCGAGAACAGCTCCGAGGATGCCGGCGACCTGGCCGACGACTCCGGTACCGAGAAAGCCGGACAGCCCTTCGTTACCACTGGTCAAACCCATCGACGACGCGATGTGCCACAGTCCGAACATCAGAGAACCGGCAGCGGCGACGCCGCGGAATCCACTGACCCGGTTCAACGTGCCGTGCAGGACGCCACGGAAAGCCAACTCTTCGGGAATGACGGTCTGCAGCGGGATCACGATCATCGACGCGATGATCGCGCCGGAAATTGTGGCGTAGCGATCCGCCATGAAGAAGGGGCGTGTGAGCGGAAGCAACGCGCCGACGGCGACAACGGTCAGGACCAGGCCGACGGCGGCAAGGGCGTACTTCGAACCCCGTCGGAGATCGCGAGGGGACAGCCCCAATTCCGCCCAACCCATTCCCCGGCGCTTGGTGAGCGCCAACAGGACGAGAGCAGAGATGGGTACCGTCGCGATGCTTGCCCAGGCGGTGGTGAAATGCGCGATCAGATTGGTTCCCACCAGCACCACGATCACAACAGCGATATCCACGTATGCATGCATCCGCGGAAAACGAGGAGCGGTCGCTTCGATCTCCACTGGGCCGCCGCTCGTTAGCTGAAAGTTCACTTTGTCCAGTGTACCGGCGCACGAGAACTGCCCGCCACTGTTTGCGAACACGCTCACAGTGACGGGCAGGTCCCGAAACAGCTCTGATCAGGCGCCGAGCGTGCTCGCAAACTTCGGAACGGCGTTGTCGATCGCGTAGGTCAACCCCGGTACCGAGCCACTCGAGAACGCATTGACGAGTGCCGGGTCATCGAGGATCAACAGATGTCCCTCCTGGGCCGACGGGATTGCGCGCAGCAGCGGATCGTTCGCAAACGCACTGCTGTCGAGGAAGATCGGAAACAGAACCGTGAGATCCGCGTCGAACAGGTTCAGGTTCTCGTTGGCGACCGGGATGTAGAAGTTTCCGGTGGCTTTTTCGGTGATCGCCGTCGGGATCGTGAAGCCGAGGCGGGTCATGAAGTCTGCGCGTGCGTCGCCGGGTACGTACGCGCCGTAACCGTCGGTACTGTAGGCGCCGACGGCCGCTGTCTTACCCGCAAAACTCGGATTGGCGGCAATTGCAGCGTCGAACTTGGCGTCGAGGCCGGACAGTAGCGCCTTTCCTTCTGCTTCCTTGCCGAGAGCCTTCGCGACGAGTTCGGTCTGCTGCTCGACCGTCGTCCCGTACGCAGTGGACAGACCCGGCGGCGGCCCGACCGTCGGCGCGATGGCGCTGAGCTTGTCGTAGGTGGCCTGCGTGTTGTCGCTTCTCGTCCACAGAATCAGGTCCGGGTCGAGAGCAATGACGTCCTCGATGCTCAGGTCCATGGTTCCGAGGATCTTCGGGTCCGTGGTGAACTCGTCCGCAATCCAGGGTCCGACGCCCTTGCCACCGAACGCCATCCAGTCCGCGACGCCCACTGGTTGAGTGCCCAGAGCGAGTGCCGTCTCGGCGTCCGACCAACCAAGCGCGACGACGCGCTCCGGGTTGGCCGGGACCTCGACGTCACCGAACATGGTCGAGACGGTTGCTCCCGCCTCCGCGGGTGCGTCAGCGCTGTCGCTGCTGCAGCCGGCAAGTCCGGCGACGGCGAGCGAGGCTGCCAAGGCGGTGACTGCAATCTTCATTCGAGAGACTTTGATTCGCATGGTTACCAGCACTCCTCCAACGCTCAGCGAGAATTAGGGAAGGCTAGCATCAGCTAACGAAGGCTGTCGCCCATCGGCCAGATCGTGTTCAGGACGCGTCTGCGGCCCGTTCGAGCTCCGCGATGTCGATCTTCTTCATCTTCATCATCGCGTCCGTGGCGCGTTGCGCCTTGGCCCGATCCGGATCCTTCATCAGTTCGAGAAGACGATTCGGGACTACCTGCCAGGACAATCCGAACTTGTCCTTGGCCCATCCGCACGGGCCCTCTTCCCCACCCTCGGTCAGCCTGGACCAGTAGTGATCGACCTCAGCCTGATCGACGCACGGAATCTCGAAAGACACTGCTTCCGAGAACGTGAACATCGGCCCGCCGTTCAATCCGGTGAATCGCTGACCGCCGAGCTCGAAGCTGACGGTCATCACCGATCCCGCAGGCATTCCGGAAGGCGATCCCTCGACGTACCGTTCGATTCCCAGGATCTGCCCGGAACCGAACACCGAGATGTAGAAGTTCGCTGCTTCTTCTGCTTGGTTGTCGAACCACAAACAGGGAGTGATGGAAGGCATGTTCTGTCCTTGTCGACGAGGTTACGAATCAGGTGTACAGGGTTATAGACCCGGCCCGAAGCGGAAACTCATCGCAAGGAATTACTCAAGCGGACAACGCAGAGTCGAGCATCGGCCAGGAGCGAACGAGTTCGTCGCGCCAGTACGGCCAACCGTGCGTCCCCACCGGTTGAGCGCTGCGGGTGACATCAACTCCGCGATCGCGCAACACCTGCGTGATCTGGTCGGTGCACAGGTTCGATCCCAGTTCCATGACCCCGCCAACGACCAATACCCGGCCCAGGGCAGGAGTATCGAGAGTTTCGTGCGGACCTGGTAGTCCCGATCCCGAGGCGAGATACACCTTGGTGCCGCGCAGCTTGTCGGCATTGGCGAAGATGTCGTGCTCTTGCCAAGCCTCACTGCCGGCCGGACCCCACATCTGCTCCGAACGGGCATTTCCGTTGATCACCACAAGATCGGTCAACGCCTTGCCGAATCCCCCGACAGTTGTGTAGCAGCCGCTGTAGCCGGCGACCGCGTCGTACAACCCGGCTGAGCGCTGGGCCAGGATCAGCGCGGCTTCTGCGCCCATCGAAATCCCGCCGATTGCGTTGTGCCCGTTGGTGGCGAACCTCGTGTCGATCAGTGGGGGAAGCTCTTTCGTCAGGAACGTCTCCCACTTCAGACGACCGAATTTCGGGTGGTCTTCCTGCCAATCGGTGTACATGGTGCCGGTTCCACCGATGGGGAGTACGACGTTCACGTTTCTGTCGGCAAAGAACGGGACGATATCGCCGTTAGCCGGAGCCAGCCAGTTGTTCTCTTCGATCTGCCCGGAATTGCCGTCCAGGAGATACAGCGTCCCGCGCGGTTCCGAGCGGTCGGCAGGAAGCAGCACTTTCACCTGCATGGTGCGCCCCATGGCGGGACTCGCGACGTCGAGAAGAACCAAGCGCGAAGACAGTTCGGTGACACTCGTTATCTTCGGGGTCTCGTCGGCGAGCACGGTCGAGGGCAACGCAAGTAGTGAAATCAAGGCGAGCGCGCCGACGAGAACGACGCTTCGAAGGCTTGCTCGATGGGGCCTCACACGCCGAGCGACGCGGCGATCATCGGCCACGAGTCGTGTAAGTCGTCTTCCCAGTATCCCCATGAATGCGTTCCTGCCGGCTTGAAGTTGTAGCGAATGTTGTTCATACCCAATGCGTTCGTCCTGTCCGCAAGCTGGGTGGTGCAGTAGTGAGTTGCCGCCTCGATTCCGCCACCGAGAACAAGCTGCAACGCCAAATCTGTGACGTCGTTGTCGATCCGCGGATCGGCAAGTGTGTCGTACGGACCCGGAATTCCGGTTGCGGTTGTGATGTACATCGGGATCCGAGGTAGCTTGTCCGCGTTGACAACCGGATCGTGAGCCGGCCAACCCGGACCATCGTACGGACCCCACATGTTTTCCGCGTCACCCCCACCGACGGCGACCACGAGTTTCACGAAGTCCTGCCCGATGCCCGGACTCGTCATCGCGCACCCGCTGAAGGACCCGACACTGTTGTACAGCGCGGGCGCCGCCATAGCCAGATCCAGTACCGACGTGCCTGCCATCGACAGGCCTGCCAGTGCGTTCTCGCCGGTCGTCCCGAACGTCGAATCAATGACTGGCGGTAGTTCTTCCGTCAGGAACGTGGTCCACATGTTGACCCCGTTGTTGTTGCCGGATTTCGCGAGGCCGGGGTCCGGCCGCTCCCAATCGGTGTAATAGCTGAATGCCCCACTGAGAGGGGTGACCACGTTGACATGCTTGTCCGCGAAGAACTTCGGTGCGTCGGTCCGCACCGACCACGTCGCGTCGTCTTTTCCTCCGTCTACTCCGTTGAGTAGGTAGAGCGTCGGAGCAGGCGTCGAAGTATCAGCCGGCCGCAAGACCTGCAACGGAATGTCGCGCCCCATCGACTGTGAGTACACCGAGATGTCGACCAGCCTGCTGTCCGCCGACTGAGCGTGACCCGGTGCGGTGAGGAGCTGGAGCCCACACACTGCCGTGGCCAACGCCACGAAGACACGGAAAACCGTTCGTAACGCACGAGTCTCGATCATCCGGGTCACTCTCTTCCGCAGCGGAACCTTTCGAACGGTACCGCCTGAAACAGGCAAACCCGACGTGATCGGAAATACTCGATCCGGTCGACACGGAAAGGCTCACGCACCGAGTGCGTGAGCCTTTCTCGTCAGACGACGCTTACTTGGGCGTAACCGTGCCGCCGCTGAGCGTGGTCAGTGCGTCGACGAGACGCTGACCGAGGTTGTTGACGCTTCCGATGGCTTCACCGAGAGATCCCATGAGTTTCCTCCTGCAGTTTGTCGAAATTGAAGTAACTACACCCGGAGCGGGCGTGGCAATGTCGCGCTGAATTAGGGGGTGGGGTCCTTGGAGATGGTCTCTACCGATCCCATGAAGGTCTTGAGCAGACCGTCAGCGCTGAACAGTGATCCCAGGCCCTGAACAACAGCGCCGAGAATTCCTTCCATTGAACCCATGTGAATCTCCTTGAGAGGTCAGAGGTCAGCTGCCAAAAGCACCCGACAGTGCTGTGACAGCTGCGTCACATCTGTAATGTATCCGTGACGTGGGTAACAGTAATCATACGAACGACCAGTTGGCAAAGGATTCCGACAATGGGGTCATTATTTCGACTAATAAGGTCTGCTACTGAAAAAATTCCGGCCAATCGGTCGAATTTGACCAATTCTGTCGCCGCATTGATCAACCGCCCCAAATCCTGCGGTTACCCACCAGTAAACTGAAATCATGTCTAGCGCAACCTCACTCACGCAGGTAGCTAATTTCCGGTGGCACCGCCATCAACTCGACCGCGCGGTTGTCGGTGACGCCGATCACAGCGATTGCAGCATTCTCGATCTCGGGATTCAGAACACCGGACCTGACGGAGCCGCCTGGGCCCTGCGGATCCGCGGCGTCCGCGTCGACGCCACTGAGCTCGCTCTTGCCTGGACGTTGCGCGGAGCCCCCCACTATTACCGTCGGGGCGACCTGCCTGCCGTCGCCGCCGCCACGTCGCCGTTCAGCGAAGCCGATGCAGCCAAGCGCATTTACGACGCGAATCGGCCCCTGAAGGCCGCCGGCATCCCGACGCTGACTGCCCTGCAAACAGTTGCTGCTGCGATGCGGGACATCGTCTCGAAACCAACCGTCAAGGGCGAGATGTCCGCGCAATTGACCACGCGGGTCACCGAGCCCTATCTGAGATTCTGCCGCCCGTGCAATGCCACTCATCTGTACGAGATGCCGTTCCGGCTCGCGGCACTCCAGGCAGGCCTCGAGCTACAGCCGGACACATCTCCCCCAGTGCTCGAACGCATTCCGGGTTGGCGCCGACGCCCATTCAGCGCCACGGGCGCAGACGCAGATTCCCGCTTCGACGTGATCCGGGGTTATCTGCGGTTCTACGGCCCCGCGACTCCTGCTCACGTCGCGTCGTTTCTCGATGCTCCGGTCAGGGACGTCAAAGCCCACTGGCCAGTCGATGCCGAGGAGATCGAGGTGAACGGCGAGAAGCGGTGGATTCTCGAACAGGACCGCGAAGACTTGTTCGGCTCCCCCAGCGATTCGAGTACGCGCTTGCTCGGGCCTTTCGATCCGTATGTACAGCTCAAGGATCGGGAGACCCTGGTTCCCGATCCGACCGCCCAGAAGACGGTGTGGCCGACCCTCGGGCGACCGGGCACGGTGGTGGTCGGTGGCACGATCACCGGATTGTGGCGACCACGAGCATCCGGAAAGAAGCTGAAGGTCGCGATCACCCCGTGGGGAACGTGGTCACGATCGGCCCGCGCAGCAGTGGCCGAGCAGGCCGAAATACTTGCCGAATTTCGCGGCGTCGAGCTCTCCGAACTGGTCGAAGTATCTTGATCGAGCCAGTGGCATCCGGATAATTCCAGCTCACACCCGCCCCGATTCGGAGAAGGAAACCCCCAACGATAACCTGAATGCGACCTTCGCACGCACCCTTGTTCAGGAGAGATGATGGCCGACTTCCTCTATGAGGACCTGTTGCCGATCGGTGATGACACCACCGAGTACCGATTGCTCACCACCGAAGGGGTGTCGACAGTCGAGGGACCGGACGGCCGCACCTTCCTGCAGGTCGAGCCGGAAGCGATGCGCTTGCTGACTGAAACGGCGCTGCACGACATCTCTCATTACCTGCGCACGGATCACCTGACGCAACTCGCGAGCATCCTCGACGATCCCGAAGCGTCGAACAACGACAAGTTCGTCGCGCTCGATCTGCTCAAGAACGCCAATATCGCCGCTGCCGGCGTTCTGCCGATGTGCCAGGACACCGGAACCGCCATCGTCATGGGCAAGCGTGGACAGCATGTGCTCACCCCCGGCGACGACGAGAAGTCCATTGCCCGCGGTGTCTACGACGCCTACACGCGTCTGAACCTGCGCTACTCGCAGAACGCCCCCATCACGATGTGGGACGAGAAGAACACTGGCAACAACTTGCCCGCGCAGATCGAGCTGTACGCCGATACTGCTGCCGGACATGAGAACTCGTACAAGTTCCTCTTCATGGCCAAGGGCGGCGGAAGCGCCAACAAGTCCTACCTGTACCAGGAAACCAAAGCGATCCTGAACCCCGACTCGATGATGCAGTTCCTCGAGGCGAAGATCCGCTCACTCGGCACCGCGGCCTGCCCGCCGTACCACCTCGCGATCGTCGTCGGCGGTACCTCGGCCGAGTTCGCGATGAAGACGGCCAAGTACGCGTCCGCGCACTACCTCGACGAATTGCCCACCGAAGGCGCCATCACGGGCCGCGGCTTCCGCGATCACGAACTCGAGAAGAAGGTCTTCGAGCTCACGCAGAAGATCGGCATCGGCGCACAGTTCGGCGGTAAGTACTTCTGCCACGACGTCCGCGTCGTCCGACTCCCCCGCCACGGCGCTTCGTTGCCCGTCGCCATTGCGGTGTCCTGCTCGGCAGATCGACAGGCGAAGGCCAAGATCACCCCGGAGGGCGTGTTCCTGGAACAGCTCGAATTCAACCCGGGCCGTTTCCTGCCCGAGGTCACGGACGCTCAGCTCGACGAAGAGACGGATGGCATTTCGGGTACCGGCAAGGGCGCTGCGGTCAAGATCGATCTGACCAAGCCGATGTCGGAGATCCTGGCCGAGCTCTCCAAGCACCCGGTGAAGACTCGTCTCTCCTTGACCGGTCCGCTCGTCGTGGCACGCGACATCGCGCACGCCAAGATCAAGGAACGCCTCGACGCAGGCGAAGAGATGCCGCAGTATCTCAAGGATCACCCGGTGTACTACGCCGGCCCCGCCAAGACGCCCGACGGCATGGCGTCCGGCTCGTTCGGCCCGACCACGGCCGGCCGTATGGACTCGTACGTCGAGCAGTTCCAGGCCGCCGGTGGCTCGATGATCATGCTGGCCAAGGGAAACCGCTCCAAGCAGGTCACCGACGCCTGCAACTCGCACGGCGGTTTCTACCTCGGGTCGATCGGTGGACCGGCCGCTCGCCTGGCGCTCGACTGCATCAAGAAGGTCGACATCCTCGAGTACGCCGAACTGGGAATGGAAGCCGTCTGGAAGATCGACGTCGAGGACTTCCCCGCCTTCATCGTCGTCGACGACAAGGGCAACGACTTCTTTGCGCACACCGGTGAAGTGACCCTGACGATCGGCAAGCGTCCGGGTCTGTAGACACGTCAACAGCAAAGAGCCCCGGCGAGTTTCGATCGCCGGGGCTCTTTTGTGTCTTTGTCAGGTCCAGAGCGCGGCCACGAATACGGTCACGATCGACAACCCGCCGACGACGTGCACCAGATTCGGATTGGGCTGGTCCTTCTTCTGCTTCGCCCGGGTGATCTCGGCAAGCGCCACGATGACCAGCGAAAGCACCAACTTCACAGCGATTTTCGCGTGAATGTAGTTCTTGTCCAGGGCGCCTTCGCCCAACCCGACGATGATCAGGCCGGACACGAACTGCATCCTGGCACCCCACACCATGACCTCGGTGATCGAAGGAGCCTTGAGGACGGTGAAGTAGCTACCGACCAGGGCAGCCATGCCGAGTAGGTGAATCACTACAAAGACGTTGTATAGAACAGACATACAAGCACTTTAACTTGTACCTTGTTCTGGCCGAACGGAACTGCGACTTCTCTCAGAGAATTCCGGCTTCGGATGCGGCGGAACGATATTTCGCTGCCAAGGTGTCCACCGTCTCGTGTGCGTTGAGACCACTGGGATTGGGCACGATCCACAGTTTTGCCCCCTCGAAATCACGGTCCTGACGCCCGGCCTTCGCCTTCTTGTCACCGAAAGCTGTTCGATAGGCGGTGATCCCGGCGAAGGCAACGACTACTGGATTGGTTGCGCGCACGATGTTTCGGACCCGAACTCCGCCAGTTGCGAGTTCCTCCGACGTCAATTCATCGGCGCGCGCAGTTGCCCGCACCGCCAAATTGGTGATGCCCACTCCCCGATCGATCAGATGCTGTGTGTCAGCGTCCGACATACCCGCGGAAGGATCGATCGCATGCTCGATGATGCCTGCCCGCAGCAGTGCCGGATAGAACCGATTACCCGGTCTGGCGAAATGCGCGCCGGTCGCCGCCGTCCACAGTCCCGGATTGATACCGACGAACAACAGCCGGCAATCCGGCCCGATCAGATCCTCGATCTCGGCGTCTCTGAACGATTCCAGTTCGGCGCGCGTGAATCCCATGCAGCCAGTACATCAGGCCGTCACGACAGCGCTTCGCGCACCTCGTCGATCGCGTCGTGCATCATCTGCTCGTACACATCGATGTCCGGAATCGAGGCCGGACTGCTGGTGATGCTGATAGTCACAGTGTCCCCGATCCCGTGTACGCCGTGGGTCAACGACATGACCGGCGACAAACTCGGGAAGCCCGCTGTGAACCGAACGACGCCGCCTCCGAGCACCAGATCCGCGTCACCGCGCGCGACACTCGACACCACGGTGTTTCCAGTGACCTCGTCGGGTACTGCCGTGAAATCGTATTGCTGCACGCCCCAACGGACCAGCGGGCCGGGAACCGCGTTCAGCGCGAGATCCGACGCTGCGCTGGATGGATGGGACGCACGTGCGCGACGCTCGTCCATCGACTCCCTGATCAATTGGGCTCGCTCACGAAGATCATCGACTTCCGGGAACAGCCCGACACCTGCATTGCGGAAGTGATTGCGCGCCGTGGGTGTACCTGCCTTGGCGATGGTCACCTCAGCTCCCAATTCGGGCGGTACCGAGCCGTCTCGCTCGGTGAGGTAGTTCGCCATCGCTACCGAGATGGCTGTCATCGCTCCGACTGTGACGGATACGCCGTCGCCACGGAAATCGGCGCTGTCCCGCACGACCATGCGCACCAGTCGGTGCGGTCCGGGAGGGATGTTCGAGCGCACCTTCGGACGGCTCGCCGCCTGCGGCGCAACAACTCCCGATTCGGTGTCCGCCTGCAGCTGTAACTGCGCGCGGTGCCCCGCCCGGCCGTCGCGGAACAGCGAAACAAGTTGGCCCGGAAGGCGCAGGGCGGCGCGGCCCAGAATCTCGGCTGATCCGCTACGCCGCACGTCCGTCTTCTGCTTCGCGGGCGGTTGCGGCGAGAACAGCTGGCGAGCAATCGCTGACGCGCGTTTGCCGTCCGCCAGAGAATGAGCGACCTGCAGAACTGCGATCAGCGCCGGGCCACTGCAGCGCGGCACGCCGGTGACGCCGTGAAACAGGTGCAGCGTCCACGGGGACTCGCGCGGGTCGACGTGGTTCTCGAGTAGTTTCTCGATTCCGTGAATGCACGAGAGCCACGAGTTTTCGGGCAGCTCATGCACTCTCACCAAGGAGGCGTCGACCGGCATGGGCTCCCACACCGGATAGTCGAGGTGCCACGGCGATTCACGAATCCGAACATTGAGATCCGGAATGAGCGACGCTCTTTCCACCACCGAGCGTCGTAGCTCGTCCATGTGCTGGCTCTGCCCGTCGAAACAGTAGAGCAGCAGCTGATCGTTCGGGATCTTCTCCGAAATCCAGAAGGTTTGGGCATCGGTGGGCGTCATCCGTAACACCGGGAGACGGTACCACCGGCTTGTCAGCTCTTTTCTGCAGCAGCTTTCAGCTGGGACAGGCCCTTCTCGAAATCCTTTCCGACAAGCTTGTCCATGCTGAAGATGAAACCGAAAATCTTGAAGAACAGATTCTTCTTTCCGGTCATCTTCCACGTCACCTGAACTTCACCGGAATTCGGCGAGATGAGAAACGTGGTGACGTTCTGCGCCTTGAACGGCTTGAGGAAGGCCAGGTCCAAAACTACTCGTTCATTCGGGACGGATTCGGTGATCACCATCGAACCGGAGCCCGCCTTCTTGTTTCCCGCCCAGGCGTACGAAGCCCCGACGCCCGCGTCAGGCCCCGCGTACGTACGCTGCATCGCCGGGTCGAGACCTTCCCACGGCGACCACTGAGTCCACTGATGGAAATCGTTGATCAACGCGAAGACGACCGGTGCTTCTGCCTTGACGATCGTCGTACGTTCTACCAGGAATTCGTTGGAATTCTGCGAAGCCATCGTCGATCTCCAATTCTCGGGCGTGACAAGTGTTCGGAATTATCCACGGTCGACGAGATCGGAGCGAGTCGACACTCAGTCCCGCAGGCACAGGCAGAAATAGTGACCGACCGGGTCGCGGTACACGCGGAAAGTCTGATGCTCCGGAATGTCGGTCACCCGCTGCGCTCCAAGGTTCGTCACCCAAGCCTCGGCGGGGTCGAGAGAATCCACGAACAGATCCAGATGGATCCCGACACCGGAGGTCGGCCAGTCCACCGGAACAAAATCCGGAGCGAGCTGAAATGCGAGCCGCCCCCCGCCGGGCCCTTCGATCACGTGCCAATCATCCTCGTCGCGAACACTTTTCCACTCGAGGACCTGGACGTAGAAGTTGGCCAATGCAGCCGGATCCGGGCAGTCCAGGACTGTGTAGTCCATGCCGATGTTCGGGCGCGTCACTGTGCCTTCTTCTCCTGAACTTTCTTACGCACGAACAACAACGGAAGAACCAACGTCGCAACGGCGGTTACAAGCCACACGACGACGGTTCCCAGAATCCACGTCGAGACACCGGAGATCGACAGATTGGAGAAGAGCGACGCCACCAACAGCGCGACAAATGTCGACACCAATCCGATTCCGCCGAGAAATGCCGGTGCATGGCGCTTTGCCACCGTGGCGATGAACGGCGCCAGGACCGACTGCGCAATCGCAAAGATCACGACCGCAACGATGAATCCGGATGTGGGCGCCGAGAAGCCCGAAAGAATCAACGACGCAACTAGAAGCCCGACAGCGGCAGAACCCAGGAAGATCGCGGCGCGAATCAGGAAGCTGATCATTTGTTGATCCTATATGTCGGATATCAAGGAGAACAGATATTCACAATCCCAGAGATTCCTGCACCTCTCGCAATGTCCGGGCAGAAGATCGGAGCCCCGAAGCCTCCTTTTCCGATAGCGGCACTTCGAGGACTCGGCCGGCACCAGCACGACCAACCATCGTGGGAAGGGACAGGCAAACGTGCTCGAGTCCGTGGACGCCGCTCTGCAAAGTCGACACCGGCAGAACCCGTTGTTCGTCCCGCAACACGACTTCCGCGATGAATGCGCTCGACAATCCGATGGCGAGGTTGGTCGCACCCTTACCCTCGATGATCTCGTAAGCACTCTCGACTACAGACTTCGCTACTTTCGCGCGTAGGTCGGGGCCGAGGACGCCACCCGACGGTCCCACGAACGAGGTTGCCGGCACTCCGCCGATGGTTGCGCTCGACCAGAGCGGAATCTCGGAATCCCCGTGCTCGCCCACGATGAAGGCATGAACGTTCTCCACCGCGACTCCGAGTTCGGTAGCCAGCAGGAATCGCAATCGGGCCGTGTCCAGCACGGTCCCAGATCCGAAAATTCGGCCGCGGTACGACGGTCCCGCGGCCTGGATCGCTGCGTAGGTCGCCACGTCGACCGGGTTGGTGACGAAGAGTAAGGACCGCGTCCGGTGACACCGCCAACAGTTGTTCGGTCAGTGTCTGCGCGATCTTGACGTTCACCGCGGCAAGTTCGAGCCGCGACTGACCGGGATGCTGTTTGGCGCCCGCGGTGACGACGACCAAGTCGGATCCCGCGGTGACCGAGATGTCATCGCCTCCGTCGACAGTGCACGGCGGTGTGAACTGAGTGCCGTGGTTGAGATCGAGAACTTCGGCCCGGACCTTTGCGCTGTTGGTGTCGTAGAGGGCGAGCGCGTCGGCCGATCCGCGTATCAGGCACGCATACGCAATTGCGGTGCCGACGCTTCCCGCACCGACAACGGACACTTTTCGTCTGGATGAACGATTCGGCGTCGTCATGGGTAAATGGTGCTCGCTCGATAACGATTTCGCAGTACAACGGATTGCCAGTCTCTTCTCAGGGTTTGGATGCAGACCTCTCAGAATCGACGTGGATGATCGCTGACATGGCTGAGGTAACCGTTCTTGCAGTTGGCGGCACCGGCGAATCCCACGTCGGCGACCACGGCGCCCGTGTGCGCGGACTCCTCAGTGCCGTCACAGACGAACTCGACAGTCGATTCGATTCTCGCTGGGTCGCTTATCCCGCATCGTACGGTCCGGTCGCCGACGGTGGCCTGAGCTTTCGGCACAGCACCGCGATGGGTGTGAAGGCCCTCACCGCCGAAATCGCACAGACAGACGGCCCGGTCATGCTGATCGGATACTCACAGGGATGCACCGTGATCCGCTCGGCTCTTCCGACGCTGAACCGCGCCAACATCATCGGAGTCGGACTGATCTCCGATCCTCAACAACCGGCAGGCGTGATCGAAGGTTGTGAGGGACACGGAGTTGCCGGCGACGGACCCGAGATCCAGCCGTGGATTCCGGTCAAGTGGATCGGGCACCCGCAGGACATGATCTGTAATGCCAGCGACGACAGCTACATTCGCGACATCGCAGACTTGACGCGCTGGATGTCCTTCTCGCAGGCACGCGTGTGGGCAGGAAAGGTCTGGGAACTACTTCGTAGCAATGCTTTCCAGAATGCGCAGAAGACTCGTTTCAGTCCGAAACAGTGGCGTACCGATCTACGACGTATTCGCACCGCGTTCCTCGAAGTACTTGGTTATCTGCCGACGAAGTTGAACCTGAACCGCTTTCAGCTGAAGAACCCTCGCGGCGGTAGACACATCAGCTACGCGATCGAACCTCTCGACGCCAGTGGACTGACCGGGTGTGAGCTTCTGGCGTCGTGGATGAAGGTCCAAGCGAGCGGCGTCGAGCAGCGCATTCACGCGGCCTGACCTTTACCGTTAGTTTACCTAACGAACCCCGGTGAGCCATTCGACACCTCTACGTTCCTTTCATGCAACTGAGCAGAATATTGTCGTGCGCCGCCGTGACCGTCGCACTCCCCCTCGCCGCGCTGGCGACCCCGGCCTCGGCATCGCCAACCGGCAGTCTCGACTGGCCCGGTTCGTTCGGTAGTTCAGCACCCCAGCCGGTTTCGACGTTCGACGTCCAAGCCCACCGCGGCGGGCTCGGCCTGTACACGGAGAGCAGCCTGGCCGCGTTCTCCAATGCTCTCGAAATGGGCGTCAGCACACTGGAACTCGATACCCAGATCACCGAGGACGGGATCGCTGTCGTCACGCACGATCGTAAGATCTCGAACAAGAAATGCCTCGACACCGAGCCCGCAACTGCGGGTGACCCGGAGTTCCCGTACGTCGGCAAATTCGTCAACACGCTGAGCCTGCAGCAGATCAAGACCATGGACTGCGGCACTCTCCCCCTTGCCGGATACCCTGAACAGCAGAATGTTCCGGGAGCGAAAATGCAGACGCTCGAAGAAGTGCTTGCCCTGGTGAAGTCGTACAACGCACCCGGAATCAAGCTCAACATCGAGACCAAGGTGGAAGCGGGAGCGCCTCACGAGACCGCCCCGCGTGAGCAGTTCGTCTCTGTAGTCCTCGATACGATCCGGGCAGCCGGATTGTTGGACAGCGTCACCATTCAGAGCTTCGACTGGGGCTCGCTCATGCTCACCCGTCAACTCGCGCCGAGTGTCCCCGTCGTTGCGCTCACAAACGGCGACTTTCTCCAGGTAGGCAAGGACGGAGCGTCACCGTGGCTCGGCGGTCTGGACATCGATGATTTCGGTGGCGACGGCATCGCGGCGGTAGCAACCTTTGGTGCCTCCGCCTACTCCCCCGTCCAAGGAACTCCGCAGGGCGGAAAGGTCGGGGATCCCGGTTTCACCCTCTATCCGACAGCCGACATGATCGCGAGCGCACATGCGCGTGGCATGAAGGTCATCCCGTGGACCGTCGATGATCCCGCCACCATGCACGCCCTGATCGACCTCGGTGTCGACGGGATCATCACCGACTACCCCGATCGTCTCCGAGCCGTTCTGGCCGAGCGAGGCATGCCACTACCTGCACCTGCGGTCAAGAAGTAGCCTCCACCGCGCACCGAAGCAGGTACCTGAACAGGTACTACGGCCGATGTCCCCGGGGTCCCGTCGGCCGCATCCTGGACAGGTACTTGCTCGGGTGATCGGAGGTGAATTCTGATGATGTCTTTGAAGGATCAACTGGACAACTGCGAATACCTACTTGCCGACGCGGAAATGGCCGGCGACTGGAATGCTGTCCGGCGATTCAGGGAATACCGGCTCAGGCTCGTTCGACAACTGTGCAGGCAAAGGGCCGCCGGCCTCTGCGCCTAGAGGCCCGACCTCAACCGTATCTGAGCTGGTCCCTCTGGGCGGTTACGATCCGCCGTCGCCCGAGTCACAGTCGGGTGCTCTCACCAATTGAGCTACAGAAGGTATGGCCCGCAGTGCTTTTCGACTGCGATCTTTCTCTGCCGAACCATACGGGCCCGCATCTCTTCCGCGCTACTGATTTTCGAGTAGACGATCTACACCGACCACCGCTGTGAGTTCGGTTTCCGCGTCCCCGCGGGGACGTCCCCGTCGAGGCCACACCGAATCACCGCTGACCAGTAGTCGATGGGATGATGACCTGCGTGTCCATGTCCCCACCGCTGCCCGTCAAGAACGGGGTTGGCCCGACGCGCCTACGCATCCCGCTCTCGGGGCCGTGGGCGACGATCGCCGAGTACGTCGTAGCCAAGTTCGACCATCTGGACGCCGAGAACCTGTATCGGCGGTTCGACGACGGCGAGTTCGTAGATACCGACGGCCACTCGATCTGCCTGAACACAGAACTCATCGCGCACCGATTCGTCTGGTACTACCGTGAGTTGCCGGCGGAGGACCCGGTGCCGTTCCACGAGGAGATCCTGCACACCGACGACGATCTCGTCGTCATCGACAAGCCACATTTTCTCCCGACCACCCCCAGCGGGCGATACCTGCGCGAGTCGGCACTAGTCCGACTGCGCGTCCGCCTCGACAACCCAGATCTGACTCCGATCCATAGACTCGACCGCGGCACCGCAGGCGTGGTGATGTTCTCGGCCCGCCCCGCGACGCGCGGCGCGTATCAGTCACTGTTCGAGAAGCGTCAGGTCACGAAGGTCTACGAGGCGGTGTCGGCGCGACCCACCCGGCGGGGCCAGGATTCACCAGCGCTCGACGTCCCTCTCGTTTACCGCAACCACATCGAAGCTCGACGCGGCGAGTTGCGAGTCGTCGTCGACGACAGCCGTGAACCCAACTCCGAGACCATGATCGAGGCACGAGGGACGGGCGTGAGCGCCTCCGGACGTGCTGTGCTGCACACGGTTCTACGTCCGCGCTCCGGACGGATGCACCAGTTGCGGGTGCATCTGGCGGCTCTCGGCGCCGGGATCCTGGGCGACCGGCGATACCCCGACCTGCTTCCCGACGCCCCGGACGATCATTCTCTCCCACTCCAATTGCTCGCGAGGGAACTCGAATTCACCGACCCGCTGTCGGGGAAAGCGCGGCGGTTCGTCACCCGTCGGACGCTCAGCGAGATGCCCGTGGGGTGACGACCAGAAGCCGCGGATTTAGACGTTGAAGCGGAACTCCACCACATCGCCGTCGGCCATGACGTATTCCTTGCCCTCCATGCGGACCTTGCCGGCAGCCTTGGCTGCGGCCATGGAACCCGCCTCGACGAGATCGTCGAAGGACACGATTTCAGCCTTGATGAAGCCACGCTCGAAGTCGGTGTGAATGACGCCGGCAGCCTGGGGAGCGGTGTCACCCTTGTGGATCGTCCAGGCGCGAGCTTCCTTCGGACCAGCCGTCAGGTAGGTCTGCAGCCCGAGAGTGTGGAAGCCGGTGCGAGCGAGAGCGTGCAGGCCCGGCTCGGTCTGACCGATCGAGTCGAGCATTTCCTGGCGATCTTCCTCGTCCAGCTCGAGCAGTTCCTGCTCGACCTTCGCATCGAGGAACACGGCATCGGCCGGAGCGACGGAAGCGCGCAGTTCCGCGACCTTCGCCTCGTCGGTGAGCACCGACTCGTCAGCGTTGAAGACGTAGAGGAAAGGCTTGGTGGTGAGCAGGCTCAGCTCACGCAGCAACGAGAAGTCGAGCTTGTCCTTGACGCTGAAAAGCGTCGTGCCCTCGTTGAGGAATGCCTGAGCCTTGAGTGCCTCGTCGTGGGCCGGCTTGAACTCCTTGTTCTTGCGAGCTTCCTTGTCCAGACGCGGGAGAGCCTTCTCGAGAGTCTGCATGTCGGCGATCACGAGTTCGGTCTCGATGACCTCGATGTCCGAGGCCGGGTCGACCTTGCCGTCGACGTGGATGACGTCGTCGTCGGCGAAGACGCGAACTACCTGGCAGATGGCGTCCGCTTCACGGATGTTGGCCAGGAACTTGTTACCCAGGCCTGCGCCCTCGGACGCTCCCTTGACGATGCCGGCAATGTCGACGAACGACACGGTCGCGGGGAGGATGCGCTCGGAGCCGAAGATCTCGGCGAGCTTCTGCAGCCGCGGATCGGGCAGCTCGACCAGACCGACGTTGGGTTCGATGGTCGCGAACGGGTAGTTCGCTGCCAACACGTCGTTGTTGGTCAGTGCATTGAAAAGGGTGGACTTGCCGACGTTGGGCAGTCCGACGATTCCGAGGGTAAGGCTCACGGTCTGTGGATTCTACGGCCTCGCGGCGACGTGACGGGTACTCGCCCCACCGTCACGTCGCGGCAGGTGATCAGTTGTAGGTATACGAATCGACGGACGACACGATCGCAACCAGGAAGATCACGTAGAACGCGATGAACAGCACCCAGCAGATGACGGCTATCAGGAGCGAAATCTGCCCGAGCTTCTTCACCCGCTCGGACGCGTACTGCGCGCCCTGGTGATCGCCCATCGCCCACTTCGGGTAGATGTCGTGGAGATGGTTGAACGCGGCGAACGCGATAGGCCAGAAGAAGATGATCGACGCGACGGCCCATCCCGCGTTGGACTTCGGCGGACCGTACTGAGGCGCCGCGTACGTGGGAGCAGCGCTGTACTGCTGGGCTGCGCTGTACTGCTGACCGGTCGGATACTGCTGTCCGGCTGAGTACTGCGGGTCGGTTGGGTACTGCTGACCCGTCGGATATTCCTGGCCTGCTGAATATTGCTGACCGGCTGAATACTGCTGGCCTGCCGGATACTGCTGCTCCTTCGGATACTGTTGCTCCTTCGGGTCCTGCGGGTCGGTCGGATATTGCGGTTCGGTCATCATTCCCCCAAAGAGTCGGATTCGGTTCTCTATCGCAGAACCTAGTGGAGACTTACCGCTGCCGTGTCACAGTGAGCGCCTACGCTCTCGAGGTGACTCGGATGCTGATCGTGCTCTTGATATGGATAGTGGGTCTCGGCACCGCCGCGCTCGCAATTGTCGCCTCGCCCGGATGGTGGGTGATCGCTGTCGTCACACTCGCGCTGGCGGCCATGGGCACCTACGACCTCACTCAGAAGTCCCACAGCATCCTCCGTAACTATCCGGTCCTGGGGCACGCGCGATTCCTCCTCGAGAAGATTCGACCGGAGATCCAGCAGTACTTCGTCGAATCATCCACCGATGGAATGCCATTCGATCGCGAAACGCGAGATCTGGTTTACGAGCGGGCAAAGGGAACACTGGCGGAAGAGCCCTTCGGGACCGAGCGCGACGTCAATGCGATCGGCTACGAGTTCATGACGCATTCGATTCGCGCACGGACCGCCCCCGACACCGTTCCGCGAGTTCGCCTCGGCGGACGCGATTGCACGAAGCCGTACGACATCGCTCTCCTGAACGTCTCCGCGATGAGCTTCGGGTCGTTGTCCGCCAACGCAATCGAGGCCCTCAACGCCGGCGCCGCCAAAGGCGGTTTCGCTCACGACACCGGTGAAGGCGCGATCAGTCCGTATCACCGCAAACACGGCGGCGATCTGATCTGGGAAATCGCTTCGGGATACTTCGGATGCCGGACCGAGGACGGCCGATTCGATCCTGACCGTTTTGCCGAGCGCGCAGGCTCCGACCAGGTGAAGGCCATTTCGATCAAGCTCTCGCAAGGTGCGAAACCCGGGTTGGGTGGCGTGCTTCCCGGAGTCAAGGTCTCCCCCGAAATCGCCGAAACCCGCGGGGTACCCGTCGGCCAGACTGTGATTTCGCCACCCGCGCACACCGCGTTCAGCACCCCGGTCGAACTGGTCGATTTCATCGCGACCCTGCGAAAACTGTCGGGAGGCAAGCCGGTCGGGATGAAACTGTGTGTCGGCTCGCGTCGTGAATTCCTCGGAATCTGCAAGGCGATGATCGAACGCGGCATCACGCCCGACTTCATCATCGTGGACGGTTCCGAAGGCGGCACCGGCGCAGGTCCGGTGGAGTTCGAGGACCACATGGGCATGCCGTTGACCGAGGGCCTGATGCTGGTGCACAACGCTCTGGTGGGAACTGGTTTGCGCCCTCTCGTGAAAGTCGGCGCTTCCGGAAAGGTGGCGAGCGGTTCCGACATCGTCAAACGCATCATCCAGGGCGCAGACTTCACGATGGCGGCCCGCGCAATGATGTTCGCAGTGGGCTGTATTCAGGCCCAGATGTGCCACACCAACCGCTGCCCGGTCGGCGTTGCCACTCAGGATCCGGCACGCACCCGCGCACTCGACATCCCCGACAAGAGCGAGCGCGTCTACCGATTCCAGAAGGCAACCGTCGCCAGCGCGCAACAGATGATCGCGTCGATGGGCATCGATTCCTTCGACCAACTGCAACCGGGAATGCTCAACCGCCGCGTCGACGGTCTCACCACTCGCACCTATGCCGACCTGTTCGACTGGCTGATGCCGGGCGAACTGCTCGACTCCCCGCCGCAGAGCTGGCTCACCGATTGGATCGACGCCGACGCTCACCGATTCTGACGTCGGTCGACTCCCGCGTTTCAGATCGCGCGGATTCACCCTTCTGGTCCTACAGTGACAGATGGCCCGCTGTGACGGCGGCCACACGTGCACTAGTGGACGGAGTTCGACGATGAGCTTGACGACTGCGCCGGAACCAAATGTCGAGTACCTGAAAACCGATCCTGACCTGCCACCTGTCGGCGTCATCGACAAAACACCCATCTCCACGACTGCGCGCGTCGTCTTCCTTGTTCTCGGACTGGTCGGCGCGGGCGCCTGGTACATGATTGCGATCGTCCGCGGTGAACACATCAGCGCTGTGTGGTTCGTGTTGGCCGCAATCTGTACCTATCTGATCGCCTACCGCTTCTATGCGCGGTTGATCGAACGCAAGATCGTCAAGCCTCGCGACGACGTCGCCACTCCCGCCGAGATCATGGAGAACGGCGCCGACTACATGCCGACCGACCGTCGGGTGCTGTTCGGTCACCACTTCGCGGCAATTGCCGGTGCCGGCCCCCTGGTCGGACCCGTGTTGGCCGCGCAGATGGGATATCTTCCGGGAACGATCTGGATCATCGTCGGCGTCGTGTTCGCCGGGGCGGTGCAGGACTTCATGGTCCTGTGGATCTCGTCGAAGCGCCGCGGGCGCAGCCTCGGTCAGATGGCCCGCGAAGAACTCGGCCTTGTCGGCGGCGTCGCCGCACTGATCGGCGTGTTCGTCATCATGATCATCCTCATCGCGGTGCTCGGACTTGTGGTCGTCAATGCGCTCGCCGAGTCCCCGTGGGGAGTGTTCTCGATCGCGATGACCATCCCCATCGCGCTGTTCATGGGCGTGTACCTGCGGTATCTGCGGCCGGGCAAGGTTTCCGAGGTCTCCTTGATCGGCGTCGTCCTGCTTCTCCTGGCCATCGTCTCCGGCGGATGGGTTGCCGATACCGGTTGGGGCGCAGACTGGTTCACACTCTCGAAGGTCACCATCGCGTGGCTGATGATCGCGTACGGATTCGCCGCATCGGTGCTGCCGGTCTGGCTGCTCCTGGCACCGCGCGACTACTTGTCGACGTTCATGAAGGTCGGCACCATCGCGCTGCTGGCCATCGGAATTCTGGTCGCACGACCCGCGCTGAACATGCCGGCAGTGACGCCGTTCGCCTCCAACGGCGAAGGCCCGGCCTTTGCCGGTTCACTGTTCCCGTTCCTGTTCATCACCATTGCCTGTGGCGCGCTCTCGGGCTTCCACGCACTGATCGCGTCCGGTACGACGCCGAAGCTGCTCGAGAAGGAAAGCCAGACCAAGATGATCGGGTACGGCGGCATGCTGACCGAATCGTTTGTCGCGATCATGGCTCTGGTCACCGCCTGCATCCTCGATCAGCACCTGTACTTCGCACTCAACGCTCCCGCGGCACTGACCGGTGGAACACCGGAAACCGCAGCCGAATACGTCAACAATCTGCCCCTCGGCACTGCCCCCATCACACCGGACGTGCTGACTCAGGCAGCCGAGGCCGTCGGCGAAGAATCGATCATCTCGCGAACCGGCGGCGCCCCGACGCTCGCGTTCGGAATGTCCGAAGTGCTCAGCGACGTCTTCGGCGGCGACTCGCTGAAATCGTTCTGGTACCACTTCGCGATCATGTTCGAGGCGCTCTTCATCCTCACCACGATCGATGCCGGCACCCGCGTCGCTCGATTCATGCTCTCCGACTCGCTCGGCAACTTCGGCGGTCCGGCGAAGAAGTTCAAGGACCCGTCGTGGCGCATCGGCGCGTGGCTGTGCTCGCTGATCGTCGTCGCTGCCTGGGGCGCGATTCTGCTCATGGGTGTCACCGATCCGCTGGGCGGAATCAACACACTCTTCCCGCTCTTCGGCATCGCCAACCAGCTACTCGCCGCGATCGCACTGACGGTGGTCATGACGATCGTCATGAAGAAGGGTCTGTTCAAATGGGCCTGGATTCCCGGCGTGCCGCTGGTGTGGGACCTGGTCGTAACCATGACCGCGTCGTACCAGAAGATCTTCTCCGACAACCCCGCGATCGGGTACTGGGCTCAGCACAACGTGTTCAAGGACGCGAAGGCTGCCGGCGAGACGGCGCACGGTTCCGCGAAGACTCCGGAGGCCATCGATGCCGTCATTCGCAACACCTTCATCCAGGGCACGTTGTCGATCATCTTCGCGTCACTGGTGATCGTCGTGGTCATCGCCGGGATCATCGTATGTGCCAAGGCAATCCGAGCGGGCGGGCTGCCGACCACCGAGTCCCCTGAAGAACCGTCGAAAATCTTCGGACCCGCCAGCTTCATTCCGACGCCCGCGGAGAAGGAAATCCAGAAAGAATGGGACGAGCTGATCAAAGCCGGGAAAGTCCGGGCGCCCGGCGCCGCACACGGAGGTGGGCACTGACCATGACGACGGCGACCATGACGGCAAAACTCACCACAGCGTTCCGCGGAACGCTGTGGTGGGTTCGCTCGGTGATGGGTGATCTCGACTATCAGCGCTACGTCGAGCACACCCGACGCCACCACGCCGACTCACCGGTGATCAGCGAACGAGAGTTCTGGCGCCGCCGACACGCAGCAGCCGACGCCAACCCAGGCGCCCGCTGCTGCTGAATCCGGTCAGGGGCAGGTGGCCTTCGCGAGTTCGTAAATGTGGCCGGCCTGCTCGTCGGTGGGCTTGTTGCCGTTGTTCTCGGCCAGGTCGGTGATCTTGGTCTTGACCTCCGCCTCGTCCGTGCCGTTGGCGACCTCGGTACACGTGGTCGTCAAGATCTCCTCGATGTCTGCGTCGTCGCGGTTCTCCGCCAACGGTGCGTAAGCCCCACGGAACGTGGCGACGAACAGCGCCGTCTTGCCCTGATCGATGGCGTTGCCCGCTGACTGTTTCGCCGTCTCGAGCGCCTGTTGCCCGCTCGTGACTGCCTCGCTGATCTTGTTCTGCGCGTTGTCCTGATCCTCGGTGCTACACGCGGTGAGCCCGAGAACGACGATTGCTGCTGCCCCGACTGCTGCTGCGATTCTCATGACGGAAATGTTAGTCCGATCAGCATGCTTCAAAACACAGTATTGCAGCGCAACACACGAGTTATCGCATGCAGTCGTTACGATCAGCTCAGCTAGATCACCGGATTCGCACATCGGCGAGGAGATCCCTGCGCCGACGGAAAGGACGATCAGTGAGCGAGCAAGACAAGGGGACGTCCGCAGGGGTGCGCAAGCGCGACCGCGGCGAGATCATCGGGCAAGGGGGTATGTGGCTCGCAAAATGGTCGTTGGTGTTGGCGTCGATTTCGCTGGGCGCCTGGATTTTCGGCTGGCTGATCGAAAAGCTCTGGGTCATCATCCTGCCGGTGGCTCTGGCTATCGTTGTTGCGACAGTCATGTGGCCGCCGACCCGCGGCATGATCAAGCGCGGGATGCCACCGGCCGCGGCAGCCGGCATCACCCTGGTGCTCTCGATCGGAATCCTGGCCGGTGTGATCGCCGGCATCGTTCCGTCAGTGGTCAGCCAGGCCCCCGAGCTCGCGAACAAGACCACCGAGGGCATCAACCAGGTTCAGGACTGGCTCCAGGGTCCGCCGCTGAACCTGAAGGACGACCAGATCGACAACGCCGTCCATGCCGTCATCACCAAGGTGCAGGAAAGTGGAACCGCCATCGCTTCAGGCGTTTTCAGCGGCGTGAGCACAGCGAGCTCGTTGTTGGTCACGCTCGGTTTGGTTCTGATTCTCGCTTTCTTCTTCATCAAGGACGGACCGAGGTTCATCCCCTGGCTCCACGCTGTCGGCGGCGGCCGTGCCGGTCGGCATCTCGAAGAGGTCCTCACCCGCATGTGGGACACGCTCGGCGGATTCATCAGGACACAAGCACTGGTGAGTCTGATCGACGCGGTCTTCATCGGCGCCGGATTGCTGATACTCGGGGTCCCGCTGGCACCGGTGCTGGCAATTCTCACGTTCATCGGTGGCTTCATCCCGATCGTCGGTGCCTTTGTCGCCGGCGCCCTGGCCGTGTTGGTTGCGCTGGTGGCCAACGGTCTCACCACCGCCATCATCGTGTTGATCATCATCCTGGCCGTTCAGCAGATCGAAGGAAACGTCCTTCAGCCTGTGCTGCAGAGCAAGTCGATGAAACTCCACGCCGTCATCGTGCTGCTTGCCGTGGCCGCCGGTAGCTCGCTGTACGGCATCGTCGGCGCCTTCCTCGCAGTGCCCGTCGCCGCTGTGGCAGCAGTTGTCATCCGGTACATCGGCGAGCAGATCGACGAACGCGCAAGCGACAACGAGCCGATGCCCGCCGGCGATGCGTCGGACATCCTCGAGGATCAAGACGACGACGCCGAGTCAGAGGTAGAGAACAAAAAGGCCTGATCAGCCCGCGATCACCTTCACCGAGGAGCCTGCACGTCCGCGAATGACGTGCAGGCGACTCGGGATTCGCTGCCTCATCTCGTCCACGTGACTGACGATGCCCACCACTCGTCCACCGTCGCGAAGCTCGTCCAACACAGCCATCACCGAGTCGAGGGTGTCGGCGTCGAGAGTGCCGAATCCTTCGTCGATGAACATCGTGTCGAGAACGATTCCGCCGGACTCCGCCGCAACCACATCGGCAAGTCCGAGGGCCAAAGACAATGACGCCAAGAATGATTCACCGCCCGAGAGCGTCTTCGCCGAGCGAACGACACCCGTGAAGTCGTCCCGGATGTCGAGTCCCAGACCGCCGCGGCGACCCCGAGAACCTGCCTCGTCACTGTGCACGAACTCGTATCTGCCCCCGGACATCCGCTGCAGCCGAACCGATGCCGACACGGCGATCTCTTCCAACCGCGACGCGAGCACATACGCTCGCAGCGACATCTTGCGACTGTTCTGACCTTTGCCGGCGATCACGTCGGCAAGCGCCGCGAGTTCGTCGTGCAGTTCCCGCTCAGGTGCAACCGCTTCGTATGCCTTCTCGAGTTGTCCGCTGAACCGTTCGAGATCCGACACACGGTTCTCGGCCAGGGAAGCAGCTGCAACAGCCGAGTTCACCACCTCGGCGCACTGAAGAGCACGCTCGCGAGGACCGTCGACGTCGACTGTCTCGACTTCGCTCACCGCAACAACCTCGGGGTCGTCGAGGACCGTCCGAGCGGCCACCTCGAGGTCGCGTGCTTTGGCGAGTTCCGTTTCGATCGCTGCGATTCGGGCCGGCGATCTCACCCCTTCGATCGCAGCCTCGACCGAATCGAATCCAGCAGCGGCCGCCGCAGCGGCCAGTTTGGTCGACAGTTCCGCCGATCGCGCCTGCGCACGAACGGCGTCGTCACGCATCTCAGACGCCGCCGAGGCAGCGGAGGCAAGCCTTTCGAACCGCGAGCGCTGAGCAGCGATGGTCGAATCTTCTCCCACCGCAGCGACGATCGCCGCTCGAATCTGCTCGACCGTGGCCGACAGAGTCGTCGTACGCTCGGTCAGTGCCGCCAATTCGGCCGTCAGAGAAGCGGATTCCTGTTGCAGCTCGCCGTCACGCTCGTTGAGATGCCCGAGCTTGTCGGCCAACCCTCCAACCTGACCGGCAGAGTGGGCCGCCTCGTCAACGGCGTTCCGAGCCGCGGCGCGGAGCCTGTCGAGTTCTGCGACGTCGCCGTCCCCGCCGCGGGCGATCACCCGGTCGATGTCACGGTCGACGGTTACCTGGTGGTCGACTACCTTGCTCAGGGCTTTCTCGGCCGCACGCTCGGCTGCGGACGCGGCTTCCAGATCGGGCTCGGTGACCGTGACGACATCAGACTGCGCCGGCGCAGGGTGTTCACGCGAACCACACACCTGGCATGGGTCACCGGGCGCGAGTGAACTCGCCAACTCCGCCGCCATGCCCTCGATACGCTTCTGCACGAGGTCGAGCCAGCGCCCGCGAGCACTCTGATGGGCGTCGCGCGCATCCAACACCTGCACACGAATCTTCTCGGCTTGCGCACGCAGAGAGACGAATTCATGAGCCGCTGCCGCAGCATCCGATGCTTTGGCCAGTGCAGCTTCGAGGCCGGGCAGAGCCGCGTGCGCGCGTTGCGCATCCTCCAGTCGTTGGCCGGCCGAGCGCACCATTTCTGGCAGTTGAGTGCGTTCAACCGCGATGGCATCGATGCGCTCGGACAGAGCGTCTCGCCGAACTCCGAGTTTCTCGATCTCGGCTTCTGCCGCATCGGCTCTGCGAGCATCCTCCGCCATTGCGTCCAGGCGAACGATCTCGTCACGCCAGGTCCGGATCCGAGCTACGACGCGTTGACGCTCGTCGTCGGTGGGTGGCCACACCTCCGGCACGAAAATCTCCGGACCGCCCGTTGCGGAGTAGGTCGACATCGCTGCGGTCATCGATTCGAGTGCGGCAGCGAGGTGCAAGCCGGCAGCGTCCACATCGCCGGCGACAGCGGCCACCGGCAGTGCGCGCTTGGCGGTCTCGAGTTCAGCGCCGATCACAGCTCTTTGGGCGGCGCCCGTATTGAATGCTGCGAGTTCAGCGGTCGCACGATTACGGCGAGCGACCAGATCTGCGGTTCGCTGCGCCGCCGACAGAACCCGATTAGCCTCGGCTGCTGCATCTTTCGCGGTCACCAGCTCCGCAAGACTTGTATCGCGGGTGTCCTGAGCCTCGGCGAGGAGTTTGCGCGACCATTCCAGTGGGTGTGCCTCGGCGCCTACCTCGAGTCCCGCAGCTGTCTCGACCTTCGCGAGCAGCAGCCGCACGGATTGCTCCCTGGCCGCGAGCGCGGTCGCACTTGCCTTTCGCTTGGCGTCGAACCATGCCTCGACGGAGACAAAACGCTTGGTGTCGAACAGACGCTCGAGCAGTTTGCCTCGCTCGTCACTCTCGGCACGCAGGAATTTGGCGAACTCACCCTGCGGCAAGAGCACCACCTGGAAGAACTGATCAGCGCTCATGCCCATGAGGCGGTTGATCTCGTCACCGATGTCAGGGATGCGCGAAAGATTCTCGCCGCGGCCGTCCAACCACGTCAGTGTGGCCTTTGCATTCTCTGTGATCGAACCGGTGCCACGCTTCTTCGGGCGCGAATACTCTGGACTACGAACAAGTTTGATTCTGCGACCACTGATGGTCGCTTCGAGTTCCACGCGCGGCACCGAACCGGCGGGCGCGTGATCGGACAGTAGCCGTTTGCCCTCGTTGCGCGCACCCGGAACCCGCCCGTACAGGGCAAAGGAAACCGCGTCGAGGATCGTGGTCTTGCCTGCACCGGTGTCGCCGTGCAGAAGGAACAGCCCGTCTGCACCCAATCGGTCGAAGTCGACCTCGACAGTGTCGGCAAAGGGCCCGAAAGAGCTGACTTCGAGTTTGTGCAGCCTCACGCGGTTTCACTCAGTTCTACCGTGGACTCCTCGGCGCGCGCGGCAGCGCTGAGCGCTTCGGCCATCAACGTGACCTCCCGCTCGGACGGGTCACTACGCACGGCCGAGACAAAGCCGCGGGCGATCTCCATGTCGGTTCGACCCCGTACCGCGTCGCGATACTTGAGATCCGATTGTCCTTCCGGCCTTTGCCATTCGAGGTGAACGGCAAAGGGGAAACGTGCCTGGAGCTGCCTCATGGCATCGACGGGACGAACCGGGTCGGTGAGCAAAGCGGAGACGTAGCACTGCTCGGAATCGGCGTACTTCGACTCGGTGAGAAGTTCCTCGAGAGTTCCCGTCACCTGGCTCAGCCCCCGAATCACCGGAAGATCGAGGCGCTGCACCGACGACAGACCGGCTGCGTCGAGTTCGATCAAAAGCGCAGCCTTGCGGTGGCTGCGCTCACCGAACGAATACGGCAACGGTGAACCTGAGTACCGCACACTCTCCGAGAGCATCTGCGGAGAATGCAGGTGTCCGAGGGCGACATAGTCGACGCCGTCGAATTCGCCCACTGCGACGGTCTCCACTCCGCCGACCGAAATGGAGCGTTCCGATTCAGACGCCTCACCACCCACGACGAAGGCATGCGCGAGCAGTACCGACCGAGTCAACGGATCGGTAGCTGTTCGTTCGGCGAGGTCTCGCCGAACACGCGACATGGCCGCTCCGAGGATGTCGGAATGAGTACGAGCCCGGGGCACGTCCAACTCGACGCGCGTGATCTCCGGCTCGAGATACGGAATCCCGTAAAAGGCGACGGGCCCGAACTGATCGCTCAGCATCACCGGAGTACCGATCTGGCCGACTCGGGTGATCAAGTGCAAGCCGCCGGCAGCGGCAAAGGATGCCCCGGCTCCGAGCCGCACCGCGGAATCGTGATTGCCGGACGTCGCGACGATGACCGCCCCCGCCGCCCGGATTGCCTCGAAGCCTCGATTGCACACGGTGACCGCGTCGGAACTGGGAATCGAGCGGTCGTAGATGTCCCCCGGCACGACCACGACGTCGACGCCGTGTTCACGGACGGAATCTGCGATGGAACTGAGCACACTCGCCTGATCGGCCAGCAGATCGACGCCGTGAAAGGTGCGACCTATATGCCAATCGGAGGTGTGCAGAATCTTCATGAATCCGACGGTAGAGCAGCCCACCGACACCGCCGATCTCCCACGCTGACGGCTTCGGCGGTGTGCCCCAACCCACGAGCGTCCGGTGACCCTGCACACAATCCGTCCGGTTCGTTTGGCGAAGAACCCGAAACCATCGCGCCATCGCGTCGATAAATGCGCCAGCCACGACCCGCACAAACACGGCCGACAACGCAAGAACCGCTAATGTCGTTATGTGTCTGCAACCCAACGTGCTCGCTCCGGGGTACCGCTGGACAAGCGATCGCTCATCGTGACCGTCCCCGGCCTGCCCTGGTGGGGAGTGATCCTGCTTGCTGCCGGTGTGACCGCCGTCGGCGTACTGATCGATGCCACCGGAGGCGGCGGAGAGCTCACCGCGGTGTTCTCGACGTTCTACTTCCTGGGCTGTCTCTTTGCTGTGGTTGCCGCTTCGAACAAAGCACTCTTCACCGCTATGGCCCAGCCGCCGTTGCTGCTCTTCGCTGCGGTGCCGATCGGGCACACGCTCATCGGCAAGGACAACAGCACCGCGCTGCGCGATATCGCGATCAACATCGCGTACCCGTTGGTCAACCGCTTTCCGATCATGTTGGCCGCAACCGTCGTCGTGCTGATCATCGGCGGTTTCCGGTACTTCCTGCTCAATCAGCGTCCCACCGGGCCTGCCCGCTCGACCCGCTCCCGCCGCTCGGCGGCCACCACTCGTGACTCCTCTGCGGCTACCACGCGAGAACAACCCGCACCCGAGACCGGGCGTCGACGCAGAGTCTCGGACGCGCCCGTCCCCGGGCCGCCGCGTCGCCGCGCCCCCGAGGTGGACGAGCAGCCCGCCTACCGAAGCACCCCCAGGCGCGAGCCGATCCAGGACGAGCGTCCGCTGCCGCCTCGGAGAAGCCCTCAGCCACCCAGGGTCGATCGCACGCACCAACCGCCTACGCGTCGCCCCCAGCCCGACAGTCGGCCCGTGGCAGACGACGACTACCCGTCGTACGGTCGCCGCCGGGCGCCCGAGCCCACTCCGTCGCCCAGACGTGAGGAGCGGATGGAGCCCTTCTTCGCTTCGGGTGACGACGTATCGCCGCCGCTGCCCCCTCGCCGCCGCCCACCCGGAGTCGATCTTCCGGCGTATCCGCCGCCGCGAGTTCGGTACCGCGATCGCGAAGAGCCCTGAACAGACGCGCCCGGTAGCACAAAAATGCGGGGCACCTTCCAGATGGAAGGTGCCCCGCATTTTCTTGTTTCAGGACGTGCGCGCTGCTCGCAATTCACGGGGAAGGGCGAACACCAGAGTCTCGTTGGCAGTGGTGACGGGTTGAACGTCGTTGTATCCGTGCTCGGAAAGAAGTTCGATCACGCCGCGCACGAGCACCTCGGGTACCGATGCGCCCGACGTGATGCCGACGGTCTGGACACCCTCGAGCCACGCGAGATCGACCTCACGGGCGTAGTCGACCAGGTACGACGCGGCAGCGCCCGCCCCGAGCGCGACCTCGACCAGGCGAACCGAGTTGGACGAGTTCCGCGAACCCACCACGATCACGAGATCGCACTCGGGAGCCATCGCCTTGACCGCGACCTGACGGTTCTGCGTGGCGTAGCAGATGTCGTCGGACGGCGGGTCCTGCAGATTGGGGAAGCGCTCACGCAGGCGCGCGACGGTCTGCATCGTCTCGTCGACGCTCAGTGTGGTCTGGGAAAGCCAGATGACCTTCGACTCGTCACGAACCGTGACCGCGTCGACCGAATCCGGGCCGTCGACGATGGTGACGTGATCGGGAGCCTCACCTGCGGTGCCCTCGACCTCCTCGTGGCCTTCGTGGCCGATGAGCAGAATGTCGTAATCGTCGCGGGCGAATCGCTTTGCTTCCTGGTGCACCTTCGTGACCAGGGGGCACGTTGCGTCGATCGTGCGCAGGTTCCGCTCGGCAGCCGAGTCGTGGACGGCCGGCGACACACCGTGCGCCGAGAACACGAGCAACGATCCCTCGGGAACCTCGTCGGTTTCGTCGACGAAGATCACGCCTTGATCTTCGAGCGTCTCGACGACGTGGCGATTGTGGACGATCTCCTTACGCACGTAGATGGGTGCGCCGTGCTTCTCGAGGGCCTTCTCGACGGTCTCGACCGCGCGGTCGACGCCGGCGCAGTAGCCGCGAGGCTCGGCGAGGAGCACGCGCTTGGCGCTGCCCTTGCGGGTGGACGGCGAATCAGCCGAGTGCGCGATACCGAGATTGAGAGGAACAGCCGAAGACATGTGACCAGCCTACTGGCACCTCGAACGTGAGACACTCCGGCAAACGTGAACACCTCGGTTTCGGGCTCCGATCGAAGGTTCCGAAGTAAACGAGTACGGCCGTCACAGGCAAGTCGGCTACCGATTGTCGGAGCTTTGC
The DNA here is from genome assembly GCF_044908235.1 of Rhodococcus sp. 27YEA6. Lineage (NCBI taxonomy): Bacteria > Bacillati > Actinomycetota > Actinomycetes > Mycobacteriales > Nocardiaceae > Rhodococcus > Rhodococcus sp. 27YEA6. Next base: position 1,127,759 of record NZ_JBIYCY010000001.1, on the reverse strand, counting down.
GGCAAGCTGTGGGAATGATCCGACCACCGTTCGTGGCGCGCGTTGCCGCGGGACTCGCCGTCACCGCGATGGAAGAGGCAAAGAAGTTGCCCACCACCGCCGTCGCCCTGCCGATGACCGCCGTGAGCCAGATGCTGCAGACAAGCATGCGCGTGCAGCAGTCGATCACCTCGTTGGCCATCAAGGGCGATCAGGCATTTGCACTGATCAACTGGTCTTCCGAGGACGAACAGCCCGAGTGGGCGGTCTTCGACGAAGACGTCGACGCGCCTGCTGACCCGACGTCTTCCACCGGATCGACCACCGCTGACACCCCGACCAACGCCGGTCGCTTCGCGCTCTACTCGCTCGAGCCGACTGCCCCCATCGAGGAACCCGCACCCGTCGCCGAGTCCGAATCCACGGCAGCTACGACGGACGGACCTGCCGAAGAGCCCGAGATCGTCACCGAACTCGACTACCCCAACCTCACACTCGCACAGCTCCGTGCGCGCATCCGGACGCTCAGCATCGACGAGCTGACCGCAGTCCTGGACTACGAGAATGCGACGCTCGCCCGGGCACCGTTCCAGACCATGCTCACCAACCGCATCACCACAGCCAAGGCAAAGTGACTTCCGCAACGCCCCCCGCTTCATCGCAGCGATCGTCCGGCGCCAGCAGCGCTGAGCAGCCGTGGCCGGTCCGCACGGTTTCCGCCAAGGTCGCCGGCTGGATCGATCGGCTCGGCAGCATCTGGGTCGAAGGCCAGATCACCCAGATCAATGCACGCCCCGGCACCCGAACGGCCTTTCTCGTCCTGCGTGATCCGTCGGCAGACATGTCGCTGTCGATCACGTGCTCACCGCAGTTGTTGCACAACTCCCCGGTGCCGTTGACCGAGGGCTCGCGTGTCGTGATGTTCGGCAAGCTCTCGTTCTACACCGGACGCGGAACGGTGTCGTTGCGTGTCACCGAGATTCGCGCCGTGGGTATCGGTGAGCTGCTTGCCCGCATCGAGAGACTGCGCGCCTTGCTCGCCGCCGAGGGCTTGTTCGATCCGCGGCTCAAACGGCCGCTTCCGTTTCTGCCCGGCACGATCGGCCTGATCACGGGCCGAGCCAGTGCGGCCGAGAAGGATGTCGTCTCAGTCGCCCATCGTCGTTGGCCAGCAGTTGCCATCGCAGTGCGTAACACCGCGGTTCAGGGCCCGACTGCTGTTCCCCAGATCATCGAAGCGCTGAAGGAACTCGACGCCAACCCGGTAGTCGACGTCATCATCCTCGCTCGCGGCGGCGGTAGCGTCGAGGATCTCCTGCCGTTCTCCGACGAAGCGCTGTGCCGCGCCATCGTGGCCTGCACGACGCCGATCGTCAGTGCCATCGGACACGAGCCGGACAGCCCGCTCAGTGACCACGTCGCCGACCTGCGCGCAGCCACACCCACGGACGCGGCCAAGCGCGTCGTACCCGACGCGGTTGCGGAAGCTGCCCTGGTTGCGGATCTGCGTGACCGCAGCGCTGCGGCACTGCGCAGCTGGGTCAAGCGTGAGTCTCATCTGATCGAACAGTTGCGCACTCGACCGGTCATGGCATCGCCGCTGCTCGCGGTGGACCGTCGCGCCGAGGAGGTCGAAAGGCTCCAAGCCGCCGGACGACGCGATGTGACTCGGTTGATCGACTCCGAGTCCCGAACGATCGAGCATCTGCGCGCCCGGCTCACCACGCTGGGCCCCGCCGCGACCCTGGCCCGCGGATACGCAGTCGTGCAACGTGTTGTCGCCGAAGGCGATCCGGAGGTTCTGCGCTCGGTCGAGGACGCGCCACCCGGTACCCAGATTCGAGTTCGACTTGCAGACGGCGCCGTTCGCGCCGCAGTGATGGGAAGAGAAAAATGAGCAACGCCACCGACACCGACATCAACGAACTCGGCTACGAAGCAGCCCGGGACGAACTGGTGAGCGTCGTGAAGATTCTCGAACAGGGCGGTCTGGACCTCGACGCGTCACTCTCACTGTGGGAGCGAGGCGAAGCGTTGGCCAAGCGCTGTGAAGAGCACTTGGCCGGCGCGAGGGCCCGCGTCGAAAAGGCTCTGGCCGAAGCGGACGAGTAGCGTCCGCTCCGACCGCAAATCCTATGGCGTGATCGGCTGCGCTGCGCCGACCTTCTCGGCAAGAATCCGGAACTCTTCCGGCGTCGCCGCGCCCGTGAGCAACAGGCGAACATCCCCGACGTCCGTGACCCAGATCGACTCGACACCTTCGCCGCCGAAGACGTTCCACGTATCGGCACCGACGGTCTCGACTCCGGTCGCGAATCGCTGTCCACCGGCAACATGTGACACCAACGGGAATTCCTCGGCGTTGCTCTGTGTCAGCTGGATGTAGCGACCACTGGTCGTGATGAATCCCACAGTGCTCGAATCTCCGCCGCCGTCGCCGGAGATGATCTTGCGACTGCCGGAGTTCGGAGTCCACCCGTCCGGAACACCGGGATTACGGATGGGAAATCCGAGTTCCTTCGCGTCGTAGTTCAGAGCTGCGTCCACGTCGACGCTCGGGATAGGCCCCTGTGTCGGGCCGCCAGGACTGAACGTGCACTGGCTGGCGATGCCCGCAATGATGATGCAGAACAGCACCAACGGTACGAGAGACCAGACCATGTCTTTGTTGTCTTCGAGAATGCGGGGTTTCTTCGATGCCACACCCCCAGTATCCAGGTACTGCGCAGTAGATACGATTCCCGGTCCCCCTCGAGCGAGACAAAACGTCTCTGCGGCGACCCGACAGCGCACGTAGCCGCTCCCATCTGGGACAATGACGCCTGAAGAAACCACTGCGTCGACACACCCCGTCGACCGCGACCGCGCCAGGAGGCACCGCACATGACGGCCAGCAGCACTCATCGTGAGACCCCGGACCGTAACCTCGCACTCGAATTGGTCCGAGTCACCGAAGCCGGTGCTATGGCTGCCGGCCGCTGGGTAGGCCGCGGCGACAAGGAAGGCGGCGACGGAGCAGCCGTCGACGCCATGCGTCAGCTCGTCTCCTCAGTCTCGATGCGCGGCATCGTCGTCATCGGTGAAGGCGAGAAGGACGAAGCGCCGATGCTGTTCAACGGCGAAGAGGTCGGAAACGGCGACGGCCCCGACTGTGACTTCGCCGTCGACCCGGTCGACGGCACCACCTTGATGTCCAAGGGCATGCCCAACGCGATCTCTGTTCTGGCTGTTGCCGAGCGCGGCGCGATGTTCGATCCGTCGGCCGTGTTCTACATGGAGAAGATCGCTGTCGGGCCGGATGCCGCAGATGTCATCGACATCAGCGCACCGATCGCCGAGAACATCAAGCGCGTGGCCAAGGTCAAGAAGGCGTCGGTCTCCGACATCACGATCTGCATCCTGGACCGCCCGCGTCACAACCAGCTGATCCAGGACGTTCGCGACACCGGCGCTCGTATCCGTCTGATCTCCGACGGTGACGTTGCCGGCGCGATCGCCGCAGCGCGTCCGGAGTCCGGCACCGACATGCTCGTGGGCATCGGCGGAACGCCAGAGGGCATCATCGCCGCAGCAGCCATGCGCTGCATGGGTGGATCGTTGCAGGGCAAGCTGGCCCCCACCGACGACGAAGAGCGTCAGAAGGCCATCGACGCCGGTCACGATCTCGATCGGATCCTGTCCACCGAAGATCTCGTCTCGGGCGAGAACGTCTTCTTCTGCGCCACCGGCGTCACCGACGGTGACCTCCTGCGCGGCGTCCGCTACTACGGCGGCGGCGCCAGCACGCAGTCCATCGTGATGCGTAGCAAGTCCGGCACCGTTCGCATGATCGACGCGTACCACCGTCTCGAGAAGCTGCGCGAGTACAGCTCCGTCGACTTCGACGGCGAAGAGGGCGCGGTTCCCCCGACGTTCTGATGGGCTCCGCCCCGTGAGTGGTTAGGGAGTCCCTGCATTCCTCAACCGCTCACGGCGGACGTAGTCCCCTACCCGCTCTCGAAAAGTGGCAATGTGGAGCCATGACGGAGAGCAACGATCAACAGTTCCGAATCGAACACGACACCATGGGCGAAGTTCGGGTGCCCATCGACGCACTGTGGCGAGCACAGACCCAGCGTGCAGTCGAGAACTTCCCGATCAGCGGGCGCCCGCTCGAGCGCACCCAGATCCGCGCAATGGGCTTGCTGAAAGCAGCGTGTGCGCAGGTCAACAAGGACCTCGGACTCCTCGACGCGGACAAGGCCGACGCAATCATCGCCGCCGCGAACGAGATCGCCGAAGGCAAGCACGACGATCAGTTCCCCATCGACGTCTTCCAGACCGGCTCGGGAACCAGTTCGAACATGAACGCCAACGAGGTCATCGCATCCATCGCGAAGGCCGCCGGTGTGGACGTACATCCCAATGATCACGTCAACATGTCGCAGTCCTCCAACGACACCTTCCCCACCGCCACGCATGTCGCAGCTACCGAAGCAGCGGTCACCGATCTTGTTCCGGCACTGGAACATCTGCATGCTGCGCTTGCCACGAAGGCGACCGAGTGGAAGACCGTCGTCAAATCCGGGCGCACCCATCTGATGGACGCTGTGCCGGTCACGCTCGGTCAGGAGTTCGGCGGCTACGCACGTCAGATCGAGGCCGGCATCGAGCGCGTCAACGCAACACTCCCCCGCCTCGGCGAGCTGCCGATCGGCGGAACAGCAGTCGGCACCGGTCTCAATGCTCCGGATGGATTCGGCCCCAAAGTTGTTGCCGAACTGGTCAAGTCGACCGGTGTCGACGCGCTGACTCCGGCGAAGAACAGCTTCGAAGCGCAGGCCGCGCGTGACGGACTGGTCGAGGCATCGGGCGCGCTGCGGACCATCGCCGTCTCACTGACGAAGATTGCCAACGACATTCGGTGGATGGGATCGGGTCCGCTGACCGGACTCGGCGAGATCGCACTCCCCGATCTGCAGCCGGGAAGCTCCATCATGCCCGGAAAGGTGAACCCGGTCCTGCCCGAGGCAACCACTCAGGTTGCGGCTCAGGTGATCGGAAACGACGCCGCCATCGCGTGGGGTGGCGCCGCCGGAGCTTTCGAACTCAACGTCTACATCCCGGTCATGGCCCGCAACCTGCTGGAGTCGTTCACCTTGCTGGCCAACGTCTCTCGACTGTTCGCCGACAAGTGCGTCAGCGGACTGGTCGCGCACGAGGAGCACCTCAAGACACTCGCCGAATCTTCGCCGTCGATCGTGACGCCCCTCAACTCGGCAATCGGTTACGAGGAAGCCGCAGCCGTCGCGAAGCAGGCACTCAAAGAGAAGAAGACGATCCGTCAGGTCGTCATCGAACGCGGACTCGTCCCGGACAAGCTGAGCGAGGAAGAACTCGACAAGCGTCTCGACGTTCTGGCGATGGCGAAGGTCAAGGACTGAACAAACAAAAGAGTGGCGGTTTCCACTTCGGAAACCGCCACACTTTTCCCTACACAGTAGTGGTTGCCCGCCACTCGTCGGTGCGATCGGGGCTCGCCTCGGCCAATGCTTTCAGCGTCGCTTCGCGATCGAAATCCTTGCCGTACACGGGAGTTCCCGGCTGCTGACGCCAGGAATCGTCGATCGTTCCCGCATCGACGGGATCGAAGCCCAACTGATTGATCAGATCGAAGACGACCTGCTTGTTCGCGTCGTCGTCGCCGGCGACGGGTAGCGCAATGCGCCCCTCTGCACCTTCGGGAAGCCCCTTCTCGAGGAGATGCTTCCACCAGATTCCGTTGAACGCCTTGAACACCGGTACACCCAGGTGTTCCTGCACCCATCCGCTTTCGGTCTGTCCGCCCTCGATGGCGGCGATCAGACCGTCACGCTGTTGCGGGTAGTAGTTGTTGGTCTCGATGACCGGGGCACCGGCGACCGCACCGCTGAGAATCCCCGCCGGTAGATCAACCACGTTCTTCTGCGGAATGCTCACGATGACCAGCTCGGCACCCTCGGCGGCCTCGGTGCTGCGGACTGCCTTCGCGCCCGTCTCCGCTTCCAGTTCTGCAAGCGTGTCCGGTGTACGCGAGTTCGAGACGCGCACGTCGTGACCGAGCGCAGCGAGCCTACGTGTGAGCGTGCCACCGATCTGACCGGCTCCGATGATTCCGATGCGCATGACCCTGCTCCTTCGTCGTGTGCAGTGGCGATCGCGCCACCGCTGCATTCGTCAACGACGAGAACGCACCGGGTCATTCCGCACCGACCATTTCAACTCCCGTTGATTCAATCGGTTGACGGATCGAGCGCGAGCCTGATGCGGACACTGACCGGGTCGGTCTGCAATCCGCGAAAGGCAGAGGCCGTCAGCGCCGATCTGATCTTCCCCGACGCAAATGTCTTCACCCGCGCCGGCACGTCGTCGTCCGGCATGATCTGGGCCTGTCCGTCCACCCACTCGCCGCGGCGACGGATCCGAACCTTCGGCGTCGCAGAGATATTGGCACCCCACCCCGTGCCGGTGCCATGCTGCGCAATGACCCACGCCTCGTCACCGTCGTAGGTGATCGCAACGGGCACTCGGCGGGTCAGACCGGTTCGGCGTCCAACCGTCTCGATCTCGGTCATCAACGACGGCATCAAACCGATCCGATTCAATCCGGTGACCAGCGGATTGGCGAAATACTTCCCGACTGCGACTTCGATTCTTCGTTTTCGTGCAACTGACGTCGGTACCGGCATGTCGTTTCCTCTCCTCCGAAGCTGGTGCTCGAAGCAACGGCTCTATACCGCACGATATAACCACTGTTCGGGGAGTTTTGCCAACAAGAATCTCCGTCGATACCCACCACCTGCACACAACACTTGACTGTGTCTGCCGGTTACATCTAGTCTCAGATTCGTTCCTATACCGATCGACATACTGGGAGGCAGTGATGAACACACCTCGAGACGCCTCGTTGCCATGACCGGCCCGCAGACGCGTTGTCCGATCGCCGCAGCGCGTCGCAAGTGGGGAGTACCAAGAGAATCAGCGGCACCAGATGATTCGAACAGCACTGCGATTGCATACGATGGCGGGATGGCCGACTCCGATTCCCGCACTCTGATGCTGGTCGGCGCCATCAATGCCTTCCGTGAACACGGGATCGCGACGACCTCGCTCACCGAGATCGTCGAACGCTCGGGAACTCCCCGCGGGTCGGTGTACCACTACTTTCCCGAGGGCAAAGGACAGCTGGCCGGCGAAGCAGTTGCCTACTTCGGCCGGGGCGTCAGTGCCGCCATCAGTTCGATGATCGCTCAGTCTTCCCCACCGGAGATCATCGACGCGGTTGTCACGATATTTCGAAACAGCTTGGTAGAGAGCGATTTCTCCTCCTCCTGTCCGGTCGCAGCCGCGGCAGTGGAGGGCGCGTCGACGCCGGCGGCATTAACTGCTGCGGGCGAATCCTTCACCTCGTGGGAATCGCTTCTCACATCGTTCTTCTGGCAGCAGGGACAGCCGTCCGAGACTGCAGCACAATGGGCAACCGTCGTGATCGCGTCAATCGAAGGCGCGACGCTGATGGCAAAAGCTCAGCACACCACGGCGCCTCTCGATCGCATCGGCGCTCACCTCAAGGCTCTGGTCTCGGCCCCGAGCTGACCAACCCTCTTTCTTCCAACCGCTGCTGCCGTCCGCGCAGGAGCAGAGATGGCGTACAAACATGTCTCACACACTTGCACCGGCGCCCTCGGCGCCCATGATGACCAAGTCACGTCGATTCACTGCGCTGATCTTCATCTGCCTCGCCGAACTCCTTGTCGTGCTGGACAACACAGTGGTCAACGTCGCACTGCCGACGATGAGCGTCGACTTGTTCGCCAGCGTCAGCGACCTGCAATGGATCGTCGACGCGTACACGTTGACCTTCGCCGGGTTCCTACTCACTTTCGGCCACCTGGGTGACCGCTTCGGACGCCGCCGAGTGATGATCATCGGCTTGATCGGCGTCGGTGCGATGTCGCTCGTCGGCGCCTTGGCTTCCAACCTCGAACAGGTGATCATGGCGCGAGCCGCCATGGGTGTCTTTGCCGCAGCTGTCTTTCCGGCTACGTTGGCCATGATCACCAACATCTTCACCGACGCCAGAGAACGAGCCATCGCCATCGCGGCCTGGACCGCAATGGCCGGCTTCGCGATTGCCATCGGCCCGACTGCGGGCGGCTGGCTTCTCGAGCACTTCTCCTGGCACTCGGTGTTCTGGATGAACGTCCCGGCAGCATTGTTGGTCATCGTGGGTGTGCTGCTGGTTGTTCCGGAATCGAAGGCGCTCCACGTCGGCCGATTCGATTTCGTCGGAACAATCTTGTCGCTACTGGGCATCGTCATTCTGGTGTGGACCATCATCGACGCACCACATCGCGGATGGGTGTCGACATTCAGCATCACGGGATACCTCTCTGCGACAGTGTTTTTGGCCGCATTCGTCGCATGGGAACTGCGCACCGACGCGCCGATCCTGAACATGAATCTCTTCCGAATCCGGCGGTTTTCTTTCCCCGCCTTGGCTATTGCTGTCAGCTACTTCAGCATGTTCGGATTCTTGTTCCTGATCACGCAGTACTTCCAGGGCGTTCGGGAGTACTCGCCGCTCGAATTCGGCATCCACTCTTTGCCTTTCGCTGCAGCTGTCGCCGTGGGCGCCCCAGTCGCCACCTTGGCGGCACAGAAACTCGGCACGACTGCAGTGATGGTGTTCGGCCTCCTGGTACTCAGCGGCGGGATGTTCCTGGCGGGTCGGACGACCGTCGAGACGCCCTACCTCGGACCCGTCGTGATCTCGATGGTCCTCATGGGTCTGGGCCTCGCAATTGTCCAGGGACCGGCGACCGACTCCATCATGTCCTCGGTGCCCCTCGACGAAGCGGGCGCAGGTTCGGCAGTCAACGACACGACGCGTGAGCTCGGCGGGACCCTGGGTGTCGCCGTCATCGGTTCGATCGTCGCCTCGTACTACACGTCCAAGGTGGCTCCGATCGTCGACGCCATTCCCGACGCCGTGATGTCGGCGCAGGAGAAAGGCTTCGCTCGTGAGTCCGTGCTCAGCGTCATCGAGATCCGCTCCCGCGACATCAGTCCGCTCTTCGAGCAGCAGAAGGACAGTCTGATCTACACGATGAAGACCGCATGCCTGGAAGGTTTCGCCATCGCGTCGTACTTCACGGTCGGAGCAGCATTGATCACCGCTCTGCTGGTCGCGTTGTTGCTCCCTTGGAAGCCGGTCACGGAAGGCTCCATTCTCGGCAGTCTGACAACCAAGACCCCGAAGTAGCTACAAGGTTTCCCGATTTGTCCCAATATCAGCCCGCCGTTCCCCGATACTGGGTTGACCGAGTGGTACCGACGACAACCCTGCTAGGGAGAATCTCGTGTCCATCACCAGTAGAAACAGCTCGCGACTGTCGGCAGCGGCGGTTCCGGTAGTACTGACGGTCGCCCTGCTCGCCGGATGCTCGTCCGATTCAGACACCACCTCGGCGCCCGGGCCGGTCGTCAGCGACGCCAGCCCGGGTCTCGACGCCGGGGTGCCGATCCCGGACGGGCAAATCGACGACGCGGTCGGGAAGCTCGACGGCCTCGCGAACGACCTCATGGCAAGTTCCGGTGTTCCCGGCATGGCGGTGGCCGTGGTGCACGGAGGTAAGACTGTGTACGCGAAGGGATTCGGGGTTCGCGAGTTGGGTAAGAGCGCCACCGTCGATGCCGACACCGTGTTCCAACTGGCATCGGTGTCGAAATCGGTCGGGGCCACGGTGGTCGCCCACGAAGTCGGAATCGGGACCGTCGACTGGGACACTCCGGTGATCTCGAAACTGCCGGAGTTTGCGCTTGCCGATCCGTGGGTGACCGACCACCTCACGATCTCCGATCTCTACACGCATCGGTCGGGGTTACCGGACCACGCCGGCGACGGGCTGGAGGACCTGGGCTACAACCGGGCACAGGTGCTCGAAAAACTTCGCCAACTACCGCTCAATCCCTTCCGAATCACATACGAGTACACGAACTTCGGCGTCACTGCCGGTGCGGAGGCCGTTGCAGCCGCGGCGGGCACCGATTGGGAAACGCTGTCGCAGAACACGATCTACGGTCCGCTCGGTATGACGTCGACGTCTTCGCGGTTCGCCGATTACCAAGCCCGAGAAAATCGAACAGTGGGCCACATCCTCGAGGACGGAAAGTACAAGGTAGGGCCGGTTCGGGACGCCGACGCCCAATCCCCCGCCGGTGGAGTCAGCTCCTCGGTGAACGACATGGCCAAGTGGTTGGACATGGTGCTGTCGGGCGGTCGGTATCAGGGGCAGCAGGTCGTTCAGACGGAGGCGCTCGTGCCCGCAGTCAACCCGGAAATCGTCTCGCGCCATGCGCAGGAAATCGGGGAACGCTCCGGCTTCTACGGCTACGGGTTCAACGTTTCCGACAGCGCGGCAGGCCGTGTGACCGCCAGCCACTCCGGCGCCTTCCTGCTCGGTGCCGGGACCAATTTCGTGACGATTCCCTCCGCTGACGTCGGCATAGTCGTTCTGACCAACGGCACGCCTACCGGCGTCGCAGAGACCTTGACCGCCGAATTCGCCGATCTGGTGCAGTTCGGGAAGATCACCCGCGAGTGGCGCCCGCTGTACGAAGCGTCCTTTGCCTCACAAGCCGACCCTGAGGGCGAACTTGCCGGGAAGACGCCGCCGGCCTCCCCCGCTCCCGCGCCACCGACAGACCAATTGACCGGCGACTACGGCAATCCGTACTGGGGTCCCGCGCTCGTGACGCAGCAGAACGGTGCGCTGACCTTGACCATGGGTCCCGCGGCCGCGACGTACCCTCTGACCCACTGGGACGGAAACACCTTCACGTTCCCGCTCAGCGGCGAGAACGCACCGGCCGGGACGGTCTCGAAGGCCACCTTCGACGGAAACTCGCTAACCTTGGAGTACTTCGATCACGATCATCTCGGTACCTTCATCCGGGCAACACCGGCCGAATAATCAGCCAAGGACACCCCATGAGTAGTTCGACAGCCACGGTGAACGCAATGTTCGCGGCCCTCACCGATTTCGACGTGGACGCCGCAGCCGAATTGATGACAGACGACATCGTCTGGCAGAACGTCTCGCTCCCCACCCTGCGAGGCAAGAAGACCGTCGTGCGAGCGCTTCGTCTGGTCACCAAGCCTTCACTGAAATTCGAGGCGGAGATGCACCACATCGTCGGCGACGAGTCCACGGTGCTCACCGAACGCACCGACATCCTCACTGTCGGACCGTTGCGCATCGAGTTCTGGGTATGCGGAACTTTCGAACTGCGCGACGGCAAGGTCTGCGTCTGGCGGGACTACTTCAGTCTGCGAGACGTCGCGTGGGGCGTGGTAACCGCGGTCGGCCGCGCAGTCGTCGGGACCGGGACACGAAGTAGGCTTGCTCCGGCCTGAAATCACCTGCCGAAAGCGAGCGAACCTGCCATGTCCGAAAACACCACGCCTGACTCCTTCGACGCCGGATTGGCTGTGCGCACCGAAGTCATGGGGGCCGATTTCGTCGACGCCGCCTTCGAGCGCACCCGGGGAACGGACAGCGAAGAACTGCAGAACTTCGTGACGGCCAACGTCTGGGGTTCTGTATGGACGCGTCCCGGACTCGATCGCCGCAGTCGCAGTCTGATCAATCTGGGGATGCTGATCGCGCTGCGCGCCGAGAACGAACTCAAAGGCCACGTACGTGGGGCATTGCGAAACGGATTGACGCGCACCGAGATCGTCGAAACCGTGATCCACGCGAGCGCGTATTGCGGCGCGCCGGCGGGGCTGGCGGCGATGCGTGTCGTGCAGGAAGTTCTCGACAACGAACTGGGACCGCTGCAAAACTGAACAACTTCAAACCCAGGCATCTCCCCGTGCAGACCGAAGTCCGCACGGGGAGATCACTTCTCAGGAAGTGGGGCCGAACTCCTCGAGCATGTCGGTCACCAACTCGGCGATCGGCGAACGCTCACTGCGCGTGAGTGTGATGTGCGCAAAAAGCGGGTGCCCCTTGAGCTTTTCGATGACGGCCGCAACTCCGTCGTGCCTGCCCACTCGCAGGTTGTCACGCTGCGCGACGTCGTGCGTGAGGACCACTCGCGAGCCGGTTCCCAGACGAGAAAGCACTGTCAGCAGAACATTTCGTTCGAGCGACTGCGCTTCGTCGACGATCACGAACGAATCGTGCAGCGACCGACCGCGAATGTGCGTCAGCGGCAACACTTCCAGCATTCCGCGGGCGAGAACCTCTTCGAGAACCTCTGGCGAGGCCAACCCGTCGAGAGTGTCGAAAACGGCCTGAGCCCACGGGCCCATCTTCTCGCTCTCACTACCGGGAAGGTAGCCGAGTTCTTGTCCGCCAACGGCATACAACGGACGGAAGACGACAACCTTGCGCTGAGTGCGGCGCTCGAGAACGGCTTCCAAACCTGCTGTCAGAGCCAAGGCCGACTTACCGGTGCCCGCCTTACCACCGAGAGAGATGATGCCGATGCTCTCGTCCATGAGGAGATCGAGCGCAATGCGCTGCTCGGCGGAGCGGCCGTGCAACCCGAACGCCTCGCGCTCACCGCGCACCAACTGGATGCGCTTGTCGGGAGTCACCCGACCGAGGGCGCTCGACGAACCACCGAGCAGGCGAAGACCCGTGTGACACGGCAGATCTCGCGCTTCGTCGAGGTCCAGGAAACCCTCGTTGAACAGCTCGTCGATGTCCGTTGAGGCGACGTCCAGCTCAGTCATGCCCGTCCATCCGGATGGCACGACGTCGTGAGCGTGGTACTCGTCGGCAGGTAGTCCCACCGCGCCTGCCTTCACACGAAGCGGAATGTCCTTGCTGACGAGGACTACATCCTTGCCCTCCGCAGCAAGATTCAGCGCACACGCCAGAATCCTCGAATCGTTACTGTCCGTGCGGAATCCGACGGGCAGGACCGCAGGGTCGGTGTGATTGAGTTCGACCTGCAGTGTCCCGTTCTCGGTGCCGATCGGCACCGGACGGTCGAGGCGGCTGTATTCGATCCGTAGATCGTCGAGCATGCGGAGCGATTCTCGGGCGAACCATCCCAGTTCGTGGTGGTGCCGTTTGCCTTCGAGTTCACTGATCACGACCAGTGGGAGTACCACGTGGTGTTCGGCGAATCGAGTGACAGCCCATGGATCGGACAGTAGTACCGAGGTATCCAAGACGTACGTGCGAAGTGCATCTCCCGAATGATTCCCGGCTGATAGATCAGCCCGGGCCGAGTGGGCAGAGACGGAGCGTGATGCAGTCACGTTGGGCTCCTAGGTCTGCGCGGCACCCGCGCAAACTCAGCTCGCTGGGCCGGACGGCTCTGGTGTCAGGTGACGCTGTGTCAGCTGAAACAAGGGCCGGGCGCCGGCCCTCTCGTACTGAGTGTTTCAGTCACGATCAGAACCTCCCGCACAAGTAACTTCTGGTTACTCGTTACTGCCGACGGTACTGCGGATCGGACACTCGCGCCACGGAACGAGCCGCACATCTGGTGAACGCCAGGTAACAAAATGCCACTCGTGTGATTCAGCGTCACTCAGGACTCGATCAGACCCCACTTGGCGGCGCGCACCGCTGCCTGAACCCGCGAATTGGTTCCGGTCTTGACGAAGATGTTCTCGAGATGGGTGGCGACGGTGCGACGGCTGACGAACAACTCCTCGGCGATCTCGACATTGCCCGCGCCCCTGGCCACCAATTGCAGTACTTGAATCTCCCGTGGGCTCAGATGGACACGATCGAGCGCCACCTGGTCCCCCACGACGCGCGAGCAGGCTGCGCTGGACGCCGCCACCACCTCCCGTACGCGATCGACGACGCCGGAATCCGCGAAGCTCATGTGCAGCAATCCGGTCACCTCACGGCCGGAGAACCCCAATGCGACCGAGGCACCCTCGGCGTACCCGGACGGCCGCAGAACATCGGTGACCATCTCGACCTGCTCGAATCGTGGCACGTCCTGCCAGAACACGGGCACGCCCGAAGCCTCGCGAATGATGCCGAAGAGATTGCGATCGGCGACGAAGTCCTCGAGCAGGAACTCGAGCACCCTGGCGTCGTATCCGGAACACGCCAGAGCCCGATGTCTTCCGCTCGACGGGTCTCGGTACGTGACCGCCGCAGCCGAGTACGCGAGTCCACGTGCGCGGAGTTCTTCGGCGCACAGGCCGAGAATTCCGTACGCCCCGGCCGCCGGCGATCGCGGCGCGAACATGTCAGGTCCAGCGCCGCGATCAGGCAGTACAGACGTCATCACACCAATCTAGCCAATCGTGTGAGCTAGGCCACGACCAGTGAATCGGCCGGCTTCTTGTCCGCCCACGGACGTGCCGCTTCGAAGTTCGCGGCAGCCCGCAGGACCACTGCGTCCTGGCGGTGACGTGCGGCGATCTGCAGCCCCACCGGTCGACCGTCGGCGGTGAATCCAGCGGGCACGGTGATCGCCGGATTGTTGAGCATGTTGTACGGGTAGGTGAAGAGCCAATCGAGCAACTGCTCACGCAGCGACGCACCCTCGAGCCACGACGGCGCGAACTGACTGAGCGGGAACGTGGCCGAAGCCAAGGTCGGCGAGACCAACACGTCGTAGTCGTTCATGAACGCGGTCCACGTGTCCCACATGACGCCGCGGAATGCGTCGGCCCGCCCGACGTCGACACCGGTGAGCCGCTCGGCCTCGTGCATGATCTCGATCAGGTTGTCGTCGACCTCGCCGCGCTGGTTCTCCCAGTCGAGCAAGTCGTATTCGGAAGCGAAACCGGGAACCCAGATGCCGTTCCACATCGACTCCGACGGATTTCCCCACTGCGGGGTCGCCTCGGTGATCCGGGCACCCAATTCCTCGAATGCCGACAACGCGTCGAGACACACCGCCAGCACCTCCGGATCAACATGGCCGAGACCGAGATTCGTCGACCACGCCACGCGAAGGCCCTTCACGTCGCCCTTCGAGGCTTCGACGTACGAGGTCTCGGCACGCTCGATCGAGAGCGGGTCCGCATTGTCCGGCCCGGCCATGATGTCGAGCATCAGCGCGTTGTCGGCGACAGTCCGGGTGATCGGACCGTGATACGCCCAGTTGTAGAAGCGCCCGGCCAGGATGGTCTGCGGGATGACGCCGGTGGTCGGCTTCAACCCGACGACCCCGCAGAGCGCCGACGGGATACGCACCGATCCCGCGCCGTCACTGCCCTCGGCGAGTGGCCCGAGGCCTGCAGCCACGGCAGCCGACGCACCGCCACTGGACCCGCCCGCGCTGTTGCCGAGCTTCCACGGGTTGTGCGTCGGCCCGTACAGGTGGTTGTCCGTGCCTCCGTAGTAACCACTTTCGGGAGTATTCGTCTTTCCCAGGAACAGTCCGCCGGCGCCTCGCAGCCTGTCCACGACGACGGCATTTCCCGTCGCGATGTTGTCGGCCATCGGCTTCATCCCGAACGTGGTCGGCAGCCCGTCGACTGCCGTCAGATCTTTGATCGTGAACGGAACGCCGTGCAGCGGGCCGAGCTTCTCGCCCGCTTCCTGTTGCCGTGAGAGTTCGGCCGCATCGCGCGTCACCTGCTCGCGATCGAACTGCACTATCGCGTTGATCGACGGATTGACGGCGTCGACGCGCTGGATCATCGCTTCGGCAATCTCGTTGGGCGAGAGACTGTTCGACGCGACCGACGCCGCCATCTCGGTAGCGGAGAGCCAATGCAGATTCTGTTCGGTCATGGGGTTTCCTTCGCCGGAGGGGTGATGCTCTCAGGCTAGGAAGCACCGAACTCGGCCACCATCGGTCATGTGACCGATGCCACAATCCGCGACTGGCAAAAAACCAGCGGCCCGGCCCCTCGAAAGGGACCGGGCCGTCGGTGAAGGAATACCTAGACGTTCTTGCTGAGCAGGCCCCAGTTCTCGAGACCGTCGTACAGCGGAAGGTCGAGGGCGAGCTTGGCGACGCGCGCACGCAGCGCCGGCAGATCCGCGTTGCCGGCCAGAGCGGTACCGATGATGTCGGCGACCTCGGTGAACTCGGCATCGCCGAATCCGCGAGTGGCCAACGCTGCGGTACCGATACGCAGACCGGAGGTGGTCATCGGCGGGCGGGGATCGAACGGAACAGCGTTGCGGTTGACCGTGATGCCGATTTCGTGCAGAAGGTCCTCACCCTGCTGGCCGTCGAGCTGCGAGTTACGCAGGTCCACGAGCACGAGGTGGACGTCAGTGCCGCCGGTCAGGACGCTGATGCCCTGGTCTGCGACGTCCTTGTTGCCCAGACGCTCGGCAAGGATGCGCGCACCGGAAAGGGTGCGTGCCTGACGATCCTTGAACTCTTCACCGGCAGCGATCTTGAAGGTGACTGCCTTGGCCGCGATGGCGTGCATGAGCGGTCCACCCTGCTGACCGGGGAAGACAGCGGAGTTGAGCTTCTTGGCCCACTCTTTCTTCGCCAGGATCAGGCCCGAACGCGGACCACCGAGGGTCTTGTGGACGGTCGAGGAGACGACGTCTGCGTACGGGACGGGCGACGGGTGCAGTCCTGCCGCAACCAGTCCGGCGAAGTGAGCCATGTCCACCCACAGGTACGCCCCGACCTCGTCGGCGATCTCGCGGAACGCCGCGAAGTCCTGCTGACGCGGGTACGCGGACCAGCCGGCAACGATGACCTTCGGCTTCTCGGCGAGGGCGATCGAGCGCACCTCGTCCATGTCGATGCGGTGATCTTCCTTGCTGACGCCGTAGGACGCGACGTCGTACAACTTGCCGGAGAAGTTGAGCTTCATGCCGTGCGTGAGGTGACCGCCGTGTGCAAGGTCGAGGCCGAGCAGCTTCTCACCCGGGTTCATCAGTGCCATCAGAACAGCAGCGTTGGCCTGTGCGCCCGAGTGCGGCTGAACGTTCGCGAACTCTGCACCGAAGAGTTCCTTCGCACGGTTGCGCGCCAGATCCTCGATGACGTCGACGTGCTCGCAACCGCCGTAGTAACGACGTCCCGGGTAGCCCTCGGCGTACTTGTTGGTCAGGACGCTGCCCTGAGCCTGCAGAACCGAGCGGGGAACGAAGTTCTCCGACGCGATCATCTCGAGCGTGTCGCGCTGACGAGCCAATTCACCAGCCATCGCCTCGGCGACTTCGGGGTCGAGTTCGGCGAGTGATGCAGAGTTGACGTCGGAGCCGGGCACAGCGGTCATCGAGGAATCTCCAAGCTGGATGCGGAAACGAATGCGTCCAGTCTACGAAGTTCGCTCCCGCCGTCTCCACCCGGCACTAGGCAGCACGCAGAGAGCTGGGGACCAGCGGCTCGTCGAGCAGCCTGCGGAAGCGTTCGGTGCGCTCCGCGCCCACCGGCACCTCGTCCAGCCATCCCCCGAGCAGCCGGTATCCCTCGACATACGTGCTGGTGTATGCCCGCCACAGCGGCGAAGACAGGAACTTGAGCGATTGGCGAGCGCGTTCCGGCGTCGACAGCGACCACCGTTCGAGGAACAGCGCCACGTCGTCGAGGCTGCGCCCCTCGTCGTGCAACATCAGCGCCGCATCCTGCCGGACACTCAGCAGTTGCCCCGACGCGGCGGAGAGCCGTTGCGCCTTTTCCCCGTCGAAAGACAAGCCGAGGTCGGCGTAGATGTCCTGCGCCCACACACCCCAGTCCGGGCCGACAATCGCTTCCAGCGCCAAATCCGCGAGGCCTTCGGCCATGATGCACTGCGGCGTGTTGACCAGGAACAGTGTCTGCTCGAGCTGGCCCGAACCGACCAGACCGGCTTCCTTACGGCAATGCTCGGTGTGATGGCCGGGGTAGGACTCGTGCGCGATCAGCCGCGGCAGGTTGGCCATGAACTGCGGCAGATCCGAATTGATCGCAACCTTGGAGCGGTAGTCACCGAGGTAGTAGTTGAAGCCGGACCACGGCTTGTCCCCCACCACTTCGTATTCGACGGTTTCCGACGCGGGAAGCCCGAAGGTGCCGCGGACCAGATCGCGCAGCGCACTCGACATTGCCTCGACGCATTCGTTCAGTTTCGCCGCGGGGATCTCGTCGGCCTTGCGATGCGCCTGCACCCGCTGCGCCAGCGGTCCCGGACCGGGCAGAACTTCACCCATCAACCGGTGAGCGTCGCTGTAGGCGTCCTCGTTTCCCTTTTCGATTCGTACGTCGAAGTACGCCTCGACCTCGTCCACGAAGCCGATGTCCTCACCCGCGAACTTGCGCCCGGAGCATTCCAGGGCGCGAAGGTGTACGTCGACGAAGTGGGAGCGTTCGGCATTCAGACCACTTCCGGCCAACTCGCCCCGCAATTCACGTGCCGTGCGGGCAAGTTCACGCGGATCGGGCTTCGGGGCGCTCTCGATCTGCTTACGCAGCGCCGGGTCACCGGTGAACGCGTCGACGAACCCGTCTTCGAGACGGTCGAAACCCAGTCCGAGCAGCAGGTATTGGCGAACAAGTGTGTCTGGATCCATAACCACCGAGCCTAGTCGCTCGCTCCGGAATGCCACCCGGCGAAAGTCCCGGACGTGGCACCGAGCACAATCCGACTATGCACTCGGATCGTGCGCACACGCGCCTGGCTTGCTCGCATAGCTGTTTCGTCCGCCGGGCCCCGGGTTCACTACGTGCCGGTGAGCTGGGCTGATGGCGCGCACCAACGAATCGAGTCCCTACGTCGAGTTCGACCGCAAGCAGTGGCGGACACTGCGTAAGTCGACGCCACTGGTGTTGACCGAGGACGAGTTGTACGGCTTGCGTGGTCTCGGCGAGCAGATCGATCTCGAAGAAGTTGCCGAGGTTTATCTCCCCCTCGCACGTCTGATCCACCTACAGGTAGCGGCGCGCCAACGACTGTTCGCGGCCACCGCGACCTTCCTCGGCGAGAAGCATCCCGACCGTCAGGTGCCCTTCGTCATCGGCGTCGCCGGTTCGGTCGCGGTCGGAAAATCCACGACTGCTCGTGTGCTGCAAGCTCTCCTGGCCCGCTGGGATCACCATCCGCGCGTCGACCTCGTCACCACGGACGGATTCCTCTATCCGACCAGGGAACTCCAGCGTCGGGGCATCATGCACCGCAAGGGTTTTCCCGAAAGCTACGATCGCCGCAAGCTGTTGCGCTTCGTCACCGAAGTCAAGTCCGGGGCGGAAGAGGTAGCGGCGCCGGTCTATTCGCATACGTCGTACGACATCATCCCGGGCCAGTACCACCTGATCCGCCAGCCCGACATCCTCATCATCGAGGGCCTCAACGTCCTGCAGACCGGCCCGCGTCTGATGGTCTCCGATCTGTTCGACTTCTCGATCTACGTCGACGCCCGCATCGAGGACATCGAAGCCTGGTACATCCAGCGGTTCCTCGCGCTACGCAACACGTCGTTCGCCGATCCGAACGCCCACTTTCACCACTACTCCGGCCTCTCCGACCGTGACGCGACCATCGCGGCGAAGGAGATCTGGAACTCGATCAACCACCCGAACCTGGTGGAGAACATTCTCCCCACCCGCCCCCGCGCAACCCTGGTGCTGCGCAAGGACGCCGATCACACGATCAACCGGCTGCGACTGCGCAAGCTCTGAGACGGCTCAGGCGCCGAACCGGCGGTGGCGCGCCGCGTAATCGCGCAAGGCTCGAAGAAAGTCGACTCGACGGAATTCGGGCCAGTACGCCTCGGTGAACCAGATCTCCGAATAGGCGCTCTGCCACAACAGGAATCCGGAGAGCCGCTGCTCGCCGGAGGTGCGGATCACCAGATCCGGATCGGGCTGTCCCGACGTGTACAGATGCCCGTCGATGCCGTCGACCGTGACGGCCTGGATCAGTTCGTCGCCGCTCAGACCCGCACCGATCTTGTCGCGCAGGAGCGATTGGACGGCGTCGGCGATCTCCTGACGCCCGCCGTATCCGATCGCGACGTTGACATGTGTCCCGGTTCGGCCGCTCGTCCCCGCCGCCGCTTCCCGCAAGCGCCTGGACTGCTCGGGAGGCAGAAGATCGAGAGCACCGACGATCTGCACACTCCAGTTCTTGCCGGGCCCGGAGATCTCTTCGACGACGTCGGTGATGATTTCGAGGAGGGTGTCGAGCTCTTCCGGCTCGCGGCGCAGGTTCTCGGTCGAGAGCAGGTAGATGGTTGCCATCTCGATTCCGGCGGCGTCGCACCACTCGAGCAATTCGGCAATTTTGAGCGCGCCCATGCGGTGCCCGTGACTGACATCGGTGAAGCCGTTCTCGCGAGCCCATCGCCGATTTCCGTCACACATCACGGCTACGTGCCGTGGGTGCGCGAGACCGTCGAGATGACTGAGGAGTCGTCGCTCGTAGATGCTGTACAGCAGTCCGCGCAGATTCACCGTGACATCACCATGGTGTCAAAGACTACGCCCGGCAGTGACAGCCACATGCGAGCGCCGTCACGCTTTTTGTACGCGTCGAAAACCCGCAGGTAGGTTATGCTACTGATGCGTAACCTACGGTACCGTAGGTTACGCGGTTCGCAACAGTACGGAGCGAGAGGGGTTGCACATGACGGCATTCGGGCTCGACGAGCTTCCGGTCAAACCACGCATGCGCGGTTGGATCCATCTGTGGGCGCTCGGTGTCTCCGTCGTCGCGGGCATCGTTCTCGTCTCCGTAGCCGGCGCTCAGGTCGGCGCCAAAGCGGCTTGGGCGACCGCGATCTACAGCGTCACGATCTGCGGCCTCTTCGGCATCAGCGCGACGTATCACCGCATCCAGTGGCAGACGGTCAAGGGCCGTACGTGGATGAAGCGTGCGGACCATTCGATGATCTTTCTCTTCATCGCCGGCAGCTACACACCGTTCGCCATGCTCGGCCTCCCGACTCACACCGGCAAGATCATCCTCGCGATCGTGTGGGCAGGCGCGCTCGCCGGCGTCGCACTCAAGATGCTCTGGCCCACCGCCCCGAAATGGGTGGGCGTCCCGCTCTACCTGCTCCTCGGTTGGGCGATCGTTCCCGTGGTCGGTGAACTGACGCACCAGGTCGGTGTGGCGCCGATGGTGCTGCTGCTCGTCGGCGGAATCTTCTACAGCGTCGGCGCAATTCTGTACGCGACGAAATGGCCAAACCCGTGGCCCACGACGTTCGGGCATCACGAGTTCTTCCACGCCGCGACGGTCGTCGCAGCGATCTGCCACTACATCGCGGTATGGCTCGTCGTGTTCAACTGACTCGCCAGTTCCACCACCGTCGTCACCGGCCGATCACACACGAATCCCCGACAGATGTACGCGGCTTCACCACCGTCGACGAGGGGTCGATCTGCAAGCAGCGGTGAAGAATCCGGGGCACCCCCGACAACCACTGCACCACCCGGGGCAAGCCGTCGGGCATAGGCCAACAGCGAACCTTCCCCGACGACGGCCACCTGTATCGGACCACGCAACGACGCTTCCGCCACCGCGAGCCAGTGCCCCGCCGACCGAGGCGCACGCTCGAGCGGCAGCGTGGCCCTCGCCAACGCGTCCGCCGCGGCCTGGGCGTAACGAGACGATCGATCGGCATCGGTCAACGCCGCCGCGGTCAACAGCGCCTCCGCGACGCTCGACGCACCGGACGGCGTCGCGCCGTCCAACGGGTCTCGGGGCCGAGTCACGAGCGACTCCGCGAAATCGGCCGTGTCGAACCAGCTTCCCGGCTCGGCCGGATCAGCGAAGTGGTCGACAGTGACGTCGAGCAACTGCTGCGCCGCATCGAGCCACCGCGCCAATCCCGTTGCCTGGTATAGAGCCAGGAGGCCGGTGGCCAACATTGCGTAATCCTCGAGCACGCCCGTCGGGGCGCCGACAGCCCCGCCGAGGGAAGCGCGACGCAAGTGACCGTCCACCAGGTGAAGGTCGAGAAGAGCGCCTGCGCACTCGGCCGCCGCGGTGATCCAGTCGGGTCGGTCCAGGGCAAGTCCGGCTTCCGTCAAGGCCGTGACGGTCAACCCGTTCCAGGCCGTCACCACCTTGTCGTCGCGGCCGGGCTGTGGACGCTGAGCCCGGGCGGCACGGAGAGCGTCGGAGACCGTCTGCCAGCGCGACCAGTCGTCGGGGTCACGGAGCAACTGCAGTACCGACGCACCCTCTTCGAAGGTTCCGGTATCGGTGACCCGGAACAACTCCGACGCCCACTGCCCGTCCTCCGCGCCGAGAATCTCGACCAGCTGCGTCGGCGTCCATACGTACGTGAGGCCTTCGACGCCGTCGGTGTCGGCATCGAGAGCCGAAGCGAAGCAACCGTTCTCGGTCAGCAGATCGGAGAGCAGGAACCTTGCGGTCTCCTCGGTGACGCGAGTGGCGAGGTCCGATCCGGTGCGCCGCGCCCAGTGCGCGTAGAACCGCAGGAGCAGCGCATTGTCGTAGAGCATCTTCTCGAAGTGCGGAACCACCCACTCGGCATCGACCGAGTACCGCGAGAAACCGCCACCCAACTGGTCGTAGATCCCGCCACGTGCCATTGCTTCGGCGGTGCGCTCGATGCCGCCGAGGATCTCGCCCGAACCCGTTCGCTCGTACTGTCGGAGCAGCCCCTCCAGTAGTGCCGACGGTGGAAACTTCGGTGCCCCACCGAATCCCCCGCGCGGGACGTCCTCGTCGCCGAGGATCGACCGGCCCGCCGCGTTCAGCAGCTCGGCGTCGATGGGTGCTCCGCCGTACGGAATCCCGCCCGACGCGCGCTGAAGTTCCGTGACGATCGACTGCGCCGCGTTGTCGACCTCGTCGCGCCGATTCGTGAAGGTGTCGACTATCGCTTCGAGAAGCTGTGTGAACGAAGGCATTCCGCCGCGAGGCGTCGGCGGGTAGTACGTGCCGCAGTAGAACGGTGAACCGTCGGGAGTCAGGAAACAGGTCATGGGCCAGCCGCCCTGGCCGGTCATCGCAACTGTCGCATTCATGTAGACGGCGTCGATGTCGGGACGTTCTTCTCGGTCCACCTTCACACAGACGAAGTTCGCGTTCATGACGGCCGCGATCTCGTCGTTCTCGAACGACTCGTGCGCCATGACGTGGCACCAGTGGCACGCCGAGTATCCGATCGAGAGGAGAATCGGCACGTTGCGCTCGCGCGCCCACTCCATCGCTTCTTCGCCCCACTGTTGCCAGTGGACCGGATTGTCGGCGTGCTGACGCAGGTAAGGGCTCGAGGACCCACCCAGGTTGTTCCGCATCCGTGGGTCCATCGCCGCTACCTCGTTCGTCTCAGGATTCTTGCTTGGGCTTCTTCTCGGTAGAGACGTTGGGTTCCGCCGGGCTCGGAGCAGTGATAGCTCCCCGGTCGGTGCCTTCGTCTGCCTGCTGATCGAGTTCGGGATGATCCGGTTCGAACGTCTCCGGCAGCTTCTTGAGCTGGCGGTTCATCGACCGAACCAGGAGGATCACACCGATGAGCAGCGCAAGAATCACCAGCAGGCCGACCGGAGACGACTTTCCGAACTCCGGGCCGGATGGGTTACTGGGCGTCTGAGCAAGAAATTGTGTGGTGCCGAGAACTACCTCGGCGGACAGAGCATTCACTTCTGAGCGTCCTCTTCGAGACCTGCGAACAGGTCGGTTTCCGGAATGGACGTGGTGACCCGCGTCTTGGCGAGCTCGAATTCCTCGGTGGGCCAGATCTTCTGCTGAATGTCGAGCGGCACAGCGAAGAACGAACCGTTGGGATCGATCTGCGTCGCGTGTGCGCGCAGAGCATCGTCACGCTGGGGAAAGTAGTCGCCGCACGTGACCTGAGTGGTCACCCGGACCATCATGTCGCCGCGTTCGGTCTTCCACTTCTTGAGCCAGTCCGCCATCGGGAACGGCTCTCCGCGACGCTCGTACTCCTCCTGGAAGAGTTCGAGGCGCTTACGGATGAATCCGTGCGAGTAGTAGACCTTCTTGATTTCCCACGGCTGACCGTCCTCGGGGAAGTACTCGGGATCGGCGGCGGCTTCGTAGGCTGCCATCGTCACCTCGTGGCACCGGATGTGATCCGGGTGCGGGTATCCGCCGTTCTCGTCGTACGTCGTGACGACGTGGGGACGGAACTCGCGAATCACCTTGACCAGAGCGCGCGTCGACTCTTCGAGCGGAACGAGGGCGAAGCACCCTTCGGGCAGCGGCGGAAGAGGGTCGCCCTCGGGAAGCCCGGAATCGACGAAACCGAGCCAGCGCTGCTTCACGCCCAGGATGCGAGCGGCCTCGGCCATCTCCTCCTGGCGAACTTCGCTGATTCGATCGCGGACACCGGGAACGTCCATGGCCGGGTTGAGAATGTCGCCACGCTCACCCCCGGTGAGCGTCAGGACCATCACTTCGTGGCCTTCGGCTGCATAACGGGCGGTGGTGGCCGCACCCTTGCTCGACTCGTCGTCGGGATGGGCATGGACGGCCATGAGCCGGAATCCGCTCACGTGTTCGTTCACCTCAACTTCACCTGTAGCCGTTGCCGGCAGTTCACCTGTAGCCGTCACCGGCAGTCTTCGAATCACACGCTGTGCACCGCTCGGATTACTCCGGGCCGTTGCCGTCAAACGTACCGACTGCCGACAAACCTACCGACGGCGCGACGGGATACGTCCTCTATAGTTCCACCCGAGAGTTCCTGGCGCAGCCGTGACCCCTTCGGTAATCCGGCGGGACACAGTCAGTTGCTGCACGACACGCGAACTCGAGTCTTCGAGAGCAGAGTGATGAGCAAACCGCTTCCCCAAGATCGGTACCCGAGCACAACTCGCACGGGCAGTCCCCGCAAGTGGATGGTGTGGGCTCTGACCGCTCTCGTCATCGTCGTAGGCGGCGGAATCGCGTACTACGCGTACGGAAAATTTGCGGTCAAGGAAATCGAGACCGAGACCATCTCGTTCGACATCGCCAACGACTCCACGGTGAAGATCCGTTTCACCGTCACACGCGACGACTCGTCGCGTGAAGCGATGTGCATCGTGCGCGCACGCTCGAAGGACGGCTCCGAAACCGGTCGACGTGAGGTCTACGTCCCGTCGTCGGAACATCAGACCCTCGAGTTCAACACCGAGGTCAAGACGTCCCAGCCGCCAGGCATGGCCGACGTCTACGGCTGCAGCTTCGACGTTCCGGAGTACCTGACCAAGAGCTGACCTCGGAACGCACCCACCCTGCCGGACGTTTGACGCCGGACAGGGCGGGTAGTCATGCGTGATAGAATTGCCCGATACACGGTTCCGGGTGGAACCGTGTATTGCTGCATTGACGCAAGGTTTGACGGCAAGGTTGCATCCCTGGTGGTGCTTCTGTGTCGTTGTTCGCTGCTGTTGCAGCGATCGTCGAGGGAGCCCCCGGCTCCGACTACTAGGGAGTGATCGAGATGACCGAGACCCAGGTGACCTGGCTTACCCAGGAATCACATGACAGGCTCAAGAACGAACTCGACCAGCTCATCGCCAATCGCCCGGTCATCGCCGCCGAGATCAACGAGCGTCGCGAAGAGGGCGACCTGAAGGAGAACGGCGGCTACCACGCTGCCCGCGAAGAGCAGGGTCAGCAGGAAGCCCGCATTCGCCAGCTCCAGGAGCTGCTGAACAGCGCAAAGGTCGGCGAGGCCCCCACTCAGTCCGGTGTCGCACTGCCCGGATCCGTAGTCAAGGTCTACTACGACGGCGACGAGAGTGACACCGAGACGTTCCTGATCGCTACCCGCGAAGAAGGCGCACGTGACGCCAAGCTCGAGGTCTACTCGCCGAACTCACCGCTGGGCGGCGCGCTGCTCGAAGCCAAGGTCGGCGACACGCGTGAGTACAACCTGCCCAACGGCAGCACCATGAAGGTCACGCTGCTGAGCGCGGAGCCTTACCACAGCTGATCGGCTGTACCAGCTCTGAAAAGAAGCGCCACCCGACTCGGTCGGGTGGCGCTTCTTGCTCTGTCGACGCTCGCCGTTTCCTGCCCACTCACACCACGCGGCGAGCCTTCATGCCGGCGAAGATCGGGCCGACCTTCACCACGTCGCCGAACGTGGGTGCGTGAAGCATCTGACCGTTGCCGACGTAGATCGCCACGTGGCCGGGGCCGCCTGCCTGCCAGTTGCCGAACAACAGGTCACCGGGCTGCGCCTGATCCAGCGGGATCTCGACGCCGACACCCCACTGCGTCTCCGAGGTCCGGGGCAGAGTCACCCCGGTGGCCGCGTGAATCGCGTACGACGTCAGCCCCGAGCAGTCGAACCCGCCCATCGACGGCCCGTTGATGTTTCCGCCACCCCACACGTACGGCAATCCGAGAAACTTCAGACCGGCCTCTACGACGCCGCCCACCGCTGCGGCGAGGTTGTTGTAGTCGAAGGGCGCAAGCATCAGGGCGAACGAGTCCTGCAACGATTTGATCTGGGCGACAAACGGAGCGGCGACCGCCTGCTCCGCAGGAACCTCGCCCGACTTGTCTGCCGGAACGCCGCCCGCTTCGCGAACTGCGTCCGGCCCGACGTCGTAGGCAGCGAGCGCGAGGTCGACGGTATCGCCCTCGACCTCACCGGACTTCTGCCAGGACTGCGCTTGCTTCACGAGATCGCACAACCGGTATCCGGTTGTCATCACCGGATCGGCAACGCCCAGGATGTCCATCTTTCCGTCGCCGTCACCGTCCTTGCCGTATGCCGTCCACGCTGCGGTGGTGAAGCGGCCAGGCCCGCGCCCACCTTCCGGTGAGATGTCGGTATCGGGTCCGTACTTGAATCCGTTCTCGACCGAGTACAGCGAGGCGATCACCGCGGGCGTGATCTCCGAGCACAGAGCACCGGCCTTTTTGATCCACGGCGCGAACACTGCCACCGCTCCCACGGGCGCCAATGTCGCTCCCGGAAAGTTGGAGGGTACGGAAGGCACGATTCCCTCAGGTGTGTCCTGAGTTCGTGCCGGTCCGTTCCAGGCTGCAAGTGAGACTGCAGCATTCGAAGACTCGTTCTTCTCGACTTGTGCGGGCGCTCCGAGAGTTCCACTCATCACGCCCAGTGCGGTGCCGATCGACACAGCGATCGCCAGGACACCGACTGCCATCCGAACCTCCGATAAACCTCTGAAAATCCATGTACGTGGTCGTACCCGAAACTTGTCGGTGCGAACATCTACTCTTTCGAACATGCATTCGACACGGCTCAGTCTCGCGACTCCTGTAACCAATGTCTCATCTATCTCGGCGGGCGTTACGCAAATGACTACAGACGCCAAGGCTTTTCTCAGGTTCGGCGTGCAAGCTGAGTCCATGAGCGACGATCGGCCACGACCCGCCCGGGGACGCACTACGGTGTATCGACCCGTTCGCCTCGCCCTCGCAGCCACGGCTGTGGCGGGAGCACTCGCAAGCGGCGGACTTTCACTCGTTTCTTCTCCCACTGCCACGGCACTCGCACCGGACACGTCGGCTTCTCACACCAAGAATCCCGTAGCGAAGCGGCCCGTCGTGGTCGCCGGATTCGGAACCCCGGACGCCGTGTCCAACGGTTCGTGAGTACTCCGCGCTCGGCCTCCGAGTGGCTCACGTGGGGGGTTCAGGCCCGGGTCGTCGTCACCGACCCTGAAGTCCTTCCCTCCGCGGCCAGCCTGGTTCGCGGGTACCTCACCGCTGCCGACGCCGCCACCAATCGAGATCGTGCCGACTCCGAGATTCGTACCTATGTCAGCGCCGCGAGCAACGTCGACGGCGTCGCCGTGACCCCGATGTTCGCGCACTTCCTCGAAGACGCGTTGGCTGTCGCACGACTGACCGACGGCAAACTCACGCCGACGGCCGGGTCGGCAGACCCTCACTCCTGGTGGAAGATTCGCGTCGAGCACAACCGCGTGTACAGCCCGGACGACGTCGTTCTCGATCTGTCCGCGACGGCCCGCGCCAGTTCAGCGGACCACTGTGCCGCGTCCACTGCGACTCTTCTCGGGTGTGGCGTGCTGGTCGGCCTCGGCGGGGACATCGCGGTTGCCGGCCCGGCGCCGGAAGACGGCTGGCAGATTCAGGTGCAAGACCTGCCCGGCGACCCGACCTGCCAGGTAGCACTTCCGTCCGACTGCGGGATCGCCACGGCCAGCACCGTCAAGCCACTGCACCGCGAATCGACGGCGACGCCGATGTGGCGCACGGTGTCGGTGATTGCATCTTCCTGCGCCCAGGCCGCCGCATTCAGTCGGGTTGCGGTCGGCATGGGCGGTTCGGCCATCGACTGGCTACATCAACTCGACGTACCCGCCAGGCTGGTCGACCAGGAGTACCGCGTGACGGTTCTGGGCGGCTGGCCTGACGAGTAACTCGCCTCAGTTCTGCAGTCGTACTGCGTAACCGGCGCGGTCGAAGGCCGTCAGAAGTTCCGCCTTGTTGTCCGGACCACGCGTCTCGACGGTGAGGAAGACTTCCACTTCGTCGAGCGCGAGTTCGCCACCTGTACGGGAATGGATGACATCGACCACGCTGGCGCCGTTCGCTCGAACCACTTCCAGCAACGAGACCAGTGCGCCCGGCCGATCGTCGATGGTGATGTGAACGCCGAGGAACCGTCCGGCCGCTCGCAGACCGTGCGAGATGACGTGCGTGAGAAGTAGCGGATCGATGTTGCCGCCGGAAAGCACGGCGCACACCGGCCCTGTCAGTCCCAGCTCCTCCGGAGTGCAGGTCATCAAGGCCGCAACGGCCGCGACGCCGGCCGGTTCGACGATGAGCTTGGCGCGTTCGAGGCAAAGCAGGAGCGCTTTGGACAGCGCTTCCTCGCTGACCGTCACCACGGCGTCGACATGGGCGGCAACTTCGGCGAACGGAACCTCGCCCGGGCAGCCAACGGCGATACCGTCTGCCATCGTGGACATCGACGCCAAGGCGGTCGGCTTCCCGGCTGCCAACGACGCCGGCCAGGCAGCCGCGGTCTCGGCCTGCACTCCGACGATGCGGACCTGCGGGCGTACAGCTTTGACTGCTGCGGCCACTCCGGCGATCAACCCGCCGCCGCCGGTGGGGACGAGGATCGTGCCGACCTCAGGCAGTTGCTCGAGGATTTCGAGCCCCACAGTCCCCTGCCCCGCCACGACGTCCTCGTGGTCGAACGGGTGGACCAGAACTGCTCCGGTTCGGTCCGCGAATTCGCGAGCGGCCACGAGCGCTTCGTCGACAGTCGAACCGTGCAGGTGGACCTGAGCTCCATATGCCTTGGTGGCCACCAACTTCGGCAGCGGCGCACCCGTCGGCATGAAGACCGTCGACTTGATTCCCAATTCTGTTGCAGACCAGGCAACTCCCTGCGCATGGTTACCGGCACTGGCCGCCACCACGCCCGCTGCCCGTTCCTCTGCGGAAAGATTGGCAATGCGGTTGTACGCACCGCGCGGTTTGAAAGAGCCGGTGCGCTGCAGATTTTCACATTTCAAACTCACGGCGAAGCCGGTGGTTTCGGACAACACTCGCGAGGCTACGACCGGGGTGCGTCGCATGACCGGGGCGAGCAGTTGCTGTGCAGCCTTTATCTGTTCGAGATTCACGCATGCCTCCAGAAAGTGCGCCTCCACACCCTCGTGAGGTGTGAAGGCGCACTGCAGATTCGAAGTCGAATTACTGTAGAGCGAAGATCAGGACAGCGCTTGCTCGATGTCGCCGACCAGATCGGAGGCGTCTTCGATGCCGACCGACAGGCGAACCAGATCGTCGGGAACCTCGAGAGCGGAACCGGCCGTCGAGGCGTGGGTCATCGCACCGGGGAATTCGATGAGGGATTCGACTCCGCCGAGAGATTCTGCCAGCGTGAAGATCTCGGTGCGCGAGCACAGGTCGAGAGCTGTCGCCTTGCCGCCCTTGAGACGGACGGAGATCATGCCGCCGAAGCGTCGCATCTGCTTGGCCGCGACCTTGTGCGACGGATGCGAAGCCAGTCCGGGGTAGATGACGCTGGCAACCGCGGGGTGGCCGTCGAGCAATTCGACGACCTTCTCCGCGTTGTCACTGTGACGCTCCATGCGCAGCGCCAGTGTCTTGATTCCGCGCAACGTCAGGAACGCGTCGAAGGGGCCGGGAACGCCGCCGGATCCGTTCTGCAGGAAGGCAAACGCGGTGTCCAGTTCTTCGTCGTTGCAGACGAGAGCGCCACCGACCACGTCGGAGTGTCCGCCGATGTACTTGGTCGTGGAGTGCAGCGCGATGTCGGCACCGAGCTGCAGCGGCTGCTGCAGGTACGGCGAGGCGAAGGTGTTGTCCACCACGATCTTTGCGTTGCCCTCGTGGGCGACCTCGGCAAGGAGCTCGATGTCACCGATATTGAGCAGCGGGTTCGTGGGCGTCTCGACCCAGACCAGCTTGGTGTTGGACTTCATCGCCGCGCGCACCGCATCGACGTCGGACACCGGAGCCGGGGTGTACTCGACCCCCCACTGCGTGAACACCTTGTCGATGAGACGGAAGGTTCCGCCGTACGCGTCGTCGGGGATGACCAGGTGATCGCCCGGTCGAAGTACCGAACGGAGCAGGCAGTCGGTGGCCGCCATTCCCGAACTGAACGCTCGGCCGTAGGTTCCGGATTCGAGCGCTGCGAGGTTCGCCTCGAGTGGGCGACGGGTGGGGTTACCCGTTCGCGCGTACTCGAAGCCACTGCGCATTCCACCGACGCCGTCCTGGGCGAAGGTGGAACTCGCGTAGATCGGCACGTTGACCGCACCGGTCAGCGGATCGGGTTCGTAACCCGCATGCAC
Source organism: Rhodococcus sp. 27YEA6 (assembly GCF_044908235.1). Classification (NCBI taxonomy): domain Bacteria; kingdom Bacillati; phylum Actinomycetota; class Actinomycetes; order Mycobacteriales; family Nocardiaceae; genus Rhodococcus; species Rhodococcus sp. 27YEA6. The sequence continues at coordinate 1,097,096 of NZ_JBIYCY010000001.1, read as the reverse complement.
CGCTTTCGTGGAGAAACCCTGCCAGCTGATGTTGTCGGCCTTGCTGCGTTGCTCACTCATGGTCCCCAGCCTAATGGCGCCGGTGCCGGCGCAGGAATCCGAACTCAGGAATCCGAACTCAGGAAACCCAGGAGATCGTGGCGCGTGATGACACCGACCGGCTTGCCGTCGTCGACGACCATGAGTGCGTCGGTGTCCCCGAGCGCCTTCGTGGCAGCCGAGACCGGCTCGCCGGAACCGATGAGCGGGAACGGCTTGCTCATGTGCTTCTCGACGGAATCCGCAAGGTGCGCACGGCCTTCGAAGACCGCGCTCAGCAGATCTCGCTCGGACACACTTCCGGCGACCTCGCCCGCCATGACCGGCGGTTCCGCACCCACGACGGGCATCTGGGACACGCCGTACTCGCGCAGGATCTCGATCGCATCGCGCAGGGTCTCCGACGGGTGGGTGTGAACGAGGTCCGGCAGCTCGCCCGACTTGCCACGCAGAACGTCGCCGACGGTGGGGACGTTGGTCTTGCCGTCGAGTGGGGTGCGCAGGAATCCGTACGACGCCATCCACTGATCGTTGAAGATCTTGGACAGGTAGCCGCGGCCACCGTCCGGGAGGAGGACGACGATCAGGGCGTCGGGGCCCTCACGCTTGGCTACTTCGAGGGCAGCGACGACGGCCATACCGCAGGAACCGCCGACCAGCAGTCCCTCCTCGCGGGCGAGGCGACGCGTCATCTCGAAGGAATCGGCATCCGAGACGGCGATGATCTCGTCCGGGATGGACGGGTCGTATGCCGACGGCCAGAAGTCTTCGCCGACGCCTTCGACCAGATACGGACGACCGGTGCCGCCGGAGTAGACGGAGCCCTCGGGGTCTGCGCCGATGACCTTGACCTTGCCGCCCGAAACTTCCTTGAGGTAGCGGCCGGTGCCGGTGATGGTGCCGCCGGTGCCGACGCCCGCGACGAAGTGCGTGATCTTGCCGTCGGTGTCGGCCCAGATCTCGGGGCCGGTGGTCTCGTAGTGGCTCTCCGGTCCGCCCGGGTTGGAGTACTGGTTGGGCTTCCAGGCGCCGGGGATCTCACGGGTGAGACGGTCGGAGACGCTGTAGTAGCTGTTCGGGTTGTCCGGCGCGACGGCCGTGGGGCACACGACCACCTCGGCGCCGTAGGCGCGCAGGACGTTGCGCTTGTCTTCGCTGACCTTGTCTGGGCAGACGAAAACGCACTTGTATCCACGCTTTTGCGCCACGAGCGCCAAGCCGATTCCGGTGTTGCCCGAAGTCGGCTCGACGATGGTGCCGCCCGGCTTCAGTTCACCCGAAGCCTCGGCTGCGTCGATCATCTTGACGGCGATGCGGTCCTTGGAGCTACCGCCAGGGTTGAGGTATTCGACCTTGGCTGCCACCGTGCCGAAGTTTTCGCCCGTGACGGACGTGAGCTTGACGAGTGGGGTGTTGCCGATGAGGTCGACGACGTGTTCCGCGATGCGCATTCGTCCATGTTCCCAGATGAAAGAAAACGGTGCGCGCGGACGTCGGGCGAAGGTGGTGCAATCCGGCTAGATTGGCAAGTGTGAGTCGAACCGGACTGAAAGCGTCGGTGGCCACGGTGGTGGCCGGATCGAGTGCAGGCACGCTCTCCTGGTTGGGCTACAACTATCTGATGTCGCAGGCGGGGGCGGCCCGCGGGGTGATCGGTCGCAATATCGCCAAGCCACCCGAGGCGGACGGGGTGTACGCGCCCGGCGCCGACAACCCGGAACTCTGGTGGCGGGCCGTGCCCTTCGATCTCCACTTGATGATCTTCGGCGATTCGTCTGCGGCCGGCGTGGGCGCGCTGACGGCCTCGGAAGTTCCGGGTGTTCAGGTCGCGAAGCTGCTTGCGAGTGAAACCGGGAAGCGAATCCGTTTGAGCACCAAGGCCATCGGGGGCGCCACCTCCCGCGGGTTGAGTGGGCAGGTCGACGCCATGTTCGTCGCCGGTCCTCCCCCGGACGCTGCGGTGATCCTGATCGGCGCCAACGACGTCACCGCCAAGAACGCGATTCACGCGTCGGCTAAACGCCTCGGCGACGCGGTTCGACGCTTACGCGAGAGCGGCGCCGTCGTTGTTGTCGGCACCTGCCCGGATCTGGGGGTGGTCACGGCGATCCCGCAACCTCTGCGCTCCGTGGTGCGCGAATGGGGCCATCGCCTCGCACTCGCCCAGGCGGCCGCGACCAGAAACGCCGGGGGTCATCCCGTTCCACTGGCCGACCTGCTGGCCAAGGAATTCCTGGCCTCGCCCGACACGATGTTCTCGGCCGACCGTTTCCATCCGTCCGCGGCCGGATACGAACTCGCGGCGAAGCAGATCGTCCCGGTTCTCGCGTCGGCTCTGGGTGAATGGCAGGGTGGCCCGCTACCCGAACTCCCCCACGTCTCGGAGGCGGCGCAAGCCCGCACCGTCGCGGCCCGACTGACGGCGGCGGCAACCCAGTGGAAAGCCTTCGCGAGACGCACCAAACCTGCAGGTCAGCGCCCCGATGTCAACTGAGTGAGACTGCGTGACCACCATCTGGGAGCGGCAACGTAAATTGTAAGTCGAAGCTGCATTCAACTTGCCCTGCTCGACGGCGTTTCAAGCCGCCCTCGAGCAGTACACAAAAGGAGTTTTCATGCCCGAGGCAGTAATCGTCTCAGCAGTACGGTCGCCCATCGGCCGCGCAATGAAGGGTTCGCTCAAGGACATCCGCCCGGATGACCTCGCAACTCAGATGGTTGCCGCCGCGTTGGCAAAGATCCCCGAGCTCGACCCCACCGAGATCGACGACATCATGCTCGGTTGCGGCCAGCCCGCCGGTCAGTCGGGCTTCAACATCGCCCGCGTCGTCGCCGTCCAGCTCGGCTACGACTTCCTCCCCGGTGTCACGGTCAACCGTTACTGTTCCTCCTCGCTGCAGACCACCCGCATGGCGCTGCACGCCATCCGCGCAGGCGAGGGCGACGTCTTCATCTCCGCCGGCGTCGAGTCCGTCTCCAGCTTCATCACCGGCAACGCCGACGGCCTCCCCAACACCAAGAATCCGCTCTTCGACGCAGCGCAGGCCCGTAGCGCCAAGCTCGCCGAAGGTGGAGTCGCCTGGACCGATCCTCGCGAAGAGGGCCTGATCCCCGACGTGTACCTGGGCATGGGCCAGACCGCGGAGAACGTCGCTTCCGCCACCGGAATCACCCGCGAAGACCAGGACCGCTGGGCAGTTCGCAGTCAGAACCGCGCCGAGGAAGCCATCGCTCGCGGCTTCTTCGAGCGTGAGATCACGCCCGTCACGCTCGCCGACGGCACCGTCGTCTCCAAGGACGACGGCCCCCGCGCCGGCACCACCTACGAGGGCATCAGCGGCCTCAAGCCCGTCTTCCGCCCCGATGGCACCGTCACCGCCGGCAATGCCTGCCCGCTCAACGACGGCGCAGCCGCACTGGTGATCATGTCCGACACCAAGGCAAAGGCACTCGGCCTGACCCCGCTCGCTCGCATCGTCTCCACCGGCGTCTCGGGCCTGTCCCCCGAGATCATGGGCCTCGGCCCGATCCAGGCCGTCAAGAACGCCCTGAAGATCGCCGGCAAGTCGATCTCCGACATCGACCTGTTCGAGATCAACGAGGCATTCGCAGTGCAGGTCCTCGGATCCGCTCGCGAACTGGGCATCGAAGAGGACAAGCTCAACATCTCCGGTGGCGCGATCGCGCTGGGTCACCCCTTCGGTATGACCGGTGCCCGTATCACCAACACCCTGATCAACAACCTGCAGGAGCAGGACAAGACCTTCGGCGTCGAGACCATGTGTGTCGGCGGCGGACAGGGCATGGCAATGGTGATCGAGCGCCTCAGCTGATCCCCTGAGCACGTCGAAAGCGGCCGCCCGGCTTCTGCCGGGCGGCCGCTTTCGTGTGGTCGTGTTTCAGGTAGTCGTGAACTTCCGAGCAAAACTCCCCAACTCGCGAATCAACTCTCGCGCAGCGTCGTCCTCACGCTGCACGGCAGCGCGAGCTTCGTCCGCCCATCCGTGACGGAGCAGTCGTTTGGCGGCAAGGACTGCCGGTCCGACGTTGGCGGCAATCTGCTCGGCACTCTCGCGGGCGCGTGCCTGTACCTGGTCGGCCGGCACGGCGGCTGTCGCCAGTCCGTAGGCGGCAGCTTCGACGCCGCTGAGCCACCGGGCGGACAGGATCAGCTCGGCGGCTCGCTGCGTTCCGATCACCTTGGGCAGCAACCAACTACTGGCAGCTTCGGGAGCTGTACCCAGCGAGGTGAACGGTGCCCGCAGACGTGCGTCCTCGGCAACGTAGACGACGTCGCAGTAAAGCAGCATGGTCAGGCCGATGCCGACGGCAGCGCCGTGTACCGCGGCGATCAATGGCTTCGGGAACTCCACCAGCGCGACGATCAGCGGCGCGAATGCGTGGCCGAAGTCGGCGTTGTCTGCGCCTGGTTCGGCGAGTGCGCGTAGGTCGACACCACTGGAAAATGCCTTGCCTGCGCCCTCGACGATCACCACGGCCACGGCTTCGTCCGACGCCGCGTCGTCGAGCGCTTTGGTGAACGCTCGAAAACCGGCTGCATCAAATGCGTTCAGGCGACTCGGATTATTGAAGGTCAGCGTTCGCACTGCTCCGGCATCCGCGACCAGGATGGGTTCAGAGGTGTTTGTCGACATTCGCTCCCCTTCGTTCCAAACCAAGCAGTTGCTAGGTATCCAAGCACCGTAACCGTCCACAGACGACAAAAGAAGGGCCCCTCGCGGGGCCCTTCTTCGTGTTACGGATCGACTCGAGAACTAGTCGTTGTTGAAGTAGCTCAGCAGACGCAGGATCTCGACGTACAGCCAGACCAAGGTGACGGTGAGGCCGAATGCGACGCCCCAGGCTGCCTTCTCGGGCGCCTGTGCGCGGATCAGCTGATCAGCGGCGTCGAAGTCGAGCAGGAAGCTGAAGGCTGCGATGCCGATGCAGACGAGGCTGAAGATGATGGCGAGCGTTCCGCCGTCACGCAGTCCCAGTCCGCCCTCGACGAAGAAGCTCGCGACGAGGTTACCGAGGGCCAGAACGACAACGCCGATCAATGCGCCGATGATCATTCGCGTCAGACGCGGTGTCACCCGGATCGCACCGGTCTTGTAGACGACCAGCATGCCGAAGAACACGCCGAACGTTCCGAGGACTGCTTGCGCGATCAGTGCGGATCCGCCGACGCCACCGAATTGAATATCAGTGAACATGAACGACAGCGCACCGAGGAACAGACCCTCGGCGACGGCGTACGCCAACACGATTGCCGGGTTGTCCATCTTGCGGCCGAACGTAGCGACCAGAACCAGAACGAGGCCGACGAGACCGCCGCCGATGACCAGCGGGGCTGCGAGGTCGGCGTTGTTGTTGACCAGGAAGTACGACACCAGTGCCGAGATCGTCAGCACACCGAGCGTGATGCCCGTCTTGGTGACGACGTCGTCGATCGTCATGGCCCGCGAGGTGGGACCGGTCTGGTACGGCTCGGCCGGAGCGTACTGCGGCTGACCGAACTGCTGGGTTGCCTGCGAGGCGCCCGCCGTCGCAGATCCGAACGAGGCGTATCCGTTGCCCTCTTGCTTGGGCAGATTGCGGAACACCGGGTTGCTGGTGGTGCGCACCGTGATCATCCCTTCATCGTGGTGGCCTACGACGGGTGCGTCGCGGGTTCGCCGGACGGATCCGAGTTTCCGACACGGTCCGTGTACCTGACTAAAAGTAAAGCACTCGTAATTTACAACGTCGAAGCTTCGGTTGTAGTTCCCGGCGCATTTCCGGAAGATCAACACTCGTCGACACTCGTCCCTTTTCGATACTAGGACGGTTTGACCGACTTCATCACGATGAACTTCGCGTTCTTCGCCATCGCCTCGCTCGGACCCACCGCGGCTTTCAACGGTTCGCGGTACCCCAGATGCGCGTTGTGAACAGTCCACAACTCGCCACCGGGACGCAGGACACGGCCGGCAGCTTCGAACATCTTGAGTGCTCCGCCGGTGTGGACCGCCGCGCCGACGTGGAACGGCGGGTTCAACAGAACCAGATCCGCGCTCGCACTGGGCAACGAACTCACGGCGTCGTCGCGCAGGCCGCTCACTCGATCGCCGACGCCATTTGCGGACGCAGTCGCCAGGGCCGAAGCGACGGCTGCCGAGGACTGATCCGTTGCGATCACGTGCACGTCCGGGAACTTCCGCGCAATCGCCGCCGCGAGAATGCCGCTGCCACAACCCAGATCGATCACGTCACTCAGCGGATCGACCGCAATCTTTCCGAGGTTCTCGAGGAGCAACCGGGTGCCGATGTCCAGGCTCGCACCGGCAAACACTGCGCCGTGAGCAACGACGTCGAGGTCGAATTCGTCGAGGCGTTCGGTCACCGGGAACGTGATAGCAACATCGGGCTTCGGTTCCGAAGCCTTGAGTACGCGGGACTTCTGACGCCCACGCGAGGCGCTGACGTCGGAAAACGATTCGCCGAGAACCTTGTTCATCGCCGGGGTGATGTGCTTGTCACGCCCACCGGCGAAGACACGAACCGCCGGGTCGGCGTGAAGCGCGATCAGCTGGGCGATCTCGGCAAGTTCGGCGAGGCTACGCGGCAATTGCATGAGCACGACGCGGGCGCCGCTGAGCAACTCCTCGTCCAGTCCGTGCGAGGTGAAGGCGTCACTGAATCCGAGTTCGCGCGCATTGTTCGCGAGGGCCAGCTCTCCGGTGAGCGGATCCTGGTGAACGCGCACGGCGGCGATTCCGTGCACGAGCGCAACACCGGCAGTCAGCGCACCGTAGTGATCGCCGATCACGACGACGGTGCCCGCCGGTGCCGCGGCAAGAGCGTCGGCGGCCTCGTCGAGGATCAGACGATCAGCCGCATCGACGGCAAAGAGATTGGGTGCCTCGACATCGGGGAATCGGCGCAGACGATCGAACAGTTCGGGTGTGTCGGACATGCCACCAGTCTTTCAGGTGGAACTACGCAACACTCAATCCCCCGACCAGCAGGTGATCAGTTCGACATCCCTGTCAGTTCGACATCCACTGCACGACGTTGTCGACGGTTTCGCGTTCGGTGCGGAATCCGTTCACCGGGTGGTCGGCGTCGGGGTATCCGAACGAGATCGCGCAGACAACCTTGCGAGTGTCGTCGATACCGAAATGCTCGTGAATGAACTTGGAGCTGCCCGCGAGCGCCGCCTGCGGAATGGTGGCGACCCCCAGACTCTGGGCCGCGAGCAGGAAGCTGTTCACGTACAACCCGCAGTCGACTGCGCCGTAGGTGCCCAATGCCTCGTCGGTGGTGATGATCGCGACGTGGGGAGCGCCGAAGAGCTCGAAATTCTTCATCGTCTGTGCCGCGGATCCGGCGCGGTCACCGTGCTCGATTCCGACGCTCGAATACAGCGCCATCGCGCAGTCGAACCGACGCGACTTGTAGATGCCCTGGTACGCGCGCGGGAACTCGAAGTCCGACTCCTGGGCGTTGGCCATCACGTACTCACCGAGGCCGGCGCGGAATCGCTCGGTGCCCTCCCCTTCGGTGATCGCGACCTGCCACGGTTGCGTGTTGCACCACGACGGCGTCTTCTGCGCCAGCCGAAGGATCTCCTCGATCACCTCACGTGGCACCTGACGGTCCTCGTAGGCGCGGCAGCTGATCCGGGCGTCGAGCAACGCTTCCAGGCTCGTATCCACGACGATGCTCTCGGTCATGTGTTCTCTCCTCGATCAGGCTGCACTACAACACTTCGCACGATAGAACTACCGCCTCGACGCAATCGTCAGCGGGTCACCTTTGCGAAGGCCGCCACCAGCTCGCCGAACTCTGCCATCGCCGCATCCGGATCCGGATCTACTGCCGCCAGCGCGACCAGCACATCGGTGGCACCGGATTCGAGCAGCTGCTCGGCGCCGATCATCGTCGCCGGGAGGTCGATCGAACCGTCGGACCCGCGTACGACGGTCAGTCGCCCACGGACCTGCAATTCCGCTGGATCGCGTCCGAGATCCGCCATCGCTTTGCCGATGACGTCGATCCCTTCACGTAGGTCCTCGTCCGCGGCACCCATGATCGGAATCCACCCGTCACCCCAGGTTGCGACGCGTCGTACAACGGCCTTGGAGAGCGAACCGGACACCCAGATCGGGATTCCAGCGGCCGGACGGGGCGCGCAGTACACGTCGTCGAACTTCAGACGAGGGGTGTCGATGCTCGCCGGCGCCGAACTCCACAGGGCCCGGCACACTGCGAGAGCGTCGTCGAGCAGTGGTCCCCTTTTACCGAAGTCCATACCTGCCGCCTCGTATTCACGTTCCTGCCAACCTGTTCCGACGCCAAGGTCGAGTCGGCCCCCGGAGAGCAGATCGAGTGTCGCGGCCGTCTTGGCCAGTACCGCTCCCCCGCGCAGCGCCGCGATGACGATTCCGGTCCCCAAGCGAATTGTCTTCGTCTGTCCGGCAACAAAAGCCAGGACGGTCAGCGGCTCGAGCCAGTTGGCGTCGGGCTCGGTGGGGAACGCCGACCACGTGTACGCCGAGTTGTCCGAGCCCATCACCACGTGATCGGTGACGAGGACCCGGTCGAAGCCGGCAGCTTCCGCGTTCTGACAGACCTGCACGAGTTTCGCGTAGGAGTCCTCCGCGAGAGTGGTGCCGAAGTTGGGAACGTTCAGACTGAAAGTTGTCATGTGTCAAGCCTTTCGGGGCCGGTTGGTCCAGCCACCCTCTTCTGTGGGGAACCAGCCTCCGGCAGCGTGCGAGCCGCCGTCGACGTGGATCACGGTTCCGGTGATGTATCTCGCCAGGTCGGAAGCCAGGAACAGTGCGGGGCCGGCAATGTCGACCGGCTGGCCCGGTCCGCCCAACGGTGCCCACCCCGGCCACTTGTCCCAGTCGTCGGCAGGAACGATCGTGCGATACGGCACCTGTACCGACTCGATCAGATCCGGGGCAATGGCGTTGACGCGCACTCCGGTTCGACCGATCTCCACGCCAAGGCTTCTGGTGAACTGTGTCAGCGCGGCCTTGTATGCCGAGTACATCGTGTGGCCCGGGATCGCTCGATGCGCCTCCACCGTCGTCAGGTTCACGATCGATCCACCCAAACCGCGGTCGATCATGCCGGGAAGCAGGGCATGGGTCAGACGCACGACGTGATCGAAATTGATGCTGCCGGCCTCGGACCAGAAACCTGGATCCGTACCGGTGAACTCTGTCGGCGGGTTCAGGAAATGACCCACGTTGTTCACCAGGACGTCCGGCGCGAACTCGGTCAACGCTACGGGGACTTCCCGCGTCCGCACGTCGTACTCGAGATAGTTGATCGAACCACCTGCAGCCGAGTCGAATTCGACGTCGCCAAGAGGAGCCACGTCGACAACCAGAACTGAGGCGCCATGCGATGCAAATGCTCGAACAATCGCTGCGCCGATTCCCTGGGAACCGCCTGTGACCACTGCCTTCTTACCCACCAACATCGGCCCTGGGGAGTACGCCGATCCGACCACCACGAAGACACCCTTCTGCAGTTCGATGTGAAGCACTTCGGCGTACCGTCACACATCGAACGGCAAAACGGGCGCAAAGTTCTCACTCAGTGGTAGCCGCGACACCCAACCTGCTCGCACCGCCGAGTCGCCCATTCAAATAGTGCGGAATCTCGGCTGCCCGTATCGGCATTCCCTCGAGGTACCCCTGGATCACGTCACATCCGCACTCGGTCACTATCGCGCGCTGCCTCTCCGTCTCCACGCCCTCGGCGACGGTGTCCAGCCCCAGAGACTTCGCAATCGCGATGACGGCTCGCAAGACAGCGAACCTCGAATTCGAGGGATCCGCGTCCAGCGGTGCGACGAACGCTCGATCGATCTTCAACCGATCGAGCGGCAGCCGGGCCAAGCTGGCAACCGAGGAGAACCCTGTGCCGAAGTCGTCCATCGCAATGGCGATTCCGAGCGCCGACAGCTGTACCAACACGTCTCGGTCGGCGTCGTCGATGACCAACGATTCGGTCACCTCGATCTCGAGTCGGCTGGGGTCGAGGTTCACCTCGATCAGTGTCCGGCGTACCGAGTCGACGTATCGACTCGAACGCAGTTGCACCTGAGAAACATTGACGGCAACCCGAATGTCCTCCGGCCACGTTGTCGCTGCCGTGCAAGCAGCCCTCAGAACACCTGCACCGATCGGCACGATCAAGCCGGTTTCCTCGGCCACCGAAATGAAGTCTCCCGGCGAGACGAGACCTGAAGTCGGATGATTCCACCGCAGCAGAGCCTCGAATCCGACAACAACTCCCGTCGCGGCCGAGACCTGTGGTTGATAAACCAACTCGAACTCTTCGTCGATCAACGCACGACGAAGATCCAACAGTGCCCTGGCCCTACCCGTCGCACGATCCCGCAAAGTCGCATCGAAGGCGCGAATCTGGTTCCGACCGCTCTCCTTTGCGTGGTAAAGCGCGAGGTCCGCGACAATCACCAGGTCTTCGAGGCTGTCTGCGTCGTCGGGCATCGAGCCGTAACCCAGACTGGCACGAATGCGAATCTGGTTGCCGACCAGTGAAAATGGTCGTTCGAATGAGTCGAGAATCGTTTGGAATCTCTTCTCCACCTCATCTGCACTCCCGATGTCGTCGAAGGCTTTGTCGTCGAAGGCTTTGTCGTCAAAGGCGATGGCAAACTCGTCACCCCCCAGTCGGCCACAGATCTCGTTCGATTGCAGAACGCTGTGCAGTCTGCTGGCAACATCGCGAAGCACGTCGTCTCCGATGTGGTGTCCCAACCGGTCGTTGATCGACTTGAAGTTGTCCAGATCCAGAATTGCCAGCCACACCCGGTGTCCGTCCCGAATCCGCGAAGACAGTTGAGCGTTGAAGCTGTACCGATTTCTGAGCCCGGTCAACGAATCGATTTCTGCCAATCGCAAGATGTTCTGGCGCTGGTGATACGAGTGCGTGATATCGGATCCGACACCGCGCCACCCGTAGGTCGCCCCATCGCCACTGCCCGGGTGACCTGACATCGACCACCAGCGAGTATCGCCCCGTACGACGACCTGCATGGTGAGGTCCCGAAACGCCGTCCCGGCTTGAAAATTCGCGGCGAGGAGATCAAGGGACTTCCTGCCCACATCTGTTCGGGACGCGCCGATCCCGGTCAGGATCTCGTGCATTGTGCGGCCCCGAATCTGCGCTGCCGGCAAACCGACCTGCTCGGCGAATCGATACGACACGGTACTGGCGATACCCCGCGAATCGGTCTCCCAGAGCCAATCCTGTGCTCCGTCTTCGAGATCGTTGAGCAACAATTCGGCGAGATCTCGTTCGTCCTCGGCCACGAGCTCGGCGTGTAATCGTTTGTCGAATAGTTTGGCCAACAGCAAAGTTCCGCTGTAGAGCGAACCTACAAAGACGACCAGCACCCCGATCAGCACGAAACGCGATGTGCCCGGTTCCGTCCAGAACGCCCCGGCCAACCCGACTCCCACCAGGCTGATCCAGACCACAGTGATTCCGCGAAACATCATGGTGGGAAACACGCCGACCGCGATCCCACCGATCAAGGTCGAGCTCAGTACCAACTCGTCACGAGGATCGAGCATCGGGAAGAGAACGAGAGCCAAGCACGCCAGGAGCACTCCCCAGACAATGATTTCGACTGTGAGTACCACCAGTTCGGTGGTCTGGGACTCGGAGACGCCGAGACGCGAGCGCCGGAGCCAATACACACTGAATCCAGCGCTCGACAACAGCATGACGCTCGACCAGGCGAAGGTGAACCATCCGGCATCCACCGGCAGAAGCACCACGATCGCTGACAAGGCAACCGCCGCGGTCAGAAACGACCACGGCAGTACGCGCGCGGTGAACCGCAGTCGTCGATCGAGTAGGCGACGGCGATCGTAATCCGAGAGGTGTTGTTCCGTGCCGCTGCGACCGAGTTTGCGCACCGACGTCCCGACGCGACGCCTACGGAGTACTGCCGGGTCATCCACGTCGGCCTGCTACCGCCGCTGCGACCGCGTCGACCGACATGGCTCCGCCGGCGATGTATCCCTGAACAGTCCTCACCCCCGCAGCGGCCACGGACTTCAAGTCTTCCTCACCGTCGACTCCCGAGACGACGACCTCCATTCCCAACGCGTCGACCAGATCCACGACAGCTTCGAGGATCGACCGTCCACCAGGCACTGCACCCGAAATGGAGCGTTCTATCCGGACTCGGGTGAACGGAAGGCCGGACAGTGATGCGAGCGAGGAGAATCCGGCGCCGAACTCGTCCACGGTCAGCGCGATTCCCATGTCCGCGATGGCGTGCAACGCAAACTTGGACTCGTCGGTGATCGCCGATGATTCGTTGAGTTGGAGCTCGAGCTGATGTGCACTGACACCTGATCGTCGAAGCGAGTCCCCTATCGCGACGACAAAGGAATCCGATTCGAGCTGACGCGTCGATACCGCGACGGCTACCCGCAGGTGATCAGGAAGGCGGGACGCCGCCTCGCAGGCCAACTCGAAGACGGTAGTCCCCAGTGAGTACGCCAAACCGGTGTCGTCTGCGACGCTCATGAATTCGGCGGACGTAACGGCACCGAGGCGGGCGTTGTGCCAGATCACGCGGACTTCCACGGCCACGATCTCGCGGGAAACCACGTCGATCCTGGGCAACAGCTCGAGTTCGAGGTCCTTCTCCGCGACAGTGTTTCCCAGATCTTCGAGCAGGCGGGCCCGCCGATCGGCCACGGACTTCATCGAGTCTCGATATTCACGTACGGCCCCGCGCCCGGATTCCTTTGCCGCGAACAAAGCCAGGTCCGCAGCGCCCATCATCTCGTCGGCGGAGGACGGCAGCTCGTCGGGGAGGTAGTACCCGATGCTGCATCCGATCTCCAACCGCGTACCGGCCACTGTGATCGGCTCGTGCAGAGTTTCGATGTAGCGGCCGAGCAGAGTACGAACTTGTGAGCTGTCACCCACATCGGTGAAAAGAACCGCGAACTCGTCTCCCCCCAGACGTGCGAACAACTGTGACACCCCGCCGGCTTCGGACAGGCGATCCGCGACCTCTCGCAGAACCGCGTCGCCAACGGTGTGTCCCAGTGTGTCGTTGACCGACTTGAAGTTGTCGAGGTCGAGCATGGCCAACGCGAGACCACTTTCGCTTGTGTACGGCTCGCGCAGCAGTCGCTCGAGCTCGGTCCAGAAGCTGTGCCGGTTCGGCATACCGGTGAGTGCGTCCACACGACCCATCCGCACGATCTCGTCACTCTGCAGTTTTACTTCCGTGACGTCGGAACCGACTCCTCGCCAGACGAACTCGTCGGGTGTACGGCCGGGGCGCGGGCGTCCGGAGATCTGCCACCACCGAATTTCACCGTGAACTCGGACCGGAACGAGCACGTCGACGAATGCGGTCTTCGTGTGGCGGGCCTGCTGCAACTCCATGAGCGCATCGATCCCGCCGGGGATCCGTAGGGTGCCCAACTCCATGAACAGGTCCTGCCACGCCGTTCCCTGCAACTCGGTGGAGTCCAGCCCCGCTTCGACCGCGAGCCGCGTCGGGATTCGGTTGAACTTGCCTTTCTGGTCCGTCTCCCACACGAAGTCCCCGGCGTTGCCTTCGAAGTCTTCGAGAAGCATCTGCACGACCGATCGTTCCGACGCGGCGCTCAATTCAGCTCGATAGCGAGATTCCAGGTTGCCCGAGACCACTATCGTGCCGCCGATCAGAGCCGCGCCATAGGCGATCATTCCAATGAGAATTCGTTCGAACTCGGGTCCCGGCTGAAGCCAGAATGCCACCCCGAGGATTATCAGATTGGACAGGACCCAGGTGACCCCCACCACTCGCAACATCGCGGTGGCCACGGCTCCGGCACCGGTGATCGATGTGGTGACCGCTATCAGGATCAGATCGCCGGAATCGTCCAGGATCGGGTACAGGACCAGGGCGAGCGAGGAATACAGGATCCCGACTACAGCAAATTCGACGATGAGAAACGCGTAGGACATCCGGTACGTGGGTGTGATCAGGTTGAAATGAATGGCGAGACCCACGCACATCCCCACCAACCCGATCACGCCGGACAGCAATGGCCACACACGCGGCAGCGGTCCGCCGTCCGGGGGAATCACATACAACGTCAGCCCGAGTGTGACGACGAGGTGGACGGCAGCGGCCCATGGCAGCACGCCGAAGGTAACGGCTATCTGCTCACGAGTTACGTCATCACGTTGGGCGGGCGTCAGTCTTTCTCTCTGGCGGGGTTGCAGAAGCGACAGGACTGGCATCACTTACCTCCCGCTCCCACGACGCAATTGAATCGGACGTCCGACTCAGCAATTCTTCCGTAATTGGACGTTGCCGTGTCAACCAGTGCGTCCACCCTATTTCGGAGTCGCGTCTGCCCACAGACACAGTAATCAGCAAACTGCTGGTCTGCCGCAAGTTGGCGCCGCAAGTTTGATGCCTATGGGTTGAAATCAGACATGAGGGACAATGGCCGGAGATCGCCGATCACGTCGGTGGAGATTCCTCGACGGGTAACACGATCGGACTCATTCGAGTTCAGACAAGGACTATCACGATGGCAATCGACTACACCCGACGTTCCGGCGAGTCCACTCCGTCGCAAGCACCGGTCAGCCTGAGCAAGATCACGCTCACAAAATCGGCGCCGACGGTCAACCTCGCGAAGGCGGGTGAACGACAAGGCAATATGCGCGTGAACCTCAACTGGTCACAGGTGGCACCACCGAAGAAGACCGGTTTTCTCGCCAAGCTCGCCGGCGCAGGCTCTGGTGCGGTCGACCTGGACCTCGGATGCCTCTACGAACTTGCCGACGGGTCCAAGGGAGTAGTTCAGGCCTTGGGTAACAGTTTCGGTTCACTGACTTCTCCGCCCTACATCTCCCTCGACGGCGACGACCGCAGTGGTGCGAACACCGGCGGCGAGAACATGCACGTCAATCTTGGTGACCCAAGCGCTTTCCGGCGAATCCTGATCTTCGCGATGATCTACGACGGCGCTCCCAACTGGGCGGCGGTGGACGGCGTCGTCACCTTGTATCCCACCAACGGGCCGGAGGTGGAAGTGCGACTCGACTCCGCCAGCAACCAGGAGCGACTGTGCGCGATCGCTCTCATCCAGAGTTCAGGTCAAGGCGTGACGGTGACGCGCGAAGTGCAGTACATCAACGGCAGTCAGTCAGATCTCGATCGGGCCTACAACTGGGGAATGAAATGGGCTGCCGGACGAAAGTAGGGGCTGCGGACGGGATCTCCCCCATCCGAATGACAATGTCCGAATCATCCACAATGTCGCAAGTTACTGGATAGTGTCGAGAAGTGGGGTCGGACATGAGGGGTCACGCTCGACACCGATAGTGGGTCGGTGACGCTATGTGCTTGGCGACGCCGACGTTCGACCGGAAAGGCCCTCGATTTCCCCCGAGATCGAGGGCCTTTTCGTATCTTGCGTCACTGTTCGCACCCTTTCATTAGTTGATCGTTAAACTAGGCGTTCGTCCAACATGCACCGATGGAGAACGTGAATGTCCACGAATTCAGATCGACGCCCGCGCCTGCCCGTGAGAATCGCCTACCTCGCCGCAGGAGTTCTCTTTGTCGCCGCCATGCTCCTGTTTGCAAGCGTCGTCAACCCTGATCGGGACCGCGATTTCTCGATGAACCACGTCCCCGCGGGGACGTCGACGACCGCCTTCGCCGCAACGTCCGACCTCGGCTAACGAAGGTACCGGTACGTAAGTGGCGCACGTCACGAACTGTGGGTAATTTCAACGCCGATGGTTCGCCGTAGGTCGGTATTGAGAGGGACGGCCAACCACTGCCCTGCCTGGTTGCCCCACCCAAGCACGCAGGGCACCCCAGATCAGGCAGGCACCCCCGATAATTTAAGCCTCAAGTAACTGTTACTCGGGAAAGACTTGTATGAAACGGGGACGAATCGTACATTTCATCCGGCAGTCGGCCTTCGTCCGACGCCTTTGCCGTCAATGTCGACGGAACTTCTCTGAACACCACCACAAGTCGGCCACTTGTCGTGACCGCATTCGTCCTCGCGAAAGGCTCGCCCATGTTCGATTTCTTCGGCGCAATCTCCGGCTTCTTCGGCCTACTGTTCGGCACCGGCTCGTCGAGCGGGAGCTCGGGAGGAAGCAGCGACGCACCCGTCGCCCCGCCTACCTGATCCACAAGCCTCACCCGGCACCGATCCGCCGGGTGAGGCTCTCGCGAATCTCTTTGAAACACAACGTAACAGCACTTCAACCCCACCGACTTTTCTGCGGATCCACGCCGACACACTCCGGCGTCCGGACAGTTTCACCACATCGCCTGCAGTAATGGGTCCTGTGTCCGCCATTCTCCGTCGAGGCACACCCGCAGACCTCCCAACCGACAAGGCATGTGTTCGCCGTGAGCCGGTGTCCGTTGGGGCAGCAGTCCGGGGATTGCTCGGTCAACCGCATCTCCACATTTTCGCACACATGTTCTATTTAATGCCGTCTCGGGCATCGCCAGACCAAACGAACCTCACACAATTGACGTAGGGACTCTCCCACGCACACTCAACCAAGCGGCATTCCGGACAAATCGGTACGTTTGGTCTGTGTCTCCTCGCTTAGTTTCAGTCGTCATCCCCACGTACAACGCCGCCAGCACTATTGACGAACAGTTGCAAGCGCTCGCCGCCCAGGACTACGAAGGCCCCATGGAGGTGATAGTCAGTGACAACAACTCCACCGATGGGATCCGCGATCTCATCGAAGACCACCCTCTCATCGACCAATTGCAACTTCGGTGGGTTTCAGCGTCACTCAAGCAGGGCGTCTCCCACGCCCGCAACGTCGGGGTGGATGAAGCAACCGGCGACTTCATCGCATTCTGCGATGCCGACGATCGAGTTCACCCCGACTGGTTGAGTGCAATGGTCGGCGCAGCCGAGAACGCTGACCTTGTCAGCGGGGCCCTCGAAACTGCCTCGATCAATTCGAGCGAGGTGCAGAGTTGGCGTCGAATCGAACCACGAGAAGAGCCACACTCGTACACGACCTACCTGCCCCACGCGATGGGATGCAATTTCGGGGTATGGAAGTCCTCGTACAAGGCGGTCGGCGGATGCGACGAGAACATGCGCATCGGTGAAGATGTCGATTTCTCGTGGAGAATTCAACAAGCCGGGATGACGTTCACTTACGAGCCTCAAGCCCTCGTCGCATACCGACTGCGCAGCGGACTCAAGGCGGCGTGGAGGCAAACCAAGGCCTTCGGCGCCGCCGATGCATTCCTCTACGCCAAACATCGCCAGCACGGTTTCCGCCGCTCGTCGAAGAAATCTGTCGCCACCCAAGCCGTCGGACTACTGCTTCTCAATCCAATTTTGCCGCAAGCAGTTACACGTATGCCGCGAGGCAAGTGGGTTGCACATACCGGGCTCCTGATCGGGCGACTCACCGGCAGTGTCCGCCAGCGTGTGATCTACCTCTGAAGCGACAAGGACCACCCTCGCAACGAGGATGAGCGTCAAACGTCATCCCGGTCAGATGACGCTGAGGTAGGTGTTCGCAACTCAAGACTCCGATGCTCACGCTCGACCTACACGGACATCTGTTTACGGACGATCTCGACGCTGTCGCCAATGCCCTGGAGTTGCAGTGACGGCTCTCGAGAAATCACTGCGGACGCTCTGCAGACGGATCCTCAGCCAACACTTCGACGCACACTTGCCTGGCCGTTGACCTGTAGTTTCGTGTGCCCCCAGTCGGACTCGAACCGACACTTGACGGATTTTAAGTCCGTTGCCTCTGCCAATTGGGCTATGGGGGCCTTGCCGCACCCGACGGGTCGGGTGCGGCAGGGATCAGACTATCGGGTCGGTCTGAGCTACCGACATCGCGATGCCGTCGAGGATGTCGTGTTCGCTGACAACCAGTTCGGTGATCCCGGCTTTGGCTTCGAACGCTTGAGCCAGCACCGTGGTGATGATCGCTCCGCCGCCGATGACGTCCACCCGCCCCGGATGCATCGGGCCGAAGGCAGCACGATCAACCCGAGGCATAGCAATGAGACGCTCGCACACGTCGAACAGTTGATTGAACGGAATCCTCGACAGGTGCACCTTCTCGGCGTCGTACTCCGGAAGATCCTGCGCGATCGCGGCCAGCGTCGTCATGGTTCCAGCGACACCCACCCACGTGTGCGCCTTCTCGACGGGTACGGCCTCGAACGCCTCGGCAAGTTTCGCGGTCGCGAAAGCCGTCGCCTCGGAAACCTGCTCTGCTGTAGGCGGATCCGACGGTAAGCACCGCTCCGTGACGCGCACACAGCCGATGTCGGTGGAGTACGCAGCCTGGACGCCGGACGCCTCGCCGAGGACAACTTCGGTGGATCCGCCGCCGAGATCGACCACCACGAAGGGGCCCTCCGACGGATCGAGTTCTCCCACAGCACCGCTGAACGAGAGGCGCGCCTCTTCGTCGCCGGTGATGACCTCTGCTCCGGATCCGGGAATCACCGCGCCGAGCACGTCCCGCGTCATCGTGAAGAAGTCTTCCCGATTCGCAGCGTCGCGAGTAGCCGAGGTGGCGACCATGCGAACGGCGGTTGCTCCGGCATCGGCGATCATCGACGCGTACTCGACCAGCGCGACCCGGGTGCGTTCGATGGCCTCGGGCGCGAATGCCCCTGTCGCATCAACACCTTGACCGAGTCGCACGACGCGCATCTCGCGCCGGACATCCACCAGACGACCGTCGGCGCCGACGTCGGCGATCAGCAGTCGAATGGAGTTGGTACCGCAATCGACTGCGGCGACACGGCGAGTCACCGGTCGGTGTTGTCGGCATCGTCGATGCCAGGCCAGTCCGCGGGAATTGCAGTGCCGCGCAGCTTTCCGTGACCGGCCAACGCGACGGACTCGTCACCGAGCGGATTGACGCCGGGTCCCTTGGCAAGCGAATGTGCCATCAGCACGTGCAGGCACTTGACACGATCCGGCATCCCACCGCCGGCAAAGTCGGTTCCCAGAGATTCGATCGCGTCCCGCTCGGCAAGGTACGACTCGTATGCCCGTCGATAGGCCGCGGCAAGTTCCGGATCCTGGGTCAGGCGTTCGGTCATTTCACGCATGACGCCGGCGGATTCCTGACGGCTCGCTTCGGCAGTCAGTCGCGGGTCCGTGAGGTAGTACAACGTCGGGAACGGTGTTCCGTCCGGAAGTTTGGGGGCGGTCTTGACCACGCCCGGCTGACCGTCCGGGCTGCGGTACGCGATCTCGATCACTCCGCGTGGCTCACGGCCCAATTGAGCGGCAACGGCGTCGAGATCCGCTTGTGAAACCTGTGGGGAATTTTCGGACGTGTTGCTCACCCGGTGGGTACTCCTTGTTCTTCTGGCTCTATCGGCGCCAACGGCATCGGGGCCGGTGTCGTCGTCTCGGGAACCACTGGCGGTTCCGAAATCGTTTGCCACAGATCGCGATACCACGGACCTGTGAGCGGTGTTTCCTTTTCCTGCTTCTTCTCGGGTTCCTTGTAGTCACCGGGAAGCTGAACCTGGAACGGGGTCTCGCCTGGTTTGACGTACCGAAGGCGTTCTCGTGCAAGAGCTTCGATGTACGCAGGGTCGTCGAAGCGCGCGTTCTGCCCTTGCAGCTTTCGCAGTTCTTCCTCGAGTACCTGACGTTCCGCCGCCACCTGCGCGGCATCCGAACGCTGGCTGATGTAAGTACGGAGCGGCACTGCCAGTGTCAGCGCCAGCATGAGCACAACCATCGCGAGCACAACTGCCCGACTGGTGGACAAGCCGAAAATGGTGTTGTCCGACTTCGGAAGCCGAGACCAGAACTTGTTGGTTCCGCTCTTCCCCCGGGCCGACTTCGACCCTCGCGCCGACGCTTTCTCGGCGGAGACCCCCGGTTGCGCGGGGCCTGTCACAGCGGAATCGACTGCTTCCGGATCTACCGAAGGTTCCGACACGCGTGGGCGTCGGGCACTGTCCCGACGCGCACGCGACGGTGTGTCCCCACGACGGGAACCACGACCCCCCGGACTTCCGCCGGGGGATCGTGGCTTACCGCGCTGTGCAGACACTACTGAATCTTAGATTTCCGTCAGGCCTCGAAAGCGAAGCGCGGGAACGCAACCTCGCCGGCGTAACGTGCTGCGTCGCCGAGGTTTTCCTCGATGCGCAGCAGCTGGTTGTACTTGGCAACGCGCTCGCTGCGTGCCGGAGCACCGGTCTTGATCTGGCCGCTGCCGACGGCAACCGCGAGGTCGGCGATGGTGGTGTCCTCGGTCTCGCCGGAACGGTGGCTCATCATCGTCTTGTAGCCGTTGCGGTGAGCGAGATCGACGGCGTCGAGGGTCTCGGTCAGGGTGCCGATCTGGTTGACCTTCACCAGGAGTGCGTTGGCCGCACCCTTGACGATGCCTTCTTCGAGGCGCTCGGGGTTGGTGACGAAGAGGTCGTCGCCGACGAGCTGGATCTTGTTGCCGATCTGATCGGTGAGTGCGACCCAGCCGTCCCAGTCGTCTTCGTCGAGCGGATCCTCGATGGAAACGAGCGGGTAGGCGTCGATGAGCTCGGCGTAGAACGCCGCCATCTCGGCCGCGGTACGGTTCTTGCCCTCGAACTTGTAGCCGGTGCCGTCGGTGTAGAACTCGGTGGCAGCGACGTCGAGAGCGAGCGCGACGTCGGTACCCAGCTTGAGGCCGGTCTTGTTCACGGCGATCGTGATGAGGTCGAGTGCTTCCTTGGTGCCTGCGACGTCGGGCGCGAATCCGCCTTCGTCGCCGAGACCGGTGGAGAGGCCCTTCTCCTTGAGAACCGACTTCAGAGAGTGGTAGACCTCGGCGCCCCAGCGCAGCGATTCCTTGAAGCTCGGTGCGCCGATGGGAGCAACCATGAACTCCTGGACGTCGACGCCGGTGTCTGCGTGCGCGCCACCGTTGAGGATGTTCATCATCGGGACAGGGAGAACGTGAGCGTTGGGGCCACCGACGTAGCGGAACAGCTCGAGGCCCGAGGACTCGGCGGCGGCGCGAGCCACGGCGAGCGAGGCACCGAGCAGAGCGTTTGCGCCGAGACGCGACTTGTCCGGGGTGCCGTCCGCGTCGAGCAGCGCCTGGTCGACCGTGCGCTGCTCGGTTGCGTCGATGCCGATGATGGCAGGAGCGATCTCGCCGAGCACAGCCTCCACGGCCTTCTCGACGCCCTTTCCGCCGTAGCGTGCGCCACCGTCGCGCAGTTCGACGGCTTCGTGCTCGCCGGTCGAAGCGCCGGACGGCACCGCAGCCCTGGCGAAACTTCCGTCTTCGAGCAGAACCTCGACCTCAACCGTGGGGTTACCACGGGAATCAAGGATCTCGCGAGCTCCGACCTGCTCAATACTGGCCACTGTGTGGTTCTCCTTCGAATGGGCTTCGCATTGGGGCACGCTCTGCGTGCTTGACACTTGGGCTCCGACCCCTCCGGTCGAAAGAGGACCACGATCGCGGCTGGGCCTCTGCAGTGCCAGCACCTCTGTAGTGCCAGCACACAGCCTAACCGCACGGGCCGAAGGCTTCTTTATCGACGCGCGGTCACGGGTCCGACCTGCGGATCGATCACCGTCAGTCCGGCCGTACCCCGACTGAATACGCCGACGCACGATCACGAACGAGTGCGAGATAGTCGCCCGAGAGGTTGTACGCCATCAGTGCCTGCTGCCATCCGGCAGCGGAAGTGAGGTCTCCCCCGCGTGCACACAGGTAGCGGGCGGCCGTGAGGGCAGCGTCGTCGATGTTGTCGGGGTCCACCCGGCCGTCGCCGTTGGCGTCGACTCCCCATTTGAGCCACGTCTCGGGGATGAACTGCATGGGCCCCATCGCACGGTCGTGCACTGGATCGCCGTCCATCGCCCCGCCGTCGGTATCGGGGATCTCGGCAACTCCCGGGCCACCGTCGAGAGGGATTCCCCGAATGATCGGAGCAACCTGGCCGAACGCGTCGACCGACGAGCCGTCGTAGGTCCCGTGGCGGCTCTCGACGCTGCCGATACCGGCCAAAGTTGTCCACCCGATTCCGCAGCCGGGAAGCGTCTCGGCCATGACCGCAGCGGCGTACCCGTAGGCCTCGAGTGCCGTCGTCCCGATCCCGATGTCGTCCGACAATCCCGCTGCCCAGTCGGCGAGTTGATCAGCACTGCGGCCGGGAGCATTGATGTCGATCGGCGGCGTCGGAGAGCCGGTACCTGGGGGTATGCCCTCCGGAATGGCTACTTTCGGTTCGTTCGATCCGCAAGCCACGACGCCTGCGCCCAGCAAAGCTGTTCCGGCAGCTATTGCTGCTACGGCTCGCCAGAGACGCCGGGGACTTCTGCGGGCTACGGGAGTTCGGTACACCCCTCCATCATCCACATGCGAGTGAACTACTCCCGAATCCATTGGTAAAGAACAGCAAAAGTACAGGTGAGGGCATGGTTCGCCGTCGATGATGGAGTATCTTCTTCTGAGTTAAGGCTGGCCTAGCCTCACGAACTTGTCCGAAGCTGTTACACCCTTCCTGTCAGGAGTCGCCCGTGCCCGTGTCGGTACTCGCTGCCGCGAGCACACCATCAGTTGCCACCCAGTTATTCGGCAGTGGCCTGATCGGTCTGCGCGAAGGCCTCGAAGCGGGCATCGTGGTGATGATTCTCGCCGCCTACCTTGTGAAGGCGCAGCGCAAGGACGCACTGAAATGGGTGTGGCTCGGCGTCGCGATCGCCGTCGCGATGGTGGCGATCATCTTCTTCGCGATCCACTACGGAACGTCGACGGTCGACGGCCTGACCGCAGAGATCATCGCGGGCGTTGCCTCCCTGATCGCCGTCGTCATCGTCACGATCATGGTCCTGTGGATGCGTACGGCAGCGAAGAACATTTCCGGAGATCTCAAGGCGGGGATGGAAAAGGCGCTCATTGCCGGACCCGTCGCCATTTTGTCGCTGGCATTCTTCGCGGTCGGTCGTGAAGGCGTCGAGACAGCGTTGCTCATGGTGGGGTACGCAGAGAACACCGCCGGCAGCTCCTGGCCGCTGGTCGGACTGCTCCTCGGAATTCTCTTGGCCGCCGTCTTGACCGTGGCCATGTACTTCGGCGCCCTCCGTCTCAACCTCACGACGTTCTTCCGGTACACGGCGATCTTCCTCATCGTCGTAGCCGCCGGAATCCTCTCGTACGGTGTTCGCGCTCTGCAGACCGGAAACGTCCTGCCGGGCGGATCCCTTCTCGCGTTCAACCTCACACCCGGCTACGACCCGTCGACCTGGTACGGCACCGTACTCGCCGGAATCTTCAACTTCCGCCCGGACCCGACCGTTCTGCAAGCCGTCGCATGGGTCGTCTACCTCGTAGTCGTCCTCGCGCTCTTCCTGCGTCCCCTTCCGTCGAGCCCATCGGAACCGACAACCCCGCCTGCGCACGACACACACGTTCCCGAAAAATCCTGAGAGGCATTGCCGACATGCGTAAATACACCCTCGTACTGGCCACGGCCGCGGTACTTCCCTTCTCCCTCGCCGCATGCACCGAGAAGACGACCGCGAGCGACGGCGACATCGTCGTCACGGCCACCGACGATTCGTGTGACGTCAGTGCCACCACTGGAACCACTGGCAGTGCGACGTTCCAGGTGACGAACAACGGCTCGAAGGTCACCGAGTTCTACGTCTTCGCCGAGGGCGATCGAGCGATGGGCGAAGTCGAGAACATCGGCCCCGGCCTTACCCGGCAGCTGATCGTCTCCCTCCCCGAGGCTGCGACCTATCAACTCGCGTGCAAGCCGGGCATGGTCGGAACCGGCATCCGTCAGGACTTCGTCGTCACGGGCGATTCGCAGGCGGCCACCGACGAGAGCGGCCAGCTCGCCGAAGCTGCCGACGGTTACCGTCGCTACATCCGCAGCCAGATCGTCGCGCTGCAGGACACCGCAGCTCAGTTCGTCGCCGCAGTCCAGTCCGGCAACGTCGACCAGGCGAAGGCACTGTTCCCGATCGCACGTACCTACTACGAGCGCATCGAACCCGAAGCCGAGAGCTTCGGCGAGCTCGATCCCAAGCTGGACCTTCGCGAAGCGGATCTCGAGCCCGGTCAGGTCTGGACCGGGTTCCACCGCCTCGAGAAGGATCTGTGGGTGACCGGGCTTCAGCCGGACACCAACGCGGTCGCAGATCAGCTGCTCGAAGACATCCAGTACCTTGCCGACCAGGTGAACGCGGACGATTACACGATCGATCCCACCAAGATCGCCGGCGACGCTCAAGGGTTGCTCGACGAGATCTCGAAGTCGAAGATCAGCGGAGAAGAAGACATCTTCTCGCATACCGACCTCTGGGATTTCCAGGCCAACGTCGATGGCTCACAAGCGGCGATCGCGGCACTGAACCCGATTCTGCAGGAACGTAATCCCGAGCTCGCCCAGCGCATCGCTGACCGATTCGCCGACCTCGACGCTGCGCTGGCGCAGTTCCGGGTCGGCGACGGATTCGTGTACTACGACACCGTGACCGAGGCGCAGCGTCAGGAACTCTCGCGTAAAATCGATGCTCTGTCCGCCGAGGTCAGCCAGGTCCAGGAAGTAGTCGCGGGACAGTAGATGACTGATTCACCGAAAGGCACACCCGCTGCGGAAAGCGCAGCACCGCAGGCAGTCTCACGGCGCCGACTGTTCGGCGCCGTGGGGGCGGGCGCCGTCCTGGCCGGTGCCGGTGCCGTCATCGGGCGGGTGACCGCCGACGAGAGTTCCGGCACCGATCACGCAGACGTGGTGGCCTTTCGCGGCGAGCATCAGGCAGGCATCACGACGCCGGCCCAGGATCGTATGCACTTCGTCGCTTTCGATGTGACGACGAAGTCGCGCGACGAACTGATCACGCTGCTGCAGACGTGGACGGCGATGGCCGAACGAATGACGGCGGGTCAGGAAGCAACCGAGGACGGAGCGACCGGCGACGGTCCGTATGCACCACCGAGCGATACGGGTGAGGCACTCGATCTCGCGCCGTCGCAACTCACCCTGACCATCGGATTCGGACCGTCACTTTTCGACGACCGGTTCGGTCTCGCAGACAAGAAACCTGCTGCCCTGCTCGATCTCCCCCACTTCCGTGCGGACAACCTCGATCCGAATCGCAGCGGGGGCGACATCGCCATCCAAGCGTGCGCCAACGACCCCCAGGTTGCCGTCCATGCGATCCGCAACCTCGCGCGAGTCGCGTTCGGGACCGCGTCGGTCAAATGGTCGCAACTCGGGTTCGGACGAACATCCTCGACCTCGACGACGCAGGCGACACCACGAAATCTGTTCGGGTTCAAGGACGGAACAGCCAACATCAAGGCGGAAGATCCAAACGCACTCGCCCAGCACGTCTGGGTTGATCCCACTGACGATCAGGCCTGGATGGCGGGCGGCTCATTCCTCGTCGCAAGACGAATCCGCATGCTGATCGAGCAGTGGGATCGCGCAGTACTCAAGGAACAGGAAGCTGTCATCGGCCGCTCCAAACGCAGCGGAGCGCCGCTCGGCGGCAAGGACGAGTTCGACGAGCTCGATCTCGATTCCAAAATGGGACACGACTTCGTCATCCCGGAGGATTCACACGTGCGCCTGGCCTCTGCCGAGGAACTCGGTGGGATTCAGATCTTGCGCCGCGGATACAACTTCACGGACGGCTCCGATGGCTTCGGCCACCTGGACGCGGGACTGTTTTTCGTTGCGTACTGCCGGAATCCGGTCGAGCAGTTTGTTCCGATGCAGCAAAACCTTTCACGACACGATGCGCTGAACGAATACATCCAGCACGTCGGTTCTGCGGTCTTCGCTTGCCCCGGCGGTCTCGCCGACGGGATCTACTGGGGCTCCGCGCTGTTCGCGTAGCCGAACACCGGGACACCGGTCCAGGTTGCGATCTCGGAACGAAATCTGCGCACGGAGTACTTCTCGTACGAGCGTGCACCATTCACGTCCACTGCGGCGACATCTCGGATGCACTCGGCCACCGATTCCCAACTGTCGTCGTGGAAATGGAGTCCGTCGACACCAGGTGTCACGGTTTCCGAAGCTCCCCCGATGCTGTTCGTAATCACGCGCGCACCCGCAGCCATTGCCTCCACCGGCATGATTCCGAAGTCTTCGATCGCCGGAAAGACGTATGCGAGTGCCTGCTGATACAGCGCAAAAAGCAACGCATCCGAGGGGCGCCGAACAATTCGAACGGGAACCGACGCAGAGTCAGCCATCGCGCGGAGCCGATCCTCTTCCGGGCCCGACCCTGCGATGACAGCAGCCGTTCCGGCCCGCTCGGCTGCCCGGATCACCCAGTCCAAACGCTTGTACGGAATGAACCTCGAGGCACCGAGAACGAATGGCGAGGGCAAACTGGATAGTAGCTGAATTTCGTTTTCGCTCAATCGGGACCGCCAATCCTCGACGGCGGAGATCCGGTCGACGTCCACCGGAGGGTGGATGACCCGTGATTGCACGCCCCAGGCTCGCTCAACCCGTCGACTGACGAACACACTGTTCGCTGCGAACGAGGCTCCCTCCGACGCTCTTTTGCGGTCGATCTTGCGCAGAATGGGTGATCCCAGCCTCGCGAGTGGCGAGTTTCCACGCTCGTCCAGTTCGGGATTCCACACGTACCTGGCGGGGGTGTGCACGTAGACGAATTTCCGGAATCGCGCAGACTGCTCCCTGAATGTTGCGTGATGGGCAAACACGTGGGAGCTGATCAGCGCGAAGTCATAGCCGCGGTTCTCCAACCCTCGCCAGGTGAACGGCATGACAGGCAACGAGAGCGCTTTGCTACGACGCAATGGCGTTGCAGCGAGCACACTTTCGTTGACATCGGTTGTCGAGTAACGCCCGGGAGCATCGTTCCACAGACAATAGAGGTCAGCGTCCGGATAACAGTTGACGAACTCGTCCAGCACCTTCTCTGCGCCGCCCGAACGCTCTATCCATTCATGGACGAGTACACCTGACATTTTCGGACTCCTATGCGCTTTTTTGGCGCTTCACAAACCTAGAGATTGCCGGATCGGCATCAAACAGACTACTGGTATGTTTACTAGCAACATACAGGCAACCGATCTTGACCGGAGTGATCACCATCGAGACTCAACTGGCCACGTGGTTCGGGTCGGCAGACAGGCCGTTGCTCGGATTCCTTCACGTGCCCTCTTCAGGAACTGTCCGAGAAGCCGTGGTCATGTGTCCCCCGCTGGGCAAGGAGCACATCGACACCTATCGCGGCATGCGACTTCTCGGCGAAAAACTCGCGGCACAGGGTATGGCCGCTTTTCGTTTCGAGTACGCGGGAGTCGGCGACTCGGCCGGTGCCGAAGACGATCCTGACGCTCTCACCCTCTGGCTGAAGAGCATCGTCAGCGCTGTGGACTATGTCCGACAAGCGGGCGCGGAATCCGTCAGCATCGTCGGACTGAGAGTTGGTGCCCTCCTGGCAGCGTCGGCATTGCAGGAGTGCGGACACGTCAACTCGATAGTCCTGTGGGACCCAATTCTGACCGGCCGCAACTACCTCAGGGAACAACGTGCGTTCTACGCGATCAGCGTCGGAGAGGACGATCCCGCCGACTCACGTGTGTCGATCATGGGTGGCGTGCTGGCTCCCGAATGCGCCGACCAACTGTCACGTCTCCGCATCACCGGACCATTTCTCGGACGTCCACGCACCCTTCTGGCCGTGAAGTCTTCGGTACTGGACAGCAGAGCTGTCGCCGGGCTCGCAGCAACTCTTGATCCCGAGATGATGATCTTGGAGAACCACGACGCGTTCACGTCGCCTCCCAGTTTCTACGTCGACATCCCCTACACACACATCAACGAAATCGCACAGTGGTTGGATCGCCACGCGCCCACGAGTTCCTCCGCGTTCACTCCCGCGATCACCACCACAGCTCGCGTCGCGGTCACCGAAGTCGGCGAGGAGGTGTTCGAGACGTTGGAACGATTCGGCGCTCAGGAGCTCTTCGCGATCCGCACGCATCCCGCAACTTCTCCCGAATCCGAGGCAGGCAACATATCGACCACCGATGCGCCTCCCGAGCGCGGACTACTGTTCTTCACTACTGCAATCGACCATCGAGTCGGGCCTGGCCGCTCGTGGGTGACCATCGCTCGTGAGGCCGCGGCTCTCTCGGTCACGAGTCTCCGATTCGACCGACGAGGGGTCGGCGACTCGGGTCCGATCGACGCCGACAATCCGACGTCGGTCTATTCACACGCGGCAGACGAGGACGCACGCACTGCCGTTGCCGCACTCGGCGCAGATCCGAGAAACCTCGTGATGACCGGATTGTGTTCGGGGGCATGGACCTCAGCGTCCATGGCGCTCCAGATGGGTGCGAGATCGACAATACTCGTAAACATGATCTTGTGGTCGGTGAGGCGCAAGAAGTCCCTGATGGATGCTGTCTTGCCGGAGGCTCCTCGAATCGATCCAGGTGCCGAAACCACGAAACTTCCCCTCCGCGGACGGGTGAAAGGCGTACTGCAGTCCCGTCTCCCCTATCCAGCGTGGAAGCTTCTGGGAATCAGGGGAATCACGCAGGTTCCTGAGGTAATGCTGGAGGCACTCTGCAAGCGTGGGGTGGATACCACCGTCATCCTCTCCCCCGCGGACGCCGCATGGTTCAATCAGCAACGCGGACCCGAAGGCGTTGCCCGGATGACTCACCGAGGACAAACGTTCGACGCGATCATGCCACCGGTCGGCGATCACCCGTCCTACCATCGTGACCTCCGAAATATCGTGCAAACAAAGGCGATTTCTTCGATAGCGAAAGCATTCGGAATTACGACGGTCCCTCGGGCCGACACGGCGAATGCGAACCGGTTCATCGCGTGAACACATCATTCATGTTTGTTGCTGCAATCTTCGCAGTACCCATCGTCGTTGCGATCTACCAGCGACCACAACGCGGCTTGCTGCTTGTTGCACTGTTCGCTCCGCTCCACGGTCTGTTGGCGATCATTCCCGGCGGGACATCGATGGCCGGTTGGAAGGAGGGGTTGCTCCTGCTCACGTTGGGATGCACCTTCGTCAGCCCCAATCGCCTTCGGGTAGTGCGCCCCTCGATGCCTTGGTGGCCGGCTGCCGCGGCCTGGGTAGCTTTCGGTTCCGCGTCAGCACTGCTTCTGTCCGGTATCGCCGGGGTGACATCGATAAAGATCACCTACTTCTACATCTTGATACCCGTCATTCTCTGGCGCGCACCGTTCTCGCGGGACGACCGAGATCATCTCGTGTCCGTCCTGATGGGTATGGGGATACTGACAGCAGTCATCGGACTCCTTCAGCAAGCAGTAGGGCCTGCATACCTGGTGGATCTCGGCTACAGCTACACCGAACAGATTCGAATCACCGGCTCGATCTTGCGAAGCTTCAGCACTTTCACCGGTCCGTTTGCGTTCGGTCTCTTCGTGATGCTGAGTTTGATCGTCGGTATTTCGGTCGCTCTCGCGGATCCGAAACGGCTGCGCAACATTATCTTTCTGGCCGCAACTCCGATCATGGTCGTAGGCATGGGAGTCTCGATTGTGCGGGCCAGCTACATCGGGTTGGCTGTCGGGCTTCTCTGGATTGCCGTATACAAGTATCGGTCTATCTTGATGTTGTTCGGCGCGGCTGCCGCTGCCGTTCCCTTTGTACTTCTGTTGGCACCACCATCAATCGTCAAACCACTGTTCTCGTCGTACAGTCTCGAAGAACGCGGTAGCGGATGGTCGTCGACAATCAGCTCGCTGTTCGTGCATCCACTCGGGCAAGGTCTGGGCGCAACAGGATCCGCGGCAGCAAAGGCGGCGGAAGCAGCGCAACCGATGCTCAACACGATGACGATCAAGGCCGCGACAACACTTGGGCTGATCCCCTATCAGCCCGACAACTACTACATGAAAGTCGCAGTCGAGCTCGGACCGATCGGCTTGTGGATTTTTGTCCTGGTCCTCATATCTTCCGGAGCGTCCGCGCTGAGGGCATCGCGTGTGCTTCCCGGCTCGGACGGCGCTTTGGCTCTCGGTGTCAGCGCCTCGATCGTCGCGGCCGCGGTCGCTTCTGTCGTCTCGACATATTTCGAGATATTTCCCCTCGACCTCTACTTTTGGCTACTGATTGGAACCGTGGGATGCGCACTGACTCAACACCACTCGGAGAAAGAAGCGATATCCGATCACGAATCACCCTCGGAGCCATGGCA
This sequence comes from Rhodococcus sp. 27YEA6, assembly GCF_044908235.1. Lineage (NCBI taxonomy): Bacteria > Bacillati > Actinomycetota > Actinomycetes > Mycobacteriales > Nocardiaceae > Rhodococcus > Rhodococcus sp. 27YEA6. Next base: position 1,066,796 of record NZ_JBIYCY010000001.1, on the reverse strand, counting down.
CTCCGACCTGGTGGGGGCGGCGTCCAAACCTATGCACGCGAACTACTCCGAGAACTCTCCCCACTGATCAGCGAATCGACGAACCTCAGCGCAACAGTGCAAATCGACGCTGTCGATGAGATTCCAACCGGAGTGCGCGCCGTGACGCGCCCTGTTGCCTCCGGAGCACGCAGAGCCGCGTGGGCGATGGTGCCGGTCGCGGGCAGCGACTTGTTCCACAGCCTCGACGTCGACCTCCCGATCGGGCAAGGCGGCCTGAAGATCTCGACGTTTCACGACATGTCGGTATTCGACGTTCCGTGGGCCTTCAGTCGATATCGAGCAGCTGGCGAACGCCGACTCCTGTCCGCGGCGCTACGCAAGGCCGACGTCGTCATTGCAGTATCGGACTTCACCGCCGAACGAATACTCGCACTGAGCGGTCGGCATGCCGTTGTCACGCCGCTGGCACCCGCATCCTGGGCCACGATCCCCACCGAAGCTGCAGTGACCGAAGTTCGGCGGCGATTGAAACTACCGGAGCGATTCGTGCTGCAGGTCGGAACGATCGAACCTCGAAAAGATGTCGCTCTCGTCGCCGAAGCGTGCACGGAGCTGTCGATTCCTTTTCTGCTGGCGGGCTCCGGCTCGACTGGCCCCGACGCGCCCCGTTCCGCCCGAGGATTGGGTTACGTCGCGACAGAAGACCTTCCGGCACTCTATTCCGCCGCAACTGCTGTCGCTTACTCCTCCCACTACGAGGGGTTCGGTCTGCCGCCACTCGAAGCCATGGCGTGCGGCGCGGCAGTGGTTGCGAGTGCGGTCGGAGCACTGACCGAATTCGCCGACAACGCCGCCGTGCTTGTCCGCAAGCACGACAAGGCTTCCTGGTTGGCCGCTCTTCGCTCAGTCGTCCTGGACGACGATGTCAACACCGCACTCCGTATATCTGCGCCACGTGTCGCGGCCCGATCGACGTGGACCCGAACAGCCGAATACACGGTTGACGCGTACCGCACTGCAGGGCTGAGCGTGTGAGTTGCTCATGACGAATCGCAATTCGACGGGCACCGAGCCCGTATCGCCGCGAGAGTTCGCCGAATTGCGCCAGGCCGCTATCGACAAGTTCGAGAAGGAACGTCGCGAGCGAGAGACGAAAATCCACGGGCCGGCCGCTCCGGATTTGACTGCGAACGATGCACGCCGAAGCACTGCGATCATGCTCGGAAGCCGGATCGCAGTGGCAGCGATGGGGTGGACCGGCTCGGTTCTGATCGCGCGTTCGATCAGCCCTGACGAATTCGGTCAGTTCTCCCTCATCTTCGGATTGCTCGGATTGTTGTCCGTCGTCACCGATCTCGGCGTCGGCCGAGTGGTGCTCGCGAAGTTGGTCGAGTGCAATCCGTGGGAAGTTTCGCTGGTCACCACCGCGTTCATATCCCTACGGGTCGCCCTTGGTCTTTTCGGATACATCGTCGCGGTGGGTTATGTCTGGATTCTCCGCTACCCCGCAGAAGTGGTCGAAGCAACGGCGGTCGCTGGTTTGGTCGTTGTCGTTGCCACTCCCAGCCATGCACTTTCCGTCATGTACCAGAGCCGCCTGCGCATGACGTATGTCGCGATCGCCGAGGGCGTCGGGCAACTCGCCCAGCTTGTCGCGACCATCGTCGCGGTTTTGTGGCAGCCGATCCTCCTCATTCTCGTCATCCCTGCGGTTATCAACGAAGTGGTCGCGGCCGTTGTGAAAGTGCGCGGTGTCCGAAAGGGCGTCGCCGGGCCTAGGCCGTCGTCACGAGCGCAGTTTCGTAGGTGGCGGGAAATGCTGATCGAAGCAATCCCTTTGAGCATCGGCTTCGCCTTGGTCACGCTTCTGTCCAAAGTGGATGTGCTGCTCTTGGGCAAGCTCGATACTTTCGATTCGGTCGGCTTGTACACCATCGGGTACAAATTCGCGGACCTTCTGCAAATCGTCGCAATCACCGTAGTCGCCCCGGTAACAACACTTCTCGTGTCCTATTGGCCCGACAGCGTGGCAGTGTTCCGCGAACGAAGCCGCGAAACATTCATCGTCCTGACAGTTCTCGGGAGCGCATCGATCGCCGCGTTCTGGCCTGCTGCCACCGGAGTGCTCACCTTTCTGTACGGAGAGCGGTTCGCAATTGCAGGGACCTCGACGCGACTGTTGGTGCTTGGCGCATGCTTCTCGATGCTCACCCAGTTGGGGTTGATGATCCTGGTTGCGAGCGGCCGGCATCGAATATATCCGTGGATTGCATTGGGCGGCTTACTCTTCAATATCGTGGTCAACATCGTGTTGATTCCTCGAATGTCATTCAACGGAGCGGCAGTTGCGACCGTATCGACCGAACTGCTTCTTTTCGTTGCAATTTGGGTTGTAGTGCGGCAAAGTCTGCCGGTTCACAGAATGTTTCCGATGCTCCCGCTCGGAGCGGCCGTCGCCCTCTGCGCGGTGGTCACAGTGGCAGGAACGATCTGCGTCGAAAGGTTGGGCGTGCCATGGCCAGTCGTTTCGGTTCTCGCTCCACTTGGGACAGTCGGAATCTATGCACTTGTATCGCTCGCGGGCGGGAAGTCGCCACTCGCAATGGTAAAACCCGACAGGGAAGTAAAATGACACGAACGATCATTTTCGTCAGCCACACTGGAGAGATCTCCGGCGCCGAACTGGTCATGCTCCAACTGATGCGTTTGGCACACGAGCAGGGTTTCACGGTAATGTTGGCTTGTCCGGAAGGGCCGCTGAGGGATCGCGCACGCGCGTCAGTCGACTTCGAAACGGTCACGCTACCAACCCTGTCGCTCAGAGGCGAAGGGGGTCTGGCACGCGTCCTGGCGATTCTCGAAGTTGCAAAGAATTGGCGAATTGCCGGGCGCATCATTGCGTCTCGGGCTCAGTCGGCCAGCTCGACCGTGATAGTCAACTCACTGTTCGCATTGCCGGCGATCAGGCTCGGCCGCGTACCGCAACGTGCAACGTGGCTTGTCCACGACACTCTCTCGAGCACAAAACAACGATTCGTCGTACGGATTGCAAAACCCGGGATCCGACGAGCAGTCGCCGTCTCCGGACCGACATCGCTTCCTGTTCTTTCGCTGGGAATTCCCACCTCGGTGTCACGACTTGGTGTTGTAGTTCCCCCTGAGGTAACGGAAGTTCGATCACCGGCACGCCGAGTTGTCGGAATCATCGGGTCACTGACGCCGTGGAAAGGCCACTTGGTGTTGATGGATGCCATCGCCCGCACAGTAGACGTCCAACTCGAAATCGCCGGACTTCCGTTCCCGGGCGATGAAATGTACGCACAAGTACTTCGTGAACGCGCACAGCAGCCGGATCTGGCGGGTCGCGTCACATTTCTCGGATATGTCGATTCACTGGCAACTATCAAAGGATGGGACATCGCGATTTCTGCGAGCACCTCTCCCGAAGCCGGCCCACTCGTGGCACTCGAAGCAATGAGCATCGGAGTGCCAGTCGTCGGAACCGATCTCGGCGGCACCAGCGAGCTGCTGGGGGACGGCGCCGGATCGCTCGTCGAGCCATCTGATTCAGTAGAACTCGCAGCCGAGATAACGAGACTGTTGGAGGACGGGAGTGCACGATCCGAATTGTCACGCATCGGCCGGCGGAAGGTAGAGGACCGATATGACATCCAGAAGAATCTTCCGGCTCTGCTGAAGGAGCTCATCGATGGCTAAGGCACGTCGAGTCGCCGCAGCCGCAGTGGTCTTGTTGATTGTCGGATTGGTAGTCCATTCTTCGATTACCGCAACCGGCGAACCTTGCGCAGTTCAACCTTCGTCAGACAATACTGGCATCGCACTTGGTTCCGGCTATACCGCAATGAGTGACGCCGAAATGGATCGAACGGTGGAAGCTATTCGATCATCGGGTTCGCACTGGGTCAGATTCGACATCGACTGGTCCGCCATCGAAAGTACCGAGGGCACCTTCGACTGGTCCGGAACCGATCGCCTCGTGGACATCGCGAAATCTTCCGGGCTCGAGATTCTCGGTCTCATCACCTACACGCCTGCCTGGGCAAGAGATCCGGCAGCGACGAGTCCTGACACGCATACCCGTCCGGCCGACCCGGACGCGTTCGGTAGGTTCGCGGCGCTTGCCGCTGCCCGCTACTCGAATTCCATTTCGTCATGGGAGATCTGGAACGAGCCCAATCTCCAAACATTCTTCAATCCGACGCCGGATCCTGAGTATTACTCGAAGCTGCTCGCCGCATCGAGCGTAGCAATCGAGGCAGTGCAACCGGGCGCAACAATTGTCTCCGGTGGCTTGTCCCCCGCAACTGACAACGGCGCTGACATAAGCCCCACGACGTTCCTCGCGAACATCTACGAATATGGAGCTGGACAACACTTCGACGTTGTCGGAATGCATCCGTACACCTACCCGGCACTGCCCTCGGACCCGTTGACTCGAAACTGGAACTCTTTCTATCGAATGCGGCTGATGCACGACACAATGGTTGCAAACGGCGACTCGACCAAATCTATTTGGGCGACCGAATTCGGGGCACCAACAGGAACTGGTCTCGACGCTGTGACCGAGTCGATGCAAGCCGAGATACTGCGTGACGGATTCAACGAAGCGCGTAGCCTCGGGTTCGTTCAGAAGGTCTTCGTTTACAGTCTCCAGGACCGCGGCTCCGATCCCGGTGATCGCGAACAAAACTTTGGCCTTCTGGATCTCGACTTCGAACCGAAGCCCGCAATGGCCGTGTTGCAAGATGCAAACGAAACTGGAGGATGCCTCTGAACTATTGATCATTTTCGACCACAGTCACCGAGAAAATCGGACAATACCAACCGGCGCATTTCGCAGTAGCACCCAACCGGACGGAAGTACTGCAGAACCGACTTCGAGACTGGTGCCAAGTGACCCAATTCATGCAATTCTTTGATTTGTCGGATTGGTCATCTAGTTCGGCTTCCAACTTGTCTGTCCCGCACCGGTTTCGAGTCACTGTGGAAAGAAGGTGGTCGGCGTGAGTCGACTTCGATTGTCCCTCGCCTGCGCCCTGTTGACTGTCGGGTCATTGAGCGCGTGTGCACCGAGTCCCGTTCCAACAACAACCCCAACCCCGAACTCGACGTGCAGTTCCGTTGGTTTAGGGATCGCCGCGGGCGCCCCACTCAACGGTCTCTCTCAGAATGATCTCGATGCAGAACTGACCGCAATGAAGAATGCCGGCGCGACCTGGCTCAGGTTCGACGTCGATTGGTCCGCCGTCGAATCAACCAAGGGCCAACAGAATTGGAGCACAACGGACCGCATCGTCGATCGAGCACGTCTCCAAGGATTGAGCGTCTTGGGAATCGTTACGTACACGCCGGCTTGGGCTCGCGTCGCCGGGGTCAACGATACCCACGGGTATCCATCCGATCCGGCCGCGTTTGCCAAGTTTGCACAACAAGCAGCACAACGGTACTCGAACAGAATCAGCACTTGGGAGATTTGGAACGAACCGAACCTGACACAATTCTTCCGCCCCAAGCCGAATGTGAACACATACACTGCACTCCTGAAAGCCGCATCTGAAAGTATCCGTGCGGTACAACCGGGTGCAAAGATTCTCAACGGCGGTTTGGCACCGGCCGTCGACAACGGATCCGACATCTCACCGGTCACATATCTCAAGGGTATGTACGCGGCAGGAGCAAAGTCTTCATTCGATGTCTTTTCGATCCATCCGTACAGTTGGCCTGCGCTACCTTCGGATTCGTCCACCCAGAATTGGAACACTTTCTACAGGATCCGACTGATGCGAGAATCGATGGTGCAGAACGGGGACAGCGGAAAGAAAGTCTGGGCAACCGAATTCGGAGCTCCGACAGGTACAGGCCCGACCGCCGTCAGCCCGCAATTACAGGCCAACATCATCTCGGATGGATTCGCGCAAGCAAAGGTGCTCGGTTACATCGAGCGCATTTTCATCTACAGCATGCGTGATCGCGGAACCAACACTTCGGATATCGAACAGAACTTCGGTCTGGTCACGATCAATTACACTCCGAAACCCGCACTCGCAGCGGTGAAACAGGCAGTTGGAGGGTGCAGCACACCCAAGATCTAGTGAAAGCCCGGTCCTTCAGGATTCCGACTGTCCGTCTGCTGAATCCGAACGTATAAGGCTCACGCGAGTTCTTTGCCTCCTCTTTCGAATTTCCGCTATATCTTTGGAGGTCAGCATAATTCGTTCGGTCGAGGCTTCGGAGTCGATGCCGTCGGCTTCCCCGGACGCCTTGACACCAGTTGCATCATTGCTGGTCGACTCCGCTCCGGAAATCTCCACTGCGGACGCCTCGACTCCGGCGCCCTCGACGTCAACAGCCTGCACGATCTGCGGCTCTTCGAGCTCGACCCCTGCGCTCGGCTTGGGCATAGCCTTCGGCAGGTTCTTCTTCGCAATACTGACCGTTTTCGCATCCACCAGGCTGGCGCGATCCCTCCTCGAATCCAGGGCGGAAGTATCCATTCCGTACGGCACGGCAACGGAAGGCTCGTTCAGCCGCGGCGCACCGGACTTCACCCAGGCGCTGTCGGACGGGGCCTGTGAGTTCGTGGCCGAGTTGGTCGGCTCGGCCGCCAGTTTCACTGAACTTGCGGGCCTGCGTCTGCGACGCAGCACCGCGAGGGTAAGTACGTCGAGGAGAGGCTCGGGAGCAGACGGACCCACGAGTACCAGTGTTCGCGCAACATCGACTTCGGCCAAAGCCCTGAGGCATTCGACGATCTCCCGTTGGTTGGCGTGCTGTGCGGAGACAACAACCAGGGCAAACCCGGTTCCATTGGAGTCAAATCGGCGCCACCAGTCCGACTTCAGCGAATATCGGGAGACCCCGGATCGCACGTGCGCAGGAACATCCCATGATGTGGAGAGGACGCCGTCACCCGAAAGCACCAGGACATGATCACCGAGACTTGCACGCTGGCATATCGTCAGCGCGAGGTTCGGCGGAAACTCAGCGGCTTCGGAGTGCTGCAGGACTAGTGAGGCTCCGTATTTCCGGGCCGTTCGACGTGCCCACGCGTCGGTCACTCGCGAACTGAATCGACCCCGGCAGGCAGAGAGGATTTCGGCAGCGAGAATGAGGACCACCAAGAACGCAACCGCCGACTCGACGAGTGGCTTCGGCGCAACCGGCAGACCCGTTCCCGCGGGGGCGGAAAGCAACTGCAGTCGGTCGGAACCGGATACGGTCGATCTCAACTGGCGCAACTGCTCCAGCCTCGCGTCGAGATCCGCCTTGATAGTCGGATCGTCGGCGGGTGTCTCGTATTCGTCCAAGCTTTCTCGCCGCGCTGCGTCCAAGTCCCCGTTCAATCGAGCGATGTCGTCGGTGAGAACTCGGGTACGACGATCCAGCGTGTCTGCATTGCGTCGCGCCTGCGCGTCGCTCAAGGTGGCGACGACTATTCGTGCCAGCGCGTCCGCGTCAGCCTGACTGAAGGCAGTCGCCTTGACGAATACCAATGCCGGAGAAGTACCGGGCGTCACCGAGATGTGGCCTGAGACATCCGCTGTCGTCCACCCGTTATTCAACTGGTCGTGGATGGCGGCAACCACATCGCTATCGGTGGCCAGTGCGACATAGGGGGCAACCAACTGGCCGAGGTTCGCGTCCGTCACGACGATCTGAGAGGCAGACTGAACCTCCGCGACGATGTCGGATTGATACACCGGTGTCGCGCTTCCCCGCACAGCGTAGACAATCCCACCGACGAGCAATGCGATGACAAGAGCGGGGAAGAACACTCTTGCAAGGTTTCGTGCATGCCTCACCAGGTCGAAAGTGGGCGGAACGCCGAGTTCGCGACGTATCGCCGCATCCCTGGTACTCGAATCTGCCATCTTGAGTACCCCCGATTGGATCGCGCGTTGAAGCGTAGCTGAAAGAAACCAAAAGTTTGCCGAACGCACACAAACATACCTGACGGCTGATGTCAGCTACCAAGTAGCCATCGCGGTCGCGACCACATTTGCCAGTACTCGACGATTTCGGCTCCGCTCGCGTCGTACAGAGCATTGCCGGCAGCGCTGGCGAGACCACACACGGCGCCGTCGCCGACAGCCTCGAATGCGGCTGCCGACACTTGCCGAAGGACCCGTAACCCATGTCCGCGCCGCTGTCCTTGCGCCCTGGTTCCGGCCGCCCACACAGTGCTGATGGGCTTACCGAACGACAGCATCGCTGCGGTCTGCAGCGTGTCGAGTTCGAACAGGCCGACGACTGAACGCTCACTTGGTCGGTCGGGGGCCGCCTCCTGATACACCAGAGTCGCAGATTCGCGATCGATACCGAAAACATCCTCCGCAAGTTGTCGTGCTGAACGCAGGTCGCCATCTTCCAGGATCCGCACCGCGGCATCCGGCGCTGACGGAGAATTCGGTAGCGCGCGCAGCGAACTCGAACCGACGCACACCCACCCTGCATCCGCGAGGACGGTCGCGGCATCCAGACCCGCCCCGGCGAGCATGACAACGGTGCGCAGTCGCTCTGCGAGCACTCGTTCCACAACGGCGACCGTGTTTTTCCGCACATCACCCCCATGGACCAATGCAAGGTTGTAGCTGGGATCGGGTGCACCCGTGAGAGCGATCCACCAACCGTCGTCGGCGAGATACACACCGGTCTCAGGTACGAGTCCAGACATGTTCTGCCCATAGGCATCCCGTAAGGCGGTCAACCCCGCCACCGTCCGAAGTGGTTGCGATCCGGTCATCGTCGTCTCCTGGGTCCAGGTATTGTGGGGCCATCAAACAGATCAAATCGGCCTTGAAGATTGCGGGCATACCTCTATCACTCCTCGCCCTTGGTGCGGCAGCGGGTTGGCCCGTCTTCGTCTCACCCAAGATCGATGCACCACGAAGTGCTGACGCTATCGTTGTCCTCGGCGGAGCACACGACGGACGCGAGGAGGTCGGAATCCAACTGATGAAAGACGGTTACGCACCACGCCTGATCTTCTCGAATCCGTACGGCGACAACGACAAGAAGATGCGGTCGATCTGCGAGGGTACGTTCGACTTCCCTGTCGACTGTTTCGTCCCGTCACCGTCCACCACCGAGGGCGAGGGGTTCGAAATCGAGAGAATGGCTAATGCCAACGGATGGAAGACTGTCATCGTCGTGACGTTCGTTCCTCATATCTCGCGGGCGCGGCACATCATTTCGCAGTGTTATCAAGGAGAACTGGTCATGGTCGCAAGCCGTCCGGAACTCTCGATCGGGACGTGGGCATTCAACTACGTTTACCAAACTGCCGGCTACGTCAAGAATCTGTTCTCGCATTGTTGAGCTCGACAGCTGACAGGAGGGTGCCCGGCGCGGATATCCGCGCCGGCACCAACCGCGTAGTCAGTACGCTCCGTCGCTTTTCGCGACCGCTGAGACGGTACGAGTAATGATCGAAAGATTTTGCAGGATAGACCAATTCTCCACGTAGGAAGAGTCCAGTCGAACAGATTCTTCCCACGAGAGATCACTGCGACCACTTACCTGCCAGAGGCCGGTGATGCCAGGCTTGACCAGCAGGCGCCGGGCAACCTCGTCGTCGTACATCTCGACCTCGCGACGCAATGGCGGCCGTGGGCCGACAACGCTCATCTCTCCGCGAATGACGTTGAAGAACTGCGGTAGCTCGTCGATACTCAATCGACGAAGGATCTTGCCGACGGACGTGATTCGTGGATCCTCACGCATCTTGAACAACACACCTCCGGCGCCTTCGTTGTCCCCCATCAGATCGACAACCTGCTGATCGGCGCCTTCCACCATGGTACGAAACTTGAACATGGGGAACGGTTTCCCGTTGAGGCCGATGCGTTCCGCCTTGTAGAACACCGGGCCTTTCGACGTGAACTTGACTGCAGCGGCAGCGGCGAGCATGACCGGCGCCACGAGGAGGATCATCAGCATCGAGAACACCGCGTCGAAAACAGCGGGCGCAAGCCGGTTCGCGCCCTGGTAGCGCGGCCGCGCAACGTGAATCAACGGGAGACCCGCCGCAGGGCGAAACATCAAGCGAGCCTTCGACACATCGGCCACGACCGGTGAAACCACCATGTCGACGCCCTCGGCTTCGAGGTCCCACATCAGTTTGCGAATGCCCACCTGTCCGAGGTCTTCGGTCCCGGTTACGATGACGGTGTCTGCGCCACTTGCGCGCATCGCCTCGACTACCTCAAACTCGTTGCCCATTACCGGGACTGCTGCTCCGTCGACAACGATGTGATCGTCCAACGCGGTCGCCCGACGCGGAATGCACGCTCCCACAACGTCGTAGCCTGCCGAGGATTCCCGCACGAAGGCACGCGTAGTAGCAACGACGGACGCATGTCCACCAACCAACAGCACCGAGTTACGGCAATCCCCGATCGCACGCTTCTTTCGAATGTCGCGTCGCCAGAGGTAGCGTCCGAGAAGCAGCGCAGCGAGTCCGACGGGCAGTGCGATCATGAGGTAGCTTCGCGCAATTCCCACGCCCAGAATGATCCCGGCCAATGCGCCTACTCCGAAGACCTGGCCGGTAGCGAGCAGTACCTTCTCGTACTCGTCACTGCCCTCGCCCAGCATCGCCTGATGACGGCTACGCCCCCGTGCGAGGGCGATCATCCACAGTCCGCCCAACGCTGCAGACGCGATCACTTTAAGTGGTGTCAGCCACTCGATGGGATGCGGCCACATACTGCCGATCTGAGCGAGTGCGATCACGAACAGGACCGTGATCGAATCGCTCACGGCGATCCGCTTCCGGTATGCCCGGCGCCAGTCTGTTCCGACATGAGCGGAATCCTGCGATACCGCCGACCGGCTCTCCACCTCAGCATGAACGCTCATTTGCCATCAGTCTTTCTTGTCATACGAACGGCGTCAGCGGATCGAACGGCTTGGGGGATCGCTGATCGGTAGCCACCGCGAGCGTCCAGGTACGGCAACACCCCGCCGGTTGCCGTACCTCGCTGCTCGCAGTGCAGAAATGAACCGTCATCGGACCCCCCTACATAACCGCCGATCAAAGGCCAATTCATGCAAGAAAACGACCCAGTGTTGCTCATTTCGTACGTAAACATACCTTAGGTTTGTTTCAACTGCACTCACCAAGCCCAAGCTATTTTCCGATTGCCAGGTGATTACCGGGCAATTACGTCAAAGTGGGCTAATCCTCCACGTCTTCGAGACGTCTTCCCTCACGAATCCGAATGTCGGCGATCAGCATGTCCAGGGCGCCCAGGAGTGCAGTGTCGGCGCGTCGGCACTGCTCGATCAGAGCTTCCAGATCAGCTTCATCGGCGCTTTCGATCACACCGGCTTTGGCGGCCCTGCTCAGTACTTTTTCGGCGAGGAGCAACGGCGGCTGCGACCGAGCGATGCCGTCCATGGATGACGCGCGAGCCTTCTCGGCAGCCTTCAAAGCGTCCCACGCCCGCTCTTGCTCAGCGATGTCGACCGCCCCGGAACTGACCAGGTGCGGGCTGCGGTGCACGAGTTTCGCGATCAATGCACCGGCCACGTCGTCCAATTCGAAAACACCGTGTGCTTGAGCGATCCGCGAGTGGAACAACACCTGAAGCAACAGGTCTCCGAGTTCCTCCCGAAGATCGCTCTCGTCGTCGCTTCGAATCGCGTCGAGTACCTCGTAGGTCTCCTCGACGAGGTAAACGGAGAGGCTCTCGTGCGTCTGGGTCGACTCCCAACCGCCGCGATTCCACAACCGGTCCATGATCGACGCCGCTTCCACCAGTCGATCGCCGTGAATGGGTTCGGCGCGAATCATCTTTACCCCAGCGGCAGACAACGCCGCGATCTTCGGCTCGGCGGTGTCCATCATCACAGTCACCGCGGCGCCGGGTGTCGTGGCCGGCAGTGCGCCGCGTACCGAGTCGGGAACGTCCGGGTCGATATCGATCGCGCCGGACAGGAACGGGAGCGCCTCCAGCGGAAAGACATGCGGCCGCAAAGGATCGAGCAGTACGACGACGGGCGATTCGTTCACCGTGTGCTCACGCCTCGACCAGGACGGCACCGGCGGCGCGCCCGTCAATCGCCAGGATGAAGTCCGCGATGTACTGGAGCAATTCGACGTCCCGCAGGCGATCCGAGCCGACTCCGCCGGTGCGAGGCAGCGGGAGTTGCACGAGCCCGGTCGTTGCCCGGTACTGCGCGCTCGGATAGATCCTCTTGAGCCTGATCTGTTTGGAATCGGGCAGTGACATAGGCGAGATCTTGAGCTGAGTTCCGGTGACGGCGACTTCCTCCAGTTGATACTCGCGGCAGAGCAGTCGAAGCTTGGCCACCGAGATCAGCCGTCGAACCTCTTCGGGCAGTGGGCCGTAGCGATCGACCAGTTCTTCGACTACGGCAGCGATGCCGTCGGAATCAGTTGCCGCAGCGAGCTTGCGGTACCCCTCCAACCTGAGCCTGTCACTGGTGACGTAGTCGGGCGGGATGTGCGCGTCCACCGGTAGGTCGATCCGGACTTCCTTCGTGCCCTCGTCCATTGTGATCGGTTTGCCGTCGGCTGCAGCCCGGAAGGCTTCGACCGCCTCACCGACCAGCCTGACGTACAGATCGAACCCGACCCCCGCGACGTGGCCGGACTGCTCTGCGCCCAGAACGTTTCCGGCTCCACGGATTTCGAGGTCCTTCATCGCGACGGCCATACCCGCGCCGAGGTCCGAATTCTGCGAAATCGTTGCCAGTCGATCGTATGCCGTTTCCGTCAAAGGCTTTTCGGCCGGGTACAGGAAATAGGCGTATCCACGTTCACGACTACGCCCGACGCGTCCGCGAAGCTGATGCAACTGCGAGAGGCCCAGCGAATCCGCGCGTTCGACGATCAGTGTGTTCGCGTTCGAGATGTCCAGACCGGTTTCGATGATCGTGGTACAGACCAACACGTCGAAGTCGCGTTCCCAGAATCCTTGCACAGTCTTTTCGAGAGTGTCCTCGTTCATCTGACCGTGCGCGACGACGACGCGAGCCTCCGGGACGAGTTCGCGGATCTTCTTGGCTGCCTTGTCGATCGAGCTGACACGGTTGTGAACGTAGAAGACCTGACCGTCGCGCAGAAGTTCACGCCGGATGGCCGCGGCAACCTGCTTGTCCGCATACGCGCCGACGTACGTGAGGATAGGATGACGTTCTTCCGGCGGTGTGAGGATCGTGGACATTTCACGGATCCCGGCCATGCTCATCTCGAGAGTACGAGGAATCGGGGTAGCCGACATCGTCAGGACGTCGACGTGGGTGCGTAGCGCCTTGATGTGTTCCTTGTGCTCGACTCCGAATCGCTGTTCCTCGTCGACGATCACAAGCCCGAGGTCCTTCCAGCGAATACCGGTCTGCAGCAACCGGTGAGTACCGACGACGATGTCGATCTCACCTTCCGCCATGCCGGCGATGATTTCCTTCGAGTCCTTGGCGTCGGTGAACCGGGACAGCCCTCGCACCTTCACCGGGAACGACGACATTCGTTCGGTGAAGGTCTGAAGATGTTGCTGTGCAAGCAGAGTCGTCGGCACCAGCACCGCCACCTGCTTGCCGTCCTGCACTGCCTTGAACGCGGCGCGGACGGCGATCTCCGTCTTGCCGTACCCGACGTCACCGATGACCACCCGGTCCATCGGAACCGGCTTCTCCATGTCGGCCTTGACCTCACTGATAACGGTCAACTGGTCGATCGTCTCGGTGAACGCGAATGCGTCTTCGAGTTCCTTCTGCCACGGTGTGTCCGGGCCGAACGCATGCCCGGGAGCAGCCTGACGCGCTGCGTAGAGCTGAACCAGCTCGCCCGCGATCTCACGAACTGCCTTGCGGGCCTTACGCTTTGTGTTTGCCCAGTCGGATCCACCGAGCTTGCTCAGCGCCGGCAACTCCCCACCGACGTATCGGGAGAGTTGATCGAGCGATTCCATCGGGACGAACAGACGATCGCCCGGATGACCGCGCTTGCTCGGCGCGTATTCGATGACCAGGTATTCACGACGCGCCCCACCGATGGTGCGTTCGACCATTTCGACGAACCGGCCGATACCGTGCTGATCATGCACGACCATGTCCCCTGCCGACAGCGCGAGGGGATCAACCTGATTGCGGCGCTTGGCCGGCAAGCGCTTTCCGTCGCCGACCGCGGCAACGCGGTTGCCGGTCAGATCGGACTCGGTGACGATCACCATCCCAGGCGTCGAGTCGTCGCCGGCGAGTACCAGTCCGTCGTGCAGTGATCCGCGGAGCACCGCGACCTGTCCACGGGCGGGGGTAGCGCCGGCATCGAGCATCTTGGCGGGCACTTCGGCTTCACCGAGTCGCTCCACGACGCGGCTTGCGGTTCCGGCACCTGCCACCACGATCGCCGCGCGACCGCCCGTGCTCACGTGCGCCCGAAGGCTGACGAACAGCTCGGCCAACAGGTCGTCGGAACCGCGCACCTGCGGTGCCGCATGCACCGGGAGTTCGAGTTCTTCACCGTTTCCCGACGCCAGCGGGCTGACTGTCCACCAGGGTCTGCCGGCAGCTTCGGCAGATTCGCGAACATGACGAAGCGACCGGTACGCGGAGGCACCGAGATCGACTCCTCCGCCGTTGAGGATCGACGTGTCGAGCGGTGCAGCGCCGCCGATCGACGCCGCCGTCCACGATGCTTCCAAGAATTCCTGGCCGGTGCGCACCAGGTCGGTGGCGCGGGTGCGCACCTTTTCCGGATCACACAGAAGAATGTGCGCCCCTTCGGGAAGTACATCGGAAAGTAGTTGCAGTTCACCGGGTTTGAGAACCGGAAGCAGAGCTTCCATCCCCTCGACGGGGATACCTGCCGAGATCTTGTCCAGCATCTCGACCAACGACGCGTCAGCCTGGTTCTCAGCAGCGAGTGCCGCAGCTCGATCACGAACATCAGCTGTCAGAATCAGTTCACGACACGGCGGCGCGATCACGGAATCGACGTCGACGTCCGCTAGCGAACGCTGATCGGCAACTGAGAAGTACCGAAGCTCGGATACCTCGTCACCCCAGAATTCGATACGGACCGGATGATCCGCCGTGGGCGAGAACAAGTCGAGAATGCCACCACGGACCGCGAACTCACCACGCTTTCCCACCATGTCGACCCGGCTGTACGCCATCTCAACCAGACGAACCAGAACGGAATCGAAATCGATCTCGGTGCCGACGCGCAACGTGATCGGTTCTATCTCGCCCAGGCCTGGCGCCATCGGCTGAACGAGAGAGCGCACCGTGGTGACGATCACCCGAAGAGGCGATCCGTACGAGGCGTCGTCTGGTCTGGCGAGTCTGCGCAGTACCTCCACCCGTCGCCCAACGGTATCCGCGCTCGGCGACAGTCGCTCGTGCGGCAATGTTTCCCACGACGGAAACTGCGCCACTCCTCCACCGAGCATCTCGGTGAGTTCCGAAGTGAGATCGTCGGCTTCACGACCGGTGGCCGTCACCAGCAGCACCGGCGTGCGAGCGGCGAGTGCAGCGGCGATGAACGGTCGAGCCGGCTTCGGAGCCACGATGTCCAAGGCGGCCGAGCCGATGGATTCGATCACCGGAGTGAACGCGGCATCTGCGAGGGCGACCTCGGCGAGTCCAGCGAGCGCAGTCTGGGCAGAGGACAAGGAAGTCAACGAACGCGCTCCTGAACAGTGATGACGGGTTGCGGACGCACAGCCCGAGCGCAATATCCCCACCGAGGCAGAGTTGTGCGCCGGTTCGATTCTATCGGTGTGAGATCTCGCAGCGCAGTCCGATCCGTTCAGTTTCCCGTAGCACTCGTCTTCTTCGACGTCCGCTTGGACGGCGAGGATTGTGTGACCGGAGTGATCGGCGGCGCCACGGCCGCACTCACGTATGAGTTGAGCGCCCGAACGCGACCGATCACCTTCGTCGCCTGACCGGTTCTCCGTAGACGTACAGTCCTGCGACCGTTCGGCGCGAGGTGGAACCAGGAGTCTTCGGGCTCGAAGCCCTGCAGTTCGAGGGCAACGTATTGGGCGGAAGCATCCGTCGAGACGTCGACTACCCACTCTTCGTCACCGACGTTGCGCGCTGTGGCAACAAGTCCGACCGATCGCTCGCGAGGCCGCGCCGAGCCACCCAGGAGGTGGACCACTTCGTCCACCATCTCGCCGTCTTCGTCTTCGAGTGTGACGGTGACGGCGTCGTATATCCGCGCCCCGAACCGAAACACGTGAGTGAGGTCGGTGAAACGGCCGACAAGGCTGTCCACGGACCAGGTCAGACTTGAATGCGCTTCCACCTTGACCGGTAGCGCGACGTCGACCGGGACGACACCTGACCGACTGTGCGCTCGAAACCTGATCTCGCCGACGACAGGTTCGGCGGTCTCGTTGATCGCGTCGAGCCTCAATCCGTCCATACCGTCGTCCGTGACGAGGAGCGCGATCGGTTTGGCGCTCCTACGGAGCACGAACCACGGAGCTTTGGGGCTGCCGCTCCAATCGAGGACCCCCCATCCCGGTCCGGGCTCCAGGTCTCGCAGTGCGAGTGTCAAGGCGCCGTCGCACCGAGAGTCCGGGCGACGCCAGTATCCGAGCGTCGATGCGAACGCCTCACATACAGCTGCTCGCCCCAGGTCGAGATAGCGTTCCGGGTCGGACCACCGGACTTCACGAGCGTCTTCGCCGAAAAGCGCGTGGACGTAGTGGTCCCGAACATCCTCGAAATCCCACGACGATCCGTTGTCCCGAGGCACCGCGGCTTTCCATGCCGGGTGGTGCCCCGCGACGGCGAGTGAACCGAATTCGTTCTCGATCACCGCATTCGACGGTGGAATCGAAAATGCCAATGATTCGGTCGCAAAACGTACTCGCGCGCTGAGCACGTCGGCCAGTGGACGACGATAGGCACCCACCCCGAAGTAGTGAGCGACCCCGCTTCCGACATGCGTTGCCAATTGCTCGCCCCCGCGAGGCGCCGAGGGGGACGACGTCACGTACTCGAGTTCGGGTGCCACCGTCGAGATCAACTCCGGCAGTCTCGAATGAATGAGCGGGATGTGTTGATCGACCAAGCCCAGCATGGTCGGCTGCTGTTCGGTCTCGCTGCCGCCGCAGAAGACTGCCAAAGCGGGATTTCCGCGCACTCTGTGCAAGAACTCGGTGACCTCGGAGGCAACGAGTTCGAAGAATTCGTCGGTGTCGGGCGGATCGAGCGTCGCCAACATCATGTCCTGCCACACGAGAATGCCCAGACGCGCGCATTCCTCCCAGAAGTGGTCGCTCTCGTAGACCATCGTCCCCGGGATTCGAATCATGTTCAGGCCCGCCTCTGCCAGGCGTTCCAAGACACGAGTGGTGCCGGCGTCGCCTTGAAGCGAGATCGGGTCGGTCGGCACCCACACCGAACCACGGCAGTACACCCGGATGCCGTTGACATACAAACGGAATCCACCATCGGATCTGTCGACCTCCACCGTCCGGAAGCCAACTGAACCGAGATGCTCGGAGACTCCGAGCGCTTCCATCGTCACCCGATAAGTGCGCGGGGTGCCATGAGTGTGCGGCCACCACAACTGCGCGTCCGGCACTTCGACGACGCCGGACACCTCGAGAAATCCATCCGGTCCGGCGGATACAGCCAATTGCCGCGAGTGATCGCCGACGCGCACGGTCACGTACTCCAGCGAGGCCGGCAATCCGGTGAGCCGAGCACTGACGGCAACGCGACCGGTTGTGCCGTCAACACTCGCATGCTTGACAGCAGAGACTACGGCGGCAATCCCCTTGTCCAACAAGCGGATACCCCGCCACGGACCCACCGGTACCGACACACCACTGAACACGGGAGCCATACCGAGCATCGTGGTTCGGATCCACCGAAGGCCCTGTTCACGGACCATCGACGAGCGCCAACGTCCTCGAGGACGCCTCGATCTCAAAATCGCGGAGAGAGAATGAAAATGAACAGCCACCTGGACACGTTTACCAGCGCCGACTCCGGCCGGAATGCTCACTTCCCCAGGTGCGAACATGGATTCAGTGGACGCGACACGGACACCGCCGATCCAGACATCCGCAAACGCCGTCATACCGTCGAACTGGAGCAGCCACGACCCCTCACCGGTCGTGGCCACGGTAGTCACGAACCACCAGTCCGACGATGAAACGGATGATTCTGAAACAGACGACGACGAAACGGACTTTGTGCGTCCGGCGTCCGTTTGCGCCGCACGTAACGCACCGACGACTGTTCCAGGCACGGACGCTGCGACCCACTCGGTCACAGCTTCGAGGGCATCCGGGTCGGATATGGATCCGGGTTCGGTTGCAGCGCATCGCCATATCGCGCCGGCCAGCAGGTCTGCTGACGAACGAGGCACTGTCAGACCAACCTCAGGTGTCGATGCGAGTCGACGCCGACTGTGTCGGCAACGATTTCCATCGCCCTCTTCCACGACACGGCCATCTCGTCGAGTTGCTCACGCGGGTCCACCGCGCGGCCCCTGGAGGCACGCGCCATCTGAAACTGCACGCTCTTGGCACCGGATGCCACTTTGCGGAAATCTGGCGCAGCTTCGCCTGTCCCGGAGAAACCTGCAGTGTCCAAGAACTCGCTGGCGTCGGCAGCCAGCTCCGCGCTGGCCCCGCACTGACGAAGTAGCCCGAAGGACCAGAGGTGAAAGGCATCCATACCCGCCCCCTGCACCCATTCGAGGTCTTCGATCACCTTGCGTCCCAGCTCTCGCACGGGATTACCCACCGCTCGAACCGCTACATTCCGCCGAGCCACTTCGGCGATGTTTCCGGCGTTGGTCGCGTGAACCGGATTCAACCTGATCTGTTCGACATAGGGCACGAACGAAGGAAGTGAGGAACGATCGAGATCGAAGACGCCGGAGAAATCGTCGCCTCGCAGCAAGTAGTACCCGCTGTTGTGAAAGTACTCGAGCTCGCCGGCAACGCGATCGATCCGATTGGGCACGATCGTGGTCTTGGTGTGCCCCTCGTGATAGCTCGTTCCAAGAGTGTCGGGAAGCCAGTATCCGTCCACTTCAACCGTCGACAGCATCCCAACCGCGAGGTTGTCCTCGACATGGATCAGCGGTGCCCGCCAGACGTTCATCTCGGCGACTTCGATTCCGTACAGCGCGTAGATGTCCTCGGCCTTGAGCTTGAGGAACGTCCACTGAGTCCCGTCGAACCGCGATGAGAAGGCACATGCCAATGCCGGGACGGGGTCCAACCCCAGCGAATGCAACACTTCGATCCACAGATCCGTGTAGCAGTTGGTCTGCGCCCACACGCGGTCGTCCTGGTGCAACGAATGGGGCCGGTAGCGATCAGGTGAAATGTCGATGAGCCGTGACATCAGATGCCCATTCGTTCACGAACGGAGGTTGGCCATGCAGCCACGTCAAGACCATGAGTCCGCAACAAGGACAACGCGATTCGCTCCATCCCGAAGCCGACGCACGAGCTGTGTGCCACCTCCCCCTCCGCCGTTCGGATGTCGAAGTTGACACCGAAATGGTCGAGATGGTTGTTCGAGGACACGATCGCCGTGCCCTCGTCGAGATCTCCGTAGAGCCGAACTGTCAGTTCCGTCTTGAGATTCTCTTCACGCTGGTTGGCTGCAAGCATCTTTCCGGCGCGCCCGAAGAAAGGATCATTGGCGATCACCGGGGTAGCGTCGAGTTCGAGCCGGCCGAGCACCTCGAGCCCCCGCTCGATCCAGTGCTCGCGATGCGCTCGCGCTGCCGCGGCGTCACCGATCGTCACGAACTCGTGCATCCGAAACGCTTGCATGCGAGCCGGATCGATGGCCGGTTCGTGCCGGAAGCAAAAACCGTAGATGTCCAGCAGCACGCCGCCTTCGGGCAGAACTCCGGTGTACCGCGCATAGGCAGGATGGCACGCTGCGGACACGAGCATGGTCTCGGTCGGCTCGAGGTGGCGGTCCCACGATTGTCCCTCGGCGCGATCGGCCAGCAGTCGCGCGTGATCGCGATTGGAACCGGCGAAGGTGTTGATGGCGCCGGTGAGGTTGGGAAACGAAGCGATGTAGTCGGTGCGCTCGAAACTGCTCCGCGGGAACACCGGCGGGAACCGCAGCCGAGTCGCGGCGTCGCCTGGCCCCGCTGCAATCACCACTCGGTCGATACCGTCGACGATGTCCTCGAACACTCCGGAACGCCCGTAGAGTCCCGGCACCTCCGTCTCGACGAGAAGTCCTTCGACGAGCAGTTCACGTTGAAATGCAGCCCGGGCCCGATCCAGATCGGTCTCGCCTGTCACAGTCTCGGTCGTCACAGTCTCGTTCGTCATAGCGTTCCCCGGTATCCGATAGCCATGTGCGCTGAACCTGCCATGATTCGATCGTTGTTCACCATCACCGCTGCGCCGTGCGCGTCACGAAGGTGCCGACCGAGCGAGAATTCGGTGTCCTCGCGATATCCCGAGATTCCACAGATCAACATTGTCTGCCCCACGATTTCCACCACCGCTGTCGACGCTGTGACTTTCAGGTTGTTCATTGCGAGCGAAAATCCCACCGCTCCCGTCGCCTCGAAATCGGCAACGCCTTCCTCCGCGTGGACTGCGCGGTCGTACCTGCGTGCAGAGGCGCCGACGAGATCGGCGAATTGTTGTGCCGAAGCGGCAACTTCGGCGAGCCGCAGCGCTCCGGGGGAAGTGACCCCGGGCTGCTTGCGGGCGGCGGCACGCACGTACTTGCGCGCCTTCTCGACTGCAGCGTCGGCAATTCCCAACCACACCGAACTCCAGACGACGTGCGAGACCGGAAGCATCGTGTGGGTGGAGATATCGGAATACGGTACGTCGGCGACCATCTCCGGCGTCGAAGTGGCCCGAAGGATGTAACCGAGACTGCAAGTTCCCCTCAGCCCCAGCGTGTTCCACTCGGTGGTGCGTTCGAGCGTCAGGTCTGGGGTACGACACACCACGAGAACCTGATCGTTCGGCTGACTCTCCGGTGTTCGCCGAGCCGTCACGACTATCGCGTCGGAGTGTTCACCGTACGAAATGACAGGCGCGTTCTTGATCAACAGCAGGTGACCGCCCAAGTCTTCCACCGCGCAGTAACTCCGGCTGACGTCACCACCGATTCCCAGCTCAGTGGTTGCCGATGCCAACAGCAATTGCTTGTCGACCGTTTCTTCGACAAACTCGCGTAGTGCTTCGGTGTTGCCGTGCTTGACCAACGAGTATATCTGCGTCTGATGCATCGCGAAAATCATTCCGCTTGCTGCACAGCGTGTTCCGATCACACGGGCGATCTGCGACACTTCCTGCAGCGAGAGCCCTTCGCCGCCTAGTTCCCTCGGCACAGCTACGGACAGCAGCCGTTCGCTTCGCATGGCGTCGACAGCTTCACGCGGAAACCTTGCTTCTGCATCGACTTCGTCGGCCCACACCGCTGCAACTTCGTCGGCCAACCGTGCGGCCCGCTCGAGGGCCGTTCCGGTGGAGCACTGCGATTGCGGAGCGTTCATGCAGCACCCAACTCCGTCAACGCACCCTCGATCGCCTTGACGCTTGCGAAAGTACTCTTCCGCAACAACTCGTCAGGGAACTCGATGTCGAACGAATCCTCCAGCGCCAACATGACATTCACGCTCGCGTGCGACGTCAAACCCAACTCGTAAAGATCGGCCTCTCCGTCGATCGTGCTCACGTCGACTGCCAGCCGACCGTGCTCGACGAGCACTTTCCGAATTGCCTGATCAATCATCAGCGATGTCGTCCTTCTTTTCGATGCGAGCGCCCGAGCGTGTTGCGATCACCATTGCGATGGCCACGTCCGCTTCGTGCGAGATAGATACTTGAAAATCGTGCAGATCCTGGGCCCGCGCGAGTTCCGCGGCATTACCGGACAGTGTCACCCCACAGCCACCCCACTCGGCCCGAGTGATTTCGATGGAACTCCACGGAACGGGAACGTCACCAGGCCGCAGTACCTTCACCACAGCCTCTTTGGCGGCGAAACGTGCAGCCAATCGTTGATCCCGCGCCGGCCCGGCGCACGTCTGCAATTCGTGCGGGGTGAAGGTCCGATCGAGATACCTCCGCCCGAAGAGTTCGATACTTCGAGTGACATCCACGACGTTCACTACGTCACAGCCGATCCGCGGGCCGATGTCGAGCATCGGCGTCGGCGCAGTGTCACCCATCTGTTGACTCCCCATCTGGGGTCGTACACGCCGGGCAGCCCCCTATGCTGCCCGGTGCGCCGACGCCGTCACCCTGCCCTGACAAACCTTCATTCTCAGCAATTCTTCAGCTACCGATAGAACATACCGCAATCCGAAGATTGACGGCAAGATCGGACTTCCAGATTCCCATCAACACTATAAACATACTCTTAGTTTGTTTTGAATGCAGAACAAAGAGAGCAATGTCCCTACCAGGACATTTGCAGCAAATTGACCAAGGAGCAGTGCGGAGAGCCAGTGATTTCAGTGATCACTGGCAAGGCGACGGGCCGCGAATTGCCTGAAGTACTCCACTTTCGATTCCGGGACCACGATCGGAAGTATCAGGTTCCACGATGCCTTCATGGAGTCCGAAAGCTCACGAACGGTCCCGGTCGCGGCTGCCATCAGCCGAACTCCCGACGCAACTTCCAACAGGAAACGAGCAATGTCAGCAGAATCCGCGTCCGAACGCAGATCACCTTCGTCGGCGGCACGGCTGGCAAGTTCACGGTAAATGTCGAGCCACACGTCCAGAGTCGCCGGCCCGGAGCCCCGATAGTCCCCGATCTCGACCAACAAGCGGAACGTCGCTCTAACCATGGCGTCATGCGCACCGATGTCGACGATGACCGACGAAATACCGATCAGTGACTCGAGTGCGGGAGTTCGACGGTCCAACCAGAGCTCACATTTTGCGTCGAAACGTGCCGAACCCTCGTCTATCACCGCCCGCGCGAGTTCTTCCTTGGACCCGAAATGGAAGTACAGGGCGCCTTTGGTCACCTGCGACTCGGCGATGATCTCGCTCAAGCTGGCATTGGCATAGCCCAGGCGCAAGAACACACCCGCTGCTCCGCGCAGCACCGAATCACGGGTGGCTTCTGCCCGCTCTTGCCTCACCATCGATCCGGCCTCCAATCACCACACATCGAACGAATTCTTGGTCTTACCCGTTCACAGCGTCAAAATGGATGGCACGGTTCGGCATTCAACCCACCCTGCAAACAAATGAGACATTTGCCCATCAAACGATCGTGATACAGCGAACACAGCTTAGACCGCGATCCATCTCTGCGCGGCAGGCGCGCCTGGTTAACCCTCCAATTGTGGATCGGCTTCCAGATTCGTCAGCCCATTCCAACACAAATTCACGAGGTGAGCGGCGACAACTTCCTTCGACGGAGTCCGTTCGTCGAGCCACCAAGTAGCCGTAGTGGACACCATGCCGACAAGCGCCTGTGCGTACATCGTTGCTAGTCCGGGGTCGAAACCGCGTCTGGAGAAGTCCCCCGCCAACAGGTAGCCCACCTGACTGATCGCATCGTTGAGCAAGCTCGAATATGTCCCACTGGGCGCGACAACGGACGAATCGCGCACGAGTATCCGAAATCCGTCGGTGTGCTCTTCCACGTAGGTGAGCAAAGCCAACGCAACCCGCTCGACTCGAACTCTCGAGCGATTTTGTGAGAGCGAAGACGTGATCATCTCGAGGAGTCGCGACATCTCCCGGTCCACTACGACGGCGTACAGCCCCTCCTTGCCGCCGAAGTGCTCGTACACGACAGGCTTGGACACGTTCGCGCGCTGGGCGATCTCCTCGATCGAGGTCGCTTCGTATCCCCGTTCGGCGAACAATGCCCGCCCGATCTCGATCAGCTGTTGCCGACGTTGGGTACCGGTCATCCGGATCCGTGTCACTCGTTCGGGAACTGGATCCCCGCCACCCGAACCGGACACCGTCGCCATTGTCTTCCTCTCGCCGACACACAAATTACTGCTGTGGACGCTCAGCCTATCGGGACTTCAGGGGCCCGATCGGAGGAGCGGTTCGACCTACGGCGGGTCGGCATGCGATTATTCTTTCGCGCGTTCGGCCGCAAGGCTCGGCAATGCGTGGCAATCCGCCGTGGTGTAATGGCAGCACCTCTGATTTTGGTTCAGATAGTTCAGGTTCGAGTCCTGGCGGCGGAGCTGGTGAACAACATGCTTTCCCGAGCGGAAATGTATGTCTTGATCGACAGTTTGATCGACAGAGGGAGCTCAAACCAGTGCAGACCGCCGTGATCGTTCTCGCAGCGGGTGCCGGTACACGAATGAAGTCGAAGACTCCCAAGGTCCTCCACACTCTCGCCGGACGCAGCATGCTGGCGCATTCGCTTCACGCGGCAACCTCACTGAATCCCACGCACCTGGTGACCGTCGTCGGTCACGATCGTGAGCGTGTCACCGAAGCCGTGAACGCAGTCGCCGGGGAACTGGACCGTTCCGTCACCGTCGCCGTTCAGGACGAGCAGAAGGGCACCGGGCACGCTGTCAGTTGTGGGCTCGAGGGGTTGCCGGCCGACTTCTCCGGGACCGTACTCGTCACAGCCGCCGACGTGCCTCTGCTCGACGGCAAGACCATCGCAGACCTCCTCGCCCAGCACACGGCTGCTCCCGCGGCCGCGGTGACGGTGTTGACGTCGACGGCCGTCGACCCCACCGGCTACGGGCGAATCCTTCGTACGACGGACGGCGAGGTGAACGCCATAGTCGAGGAGAAGGAAGCCACCGATTCGCAGCGCTCGATCACCGAAGTCAATTCAGGGGTCTACGCCTTCGACTTCGAAACTCTGCGCGACGCGCTGGCGTCCCTCGACTCCAACAACGCACAACACGAGTTCTATCTCACCGATGTGATCATGATCGCCCGTCGCGCGGGCAAGCGTGTTCGTGCTCAGCACATCGCGGATTCGGTTCTCGTCGCGGGGGCCAACGATCGCGTGCAGCTCTCGACGCTCGCCCGCGAGATGAACCGTCGGATCCTCGAGAAGTGGATGCGTGCCGGCGTCACCGTCGTCGATCCTGCGAGCACATGGATAGATTGCGGCGTGCACGTCGCACAGGACGTGACGCTCCTGCCCGGAGTTCAGTTGACCGGCACGACCTCGGTGGGCGAAGACGCCGTGATCGGCCCGGATACCACCTTGGACAACGTGAGAGTCGGTGAGCGCGCAGTAGTCGTCCGCTCGCACGGGACCGACTCCGTTGTCGGCGCGGATGCGACTGTGGGCCCCTTCGCCTATCTCCGGCCTGGTACCCGCCTCGGGGCACACGGCAAGATCGGCGCCTACGTGGAAACCAAGAACGCGGATATCGGCGAGCATTCGAAGATTCCGCATCTTACCTACGTCGGCGACGCCACCATCGGCCATCACAGCAATATCGGAGCTTCGAGCGTCTTCGTCAATTACGACGGGGTGAACAAGAGCCGTACTGTGGTGGGGTCGCATGTCCGAACAGGCTCCGACACCATGTTCGTCGCCCCTCTCGTCGTGGGAGACGGCGCATACACGGGTGCGGGCACGGTCTTGAAGAACGACGTACCGCCTGGGGCGCTCGCCGTCTCGGGTGGGGTGCAGCGCAACATCGAGGGCTGGGTCCAGAAGAATCGTCCCGGCACACCCGCGGCCGATGCCGCTGCAGCAGCTGCACAACCTGACGGCCCTGCAACAACCTGACAGCCCTGCACAACAGACAGCACAGATCACCACCAGATCGACCGGCAAGTACAAAAGGACGGCATGAACCAGTGACTGCGAATTGGATCGACAACCAGAAGAACCTGATGTTGTTCTCGGGTCGCGCACATCCCGAGTTGGCGGAGCAGGTGGCGAAGGAACTCGACATCCGCGTCACCCCGCAGACCGCGCGCGACTTCGCGAACGGTGAGATCTTCGTTCGATTCGAAGAGTCGGTTCGCGGCTCCGATGCGTTCGTCCTGCAGAGTCATCCGGCACCGCTGAACACGTGGGTGATGGAGCAGCTCATCATGATCGACGCTCTCAAGCGTGGATCGGCAAAGCGCATCACCGCCGTTCTTCCGTTCTACCCGTACGCCCGCCAGGACAAGAAGCATCGCGGACGCGAGCCGATCTCCGCTCGCCTGATTGCCGACCTGCTCAAGACCGCCGGCGCCGATCGCATCATCACGGTCGACCTGCATACCGATCAGATCCAGGGCTTTTTCGACGGCCCCGTCGATCACATGCACGCACACAGCCAGTTGGCCAACCACATTCGCGCGGGCTACAACCTCGAGAACATCACGGTGGTGTCCCCCGACTCGGGGCGCGTTCGTGTCGCCGAGAAGTGGGCCGACTCGCTCGGCGGAGCACCGCTGGCATTCATTCACAAGACGCGCGACCCGTTGGTACCCAACCAGGTCAAGTCCAACCGCGTCGTCGGTGAGGTCGAAGGTCGCACCTGCATCCTGATCGACGACATGATCGACACCGGCGGAACCATCGCCGGCGCGGTCAAGGTGCTCAAGGAGGCCGGTGCAGGTGACGTCGTCATCGCTGCAACCCACGGCGTCCTCTCCGACCCTGCGGCCGAGCGTCTGTCGACGTGTGGCGCGAAGGAAGTTGTTGTCACCAACACACTTCCGATCGACGAGTCGAAGAAGTTCCCGACGCTGACGGTGCTGTCCATCGCACCGCTGCTCGCTCGCACCATCAAGGAAGTTTTCGAGAACGGTTCTGTGACTTCGCTGTTCAACGGCAGCGCCTAGTCTCGCGCCGCACTACGGGCGCGTACCTGTGACTTCACGGTCACCGGTACGCGCCCGTCGTCGTCTTCGTGAAGGTCTCAGAAACAGACCACCCGGTCATCATGAAACCACCTGTGGGACACACGAATACCGCCGAATGCGGCGATTGACATGATCTTGATCACGCTCCCGTCGAGAAACCCAGGTCGATGTTGGGGCGGTGTTCACCGCGCCGCAATCTTCGCCTAGTGTGGCTCGTCGTGATCGACGCGCAAACCCTGGAATCCCGGCCCGAATCTCATTCCCTGAATTCATCAGTTCCGACGATCCGGCGGTGGCGCCCAGGATCTTGTGTCTGGTGCGGAGACGACAACTCCGTGGACATGTTCCGCAACGAACCCCGCTGCGTAAAATGCCGTGAAAACGAAGGCATCATCGACGACGCCAAGCGCTTCCTCGGCATGTACGGTCTGCGCCCGCTCGGCGGCACGCTGCAGTCCGACGACGACGAAGAGCGCGAGTACCGCGTCAACGCACGCGAGGCACGCCGAGTCCTGAACGAGATCCGTATGGACGTCCTTCCTGATGCGGCCGCTGTTCGCAAGGCAATTCGGCCCCGCGCCGCAACGGTTGTCGCCGACACGTCACCCGCACGCGCTTCCCGCCCCGCCAGCACGGGCACAGCGACGCGCGTTGCCGCTCCGGTCAAGACCGACACCGTGGACATCGACACGCTCCAGACGCGCGTCCTAGGGCTTCTCGATCAGCTCGGTTCGATCGACGAGCAGATCAAGGTCGCCGAACTCGCACAAGGGTTGCCGGCTCGCGCACGACTGAGCGATCTGAACAAGCAGAAGGCCACGGTTCTTCGCACGCTGGCCGCTCTCGAGAAGGCCCGCATCGCCGCCTCCAACTAATTCCCCTCGCGTCCGTCCCACGGCCCCGTCTCACTTGCGAGACGGGGCCGTTCTGTTTGAGCAGGTACCTTTACGAATCGTGAATGACATCACCATCACTTTCGTCGTGCTTGCACTGGTCGTGGCGCTGTTCGTGATCGGCCGAATCCCGGTCGGCATCATCGCGATCGGCACTGCCCTGGCGCTGTACGCCACCGGTGTGATCACGATGGAGCAGGCGCTCGCCGGATTCGGCGATCCCACGGTGGTGTTCATCGCCGCGCTTTTTGTCGTCAGCGAAGCCCTCGACGCCACCGGTGTCACCACATGGGCGGGCGAGAAACTGCTGGCGAAAGTCGGCGAATCCCGAGTCCGCCTCGTGAGTGCGATCATGTTGCTGGTTGCCGCGTTGACCGCATTGATCAGCGTCAACGGGGCCGTAGCCGCGTTGGTACCGATGGTGGTCGTCTTGGCGGTACGTCTCGGTAAATCGACGTCACAACTGCTTCTGCCGTTGGCATTTGCCGCCCATGCCGGATCGATGCTCACCTTGACCGGAACACCGGTCAACATCATCGTTTCCGAAGCCGCCGAGGAATCCGGGGCCGGTGCTTTCGGGTTCTTCAGTTTCACCTTGGTCGGTGCGCCGCTCGTATTGGGAACGATTGCGATCGCCGTACTTCTCGGTCCTCACGTCCTCCCCCATCGTGCTGGGACGTCGATGTCGCCTGACCTGAGCCGGCATGCCAAGACCCTCGCGAAGCAGTATCAGCTCATGGGAAAGGATGCGCCGTCCGCAGAGCCCTTGATCACCAAGCACGACGGCGTGGTCGAAGTGATCATCCCGCCGCGCTCGGAAATGATCGGCGACAGGGCTTTTCCGGGCATGGTGACCGACAGTGGAGATCTGGTGATACTCGCAGTCCAGCGCGCCGGTGAGGACTGCGGCCCCAAGGGCGTCAAGTTGGCGGCCGGTGACACGCTTCTCCTGCAAGGAAGCTGGGACGATCTCGACACCCACACCGCCGTCGATCCGAACGTCCTCGTGGTCGACGCACCTGCCCAGATCCGTAAGCAGGCAGCCCCGTTGGGAACCCGCGCGGTCATCGCTCTCGTCGTCGTCGCGGCGATGGTAGTGATGCTGACGTTCGGATTGGTGCCGTCCGCGATAGCCGGACTCCTCGCGGCATGTGCGATGGTGCTGCTACGAGTCATCAGCGTCGAGCAGGCGCATCGGTCCATCTCGTGGACCACGTTGATTCTCGTCGGCGGAATGATCCCGCTGTCGACCGCAATCCAGCAGACCGGCGCGGCCGAAAAGCTCGCTCATGCGTTTGTCGACGTCGTCGGTGGGGCAAGCCCGTATGTCGTCGTCGCTGGACTCTTCGTCGTGACGGCGACTCTGGGCCAGCTGATCAGCAACACTGCAACCGCGTTGATCATCACGCCGATCGCGATCTCGGTCGCCATCGAAATCGACATCTCGGTGCTGCCCCTTCTGATGACGGTCACCGTCGCTGCCGCGGCCTCCTTCCTGACGCCTGTAGCCACTCCCGCGAACATGATGGTGATGGGCCCTGGTGGTTACAAGTTCGGCGACTACTGGAAGCTCGGACTCCCGATGTTGTTGTGGTTCCTGATAGTTGCAACGGTGTTGATCCCAGTGATCTGGAGTTTCTGATGTGCTCACCGAAGGTCTTGTCGGAGGTCTACGAATCGATCGGACGCGAAGGCAGGAAGATCAGCCGTCGATCGATGTTCGCGGCGCTGGGCACCGGTGCCCTCGGCGCGACCGTCATGGCCGGCGCTGTACAGCCCACTGCGTCGGCAACGCCATCGGGTCGGACCATTGTCGATCTGACCCACGTACTGACGCCGGAGTTCCCGGTGTGGCCGGGCGCGCGCTCGTTCGAGATGAGGAACCTGGCGAAGATCGCCGACGCCGCCGGATCTCTGGGCTCGCTCGGCTCCGCCGAGTCAGGTGGAAACTTCTACCTCAACGAACTCCGCCTCGAAGAACACACTGGTACTCACATCGACGCTCCCGCACACGCCAGTGCGGACGGAATCACCGTCGAGAAGATTCCCGTCGCCGACCTCGTCGTGCCGATTGCGGTCGTCGACATCAGTGCCCGAGCCTCCGTCGACCCCGACACACTGCTCACCCGCCAGGACATCCTCGATTGGGAGTCCCTCCACGGGACCATCGCTCCCCGCAGCCTGGTTGCGATGAACTCGGGTTGGGATACCCGGGCCGGTGCCGGTGGCGCCTTCACGAATCGAGATGCACTCGGCGTGCAACACACACCGGGATTCAACCCCGAGGCGATCGACTTTCTCGTCCGCGAGCGCAACATCGTCGCCGTGGGCTCGGACACCCTCAGCATCGACGCGGGCCGAAGCACCACCCACGGGGCTCACCGAAGCGCTTTGGGCTCAGGAAAGTACGCAGTCGAAGCCCTCGCAAATCTGTCCGCACTTCCGGCCGTCGGCGCCACGGTGATGGTGGGAGCGCCGACGCATGCGGGTGGTTCGGGTGGTCCGTGCCGGGTCATCGCCTGGTACTGAAGATCAGGGCGTAGGCGTCACCCGCAGCACCTTGTCGCCGGCGCCGTTGTCGGTGGTCACCAGGAGCGAGCCGTCGGGCGTCGGGGTCACCGACCGCAAGCGACCGAACTGGTTCTCCAACCCGAAGGTCTGCGCGTCGACCGAGCGTCCGTCGGCACTCAGGCGGAGGAAGATCAGTTCCTTGCTCTTGAGGCCACCCATTACGAGCGCACCGTCCCAGGCACCCCATGCAGCTCCACCGGTGAAGGCAGCGCTGGCGGTAGCCAACGTCGAGCTACCCGAACGCCACACCGCCGCAATCGCTCCCGGCACTCGCACGGGATCGGTCATCGGCACGGATTCGTCGTACGTTCCGGGAAGCCGATCCGGGCGGTAGCCGTAATTTCCGCCGGGGGTAAGCAGGTTGACTTCGTCGTCGACGCTTGTGCCCTGTTCAACCGAGTACACCCGGCCGGTTCCGGGTTGCACGGCCAAGCCTTGGACGTTGCGGTGCCCGAGCGTGTAGACCGGGCTGGAAGCATTCGGATTCCCCGCCGCCGGAGTTCCGTCGGCGTTGATGTGCAAGACCTTGCCGCCCAGCGAATTCGGATCCTGGGGGACGCTCGGCGTCGCGGTGTCACCCGTCCCGACGAACAGCGTTCCGTCCTGCGCCGCAAGAATTCGGCAACCCCCGTGACGCCCGGACGAGACCGGGATTCCCGGCAATACAGTTCCGGTTCGCGTGAGTGCGGTCCATCCGGCGTCGACGGTCCACGAGATCACTCGAACGTCCGTGACTCCCCCAGCGCTGAATCCCTGGCAGGTGTAGAGGGTGCGCGACTGAGCGAAGTCGCGGGCAAGCGCGATACCCATGAGACCGGTTTCGGACTGCGCGTAGAGATCCGAAAGGTCAGCAGCGACTGGACCTGTCGTGTTGTCGCCTCGGCGAACGAAGAATCCGCCGGATCGTTGTCCGGTCAGGATTGCACCGTCCGGGGCCGCCACCACGTCCCAGGGGTGGTCGAGTCCGTCGACCAGTGTGGTGACCGACAACTGCGGGAGGGTGTCCTCGATGGGTATGTCCGGGTCGTCGCTCCCCAACGATCCGGTGCTTCCGTTGCCGAAACTGCCGGGGTCGAAGGGGAATGGTTGAGCCACGCTCTGCGTTACCGGCATCACCAGTACTGCAGTCAGGGCCACGGTCAATGCGGCGAGCTTCGGATGACGCACGCGTTCTCCTCGGGTCGGAAACCGTTCTGCGCCTCACTATAAACAGACAAACACCATTTTTCGGGCCCTCTCGCTATACCCGCAGGCCACAGGAGAAACGAAACCCCTTCAGAAGTCGGCAAACTCCGGCAAAGCGTTCGCCAGTGGGGATGCGTTACGTCTTGATGCAGATCGTGCCTTCCGCCAGCCGGGCACACTCCAGTCCAGGAGGTATTCGAGATCCGCTTCCACTCCCCTGTCCCGAAGTCCGAAACGTCGTTCCAGCGCATCGCCGTCCGTCAAATGCAGTCTCGCCGCGTCGGGCACTCTCAGTTCGGGGTCACAGAATGGGCCTACGGGCGCGGTAACCGTTCGTCGTCCTGACGGATCTTTCCACTCCAGAAGACCACCTCCGATTTGCTTCACTGTCCACCTGCCAAACGTCTTCAGTCGGTGATGTTTTCGACACAGACAGGCCAAGTTCCGTTCTGCAGTAGGCCCTCCCTGAGCGGGGTTGCCGTGATCGAACGGCACCGTGTGATCGATATCGCAACTATCAGAACGCACAACACAATTCGGAAAGCGGCACGTACCGTCTCGCGTCCTTACAATCGTCACCAACGCCGCGGACGGCTGGTACGTGGATTCACCGCGCCGCGAACCACTGTTCCTTCGCGAGCGATTATCCCTTGCCGCAGCGGGCAATATCTCCGGTGAGCGCATCGACCGACCCACGCCGAGCACCGGTCCGGCTGCCCCCGCAGTCGAACAATGTTGCACCTCGGACGGTGCAAGGGTGAGGACTCTCTGCCACGTGGCGTCCGCGGCGATCGCGCGCGCAAGGTCGGCATCGATGTGGCCGTACCCCTGCAAATAGCCTGGCAGGTCGTCGAATCCGAGCAGGGTGGAAGCGTTGACACCCACAAGAATTGTCGCAATCGGGAGCGCGGAGGTCTTCGTATCATCCCTACGGGTGCAATCGCCGTCGCACTGACAATCCAACGACGTCTTTCCTTCCGCCAATGCGATCAGTGCATCGGCACGCCGTTGCCCGAAAGTTCTCGGATCGGAACCACAGACCTGCATCGACATCGCACGGAGCCTCGTGGCCAAAGTCTGAGCGCCGACCGCTGGAAGCATTCCGTCCAGAGTCGACATACCGTCGTGCGACGCGCACGTCCGAACGTCCCGATCCGCCTCCGCACGAACTCGCCTGGCACGCACCCCATCAGGGTCGTGCCGAGCAATGAGACCTCGTGCGCGCGCCTTCAACTTGTTACCGGTTACACGGCAGGCACCGTCCACGAGGAGTCGCTCGATGTCATCGAGCGCGTGCTCGGAGACGTTGGCGAGAGCTTCGGACAGTGCCATCGCTTTGGCCAGATCGATGTCACCGCAAGCAAAAGCGGCCGCCACCCGCGGAAGTCGCCAGCGCAGGTCACATCCCAGTGCAATCATTTTCTGCGCGGCGTACTCCGTAATGCTCAGTATCGACGCGATCTCCACGTGCGCGAATTGACCCCGAAAAGCCTCATTGACTCCAACCGCGGCATCCTCCTCACAACGGTCCAAGTACAGCGCAGTGACCGCGTCGATCTCGAGGAAGTGGGCGCGCGCGATTTCCGCATGCTGCCGAAACAGCGCGTCCGCGGAAGTCTTCGATTCGAACATATGAGCGATTCTACGGGCGCCCACCGACAAGTTTTTGCGAAATCCCGGGGTATTCACCGATACCTTTTGCGCTCCGATGTCACTACGTTCAATCGCATGACTCAGCATCCGACACGAGATCAACCGTACTTCGGCATAGCGATATTCGAGTTGGGGAAGAATGACGGGGTCGGGTGCTTCCACCGAGAGGACTGTTATCTCATCTGGGCTGGCGACCCCGCTGAGGCGCAGTCAAAATTCGAGCGCAAGGCCGGCGAGCAGGAGTATCCGCTCGGCGCGAGCGATGACCAGTCCTATGTAAAACTCGCGCATCTCGTGGATCTTGCGCCGGTGTCGGACGCTGTCCATACTGGCACCGCAGATCTCTACTCTCGACACTTCTCAAATATTGCCGCCTACAGAACTTTTGAGACACTTCTAGGGGGAGACAGCATCCTCTGACAAGCGCCCACTTCACGCCCGCTGCGCACACAACAGCGCAAAGCGCTGATCCCGATCCGTCCACACCTTCCGCACCCCGAAGCCCGCGGACGCGAGTTCCGCGGCAATCCCGTCCTCGGTGAACTTCGCCGAGATCTCGGTGCGCAGCTGCTCGCCCGCTGCGAAGGTGATCTCCAGATCCAGGTCGTCGATGTGCACCGAGACTTCACGAAGTGCTTCCAGGCGCATCTCGATCCACTCGTTATCGGCATCCCAGAGCGCGACGTGACGGAAGTCCTCCAAGGGAAAGTTCGCTCCCAGTTGCTTGTTCAGGACCGAGAGAACATTGAGATTGAACTGAGCAGTCACACCGGCAGCGTCGTCGTAGGCGGGCACGAGGACTGCGGGATCGATCACCAATCCCACGCCCAGGATCAGGTTCTCACCGGGATCGAGCACCGCTGCAATGCCCGAGAGGAACTCGGCGCGTTCTGCCGGAACGAGATTGCCGAGAGTTCCACCGAGAAACGCGACCGCCCGCCGTCCACCACCTGGCAGATGATGCAGCGAACCGGTGAAGTCACTGACCACCCCGACCACATCGATGCCGGGGAATTCGGCACCGACCTGCCGCGCCGCGCCTTCCAGTGCTGTCACCGAAACATCCTGCGGTACATACGTTCGCAGAGTTCCACGAGCCGTCATTGCATCGAGCAGCAACCGCGTCTTCTCCGAGGAACCGGAACCCAGTTCGATCAGGATCTCAGGATCGGTGAACGCAGCGATCTCGTCGGCGTACCGAGCGAGCAGGCCGCGTTCGGTACGGGTGGGGTAATACTCGGGTAAGGCCGTGATCTCCTCGAACAGTTCACTTCCACGCGCGTCGTAGAACCATTTGGGCGAGAGCCACTTCGGCGTAGCGGTCAAGCCCTCCCTGGCCTCGGCTCGCAATGCGTCGACCGATTCGGCCGGTGTCAGATAAACCTCGAGCTTAGGGGTTTTCATTGTTCTCCCATCGGTATCGGGGTGATGATCAAATGGCCGGGACGCGCGCAGACGATGTGCCGGTCCGGCACCTGCTCCCAGTCCGGTGAACGATCGGACGGTTCGGAAACGATCAGTGCCCGCGACTCGTCGACCCGCGTGTACAACGTGTGGCCCCACGCCGTGGCCCACAGTTCCTGCCCGTCGCCGAACAGGAGGTTCAATCGTGAATCCGGTGCCGCCGCAGCCACATCGTGAACGAGGCTCGTCACGGCGGCTTCCGCGGGCTTCGACTTCAACCGATGCCGAAGCACTGTCCACAACAAGGCAGCATCCGTCGGCGCGGGCATCTTCAGCAATTCGACGGCCGGAACTTCTGCTGCCAAGTCGGCGAGTGAGCCAGGCCAACCGGATACCGCTCCGTTGTGGCTGAAAGCGTAGGTTCCGTCGACGAACGGTGCGCAGGCACCGATCTCGACGGCCATCCCCTCCGTCGCGGAACGTACGGCGGCGAGAACGGATCCGGAAATGATGTGGGACAACGTCTCGTCGA
Organism: Rhodococcus sp. 27YEA6; assembly: GCF_044908235.1. Classification (NCBI taxonomy): domain Bacteria; kingdom Bacillati; phylum Actinomycetota; class Actinomycetes; order Mycobacteriales; family Nocardiaceae; genus Rhodococcus; species Rhodococcus sp. 27YEA6. The sequence continues at coordinate 1,031,784 of NZ_JBIYCY010000001.1, read as the reverse complement.
CTGTCGGGTCCGACCAGATCGGCGAGATACTGCGGTACCGTCCCTGCCTTCCACCGTTCCACCACACCGCGCCGAATCCGTCGGCATTGATGGTCCCGCCGCCACGCATCTCGCGAGGTGCCCACGACTGTCGCATCAGTGAGTTCTCGCCGTCGTGGAGGAGTTCACGAACCGAACGCGGCGGCCCGAGATACCCGAGGTGCCGACACATGTCAGGATCTACCCGAAATCGTTCTGGCGCAGCGAAAACCCGAGAAGATCTGGCGCCTGATCGGGTGGTCCCAGTTGCGGAACGTCCCCCGGCAGGCAACGCTGTCGGTCCCGAACGATCCCCCTCGCAACACTTTGTAGTCGCCGCCGAAGAACACCTCCGAGTACTCCCGGTAGGGGAAGGCCCGGAAACCCGGATACGGATGGAAACCCGAAGACGTCCACTCCCACACGTCACCGATCAACTGCTCGACACCTGCTGCCGATGCACCCGCCGGGTACGAGCCGACGCCGGCGGGACCGAGATGGCGCTGACCGAGATTGGCAAGTTTCTCGTCTGCGGACACGTCCCCCCACGGGAATCGTCGCGATCTTCCGGATTCCGGATCCCACCGCGCGGCCTTTTCCCATTCCGCCTCGGTGGGAAGCCGTTTGCCTGCCCAACTCGCGTAGGCCTCGGCTTCGTAGAAGCTCACATGCACGACGGGCTTGTCCGGTGGGACCGGAGCCTCGACGCCGAAAGTCTCGTGCCACCAACCCGAACTGTCGCGTTCCCAGAACAGCGGTGCACGGAGTTTCGCGTCGACGCGATGCCGCCAACCGTCACGGGACCACAGTTCCGGTCGGGAATAGCCGCCGTCCTCGATGAATTCGACGAACTGCCCATTGGTGACCGGGAATCTGTCGATCGCGAAGTCGGTGAGATAGACCTGATGCGCCGTGCGCTCGTTGTCGAGTGCCCACGGTTCGTCGTCGGTCCCCATGACGAAGGGGCCGGCGGGAATCGTGACCTCGTCGAGTTCCGGCATGCGGGCCGCTTGCGGAGCGGGTGTCGCAACGAGTGCCGTGGGTCCCGAACGCAATTGGTGTGTTGCGAGCATGGTTTCGGCGTGTTGCTGCTCGTGCTGCGCGATCATCCCGAAGGCAAAACCGTCCATGTCGAGTTCTGTGCGTCCGAAGGTGCTGGCTTCGAGCACATCCCAGACCTTCCCGCGAACCGTACGTACGTATTCGCGCGCCTCGGCCGGGTTGAGCAGGGGAAGTGTGGGTCTCGACGATCTCGAATGCTTGAACGCGTCGTACAGGTCGTCTATGTCGCTACGCACCGGATCGCGGCCACCGACATCTCGCACCAGCCAGAGTTCCTCTTGATTGCCGATATGCGCCAGGTCCCACACGAGTGGACTCATCAACGGGGAATGCTGAGCGACCAATTCGGTATCGTCGACGCAGTCGGTGAGCAGCGTCGACCGCTCACGCGCTCGCAGAAGTACGGCCTCGACCGCTTCCTTGGTGATCTCCCCCGTCATGTGTCGCTCTCACCGGGCACAATTGCGCGACAACACCGTTCGGCTGCGGCATCGAGAAGACGGACAAACTGCGGCTCCGGCGCGTACGACGCGGCAAGCGACATCAGAGAGGTTGCCGCCGAACGCAGTTCGACGTCGTCCAGACCGTACTCTGCCGCATCCCGCCATCTCCCGGCCGTCGACGCTGCGGCATCACTCGCCTCACGCATCACGGCAGGCCCGGACAGCAACGCGTCGATCGCTGCTACCGGTACTCGCCACAGATCTCCCGGCTGCGCATCGATGTAGCGAACCTCCAGATGGCCGACAGCGCGAACCGGCGGGAACAGCGTGGACAGGTGATAGTCCAAGTCCGCCCAGACGGGTCGGCGTCCGATCTCGGCATCCAAAGCGCCGTCTATCCAGTCCCCGAAAGTGGCACCCCGCGGAGCCGTCCAATCGTCGCCCTCGTTTCGCACACACATCAGCGGAACATCGAGCGCCCAGCCGGCGTAGTCCTGCACTTCCGGGACTGCGACCGTTCGCCAGGAATCGAGTTCGAGCCACGTCCGCATGCGTTGGGACGCCCAATCCCCTCTCGGAACCCCTTGCAAGCGTGGAGAACATGCAAACGCAGCGATGAGCGCCGGCCCCATGTCCCCGAGGAGCCGCCAACGCTGGGCAATGGACTCCGGGCTGCCGCCGGCATCGACACTGACCTGCACTGCTGCTGTATTGCACATCATCAAGGTGCCGTACGGTCCTATCCCGGCGAAGCGGGATTCCATTGCGCAATAACGTGGCAACCGGAGAATCCGGGAAGGTGGGCGGGCGACGTCGGCCGCGGCAGAACTGATTTCGATGGAGTACGACGCGAGGAGTGTTTCGAGAGTACGACGGTCTTCGTCGAGACAGTCACACAGTTCTCGGGCGGACGTCCGCGGCGCTGACGAGAGTTCGATCTGTCCGCCAGGTTCTACGGTGACGAGGCTGCCACGAGGAAGCGGAACCGCTGGTGAATCCGGGTCGATACTGGTGGGTGCGTGTCGCCCGAGTGCCTTTGCCAGAGTCGCTGCTGACGGCCGCTCCCCACCGGGAACCTGGCTGGTCAGCCACTCGAGCTCAGCTCCGACCAAACGGGGTGGCCCCTGTTTGAAGCACACACCACCGACGTAGGCCTCGGCCGCAGGACGTGAATCCACCTGCGTGGTCTGTGCTGCTGTCAACGCTGCTGTCACCATTCGACTTCCCCTTCGGGCGGTCTTCGCGGTCGCTACCGACGATAGAACGCCAACGTCCGAGATGCACCCTTTGTGGTGTTACGTGTCGTTGAATTTCTTCAGTCGTATCCACCGGTACCCACAACCGGACAGAACCACACCTGCGCCGGAAACAACCGCGATCCACGGAAGTGTGACCACCAGAACGACACAACCAGCCGCGCCGACCGCTTGCAGCCACTTCGGATACATCCGGTCCACACCGCGTTGGCTGTACGCACTCACGTTCGCGACGAAGTAGTAGAGCAGCACTCCGAACGACGAAAAGCCGATCACCCCACGAAGATCGGTTGTCGAGACCAAGGCGATCACAACGGCACCGACCACAAGTTCCGCATGGTGAGGGACCCCGAACCGTGGATGGACTGCAGCGAGGGCCACTGGCAGATCGCGCTCGCGGGCCATCGCCATCGCCGTACGACTCACGCCGGCGATCAGAGCCAGCAGCGCCCCCGCCGACGCCGCCGCGGCACCGATCACCACTACGGGAACGGCCCAACTCCACCCGACTGCGCCCACCGCATCTGCCAGTGGTCGCGCCGACTTCGCCAGCCGATCAGGGCCCAGCGTCACCAACAGCACCACCGCTACCAGCGCATAGAGGATGACGGCGACGGTGAGTGCGATCAGGATCGCCCGCGGAATCGTTCGACGCGGATCACGCACTTCCTCCCCCAGCGTCGCTATCCTGGCGTACCCGGCGAAGGCAAAGAACAGCAGTCCCGCCGATTGCAGAATGCCGTACCACGACCCGAATGCGAGATCCGGGAACTCGCGCACCGCACCAGGACCGACGACGGCAACCACCAGCGCTACACACAGCGCCGTCGTCGACACTGCGACGATCACCCTGGCCATGTGCGCCGTCCGCGTGACTCCGCGGTAGTTGACTGCAACCAGCGCTGCCACCACCAATACCGCGACGGGGACACGCCAGGCCGTAGGCGCAACATACGTCGCGAAAGTCAGAGCCATTGCCGCGCAGCTCGCGGTCTTCCCGATCACGAACGACCAGCCGGCGGCAAACCCCCACCAGGGTCCGAGCTGCTCACGTCCGTAGACGTAGGTCCCACCTGAAGTGGGGTATCTGGCCGCAAGCTGCGCCGACGACGTCGCGTTGCAGAATGCGATGAACGCTGCAATCGCCAGGCCCACAAGCAACCCGGTACCGGCTACTGCGGCAGCGGGCGCGAACACCACGAAGACTCCGGCGCCGATCATCGCGCCGAGGCCGATCACCACGGCATCGGCCGTGCCCAGTCTTCGCTCCATCGGGACAGCTTCGTTCACAGGTAGTTTGAACCACACCGACATGAACGGAAGGTGCCATGTTCGATCTCGACACGATCCGCCGCGACACTCCCGGATGCCTCGACAAGGTGTTCCTCGACAGCGCGGGATCTTCGCTCCCGCCCGAGCCGGTGCCGGCCACGATGATCGAGCATCTGCGACGTGAAGCCGACGTCGGCGGATACGTCGCAGCTGCTCGTCAGAGCGGCGCCCTCGCTGCTGTTCCCCATTCGCTGGCCCGGGTCATCGGTGCTCAGGCAACCGATATCGCTTTGACGGACAGCGCGACCCGCGCGTGGAACGACTTCCTCGCTGCCGTTACGCTCGGACCCGGTGATCGAATTCTCATCAGCGGAGTCGAATACGCGAGCAACGCCATCGCTGCACTGGGGCGGGCGCGTTCGACCGGTGCCCACGTCGAGATCATCCCGAGCGATCAGTATGGACGCATCGACCTCGACGCACTCGAGAACATGCTCGACGATCGGGTTCGCCTCGTCTCCGTCGTCCACGTCCCCACCAACGGCGGCCTGATCAACCCCGTCCGCGAGGTCGTCGAATTGGCCAGAGCCCATGGCTCTCTCGTTCTGCTCGACGCGTGCCAGTCCGTCGGCCAGTTGCCCATCGACGTCACCGAACTCGGCGTCGACGCCCTCAGCGCAACCGGCCGCAAGTGGCTCCGCGGGCCACGCGGAACCGGATTCCTGTACGTCCGCCCCGGACTCGTCGATGCACTCGAACCCGCTGCGATGGACCTGCACGGAGCGGAATGGACCGGCGAGAACAGCTTCGTACCCGCACCGGACGCAACACGATTCGAGCTCTGGGAAACGAGTGTCGCTGCGCGCCTGGGTCTCGGCGTCGCCGCCGACTATCTGCTCTCGATCGGCACCGACACGGCGTGGGAGCAGATCGAATCCCGAGCAGTCACGCTGAGGGAAGGTCTGGCAGCGATTTCCGGAGTCGAAGTCCGCGATCGAGGAACCCATCTGAGCGGCATCGTTTCCTTCACCGTCGACGGTATTTCCGAGCACCTGGTTCGGGATCAGCTTGCAGCACAGAACATCACCGTCACCGTCAGCGGTCGCGGGTCCACCCTCCTCGACATGGATGCCCGCGGGCTCGATGCCGTGGTTCGCGCATCGCCGCACTACTTCGTCGACGAAGCCGACCTGGACACATTTCTGGGCGCGGTCAGGGGATTACAAACCTCCCGTTGACCGGGACCATGCCTGATCTGCGGAAGTCGAAACTGCAACTGTGGGGTGATCAGCAGTTTCGCCTTCCGAGAGGACTATTCGCATGGCCGACCCCACCGTCAGACCGATCTCCGCTGCCGACATGACCACCTGGGACTACGAGGCCGACGTCGTCGTCGCGGGATACGGCATCGCCGGCGTCACCGCTGCGATCGAAGCAGCGCGTGCCGGCGCCGAGGTGCTCGTCCTGGAGCGGACGGGCGGTTGGGGCGGAGCCGCGTCGCTGGCTGGTGGATTCATCTACCTGGGCGGTGGAACGCCGTTGCAGAAGGCGTGCGGGTTCGAGGACTCGGTCGAGAACATGAAGACGTTCATGAAGGCAGCGCTCGGCCCCGGAACCGACGATACGAAGATCGACGCGTACTGCGAGGGCAGCGTCGATCACTACAACTGGCTCGTCGACGCCGGGGTCCCGTTCAAGGAATCGTTCTGGGGTCAGCCCGGCTGGGAACCGCCGTACGACGACGGCCTGATGTACTCGGGAGGCGAGAACGCCGCGCCGTTCAACACCCTCGTCGATCCCGCGCCCCGCGGACACGTTCCGCAGATGTCCGAGAAGAACACCGGCGAGAAGGGCGGCGGCTACATGCTGATGAAGCCACTCGTCGAGACGGCCGAAAAGCTCGGTGTCCGAGCAGAATACGATCTGCGCGTCCAAACTGTGGTGGTAGACGGCGATCGGGTTGTCGGCGTCGTCGCCAAGCGCTACGGCAAGGATGTCGCGATTCGTGCCCGCAAAGGCGTAGTGCTTGCGATGGGCAGCTTCGCGTACAACAACGAGATGGTGCGCTCGAACGCACCGCGCATCTTCGGCCACCCGGCGGCCTCCATCGAGGCGCACGACGGCCGCGCAATCCAGATCGGTCAGGCACTCGGCGCCGACACCGCACACATGGACGCCACCGAGGTCGCGTTCTTCTGCGACCCACAGTTGATGGTGCGCGGCATTCTTGTCAACGGCCGCGGTCAGCGATACATCCCCGAGGACACCTACCCCGGCCGCATCGGCCAGGCAACGCTGTTCCAGCAGGACAACCAGGCATTCCTCGTGATCGACGAAGCTGCGTACGAGGAAGGCATGAATGCCGAATCGTCCAGTGCACAGTTGCGGGCGCAGCCGAGCTGGGTGGCGGAGACCGTCGAGGAACTCGAAGGCGAGATGGGATTGCCCGTCGGATCGCTGCAATCCACCGTCGACCTCTACAACCGGCACGCGGCTGAAGGTTCGGATCCGGTGCTCGGCAAGAAGTCCGAGTGGGTGAAGCCGATCGTCGGCCCGTTCGCGGCAATCGATCTCCGTGGCCGCACAGGCGGATTCACGCTGGGAGGATTGAAGACCACCGTCGATTCCGAGGTTCTGCACGTCTCGGGTGCGCCGATCCCCGGACTCTTCGCAGCGGGTCGCTGCACGTCCGGTGTCTGTGCGGGCGGTTACGCCAGCGGGACAAGTCTCGGCGACGGCAGCTTCTTCGGACGTCGTGCCGGAATCAGCGCGGCACGCTAGATCACCACAACTCGCACGCCCTCGGCAAAGCGGTACGGCTGAGTCTGCAGGACCGCGCCGAGGTGTTTCCTCAGTCTGGACACCTCGGCGCGCACTGCCACGACATGCTCGCGATCACCGAAGAGCACTTCGCTCAGGCCCGCGGCATCCACACCTGCCGAACCGACGGCTGCCAGTGCCCGCAAGATCTGGGCGTGACGCGGCGAAAGCGCGCGCGTCCAGTTGGCGTCACCACGCACCGTCACCTGCGGCGATGCGCCGAGGGCCAGCTCCAGCTCGATCAACGGCCCGCCGACGCCGGTGCGCAACAGCCAGCCGTCTCCGAGCGGCTCAGGCAGACACATCCCCAGACCTGGCACGATGACGGGCTTTCCCGCACTGGGTGCTGCCACGCGGTCAGGCGCGGCAATCCCGCTGGCGCCGGCCACCCAGCCGTACTCGTCGACCACCAATGCCGGACCTGTTCCTGCCGCGAACAGCGGTGCCGCCCGCGAGCGCAGGCGCTCGAGCGAAGCCGCGTGCTCACGCCACAGCGTCGCCTCCGCGAGGCGAACCGCGGTGCGCACCAGCGCGACGGTGGTGGGATGCACCGAAGCTGCGGATCCACTGATGTCCACCACGCCCAGTATCTCGCCCGTCCGTGGGTCGTGCACGGGCGAGCCGGTACACGACCAATTGTGATGCGTGGGCGCATAGTGCTCGGCCGAGAAGAGTTGCACCGCAGAGTCTTCGATCAGCGCGGTACCTATCGCGTTGGTCCCCACCGACTGCTCCGACCAGCGTGCGCCTTCCGCGAACCCGAGAGCGTCCGCCGCACGTTTGACGGTCTTCGCCCCTTCGCGCCAGAGCAGGACACCGTCGGCGTCGGCAACGACCACGATGAAGCCCGCGTCCTCGGCGACCTCGGTGAGCGTGGTTCGCAGTTCGGGCAGAACGCTTCGCAGCGCGGTACGCGAACGCCTCGCCTCCAACTCGGAGAAATCGGCGACAGTAGACGCACCGCAGTGATCCGGCGTGAGCCCGCCGGCGGCCACCCTCGACCACGACCGCGCCACGACGGTCCGCGGCTGCGCCGGTGGTTCCTGGCCGGAGAGAACTGCGTCGTGCACCCGACTGAGTAGGCGAGCATGCTGCGACAGGTCGGTACCCGGCACGACGGCACCGAGCCGACTGCCTTCGGGAGCGTTCCCCACGGTGGTCACTCCGTCAGGCTACCGCTTTCGATGTGACGCGAACCACGTCCACACGGCCAGGTCCCCACCACCTGCGATTAGCGGCCGGGAGCAAACTCCGGTAACGTATCCAAAGTTGTCTCGGCGAGGGTGAATCGCAGCAGTTCCACACGTTGCAGGTTTACCGTGATCGACGCGGCTACGGCTCAGCTCGAGCGTTTCGCTCCTGGCCGTGTGCGCGCCTGTCCGCCTTGCCGCAGGCAAAACCACACGTCAGTAAACCGAGCACGAACCCCGTGAGTTGTAGGAGCCGTTTCATCATGTCTGAAGAAAACAACCTCGTCGCCGTCGTCCGCACCGAATTCGGCAAGGGCGCAGCTCGCCGCGCACGTCGTGACGGCCAGGTCCCCACGGTTCTGTACGGCCACGGTGAAGATCCCCGCCACCTCAATGTGCCGGCTCGCGACTTCGCCGCCATCCTCCGTGCACACGGCACCAACGCCATCCTCACCCTCGACATCGAGGGCACGGAGCAGGTTGCACTGACCAAGTCGGTCGTCGTGCACCCCATCCGCAACTACATCGAGCACGCCGACCTCCTCGTCATCAAGAAGGGCGAGAAGGTCACGATCGACGTGAACGTCATCGTCGTCGGCGATGCTGCTGCAGGCACGATGGTCGCGCAGGACGCATCCACGATCTCCATCGAGGCCGACGCGCTTCACATCCCCGAGCAGATCGAGGTTTCGGTCGAGGGTCTCGAGATCGGCACCCAGATCCTGGCCAGCCAGCTCGAACTGCCCAAGGGCTCGACCCTGCAGGCTGACGCCGACACCCTGATCGTCAACGTCGTTGCTGCACCCACCGAGGCAGACCTCGAAGAGGGCGCAGAAGCTCCCGCCGCCGACGAGGCTGCAGAAGAGGCCTGATCCTCTCGGTTCCAACAGAACTCACTGCGCGCGGCGCGTCATTCCGATTCGGAGTGACGCGCCGTTCGTGCGTAGCAGGAAAAATCAAGCCAGAAAGTAGCGTCCGTTGAGCACAGATACCGCCCTCGTCATCGGCCTGGGTAATCCCGGCCCCCAGTACGAGAAGACCCGGCACAACGTCGGCTTCATGGTCGCCGGCACCCTTGCCGGGCGCATGGGCGGAAAGTTCAACGTACACAAGAAGAGTGGTGCCGAAATCGTCGAAGGTCGCCTCGCCGGCCGGCGCGTGATTCTCGGAAAACCACGCTCGTACATGAATCTCTCGGGTGGCGCTGTCGCCGGTCTCGCGCGGTTCTTCTCGGTCGACGCCGCGAACATCATCGTCGTCCACGACGAACTGGATCTCGATTTCGGGACAATCAGACTCAAACTCGGCGGCGGCGAAGGCGGCCACAACGGCCTGCGGTCCATTTCGAGTTCGTTGACCACCAAGGACTACCTGCGCACGCGCGTCGGGATCGGTCGTCCGCCGGGCCGCATGGACCCGGCGGACTACGTTCTCAAGCCGTTCTCGTCCACGGAGCGAAAAGAACTCGATCTCGTATGCGAAGAGGCTGCGGATGCAGTGGAGCTACTGCTCGAACTCGGGTTGGAAGCCGCACAGAACCGCCTGCACTGACGGTCAGTTACCCAGCAGTGCAGCCGAATTGGCGCGGCGGAGCTTCCCCGACGACGTCTTCGGGATACTGCCGGGACCCAGGACCGCAACGGCGCGAGGTCGGACACCGACGTCGGCAACCACGGCGTGGACCACTTCGCGTTCGATACGCTTGACCTCTTCCGGATCTTCGAAAGCGTTGGTCTCGACGGCGACTGCAAAGCTCTCACGCTTCTGGCCGGCGTCGAGACGAATCGCGACGGCATTTCCGGGACGCACACCGGCAACGGTTCCGGCCGCCCGTTCGATGTCTGTGGGGTACACGTTCCGGCCGCCCATGATGATGACGTCCTTGACACGCCCGCACACCACGACCAGTCCTTCCTCGGTGAAGTACCCGACGTCACCGGTGTCGAGCCAACCGTCGGCGTCCTGGGCCGGCTTGTGTCCGTCGACCGTGACGTACCCGGGGGTGACTGCCTTGCCGCGAACCTCGATGATTCCGACACCGCGGGCCGGAAGCACCTGACCGTCACGGTCGACGATGCGTCCCTCGAGGTCAGGCACCATCTTGCCGAGTGTGGCGAGGGCACGAGCGTTGGGGCGATTGGACGGCACCGCTCGAGACATCGATTCGAGAAAGTCTGGATCGACGTAGTCGAGGACCTGACCTTGATCGGGATCCGGAATCGACACGGCGAGCGTGGTTTCCGCCATTCCGTACACGGGCGCCAGCGCAGTCGGGTTCAAACCGAAACGCGCACCTGCCTCGGCGAGTGCATCCATCGTGTCGGGATCTACCGGCTCGGCGCCGTTCCACATGTATCGGACGCTGGACAGGTCGACTGCCCCGTCTTCCGCCTGTGCGAGTCGACGAGCCAAGAGCGAGTACGCGAAGTTCGGTGCGGCGGTGACGGTTCCGCCGTACTTGCCCATCAGTTCGGCCCACAGCACCGGGGTGCGCAGGAAATCCATCGGCGTGATGCTGATGACCTCTGCGCCCACCTGCATCGGAACCGTGAGAAAACCGACCATGCCCATGTCGTGGAAGAGCGGAAGCCAGCTCACCATCACGTCGTCTTCGATGGAGAACTTGATGCGGTTGATCATGGCGTAGGCATTTGTGTAGAAGTTCTCGTGCGTGATCTGCACGGCCTTGGGCGAACCGGTGGAACCGGACGTCAACTGCTGGAGTGCGATATCCGATTCGGCCGTCTCCACGGGATCGATCGACGTTCCGCTGCGAAGCTCGTCCACCGTCACGACGGTGATGCCACGCTCTTCGAGGAGCGGCTTGGCCGCGTCGAAGGGCGCACCAAGAATGACGGCTTTCGCGGAGATCATGTCGATCACAGTCTCGGTGTCCTGAGCCCAGACGCCCAGATCCGTTCGGGGGGTCGGCTGATGCAGCATCGTCACCGACGCACCGCGCATCCACGTCGCCTGGCAGGCAGGTGCGATGTCGACGGGCTGTCCGGCGAGAATGCCGATCGCGACGCCGCGATCGATACCGACCTCGGCCAGGCCGCCGGCCATGCGCCTAGCCTCCTGGTGGATGTCGCCCCAGGTCTGACGGAAAGCGTTGTCCGGCTCTCCCGTCACCAGGCCGCGGTCGGTGACTGCGGCGGTCGCATACATCTCTTCGGTGAACTTGCTCAACGCAACTCCTCGGTCAGTGTCACTCTTCGATCAGTGCAACTCTTCGCAGGACACAAATGGCTGTGTGTTCGAACACACACATACATGGATAATCAGCGATCGTTCGCCGAGTGTTACGCCGCAGTGGCTATTGCATCGTGGTCTGCGAGTATCCTTTCTCTGTTGTGCTGCCGCACTCTCCACCTGTCCGCGCACCGGCACGTCGCCGGCACCGACGCCCACTTCGAGAGGTTCTTCGTTGACTACCCCGTCCGACTCGACCGTCCCTTCCGACTCGACTGTCCAGTCCGACACCGAAGGCCCCGATTCAACCGAGAGCGGGTCGGTCGCGGTCACGACGACGACCAAGGGCCTGTCCGCCGAGGCAGAGCGTCGCCGCACCTTCGCCGTCATCTCGCATCCCGACGCCGGAAAGTCGACGCTGACCGAAGCGCTGGCACTGCACGCGAAGAAGATCTCGGAGGCAGGAGCCGTCCACGGCAAGGCAGGCCGCAAGTCGACGGTCTCGGACTGGATGGAGATGGAGAAGGCCCGCGGCATTTCCGTCAGTTCCACCGCACTGCAGTTCAACTACCACTCGTCCGAGACCCCGGACGAGCAGATCAACGTCATCAACCTCGTCGACACCCCCGGTCACTCCGACTTCTCCGAGGACACGTACCGCGTCCTGACCGCCGTCGACGCGGCGGTCATGCTCATCGACGCTGCCAAGGGCCTCGAACCGCAGACGCTCAAGCTGTTTCAGGTGTGTCGTCACCGCGGCATTCCGGTCATCACCGTCATCAACAAGTGGGACCGTCCCGGTCAGACTCCTCTCGAACTGCTCGACGAGATCAGCGAACGGATCGGCCTCACGCCCACCCCCCTGTACTGGCCGGTCGGCATCGCCGGCGACTTCCGCGGACTGCTGCGGCGCGGTGAAGACGGTGAGGCTCGCGAGTACGTCCGCTTCACCCGTACCGCAGGCGGCGCGAAGATCGCCCCCGAAGAGGTCATGGACGCCGACGCGGCGCTCGCCAAGGAAGGCTCCGAGTGGGAGACCGCGGCCGAGGAGAGTGAACTGCTCTCCGCTACCGGCCAGGACCACGATCAGGAGATGTTCCTCGCCGGTCAGACTTCCCCGGTGATCTTCGCGTCCGCGATGCTCAACTTCGGCGTCCGCCAGATCCTCGACACCCTCGTCGAATTGGCGCCGCCGCCGCGTGGGCGCGAAGACCTCAGCGGCAAGCCGCGCGAGGTCACCGATCCGTTCAGTGCGGTCGTCTTCAAGGTGCAGGCCGGTATGGACACCGCGCACCGCGACCGTCTGGCGTTCATGCGCATCGTCTCCGGCGTGTTCGAGCGCGGCATGGTTGTCACACACGCCCAAACCGGCAAGCCCTTCACGACCAAGTACGCCCAGACGGTATTCGGACGTGAACGTTCCACCGTCGAATCCGCGTTCCCCGGCGACGTCGTCGGCCTCGTCAACGCCACCGCACTCGCACCCGGCCACACGCTGTACACCGAGAAGAAGGTGGAGTTCCCGCCGATCCCGTCGTTCGCGCCGGAACACTTCTCGATCCTGCGCGCCGAAAGCGCCGGCAAGTACAAGCAGTTCCGCCGTGCTGTCGACCAACTCGATTCCGAGGGCGTCGTCCAGATTCTCCGCAACGACATCCGCGGCGACGCCTCCCCCGTCATGGCGGCCGTCGGCCCGATGCAGTTCGAGGTCGTCGCAGCACGCATGAAGGCCGAGTTCAACGTCGAGGCCAAGATGGAACCGCTCGGCTACGCATTGGCTCGCCGTACCGACGCCGCGTCCGAGGTCGAACTGAACCGTCAACGAGGTGTGGAGGTCTTCACCCGTTCCGACGGTGTTCTGCTCGCCCTGGTCAGTGACAAGTGGCGCCTGCAGTACATCCAGAAGGAACTCCCGGATCTGACGCTCGAACCCCTCGTCGCTGCTGCGGACTGATGAGCCTGATCGAGGCGCTGTTCGACGCCGAACTGCACATCGGCAGCGCCACGATTCTCTGGCGAGAGATCATCGGAAACGCGTTCGGAATCGGCTCCGCGATCGCGGGCGCGCGACGCTCGGTATGGGCGTGGCCCGTCGGTATAGCCGGAAATGCCTTGTTGTTCACGGTGTTCATGGGCGCACTTTTCCACACGCCGCAAGAGCTCAATCTCTACGGCCAGGCCGGCCGTCAGTTGTTGTTCATCACCGTCAGCGTCTACGGGTGGACTCAGTGGCGACGCGGGGCACGCGACTCCGGTCGCGCAGTCCTGCCCCACTGGGCGACAACTCGCGAGCGCGTCGCCATGATCGCCGTCATGTCCAGCGGCACAATCGCTTTCGCCTGGATCTTCGACCTCCTCGGCTCGTACGGAGCGTGGGCGGAGGCCTGGATCTTCACCGGCTCCATCCTCGCGACATACGGCATGGCGCGCGGCTGGACCGAATTCTGGCTCATCTGGATCGGGGTCGACGCCGTTGGTGTTCCGCTTCTTTTCCGAGCCGGCTATTACCCTTCGGCGATCCTCTATCTGGTCTATGCATTCTTCGTACTGTGGGGCTTCGCAATGTGGCTGCGCATTCAACGCCGAACTCCACAAGGGGTGTGACCGTAAACCAACTCCTGGTATGTTTGCGTCGATTAAGCAAACCGGCGGTCTGTTTACGGGCATCAGGAGCGAAACAATGGAAGACAAGAATTCTCACGGAATAGCGGGCCCCAACGGTTCCGGCAACGGATCGAGAGCCAATAGTTCCGCAAGTAATGGTTCTGCAAGCAATGGTTCTGCAAGCAATGGTTCTGCAAGCAATGGTTCTGGGAGCAACCTTTCCACGGGTAACGGTTCCAGCAGTGCCACCGCCACAGCGGATTTTCTGTCGACCGCACCCAAGCAATCCGATGCATTCACGTTTCCGCTTCCTGCCCGAACCACGGCCGCACACAGCAGCGGAGAGGACCTTTCAGTGCCAGCTTCAACACGCGAATCATCGAGGACGCTCGAAACTCGGAGTCGTACCGTCGTACGTCGCGACGCGATGGGCGTAGCCGCCGTTCGAGTGGCCGGTCGACTCACCCACACCGAACTCATCGCAAATCAGGCCTCACCCTCGAGCGCACATTCCTCCGATCCCACGACGGATCTGGACGAGTTGCTCACGATGCTCGGCAGCTACCTGTTGTCCTCGGGGTTCGAACATCCCGAAATCCACGCCAAACTGGGCGGACAGTCGATCGTCGTCAACCTCGTATCGCCGGAGATCAGCGCGAGCTGATCTGGGCCCAGCTGCCCCTTAGGGCCACAGCACTGCTCGTGTCCATGCTCGGTCCGAGCCGCGCCGGTACAACCACCGCTGATGCCGACGCCCGGAGTCTGCCTGCCAGAACTCGACAGACTCCGGCTCGAGGCACCACGCACGCCAGTCCTTCGACACGAACCCTGGGTCGTCGCTGATTCTTGCTTCCGCAGCGGCCACCGACGTGTCGTACGCCCCTAAGTCTTCGAGCACCTCGCTCTGCTCACTTGCCGTCGCCACCGCTCTCGCCGTGACGGAGCGTTCGACGAAGTCTCGGCGTCGAAGTGCGTCGTCGCCCTCGCGAACCGTTCCGCGAATCCGGACCTGTTGGCCTGTTTCGCGCCAGTAGAAGGCGAGCGATGCTCGCGGATTTTCTTTCAGCTCAACACCTTTCGGCGAAGCAGCTGAACCAGAGAACCAGAACCCACCCTCGGTCACGTCCTTGAGGATGAGGAAGCGAGAATCAGGCATACCGTCGCCGTCCACGGTCGAGAGCGCACACACGTGTGGCTCGACGACGCCGAAGGCTACGGCCGCACGGAGCCAGTCGAGGAACAACTCCCCCGGCTTTTCCGGAAAACACTCGGGCGCGGGCGGCGGAGTTCCGGTCAGCGCGGGGATACCGCGAATCCACGTCCGTACGTCAGGCAGCGAAAAATCTGCATCAACCATGAGCCGACTCTAATCGCGGGCGACCTCAGGAGACGTTGCGAACGACCGAGTCGCCGAACGACGGTTGCTGCAGCAGCGCCCACTTGTTGGACGTCAATCGGAAACTCGGCATGTCGGCGAGCGCCACCACCGATTCCCAGGTCCGCTCGTAGCTCGTGTGGGAGATTCGCCATTGACCGTCGCTGCAGCGGGTGTATCTGTCGTGATAGAAGGCCGATCCGCGAAGCAGCATGCCGTCTTCGGGGATTACCACTGTGTCCGCGAGGCACCAGATCCCGGTTGCGGTGTCTCCGTCGACGTCGATCTCGGGTTGCCCGCACTGATGTTCGGTGATGATGTGTGATCCGAGAGTGTTCTCGAGGAAGGAGACGAACGAATCTCGGGAATCGAAACTGAGTTGTTCTCCGTAGATCGCGGTGGCGTCGACGGTCAGAGTGTCGGCGAATTCGACCCACGATTTGGTGTCCAAGGCGCGTGCGTATCGGTACTTGAGTCTTTGGATGAGAACAATCGCTTCGAGATCCATGATCCCCGCCTCCCGGTGCAGCAACCACCCGTCCTATGTGTGCACATTAGCCTGTATCACGCCGAAACGGGCATTACTCTCAAAGCTAGTAGAAATGTCAGCCGATAACACGCTTTTCCAGGCCGTCGAGCATGATCGTGATCTTCTCGTCCAACCAACCTCGCCCGTGCCACGTCGATTCGTCGCCGATTCCCTCGATCAACGACTCCGATGCATTCCAACTTTCCTGATACGCCTGTCGCGCGGAACGTGAATCGGCGGAGCTGACGGTCTTGTCCATCGCCGCCATCATTGCGAACTGCGTCATCGTCACCTCGGAGATGAAGTCCACCGCCAATATCGCATCGTGGGGTGTGAAGCCTTGCGCAGTCAACGAACCGACCAGTTTCTCCACGATCTCGATTATCGCCGGCGGCGTGCCCGGAACTGCGAGACCGACCTGGGCCAGACCTGGATAGCGCTCGAACGAGGACCACAGAACGTCGCAGAAATCCTTCAGGAATTCGCGCCACGGACGATTCGTATCGGGCCATACAGTCTGACGCACAACATGATCCGAGCAGGCACGCAGCAGCGCTTCGCGGTCTGCGAAGTAGCGATAAAGTGCAGAATGACTGACGCCCAGCCGCTTTGCCACGCTCGGCATGGTCAGTTCACTCAGATCACCGGCGAGGGCGGCCTCGACGATGTCCACTGTCGACAACGTCGGCGGCCGCCCCGTCTTCTTTCCGGTCTGCATTCTGCTCAGCTTGCCACCAACCGCCATCCCGACGCACGGTGGCGCTGATTCCAGAACGCGGCGTAGTTCCCACCGGCTGCGAGCAGGACTTCGTGGGTGCCCACTTCGACGATCGAACCGTCGTCACCGAGCACGATGATCTGATCTGCGGCCACGACGGTCGACAGTTTGTGAGCGATCACGAGCAGTGTGCTTTCCCTGGCGAGTTCTTGCATCGCACGTTGAACGTGTGCCTCGTTCTCGGGATCGAGCGCGGCCGTCGCCTCGTCGAGCAGAACGACAGGTGCGCGTTTGAGGAGTGCGCGTGCAATGGAGACCCGCTGCCGCTCTCCACCGGACAGTGCCGTCCCGCCCTCACCGACACGGGTGTCCCAACCCCGCGGAAGCCGCTCGACGATTTCCGCGACGCCCGCGATCCGAGCCACGTCGAAGACTTCTTCGTCCGTGGCTTCGGGGCGGCCGAGGCGGATGTTCGCGATCAACGTGTCGTCGAAGAGGTACACGTCCTGGAAGACCAGAGACAGCTGCGACATCAGGTCGGCACTCGTGAGGTCCCGCACGTCGACGCCGCCGACACGCACCACACCGGAGTCGACGTCGTAGAAGCGCGAGATCAACCGAGTGACGGTGGTTTTGCCGGACCCTGACGAACCGACCAACGCCGTCAACGACTTCCGTGGCACGTCGAAGGAGATGTTTCGCAGAACCTGCCCACCGTCCGCGTATCCGAAGTCGACGGCGTCGAACTGCACTGCCGTCTCCCCCGTCGCCGTCCCGCTGGTATCGGGTTCGACCATTGGTTCAACTTCGAGGATCTCGGACATTCGCCGGATTTCATTGCGTGCCATTCTGATTGCACCGCCGAACTCGCCGATCTCACCCAGCGGCTGGATGAACCGTGCGGTCAGTCCGAGTAGCGCGATCAACGTGACCGGATCGATGTCGCCGCCGAGCGCGAGGAACGCGCCCAAGATGATCACGGCAGAGAACACGAATTGCAGGGCGATCCCGTTGACCACGGACCCGATCACCACGAACCACAGTTGTGAACGACCCGCAGTGTGTTGCGCTTCGATCGCGTCGTCGAGCGGTTCGTACACCCCGTGGGTGCGTCCGAAAGCACGCAGGACCGGTTGGCAACGCGCGTATTCGAGCACTCGATTGTTCGATTCGACGGCCGCTGCATGGGCCCGATCGTCGGCCTTGGCAGTCATCGTCGAGGCAAATCGTGCTGCCGCGAAGAGAATCGGAACGCTGATTACCAGCGCGAGCCCGAGCCGCCAGTCGAAGAACAACATGCACACGACAATGGTTGCCGGGCTGGCAATTCCGGAGATGATCGGTGTCATCAGGTGCGCAGCGGCCCCCATCACCGAGATGGTGCCCTTGCTGGCAACCTGCGACACCTGCCCGAGTCGGCCGGCGCCGAACCAGCCGAGCGGCAGAGTGACGAGATGATCTCCCAGGCGCAGATGCATCGTCCGCAGCAGAGTGAGGGCCGACTCGAAGCCCTTCATCGCCTGCAGGTAGTGCGCAATCGAACTGATCACAGCGCATACGGCCATGGCGGCGAGCCACCGAACGAAACTGCCCCAGTTCTGATCGAACAGTGCCTGCACCGCAGGGACCAGAAGCGCCACTGCCAAACCCTGCATCACGCCGTACAACACTGCCCACACCAGGAACTCGCGATATCGGCCCTGATTCTGCGGGCCGAGTATCCGGAAGAGGTCGCGAATCATGAGTTGGCCTTTCCTGCTGCGTCAGACTTACCTGCGGTGTTGCGTTCAATCGAGTCGGCCCGACTGTGTTCAATCGAGTCGGCCCGACTGTGACTCGCCCACATCCGCGCATAGGTTGAACCACTCGCCACAAGCTGATCGTGCGTGCCCTTCTCCACGATCCGTCCGGCGTCGAGGACCACGATCTGATCGGCACTCACGATCGAAGCCAACCGGTGCGCGATCACCAGCACGGTGCGCCCCACCGTCAAACGCGACAGCGCTTCTTGGATATCGGCTTCGGACTCCGGGTCGGCGAACGCGGTTGCCTCGTCGAGCACGAGAACAGGAGTGTCCGCGAGAATCGCACGCGCGATGGAGACTCTTTGGGCTTCACCACCCGAGAATCTGGCGTCGACCCCGACCACCGAGTCGTACCCCCTCGGGAGCGCTTCGATTCGGGTGTCGATCTGCGCGGCTGCGGCAGCGGCCTTCACCTCGGCCGAAGTCGCCTGCGGTCGGGCAAGCCGAATGTTGTCGAGCACGGTCGCTTCGACCAGCTGCACGTCCTGCAGAACGAATCCGACGTGGCGGTACAGCTCGTCGGTAGCGACTTCCCTGACGTCGACACCACCGATGGCCACGGATCCGGCACGCACGTCGTGGAACCTCGGAACCAACGTCGCCAGCGTCGACTTACCCGAACCCGACGGTCCGACCAGCGCCGTCACCGTGCCCTCCGGCAGCGTCAGATCAATGTCGGACAGGACGTCGGCGCCGTCGTCGTATGCAAAGGAAACTCCGGAGAATCGAACTTCGTTCCCCACAGGCTTTTTCGGATGATCGGTTTCCGGCAGAGCGTCGGTTGCGAACAGCGCGATCAGTCGCGCCGCAGCGGCGGCTGCCTCACGGCGTGCCTGCATACCGAAACCGATGGTCGTCACCGACACCGGAATCACCATCGCGACAAGAGAACTGGTCAGCACATCGACGGGTGACACCCATCCGGAGTGAACGAACCACGAGCCGAGGCCAAGGTTGACCACCAGCACAACCGGTGCGCTCAACGCAATCGAGGCCAGTGCCTCGGTCCGGAGCATCGGGCGAACCCAGCCCTCGTACGAGACGGCAAACGCCTTGGCAGCGTCGCGGTATCGAGAATGTGACTGCTTGTCCTGACCGAAGGTCTTGACCACTGCGATGCCGGTGACGAACTCGACGATTGTGTTGCTGATGGCCGCGATGCCCTCATTCATCCGGCTCATCTTGACGGCCATGTCCTTGGTCATCATGGCGTAGGCGATCATGTAGATCGGGAGGGTGGCAATCGCGACCAGTCCCAGACGCCAGTCGATCGAGATCACGTAGCCGAGCCCGACGAGCGGCACCGCGATGGCGCCGGTGGTCTCGACGGCGCTGTGCGCAACCAGGTAGTGGAGATCGGAGATGTCGTTCTGCGCGGCTTTGCGTACGGTTCCGGACGAGTGGGAGGTGAACCAGCCCAGTGGAAGTCGACCGAGTGTCGCTGCGATTCGACGCCGAAGCACAGCTTGAAGATTGACATCGGCGAAGTGCGTCACGATCAATGCACCGCCTCCGAAGAACGCACGCATACCCAGACCGAAGACGACCACCCACACGATCGTCCAGACGCGAGACGAGTCGATGTCGCCGCCCACGATCAGCGTCTTACCCAACTCGGCGATGGCCACGTACGGCACGATGGCCGCGACCGCGGCGATCACCTGCATCACCATCGCGATGGTGGTCCGTGTACGAACTGGCGCAAGGAGTTCGCGAAGCGCGCTCTTGTGCGCCGCCGCTTCAGCTTTGGCTTGCGAGGCTTCGGCCGTCGCTCCTTGTGATGCGTCGGCCTCTTCAGATGAAATGTCTGCTTTCGTAGCCTGTGTCGTCGTCATTTCGAGAACGCCTTCCATCGGGTTACTGCGTCGGCGTCGGATGCGATGCGGCCTTGGAGTTCCGCGCCGGTGAGAGTGAGATCGGCAAGAGCCTCGAGGTCTTCGAGGATCCAGTAGACCGCGAAAGGATAACTGCCGAACCAAAGTTCACCGCTCACGTCCACTGTGCGTCCGGCCTTCACTGCGGAGATCTCGTTGAACAGTGGATTTGCGTGAACTAGAGCGCCGTCGTAGATGTTGCCCGAGGTCACGACCATCGCGTCCGCCGCGTGCTGTCCGACCTCCTCGTCTGACACCGAAGACGTGGCAACACCTGTGTTGGGGCCGATCTTCGCGTCGAGTTCGGCTTGCGGGCGCCCGAAACCGGCTTCCTCGATGATCGAGGACATCGGCGACTCCGGGATGACGGTGTACATGCCGCCGGAGAATCCCACCAGCACTGACAGTGTCTGCGGTTGCGCCTCGAACGTTCCGGATACTTCGGCAAATTTGGCCTCGAGCCTCGACACGATTTCGCGAGCTTCGGACTCTCGACCCAGTGCAGTCGCCGCGGTATTCAGAACTTCGCGCCACGGCGCCGCATAGGCGAGCACCGTCGTCGGGGCAATCTCGTTGGCCCGCAAGGTGATCGACGTCAACGAGCCGACATCACTGAGCAGGATTCGGTCAGGATGAACGGCCGCGATCTGCTCCGCATCTGGTGATTGGAAGAACGTCGGTTTGTCGACGACCTCGATCCCCTCACTCTGCAATATCTCCTTCGCCGCCTGCGACTGCAGCGTGGCGAAGACCGTATCGGGCTTGACCCCGAGCGTGAGTGCGTTGAGCGCTGCGAACTCGTCCAGTGCGAGCAGTTTCTGAGGTGCAGGTACGGCCGACGACTCGCCTGTTTCCGATGCGTCTGCGTCATCGCCGCCCACGGAGCAACCGACAAGCGCCGTTGCTGTCGCTGCGAGTGCCGTTGCTCGCAGGCCCCACTGCTGCCGCATCCTTCTCTCCCCGCTTTAGTTACACGCTGTCTCGATTAGGGGAGCCTACAATAAGTCACGCCTTTTGTGCAGTCCTCGTCGCTGGAAGTGCAATCGCCGGCAGACAGGCGACAACACTGATGACGGCACCCATCACGAACGCCAGCGCGAACGAGTCGCCGGAAATGCCGATCGCCAGGACCGCTGTGGTCACCGGGGCGCCCACCGCCGAACCGACGGTTCTGATCACACTGTTGACTCCACTGGCTGCTGCCATTTCCGATGGCGGGACGATCGAGGCAACCAACAGAGCACAGACCGCGAACCCCACGCCGTTCCCCAATCCGACGAGGGAAAAGAACGCCACGATCGCAACCACCGAACTCGGCCAGATCGCGAGTCCGACTGCGCCCGCCGCCATGAGGGCCAGCGCTATGACAGCGGGCACCCGCGGCCCGAATCGCCGCGCGAGAGCCGGCGTCAAGCGGCCACCGAGAAAGACGAGGACAGCGGCGGGCAAGAGCGCCAAGCCGGTCTGCACAACGGTGAATCCGCTTCCATACGTGGACGTTTCCGGCGCCTGGAGGATCCGCGGCAGACAGAGATAGAAAATGTACGGCACGAACCCGAACACCAGGGTGAGTGCGCTGGTGATCATCATCGGCTTGTCCCGAAAAACTCGCATGTCGACGATCGGCGCGTCGTGGCGGGAATCGACGGCAATCAGTGTCGCGAACGAAACGAACGCGACTACCACCAGACCCCAGAATCCGAGCGACAAAACTCCCCAGTCGGAGGCTTTCGTGATCGCCAATAGCAGGCTCACCAATCCGAACGCCAGAGCGCCGGCACCGGCCCAGTCCGTCGGCATACCCGGGCGGCGATGCGAGCCCGGAACCACGGCCACCACTGCGACCAATGCGAGCACGATCAAGATCCCGGTGATCACGAACAACCACTGCCAACTGAGATACTCGAGGATGACACCGCCGATCACCAGTGCACTTCCGGCACCGATTCCCAAAGTCCCAGCGAGCCAACCTATCCCTGAAGACAACTCGGGACCTACTACCGTTCTCCGCAGTACTGCCATCGCAAGCGGGAAGCTCGCCATGCTCACTCCCTGGACAGCTCGAACGACAAGCAGCACCCCGATATTCGGGGCGGCTGCCGCGGCAAATGTCGCGAGAGCGAAGATGATCAGGACGATCACCAGGACTCGCTTGTCGCCGAATCGGTCACCCATCGCGCCGACTATCGGAGCCATCACCGCGGCCGCCAACAGGTACGCCGTCAGGATCCAGCCGGTCACCGCCACGGACGTGTCGAAATGCTCACCCAACACCGGCAACGCCGGTACCAGCATGGTCTGCATGAGCGAGTAGACGAGTACCGCCCCCGCAAGCGCGGCGATCACCCGGCTCCCGGATCGCGTGGGCGCCTCCGCCAAGGTTGTCATCGACACCTTCCTCCAATCATGAATCGAATCGGAACGGAACACTCCGTTCCGATTGAGTAAACCATGCATTGCTAGCCTGTGGGAATGGCGAAAGAGAATGCGAGCCTCCCCGGACGCGCCCGAGAAGCCGCAGACAACGACGTCACCGTACTGCGAGCAGCGCGCGAGATTTTTGCCGAACAGGGTTGGAATGCACCGGTATCGGCAATTGCCACCCGGGCCGGAGTGGGAGTAGGCAGCATCTATCGCCGATACCGAGGCAAGGAGGAACTGGCGCAATCCCTGCGCGTCTGGGCGATCGACCACCTCGCCACCCTCGCCCGAGAGTGCATGAGCACCGCGAAAACCGATGAAGCCGTATTGAAGACGTTCTTCTCGCGATACCTCACCGAATCAGTTGGGCCGCTCATTCCGGTCCTCGGCGGCAAGTTACCTGAACACGCCGAAGTCACTCGTGCCGCCGAAGAATTGGAGGCCGCACTGCAATCGATGGTCGACGTCTGCATCGACGCTCGCGAAGTCCCGCCCGACTTCACTGCTGCAGACGTCATGCTCATGACAGTGCATCTGCGGCCGACTCTGCCGATCGAGGGTGATCGAGCCACCGAAATACACACGCGCTATCTCGACTTCATGCTCGACGGACTTCGTGGCGGAACACCCCGACCAACGATCACTCCCCCGTCCTGGAGCGAATGGCTTCAGATGTGGCAGGGCAACTGACCCCGAGAACAACCGAATGACATGTCAGGTTAGGCTTACCTAGCTTAGTTAGCCATGTTCGGAAGGTTCTCATGAAAATCAATCGCCGGCTCGCCGGCTTCGCCGCACTGCCCGTCGTCGCCACACTCCTACTCGCCGGTTGCGGAAGTAGTGACGCAGCGCCCTCTACCGAGACCAGGTCTGCCGACCAGTCCTGGAGTTACACAACGGGATACGGAAACACGATCACCCTCGACCACGCCCCGGAGCGGATCGTCGTCGACGCGTACTCCGCTGCGGCTCTGTGGGACTACGGCATTCGGCCGGTCGGCATCTTTGGTTACGGCGTCGGCAATCCAGACGTCACCGATCGCGCTGACGAGTCGACGATGACCGTCGTCGGCCGTGAAGGTGAACTCAGCGCGGAAGCTCTTGCGGCGCTGGACCCAGACCTGGTCATCGGGTACGGCAACAGCGACGACCCGACACGATGGACTTGGTGGGACGAGCCGATGGGCAAGACCGTCAACAATGTTGCACCGTTTGTCGGCGTCAAGTTCTCCGGAGCCTCGACACCGGACGTGTTGAACGAGTACGCCTCACTCGCCGAAGCACTCGGCGGGAACACCGACACAGCCGCAGCACGCGAGGGCAAGGAAGCATTCGAATCCGGTGCGGAGCGCATCCGAACTGCTGCGGCCAAGGTCGACGACATCGAAGTCCTCGCCCTGAACGGTGACAGCTCCGAGTTGTACGCAGGCACAACGGCGCTCGCTCAGTTCGGGTACCTTAAGGAACTGGGCGTGAAGTTCACCGGTCCGGGAGGCGACAAGGGCTGGGCCGATCTCAGCTGGGAACAGGTACCGGATTATCCGGCGGACATCGTGTTCCAGTTCGCGGAGTCGGCAGAGGCATTCGCGGCATCACCTGTGTTCGTCAAGCTGCCCGCGGTGACCGCGAACCAGGTGATCGACTTCGACGACAAGCGTCCCAACACCTACGCCAATTACGGCGCCTGGTTCGAGCAGGTTGCACAACTACTCGACCAGGCCCGCAACGTCGCCTGAATTACTGCCCAGCAGTGATTCGTCCGGCCGCTTCCTCGAGAACGTCGAGGAAGATGGCCGCGGTGAGCGCAAATCCTTGGTTGTATCGCGCGTCGCTGGTCAACACGTTGCCCGCTTGAACTGCAGGCAACCGCTGCCACGTCGGCTGCGACTTGATCGCGTCGAGCGCTTCCTGATCGCGTGCTTGGGCGATGATCACATCCGCCGGAGCCAAGGTGTCGAGTTGCTCGAACGACAACTCGAACGAGTTCTCTGCATTGTCGTCGTCACGGAAAAGCACGTCCAGGCCGGCATCGAGTGCAACACTGATTCGCAGATTCCGCTGATGCACAAGGAAGCCCGTCGGCGTCTGAACGCCGAACACGATCTTCTTTCCGCCCAGCTTCTCCTGCAACATCGGTCGCAGTCTCGCGAGCTTGTCGTCGTACTCCGCAATGGAAGCCTCGGCGATCGTCACCCGGTCGAGCTGGCTCGCCTGCGCCATCAGAGCACCTCGCCAGTCGACCGGGTGCCCGGCAATCGGTTCGACGTCGTCGCCGACGACCAACAGCGGCGCGATGGAAGACAAGCGCTCGGTGCCGTACCAGTCACTGGTGTATCCGATCGCAGTGATGACGATCAGATCGGGCTCGAGAGCGAGCAGAGCCTCGAAGTTGGTGGAGAAGTCGCCGGCGACGTTGACGAAGCTCGCGTCCTCGATGGTGCGGCCGGGAAACTGGAATCCTGCCTTGGCGTCGGGGAACCAGAAGTTGCCCGATCCGACGATCGGGTAGTCCATCATCATCGCGAATTCGAGGTCGACGCGGCCGTCGAGCACCACCACACGCTTCGGGTCGCGCGGAACGTCGCCGCTGAACTCGGCCCACGTGTACGGGAGAGTGTCACTGGCAGAGTCGGATTCGCCATCGGAGCTTCCGCAGGCGCTCAGCGCCAATGCTGCAGCCACACCAGCTGCGCCACCGAAGAATCGGCGTCGCGAAATGCGGTCGACGATCTGAGCCCACTCCGTGTCGGTAACCTGCGCATCCAGGACGAGTGTCATACCTTTGCTCCTTCGATGTTTCGCTGACGCTCGCGTCCCACCGGAATGACCAGCGGTGTGTGGGAAACCGGATCGTCGATGATGCGGCACGCCATGCCGAACACCTCCTGCACCAGTTCTTCGGTGATGATCTCCGCGGGCGGGCCCTCGGCGACCACCGCGCCGTCCTTCATCGCGATGATGTGAGTTCCGTAGCGGCACGCGTGATTGAGATCGTGAAGCACCGCCACCAGCGTGTGTCCGTCGTTCTCGTTCAGATCGCGGCAGAGTTCCAGCAGCTCGATCTGGTGCGCGATGTCGAGGAACGTCGTCGGCTCGTCCAGTAGCACCAACGGAGTCTGCTGCGCGAGAACCATAGCTACCCAGACACGTTGGCGCTGACCACCGGACAGTTCGTCGACCGGCCTGGCCGACAGATCCGTGACCTTGGTTGCTTCCATCGCCTTGATGACGGCGGCCTCGTCCTCTCGGGACCACTGGCGGATCAGCTTCTGGTGCGGATAACGCCCTCGCGCAACCAGATCGGCGACTTTGATTCCGTCCGGCGCGATCGACGTCTGCGGCAGAAGCCCGAGTCGCCTCGCAACTTCCTTTGCCGGGTACGACGTGATCGCCTTACCGTCGAGAAGGACCTTGCCGGTGGTCGGCTTGAGCAACCGGGACAGCGCACGCAGAAGCGTCGACTTGCCGCAGGCATTGGGACCGACGATGACGGTGAAGCCACCGTCGGGGATTTCGACGTCGAGGTGTTCCGAGATGACGCGCTTGTCGTAACCGATCGTGACGTCCTCGGCGCGAAGCCGATTCGTCCTTTCGACCACGACGGCGGCCGTACTTGTCTCGTTCACGCTGTTCCTCGTTCCTTCACCGATCACTGCTTACGTGCCTCTCGCGCGAGAAGCCATACGAAATAGATGCCACCGATGGAGACGGTGACGACGCCGACCGGCAACTGTGTCGGCGCGAAAGCTCGCTGCGCCACCCAGTCGCTGACCATCAGCAACGCGCCACCCATTGCTGCCGACGGCAGCAGGGTCACTCCGGCACTACCGGTCAATCGCCTCACCAACTGCGGAGCCGCCAGCGAGACGAACCCGATGGGACCGGCCGCTGCTGTCACCATGGCCGTCAGGGCGACGCCGAGAACAACCAGGGAAAGCCGCGTGGGTTCGGCCCGGACGCCGAGCGCCTTGGCGGCGTCGTCGCCCATCTCGAGCATCTGCATCCGCCTGCCCAACACCAGGATCAGCGGAACGAGGATGGCCAGCACGACGACCACCGGCCACACCTGAGTCCAGCCGAGGCCGTTCAACGAACCGGCACCCCACACTGCGGCAGCCATGGCGTCGTCAAGTTTCGCCTTGAGGATCATCCAGGTGTTGACCGAGCCCAACATCGCGCTGATGGCGATACCGACGATGATCAACCGGAATCCCTGCACACCTCGCTTGTACGCAAGGAGATAAACAACTGCTGCGGTGGCGATTCCGCCCACCAGAGCACCGACTGCGATCTCGTAGTAAGTACCACCGATGAGGAGGATGACCACCAGAGCGCCCGTGTACGCACCGGAGTTGAAGCCGATGATGTCCGGGCTACCCAACGGGTTCCTGGTCAGCGATTGGAAGATCGCACCGCTCATACCGAGCGCCGCACCGAGCATCAGCGCCAACAGAACTCGGGGCAGACGCCATTCCACGACGACCATGTGGATACGCGCGGGGGCTTCGCCGAACAGTGCACCGAGGACGTCCCCGATCGGCACTTGGTAGTCACCACTACCGAGCGCGATGACACCGATGGCCAATGCAAGCGCAACGAGGACGAGGCAGACTGTGACCGTGCGGACGTCGATCCGCGCGGACCAGCCTTCTTTGGGTGAGCGCACCACCGTGGTGGCGCGCCCGAAATCGATGCTCACAGACCGCTCACCTTGCTTCGACGCACCAGCATGATCAGCACCGGAGCGCCGATGAAGGCCGTGACGATGCCGACCTGAAGTTCACCCGGGCGCAGCACGATTCGGCCGACGACGTCGGAGAAGAGAAGAAGAATCGGCGAGCACACCAACGTATACGGGAGAATCCATCGCTGATCCGGTCCGACGAACCATCTCGCGACGTGCGGAACCATCAAACCGACGAATCCGATCGGCCCGGCCGCAGCTGTCGCCGCGCCGCACAGCAATGTCACCGCGATGACACCGAGGATGCGAGTACGAGTGATGTTGGCACCGAGCGAACGTGCCAGATCGTCACCCAGGGCCACCGCGTTGAGTTGGCGCGCCAACGCGAGCGCCAGGAAGAGCCCGATGAGAATGAATGGGGCAACGGCCAGAACGATTTCCAACGAACGCCCGCTGAGTGAGCCGGCATTCCACTGGCGCATCTGGTCGAAGGCGGTCGGGTTGAGCAAGGTGATCCCGGACGAGATGCCGCCGAGCACGGAGCCGATGGCAACACCGGCAAGCGTCAGCCGAATGGGCGTCGCACCACCTCGACCGATCGAGCCCAGCGTGTAGACGATCGCCGTGGCTATCACCGCTCCGAGGAAAGCGAACCAGATGTACGACCAGATGCTGGTCAAGCCGAAGACCGCGACGGCAACGACCATCGCGAAGCCCGCGCCGGCATTGACACCGAGAATTCCTGGATCAGCCAAGGGATTTCGTGTCATCGCCTGGATGAGGCCACCGGCCACACCCAGTGCCATACCGACTATCAGACCGAGCAGAGTACGAGGTAGCCGCAGATCACGGATGATCACGTGATCATTGGAATCGTCGTAGTTCACCAGCGCGTCGATCACGGTGCCGAACGGAATGGTCTTCGATCCCACCGCGATACTCAGCAGGAGCACGGCGGCGAGCACCACCAGGCACACCAGAAGACCCGCCATACGACGAGAGTTGGTCGATACCAGCCCGTCCGGTTGCTTCTGCTTCTCGTGCAGCGACTCGTCGATCAGTTCTTCGGTGTGTTTGTCGACTGCGCTCTTGTCCGCCGCACCGCTGTCGACAGCACTCTTGTCGAATCCAACGGTCACAAGCCGGCGCTCTCTAGAGTCTTCTCGACCTCGTCGCGGATCTCTTCCTCGTCGCGGTCCGATTCCCAGGCCGCATCGAGTGCCGCGCGGACACTTTCGTCGAGGGCCTCGTACTTCGCGTTCCACACCTCGGCTTTGTACGTCCAGTAGCCGATGACCTTGTACTGCTCACCCGGCAACTTCAGTTCGTGGCGAAGGTACTTGCGGATGTCACGGAGCATCGTGCTCTCGCCTGCAACCCACACGTATCCGAGTTCGGTGGGCAGGTTCATCGCGCGAACCGCGTCCGGCAACTTCGACGGTGCAACACCGTTGCCACTGCCGACCAGCCAGATGAACTCGACGTCGGCCGACGAGGTGATCTGCTGCTTGTGAGACTCGTCCACCACCTCGACGATCGCCTTGGCCGACATCCCGGCGGGCAACTGTTCGATCAAGCGTCCGAGTGCGGGGAGTCCAGTCGCGTCGGCGACGAACACCTGCCAACGTGCGTCGGCCGGGGGCTCGTAGAGGCCACGAGACTCGCCGATCGCCAACTTGTCACCGATCTCGGCCTTCTGCGCCCAGTCGCTGGCGATACCACCCTCGTGAACGACGAAGTCGATCGTCATGCGGCTGGTTTCGGAATCGAACCGTCGCACGGTGTACGGCTGGCACGGGGACGGTTCCTCTCCCTCCGGGTATCGCCAACCGCGCGGTGCATCCGGATCTTCCGCCGGAAGAACGAACTTGCCTGTAGCCGGGACCGGGAAGTGGAGGCGCAGATATTCGTCACCGGTACCGGTGGTTTCGAAGGCGGTCAGCTCCTCCCCACCGAACACGATACGAACCATTCCCGGGGTCACGTACTCCTTGTGAAGTACCTCGCCGAACACAAGACTCACAACAATCTCCAACATCGATGGAACATGAACCGGACCCGAACACGAGGATCCATCCGACTTCCGGACATAGTTAACCCGTGCTAAGTAAGGTAGACCTTAATTTATTGCAGTGTCGTCGATGAGTCGATGCCTTCTCCGCTGCAACGGGGCCAACTACTATCGCAATTCGGCCAACGCAATACGTATGGCCTGTTCACGACAAGTATTGGCACCGGTGTGACTTCTGACTACCGCCCACGATCCCTAGCGTGGACCCAGTGCCTTCGACACCACTTCTTTCGGCCGAGACAAACGGTCCCCCAACCAGCCCGGCGATCACGCCGCGTCAGGTAATCACACGCGCGATCGCTTCCGAAGGTCGCGGAGCCAAGCTGGCGGCCGCGTCCGTCGGCTTCACCGGCCACCAGGTCGCGGAAGCGTTGGTGCCGGTGGTGATCGGTGCGGTGATCGACCGTGCTGTGGCGACC
The DNA here is from genome assembly GCF_044908235.1 of Rhodococcus sp. 27YEA6. Classification (NCBI taxonomy): domain Bacteria; kingdom Bacillati; phylum Actinomycetota; class Actinomycetes; order Mycobacteriales; family Nocardiaceae; genus Rhodococcus; species Rhodococcus sp. 27YEA6. The sequence continues at coordinate 1,002,031 of NZ_JBIYCY010000001.1, read as the reverse complement.
AGCGATGCCGCAGCGCTCGGAAAGTGGATCCTCGTTCTCGGAATTCTCTTCACCGGCTTGTTGCTCAGTTGGCGCTTCGCGGCGCGCATCTCCGATTCCGTCACCGAGCACGGAGCACATCGCTTGCGGATGGACATCGCGCGCCGAGGCCTCGATCCGCACGGCATGTCGCCGCGGCGTATGCCGGGCGAGGTCTACTCGATTGCAACATCCGACGCGGGTTCGGTGGCCGGATTCACGCACACGCTGAGCACCAAACTTGCGGCCGCCTGCGGAGTGCTGACCGCCGCGATTTCGCTACTGGTGATCTCGGTGCCACTCGGCCTGCTCGTCATCCTCGGCACTCCCCCGGTGCTGGCTCTCATGCAGGTGGTCAGTCGGCCGCTCGAACGCCGAGCCGAAACCGATCAGTGGCAGGGCGCCAAGGCCGGCGCACTAGCCGCGGATCTACTCTCCGGACTCCGAATCCTCTCCGGAATCGGCGCCGGAGATGCTGCAGCGCAGCGGTATCGGGGAGCCAGCCGGACTTCGTTGGAAGCAACCCTTCGCGCACAGAGATACCAAGCGATGTACTCCGCCGCCAACGTTGCGATCGCCGGCGCTTTCCTCGCCGTCATCGCGTACGTGGGCGGACGGATGGCAGCGTCCGGGAGCATCTCGGTCGGTGAATTCGTTGCCGTGGTTGGTCTGGCACAGTTCCTTCGGGGTCCGTTGATCGACATCATCTACTTCGGCGCCGGTCTGGCACGGGCGCGTGCTTCCGCCAACCGCGTCGCAGCACTTCTCGGGACCACCGAGGCTGTGACTCCCGCGGGTGAACCTGTGTCCCTGAATCACTCCGAGTTCCTGACGCTGCGCGACGTCGAGTTGGCCGGAGCGTCACCAGTCGATCTCGACGTCAAACGCGGCGAGATCATCGGCATCGTCACCGAGAATGCCGCCTGGGCAGATGCGTTGGTCGACGCACTGGCGCGTCGAATCGAGCCTTCGAGCGGAACAATTCATCTCGGCGACAACGCCATTCACGAGCTGCACATCGACGAACTTCGCACTCACGTTCTGGCAGCACCGCACGACGCGGCACTGTTCATCGGCACAGTCGGCGACAACATCGACGCCCTCGCACCGATCGGCAGCCGCAACGACGAGGCCATCGCCGCTGCTGCGGCAGATCAAGTGATCTCGGCACTGCCGCTCGGCCTCGCAACCCGAGTCACCGAGCAAGGGAATTCTTTGTCCGGCGGTCAGCGTCAGCGCATCGCGCTGGCGAGGGCACTGGCGAGCGAAGCTCCCGTCCTGGTCCTGCACGATCCCACCACTGCCGTCGACTCCGTCACCGAAGCGCGCATTGCTCGCGGGATCGCCGAGGTACGCGGGGCGCACGCCACAATACTTCTGACCAGCAGCCCAGTGCTGCTCGATATCTGCGATCGGGTGATCGAGCTGTGAACGAACTACTCCCCACCGCAACACCGAAACAGGCGCGGCGCGCGGCACTTCGGTTGATGGGACCCCACCGGATTTCCGCGATCGCAGCAGTCGTCACCCTGACCGCCGCGACCGCGATCGGTCTGCTCACACCGCTGGTCCTCGGCGCCATGGTCGACGCCGTGACCGACGCAGACGGCGACGCTGTCTCTCGCATCGGCACACTGACTCTCGCGTTGGTCGGCATCGCGGTTGCCTCGTCACTTCTCGTCGGAATGAGCAACTACCTACTCGCCGGCGTCGGCGAGCGCGTTGTCGCCGACCTTCGCGAAGAAGTTGTCGTCCGGGTTCTCGACCTTCCGCAGAGCGACGTCGAACGGGCCGGGCGCGGAGATCTCGTCTCCCGCATCACCGGCGACGTGCGGTTGGTGACCCGGGCCGTATCCGAAGCACTTCCGGTTTTTGCCACCGCGGCACTGACCATCGTGTTGACGCTGATCGGATTGGGTAGCCTCGATTGGAGATTCGCCGTCGCCGCGGTGATCGCGGCACCCATCCAGATCCAGGCGCTGCGCTGGTACCTCTCGAGGTCGGCACCGGTCTACCGCGAGGAGCGGGAGGCAGAAGGTGCACGTGCGCAACAGCTCCTGGACTCGCTGAGCAACTCCGACACCGTCGGATCGCTTCGCCTGGCCCAGCCGCATCTCGAACAGATCGAATCTCGATCGATGACGGCCGTCCGGCTGAGCTTGTTGACCACGCGTCTACGCACCAGGTTCTTCGGCCGGCTCAACATCGCGGAGTTCATCGGCCTGTCCGCTGTGCTGATCACCGGCTTCTGGCTGGTGAAGGACGGTCAGATCAGCATCGGTGCCGCCACCGCCGCAGCCCTGTTCTTCCACCGCCTCTTCGATCCGGTGGGCGCGGTTCTCAGCGTGTTCGACGAATTGCAGGAAGGCACAATCGCGTTGGCTCGCCTGGTCGGAGTCACGCTTGCGCCCGTGCCATCTGCACCGACCGATCCGCAGGAACCTGTCGACAGCTCAGCTTCTTTGGAACGCGTCACATTCTCGTACCGAAGCGGCGACGCTCCTGTTCTGCGAGACATCGACATCACCATTCCGGCAGGAACCGTCACCGCACTGGTGGGCGCTACCGGAGCCGGAAAATCTACAGTCGCAAAGCTGATCGCGGGAACCTACGAACCGACCGAAGGCGTCGTGAAGATCGGGACGGTGCCCCGGAACGAACTGCCACCGTCGACATCTCGGAGCGCGGTGGCCCTCGTGACTCAGGAGGTCCACGTCTTCGCCGGCACGTTGGCCGAGGATCTGCGGCTGGCCGACCCGTCGGCAACCGACAACGACATCACCGCGGCGCTCGATACCGTCGGCGCGTCGGATTGGCTGCGGGCTCTCCCGGACGGACTCGAAACCGTGGTCGGAGACGGTGGACACCGGCTGACCGCAACACAGGCACAACAACTTGCGTTGGCAAGAATCGAATTACTGGATCCGCCGCTGCTGATTCTCGACGAGGCGACCGCCGAAGCGGGCAGCGCCGGAGCCAGGGTCCTCGACGATGCCGCTCTCGCTCTGACCAGGGGTCGCACTGCTGTCACAGTGGCACACCGACTCTCACAGGCCGTCGACGCCGATCAGATCCTGGTGATGGACGACGGCCGCGTCGTCGAGCACGGCTCTCACGACGAGTTGGTCAACCTCGGGGGTCGGTACGCGGAGCTGTGGGAAGCGTGGTCCGCTCCGCGGAGTTGACCGCGACGGTTGCACCGAGCACTTCCGCCCGGTGCAACCCAACTCATGCGTGCAGAAGGTACGGCACCGATTCGGGCGCCACACTCCGCTTGTTCATCATGCTGCCGGGTGTGCGGCCGGTGACCCGGCGGAACACCGCGACAAAGGCACTCGGAGTTTCGTATCCGACCCGCCTACTGACAACCGAAACCGGCACTCCAGCAGCTAAATACGTCAATGCTGCGCGGACACGTACCTGAATTCGCCACTGCGCAAAAGTCATTCCAGTGCCCTGCGCGAACACACGCGTCAGCGTACGGACGCTACCGCCAGCCGTCAGCGCCCATTCGGACAGCGACCGCTGGTCTGCCGGATTGGCGACCAACGCTTCGGCGACGAACAACGCTCGCGGATCGGTCGGCATCGGAACCTCCACCGCAGCAACTTCGAGCGGCTGCAACATGTCGAAGGCCACCCGCTCGGCGCGACTGCGCGCCTCGTCGGGCATGTTCCGCCGATGCATGTGCAGGAGTACCTCACGCAGGAGAGCGCTGACACCGAACAAGCCCGGAACACCCGACGGCGCCTCGTGAGCCTCGGGCCGGAAGTAGGTGCAGAAGAACTCCGTACCCGGACCGGCCTTCACGGCATGCAACGCCCCGGCAGGCAGCCACAGTCCGGCCGAAGGCGGCACCTCCCAAGTGATGCCGTCAGCGACAACCGTGAGCATTCCACCGGAGTTTCCCCAGATCAGCTCATGTTCAGGATGACGATGCGGGGCCCACTGCCGCTGATGAGAGAGCTTCAGAGTCACCGTTGTCATCGAGTAGGGGTGATCGATGGAACGCGGCCCCACGGGCACCGAAATTCTCTCTGCCACAGCTGTCATGAAGACGAGTATAGGACTTTCGTTAGGCATACCTAAATAGGAACCCGAAAATCGTTGACTGTGACCCCAGAGTTACACATACCAGGGTCCCCGATATCGTGACTGCAACTCCCGGCTACGGGTCGGCAACGAGAGGTACATGATGGTTGACGCATCACGAATCCCGGTCATCGTCGGCGTCGGCGATCTGCGCTGGAATCCTGCCGACGGGCACCGCGAACCCCTCGATCTGATTCACGACGCCACCGTCGCCGCGTTGAACGACAGTGGCCACGCTGAACTGGGAACACAGATCGATTCCGTGTTCGCGATCAAGACAGTCAGCTGGTCGTACGACGATCTCCCCGGGCTGCTTGCCTCACGATTAGGCGCGACCCCCACGGTCACCTCTACCTCGCCGATCGGTGGCCACTGGCCCGCGGCGCTCCTCGATCGGATCGGCGCGGCCATCGCTCGCGGTGAATCCTCGGCTGCTCTGCTCGTGGGCGGCGAATCGCACGCCAGCAGCACCGCGCTGCGAAAGTCCGGAGTCGCCCCCGACTCGATCGGGTGGACAGCCGCGCCCGGTGGGCCTCCCGGATTCGATCCGACCGACCTGGGAAGCCCCGAAATGCAGCGCGCCGGTTTCATCGTGCCGACTCGTGTCTACCCGCTCTTCGAGAACTGTTTCAGTGCTGCCGAGGGCCATGACGCCCGTGAATCGCTCGACTGGTCCGCGCGGATGTACGCCGCGTTCTCGGAACTGGCTTCGAAGAATCCCGCCTCCTGGACGTCGGAGATCCGATCGGCAGACGAGATCGGCACCGTCGGCCCCGGCAATCGGATGGTCGCCGAGCCGTACCCGCTGATGCTCAACGCCATGCCTTTCGTCAATCAGGCTGCGGCCGTTGTCGTCTGCTCGTTGTCGACGGCCCGCGAGTTCGGGATCGATGAAAACAAGCTGGTGTACCTCTGGGGCGGCGCAGGTGCGAGTGATCCGTTGGACATACTCAGCCGCAACAGCTTCGACAGCTCGGCCGCGATGCATGACGCCGTACATCGCACACTCGACGGTGCCGGAGTCGGCGCCGACGCACTCGACATCGTCGATGCCTACAGCTGCTTCCCGATCGTGCCCAAGCTGTTGATCCGCGAACTCGGACTTCCCGATACCGCGATCCCAAGCGTCACCGGAGGACACTCGTTCTTCGGTGGACCGCTCAACAGCTACACCCTGCATTCCGTCGCTGAAGTCACCAGGCGAATTCGCGACGGCGCGAACCTTGCCCTCGTCCACGGCAACGGTGGATTCCTCACCTACCAGCACTGCGTACTGCTGTCGTCCGCCGCTCACGCTGGCGGGTACGTCGGTGATCCCGACGCACGCGCGCTAACTGCGGAGGTTCCGGAACTGATCACTGATTACACGGGCACGGCGGAAATAGTTACGGCCTCTGTCGAATACGGCCGCACCGGGGAGCCTGAGATCGGGTTCGTGATCGCGGCAACGCCGGACGGCGGCCGCGTCGCCGGTCACACCGGTCCCGAGAATGCCGCCGAACTGACCCAGCTTCGCGGTGACAACCCTCCGTCGATCGGGCGAACTGTTCACATCAGCGACGAGAACGGGCGACTCACGCTCACGTTCTGACAGTAGCGTTCTGACAGTAGACAGCCGTCAGCACCGGGGCATGGTTGTGCCCCGGTGCTCACGTCTTCAGTTGTCGCGATTCACGCCGCGGTGGGTGGGCTGTTCCCGCCGATCGGCTGCTGATACGGATCAACAGACATCGGCGGATAGAACACCGATTTGCGATCCGGCCCGATCTCCACCCGCCATTCGGTGTGGTGCATCGTCCGATGATGATGACCGCACAACAAGACCAGATTATCGAGATCTGTTGGGCCACCATCGTTCCAGTGAACAATATGATGAGCATCGCACCACCCCGACGGTGTCCCGCACCCCGGAAACGCACACCCACCATCACGAACCGCCAACGCCCGCCTCTGCGGCACCGTCGCGGTCCTTGCTTCTTTGCCGCAGTCGAGCGGAACACCATTCTCATCCAACAAAATCCGGGTGACCGTGCAGTCGCACGCCAACATCCGCGCGGTATCGATACTGATCGGACCTACCCAATCCGCCCACGCGAAACCCAGTTCCTGAGTCGACGGCAGTAGATCCTTCAATGCTTTGAGGTCCGTCATGTCTTTCGCAGACGCAGTCACCGTGATGTGCGGTTTCACCCCGCCCTCGATCGGACCCAACCCCGCCCGCTCGTACCGGCGCAACAATTCGCAGAACCCGTCCGCCCGCCGCAGTGCCGGAGTGCGGGTGTCTTTGACACCGTCCTTCTCCGGCGTCGGAGCCGACAGACTCGACAACAACGTGATCAACCGTGCCCCGTTCACCGCATCCAGATCACCCTTCACCGACACGCGCCCGTACAAGCCTTTCGAGGCGTAGAACTCGTTACGCTCCGAATCCTCACCCACCGGAACGCCGTCTTCGCGTTTGCCGTACTGCTTCTCGATCCGCCGGATCGCTGCCCGCACTGCATCACAATCGGCGATGTTCTTCGACGCCAGGCCAAGCAGGATCCCGCGAGCCTTGTCCACATCCGCCAGGGTCATGTTCTTGGGTGGATGCTGACAAAACGACGCCACCTGCCGCGCCTTCAACGCATCCACGTCACCACGGTGAAACGCATCCGCGACAACAGGTTCGAGCATCAGCAACCGCGCCAACCCGACCAGCAGACTGCACTCACCGATCTCCAGATTCGTCGACCCATGCAACCACTGCGCGATCGCCCGAAAACCCTTCCCACCGAGAACCTCCCGGGAAAACATCTCCACGATCAGCAACACCATCCGCGACTGCAACTCGTGTCGGGCGCGCACCAGATCCAGAACCTCACCCTTGAGGTCCTCGCCATCCAGCTGCCACGCTTCCCGACTGTCCATGCTCAAAGTTTAATCGAACATACTTTCGATAACCAGAGACAAACCGGACAACTTCGGGAACATGAAGACTTGAGACCTGTTGCAGTACATCACCATTCAGCTAGCCGTCAAAGACGACGCGATAGAGGACGTATCCCGCGAAACACACAATCGCAACAACGCACAGCACAAGCAGGATGTCGAAAAAGACGGGCCGGGTTGGGTTTCGAGCCTGGTCGATGAGAGGCGTCGAAGACGAGGCGGGCGTGCCACACGGCAGCGCACGGCACTACTTCGCAAACCAGCGTGGACTGATAGTCGAGGTGGTGCGACACCTTCTGGACGGTGATCTTCCTCGCCCGGGCGAGACGCCGAAGCAACAGGTGGCCCGGTGGCTGGGGCCTGAATCCGGCCGCACTCGGGCGCGTTACGAACTGATCATCGCGTCATTCCACGATCCCGACCTCGCAGTGGAACTGGTGCGTGGTCGGGATCGGTTTGTCGACATCCTGGTCGAACGCGGCATGACCTCGTCCGATGCAACGGAGTTGGTCGCAGCACTGGACGGGCTCGTTCTGGACGCACTGCTGCGCAGGCATGCTCCGGAAACCCTGGATCCCGAGCGAATCTTCAAGAGGTTCGCAGCGAAGTTCCCCTAGCCGTCCAGCTCGGCGAAGAGCTCCATCCACTGCTCTTCGGCGGCTTCCTTGTCGGCGATGACCTGCTTGAGTTCTGCGCCGAGTTTCTGCAGCTTGTCCGGGTCGGTGGCCGCGTCGGCGAGGGAAGCGTGCAGCTTCTTCTCTCGGTCGTCGAACTTCGCAATTGACCGCTCGAGCTTCGAAAGTTCCTTGCGTGCAGCGCGATCCGCGGCGCCGTCGCGGACCTGCTTGCTCTTCGACGCACCACTCGCCGTCGAAGCCACCGACGGGTTGTCGCCATCCCCCATTGCTGCGCGCCGACGCAGGTAGTCCTCGATACCGCCGGGCAGGTTGGTGAGCTTGCGGTCACCGAAGAGCGCCCAAGTGGTGTCACAGATGCGCTCGATCAGGTACCGGTCGTGCGAGATGACCACCATGGTGCCCGCCCAGCCGTCGAGCAGATCTTCGAGTTGCTGAAGCGTGTCGATGTCGAGATCGTTGGTCGGCTCGTCGAGAAGCAGGACGTTGGGCTCGGCCATGAGGACACGCGTCAACTGCAGACGTCGGCGCTCACCACCGGAGAGATCACCGACTGGGGTGCGCTGACGCGCCGGCGTGAAGCCCAACCGCTCAGCCAGCTGACCCGCCGATACTTCCTTGTCTCCCAGCGTGATTCGCTCGGCTACATCCTTGACCGCGTCGAGTACGCGCATGTCGGTCGGTAGATCGTCGAGTTCCTGCTTGAGCCAACCGATGTGGACGGTCTGCCCCTGAATGCGCTTTCCGGCGGCAGGCTCGAGTTCGCCGGCCAGAGTCCGCAGCAGAGTCGTCTTGCCCGAGCCGTTGACACCGACCAGGCCGACACGCTCACCTGGAGCGAGACGCCAGGTCAGATCCTCGACGAGTACACGGCCGTCCGGAGTCTCCAGACGCGCGTCTTCGAGTTCGATGACAACCTTGCCGAGTCGACGCTGGGCGAAGGACGCAAGTGCCACCGCGTCACGAGGTGCCGGAACGTCGGCGATCAGGGCCTCCGCGGCCTCGATGCGGTACTTCGGCTTGGACGTACGGGCCGGCGCACCGCGGCGCAGCCATGCGAGTTCCTTGCGTGCAAGGTTGCGTCGACGCTCTTCGGAAGCGTCAGCCTGACGCGAACGCTCGGCGCGAGCGAACACCCAGTCGTTGTAGCCACCCTCGTAGCTTTCGACGCCGCCGCCGACAACCTCCCAGGTGCGGGTGGCGACGGTGTCGAGGAACCAGCGATCGTGGGTCACGACGACAAGCGCGCTGCGACGCGAGACGAGGTGCTCGGCCAACCACTGAACACCTTCGACGTCGAGGTGGTTGGTGGGCTCGTCGAGCACCAGCAGGTCGAGGTCCTGAACCAGGGCCGCAGCGAGAGCCACGCGGCGACGCTCACCGCCGGACAGGCCGTCGACCTTGGCATCCAATGCGGACCGCTCGCCGCCGGCGCCCAGGTTGTCGATGCCGATACCCGAGAGCACCGAACGGATGCGCGCGTCGCCGGCCCATTCGTGTTGCGCCACTCCGAGCGGCCCCAGGACCACTTCACCGACAGTGGAGCCGGGAGGCAGTACACCGCGCTGCGTCACGACGGCCATACGCAATCCGCCGACGCGGCTGACGCGTCCCGAATCCGGCTGCTCCACACCCGCGAGGACTTCGAGCATGGTCGTCTTACCGCCACCGTTGAGGCCGACGACGCCGATGCGCTCGCCCTCCTCGACGCCCAGGGAGACCCCGTCGAGCAACGGCTTGACGCCGAAAGACTTCGACACGTTTTCCAGATTGATCAGATTCGCCATCAGTGCTGTCCCTTTGCCGCATTGTCGAGTATTCGTGTTCCGGGAACGGGTCCGCTCGCCACGCGAACGGTGCGGCACACCCCCGCTCCCGCAAGTTCTGCGCTCACTTCCACCGCGGACTGTGCGTCGGCGCAGAGAAAGGCGCATGTCGGTCCGGAGCCGGAGACGATGCCGGCCAAAGCTCCGGCTTCGACGCCCGCTCGAAGCGTCCGTCGTAGATCCGGGTTGAGTGAGAGTGCCGCAGCCTGCAGATCGTTGCCGAGCAGCGACGCAAGCAGATGAGCGTCACCCGTGGTCAGTGCCTGGATCAACGCATCGGCGCTCCCCAACCGTTTCGGGGAGCCCTCTGCCCGCAGCTTGTCCAGCTCGCGGAACACGACCGGTGTGCTCAAGCCACCCTTGGCCAGCGCCAACACCCAGTGAAAAGTGTGGCGGGTCAACACGGGGACAAGTTGTTCGCCGCGGCCGGTTCCGAGGGCAGTGCCACCGTGCAGCGAGAACGGAACGTCACTCCCGAGGCGTGCCGCAAAAGCGTCGAGATCAGGCCGCGAGAAGTCGAGCTTCCACAAAGCGTTGAGCGCAACCAAAGCGGCGGCTGCGTCGGCACTCCCGCCGGCCATTCCGCCTGCGACGGGGATGCCTTTCTCGATGACTATCTCGACGTTCGGGGCCACGCCACCCTCGACGGCGAGCATCTCGGCGGCACGCCACACGAGGTTGGTGCGATCGGTCGGCACGGCCGCGGCGTCGTCGCCGATCACCCGCACGGTCAAGGTGTCCGCAGGCGTCACCGTGAGGGTGTCTGCCAGCGACAAAGCCTGAAAAACCGTCGTCAGCTCGTGATAGCCGTCGTCTCGCAGGTCCCCGACGGCAAGGTGGAGATTCACCTTGGACGGGGCCCGGACGACTACGGGGCGTGGAACGACGGAGAGCACAAGGAACAACAATAGGCGCTGCGAACACCTGGGCGAAAACCTGCGACCGCAGCACCCCGTCCGACAGCCAGCACACCCACGCTATTTCACCGCGCGCACACCTACGCCCAGACCGACCACCGCCACGCCCAAGGCGGCGACGATTCCTGCCAGAACGCTGCTCGACGCGAAGTCTCCGGCAAAGAGTGCCCGCTCGGCGTCTACGACGTAGCCGAGCGGATTGATGTTCACGAGGACCTTCATCCAACCTGGTGCGTCCTCGAGTGGAAGCATGGTTCCCGACAGGATCAGGAGCGGGAACATCAGCGTCTGCTGAACGACCCAGAACATCCAATCCTGCTCCCGCACAGCCAGAGCGAGAGCGTACGAGAGCGCACCGAGTCCGACGCCGAACACTCCCAGCAGGACTATCCCGAGCGCGGCTCCCGCTGCATTGACGTCCAATCCGAGCGGAAGTGCGACCAGAATGATCAGAATCGCCTGCGCGGCAAGCGGAACCATCTCCTTGCACGCTCGCCCGATCAACAAGGACGAGCGTCGGAGCGGAGTCACCAACATTCGCTCGTGCGATCCCTGCTGCATCTCCATCAGGAGGTTGGACCCGGTCATCGTCGTTCCGAAGATCGCGATCATCACCAACACACCGGGAATGAACCAATTCCATACGCCGTCACCGGTACCCGGAACCCCTTTGAGCAGAGGCCCGAACAACGCCAACAGGATCAGCGGCTGGATGAGGCTGAAGATGACGCTGACCGGGTCACGCAACATCGGTCGCAGTTCACGACCCATCACGATCGCGCTGTCTCGAACGATGTTGCCGTGCGCGCTACGTGGGGTATCGAGTGTGATTGTCATGGCGGGTTCCTGTTCGTCGTAGTTCTTCGTCGTAGTTCTAGGAAGCGACCGCGGCGGCGCTCTCGCGCAGGCTGCGGCCGGTGAGAGTGAGGAAGACGTCGTCGAGAGTCGGCCTGGTGATGTCGGCAGTAACTGCGCGGGCGCCGCGGGTATCGGCTTCACGCAGCAATACCGGGAGCGTCGAATCACCCTCGCCGGCACGGATACTCACCGAGTTTGCCTCGACCGTGACGTCACGCACAGTGACAAGTTGCTCGGCCACCGACGCTGCGATGCCGGCCGCTTCGGCACTGTCGAAGGTGAGCAGAAGATGATCCCCCGCGAGATCCGCTTTGAGTGCGGCAGCGGTGTTGTCCGCGATGACAGTGCCTTCGTCGATGACGATGACCCGCTCTGCCATCGAATCCGCTTCTTCGAGGTAGTGCGTGGTCAGCACGATCGTGGTGCCCATCTCGCGCCGCAGCCGGAGGATGTGGTCCCAGAGGTTGGCCCGACTCTGCGGGTCCATGCCCGTGGTCGGCTCGTCGAGGAACAGGAGCGGTGGGCGATGGACCAGGCCCAGAGCGATATCGAGCCGCCGTCGCTGCCCGCCGGACAGCGTACTGACCTTTCGAGTACCCAACTCGGTGAGTTCGAGATCACGCAGCAATTCGTCGGCCCGGACCTGCGAGTCGCCCTTGGGCATTCCGTAGCACAACCCCTGCGTCACCAACTCGTCGCGAACCCGCTGGTTGTGGCCGGCTCCGTTCCCCTGTCCGACGTATCCGAGGCTGGAGCGCACCTCGTTTCGTGCCGCAGCGATGTCGAATCCCGCGATCCGCGCAGTACCGGAAGTGGGCTCGAGCAAGGTGGTCAGCATGCGCAACGTCGTCGATTTTCCGGCACCGTTCGGCCCAAGCAAGGCAACCAACTCGCCCTCCGCTACGTCGAGAGTGACTCCCTTGACTGCTTCCACGAGCTTCTTGCCCTGGGCGAAGTGCTTGGTGAGCGCCTTCGTCTCGATCATCGGTCTGCGGTCGTTGATGCGACTCATGATGTGCCCCAATTTCTTCTCGACTGATCGGATGTGGACCAACCTAAATTCAATTGAGGACGCATTGGGTCCTAAATGTTTGGCAGACTTCTGGCCATGAAGGAGACATCGGCTCGCCTACTGCGGTTGCTGTCACTGCTCCAGACGCGTCGAGACTGGTCCGGTGCCGAACTCGCGGACAAACTCGCGATCACCCCGCGCACAGTCAGACGTGACGTGGACCGCCTCCGCGATCTCGGCTACCCGGTCGACGCGACAGTCGGAGTCGGTGGCGGATATCGCCTGGGAGCGGGCGCGGAGATGCCCCCGCTACAGCTCGATGACGAAGAAGTGCTCGCGGTGGCACTTTCACTGCAGTCCGGAGCGACCGGCTCTGTGGTCGGCATCGGCGAGGCCTCGATGCGCGCGCTGGCGAAGCTGCGGCAGATCATGCCGTCGAGGCTGCGACACCGTCTGGAGTCGCTGTCGATCGACGTCGTGCCACGCGAGCCCGCCGCGAGCGCAGTCGATGCGTCGGTCTTGTCCGCCATCGCGTCGGTGTGCCACAACCACGAACGCCTGCGATTCGACTACAGCACTCACGACGGCACCCAGAGCCGGCGCGAGGTGGAACCGTACCGGCTCGTACGGTCGGGTGTCCGGTGGTATCTGGTGGCATGGGATCTCGCTCGCGAAGACTGGCGATCATTTCGCGTAGACAGAATGGAACCCAAGATCCCCACCGGCCCACGATTCGTGCCGCGGGAACTACCCGCCGGTGGTGCAGCAGACTTCGTTTCCCGCGGTGTCGCTCGGGCCTATTCCTCCACGCGCGCAACAGTTCTACTGCATGCACCCATCGAGCAGATAGCACCCATGGTCAGCGAACAGTGGGGATCGGTGGAGTCCACCGACGAAGGGCGTTGCGTCATAGTGCTTTCGGGCACTTCTCTGCGATCGATCGCACACTGGCTCAGAGCTTTCGACGTCGATTTCACCGTTGTGAATCCACCTGAACTCCGCGAGGAATGCCGCACGATCGCGGCGGAGACGGCGGTCGCCACTCAGCGGTATCTCGATGCATGACAGCGTTTTTCACCCAAATACAACAAGACCCCAACTCCGAAGAGTTGGGGTCTTGTCAGTACGTCATGCGTCGGTTGCCCGACTCACATGGACGTCTTAGACGATGGTAACGCCGGTGGCCTGCGGGCCCTTGTTGCCCTGACCGATCTCGAACGCCACGCGCTGGTTCTCCTCGAGAGTGCGGAAGCCGCCACTCTGGATCTCGGAGTAGTGAACGAAGACGTCAGCACTGCCGTCTTCGGGAGCGATGAAGCCGAACCCCTTCTCGGAGTTGAACCACTTCACGATGCCCTCTGCCATGTAAATCTCCTCTAACACAGTGTCAACAGGCAGTCGCTTCGACCGCCCGGGTCACTTACTACGACCGTTCTGAGACAAATCCGTGGAGGATGTCCAAACGCTCGCAACCTAACCATTTGCGAGCGTGGAAACACAAACACAAACACTTACGACCACCACAAGTAGACCACACATCCGCTGTGTTGTCTTCCCTGAGGCCTTCATCACTGCCCAGCCCGTTGACAGGCATACCCCCTGGGGGTACCTTCGATTTCAGAGCGATACCTACACCGGGTATCCGTAAAATAAGCTTTCCACAACCGAAGGGATCTGCGATGACCACCGCCGAATACACCGTTTCCGGAATGACCTGCGGACACTGCGTCGGATCCGTCAAGGAAGAGATCGGCAACATCGCGGGAGTAACCGCGGTGGATGTCGAACTGGCGAGCGGACGCGTCGTTGTCACCAGCGATGCTCCCGTCTCCGCAGCCGACGTCGTCGCAGCAGTCGACGAAGCCGGCTACGCAGTCGTACCAAGCTGAGTCAGCCGTGCGCACCTCGACAACACTTGCCGCCTACGCCGTAGGGCTGGTCGCCGTCTTCGGCGCCGCCCTCGGCGTGGGGGCCGCAATCGGAAGCCCGATAGACATGTCCACCACCCAGCACAGCACCCACGAATCAACCACAGAATCGATGCCAGGCATGGATTCGGCAACACCTGCAGGACTCGAAGTCTCTTCCGGCGGATACACACTCACCGATGTGACCGCACCCGGTCGAGCTGGGGAGCCGGGAACCTTGACCTTCCGGATTCTCGACGACACCAACACGCCCGTCGTCGATTTCGACCTCCTGCACGAGAAGAAACTCCACCTCATTGTCGTCCGAAACGACACCAGCGAATTCCGCCACGTACATCCGTCCCTCGCTGCAGACGGCACCTGGTCGATCGACTGGGCCTGGCCCGCCGCCGGCACCTACCGAGTCTTCGCGGACTTCGATCCCACCGACGGCACCCAACTGACACTCGGCCGAAACTTCGACGTGGCAGGCGAATTCACTCCTGCGCCGCTACCTGCGAAGAGCGCGACCGCAACCGTCGACGGATACACCGTGACTCTCGACGGTGATCTGACCACTGCCGGCGGCCCGATCACGCTGAGCGTTGCTCGCGACGGAGCCCCGGTCACCGATCTCGATCCGTACCTCGGTGCCTTCGGTCACCTCGTTGCCCTGCGCACCGGCGACCTCGCCTACCTGCACGTGCACCCCGAAGGCGAGCCAGGCGACGGCGTCACAGCTCCTGGTCCGGACATTTCCTTCCACGCACAGGCACCGAGCGAAGGCACATACCGGCTGTTCCTCGACTTCCAGCACGAGGGCGTGGTTCGGACCGCCGAATTCACTGTTGATGCAGGCATTTCCACAGCTTCAGTTCCAGACAATCACGAGGGAGGGCACTGATGACGTCACCGACTGCGGTCGACAATGCTGCCAACTCGAGCAGCGTCGAACTCGCGATCACCGGGATGACCTGCGCCTCCTGCGCGTCACGAATCGAGAAGAAGCTCAACAAGATCGACGGCGTCACAGCCACCGTCAACTACGCGACGGAGAAGGCCAAGGTCACCTTCCCGGACGGGGTACCCGTCGAAGATCTGGTCACTGCCGTCGAGAACGCCGGTTATTCCGCCGCGCTCCCCAAGCCGCCCAGCGCGCCGGACACCGTCGACCCGGATGCGGAAACCCCGCAGGATCGTGATCTGCGCGAGCTCCGTACTCGCCTGATCATCTCGACTCTTCTCTCTGTGCCGGTCATCGCTATGGCGATGATTCCTGCGCTGCAGTTCGACAACTGGCAATGGCTCTCCCTCACACTGGCCGCACCGGTCATCGTGTGGGCGGCCCTCCCCTTCCACCGGGCTGCCTGGGTGAACCTGCGTCACGGCGCGGCCACGATGGACACGCTAATTTCGCTGGGCACCATCTCGGCCTTCGTCTGGTCGCTCTACGCACTGTTCTTCGGCACTGCGGGCGAAGCCGGTATGAAGCACGCCTTCCGGCTGACGGTCGACCGGATGGACGGCAGCGCCAACATCTACCTCGAAGTTGCCGCGGGCGTCATCACGTTCGTGCTGGCCGGACGCTACTTCGAGCACAAGTCCAAGCGCACGTCCGGCGCCGCACTACGCGCACTCATGGAACTCGGTGCGAAAGACGTCGCGGTATTGCGCAACGGCGTCGAAGTACGAATCCCCGCCGAAGAACTGGCAGCGGGCGACTCCTTCATCGTCCGGCCCGGCGAGAAGATCGCCACCGACGGCATCATCACCGAGGGCCGCTCAGCCGTCGACATGAGCATGTTGACCGGCGAATCCGTGCCGGAGGAAGTCGGTGTCGGGGACACTGTCGTCGGCGCCACCGTTAACGTCGGTGGAACCTTGACCGTCGAGGCCACCCGGGTCGGGAGCGACACCCAACTCGCCCAGATGGCGGCACTGGTCGAAGACGCACAGAACGGCAAGGCCGAAGTTCAGCGCCTCGCCGATCGGATCGCCGGTATCTTCGTGCCGGTCGTCATCGCGATTGCCGTTGCGACACTGGGCTACTGGCTCGGTACCGGCAACCCCATCGAGATGGCGTTCACCGCTGCGGTCGCCGTGCTGATCATCGCGTGCCCCTGTGCTCTCGGATTGGCAACGCCCACAGCTCTGTTGGTGGGCACGGGCCGCGGAGCCCAGATGGGAATCCTCATCAAGGGACCCGAGGTGCTCGAATCGACGCGCGCAGTCGACACCGTCGTGCTCGACAAGACGGGAACCGTCACCACCGGTCAGATGACATTGCTGGACACCGTGGTGGGCGAAGGAACAACCGTCGACGAGGTCCTTCGGCTGGCCGGCGCACTCGAACATCGCTCCGAGCACCCCATCGCCGCAGCGATCGCGAAGGGTGCGACCGAAGCCGTGGGCGAATTGCCTACGGTCGAGGATTTCGTGAACGTCGCCGGGCGCGGCGTGCAGGGAATGGTCGACGGTCACGCCGTCGTCGCGGGCCGAGACGCGCTGCTCGCCGACTGGTCGATGCCGTTGCCGGAAAATCTCCGCGAGGCGAAGGCTGCAGCAGAGAAGGCCGGGCGCACCGCAATCGCGGTGGGCTGGGACGGCAAGGCGCACGGCATCCTCGTGATCGCCGACGCGGTCAAGGACACGAGCGCCGAAGCAATCGCGCAGTTGAAAGCACTCGGCCTCGAACCGGTTCTGCTGACCGGTGACAACGCCACCGTTGCTCGCACTGTCGCGGATCAGGTCGGGATCAGCACCGTCTTCGCCGAGGTCATGCCTGCGGACAAGGTCGACGCCGTCAAGAAACTGCAAGCGGAAGGACGCGTCGTGGCCATGGTCGGCGACGGCGTGAACGACGCGGCAGCCCTGGCTCAGGCCGATCTCGGCCTGGCGATGGGCACGGGTACTGACGTTGCGATCGAGGCCAGCGACATCACTCTGGTGCGAGGTGACCTGCGGTCGGCAGCCGATGCAATTCGACTGTCCCGCAAGACGCTCAAGACCATCAAGGGCAACCTGTTCTGGGCATTCGCCTACAACACGGCTGCGATCCCGCTGGCTGCGGCCGGCCTGCTCAACCCGATGCTCGCCGGTGCCGCAATGGCATTCAGCAGTGTGTTCGTGGTGAGCAACAGCCTGAGGTTGCGGCGGTTCAAATAAGGGGGCAAGCCCCTGTGCGCGGTTAGGGAGTCCCTGCACTCCTTAACCGCGCACGGGGCTATTCGCCTCCAGCCAGCCGAACGAAGGCTGCTGCGTCGAGCATCTCACCACGCGTCTGTGGCTCGATGCCGGCAGCGAGGAGCCGTCGTTCGGCCTCGGCAGGCGAACCTGCCCAACCGCTGAGCGCGGCACGCAAAGTCTTGCGGCGCTGCGCGAATGCGGCGTCGATCGCCGCAAAAACCTGCTTGCGGTGCTTCTCGTCCATCGGCCACGGCGGCTCCGCATACCGGTCGATACGAACCAGACCTGATTCCACCTTCGGCACCGGCCAGAACACGTTGCGTCCGACGGCACCGGCGCGGCGAACCTCGCCGAAGAAGTTGGCCTTGACGCTGGGAACGCCGTAGATCTTGCTTCCCGGATCAGCCGCCAGGCGGTCGGCAACCTCGGCTTGCACCATCACGAGTGCGGTCCGCAGACTCGGAAGCGACGCGAACAGGTGCAACAGCACCGGCACCGCGACGTTGTACGGCAGGTTCGCGACAAGCGCGGTCGGCTCGCCGGGAATCTGCGAAGGCAGCACACGCATCGCGTCGGCTTCGACGACGGTCAGGCGATCGGCCAGTTCCGGCGCTCGCTCGGCCACCGTCTTCGGCAGGCGAGCCGCGAGGTTGGGATCGATCTCGACCGCGATGACCCGATCGACCACGTCCATCAGCGCCATCGTCAGCGAACCGAGACCAGGCCCTACCTCGAGAACGACGTCGTCACGTGTCACGCCTGCCGTGGTGACGATGCGCCTCACGGTATTGGCGTCGTGAACGAAGTTCTGCCCCAACTGTTTCGTGGGCCGGACACCGAATTCCTCGGCAAGAGCGCGCACCTCGACCGGACCGAGCAGGGCTGCCTGCCCGCGCGGAGTAGCGATGGGTTCGTTCGATTGTTCGGCGTCTGACACCAGTAGAACTTATCCCAGTCCGAGGCGACCCGAGCACGACGGCCATGCGCCCCAGCCCTGAGTGCGCTGGGTCTGTGTCGCAATCGCGATCTGTTCTTCACGGGTGGCGAGGTCGGCGCGGGGCGCATACTTCAACCCGCCCTGTCGTTCCCAGGTGTTCTGATCGAACTGCACGCCGCCGTAGAAACCGTTGCCGGTGTTGATGGCCCAGTTACCGGTGGCCTCGCACTGTGCGAGCGCATCCCACGTCGAACCGTTCTCCACGGGCGGCACCTCGGTGCCCGGCTTCGTTCCGACACGCACGACCTTCGGCTGCGCCGGTGTGGTGATCGTCTCCGCGACCTGGGTACGTCCGGCTTCGACACCGTTGACGAGATTCACGGCGAACGTCACGTCACGCACGCCGGGCACGCCCGGGTTCTCGACGATCGTGCGGCTCTGGTTCATCGTCGGATCCTCGATGCGCTGATCCGGCGGATCGAGCGGCAAGGTCTCGACCTTGCTCTCGGTGCGGTTGCGCGTCACCGTGACCTCCAGGCCCTCGGTCAGTGGAGCGTCGGCGGCGGGAACCACCGTGTCCGACTGCTCGAGCGGAGTGCCGTTGGCGGTAAGGAACTCCCCGACCGTCGGCGCCGCGATACGCACGTCTGCTGCCGCGTTTGCGCCGTCGACCAGTTTTGCGACGACCGGTGTCAGCACGTCGAGCGCGGCGCCGTCCAGCGGAAGACGCTGCGAGCGCGAAGCCGACACGTGCACATCCGCCGCGACGTCCAACTGCTTCAACGCGTCGTCGACGGTCAAGGCTGTGGTCCAGAGCTTCTGCGGCTGACCGTCGACCGTCAGCGTGATCTCACGGGCACGACGGAGCACCACGGTGTCGCCGTCGGACAGCGAAGCGTCGGCCGCGGGAGCAACTGCATCCTTGTCACCGATCGGGTAACCCGCGTCCTCGAGAGCGCCGTCGACGTTGGTCGACATGGTGCTCAGGCGAATCTGCTCACCGTCGACATCGAGAGTGATGGTCTTGTGCCGGACGACGGCCAGAACACCACCCACGAGAACCGTCAGGAGAAGAGCGGCGATCGCCGAGTACAACAACGGCGACCTGGTCGAGTTGATTTTGGCGAACGGTGACATCGGTTCCTGTGTTCTGTGAGGTGTGAGCGCGTCAGCGCAGGCCCAATTTGCTGGTGCAGGACGGCCAAGCACCCCAGCCCTGACCGGCGCGGACCTTCTCGCCGATCGCGATCTGCTGTTCACGTGATGCGAGGTCGGCGCGAGCTGCGTACTGACCGCCGCCGAATGCTTCCCAGGTGCTCTGGGTGAACTGAAGTCCTCCGTAGAAACCGTTGCCGGTGTTGATGGCCCAGTTTCCGGTCGCCTCGCACTGAGCAATGGCATCCCACGTCGACGCGTTGGACACAGCGGGAGCGGAAGCCTGCTTGGTACCGACCTTCACCACTGCTGCGACCGGTTCCTTGATCACGGTCGCGGACAGTTCGGTTCGTCCGGCCTCGACGCCGTTGACGGTCTTGACCTCGACGGTGGCCGTGCGCTCACCCGGAACACCCGGGTTCTCGACGACGGTCTTGTCCTTCTCCAGCTCGGGATCCTCGACCTTGTTCTCCGGCGGCGCGATCGGCTGCGTCTCGACGCGAGTGTCCGTGCGGTCGCGAGTGACCTGGATGGTCAGGCCGTTGGTAACGGGTGTCTCGGCGGTGGGAACCACCGAGTCGGCCTGCTCGAGCGGCGTATTCTTGGCCGCGAGAAGATCGCCGACGGTCACGGCGGCGAGCTTGACCTCCGCCGCGGGAGCGCCACCGTCGCTGACGCTGACGGTCTTCGGGCTGACGACGTCGAGCTCGGTCCGTTCGAGCGGCAGACGATGCGAGCGCGAAGCCGAGACTGCGAAGTCGTCGGAAACATCTACCTGCTTCAATGCCTCGTCGACCGTCAATGCGGTGGTCCAGATGGTGGTCGGCTGACCGTCGACGGTCAGAGCCAACTCACGGGCACGGCGTAGTACGACGGTATCGCCATCGGACAGGGAGGAATCGGCACTGGGTGCGAGCGCGTCCTTGGGATCGACCGGGTATCCGGCGTCCTCGAGAGCGGTACCGACGCTGCTCGACATCGTGGACAGCGAAATCATGTCGCCGTCGACGTCGAGGGTGATCGTCTTGTGCCGAACCACGGCGAGCGCACCCCCGACGATGAGCGTCAGAAGCAACGCACCCACCACTGAATAGAGAAGTGGTGACTTCGTGGAGTTGATCTTGGCAAAAGGCGACACAGGAAATCCCAAGGCAGACGACGTTCGATCACAATACGGTAACGACCGAGCGTTGTATCGGCAACCAAATCACAACGAAATGCGACTTTTGTCACGGAACGGCAACGGCGTGTCGTGTGTTCTACACTTTCCGGCTCCGATACCCGTGTATCGATTCAGCTCTGGGCGCAGTATGTTCTCGTCTGGTTCAAAGCAGTCCGGCGATCCCGGGCGCGACAGAAGAAAGCTGGGCGATAGTGCGAAGAAGATTCGACAGACCACGTAATGCCAGGTGGCCGATCCTGGCCATCCTGCTGGCGCTGATCGCAGCGCTGTTCGCCCCCGGAATCGCGAGCGCGCAACCCGGCCGCACCTACACGATCGCCACCGATCTGACATTCGCCCCGTTCGAATTCGAGAACGAAGACGGCAAACTCGTCGGCATCGACATCGACCTGCTCAATGCGATCGCCGAGGACCAAGGCTTCAAGGTCGACATCAAGCAGCTCGGCTTCGACGCGGCCCTTCAGGCCGTGCAGGCCGGGCAGGCGGACGGCGTCATCGCGGGCATGTCCATCACCGACGCCCGCAAGCAGGTGTTCGACTTCTCCGACCCGTACTTCGAGTCGGGCGTGCAGATGGCGGTCCTCGAGACCGACAACGACGTGAAGTCGTACGAGGATCTGAGGGGCAAGCGCGTCGCCGTCAAGAACGGCACCGAGGGCGCCAGCTTCGCCGAGTCCATCAAGGACCAATACGGCTTCACCACAGTCTATTTCGCCGACTCCGCCAGCATGTACGACGAGGTCCGCACCGGGAACTCCGTCGCAGTCTTCGACGACTACCCCGTCCTCGCCTACGGCATCACACAGGGCAACGGCCTCAAGACGGTCACCGAAAAAGAGGTGGGCGCGAGCTACGGCTTCGCAGTCAACAAGGGCCAGAACGCCGAACTGCTCCAGATGTTCAACGCCGGACTGCAGAACCTGCGCGACGACGGCCAGTACGACGAAATCGTCTCGACCTACCTCGGTCAGGGCGCGTCGACGTCGGACAACTCCATCATCGGCTTGATCAAGAGCACCTACCCGCAGCTTCTCAAGGGCCTGTGGTTGACGATCGTTCTCTCCGTCGTCTCGATCGCGATCGCTCTGGTCCTAGGCGCGATCTTCGGTCTCTGCCGCGTGTCCACCAACATGTTCGTCCGAGGTATAGGCACAACCTACGTCGACATCTTCCGCGGCACACCGCTGTTGGTGCAGGCATTCTTCATCTACTTCGGCATCCCGGCAGCCCTGCATTTCCAGATGTCCGCCTTCACCGCAGGCATCATCACGCTCTCGCTCAACGCCGGCGCGTACATGGCTGAAATCGTCCGCGGCGGCATCCTGTCCGTCGACAAGGGACAGATGGAGGCGTCACGAAGCCTGGGCATCAGCTACATGAAGTCGATGCGAAAAGTCATCATGCCGCAGGCAATTCGCACGATGATCCCGTCGTACATCAACCAGTTCGTGATCACCCTCAAGGACACGTCGATCCTGTCGGTCATCGGACTCGCCGAGCTCACTCAGACAGGGCGCATCATCATCGCGCGCAACTTCCAGTCGTTCAACATGTGGCTGATCATCGGCGTCATGTACTTCATCATCATCATGGCGCTCACCAAGCTGTCGAACCGCCTCGAGAAGAGGATCAACAAGTGACCGAAACAGCCGTCAACATGGGCAAGTCCGCCACCGAGGTCAAGATTTCGGTCAAGGGACTGAAGAAGTCGTTCGGCGACAACGAGGTCCTCAAGGGCCTGGACGTCGACATCAAGAGCGGTGAAGTGGTCTGCGTCATCGGGCCTTCCGGTTCCGGCAAGTCGACCTTCCTGCGTTGCCTCAACCGCCTCGAAGACATCACCGCCGGATCCGTGCGCGTCGACCAGTTCGACCTCACGAACAAGGATGTCGACATCGACAAGGTGCGCCAGCACATCGGGATGGTGTTCCAGCACTTCAACCTGTTCCCCCACATGAGCGTCGTCGAAAACGTGATGCTCGCTCCGGTGCAGACCGGGCGATCGACCAAGGAGCAGGCTCGCGAGATCGCCGTCAAACTGCTCGGCCAGGTCGGCCTCGCGGAGAAGGCAGATGCCAAGCCCGCCAGCCTGTCCGGTGGGCAGAAGCAGCGCGTTGCCATCGCCCGCGCACTCGCGATGAGTCCGGACATCATGCTCTTCGACGAGGCCACCAGCGCCCTCGACCCCGAAATGGTGGGTGAGGTTCTGCAGGTGCTGCGCGACCTCGCCAAGCAGGGCATGACCATGGTCGTCGTGACCCACGAGATGGGCTTCGCCCGTGAGGTTTCCGACCGAGTCATCTTCATGGCCGACGGATACATCGTCGAAGAAGGTAAGCCGGAGAGTCTGTTCGGCAACCCCCAGCAGCAGCGCACCCAGGACTTCCTGGCGAAGGTTCTCTAGGGGCAAGCCCCCTGTGCGCCTTTTTGGTAGTGGGGACTACCGGAAAGGCGCACGGGTGGTGGCCAATTCGACGACAACGGCCGTCTCCATCCAGCCACGACGACCGGCAACCAGCGACGACATGCCGCGAAAAGACCGTGGGACCTTCTCGACTCGAACGTGATCGGTGCTCCCAGGTACCAATACCCAGTGCCTGGGTTCTTGTTCGACAAACTCGCCGCGCTCGAGTCGGATCGAGAGAACGATCCCGGCCGTAGGTTCCACGTCGTCGGGATAGATTCCTCCATGAACCGTCCCGTCGAACCACAGCGACTCACGTGTGGGGTGCAAAGCCCACGCAGATTTTTCGCCGACCACCGGCAACGGTGCACAGCACTCGAATTCCCACGTTTCGATGCGGACTGTGACCACGTTGTAGTCATTCATCTGAATACTCCGCGCAGTAGACGAACCGGGACACGACCGTCCCGGGCGCGGAGTTACCTGTCAGACCACCATAGCGTCAGAGCTTGTAGACGCGCTCCGCTGTCGCCGTGGACGCTGCTGCCAGCGCCTGCGGATCCTCACCGCGGATGTCTGCGAGCGCGCGCACTGTGTACGGCAGGCAGTACGACTCGTTGGGCGCACCGCGGAACGGGTGCGGCGTCAAGAACGGCGCATCCGTCTCGACGATCAGTTGATCCGACGGCACCAACAGCGCGGCCTCACGCAGCGCCTTCGCATTCTTGAAACTCACGGTTCCCGAGAAACTCAACACGTAGCCCGCGTCGATGCACGCACGGGCCATCTCCGAATCCGAGGAGAAGCAATGGAACACCACGGTCTCCGGCGCGCCTTCCTCGTGCAGCACCCGCAGCAGGTCCTCATCGGCTTCGCGATTGTGAATCATCAGCGTCTTGCCGAGACGCTTCGCGAGGTCGATGTGCCACCGGAAACCGTCGACCTGCTCCTCGATGGTGGCGCACCCTTCGAGCTTGCCTGGCCAGTAGAGATCCAGCCCGGTCTCCCCCACCGCGACGACCCGCGGATCGGACGCCAACCGTTCTATCTCGGCTCTGGTGTCGACATCGAGGACGTTCGCCCTGGTCGGATGGATTGCGACGGCTGCGTAAACCCTCGAATCCCAGTTCGCAGCGTCGACGGCAAAGCGTGCGGCATCAAGGTCGTCGGCCACCGTGACGACCCGTCCGACGCCGACGGCTTCGGCCCGATCGACAATTTCGGCCACGGTCGCAGCGTCGTGCGCACCACAGGCGTCGAGGTGCGTATGTGCGTCGATCAGAGGCGACAAGGGCTCAGGGGCATCGGGGGCGGGACGGTCTTTGCTCACGCCCGATAGAGTAAGCCCACCATGACTGTGCCTGCCTCACCCTCCCAGACCCCGCGCCCGGACTCCGCTGCCCCGGAAGGCGCGGAACGATCGCCGTTCTACATCACGACAGCGATCGCGTATCCCAACGGCGCTCCGCACATCGGCCACGCGTACGAGTACATCTCCTCGGACGCGCTCGCCCGCTTCAAGCGGTTGGACGGTCATGAAGTGTTCTTCATGACCGGCACCGACGAGCACGGTCTGAAGATGCAGCAGACAGCGATCAAAGAGGGCATCGACGTCCGCGAACTCGCGGCTCGGAACTCCGACGTGTTCCAGAACCTCGACAAGGTCCTGAACATCTCGTACGACCGCTTCATCCGCACCACCGACGCCGACCATCAGGTCGCCAGCAAGGCGATCTGGGAAAAGATGGCTGCATCGGGCGACATCTACCTCGACACGTACTCGGGGTGGTATTCGGTTCGTGACGAGGCCTTCTACACCGAAGCCGAGACCACGCTTCTGGACGACGGCACCCGTCAGTCGACGGAGACCGGCACTCCGGTGGAGTGGACCGAGGAGTCCAACTACACCTTCCGTCTCTCGGCCTACGAGGACCGTTTGCTTGCTCTGTACGAAGAGCATCCCGAGTTCATTGCCCCCGCGACTCGTCGCAACGAGATCGTCAGCTTCGTCAAGGGCGGCCTCAAGGACCTGTCGATCTCGCGCACCACGTTCGACTGGGGCGTCGAGGTTCCCGGAGACCCCGACCACGTCATGTACGTCTGGGTCGACGCCCTCACCAACTACCTGACCGGCGTGGGTTACCCGAACGTCGACTCGGCGGAGTTCGAGAAGTTCTGGCCCGCGAGCCTGCACATCATCGGCAAGGACATCACGCGTTTCCATACCGTGTACTGGCCGGCGTTCCTCATGTCTGCCGGCATCGAACTGCCAGAGCGGGTCTTCGTCCACGGGTTCTTGTACAACAAGGGCGAGAAGATGTCGAAGTCGGTCGGCAACGTCGTCGACCCCATCGCGATGGTCGATCAGTACGGCCTAGACGCGGTCCGCTTCTTCCTGCTCCGCGAGATCTCGTACGGCCAGGACGGCAGCTACAGCCACGAAGCAATCGTGACGCGTATGAATGCAGACCTGTCCAATGAACTGGGCAACCTCGCGCAGCGTTCACTGACGATGGTCGCGAAGAACTGCGATGCCCAGGTACCGACCCCCGGCGAGTTCACCGAGGACGACCTGGCGATGCTGGCGTCGGCGGATGCCCTGCTTGCCAAGTGCCGCAGCGAGTTCGACGTGCAGGCGCTGCATCTCGCACTGGAAGCCATCTGGGGCGTTCTCGGCGAGACCAACCGGTACTTCTCCAAGCAGGAACCGTGGGTTCTGCGCAAGACGGATCCGGCACGCATGGCGACGGTTCTGTACGTGACGCTCGAAGTGGTCCGTATCGTCGGGCTTCTCGTTCAGCCGGTGATGCCCGACGCGGCGTCACGCATCCTCGATCTGCTTGGCCAGAGCGAAGAGAACCGGCAGTTCGCCGACATTGCGGTTCGCATCGACGCGAACCGGAAACTGCCTGCTCCGGCGCCAGTTTTCCCCCGCTTCGTCGAGGAATGAGCTAAGCGAGAGTGCCGCACGTGGGGTCCGAAATATCCGCCTACCGGCGGATGTGTCGGACCCGACGTGCACACTCCAGCCATGACCACGAATAGAACATACATTCGAACCAGCGCTTCGGCGCAGACACTGCCATGGAACGGAGCACGGGTGTCCACTCAGGAGGTCAGCCCTCAATCCGTTTCCGCGGTGCGAGATCTCGTTTCCGAACTGTCCGCGGCGTACGACCGCGGATGGCAGCCGGCGGATCTGATTCACCTGGCGCGTCGAAGTAAAGAAGCGTCCGACGCCGATCTCGCCGCCACCACCATCCTGTTCGACGCGAAGGCGTCGCGCGCCTCCGATCGCGCTCCGCTCGAATGGGTGGGGCAGTTGCAGACGATCGGCGAGCAGTATCCGAAGTCTCGGCACATCGCTTCTCGAATCACCGTGGACGACGACGTTTTTCGCTCCCTCGCGGCCGGCCTTCTGTTCCAGGATCCCTACTTCCTCGTTTCGCAGATCGTCGACGTCGCGCGATCGTGGATGCGCCTACCTCAGTGGACGGTGTTGCTCGCGCCACCATCCACCTGGCCGTCGCAACGCACCGATACCAGCTATGCCGGCGTCGGCGATACCGAGGTCGACGCCAAGGTACTCAAGCGAATTCGTGGACTACTCGCCAAAGCGGAAGCAACCAACTTCGCGGAAGAAGCCGAGATTTTCACCGCGAAGGCCCAGGAGTTGATGACCCGGTACGCCATCGACTCCGCACTGCTCCACAGTCGCGCCGGGGTCACCGACACATCCGTCAATGCCCGACGCATTCACATCGAGAACCCGTACGTGAAGGAAAAGGTTCACCTCCTGACCGAGATCGGCGAATCGAATCGAGTCAGGACTGTCTGGTTCAGCGACATTGCACTCGCGACCGTCGTCGGCACTCCGGTCGACCTTCAGCAAGTCGACATGCTGTTCACTTCCCTGCTCGTACAGGCAACCCGTGCAATGCAATTCGCCGACTCGAGCAATCGTGGCGGCTCACGCACCACCTCGTTCCGCAAGGGATTCCTGGCCGGGTTCGCCAGCCGCATCGGACACCGCCTGCGTGACGCCGGCACCAAAGCCACCGCCGAAGCGGCCGACGCGGCATCGATGGACGTCGCGGATCTTCTGCCGATCCTCGCCACCACATCCGAGGCCGTCGACGCCGAATTCGATCGATTGTTCCCGACAACCCGTAAGACTCGCGGACGGTCCGTGGACGCCGAAGGCTGGCACGCCGGCCAGGCTGCAGCCGACGACGCCAACCTGCGTCCCGGCACACCCGCCGTGAACCGCTCCCGCTAGTCCTTGCGCGCAGCCAGGACCGTCTCGTACAACTCACGCTTGGAGACTCCGGCCGTTGCGACCAGAGCACACGCGTCCTTCAATCGTGCTCCCCCCTCGACCAGCCTTTCCACCTCGTCGACCAGATCGGCAGGATCAGATGCCACCAGCACTGCGCCTTCGAGCACCACCGTGATCTCACCGCGAACGCCCTCGGCGGCCCAAGCAGCTAACTCCCCGAGAGTGCCGCGCTTCACTTCCTCGTAGGTCTTGGTCAATTCCCGGCACACAGCCGCGCGGCGATTCGGCCCGAGCACTTCCACCGCATCTGCGAGGCAGTCGGCAAGGCGATGAGGCGCTTCGAAGAACACACACGCTCGCTGCTCGGTTGCCAAGGCAGAGAGCCACGTCTTGCGCTGCCCCTGCTTACGCGGCGGGAACCCGTCGAAGCAGAACCGCTCGACGGGCAATCCGGAGAGTGCCAGCGCCGTCGTCACCGCCGACGGACCGGGCAAGCACGTGACGGCGAGGTTCTCGGCTACGCAGGCGGCGACAAGGCGATATCCGGGATCGCTGACCGACGGCATGCCCGCGTCCGTGACCAGCAGGACGGTCTTGCCTTCGGCGACGTCGGCGACCAGCGCGGGCAGCCGGGAAATCTCGACCTGATCGTAGAAACTGACGATCTTCCCGGTGATGGTTACCTCGAGCGCGGACGCCAGAGACTTGGTGCGTCGTGTGTCCTCCGCAGCAACGACGTCGGCGGTTGCGAGAGCAGACCGAAGACGCGGAGACGCGTCACCGACATCTCCCATGGGTGTTGCGGCGAGTACCAAGCGACCAGTCATACCTGACAGCCTACGATTGCCAGGTGACTGTGCAGACGGACGAGCGGCCAACGCCCGCCACGAGCGATCGGGTAATGCGTAGTCCCGGCCCGCTGGTACCGGATCCTGATTTCGGCCCGACCGACAGATTGCGCGGCTGGATCGTCACCGCTTTCGTCACCGCTATCGCGGCGATCACACGCTTCACGATGCTCGCCTACCCGACCGACGCCGGCACACCTGTCTTCGACGAGAAGCACTACGTTCCGCAGGGCTGGCAAGTTCTGACCGGTGGCGGCATCGAAGACAATCCCGGTTACGGATTGGTGGTACACCCGCCCATCGGTAAGCAGATGATCGCGATCGGCGAAGCACTCTTCGGTTACAACGGTTGGGGGTGGCGATTCTCGTCGGCCCTGGTCGGGACACTGATGGTCTTGCTGATCATCCGGATCGTGCGCCGCATGACGCGCTCCACGCTGATCGGCGCGATTGCCGGAATCCTGCTCATCGTCGACGGCGTCACCTTCGTCTCCTCACGCCTGGGGATGCTCGACATCTTCCTGGCTTTCTTCGTCCTCGCTGCTCTCGGATGCCTGGTGGTCGATCGCGACCAAGTCCGCGAACGGATGGCGAAGGTATACGAAGAGGGCCGAATCGGCGACTCTGCCTGGGGTCCGCGGCTGGGTTTCCGGTGGTGGAGGTTCGGCGCCGGCATCCTGCTCGGCCTGGCCTGCGGAACCAAGTGGTCCGGCATGTACTTCATTCTGTTCTTCGGATTGCTCAGTGTTGCCTTCGACCTGTCAGCGCGCCGCGCCTACCGCGTGCAGCGCCCATGGGTCGGCACTGCAGTTCGCGACATCGGGCCGGCTCTGTATGCGTTGGTGATCATTCCGCTCGGTGTGTACCTCGCGAGCTACTGGGCCTGGTTCACCAGCGAGACCGGCGTCGACCGTCACGCCGTCGGTAACGAGATCGGTGAGGGCGGCACATGGAGCTTCATTCCCTCCGCGCTGCGCTCACTCTGGTACTACAGCGGCAACGTTCTCCAGTTCCACGCCGGTCTGACCAACTCCGCCGGAAACCACCACCCGTGGGAGTCGAAACCGTGGACGTGGCCGATGGGGCTACGACCGATGCTCTACTACTACGCCGACGGCGAGCAGGTCACCGGTTGCGGGGCCGCCAGCTGCGTCAAGGCCGTGATGCTGATCGGCACACCGGCGATGTGGTGGCTGGCCCTACCGATGTTGGCGTGGGCGATCTGGCAGACGTTCGTGCGCAGGGACTGGCGATACGCCGTGGTCCTGACGGGCTACGGTGCCGCTTACCTCCCGTGGTTCGCGACGCTCGACCGCCAGATGTACTACTTCTACGCAGTTGCACTCGCCCCGTTCATGGTCATGGGATTTGCGCTGGTCCTCGGCGATGTACTGGGCAAGGCGAGCGCGTCCGTCGAGCGTCGTACCACCGGACTTCTGGCAGTCAGTCTGTACATCGGTCTGGTCGTGGCCAACTTCGTCTACCTCTGGCCGATACTCACCGCCATGCCGATCACGCCGGAATCGTGGCAGAACCATCTGTGGTTGCCCAGCTGGAAATAACCGGACGACAAAGGGGCACCGAACCGCAGTTCGGTGCCCCTTCACAGTTCAAGTCCTACTCCGCTCAAGTCCTACTCCACTGACTTACCCACACGGCGTCCTCGGCGCGGGCGTAGGAGAGCACGTTTCTGCTCCTTCGCCGCAATGATGATCGGGTCGTGCGAAAGATCCTTGTACAGCGAGAAGCACAGTCCGATCATGACCAGCACGAACGGCGCCGCAGCGATGATCGTCATGGTCTGCAAGCCGTCGAGCGCTTCGGAACCACCGGTCCACAGCAGAAGCGCCGCGACGCCACCGGTCAACATGCCCCAGAACACCACGACCCAGCGACTCGGTTCGAGCGTTCCGCGCTGCGAGAGCGTCCCCATCACCATCGACGCAGCGTCGGCGCCGGAGACGAAGAACACTGCGACGAGCAGCATGACGAGGACAGTCGTCACTCCGGCCAACGGCAGATTGTCGAGCATGCCGAACAGTTGAGCCTCTTCCGAGCCTCGGCCGGACAAGCCGATTCCGTCGCGTTCCTCGCCGATGCCTGCGCCGCCGAAGATCGCGAACCAGAGCAAGCTGACAGTCGTGGGAACGGCGATGACGCCGACGATGAACTGGCGGATCGTGCGGCCGCGGCTGATGCGGGCCAGGAACATGCCGACGAACGGCGTCCACGACACCCACCATGCCCAGTAGAAGATCGTCCACGACGAAAGCCACGCGCCGGTTTCAGGATTCGACGATGCACCCGTGCGGGCCGACATCTGGGCGAGGTCGGAAACGTATGCACCAATGGTCGTCGGGAGCAGATTGAGAATCAGTACGGTCGGCCCGAGAACGAACACGAACAGGGCCAAGATCAGCGCGAGCACCATGTTGATGTTGGAGAGCCACTGAATTCCCTTGGCCACACCGGAAACTGCCGAAGCGACGAACGCCAGGGTCAGCACCGCAACGATGGCCACGAGCAGGAATACGCCGGCTTCTTCCATCCAGCCGACTACCTCGAAACCGGAGCCGATCTGAAGTGCGCCGAGCCCCAAAGATGCTGCGGTGCCGAAAAGCGTCGCAAAGATTGCCAGGATGTCGATGACCTTGCCGATCGGCCCTTCGGCTTTGCGACCGAGCAACGGGATGAAGGCCGAACTGAACAGTTGCTTGCGTCCTCGGCGATACGACCCGTACGCAATGGCAAGGCCCACAACGGCATACATCGCCCAAGGATGAAGACCCCAGTGAAACATGGTGGTAGCCATGGCAGTTCCGACGCCACCGTCGGTGCCGGGAGGCGGAGTCACGTAGTGCGCAAGCGGTTCCGCGACACCGAAGAACATCAGGCCGATGCCCATGCCGGCGCTGAACATCATGGCGATCCAGCTGACGGTTCGGAACTCGGGCTTCTCACCGTCTTTGCCCAGCGGAATGTCGCCGAATCGACTGACAGCGAGGTAGATGGAAAACAGCACGAAAGCCGAAGCTGCGAGTACGAAGAGCCAGCCGATGTTCGTCACCAACCAGCCGAGAACACTTCCGGTTACCGAGTTCAGGTTGTCGGGAGCTACGAGACCCCACACGACAATAGCCAGCACCGCTGCGGCCGCCACGGAAAACACCACGTAGTCGGTCCGAACGCCTACCCGAGTAAAGCCCGTCTCCGGGCGCTCTTCGTTGGCCCCGGAATCTTGTTCGGATCGATCAGATTTCGTCACCATAGATGACTACGTTCGTCACTTTGTGGGCCAAAAGCAAGCTGGAAGGCGGGCTCAACAGCCGTTGAACCCGCCTTCTCACCCCGATCAAGCTGGGGTTTTAACCCAACCGTTGCCCTTGCCGATCAATCCGTCGATGCTGATGCGTCCTGCGCCGATAACAGCGATCAAGAGCGAACCGACACCGAGTGCGACGACGAGTTCATAGCCGCCGTTGTCTATGAAGACGCCCTTGTCGGCGTGCACGATGAAGAACGCGCCGACCATGTCGAGGAACAGCAGTGCGCCGACGAGCGGGGTCAGCAGACCCGCGATGAGCAGGATGCCGCCACCGAGTTCGATGGATGCTGCCAGAACTGCAGAAATCTTGGGGAGCGGGGCGCCCATCCCTTCGAATGCGGCCTGCGTTCCGGCGATCTTGTAGGTGAAGAACTTCTGCCAACCGTGGGCGATGAAGATGATCCCGAGGCCGACACGGGCGATGAGGAGTCCGAGGTCACGAGCAATCGACGAATTCATGAGCCAAGACTGACAGCTTTAAGTTGAAGCGTCAACTTAATCAATGTGTCACGCACCTCTCAATGCCGACTCCACCATGGCGACGATCTCAGTGTCGGAGTACCCGAGCGAGCGGACCTTATGCGCAAACGCGGTCGCCGCCTGCTCCGCCTGCGCCTGCACCGGATCGGTCCCCGAAGCGATGAACGTCCCTTGCTTTCCCCTCGTCTCGATCACGCCCTGATCGCTGAGCGCGCGATAAGCCTTCGCGACGGTGTTGGCCGCCAATCCCAGCTCCGAGGCCAATGCACGCACCGTCGGGATCTTGGTTCCCGCAATCAATCCGCCGCCGTGAACCTGCTCGATAATCTGTTGCCGCAGTTGGTCGTACGGAGCTGTGGAGGAATCGTGTTCGATAGCGATCTTCATCGTCACCCTCGTCGTATCTTCTCGGTCACAGCATCTTCTCTCTCACAAACCCTCGATCGCTTCGCGGATCGTATGCGGGCCGGAGGTCAGAACCAATATCTTGCCGACACTGGACGGCGCGTCGATGAGCGCTTCGATCACTGCGGCGACATCTGCACGAGGCACAGAGCCTCGATCGACGGGTGGCTCTGCAAGAAGGACTTCACCGGTGGGGTCGTCGTCTGTCAGAAGGCCTGGCCGAAGAATCGTCCAATCCAGCGAAGTCCTTGTCTTCAGGTCTTCCTCTGCTGCAGTCTTCGCCCGCAGGTAGGCGGCAAAAACCTCGTCGGTGTTCTCCGGTATTTCGTCACCAGCACCCATGGCGCTGATCTGTATGAACCGACGCACTCCCGCTTTCTCGGCGGCATCGGCCAACAGCACCGCCGCAGCTCGGTCTACGGAGTCCTTCCGCTCGATCGAGCTACCAGGTCCGGCGCCCGCGGCGAAGACCGCGACGTCGGCACCGTCGAGTACCTTCGCAACTTCCTCGACCGTGGAGGATTCCAGATCGATCACCACGGGGAACGCGCCGAGTGTGCGGACCGCACCCTCGTGCGCGGAGTTGCGGATCAACGCTACCGGCCGATCACCATGTCCTGCCAGCAGGTACGTCAGGTGCTGCGCGATCTTGCCGTGCCCACCGGCAATGACCACGCGCCGTTCGTCCACACTTCGATGTTCCGTCATCGTTTTCTCCTCACAAGTCGGTACTTCAAGTGCAGCGCGCCGGAGGTGTCCGTTGTTCCCCTGTTTGTCCCACGAGTTCGGACACAGAGGCAGAATGACGGACATGGCATCTGCAACCATCTTCCACAATCAACGGTGCAACACGTCGCGGACTGTTCTCGGACTTATCCGCGACGCCGGCATCGAACCGACCATTGTGAAGTACCTCGATACTCCGCCTACCCGATCCGAGCTGGAAAAACTCCTCGCCGACGCCGGCCTCGAGCCCAGCCAAGCCGTTCGCAAGCGCGAAACGCAGTACAAGGAACTCGGGCTCGCCGATGCATCCGAATCCGAGATCCTCGACGCGATGATCGAGCACCCGATTCTGATCGAACGCCCGTTCGTGGTCACCGACAAAGGCACCGTCCTCGCGCGGCCTGCAGCCAAGGTGGAAGAAATTCTCTGACAGCGTCGACGGCTTACAGCGGATCGCGGGCGATCGGGCAGGACATGCACCGAGGACCACCTCGGCCGGACCCCAGTTCCGAACCCGCGATTCGCAAAACCTCGATACCCGAGGCCTCCAGCCTGGCGTTCGTTTCGACGTTGCGCTCGTAAGCGACGACGACGCCAGGCTCGACGGCGAGGGTGTTGTTTCCGTCGTCCCACTGCTCACGCTCGGCAGTCACCGTGTCGAGTCCGGTGTCGATCACACGCAGTTTTCCGATTCCCATGGCGTCGGCCGCCGCTTCGAGGAACGGCGTCGCACCGCGAATACTCACCCCGTCGTCTTCCTTGCGCAGAGTGAACGCCGCCAGGGTGTCCTGAATGGCCGGATACATGACGACCGCGTCGGCCTCGACCATGGTGCAGACCGTGTCGAGATGCATCGACGCTCGGCGTTGCTCGATCGGAACAACCAACACCGTGTGGGCGAGGCCGTCGTCGAACACGCTACGCGCCAATGCTTCTGCTCCGGCGGGTGACGTACGTTCACCGACACCGATTGCGATCACCCCCGGCGCGAGAAGCAGCACGTCACCTCCCTCGACAGGAGCCGTGTGCGACTCGTACGCGCGGCGCACGCCTTTGAATCGAGGGTGATGCGCGTAGACGAGATCCGTTATCGAGGATTCGCGAGCTCGCGCTGACAACGCCAAGGACGTGATGATGACCCGTGGCCCGACCCAGAACGACGAATCACGGGTGAAGAGCAAGTTGGGCAACGGGTCGATCACGAAGTCACCGCCGTGATGCATCCTGCGCACCAACGAGGTCGAGTCGGCATCGATCGGCAATTCGTCGAACGTCATTCCTGCAGTAAGGATCGACGAAAGCTCCTTCGGCTCCACCTTTCGCAGGTAGGCGGCCAGGTGTTGCCCGAGCGCGTGGCCGATCTTGCGTGCGTCGACGGCGGCCGCGATTCCCTGGATCCTCGCTGCGCCACTGACCTCGAGCGCCTCGGTGAGGAGATCGGACAAAAGCAGTACCTCGACGCCGCGCTCACGAAGGACGGTCGCAAACTGATCGTGTTCTTCCTGCGCGCGGTCCACCCACGGCAACGCGTCGAACAGCAGCTCGTCGTTGTTGCGCGGAGTCAATCGTTTCAACTCGTCGCCAGGACGATGAAGAATGACCGATCGCAATCGGCCCACCTCGGAATCGACACCGAGGGGGACGGAGCCAGAAGCGTTCATGAGTGAACACTAATCCCGTAGGCCCCACCCAGCAGGGATAAGCAGCTGTCGTACCGGCCCGCGTAACGTCTGATCCGACGCAGGCGAGAGGACCAGGCAATGAGTAGTACGGATCAGGCGGCGCTGAACGGCGCCGGAATCGAGAGGTTCACCGGGCGCTGGGTCGGCGCTGGAGCCGGACATTTCCCCACCATCGACGACTTCGAGTACTCCGAGGAGATCGAGTTCGCGCCCACCCCGAAACCGTTTCTCACCTACTCGTCGCGCACTCGTGGGCTCCCCGACGGACGACCGCTTCACATGGAATCGGGATACCTGCGCCCAACACCGGGTGGTGAGCTCGAATTGCTGGTCAGCCAGCCCACCGGATTCGTCGAGATCCATCGCGGCACCCTCGACTCCGAAGGCACTCTCGCCTTGACCCGTCTCACGCTCGCAGCATCACCCGACGCAAAACCGGTTCACGACGTTCGGCGAGTCATGCGCGTTCAGGGCGACACGCTGACATACGACCTGTGGATGGCGCACGGCGACACCCCGCTGACGCATCATCTCCACGCCACCCTCCACCGCGCGACGGACCGGTAGTCGCCATGGAGATGCCGTCGTGGAAGGCAAAGGAACTCACGCCCGGCCAGCTCTCCGAGCGCAGCGGTGTCGCCGTCTCGGCCCTGCATTTCTACGAACGAGAAGGCCTCATCGTCAGTCGCCGGACCAGCGGAAACCAGCGCCGATACCAACGAGACACGCTTCGACGCGTCGCCTTCATCAGAATCTCGCAACGCGTCGGCATTCCGCTGTCGGAAATCAGAGAGGCCCTCGGCACACTTCCTGAAGGCCGTACCCCGAACCGCGCAGATTGGGAAAGATTGTCGACCGGGTGGCGGCGCCACCTCGATCTACGCATCGAGCAACTGGAACGTCTACGGGACAACCTCACCGGTTGCATCGGTTGCGGGTGCCTCTCGTTGGAGGGGTGCGCCCTCGCCAACCCGCACGATCAACTCGCATCCGCCGGCCCGGGTGCGCGCGTTCTGGAAGTAGATTTCGGTGCAGGCTCAGGCGAGAAATGACTCGACGGCGTCCCGATCGCGCCCCAGCAAGTCCTCGACGGTCTTCTTCAGCAACTTCTCGATCTGGCCGCCGATGATCGGCATCTTCACCTCAGCCGTTCCGTCGACGACCAACCGCGTGCAGGACTCGGCGGCGGTGAGATCGAGCGTCGTCTCGATTCGGATCGGCAGTCCCCGCGCGATTCCGGTGACCGACCCTGCTGCACGCCCGTCTGACAGAGGTCCCCACCGATCGACCCGTTTCAGACCGAGCCGACTCGGCGCAACCTTGGCGACCAGGCTCGGGAGGGAGGCGGAGTCGATTTCCTCGGACACGGATACTTCGATCGATCCGTCTCGAACTTCGATGTCCGAGGTGGCATAAAGGTCTCCGAGTCTGCCTTTCCAATAATTCGGGTCGGTCAAAGTTCGATGCACGTCGTCGATCGGATATTTGAATTCGATATCGAAGTGAAAACTCTTCGGCATGACTTTGGTCCCTATTCGACTAGATAAAAGTCCCGGCGGAGTTAACGCTCATCGCTTGAGCAATTTACTGAACTGGTCGTTCGCTTTTTGCATCACGAACTCGTAAGGCAGGGCGAATTTGCGCGCCCACCAGTATCCGAATCGGATGTCATTGGACGTATATAAGAGGTACGTATTCTTCTCGATTCCCCGCAGAATGCACGACGCCACCTTCTCCGGGGAGACAGCACGCGCCTCGAACCGGTGCGTGAGTTTTTCGACCCGCGGGTCGTTCCTGTCGATACCCGCTATTTCCACGGTTCCCACCAATGGCGTCTTCACCCCACCCGGCACAACCAGACTGACCCCGATTCCGTGCCGCTTCAGATCGAATCGCAGCACCTCGGACACCCCGCGAAGGCCGAACTTGCTCGCACTGTAGGCGGCGTGCCACGGCAGGGCCAAAAGTCCGGCAGCCGAAGACACGTTGACCAGGTGTCCACCCTTGCCGGCACGAATCATGGGTGGAACAAACGTCTCCATGACATGGATCGGCCCCATCAGGTTGACGTCCACCATGGACTTCCAATGCCGATGTTCGAGGTTCTCGATAGTTCCCCACGCTGAAATGCCGGCGATATTCATGACGACATCCATCGAAGAAAATTGAGTGTGAATCTCGGTACCGAATTTCACGACCTCGTCGTAGTCCGAGATATCGAGTGCCTTCGCCATGCTGACCGTGCCGCCGCCGGCGCCGACCATCGCGACCGTCTCTTCCAATCCGATGCTGTTGATATCGGTGAGAAACAATTCGGCGCCGACCTCTGATGCACGCAGCGCAGTTGCACGTCCAATTCCACTACCGGCGCCGGTGATCAGGCATTTCTTGCCGTCGAGCGACCTTACAGACATGGATGAACACTCCCCCGCACTCGTACTGTGGACATGCAGGAAAGTCTACGCACGCACGGTGCGGCCGCCCTGAAACACGCAAGACGACCAGCGGGGCACGGCCGTCCTCCGCGCAAACACCGCACAGAGACGACCGCAGCGAGCACTAGAGACGCTGCATCATCTGCTCTTGATAGCCCTTGACCGTACGGTCGAGTTCTTCCGCCGCTACATCGTCCCCACGCTTGCGTGCGTCGTGGGCTCGATCCTGAATTTCACGGATTGCGCGGCGCAATTCATCATCGCTCATCGTGTGTTTCATGTCACAATTCTGCACCCACTCGGAGAGTTTAGCTAGCACAGATCGCAATCCGGCAAACCGTTCAAGGTTCAACCCCGAGGTGATCCGCATGACATCGCAACCAGCCACCCTGATCGCGACCCCAAACCTTCAAACATCGCTTGAACTGCAGTTTTTCAATCGAAATAGTTGTGAAAAACCAGGCTAACGCATAGCTAATATCGCCAAAACGGGTAAAAGGTTTGATATTGGGCGGATTGGCCAAGTACTGGAAGGTTCGAATAGCGCAGTCGTAGCTGCACATTTCCGTGTGGCGGAAACTCAATGTGCGCTGAGACATAGCTGAGCACTCATTGGCCGGACGAATCGAATCTCGGACACATTTGACAACTAGTCCACTAAACAGACTACGGTGAGCTACCGATCGGTTATCCGCGTGATACCGTAGGATTCACTGAACGGACAATTGCTAGCTAGAGAGGATTACGGGGCGGTTCACAATGGCTGACTTTGCAGAACGATTGAACAAACTGTTCGACAGTGTTCATCCTCCGGGGCGCAAACCCCATACCAACGCCGAGGTTGCGGCAGCGCTCATCGAAGACGGCCATCAGATCTCCAAGCCGTACATCTCGCAGCTCCGCTCGGGACAGCGCACCAACCCCTCAGACGAGACAGTCGCAGCCTTCGCCCGGTTCTTCAAGGTGAAGCCCGACTACTTCTTCAACGACATCTACGCAGCCAAGATCGATCACGATCTCGAACTGCTCTCACAGCTCCAAGGCTACGGGCTTCGCCGCCTCTCGAGCCGTGCATTCGACCTCTCGGAAGAATCGCAGAATCTACTCACCACGATGGCTGAAAAGCTCCGCGCGAGTGAAGGTTTGCCAGAGGTTCCGCCTGACGCGTCACGCTGATGTGAACGTGCTGAAGCACTGACTCGATCTCGAGCACTGCAATGACATGGAGTAGGTCGACTACGAACGTCGACCTACTTTTGTCGTTTCATCGAGTTCTTTCGCCAACAACAACACCCATCGGCGCGCCGACATCTTCTCAGGAGGCGCAATCCACCTGGTGTCCAACACATCCGAGGCCAAGGGATCGGCGATCCACCCCGCCAAAATCCCCGCGTGTGCAGTGACGGCCCGCGGCGGTTCCTGACCACCGACGTCGAACATCCCGGCGCCGGACTGGATGTACATCGCATCCATGATCTGCGCGATCATGTCCGATGCCCGCAGCACAGACGTACTCCCGGCGCTGTCCGCGTCGACTACCTCGGGGAATCGCTTGACGAGAAGCGCGTGCATCCGCCGCAGCCGGTACAGATCTCGTCGCGCACGTAACCAGGTCTCGAGAAGCACCCACGTGATGCCCAGCGCAATCAGAACACTCGAGGCAGCGATGAACCACACCCCTGCGCCCGTCCAGATATCCGATTCGAGTGCGCCGGTGCCACCGATCGATTCGACAAGCATCACGACGACCACGACGAGCAGGATCGACGAACCGGTCACGATCAACGCGATTCCGCGCCCCAACGGCGCCCACGCAACGTGCCGTAGCCCCGTCGAAATGACAAGGGACAGAGCGACGATGATAAAGATCAGAGCCGGCGCCGGGTAGCCGAAGAGAACCGCGATCGCCACCAGGAGCCCCACCGAGTACAGCACGGTGGCGAGGCCGCGCATAGCCGGACGTGACATCACCGGCCACGCAGACACGGCGCCGACTGCACTGGCCGCAGACAACGCTGTCCACAAGACGATGACGATCATCGCGGCGGCATGCTGCTCCGGCGCAATGCGATCGACGATGTCCCATACCGCAGGCACCATGACCGTCGACGACAATGCGACCGAGAAGCCGGCGAAGACCATCGACATTCGCAACGGCGTCGCGGTGCGCGCGACAACTCGACCCAGTCTCGCGCCGGCTGCAACCCAGACGAGAAGGGCCACAGCCCAAAAGATCATCCGATCGCCTCGTCGTACCGCAACACCGACAGCGGTGTCCCACGGCCACTCATCGTTCGCAGACGCATGATCAACATCGACGCAAACGTCTCGGCTTCCCACTCCGCGATGTCGTCCATCGGCACGGGTTCGTCGCGCCGCAGAGAACGTTGACTCAACATGTAGGCGATCAAATCGTCACTGACCTCGAGCGTCGCCTCGGCGATCTCGGCACCCTCGTGGCGAAACACTATGTGCCCCAACTCATGTGCCAGAGTTCGCTCGACATTGGGAAGTCCGGGGGCCAAGACGATGACGTCGTGGTCGTCGTAGGCTCGGCGCTGACCGCACACTCCGGTGGCGAGAGGGGTTTCCAGATCGATCTCGATCGGGCGCCCACGCTCGCGGGCGACTGTCTGCACTACCGTCAGCAGTGACACTGCCTCCGACGACGCTGCTGCGTCGCATACGGCATCCACCGCGGCCAGAACGCGGCGATGTGAACGTCTGTCCGGCACGACTCACGCACCTCCCTGTGATCCGGGTGCCAGGAATTCGGCACGCGCGGCAGCCAATCGTGCCTTCTGCAGCGATGCTCCGCGGAAAGTCAGTGCTCCCGCACCGGCCGCTACCACTGCCATTCCGCCTACACCGCCGGCGACGGCGGCGGCGTTGAGAATCGGCGGAAGCCCTTGAGTGAACGCCGTCGGAAATGCCTGCGGGTTGTCAGTCGGAGCCGCGACGTTCGGAACGTTCGACGGTGCCTGCGGAGCTACGGGTGCGGGTGCGGCCAGAACCTCGGGTGCGGAAGGGGCTGCGACTGCGCCCGGCGCAGCGTTTGCCGGTCCACCGGCAGAGGGTGCAGGCGCTCCGCCGCCCGCTGACGGTCCCTGCGGATCAGACGGTCCAGCCGGCGGAGCCGCTACCGCGGACGACTGCTCGGAACTCGGCTGCGATTCGGAAGGAGACTGTGTCTCGGAGGGTGCTTGGCTCGAAGGACTCTCGGTCTGCGAAGTTGCGTTGGTCGCGGGGGAAGCGCTGCTGCTCGGACGTTGCGACGCCGAAGGGTTGGTCGTGGGCTCAGTCGTCGTGGTCGGCTCAGTCGTCGTGGGCTCAGTCGTCGTGGTCGGCTCAGTCGTCGTGGTCGGCTCAGTCGTCGTGGTCGGCTCAGTCGTGGTCGGCTCAGTCGTCGTGGTCGGCTCAGTCGTGGTCGTCGGCTCAGTCGTGGTCGTCGGCTCAGTCGTCGTGGTCGGCTCAGTCGTGGTCGTCGGCTCAGTCGTGGTCGTCGGCTCAGTCGTGGTCGTCGGCTCAGTCGTGGTCGTCGGCTCAGTCGTGGTCGTCGGCTCAGTCGTCGTCGGCTCAGTCGTCGTCGGCTCAGTCGTCGTCGGCTCAGTCGTGGTCGGCTCAGTCGTCGTGGTCGGTGTCGGAATTACGGTCGTGCCGCAGTTGTGACGGTGACAATGCCAGCCATAGTTGCCGTTGCCGTTGTTGCCGCCACCGTTGCCGTTGTTGCCGCCACCGTTGCCGTTGTTGCCGCCACCGTTGCCGTTGTTATTGCCACCGTTGTTGCCGTAATTGCCGTTTCCATTGCCGTTGTTGCCACCACCGCTGTTGCCGCCAGGTTGGGCGGCGACGATGGCGGGGAAGACCGATACGGCAAGGACGCCGATACCCATCAGGCACATCACAGCAACAAGCATCATCGCTAGCCGTCGTGGCTGGCTCATCGACATTCCTCCCCGACACATACGTCCGACCTGCGGAAAACTGCGGCAGACTCACCGTGCCTATCGCACCGGACACACCCTCGTTACATTTCCGGCAAACATGTATCCGCCCAAGGATCATCCCTCACTTGGAAGCTCAACGGTCCGGATCAGCGGTCGCAATCGTATGAAACGGCGCACACTCAGATCGAATCTTCGCAATTCGGGCAGGCCCTGAAAATGCAGGAAAGGGTCGTTCAACTTTCGTTGAAAGACCCTTTTCGCTGGTACTTCTTGGTGGAGCTGAGGGGAATCGAACCCCTGACCTCTTCGATGCGAACGAAGCGCGCTACCAACTGCGCCACAGCCCCGTGCCACCGCCTCAGCGGTGCTCGGCAACTCTAACAGGAACGAATACTCCCGTTGGAATCACCCGACACGAACTTTCGGCCCGACAAGATCGGCCCAGAAGATCACTGACCGGACGCGCGACGCATCTCGGTGTGCCTGATCTCTTCTTCGTAGTGATCCAGGTGATCGAACACCGGATCTTCGTCGTCGACCTCGAGGACAACCGCTCCTGGCCGACGCAGTCGCGCCGGAATCAGGCGAAGCTCTTCGTCGGTGTGCGATTCGACTCCGAGTCGCGATCGGTTGAGGCGTTCGGTACGACGGCGGCGAATCTCTTGCTCGATCCGAACCTGCCGACGCAAGTACGCCATGTACCCGCCGAGGCCGCACACGGTCAGCGCAAACAACCACCACACCATCGGCGAGATGATCAATGCGAGAGCGCCCGAGAGAATCGCGACGAACGCAAGTCCCAGCAATGTCCGCTGACGGAATGCATACCGCGCCTCCCGGGCGATGGCATCCGCTTCGGGGTCGAATCCGCCTCGGCCGCGCCGAACCGGAACAAATTCTCCGACCGGTGCACGACCGCCGGCGTAGTCGTCTTCTGCGTGAGTGTCCATCTGGTCCTCCGCGTCGTAGCTGCTGCGCACTGGTTCTGGTTGCCAGTTCGGATCGCTTCGATGTCCTGCTGCCGGCCCGCGCTGAACAGGGTTGCTGTCGCCGCGGTGGAGTACTCGAGTCGCGAGTGCCGCGTCACTCGTCTGCCGGATCCTGGGGCGCTTGTTGACAAGCATCGGCACCAGGACGAACAGCCACACGGCCACCAGCCCGATCCACACGAATGAGCTAGGCATGCCGCGGCCTCCTCCCGATCACCTACCAGCACCTATGCCAGCCGTTGACGAGTCAAGGTTAACGGCCGACGCCCTCGCATCGTTGCCGACGCGCCGAACCCCACCATACTCATGTGTCACACGCGTACCGAACTGAACTTCCGGTTCAGTCCCAAAAGTCTCAAGTTCTGGTTGAATCAAAAACCACATTTTCCCGCCCGAAAGTAGGACTACTCAGCGGTAACTGCTGTTTAGCTCGCGTTTCTCACGCTTCTGGCGCCGTCTTCGTCACACCCACGAAGCACGTCCGGACCGCACCAATCTGTCGACGACGGTGGTGGGTACTTCCTCGATGGTCATTCCGACCAGAAGATGATCACGCCATTGGCCGTCGACATCGAGGTAGCGCTTGAGAAGACCTTCCTCCCGGAACCCCACATTTCGTAGGACTGCGCGACTCGACGCGTTCTCCGGCCGAACAGTGGCCTCCACTCGATGCAGACCGACCTTCGAGAATGCGTGATCGAGTGTGAGTGCAACGGCAGCTGTGGCTACGCCCCCACCGGTCACGTGCGAGGCGACCCAATAGCCCACCCAGGCGGACCGCAGAGCGCCGCGCACCACATTTCCGATGGTGACCTGCCCGCAGTACTTCCCGTCGAGTTCGATCACCAGGGGAAGGATCCTGCCCTTGCGCGCTTCGGAGCGAAGGTTTCCGCACAGGGACGGCCAGACGGTGATGTGGTGGCGAGCATCCCAGGGCGATTCTCCGGTGGGCTCCCACGGCTCGAGGTGCTCGCGATCGCGAATGCGGAGACGACTCCACACAGCAGCGTCACGGAGCTTCACGGGGCGGACGGTCACCACTCCCGCGGGCACTCGCAGCGGGCCGAGATCTTCCGGCCATCCTGGATGGACTGACATCACACCCCACTCGGGTCGGCGTTACCCACGTTGGGCGAGAAAAGCTACGTCGACTTCTTCACCGATGTGCACTTCGGTGACGTCTCGATCGACCAGAACCAAGCAATTGGCTTCCGCCAAGGTCGCGAGGAGATGTGAGGACGCACCGGGCGCACCCCCGAGGGCCTGCACCAGGTACTCCCCTGTCGCTTCGTCACGCATCAGCTGACCACGCAGAAAACCCTTGCGATCGGCAATCGACGTGATCGTTCCCACTGTCCGCGCCTTCACTACTCGCCGCATCGGCTGGCGGCGTCCGAGCGCGATTCTGATCAGCGGGCGAACCATGACTTCGAATACCACCAGTGCGCTGACCGGGTTGGACGGTAGGAGAAAGGTCGGAACCTCGTCCCTTCCCAGCTTTCCGAAGCCTTGCACCGATCCCGGATGCATGGCAACGCGCTCCACCTCGAGTGTCCCCAGGTCGGCAAGCGCCTCACGAACCTCGTCGGACGCTCCGCCGCCCACGGCACCGGCGATGACAACGATTTCCGAGCGAATCAGCTGTCCCTCGACTACTTCGCGAAGACGACGAGAGTCGTTGCCTGCGATTCCCACACGATTGACGTCGGCGCCGGCATCGCGCGCTGCGGCGGCGAGGGCATAC
This sequence comes from Rhodococcus sp. 27YEA6, assembly GCF_044908235.1. NCBI lineage: Bacteria > Bacillati > Actinomycetota > Actinomycetes > Mycobacteriales > Nocardiaceae > Rhodococcus > Rhodococcus sp. 27YEA6. Next base: position 958,110 of record NZ_JBIYCY010000001.1, on the reverse strand, counting down.
GAATTGACGTCGTAAACCTGACCAGGCCCCGGCGTGCGATCCACGTCGACGAGTTCTCCACCGACGCTGATGACGGAGAGGCGCGGACGCGGATGGACGAGTACTTTGTCGCGGCCGACCGCGGCAAGCAACCCGACCTGTGCGGCTCCGATGATGGTGCCTGCCCGAACGGCCACGTCGCCCGGCTGGACGTCGTCGCCTGCACGGCGAACGTAATCGCCCGAACGCACCGGCTCGAAGATCCGAACGCGAGCGCGACCGCCGTCGGTGTTCTCGAGCGGAAGAACTGCGTCGGCCAGCGTGGGCAAAGGCGCGCCGGTGTCGACTCGGACGGCCTGGCGAGGTTGCAAGCGGATCGGTTGGCGTGAGCCCGCCGTCACCTCACCGACCACCGGCAAGCTGAGGTCGGTAGGCTCGCCGTCCTCGCCTCGGAGGTCGGCTCCGGCGCCGGCGACATCGACACTGCGAACCGCGTAACCGTCGATGGCAGCTTGATCGAATCCCGGCAATGGGCGTTCGGTCACCACTTCCTCGGCACACAGCAGTCCCTGCGCCTCCGAGATGGCGACCCGAACCGGACGGGGTGCCACTGCAGCAGCGGTAACCCTGGTCTGCTGCTCCTCAACCGACCGCATCTGGTCCGCGTCCTCCTGTGTCTGGAAATTCGGTGATATCCGTCAGCTCATGATGCCTTGCCGCCGAAAAGGGACAAGCACATTGATACTGCGTTATCGGGCGATCAACCACCGTGGCGACACGCTCAGCGGTCGAGCCGATCCGCGAGCCACTTACGCAAGGACGGGCCGTAATCGTCACTGTCGAGTGCCAGGTCCACCGAAGCGCGGAGGTACCCGCCGGGGTTGCCCAGGTCATGACGCGTTCCGCGGTGCACCACCACGTGAACCGGATGGCCCTCGGAAATCAGGAGAGCGATGGCGTCGGTGAGTTGCAACTCACCGCCGGCTCCCGGCTCGATGCGACGAAGTGCGTCGAAGATCGCACGATCGAGCAGATAGCGACCTGCAGCGGCAAAGGTCGACGGCGCGTCTTCCACAGCCGGCTTCTCGACCATGCCGACGACCTTGAGGACGTCGGGATTGACCGCGTCGGGAACGATCTCGACGTCGAAGACGCCGTAAGCGCTGACTGCGTCTTTCGGGACGTCGATTGCACAGAGAACGGACCCGCCGCGCTTGGCCCGAACTCGCGCCATGATCTCCAGGACGCCACGCGGTAGTACGAGATCATCGGGCAGAAGGACCGCGATGGCATCTTCGTCGTCGTCGAGAACCGACTCGACGCAACCGACTGCATGCCCGAGGCCGAGGGGCTGCTCCTGAATCACGGAGTCGACTTCGAGCAAACCCGGCGCTTTGCGCACCTTCGCCAGGGCAGCGAGTTTTCCGCTTGCTTCCAGCTTGCTTTCGAGTACGAGATCCTCGACGAAGTGTGCAACCACGCCGTCTTTGCCCGGGGACGTCACGATGACGAGCCGCTCGGCTCCCGAGTCCGCAGCTTCACCTGCCACCAGTTCGATACCCGGTGTGTCCACGACCGGCAGCAATTCTTTCGGAACCGTCTTGGTGGCAGGCAGGAAACGCGTACCAAGTCCGGCTGCGGGTACCACGGCCGTACGGAAGGCCCTCGTGCTGCTAGCGACAACGTCTGTCATGCCAACACCTTAGCCGCCGCTTGTTACCGCTCGGTCAGCACGACGAATATCGTTGCGGGGTGACACCTCAGACAAAAGCACAATGGCGACAAATCACACTCGCAGCACGTGATGAAGTCTCCGAGCACACTCGAAACACGGAAACTGCGGCGTTGATCACGCACATACGTTCAGTGATTGTCGACGGCTCGGTCGTCTGTGCGTACGTCCCCACCCGCACCGAACCAGGATCCACCGATTTGCTCGACGCCGTTGCCGAGATCGCTCAGCGTGTACTACTTCCGATCACCGGGGAGCCGGGACCGTTGTCCTGGGTCGAGTACAGCGGCGCGGACGGTTTGCGCTCCGCGAAGTACGGCATTCGGGAGCCTGTCGGACCCGTCCTACCACCGGAAACCCTGTCCGACGTGGAATGCATGCTGATCCCTGCTCTCGCGGTGGATCTTCGTGGAACACGCCTCGGCCGTGGCGCAGGCTTCTACGACCGGACGCTCGGGTCGGTCGGACCACAGACTCGGCTCGTGGCAATTGTCAGAGACTCCGAACTCGTCGAGGCCTTGCCTGCCGACGACCACGACATTCCCATGGGCTGGGCATTGACGCCGCGCGGCGGCCTCACGCAACTCAAAGGCGATTGATCTGCGGGAATAGATCCCTGATTAGCGCTGTTGGCACTGTCACTTGTAGAGTGCTAAAGGCTGCGGTGTAAATACGCGGCTGCTCGAACATCACAGTGCGGAGGAAGCCCGGTGCCCACCTACTCATACGCATGTACGGAATGTGACAACCGTTTCGACATCGTCCAGTCCTTCAGCGAAGATTCGCTGACGGTCTGCCCAGCTTGCTCAGGCAAGCTCCGCAAGCTGTTCAACTCTGTTGGCATCGTGTTCAAGGGCAGCGGCTTCTACCGCACCGACAGCCGCGGCGGCTCCGGGACTGCGAGCGAGCCGGCCAAGAGCGATTCGGCACCCGCTGCGAAGTCCGAGTCCAAGTCGGACTCCTCTTCGACATCGAGTTCGTCGACCAGCACGCCGGCGCCCGCAAAGGCTGCCGCGAGCTGATTTCCACAACCTCCGGGTTGTCCACAGGTTCACATTGTTAGGGCCGGAAGCACCGCTTCCGGCCCTAACGTGCATGAATGCCGTCAGCACGTTCTCGCTCGCCGAGGCGCTCCGATCCACTGCGCGCCCAACTCGATCTCAGCCCGAGCACCTTCGATCGCGTCGTCGAACTGACACGGGGCACACGATTCCGCACGGCGACAGTCCGTAAGATCGCAGCCGTTGTCCTCGCCACACTCGGCGTTGTTCTCTTCTTTCGAGGCGATCCCACGACCGATACGGTCGCCGTAGTTGTCTCGAGCCGCGATCTCACTCCGGGGCAGGTGATTGCGGATTCGGATGTCGAGATGCGAGAGATCGACTCGAAACAACTTCCCGAAGGAGTTGTCTCCGACACCGACCTGGTGGTCGGAAGAACCGTTGCCGGCCCGATTCGCTCCGGAGAAACCGTCACCGACGTGCGCGTTCTCAACCGACGGCTGGCCGGGTTGTCGGTAGGAACCGACGACGCCCGCATCGTCCCCGTCCGATTGGCCGATGCGGCCGTCGCGGACATGTTGCGGAGCGGGGACGTCGTCGACGTCCTGACCGTCGGCCCTGACACATCCCGCCCAGACACGCCCCACCCCGACACACCCAACGAATCAGTTGCAGACAAGGCCCCACAAATTCTTGCGGCAGGAGCGGTAGTCGCGTTGGTCACCACGTCGGAAAGTGCACGTAACCAGCAGGAACAGGTGATTTTGCTGGCCCTGCCGACACCAGCAGCCAACGTCGTAGCCGCGGCATCTCTGTCCAATGCGATCACCGTGACATTCCGCTGACCGCACAAAGCGTCCGAAGCTCCTCTAGGATTTTTCCAGTCGGTTCGGTATCAACGGACCATCTGGCACTTGCCATCGGAGACTCGAGGGGACACCGACATGCTCAAGGGATTCAAGGACTTCCTGCTTCGCGGAAACGTGCTCGACCTGGCCGTCGCAGTGGTCATCGGCGCGGCCTTCACCGCCATCGTGACTGCCTTCACCAGCAATATCATCAACCCACTTGTCGCTTCGATTGGCGGAGCCAACGAATACGGGTGGGGCATTCAGCTGACGGGTGACTCCGCTGAGACGTTCCTGAACTTCGGTGCGGTCGTCACCGCGATCATCAACTTCATCATCATCGCAGCGGTCGTCTACTTCGTGCTGATCGTCCCTGCGAATGCGGCGAAGAAGAAGTTCGTCTCCGAGCCCGAGGACAAGGAAGCCAGCGAAACCGATCTGCTCATCCAGATCCGCGACATCCTCTCGGCCAATGCCGGTGGCGGCGACACGGGAGCGCACGCCAAGTCTCTCGAATAGGCAGTGCCCACAGATCAAATCAGGCCCTCGGACAATTGTCCGGGGGCCTGATTTACTTCTCAACCGCCGTGGTGCGGGGGCCGCTGACTGCGCAGCCAGTCGTCGTCCGAGGACCGCGAGGATCCTTCGGGACCCCGCTCGTCCGACGTCGTCTCGGGAAAGACGTCCCCGAAGATGCGCGCCAGGCGCTTCTTGTCGACTGACGGCTTCTTCGGGGTATCTGGTTGCTCCGACAAGCTGTCTCAGCCCTCGAGGCTGGACAGCTCGGCGATCACGTGACTCGCCAAAGCTGTCAGGGTTGCCATGCCGTCGCGAATTGCCGGCCTGGTCGACGCCAGATTGGCGACCACGGTGCTTCCCGAAACCCCGACGAGGCCGCGGGACAAGCCTGCTTCGAGCGATCCGGCCGAAAGACCGGAAGCACGAAGTGCTTCGGCAATTCCCGGGATCTCGCGATCGAGAACCTCAGCGGTCACGTCAGGAGTGACGTCACGCGGGGATACCCCGGTACCGCCGACCGAGATGACGAGGTCGACGCCACCGATGACTGCGGTGTTGAGAGCGTTGCGGATCTCCACTTCGTCGGCGGCGACGGCGACCGTCGCATCGACGAGAAAACCCGCTTCGTTCAGCAGTTCCGTGACCAGTGGACCGATGGAGTCGGTGTTGTCGCCGTGGGCTGTGCGATCGTCGACGATGACGACCAGAGCGCGGCCGGCCGATGTGGCTTCGAGTTCCATGACTCCTACCGTAGTGTCCGATCCCGACGCCGTTGCGATCTGGCCGAAGATCGGGTCGATCGTCTGCTGATCGCCGAACATCATCGACCGCCCTGCGCTGCCGCGGTTCCCAACGTGACGTCGACGGTCTTGGTCTGCCCGCCGTCGCTGTACGTGATCGAGACCTTGTCGCCAGGAGCATGTGAACGCACTGCCGCGATCAGCGAATCACCATCTGCGACAACACGATCGTCGACCTTGGTGATGACTGCACCCTTCGGGATACCGGCCTTGGCGGCCGGCCCGTCAGCAGTGACATCCATGACGGTTGCGCCGTCGGCGTTGTCCTGCGACGGCACGGTCACGCCGATCATGGCCTGAGTCGCCTTGCCGGTCTTGATCAGTTCGTCGGCGACGCGGCGTGCCTGATCGATCGGGATGGCGAAACCGAGGCCGATCGAACCGCCTTGGGTACCCGACGACGCTCCGAGCGAGGCGATCGCCGTGTTGATGCCGATCAGCTGGCCGTCCATGTTGACGAGGGCGCCACCGGAGTTGCCGGGGTTGATCGCTGCGTCGGTCTGCAGAGCGTCGATGACGGTGTTCTGGTTGCCGGACTCGCCGCTCGTGGAGACCGGGCGATCGAGTGCGGAGATGATGCCTTCGGTGACCGTGCCGGCCAGGCCGAGCGGGGACCCGACGGCAACCACCTGCTGTCCGACCTGGACGTCGCCGGAGTTGCCGAGATCGATGGGCGTGAGGTCGTTGCGACCGTCGACCTTGATCACGGCGATGTCGGAGACGGGGTCGGCACCGACCAGAGTGGCCGAGGCCTTGGTTCCGTCGGAGAACGCAACGCGAAGTTGCGCTCCCTGTGCGCCGGCAACGTGGTTGTTGGTCAGGATCAGACCGTCGGAGGACAGGATGACACCGGAGCCCTCACCCCCCTGTCCCTGCGCGGTGGCTACCTCGATCTGCACGACGCTGGGCACGACCTTCGAGGCAACGGCCTGAACCGAGCCGGCGGGAGCGTTGGACGTGTTGGTCGCAGTGGGCTTCGGAGCGTTCAGAGAGTTGGTGACCGTCGCAGTTCCACCGTTGCGGTCCGCGACGACGGCGCCGACCACGCCACCGACACCACCACTGACCAGGACCAGGGCGAGAGCGCCGGCAACCAGCGCCATGCGTCCCGACTTCGGCTTGGTGGTGGTCGAACCGGAGTTCGGCCCCTGCAGCGGTGCGGGGATCTGGTTGTGGCCGCCGCCCGGGCCGTTCGGACCGCCGGGGCCACCAGGGTTGGGTGCGCCGTACGGGGCGCTCTGCTGGTACGCGGCCTCATGGGCACCGTGCGGGTGGCCGAAAGCCTGCGTGGGCTGCTGCTGCTGCTGCGCCTGCCCGAAGGCTTCGGTGGGCCGGCCTTCAGTGGGTCGGGCTTCGGCGGGTCGGGCGAACGATTCGGTCGGCTGGTACGGCTGCTGAGGCGCCTGCCCCTGAGGCTGCTGCGGCGGCACGGGAGGCTGTGCCTGAGGTGCTGTCGGCTGTGCTTGAGGTGCTGTCGGCTGCGCCTGGGTGGTGGGCTCGCTGTTGGGCTGCTCGGGCCGGGTCGGCCCGACGTTACGGTCCTCGGTCATCGGCTCGCTTTCGTCTACGGTGACCACCGGACGGGCAGTCACAACTGTTCTGCCGACAATGCTGCCTTGCGCTGCTGAGAAGGCGCTGAGACGTGCCTGTCACTTTACCCAGAGTTCGACGTGAAAAACCGGTGTTGTCGGTTCGGCCCGAAAGACTTTCGGGCCGAACGCATTAAGCCGTGACGTCAGTCACCGAAGCGAGGGACCAACGGGTCTACAGAACACACTACTCGGCACTCGGCCCCGGTTCACCGGGAAGCACGATACGAACAAGCGCTCCCCCACGATCGGATTCGTCGATCGCGATGGTGCCGCCGTGCTTGACGACGACCTGACGCACAATCGCAAGTCCCAGACCCGATCCCGGCATCGAACGTGCCGCAGTCGACCGGTAGAAACGATCGAACACCAACTCCCGATCCTCCTCCGGAATGCCAGGTCCCGCATCACTTACGGTCAATTCCAACAATCCTTGACCCACCGGTCGCATTTCGACGCGTACCTGTTCGCCCTTCGGACTCCACTTCGCAGCGTTGTCGAGGACGTTCAGCACGGCACGCGACAGGCCCGCTTGATCTCCGTAGACGTACCACGGAGTGGTGACCGCCTCGAACTCGATTTCGTTGCGCCTGCGCCGCGCTCGTTCGAGCGCACGCTCGACGACGTCGCTGACGTCGACGCGCTCGTACACGGTTTCGGGTGCGTCTTCACGGGCCAGGTCGACGAGGTCGCCGACCAGAGTCGACAGTTCCTCGATCTGCGCGACGACGTCGGCACGAAGTTCTGCCATGTCCTCGTCGGGAATCTGCGGCGCACCGGGGCGACTTGACGCGATCAGCAATTCCATGTTGGTGCGCAACGAAGTCAACGGCGTCCGCAACTCGTGTCCGGCGTCCGCGACGAGGCGCGACTGACGCTCACGGGACTCGGCGAGCGCCCGCAGCATCGTGTTGAAACTCTCTGTCAGGCGCGCCAATTCGTCGCTGCCGGTAACGGGGATCTGCGTCAGATCGTCGGTCCGAGCGACTCGTTCGGTGGCAGCAGTCAGCCTGGCAATGGGTCGTAAACCGGTGCGGCCCACGGTAGTACCCGCCACTGCCGCAAGTATGACGCCACACCCGCCGACCACGAAGAGCACCCAGGCCAGACGGTCCAGTACCGCAACGGTCGGCGCGAGCCGCTGACCGATCACCAAAGTGCTGCCGTCATGGGTTCGTTGAGCCAGCACTCGCTGACCGTCGACGGTTCGCAGCGAGGAATCCGATTCGCCACGCGCTACGGCGTCTTCGGCTTCACCGATCGGCACGTCGGAACCGGGCGGCTGGTACGTGCTCAGGTCCGAGAAGATCAGGGCCACACTGATGTCGGTGGTGTACAGCGTCGCACCGGAGATGTAGCGAGGATCGAATCGCACGACATTGCTGTCGATGAGCACCGCTGCCCTGGTACGCAACTGGTGATCGACGTCCGCGTAGAGCGCACGCGAAACCACCGCGTAGGCAGCGATCGCCATGACTGCGACGGCAATGGCCACCACCGACGCGGCGAGCAGCGTCACACGCCAACGCAATGACACCGAACGGGTCAGTGGCATCGGCGGGCGCATTTCGACGGACGCTTGGGTGGTGGAGGATTTCTTCGGTTCGGCGTTCTTGCCGAACGGAGCGGTGATCACGGAGGCGTCTCCCGCAGGACGTAGCCGACTCCGCGGACGGTGTGGATCAACCTCGGTTCGCCGTCGGCTTCCGTCTTGCGACGCAGGTAGCCGACATACACCTCGAGGGCATTGCCGGACGTCGGGAAGTCGTATCCCCACACTTCTTCGAGAATGCGTCCACGGGTCAGCACGCGGCGTGGGTTGGCCATGAGCATTTCGAGGAGGGAGAACTCGGTGCGCGTCAGGCTGATCGATCGTTCGCCGCGCTTGACCTCACGGGTGACCGGGTCGAGGGTGAGGTCCTCGAACGCCATCATTTCGGAATCGGCGTCCAGATCGGGCGCGGTGCGGCGAAGTAGTGCACGCAACCTGGCAAGCAACTCTTCCAAAGCGAAGGGCTTGGGCAGGTAGTCGTCCGCTCCGGCATCGAGACCGGCCACTCGCTCGCTGACCGAATCGCGGGCGGTGAGCACGAGGATGGGCAGGTCGTCGCCGGCACTGCGAAGACGACGGCACACTTCGAGTCCGTCGAGTCGCGGCATCATGACGTCGAGCACGACGGCGTCGGGCCGGTTGGCGAGGATCTTCTCGAGTGCGTCGAGCCCGTCGACCGCGAGCTCGACCGTGTAGCCGTTGAAGCTGAGCGACCGCCGAAGCGACTCGCGAACCGCCCGGTCGTCGTCGACCACCAAAATACGCATACCGACAGTTTGGACTGAAGTGCTGAGATGCGGCTGAGAGGGTCCGATTCCGGCCTCCGGCGTGTCGCGGTCAGTCCCGGGTTCGCCTCGGCCCGGGCAGGCTCCAATGACGCCATAACGCAAGCAGTCTGAACACCGCGGCGAACGCCGTGCCGCACACCAGCGCGGCGTTAGTGGACAGTCCGGCTTGCGAGACTGTGACCACCAACGCAGCGCCGAGCAGTGCGGGAACCGCGTACAGGTCCTTGTGCAGGAGCAGTGGCACCTCGTTGACGAGAACGTCGCGGATCACGCCGCCGCCGATCGCCGCGGTCGCACCGATCAACGTCGCCGCCAGCGAACTGGCGTTGTTGTCCAGCGCGATGACGGCGCCGGTGCTCGCGAACAAGCCCATCCCCAGTGCGTCGAGCGCCAGGATTTCACGACGCAGTCGATTGAGCGGCTCGTGGAGGTAGAACACGGCGAGTGAGGTGGCGGCGGCGGTTCCGAAGTACGGCCAACTGCTCAGAGAGCTGGGCGGATGGACGCCGAGGAGAACGTCGCGGACGATACCGCCGCCGATGCCGGTGAACACACCGACCGAGCACACCCCGAAGATGTCGAGTCGCTTGGTGACGCCCACCAGGGCACCCGAGGCCGCGAACGCCACGATGCCCACCAGTTCGAGGATCCTCAGCAGCACCGGCCAAGGATCGCACGGTCAGATGCGGCTCGGGTCGATCACCCCGAGCCGAACTGCTTTGACCAGTCGCCGAGGCACCCGGTGGGTCTGGCCGAAGGCCGTGACCTCGACCAGATCGGGCGCCGTCGCCTTCCACTGGGCACGACGGCTGCGAGTGTTGGAACGGGACATCTTCCGCTTGGGAACGGCCATCAGAGTGCCTTGCGCTTTCCGTAGCGCCGCTCGAACTTCTCGACGCGTCCGGCGGTGTCCATCACACGTTGCGCTCCGGTCCAGAACGGGTGAGAGTCGCTCGTGACGTCGACGACCAGCAGCGGGTACGTGCCACCATCTTCCCATTCGACGGTGCGCTCACTCGTCACGGTCGATCGGGTCAGGAAGCTCTTGCCGGTGCTGGCGTCCTGGAAGACCACCGGGTGGTAGTCGGGGTGCATCTGCTTCTTCATTCGTTTCCCTCTCGCGTTGATTCGGTTTCGGCATAAGGTGATTCGGATTCGTCACACGGGTCTTCGTGAAACTCGCCGAACGGGTCTTCCCACGTTGCCCACGACGCTTCGTCCGCCAATTCGTCGTCGGTGACCAAGGCGTGCTGCAGTGTTCGGTCGATCTCGAGCGGGTTCGCACCGCACGTCAGAACGACCATCGAGGTGTCGCGATCACCGAAACGCTCGTCCCATTTCAGGGCCGCGAGTGCACGGCGTTCAGCTGGAACGTGGTCTCGTTCCTCCGGCGTCATCGCGGCAAGCCAGGTGTCCGCGCTGGCAACTCGCAGGCCACCGCCCGCCGATTCGAGCCAGAGCGCTTCACCCGGTTGCGTTGCCACCCAGACTCGTCCGCGGGAGTACACGACGCCTTCGAGCAGGACGTCGATCGCCTCGTGCAGACGACCGGGGTGGAACGGCCGGTTCGCGGTGAACTCGACGAGCATCACTCCGCCGTCGTCGTCGAGCGGCGGCTGGCGACGCAACAGCGGTGAGTGAGCGTCGGCCCGTTCACCGCGTCGCGCATCCGCAGGCACCTCGAGGAGCAGTGCCTCGATGTCGTCTCCCTCATCGAAGACGGGTACCCGTGGAGCGATGCGCGCGAGAACCGCGTTCAAGCGGGACCGCTGCCAGCCGTCGAGCGCATCGGACCCGCGTAGGACGAGCGCGTCGGCGAAGTCGACCTGCCCGACGACGACCTGAGCCAGGGTGCGGTCGTCGTCGAGAGCTTCGTCGCCGGTGGCGTCTGCCAGCCAGGTCGCCGCGTCGATGCACGTCACGACGGCGTCGACGCGGACGTCCCGCTGCGCCGGTCCGTCCAGTTGGCCGACGACGCCGGTTACGACGACGTGCTCGATCGCCCAGCACAGCGCCTCGGGCTCGAGTTGCCGGTCCAACAGCAACACGATCCGCTGCACCGAACTGTGCGAGTGAAGCCGGCGCAGGAGCGGCAGCAAGTCTTCGCGCAGAGTGCAGGAGACGCAGCCGTGCGCGAGCTCGAGGATCGTCTCGCGCTCGGACACAGTGCCGGCAGACCCGGCACTCCCGGTCATCGAGGTGACCGTCCGCCGGACCACCCCTTCACGGACGTGGCTCAGGTCGTGGTGGACCAGAACAGTTCCCGTTCGCAGCAACGCTCGTGCGGTGTGTGGGGTGGATTCGCTCATGCCGGCGACCAGGACCAGCGGAGTCCTGCCGTCCAAGATCGTGTTCACAGCGGGCCTTTCTGGGAATGATTGTCATTACCGAGGTTGAACGGTACATTGATCTCACCGCATTGTCGAAAATGATTGTCATCTGCAAGTTGAAAGGAACACCCATGTCGGCTCACTGCCAAGTGACCGGACGTGTGCCGGGGTTCGGAAAATCCGTCTCGCACTCTCACAAGCGTTCGAACCGTCGCTGGAACCCGAACATCCAGCGCAAGACCTACCTCCTGCCCAGCGAGGGGCGTCGCATCACACTCACGCTCTCGACCAAGGGCATCAAGACGATCGACCGCGACGGCATCGAATCCGTCGTCGCCCGGATCCGCGCGCGCGGCGAGAAGGTCTGAGCAGATGGCACGCAACGAGATCCGCCCGATCGTGAAACTCAAGTCCACCGCGGGCACCGGGTACACGTACGTGACCCGCAAGAACCGTCGTAACGACCCCGATCGACTCGTACTGAAGAAGTACGACCCGGTGCTGCGAAAGCACGTCGATTTCCGAGAAGAGAAGTAGGCATGGCCAAGAAGTCGAAGATCGCGAAGAACAACCAGCGACGGGTCGTCGTCGAGCGGTACGCGGAGCAGCGGTCCGCTCTCAAGGAGACGATCCGCTCCCCGAAAAGCTCGGCAGAGGAGCGCGCGAAGGCCCAAGCGACCCTGCAACGTCTACCACGCGACGCCAGTCCGGTACGATTGCGCAATCGAGACGCTGCGGATGGACGTCCGCGCGGCCACCTGCGGAAGTTCGGGCTCTCCCGGATTCGCGTGCGAGAAATGGCGCACCGTGGGGAACTGCCTGGCGTACACAAGTCGAGCTGGTAAGGAAGTCGGATGGCAGTCAAGCGTTCACCGTCGAAGAAGCCACGCCCCGTAGAGGGTCGTAAGCCCAAGAAGAACCCGTTGTTCGCAGCGAAGATCACGCATGTCGATTACAAGGACATCAACTTGCTTCGCACGTTCATCTCGGACCGCGGCAAGATCCGCAGCCGTCGCGTCACGGGCCTGACCCCGCAGCAGCAGCGTCAGGTCGCCGTTGCAGTGAAGAACGCACGCGAAATGGCGTTGCTCCCCTTCACCGCCGCCCGGTAGTCATACGTGCTCGGTAGTCACACGTAGAAGTACCGAAGAGGTCGCGCAGTCACTCGACTGCGCGGCCTTTTTGTTGCCCTGACTAAGATTTTCCCGAAGTCGTTCATTCCAGTCGAGAGGTGCCCGCAGCGTGTCGGGAGTTGTTGCGGGTTTCACCGTAATTTTTGTTGTCATCGCGGTCGGGTATCTCCTCGGCCGTCTCGGCACCCTCGGTAGCCAAGGACAGTTCGTTCTCGGTCGACTCGTCTTCTTCGTCGCGACGCCTGCCCTGCTGTTCACCACCCTCGCGTCGTCCGATCTTTCGGTGATCTTCTCGCCGACGCTCGCCGTTGCGTCGGCTACTGCCTTTGCCGTCGGCGCTCTGTACGTCGTCGTCGCAAAGATCTGGCTCAACCGGCCGCTACCCGAACTGACCATCGGCGCGCTGTCGGCTTCGTACGTGAATTCGGCCAACCTCGGAATCCCGATCGCGGTGTTCGTGCTCGGCGATGCCACGTTCGTCGCGCCGCTCCTGCTCTTTCAGATCGTCGTGTACTCCCCGATCGCCTTGACGATCCTCGATCTGACGGCCCTTCGCGGCGCGGATGCCGAGAAGCTCTCGTTGATCGACACCGTCACCGCCCCGTTCAAGAATCCGATCGTGCTCGCGGGCGCTGCGGGGTTGATCGTCGCGTTGATCGGTTGGGTACCGCCCCGGCCGCTGATGCAGCCTTTCGAATTGATCGGCGCGACGTCGGTACCCGGTGCGCTGTTGGCATTCGGGCTCTCGCTCTACGGCGTGCGGGTGCTGGAGAAGGGCTCGAGTCCACGCCGCGACGTCGCGCTGGCGTCGACGCTCAAGATCGTGGTCCAACCTGTGCTGGCCTATCTGATGGCGCATTTCCTCCTCGGCATCGACGGTCATCAGTTGTTCGCCATCGTGGTCGTCTCGACGTTGCCGACGGCGCAGAACGTCTTCATCTACGCAAGCCGCTATCGGCGCGGAATGGTCCTCGCCCGAGACAGTGCCTTTGTCACCACTTTGGCGTCAATTCCGGCAATTGCGCTGGTCACAGCGCTACTCGCTTGAGCAGGGTTACGGTGGATTCATGCGTGTACTAACCCTCGCCGTTCTGGCCTGCCTTGCTGTGGCCGGATGCTCCGTCGGGGCCCAGACCACGGGGCCGGTTGCCGCACCGAATCCGATGGCGGCCAACGAAGCAAGTCCCGCCGACTGGTCGCTCGGAACCCCCGTTCCCGACGAGGTCGACGACAGCGAGATGGGCACGGAGTTCGACAGCCGCACCGACATCGTGGGTGCGACGGCCACGATGTTCGAATCGTGGTCCGAGGTCGACGATCACACGGTGGCCGTCCACTTCGTGACCGGCACTCCGGAGTGCTACGGCGCGTACGCAACCGTCGAAGAGACCGATACGACGGTGATCGTCACGCTCCGAACCGGGGCACTGCCCGAGGCCGCGGACAAGATGTGCATTCTGGTTGCCGTGTTCGGCAGCTTGGATGTCCCGCTGAGCCGACCGCTCGGCGATCGTCACGTCATCAACGGCTAGCTGCGCGCCTAAACGGCACAAGTTCGACGATCGAACACGCCGTTTCGTCAGGTGTGGTGTGCGTCTCCTCGGGACAGACTGAAAACCGACACCCGTTCACTCGCTCGTCGGCAGCTTTCGACTCGAGCGGTGCTCAACATGAAGGAGCTCGCAAGTGCCTACTCTCCAGAGAGACGTTGCAATCGTCGGCGCCGGCCCCTCTGGCCTGGCAGCTGCAACCGCGCTGCGCAAGGCCGGTTTGACCGTCGCTGTAATCGAAGCGCGCGACCGCGTCGGCGGCCGCACGTGGACCGACACCATCGACGGAGCAGTTCTGGAAATCGGCGGCCAGTGGGTCTCCCCCGACCAGACCGCCCTGATCGCCTTGCTCGACGAACTCGGCCTGAAAACTTTCGAGCGCTACCGCGAGGGCGAGTCCGTCTACATCTCGTCAGCGGGCGAGCGGACGCGATACACGGGTGATTCCTTCCCCACGAACGACACCACGAAGAAGGAGATGGACCGTCTCATCGACGAGATGGACGATCTCGCAGCGCAGATCGGCGCCGAGGAACCGTGGGCACATCCCCTCGCCCGCGATCTCGACACAGTCTCCTTCAAGCAGTGGCTGATCAATCAGTCCGACGACGCCGAGGCACGTGACAACATCGGTCTCTTCATCGCCGGTGGCATGCTCACCAAGCCCGCCCACTCGTTCTCTGCCCTGCAGGCCGTACTCATGGCCGCTTCCGCAGGCTCGTTCTCCCATCTCGTCGACGAGGACTTCATCCTCGACAAGCGAGTGATCGGCGGAATGCAGCAGGTATCGATCCGCATGGCAGAGGCCCTCGGCGACGACGTCTTCCTCAACGCACCCGTGCGTACGGTGCAGTGGAACGAATCCGGTGCAACGGTGTTGGCGGACGGCGATGTTCGCGTCGAGGCAAGCCGAGTGATCCTGGCCGTACCGCCCAACCTCTACTCCCGGATCTCGTACGATCCCCCGCTGCCGCGTCGTCAGCACCAGATGCACCAGCACCAGTCCCTCGGCCTCGTCATCAAGGTTCACGCGGTGTACGAGACGCCTTTCTGGCGCGAAGACGGCCTCTCCGGCACCGGCTTCGGCGCGTCCGAGGTAGTGCAGGAGGTGTACGACAACACCAACCACGAGGACGATCGCGGCACCCTGGTCGCTTTCGTCTCCGACGAGAAGGCCGACGCGATGTTCGAGCTTTCCGTCGAGGAGCGTAAGGCCACGATTCTGGCCTCACTTGCCCGCTATCTCGGCCCGAAGGCCGAAGAGCCGGTTGTGTACTACGAATCCGACTGGGGCTCGGAGGAATGGACCCGCGGTGCGTACGCAGCGAGCTTCGACCTCGGAGGCCTGCACCGCTACGGCGCGGATTCCCGCACGCCCGTCGGCCCGATTCACTTCTCGTGCTCCGACATTGCGGCCGAGGGGTACCAGCACGTCGACGGTGCCGTTCGGATGGGTCAGCGAACCGCAGCCGACATCATCGCTCGCAGCAAGGCCTGACGGCCGCTTTGCCAAGTCTCGATCATTGCCCGGCAGTCACGATTGCCGGGCAATGATCGAGAGCAGTAGTTCGGCCCGAACCCTGGCCACTTCCAGCCGACAGTCGATCAGGCTCTCCACCTTCGCCATTCGGCTCCGCAGTGTGTGCCGGTGAACGCCCATCGTGATGGCGGCCGCTTCCCAGTGTCCGTTGGCCTCGAGAAATGCCCGCAGCGACGCCAGCAGTTCGGTGCCGTTGTCACGGTCGTAGTCCTCGATCGGTGTGATCATCGTTTCCGCCAGCGTGTTGAGCACTTCACGCGTCGAATCGAAAGACAGCAGCACACTTCCGGTCAGAGCTGCGAATTCCAAAGGCTCGCCACCGATTTCCGCCGCCGACGCACACAACTGGGACTGTTCGACGGCGACCGCCAGCGCAGCGACCACCCGTCGCGCGCTCAAGCCGACACGAAGCGCGCGAAGATCCGACCTCGATACCCCGCCGAGCAGCTCTCGGGCGAACTCGACGTCGTCGGTTCCACGCAGCAGCACCGTGACGCGAGTGTCGTTGATCCGCGAGAACAACTGCCGCCCTGCCTTGTTCATGAACTCGGCAATCTCGGCTCCGACGCGTCCCGCTACGTCGGACGTGTCGGCAAGAACTGTCAATCCTCGGATCATTCCCTCGCCGTCGGCGGCCTGCCTGATCTGTTGCCACGCCGGCGCCGGGTCGCGATCCTCGGTGAGCAGCAGCCCGAGGGCGTGCGAATTCAACTGATCCTGAGTAGCACGCAGGCGCGCAGGTTTCTCGAAGTCCAACGCCAACAACGAGTTCGCGTGACCGAGCAGTATCTGATCGACGTAGCTGAGCGCCGAAGCACTGATCACCGCCAGGTATCCGTACGGCGTTCGCCCGACGCTGATCTGCTGCACCGCGATCGACGCTCCAGACCTTGCGAGCGTCACGCTACTGGAGGCACCGCCCCCGAGGGTTGCTCGCAGTTCGTCGATCACGTCGTCCGTCGGCAGTTGAGGTGAGCTCTCGAGAACTCGTCCGGCGACGTCGAGAAGAAGCACCGTCGCCGAAGTCGCGATCGCCAGTTCACGCACGGTCGCAGCCGTTCCGCCGGAAATGACGGCACGCGTCATCCGCGGTTGCGCCCGCGACGCCCGGAGGACAGCTTCATATTCCTGCTCTGCCAACCGGCTCATTACGCGCTTGACGACGGCAGCAAACGGCGTCGGCAGCGGCACCTCGATCAGCGGGAGTCCGATCTCGTCGGCGACGGCCACCAGATCGGCCGGGACCTCGGGGTACGAGAGCCCGGTTCCGAATCCCACCGCCGCCACACCTGCCGCGTCGAGCATTCGGAGATAGCGGCCGCGCTTTTGCTGAGTGGACGGCAATCGGATGCCGGTGGTGAGGATGAATTCGCCGCCGGTCAACCACCGGAAAGGGTCGAGCAACTCCGTGGCGTGCGCAAATGTGATTTCGCGACCGACGCCCTGGGCGCCGCCTTTGAGTTCCAGCGCGAGGTCCGGCTGCGCCAACATCCACCGCACAGCGATCGTCATGGGCTGGACTGTACAACTCGGCGCGTCGGCGATCAAAGATTTCACCTTTTTGGCAGCTGCCTTTACTTGTGAGTCAGCGCACACTTGCTCACACACGCCCCACAAAGTGCGAGTTCCGTGCTGATCACCTCGGCCGGAACTCGTTCGACCTCGAGAGGAACCGGTACCGATGTCGATCGTCGTACTCGAGAACTACATCAACGGTGAATTCGTCGCCTCAGCCGCGACGGAAACACTTGACCTGATCAACCCCGTGGACGAGAGTGTGGTCGGGCGTACGCCGGTCTCCACGAAGGAAGACGTCGACGCCGCCGTCGAAGCCGCACAGAGAGCATTCGAGACCTGGGGCAAGACGACGCCGAGCGTGCGGCAGGCTGCACTCCTCAAGCTCGCCGACGCCATCGAAGCGCACAGCGACGAAATCGTCGCAGCCGAAAGCGCCAACACCGGCCAGGCCCACCAGATGATCGCCGACGAAGAGGTCAAGGTCGGAGCCGATCAGATGCGGTTCTTCGCCGGAGCCGCACGACTTCTCGAGGGCAAGGCGGCCGGAGAGTACATGGAGGGTTTCACCTCCTACGTCCGTCGTGAGCCGATCGGCGTCGTCGGTCAGGTCACGCCCTGGAACTACCCGTTCATGATGGCGCTGTGGAAGATCGGGCCCGCCCTCGCGGCCGGCAACACGATCGTCCTCAAGCCCAGCGACACCACACCGGGCAGCACGCTGGTCCTGGCGAAGCTCTCGAAGGGCATCCTGCCAGACGGCGTGTTCAACGTCGTGCTCGGCAACGGCGGAACCGGAGCGACGTTGGTGGAGAACCCGGCCCTCGGTCTCGTCTCGATCACCGGTTCGGTGCGGGCGGGCATCGCTGTCGCCGTGTCCGCAGCACAGCAGCTCAAGCGCGCGCACCTCGAACTGGGCGGCAAAGCGCCGGCGATCGTCTTCGGCGACGTCGACATCGAGAAGACCGCCACCGGCATCGCCGAGGCAGCGTTCTTCAACGGCGGCCAGGATTGCACCGCGGCCACTCGCGTGATCGTTCACGAGTCCATCCACGATCAGCTCGTCGAAGCCCTCGTCCGGAACGCCGAGAAGCTGCGCCCCGGAGCGCCTTCCGATCCTGATGCCTTCTACGGCCCGCTCAACAACATCAATCACTTCAACGCCGTGAGCGACAAGATCGCGAACCTGCCGGCGTCGGCCAAGATCGTTACCGGCGGAAAGCGTTCGGGCGAAACCGGATTCTTCTTCGAGCCGACCGTCATCACCGGCGTCGCGCAATCGGACGACATCGTGCAGGAAGAGACTTTCGGTCCTATCCTCACAGTCCAGAGCTTCTCCGACGAGAAGGAGGCGATCACGCTTGCCAACGACGTTCGGTTCGGCCTGGCCTCGAGCATCTGGACCAAGGATCACGGTGTCACGCAACGCGTCTCCGCTGCTCTCGACTTCGGTGCGGTGTGGATCAACTGCCACATCCCGCTCGTCGCCGAAATGCCGCACGGCGGCTTCAAGTATTCCGGTTACGGCAAGGATCTCTCGGCCTACGGAGTCGAGGACTACACCCGTCTCAAGCACGTCATGAGTTCGCACGACTGAGTCGCCGCCCCTCCTGCTGTGCGCCTTTATCAACCCCCCGCGGTTAATAAAGGCGCACAGCAGATTCCTCCAATCCGGAAAAGAGCCACCATGCGCCTTATCGTCGGATACCTCGCCACACCCAGCGGTAAAGACGGGCTGGTCCTCGGGGCCCAGCTCGCGCGCAGTCTCGGCGCGCAACTCGACATCTGCATGGTCCTCCCACCGGATCGGACACTGCCGGCCAAGGTTCCCTCGGAAGCCGGCTACGACGACATCCTCGCCGCGCGTGCACACGACTGGCTCGCCGAGGCGAAAGCGTCGGTGCCCGAGGACATCCAGGTGGAAGTACACCTGAGCTTCCACGAGTCGTTCGCTCAGGGCCTGCTCGACGAAGTGGACCGACTGAATGCGCTCGCGATCGTGGTGGGAGCTTCCGGCGACGGTCTGCTCGGCCGTCACGCGATAGGTTCGGTCTCGACCGAACTGCTTCACTCCGCCCATGTCCCGGTAGCACTGGCGCCTCGCGGAACGCGGCACTCGGCGGCCACTGCTATACGAGAGGTCACCTGTGCACTCGGCACCCGTGTCGGCGCCGACATCGTCTTGAACACCGCCGTGCGCGCCAGCGAACTGATGCAGGTTCCGCTGCGACTGGTCTCACTGGTAGCGCTCGACCCCCAGAACGATCTGCGCGATCATCGCGACACCGCCGAGTCGGCCAGGGAGCGTGCACGAAATCACGCTCAGGACACACTCGACGTCGCAAGAGCCGCGCTCCCCGCGGAGTTCCCCATCGAGGTCATCATCGCCGACGGGTCCACCGTGGAATCGGCAGTGCGTCAACTGGACTGGCAGGACGGCGATCTCGTGATGGTCGGTTCAAGTCGCCTCGCCCAGCCCCGCAAACTTTTCCTGGGCTCGACCGCCGCCAAGATGCTGCGCGTACTGCCCGTACCCATGGTCGTAGTGCCCAAGCACGAATTCACCCAGCCGGAGGCACTGTCATGACCAGCACCGAACTGAGTTCCAAAGGCCTCGCCACCGGCAAGATCGGCATGATCTCCGGCGCGGTGCTCGGAATCTCCTCCGTGGCACCGGGTTACACCCTGACGGCCAGCATCGGATTGATCGTCGCCGCGGTCGGTCTCAAGATGCCCGCCATCTTCATCGCCGGCTTCATCCCGATGTTCCTCACCGCGTACGCGTACCGCGAACTGAACTCCGACACTCCTGACTGCGGAGCGTCATTCACGTGGTCCACCAAGGCATTCGGACCGTACGTCGGCTGGATGTGCGGCTGGGGCATGGTGATCGCCACCATCATCGTGCTCTCGAACCTCGCTGCAATTGCCGTCGACTTCTTCTATCTGTTCATCGCGCGGGTGGCCGACAATCCCTCCATCGCCGACCTGCCGGGCAATAAATTCGTCAACGTCGGCACCACACTGGTGTTCATCGCGTTGGCCACCTGGATTGCCAGTCGGGGAATCACCACCAGCGAGCGCGTACAGTTCGCGCTCGTCGGCTTCCAGATGGTGCTGCTGGTCGTCTTCGCCGTCGTTGCACTGGTTCACGTCGGCGCCGGCGACGCCCCGGCCGGATTGTCCTTCGACCTGAGTTGGTTCAACCCGTTCAGCGGACTCGCCATCGGTGCGTTTGTCATCGGACTCACCGGATCGATCTTCGCGTTCTGGGGCTGGGATACCTGTCTCACGCTGGGCGAGGAGTCGAAGAACCCCAAGAAGACCCCCGGCCGCGCCGGTTTGCTCTGTGTCGCAACCATTCTCCTTACCTACCTGCTGGTCGCCGTTGCCGCGATGATGTACGCCGGCGTCGGCGAGGAAGGCCTCGGCCTCGGCAATCCCGACAACTCCGAGAACGTCTTCGGCGCTCTGGCCGACCCGGTCCTGGGCAACTGGGGCGGAATGCTTCTGTTCCTCGCGGTCTTCGTCTCTTCAGTCGCCAGCCTGCAGACCACGTTCCTGCCCGCGGCACGAACCATGCTCGCCATGGGTGCATACGGAGCTTTCCCCAAGAAGCTCGCCGAGGTCTCGCCTCGGTTCCTGGTGCCGTCGTACGCGACCGTCGTGGCCGGCGCGGTAACCGCAGTGTTCTACAGCGTCGTCACGTTCCTGTCCGAAAGTGCTCTGCTCGACACGATCGCCGCACTCGGCATCATGATCTGCTGGTACTACGGCATCACCGCATTCGCGTGCGTGTGGTACTTCCGCAAGACGCTTTTCGAGAGCGTACGAAACTTCGTCTTCCGGCTCGCGTTCCCACTCATCGGTGGCCTCATGCTGCTTGCGGTGTTCGTCATTTCGGTCCAGGAGAGTATGAATCCGGACAATGCCAGCGGAGCATCCATCGGCGGAATCGGCCTGGTCTTCTTCCTCGGCTTCGGAATCCTCATCCTCGGCGCGGTCCTGATGATGGTCATGCGAGTACGCAATCCCGAGTTCTTCGAGGGCAAGACCCTCAACCGCGACACGGAGGCTCTGCGCGACGAGAACGACCTCAGCGTGTCCTAGGAGACAGTAGATTCGGGGGCCTGCGCGATCAGGCCCGCCATCAACACGCGCAAGCCGAATTCGAAGGCGGCGTCGGCACGTTCGGGATTTTTCCCGGACGTTGCCAACGCCGCCTTCATCGCGTCGTTGGCTTCGGGTCCCGACGCCCACTGGACGTCCGGCGCCGCCAGGTCCAGGGCCGAGCCGAGAACAAAACTGTCGACGGTCGTGATCGCGTGCAGTGTTTCGGTCGGGTCGAAGCCACCATCGGCAAATGCCTGCGCCAATGCGTTGTAGAGGGTGAACGCCACACCGGCCTGCACCGTCTGGGCCGTGAAGAGCGGAATCAGACGAGGATGCGCGGCGTAGCTTCGCCGGTACTCGGCTGCCAGCGCCGCGACGGTCTCACTCCAGGTCCCCGAGGCCGACTCGACGTCGATTCCTGCCATCAACTGCGCCCTCATCAGTTCGACGATCTCGGCTCGTCCGGAAACGTGGTTGTAGAGCGAGGACGGTCGAACCTTCAGTCTTGCGGCGAGTCCCGGCATGGTGAAGTCGCCGGATTCGTCCACCGACTCGATCGCTGCCTCGGTGATGATCGCCGGTGAGAGCAGTCGTTGCGATGGCCGCGGCATATGTCCTCCTGTAGTGATCCACACCGTTCGGGGCGCTGCAAAAAACAATTCCTCGAAAGTCCTTGATCAATCAGCGCTCACCCACCATACTTAACGAATCACATTCGTTTTACGTTGAACGTCGAATACCCGAGCACCGAGGAAACCCCATGCTGACGATCACCGCCCTCACCCCACCCGAGTCACCGGCCGCGACTTCGCCGTCCACGTCCACCCCTCTGCGTGTAGGTCTCGTCCAACATCGCTGGCACGAGGACCAAGACGACCTCCACGCTGAATTGAGCGAAGGCATTGCGTCCGCAGCGAAGCTGGGCGCTTCCGTGGTCTTTCTTCCGGAGCTGACGCTCAGCCGCTACCCCGCCTCCACCCCGGCCGGCGACAATCCCGGACGCGCGGCGGAAGACCTGCTCACCGGACCCACTTTCGCCTTCGCCACCAAAGCCGCTGCGGAGAACCAGGTTCTCGTTCACGCGTCGTTGTACGAGCGCAGCGACGCCGAGGACGGCCTGGGCTTCAACACCGCGATCCTGGTCTCGCCCGGGGGTGAACTTCTCGGTCGTACCCGCAAGCTCCACATTCCGGTGACGGCCGGGTACTACGAGGACACGTACTTTCGCGGCGGTCCGTCCGTGGACGCATACCCCGTTCACGAGGCACTCGGCGCCAAGTTCGGACTCCCGACATGCTGGGACGAGTGGTTCCCCGAGGTCGCACGTGCATACTCCCTCGCCGGTGCCCAGGTCTTGGTGTACCCGACGGCGATCGGCTCGGAACCCGATCACCCGAACTTCGACACCCAACCGCTGTGGCAGCAAGTGATCGTCGGAAACGGTATCGCCAACGGCACTTTCATGGTTGTCCCCAATCGCCACGGCAGTGAAGGTCTCATCAACTTCTACGGTTCGTCGTTCATCTCGGACCCGTACGGACGCATCCTCGTTCAGGCTCCGCGCGACGAATCAGCCGTCCTGGTCGCAGATCTCGATCTACAGCACCGTGAAGACTGGCTTGCGCTGTTCCCGTTCCTGGCCACTCGCCGACCCGACACCTACTCGGGCCTGACCGCACCGGTGAACACTGCAGGAGCCAACCGATGACCTGGCGCATGCCCGCGGAAAGTGAGCCGCACGAACGTACCTGGATGGCGTACCCGAGCGCCGGATACTCCCTCGGGGACACCGCGGAAGAACAACACGAAGCGCGCTCGACGTGGGCGGCCGTCGCCCACGCCGTCGCCGAATTCGAGCCGGTCACCGTCGTCGTCGATCCCGCCGAAGTCGAAGAAGCACGAAAGTACCTGTCCGAGAAGGTCGACATCGTCGAGGCACCTCTCGACGACGCGTGGATGCGCGACATCGGGCCGACGTTCGTCCTGTCCGACGAAGGCCGTCTCGGCGGAGTCGACTGGGTGTTCAACGGCTGGGGTGCACAGGATTGGGCGCAGTGGGACAAGGACTCGAAGATCGGCGCGTTTGTCGTCGAACAATCCGGTACCCAGTTGATCGACTCACCAATCGTCAACGAGGGCGGCGGTATTGCGGTCGACGGTCTCGGCACCGTCTTGGTCACCGAAACCGTCCAACTCGATCCGGGGCGAAACCCCGACCTGACGAAGGCCGACATCGAGGCCGAACTCGCCCGCACCATCGGCGCCAAGCACGTGATCTGGCTTCCCCGCGGGTTGACTCGCGATCAGGAGACCTACGGAACGCGCGGACACGTCGACATCGTCGCTGCCATCTCTTCCCCCGGAGTGGTACTCGTCCATGACCAACGCAATCCGGTGCACCCTGACTACGCCGTCAGCAAGACGATCATCGAGTTGTTCGAAAGCTCGACGGACGTCGGCGGCCGGCCGTGGAAGGTCATTCGGGTACCCGCTCCCGAAATCCTGCGCGACGACGCGGGATTCGTCGACTACAGCTACATCAACCATCTCGTGGTCAATCGCGGAGTGATTGCCTGCAGCTTCGACGATCCGGCCGACGCCGAAGCGGCCCGGATCCTTGCGGCCGCCTACCCCGGGCGCACCGTCGTCACCGTCGACGCCAGACCGCTGTTCGAACGTGGCGGCGGCATCCACTGCATCACCCAGCACCAGCCCGCTGAACAAGACTGACGGCGGCAGAATTAGCGGCGACCTCGCATGTAGTCACTTACGACCGCGGCGCCGAGGCCGTCCAGGTCCGGTGCGATGACGCGTCCACCCACACGGTGCGCCATCCGGTCGACCACCCTGGCCAGACCTGGATCCTCACCGAGGCGGAAGAACGTGACCTTGGCGCCCAGCCTGGCCACCGCGTCGAGTGCTCGAACCGTCAAACCGAGGGTTCGTGCACTCGGCGGGTAGTCGAACCTGGCTTCTCCGTCCGCTTCGAGATGAGCCGTCGGCTCACCGTCGGTGACGATCAGTACCACCGGCTGTGCGTTGGAGTGGCGTCGAAGATGCCTGGCCGCCAACAACAGTGCGTGGTGCAGGTTGGTTCCCTGGTCCCACGCGCCGTCCAAACCAGCGAGCTCCGACGGGCTCAGCACGTGCGCGTGGCGTCCGAAGGCGATCAACTGGAGTTCGTCGCTGCGAAATCGCGTACTCACCAGATGATTGAGTGCCAGAGCGGTGCGCTTCATCGGTACCCAGCGATCTTCCATCACCATCGAGAACGACGTGTCCACCAGGAGAGCAACCGCGGCCTGACTGCGCTGTTCGGTTTCGGCCACCTCGACGTCGACGACGCTCAGCCGCACCGGCATTCGGCCCGGGTCACGCAGGACGGCGTTGGTGATGGTTCTCGTGACGTCCCACGGTTCCGTGTCCCCGAATTCCCATTCGCGGGACGCTCCGGTCGGTTCACCCATCGCACCGGCCCGACGCGTATCGCGTTGACCGGTTCGCGACGACAGTTGCCCGGCGACATCGCGCAGAGCAGTCTGCCCGAGCTGTCGCATGGCTTTGGGCGACAAGCGCCATTGACCATCCGGTGCACGATCGAAGAAACCCTGTTCCTGCAAAGCCTTTTCGAGATCGGCCAGGGTGCGAGCATCAGCGGCGGCTTCGTCGCCGAGTTGCCGCGCGAGTAGCTCGGGGTCGATGTCGTCGAGCGCCGCGCCCGCGTATTGCTGCGACAGTTGATCCGCCAAGGATTCCAGCTCGGCGATGTCCTGCAGGGCACCGGTCCCCTCACCCAACCCCATTCCGTTGTCGCCGCGGAACTGTTGCGAACCTTCCCAGTCCTCACCCGGCCGAGCCGCCTGAAGGAACTGGTCGAGTTGACTCAGCTCACTCATCAGGCTCGGATCACCGAATGCCTGCTGCGCCAACGCATCCAACTCGTCACGCTGCTCCTGCGAGAGCGAGTTCCGCAATCGTTGTGCAGCCGCCGCGCGCTGCGCCAAAGAATCCAGAAGTTCCTCGACGTTGCGCGGGTTGTCCGGGAAATACTGCCCGTGCTTGTCCATGAACTCCGCGAACTGCTCCGCAGTGTCGACGCCGCGAGAGTGCGCGTCGAGCAGTTGATTCAGATCAGCCAGCATCTGGCGTATCTGCTCACGATCCTCGTCGGTGGCGCCCTCGAGTGCCTGCTTCATTCCCGAGAAGCGTTGATCGAGAACCTCACGTCCGAGCAGATCACGAATCTTCTCGTAATCCGCGCGAGCCTGTTCGCTGCGCCAGTTGTAGTCGGCCAGATCTTGCACGGCCTGAGCTGTCGACGGCGGTAACTCCTCGATCCGCATTTCGTTGAATCGTGCGTCGTCGTCGAGAGCACGTGCCAGTTCTTTGCGCTCTTCGAGCACCGCCTTGTCGAGAAGCTTACGAACCTCGTCGAGCGTTCCGTCGAGATTGTTGCGGCGTAGCAACTCACGTCGGCGCCGGTTCGCCTGGGCAGCAAGGTCGTCGAGCCCGCGCATGTCCCGGTTGCCTCGGCGCAGGAGCTCTCGGAGGGCATGGCGCGGCGACGTGCCCGACAACACGTCGTCGCCGATTGCTGCCAGGGCCTCGCGCAGATCCACGGGAGGCGCGAGCGGATCGGGACCACCGTCGTAAGGCCCGTACCGCGGATTGTGGATCATCACTGCCCCTTACGAATATACCGAGCGGCCGCCCGGGTCTTGATCTTTGGAGATCCGGCGCGCGAGGTAAAGCCCTTCGAGGGCAAGTTCGGCACCGGCGGCACGCTCGCCGTCGGATTGCGCACCGAGACGTTCGGCTACTTCGTCCAGGACCTCGAGGTCCGGAAGCTCGTCGAGAAATGCCTTGGCCGTGACAGATTCACCGGTGACGATCGTGTTGCCCATCTCCACCGCAGCAACCAGCATCCCCAGGTCGATCCCGCCGAGACGTACCCGAACCGTATCGGCGGTCGCGCGACGCAGCAGGTGCTCGAGCACCTCCAGTTCCCGTCCCTCTTCACCGGATTCGAACTCGACCTTGCCGCGAAGAACCTCGACCACGGACTCGAGATCGACGGGCCGTGCAACAGGATCGGCTTCGCCGAGCACCGCTGCCCGTCGTACCGCGGCGGCACTGACGGTTTCCGCGCCGGCGACGGCAAAGCGTGCCGACACACCCGATCGCTGGTCCACCGAGGTGGATTCGCGTAGCAAGCGCGTGAATCTGGCAAGAATTTCGAGAAGGTAGTCGGGCACCTCCGCGGCCAGGTGCGCCTCCTGCTCGATCACCGCGATCTCGCCCGCCAGCTCGACGGGGTAGTGAGTGCGGATCTCGGCGCCAAAGCGGTCCTTGAGTGGTGTGATGATGCGCCCGCGGTTGGTGTAGTCCTCGGGGTTGGCGCTCGCGACCAGAAGAACGTCCAACGGAAGCCGAAGCGTGTACCCGCGGACCTGGATGTCCCGCTCTTCCATCACGTTGAGCAAAGAGACCTGGATGCGTTCGGCGAGGTCGGGGAGCTCGTTGATGGCCACGATTCCGCGATGCGCGCGAGGCACGAGGCCGAAGTGAATGGTCTCCGGATCGCCGAGGCTCCGGCCTTCGGCAACCTTGACCGGATCGACGTCGCCGATCAGGTCGGCGACCGAGGTATCCGGCGTCGCCAACTTCTCGGAGTACCGCTCGCTGCGGTGGCGCCAGGCGATCGGGAGGTCGTCGCCCAGTTCCTTGGCTCGACGTATCGAAGCCGGGGTGATCGGCTCGTACGGGTGCTCCCCCAGTTCCGAGCCTTCGATGACGGGCGTCCACTCGTCGAGCAGGAGCCCGAGAGTGCGAAGCAACCTCGTCTTTCCCTGACCTCGTTCGCCGAGCAGAACCACGTCGTGGCCGGCGATCAGCGCCCGCTCGAGTTGCGGGGCGACCGTGTCCTCGAACCCGACTATCCCGGGCCAGGGGTCACGGCCGTCCCGCAACGCGGCGAGAAGATTCTCTCGTAGTTCTTCCTTGACACTTCGCTGTACGTGTCCGGAGGCGCGTAGCTCTCCGAGGGTTTTTGCGACAGTCACCACTCCACGCTACGAGTGTTTGCGGGGTTTCGCCTCTCGCCGAGGAAGTTCGGTCGCTCAGCCCTCGATGTTCTCGGGATTCATCCAGATGATTTCCCAGATGTGGCCGTCGGGATCCTGGAAGCTGCGGCTGTACATGAAGCCGTGATCCTGCGTCGCGTTACCTTCGGAACCGCCGGTCTCGAGCGCCTTGTCGACGAGGGCGTCGACGGCCTCACGGGTCTCGGCCGAGAGACCGAGCAGCGCTTCCGTCGACGTCGAGGTGTCGGCGATGCCCTTGGTGGTGAAGGTCTTGAAGAAGGGCTCGGCCAACAGCATCACAACGATGGTGTCACTGATGACCATCGACGACGCATTCTCGTCGGAGAACTGCGTGTTCTTGGAGTATCCGAGGCCCTCGTAGAAGGTGGTGGCCTTGCCGAGGTCCTTGACGGGCAGGTTGAGGAAGAACATCGGCTGCGGGTTTGTCGCCATGAAAGGTCCTTTCCGAGACTTTGCTGTGCGCCTTTATTAACCGCCGGCGGTTAATAAAGGCGCACAGTAGACCTAAACTCCACCCATGGATACCTGGGTGTTGCCGGCCATGCTCGGCCTCGGACTCGCCGCAGCGTCCGGAATGCGAACCTTCCTGCCCCTGCTGATGCTCAGCGCTGCCGTCCACTTCGAACTGTTCGGGATCACCGTCGGCGAGTCGATGCGGTGGATCGGATCGACCGGCGCGCTGGTGGCATTGGCAATCGCCGCGGTGGTCGAACTGGGTGCCGACCTCATTCCGTTCGTGGACAACGCACTCTCGGTGATCGGGAACGTCACGGGGCCGATCGCCGGAGTGATCGCGGCCTGGGCGGCCTTCAGCCATCTCGACCCTGCGATGGCCGCGTTGGCGGGCATCATC
Organism: Rhodococcus sp. 27YEA6; assembly: GCF_044908235.1. Classification (NCBI taxonomy): domain Bacteria; kingdom Bacillati; phylum Actinomycetota; class Actinomycetes; order Mycobacteriales; family Nocardiaceae; genus Rhodococcus; species Rhodococcus sp. 27YEA6. The sequence continues at coordinate 930,164 of NZ_JBIYCY010000001.1, read as the reverse complement.
GTCGGAGCGCCGACGGCGTTGACGTTCAGCGCCGCGCAGACCGGCACTCGCGCGGTCAGTACGGCCACTACCGGTGGGCTGGCAAATCCCGTCGTTTCCGTCATCGAGGATGTGCTGACTTTCTTCACTTCCTTGATCGCGATGATCTTGCCGCTCCTGATCATTCCCCTGCTCGCCGCGCTCTTGTGGTTCAGCTGGCGTGGCTGGCGTCGTGTCCGGAGTCTGCGCACCGCCTGACCGCACCGACCTGGTAGACAAGTCGTCATGTCCGACACCGAGATCTCGTTCCAATCCGGCGACGTCACCCTGTACGGGAGTCTTCGCCTGGCCGCCTCACCCGACGCCCCTGCCCCGGCCGCGCTGATTCTGGCCGGCAGCGGCCCCACCGATCGCAACGGCGACAGCGCCCTCCTCGAAGGCGACATCGGAACTCTGCGGTTCACCGCGGATCTTCTTGAAAAACAAGGGATTTCAAGCCTGCGTTATGACAAGCTCGGCAGTGGCGAAACCGCCCTCGGTGACTACGACATCGAGGACATCGCCGATCTCGGCTTCAACACTTTTGTCGACGCCGCCTCCGACGGACTGGACTACCTCGCCGGGCAACCCGGTGTCGATCCCGAGCGCTTGTTCGTGGTCGGACACAGCGACGGCGCCGTAGTCGCACTGGCTCTCGCCACCGCGAAGGAGGGCGCCAGAGTCAGTGCCCTCGCACTGCTCGAGCCACTGAGCGTCAGACTTCTCGATCTACTCACGACGCAGATTCACCGCCAGCTCGATGCGGTCGTCGGCGCCGGTCAGTTGCCGGTCGAACTGGCTGACGAACTGCGCGTCGCGCTCGCCGATGCCGTCGAGTCGCTGCGATCCGAGGGCACTGTTCCGGATGACCTGCCCGAGCCGCTGCAGAATGCGGGACTCGTACACGCCAACGCCAAGGCACTCGCCGAGGAAGACGCATTGGACCCGGTTGCGCTCGTGGCGGCGCTACCGGCGGGCATGCCCGTTCTCACGAGCTGCTCGGACAAGGACATCCAAGTCATTCCCGCCGATGTCGCGGCACTCGACGCCGCGCTCTCCCATACAGCGCTGACTTCCGTGCGGATGCGCAACGCCAACTTCGTACTCAAGGACATCGGCGACGAACAGTCCACCGGTGCCGACTACGTCGCGCCGCTTCCGTACTCGGCAGAGTTCTCGGAGCCCTTCACAGCGTGGGTCCGTTCGTTCTCCTGATCACGTACAGACCGAACGTCCTCTTTTTCAGGTAGAAAGTTCCCTCCGCGAACCATCGCGGAGGGAATTCTGCTTTCTACGCCTGACCTGCAACGCAGACTCTTTCAATCCAGCGAGCCCGGGGACAGAAGTCACCCGGAGTTTACGTTCGCGGCGCTTTTTATTGGTGCGAACCCTCGATCCGTGCTGTACGGTCATCCATTAACCAGCAACGCCACACAGAAGGGAACGGACATCATGTCGCTACACCCGCACGTCGTATCCGTACCTTCGTGGCGCAGCTGCACCGCAGACAAGCACATTTTTTCGGCCGCAATGTCGGCCAAGCACATGGGCAACAAGCGCGGTGTACCCCGAGAATGATCCCCAGTTTCACCGGATTCGTTCTCGGGCACCCAGGGCAAACGCCTCGGGTGCCTTTTCTTTTACCTTTCACACGCAGGAGCACCACATGAAACTTCGAGTCAACCAACTGTCCATCGCGCCGCCGTATGTCGATCTGCCCGGTGACCTCACCGGATACGCCGTCACCCTGGATCTTTCACACTCCGATGCGGCCCACGAAGCTACCCTCGGCGCATTGATCAGCGAGATCCGCAGTCGCGGAGCCTCACGCGTCGTCATCACCGGCTCACCGCGCGAACTCCAGGGCACCCACAGCAGCGCCGCCTGAAAGACCCGGGCGGCCTGAATGCAGAACGGGCCCCGAACTCCCGTTGAGGAGTCGAGGCCCGCTACCGACGTAGGAGTCAGTGCGCGAAGTGGCGCGCACCGGTCAGATAGAGAGTGACACCGGCTTCCTTGGCTGCGGCAATCACTTCGTTGTCGCGAACCGAACCACCCGGCTGCACAACAGCCTTGACGCCGGCGTTGAGCAGCACCTGCAGACCGTCAGGGAACGGGAAGAACGCGTCCGAAGCTGCAACCGAACCTACGACGCGGTCACCGGCTCGCTGAACAGCCAGATGCGCTGCGTCGACGCGGTTGACCTGGCCCATGCCGACGCCGACAGAGGCACCGCCGGAGGCCAGCAGGATCGCGTTGGACTTCACCGAACGGCTGGCGCGCCAAGCAAATTCGAGGTCAGCGAGAGTCTCGGCATCGGCAGCCTCACCGTTGGCGAGGGTCCAGTTGGCCGGGTTGTCGCCGTCGGCGTCCAGGACGTCGCGCTGCTGGAGCAAGGTACCGCCGGAGATCGGACGCAGTTCGATTCCGGTAGCGGTCGGAGCGGCTGCCTTCAGAACACGAATGTTCTTCTTACGCTGCAGAACCTCGACAGCTCCGTCTTCGTACGAGGGCGCGATGACGACCTCGGTGAAGATGTCGGCGATCTGCTCGGCCAGTTCGACGGTGACCTCGCGGTTGGCAGCGATCACACCACCGAAAGCACTGACCGGATCGCATGCATGCGCCTTGCGGTGGGCGTCGGCGATGTCGGTGCCGATGGCGATGCCACACGGGTTGGCGTGCTTGATGATTGCGACGGCCGGATCAGTGAAGTCGTACGCTGCGCGCCACGCTGCGTCGGAGTCCGTGTAGTTGTTGTACGACATCTCCTTGCCGTGCAACTGCTCCGCCTGAGCCAAACCTGCAGGCGCAGCCGGGTTTTCGTACAGCGCAGCGTCCTGGTGCGGGTTCTCGCCGTAGCGAAGAACAGCGCTGCGGTTCCAGGTCGCACCGACCCAGGCCGGGAACAGCGAACCGTCCTCGTCAGCGGCGATCGTGCTCGTCATCCAGCTCGCAACCGCGACGTCGTACGACGCAGTGTGCTGGAACGCCTGCGCTGCAAGCACAGTGCGCTCACGCAAGGTGAATCCGCCACCGGCAACGGCAGTCAGGACGTCGGCGTACCGAGCCGGATCGACCACGACGGCAACCGACGGATGGTTCTTGGCTGCAGCACGCACCATCGACGGGCCGCCGATGTCGATCTGCTCGACGCACTCGTCCGGGCTAGCGCCCGAGGCAACCGTCTCGGTGAAGGGGTACAGGTTCACGACAACCAATTCGAAGGTCGCGATGCCGAGTTCCTCGAGCTGAGCGAGGTGATCCGGCTTGCGGGTATCGGCGAGAACGCCGGCGTGGACGCGCGGATGCAGCGTCTTCACACGGCCTTCGAGGCATTCCGGGAATCCGGTCAGAGCCTCGACCGGGGTCACGGGGATTCCGGCGTCGGCGATCTTCGACGCGGTCGAACCGGTCGAGACCAACTCGACACCGGCCTCGTGCAGGCCCGTGGCCAGCTCGATCAGACCACTCTTGTCGTAGACGCTGACAAGTGCACGGCGCACAGCCTTGCGTTCACTCACTGGGGATCACGGCCTTTCGTCCATCGGAAACCACTCCGCGCGTAGCAACAGCGGCGATGACGTCCGCCAACAACCGTCGCTCCACAATTTTGATGCGTTCATGCAACGAAGACTCGGTGTCGTCGTCATGCACCGGCACAGCTTCCTGCGCCAAGATCGGCCCGGTATCAACTCCGCCGTCGACGAGATGCACCGTGGAACCGGTGACCTTCACGCCGTACGCCAGAGCGTCGGGAACCGCGTGCGCGCCGGGAAAGGCAGGCAGCAACGCGGGATGAGTGTTGATGATTCGGCCGCCGAAACGCTCGAGAAAGCTGGGGCCGAGGATTTTCATGAAGCCTGCACTGACCACGAGATCGGGTTCGTACTCGGCCACTGCTGCTGTCAGCGCCTCGTCCCAGGCGGCACGATTTTCGTAGGTCTTGATCGAGACCTTGAAGGACGGGATCTTCGAATCCGCAGCGTGCTCGGCGGCGAGGCAGTCACGATCTACACCGACGGCAACGATCTCGGCGGGGTATCCCTCGGCATGCGAAGCGTCGATCAGCGAAGTCAGCAGGGTTCCCGCGCCGGAAGCGAGTACGACTACCCGCGCGACAGAGTCGCGAAATTGGACCCTGTCGGGCATTGTCGGCTGCGGATTGTCGGCCGAGGCAGTCAGCGCACTACTCCTGAGAACTGGAAGATGATGCGGCCGGAGTATCGGCCGCATGACAGCCTAGTCGCTGGACTCCTGCGGCTTCGAGGGCAGGTCGGTCTCCGGCTCGGCCCCGGCTGTGGGGTCCGCCTCGGGTGCCGCGACAACCTCCGCGTCGACTACTTCGATCTCGACGGTTTCCTCTGTCACTACCTGCACGGGTTCGCCTGATTCTTCGACAATTTCGGCTTCGACGACCTTGGTCACTACCACCGCAGATTCCTGGGCGAGCACTTCGTCGGCGTTTTCGTCGTCCTCGCCATCCGTTGTGGCCGCGGCCGTGATCGCAAGTTCGGGCTCGGATGCTCGAGCCGGTTCAGCCGTCGGCGGCGCAACCTCGTCCTTCATGTGTCCGCGGTGTGAGAACCACATCGCGAACAGCGCCGAGACGGTTCCGAACAATCCCAGCCACGCAAAAGTCAGAAGACCGAAGCCCCACCACAGGACCTCGACGGTGCCGAACTGCCCGAGGTCTCCCCCCGCAGCAAGGGCAAGCAGAGCCATGACGACGCCGGCACCGGCAGCTGCCGTCAGCACCGCGAGCACACTGTCCTGCCCGGCGATGCGTCGAGCGCAATCACGGCCGAGCATCACACCCACCGCAGCCGGAACGATCAACAGCACCGGCCAGATTCCGCCGGCGACGCCTTCCGGAACCGCTCCGAGAAGGGGCAACGGTGGCAGATCTCCACCGATGTTGCCGAACACGCTGATGGAGACGTTGCCGAAATCGGCCGTCGATCCCGTCATCACCGCGGCTGCACCGACCACCAGGTTCGGCAGATAGAGCAGCGACAACACCGTCAATCCCAGCACGCCGACAAACCCGTTGCCTCGTGCGAGTAGGTCACCGACCGTCGACCACGACACGAGTAGTGACACCACGACGGCCACGGCGCCCGCAGCCAGCAGCGCTGCCGACGCGGCCGCGGCCGGACGAACAGCGGCAGATGCCCACGGCGGAATCTCGGCGACGACGCGATCCCAGTGCGCAGCAGCAACACCGACGGACGCGGCGATCAGGTGAATCCCGGCGACCCAGCCGAAAGCGGCCAACGTGTTGGGGCTCGACAGCGGAATTGCCGCGGAGGCGTCGGCGACAACGGCGAGAGCGATTGCCGTGATAGTCAACGGCCCGGCTACTGCCGCCCCCACCAGGCGGAGGGTGTCGTCACGGGAGTCGGTGTGCACCGCAGTCGACGCGCATCGGCGTGCAACCACCCACATCATGACGGCCGTCGGAAGCAATGGCAGTACACCGAGTTGGACGCCGCTGATAGTCGCCGGCACCTGGTGGATGACCAACCAGGTGGTGGCAATGGCGCCGAAGGTTCCGGTCAGGTCGCTGCTCGCCGATACCAAAGTGACCACGACGACAGCCGCGATCAGCAGCATCGTCAGGCCCGACGGTCGGAAGGCGACGGTCAGCAGCTTGCGCGCCAGGTCCGGGTTCGGTCCCGGGCGACCGCCGCCGACGCGGCCGCTGCCAGTACGACCACGTCCGGGTCGTGAGGACGTGGGACGGGACCGGGTGCCATCAATCAAAGAACTCATCCCCTCGAGGGTTTCACTCGACAGTGCGCCGCGCACTCAGGCGCGCCGTCGGGCTCACGGAATGTGGCCTCCACCCGCAGCGGGTCGGAGGCCACATTCATGTTCGTGAAACGAAGAAGTACTACTGCTGACGCTCGTCGGGGTTCTGCGAGCCGAAGACCTTGGTCTCGGCCGCGGAATCGCTGCTGCCCTGGTCAGGTTCCGCAGACGGCGTCGGCGCTTCGAAAGTGGGCGGCTCGAAGCCCGTCGGCTGCTCGGTCGAGCCAGTCTGCTGCTGGTTGTACGGCTGGCCGTAACCGCGTGGAGCGGTGAACTGATCCGACGAGTAACTCGGGTTCGGCTGGCCACCGGGCTGAGAGGTCAGCGGATAGTAAGACGACGTCGTCGCGGCCGACGAGTCGGTCTGTCCGGGATTTTGCACCGGGTTCTGCCCGTAGGGAGACGCAGTCTGGCCGTAAGGCGGCTGCGAAGCGGTCGGGTCGACGGGGGCGGCGTGCGCTCCCCCGTATCCCTGCTGCTGCGCCTGCCCGTACTGCGGATTCTGCTGGTACTGGCCCGGCTGCTGAGCCTGCTGAGGCTGGCCGTACTGAGCCTGTCCGTATCCCTGTGGCTGACCGGGCGCCTGCCCCGGCGCCTGGCCGTAAGGCTGCTGCTGACCGTACTGCTGAGCTACCGGTCGGGGCGCGGGCGCCTTCAGGATTCCGATCTCGAACAACAACGCGGCGACTGCGACGACGGTCTGCACGAACGAGAGGATCAGCACGATGATCAGGCCCCAACCGAGGCTGATGTCGACGTAGTCGCTGGTACCGACGGAGAACGCGGCGAACACCAAAGCGAAGAAACCCGTGAGGGTGAGCGCTGCGGCAATGCCTGCATACGACTGCTTCGGGAGCAGCGAGACGCCTGCGACCACACCGCCGGCGAAAACGAATCCGAGGCCGTAGATGCTCGATTCGAAGAAACTCGAACTGGTATCCAGGCCGCTACCGATGCCGCTGCTGCTTCCACTGATCGACGTGAAGGGCGCAAAACCGAGCAGGAAATTGATCAGGCCGAGTGCCGCGACGGCGATGAGCAGGATGAATCCGAGATTCTTGGTTCCACCGCCCGCTGCCGGCTGATTCGGTGGCCCGAAGCTGGGCCCTTGCGGCGTGAACGTCATGACTTCTCCTCGTAGACGGTCTTCGATGGTTACCAGCGTATGTGTCTCGACTTCGCACGCTAACACCGACAGGAGACAATGGGCAGATGCCCTTCACCCTCGCGCCCGGCGCCGACCACGTCGTCGAAACCGAGGTGAAGCACTCACGATTCATCGCCGCGCTTCACCGAGTAGACGACGCCGAAGCCGCCACGGAGTTCGTCGCGGAGCAGAAATCGCTGTATCCCGATGCGCGCCATCATTGTTCGGCTTTCGTGATCGGATACGAGGCGAACTCACGCGTCGAACGTGCACACGACGACGGTGAACCGGGCGGCACTGCCGGGGTGCCGATGCTTCAGGTTCTCAAGTCTCGAGATCTGGTCGATGTGATTGTTGTCGTCACGCGCTATTTCGGCGGAATCAAGCTCGGCGCCGGTGGATTGGTCCGCGCGTATTCGGGAGCGGTCTCGGTGGCTCTCGATTCGGCCGAGCTTGTGGCCAGGGAGAGAAAGGTCCTGCGCACTTTGGCGATCCGGCACTCAGAGGCCGGTCGGGTGGAAGCGGAGCTGAGAGCGCGGGGCGTCTCGGTGCTCGGAACTACGTATGGATCGAAGGCGGTGATGACACTCGCCGCCGGTGACGCCGACGATCTCGACTCGATCGTCGCATCCATCACATCCGGTGCGGGGCAGTTGGAACCTGCCGGGTCGATGTGGGTCGATACCACTGTGCGTGGTTAAGGAGTCCGGAGACTCCCTAACCACGCACGGGGGCGAAGCCCCTTACAGGGACTGAAGAATCTCGCGAGCGAGAGCAGCGGTAGCGGACGGCGTCTTGCCGACCTTCACGCCTGCAGCTTCGAGAGCTTCCTGCTTTGCCTGAGCAGTTCCCGAGGAACCGGAGACGATGGCACCGGCGTGGCCCATGGTCTTGCCTTCGGGAGCGGTGAAGCCTGCCACGTAGCCGACGACCGGCTTGGTGACGTTGGCCTTGATGTAATCGGCTGCACGCTCTTCCGCGTCGCCACCGATTTCACCGATCATCACGATGACCTTGGTCTCGGGATCCTTCTCGAACGCCTCGATGGCGTCGATGTGGGTGGTTCCGATGACCGGGTCGCCGCCGATGCCGATGGCGGTGGAGAAGCCGAAGTCACGGAGTTCGTACATCATCTGGTAGGTCAGGGTGCCCGACTTGGAGACCAGGCCGATGGGGCCGGTGCCTGCAATGTTGGCGGGCGTGATGCCGACGAGGGCCTCACCCGGGGTGATGATGCCGGGGCAGTTCGGTCCGATGATGCGCGTCTTCTTGCCCTTGGACTCGTTGTACGCCCAAGCGTAAGCGGAGTCCTGAACCGGGATGCCCTCGGTGATGACCACGAGGAGCGGGATCTCCGCGTCGATGGCCTCGACGATGGCGTCCTTCGAGAAGGCCGGGGGAACGAATGCGATGGAGACGTCTGCGCCGGTCTCCTTGATCGCCTCTTCGACCGTCGCGAAGACGGGGAGCTCGACAGGGGAACCGTCAGCTGCAACGTGCGAGACCGTGGTGCCGGCCTTGCGAGCGTTGACGCCGCCGACGACCTGGGTGCCGGCCTTGAGCATCAGAGCGGTGTGCTTGGTGCCCTCGCCGCCGGTGATGCCCTGGACGATGACCTTTGAATCCTTGGTGAGGAAGATTGCCATTGTTCTGTGAGTCCCTTACTTCGCTGCGTGAGCGAGTTCGGCGGCCTTGTCGGCGGCCTCGTCCATGGTTGCGACGACCGTGACCAGCGGGTGGTTGGCCTCGGCGAGGATGCGACGACCCTCTTCGACGTTGTTTCCGTCCAGGCGAACGACGAGCGGCTTGTTGGCCTCGTCACCCAGGGTCTTCAGTGCGCCGACGATGCCGTTGGCAACTGCGTCACACGCGGTGATGCCGCCGAAGACGTTGACGAACACGCTCTTGACCTGTGCATCGTTGAGGATGACATCCAGGCCGGCAGCCATGACTGCAGCGGAAGCTCCGCCGCCGATGTCGAGGAAGTTGGCGGGCTTGACGCCACCGTGGTTCTCGCCGGCGTATGCGACGACGTCCAGGGTGGACATGACCAGGCCTGCGCCGTTGCCGATGATTCCGACCTCACCGTCGAGCTTGACGTAGTTGAGGTCGTTTTCCTTGGCCTTGAGCTCGAGGGGATCGGTAGCGTCGCGATCCTCGAATGCCTCGTGGCCGGGCTGACGGAACGCTGCGTTCTCGTCGAGGGTGACCTTGCCGTCGAGGGCGAGGATCTGATCGTCAGGCGTACGAACGAGGGGGTTGACCTCGACGAGGAGTGCGTCTTCGCCGATGAAGACCTCCCACAGCTTCTGGATCGTCACGGCCGCTGCGTCGAGCACCTCTGCGGGCAGCTTTCCTGCCTCGGCGATGCTGCGCGCGAACGCGAGGTCGACGCCCTTGACTGCGTCGACGGGGATCTTGGCGAGAGCGTCGGGGTTCTCCTCGGCGGTGACCTCGATCTCGACGCCACCCTCTACCGAGCACATGGCCAGGTAGGTGCGGTTGGTGCGGTCGAGCAGGAAGGAGATGTAGTACTCCTCGGCAATGTCACTTGCCTCTGCGACCAGCAGCTTCTTGACGACATGGCCCTTGATGTCCAGGCCCAGGATTGCCTCGGCGTTTGCCACTGCGGCATCCACGTCGGGCGAGTACTTGACGCCACCGGCCTTGCCGCGGCCGCCTACCTTGACCTGTGCCTTCACCATCACGGGCTTACCGATTTCTTCGGCAATCTCGCGTGCGCCGGCGACTGTGTCTGTAACACGTCCAGCCGAAGTCGGCACTCCGTGCTTGGCGAAGAGTTCCTTCGCCTGGTATTCGAAGAGATCCATCTGCTCACCGTCTCGTCTGCGTTGTCACCCGCTCGAGGGGTAGGAGCGGGTCTGTTCTGGACTTTAACCAGTTGCCGCGTTCGGTTTGCGCCCGCATTGATGCTATGTGGCCCAAGTCACGCGCAATTGCCCGATGAGGCACGCCTCACCGATTCGGCAAGGTGGCCACACCGAATTTGTCAAGCATCAGTCTCACTGATTCTTGCGCTCGAGAACGCTGCAACGAGAAGCAACACTATGCCCGTGGCCGCTGTGATCGCACCCACCCCCACGGTTGCGTCCGATATGCGCGATGACGTGAGTGGCCACTCACCGACGTACACCAGAGCTGCCACGGCAGATCCGATCAGCAATGCCGCGCCCCGCGACGGCCGCGCGGACGCTGCGATCACAGCGGCGATCACGACGGTGACGCCGACGAGCAGTTGACCCCAGACGTCAATTCCCCACGGCCACTCCAGAACTGAGGCCGCCGTATAGGTGTCGCCCTGATAGAGGGGAAGCGCGGTTCCGATCAGGACAGCGACGGCGCCGATCCCACCGACGAGAAGCACCAGCCCTCTCGAACCGCCACCTACCGACGTGTCGACATCCTCACGCTCGGCGCTTCCCGCCAGCCAGACGAGCAGTCCCGTCGCCGCAGCGAGGAAAGCCGCGCCGCAGAGCACGAAGGCACCGGCCCCCAACCCGACACCCGGCACGTCCGTGGCGATGACAGCCGACTGCATGACAGCGGCGACTCCCATCACGACCGTGGTCCACAACACGCCGACGGCCGGCCGCACCACCGCGGCGCGGCCCGGGGCGAACAGGCCCAGACCGGCGACCAGCAGTACAGCAGCCGCAAGCAGGACAACTCGAGACGAAAGCATGGACGGTTCGGGGATGTTCTCCGGCAACGACAGGACCGGAAGTGCCACCCCCAGGGCTGCCACTGCTGCGGTGACAACTGCGCCGATACCGGCAACGCGGTGAAGTCTGTTCACCCGCGCTTGCGCCGCCCGGGACTGAGCCACCATCGCCGCTTTCAGCGCACCCTTTGTCGTCTTCGCGGGTGCGCGAACCACACTTTCAGCGGGAATCGCATCTTTTTCACGCCTGGAAGCGAGGTAGGGAACTGAAACGCCGATCACGGCGATGACCACGGCGGCCAGTGCCCCGACCACCGATCCCGAACCGACGCCGATCCGATCGCCGGCCGCGAACCCAGCCATCACCCTGGTTCCACTGACTGCGAGTGCGCCGAGACCGACACCGATCAGGGCGCCGCAGCCCACCGGTAGCGAGATGGACGTCAATGCCGCCGCGACCGCAACGAGTACCGCGACGCCGACCAATCCCGTACCGACGGCGGTAGCCGCCGCCGAGTCGACGAGCGGTTTGACCAGAAAGATCGGATCCTGCGAACTGAAGGAAGGACCGAACAGGGAGAGCACGAACACCACCGCGGCCAGAATCAGCAGCGCTGTCGGCCACCCACCGATCCGCCCGCCAACCGATCGCCCGTCGAATTCCGCGGCGCGAGCACTGCCGTATCCGTCCCGCTCTGATTCACGATGGACGACCATGAAGCCGAGGACACCAGACACCACAAGAAGTCCGTGGCCCGCGAGCGCGAGATAAGCGCCCGGACCCGCATCGATCGAACCCGCCGAAATCGGACGGAAAAGGTCCAAGCGGTTTGCATCGATTGCGTCGACGAACAACTGAACGTCGAGGATCGCCGCGCCGAGGGACACCGCGCCGATACCTGCCAGGAGTCCACCTGCGAAGGCGGGCCTGCGCCCCGAGGTGAGCACCGCAACCAGCGGCACGACGATCGTGCAGACGGCAGCGAAGAGAGCGGCGGAAGCAAGAGCCCCCGTCGTGTCGACCCCGCGGCCACTCCCGACTCCGACGACGGGACTGGCTGCCACTCCGACGGCACCGAGCAGTCCGATTACCGCCGCGAGTGGCGCCCCGGACTTCACTCCGGGGTCGTCGAAACGCGCCTGCGACGTAGTTCCAGGTGTTGTGGACACTCGATCGACGGTAGTGCCTGAATGGACCGGTGATCCGGTTGTGACACGCGTGATCACGAAACGAGATGATTCGTCCGTTTTGCCCGGATCGACATATTCCCAGGTCAAGCTGTGAGGCACGTCACATAATCGGACAGGTTTCCGCTACGGCTTGCGCCCATCGCAATCATTTCGTTACCGTCAGTCGGTCTAAGTCACGGGCTGATCACGAACTCGAGGAGAGAACCGGCATATGCATCACCGCAGCCAGTTCACCGCTAGTAGGTTCTCGAACTCAGCTCCAGACGAGGTCACGACCACTTATCCAACGCACTCGGCCAGGCGTTACACCGAGACCAAAAGTTCTGAGATCTCTACCGATATGTTCACTCGAAATTCATCCTCCACGTCGTCAGATTCCGACTCTCACGAGTTCGTCGAGTCCGACGTGATCAGCACCCCCACTTACGCCACCTCCGCACCGACAGTCGATGTCGAATCTCCGGTTCGCCGCAGCGGTGCTCACCGACTCCCCACCCCTCCCTCCGCTCTCAAGGGCCGCGCCGCCGTTCTGGCAGTTGCAGCCGGCGCGGTTGTCGCCGCGGGCCAGGCAGTTGTCAACGACGGTTCCTCTTCTGCCGCCGACCACTCGGAAGTTGCACTCGCCAACGAGTCCTCCGCGATCGGTACCACCGCAGAACCGCAGGCCGCTCAGTTCGCTCCGGCCACCTCCACGGCAGCCACCACCGAGGCCGACGCTCCGCAGGTCCTCAACGTCGCAGCGCCGACCGACCTCTCCCAGTTCAGCAACCTGCTTGCCAAGGGCCAGCGTTTCAGTGACGAGCGCGCAGCACGCGAAGCCGCTGCCCGTCGCCCGCTGTTCGTCCTGCCGGCAGTGGGCACGTTCACGTCCAACTTCGGCACCCGCTGGGGCACCCTGCACGCCGGCGTCGACATCGCCGCCCCGATCGGGACGCCCATCGTCGCCGTCGCCGACGGCAAGGTCATCGATTCAGGTCCGGCTTCCGGGTTCGGCATGTGGGTACGCCTACAGCACGCAGACGGAACGATCACCGTCTACGGCCACATCGACACGTCCACCGTCACGGTCGGTCAGCAGGTCATGGCCGGCGACCAGATCGCCACTGTCGGCAACCGCGGCTTCTCCACCGGCCCGCACCTTCACTTCGAGGTTCATCTCGCCGGCGAGAACAAGATCGATCCCCTCCCCTGGCTCGCCTCACGCGGCATCAGCCTCGGCGTCGAGCAGGACTGATCGCAAGCCCAACGCTTCTGATGAAAAACTTCCGGCCCGTACCTTTCCAGGTACGGGCCGGAAGTTTTTGCCTGTCTTCTACAGCTTGACCATCGGCACACCGCCGATGAGCATCAACCGCACCTTGCCCGCGCTACCGAAGTCGATGGTGACCGTCGCGGTGGGGCCAGTGCCCTTGGTTTCCAACACGGTGCCCAGACCGTACTTGTCGTGACTGACGCGGTCACCCGTGGCGAGGACCAGAACGTTGTTGCGGCCACGCGCGGCACCGAAACTGGGAGTCGACGCGGCCTTGCCGGACCCTCCCCCGTAGTTCTGCCCGCCGCCGTATCCCTGGCCGCCCTGGCTGCCGTAGCGGCTTCCGCTGCCGTAACCCGGCCTGCCGCTTCCGAATCCGCCACCGGTGCCCGGATCCTCACGGCGCCAGTTGATCAGGTCCTCCGGGATCTCCTGGATGAACCGCGACGCCGGGTTCTGGATCGGTTGCCCCCACGCCGAACGCATGATCGCGCGCGTCAGGTACAGGCGCTGCCTGGCACGGGTGATGCCGACGTAAGCAAGTCGACGCTCTTCGGACAGCTCCGCCGGATCGCCGAGGGCGCGCATGTGCGGGAACTGCCCGTCCTCCCAACCGGTGACGAAGACGACCGGGAACTCGAGGCCCTTGGCGGTGTGAAGCGTCATCATGGTCACGACGCCGTCGTCGGAGTCCGGCAGTTGATCGGCGTCGGCGACAAGCGATACCCGTTCGAGGAAGGCGGCAAGCGAACCCGGATCGGGTTCACCTTCACGCATTGCTGCGGTTTCCTCGTCGTCCGGATCGATCAGCCCGGCCGCGTTTCGCGCGTCGGAACTGAATTCCCTTGCCACGCTGACGAGTTCGTTCAAGTTGTCGAGTCGCGCGCCATCCTGCGGATCGCTGCTCGCCGCAAGCTCGGCGCGGTAGCCGGTGCGCTCGAGCACCGCCTCGGCAACCTCACCGATGTCACCGAGCTCGAACGGTTCGTCCTCGTCGGCGGCCGCTGTCGGTAGCAGGGCCCGCAGCCCGTCCATCATCTCGAGGAACGACGCGATGGCCTTCTGTGACCGCGTATTGAGCAGCGCCACTTTGCCTTCCGCGCCGTCACGGAGAGCGGCGGCGAAGCTGATGTTGCGATGCTCGGAGTGCACGGCGACGCAGGCTTCGGCTCGATCACCGATACCGCGTCGGGGCGTGTTGAGAATGCGTCGCAGGCTCACGGTGTCGTCCTCGTTGGCGAGGACGCGCAGATACGCGACGATGTCCCGAACTTCCTTGCGCTCGTAGAAGCGAACGCCGCCGACCACCTTGTACGGCACTCCGAGTCGAATGAAGATCTCCTCGAGCGCGCGCGAGGAGTTGTTGGTCCGGTAGAACACCGCGATGTCGGCGAACTTGGTCTCGCCCTGGTCCACCAGCCGATCGATCTCCGAGGCGACAAACGATGCTTCGTCGTGCTCGTTGTCTGCAACGTAGCCGACGATCAGTTCGCCTTCACCCGAATCGGTCCACAGACGCTTTTCTCGTCGGCCGGTGTTCTTGGAAATCACGGAGTTGGCCGCAGACAGAATGTTCTGCGTCGAACGGTAGTTCTGTTCGAGAAGGATGGTCCGAGCATCCGGGTAGTCGCGTTCGAACTCTTCGATGTTGCGGATAGTGGCTCCGCGGAACGCGTAGATCGACTGATCGGCGTCACCGACGACGCACAGTTCGGCCGGGGCAACGGCGTGGTCGGACTCGCCGGCTCCACCGACCAGTTCACGCACAAGCATGTATTGCGCGTGGTTGGTGTCCTGGTACTCGTCGACGAGCACGTGACGGAAGCGGCGGCGGTAGTACTCGGCGATCTGTGGAAACGCCTGAAGAAGCGCGACGGTCTCACCGATGAGATCGTCGAAGTCGAGTGCGTTCGCCGCACGCAGCCGCTGTTGGTAGTGGCCGTAGACCTTGGCGATCAGTCGCGGAAGTTCGGCCGGATCCTGATCGGCTGCGACAACCGCCTCTTCCGGTCCGACGAGTTCGTTCTTCAGGTTGGAGATGTGAGTGGCGAGAAGCCGCGCGGAGAATCGTTTGGTGTCGAGCTCGAGGTCCTTCGAGATCATCGTCAGCAGTCGACGCGAATCGTCGGAATCGTAGATCGAGAAATTCGAGTTCAAACCGGGCAGGAGCGCCGCCTGTGCTCGCAGGATCCGCACGCAACTGGAGTGGAACGTCGATACCCACATGGCGTTGGCACGCGGTCCGACAAGAGCTGCCACACGCTCGCGCATCTCGGCCGCAGCCTTGTTGGTGAACGTGATGGCCAGGATCTGACCGGGGGTGACACCCCGTTCGGCCAACAGATAGGCGATGCGACGCGTCAGCACTGCAGTCTTGCCCGAGCCGGCTCCCGCGACTATCAGCAACGGCGAACCGGCATGGACCACGGCCTCGCGCTGTTGCGGGTTGAGACCCTCGAGGAGGGCGTCCGAACCCGCGTCGTGTCCCCGCGCGCCGCCCCCGTCGTGCTGGGAATGTCCGTCGTGCTCACCGAGTGCTGGGTACGTGTTCATCGCCTGTCCACGCTACCGGCGTCCGCCGACACGGTCGTCAGTGCGTCCACCTGCTGGTAGAGGCACTTGGATTACCTGTGTCGAGCATGGCAAACTGGACGCTATGTTCAGCATTTCCGTTCGCGACAACACGGCCGACCCCGTCGGCCCGCTGTGGCGTTACTTTACGTGCCCCGGACCTCGGTGCACGTGATCTGAACAGCTCACCCGCCCCTGGTCCGAATCGGATCCGGGGCATTTTCGTCAGTGTGCCTGGATCGGTAACGACCCGAGCCGAGACCACGATCCACGCAGTAGGAAGAGGAGACGAATAGCAATGAGCACCCAGGCTGCAGCCCCCCATGGAAATACTGTAAATACTGCTCCGACAGACGTCGAGATCCCCCAGAGTGAGGCGGAGATCGACGAACTACGGAAAGAAATCGACCGTCTCGACGCCGAGATCCTCGCGGCCATCAAACGCCGCTCCGAGGTCTCCCAGATCATCGGCCGTACCCGGATGGCATCGGGTGGTCCGCGTCTGGTGCACAGCCGCGAGATGAAGGTCCTCGAACGATTCAACGAGCTGGGCCAGGAAGGCCACACCCTCGCGATGCTGCTCCTGCGCCTGGGCCGCGGACGCCTGGGCCACTAGCGCACGACCTGTTCACTTGCGAACGGCCACATCGGATGCCTCTGGCAGTCCCGATGTGGCCGTTCGCGTGTGTATCAGCTCTCGAGCGCGATGTACTTCGTGTTCAGGTATTCCTCGATCCCCTCGGTCCCGCCCTCGCGGCCGAATCCGGATTCCTTCACGCCACCGAACGGCGCTGCCGCGTCCGAGATCACTCCGCGGTTGACGCCGATCATTCCTGATTCCAGTGCATCGGAAACCCGAAGCGCACGGTCGAGATCCCTTGTGAAGATGTACGCGGCCAGTCCGAACTCGGTGTCGTTGGCGGCTGCGATTCCCTCGGCTTCGGTGTCGAAGCCGGTGATCGCGGCGACGGGTCCGAACACCTCTTCTTTCAGAATCCGCGCGCTGGCCGGAACGTCTGCCAACACCGTGGCTGGATAGAAGTACCCTTCACCACCCGGCGCTTCGCCGCCCAGTCGCACCTTCGCCCCGGCATCCACCGCATCTGCAACCAACTCCGCGACCGTGTCGAGTTGGTTCTGGTTGATCAGCGGGCCGAGCTTCGTCTCCGGGTCGGTACCGGGTCCCATCGTGAAAGTCGCCATCTTCTCGGTCAGCTTGGTCGTGAACTCTTCACGCACGGCGTTGGCGACGTGGAACCGGTTGGCGGCGGTGCATGCTTCGCCACCGTTGCGAAGCTTCGCCAGTACCGCGCCCTCGACTGCCTTGTCGACGTCCGCGTCGTCGAACACCACGAAGGGTGCGTTGCCACCCAATTCCATCGACGTGCGGAGCAATCGCTTCGCGGACTTCTCCACCAGCATCTTGCCGACGCCGGTGGACCCGGTGAAGGTGAGCTTGCGCAGTCGAGGGTCATCGATGAGAGGGCCGGTCACTTCACCGGATTTCGATGTCGGCAACACCGAGAGGACTCCGTCGGGCAACCCGGCTTCGGCCATGAGCTGAGCAAGCAACAACATCGTCAACGGGGTCTCCGAGGCGGGCTTGACGATGATCGTGCAGCCGGCGGCCAACGCCGGGCCGATCTTGCGGGTACCCATCGCCAACGGGAAATTCCAGGGAGTGATGGCCAGACACGGTCCGACCGGCGCTTTGGTGACAAGGATCCGGCCGTTGCCCGCCGGGGCCGGCGTGTAGCGCCCGCCGATGCGAACGGCCTCCTCGCTGAACCACCGGAAGAACTCAGCCCCGTACTTCACCTCGGCGCGACTTTCGGCGAGTGCCTTGCCCATTTCGAGGGTCATCAGCAGCGCCACGTCCTCCGCTCGCTCGGTGATCTTCTCGAAGACGGCTCGCAGGATTTCACCACGCTCGCGCGCAGGTGTGCTCGCCCACTTCGACGAGACGGCGACGGCTTCGTCGAGAGCGCGCAGCGCGTCCGCGGGGCTCGCATCGGCGACATCGGTCAACGATTTCCCGGTCGCCGGATCCGCCACCGGGAAGGTCGCGTTGTTCTCCGCGGGCACGAACCGACCGCCGACGAACAACTGGGTGGGAACTGATCGAATGAATTCGAATGTGTCCATGGGTTCCATGATGCTCGTCGGAGCCGCGTCCGTCTGCCCGCGAGCGAGACTCACGCGGAAGTTTCCAGCTTGTGCCACTAAAGTCGATGATCGTGAGCACTGACATCACCGGAACCTCAGCCTGGCAGAAACTGCGCGCTCATTACGCCGACATCGAAGGCGTTCACCTGCGAGAACTCTTCCAGGACGATCCAGCCCGCGGGCGAGAGCTGACGATCGACGCCGGTGATCTTCACATCGACTACAGCAAGCATCGCGTCAGCCGCGAGACTCTCGCGCTGCTCGTCGACCTGGCCCGCGAGGCCGGCGTCGAGGCACGACGCGACGCGATGTTCGCGGGCGATCACATCAACACTTCCGAAGACCGCGCCGTACTACACACAGCGCTGCGTCTGCCCAAGGATTCTGCGCTGACCGTCGACGGTCAAGACGTCGTCGCCGACGTTCACGAAGTTCTGGACGCGATGGGCGCTTTTGCCGATCGTGTGCGCAGCGGCGAGTGGACCGGAGC
The DNA here is from genome assembly GCF_044908235.1 of Rhodococcus sp. 27YEA6. Taxonomy (NCBI): domain Bacteria; kingdom Bacillati; phylum Actinomycetota; class Actinomycetes; order Mycobacteriales; family Nocardiaceae; genus Rhodococcus; species Rhodococcus sp. 27YEA6. Next base: position 911,833 of record NZ_JBIYCY010000001.1, on the reverse strand, counting down.
TACCGGCAAGCGCATCCGCACCATCGTCAACATCGGCATCGGCGGTTCCGACCTCGGGCCGGTGATGGTCTACCGCGCATTACGGCATTACGCCGACGCCGGAATCAGCGTCCGGTTCGTCTCCAACATCGACCCTGTCGATCTGGTCGGACAGCTCGACGACCTCGATCCGGAGACGACGCTCTTCATCGTCGCATCCAAGACGTTCTCCACCCTCGAGACCCTCACCAACGCGACAGCGGCAAAGCGTTGGCTGTTCGCCGGTCTGGGCAGCGAAGACGTCTCGGCCGTAGCCAAGCATTTCGTCGCAGTCTCCACCCACGGTGACCGCGTGGCGGAGTTCGGCATCGACACCGCGAACATGTTCGGGTTCTGGGATTGGGTCGGCGGGCGCTACTCCGTCGACTCGGCGATCGGCTTGTCGGTCATGTGTGCCGTCGGACCCGTTCGCTTTGCGGAGTTCCTCGACGGTTTCCACCAGATCGACACGCACTTCCGAAACCAACCGCTCGAGCAGAACGCGCCGGTCCTCCTCGGCCTCATCGGGCTCTGGTATTCCAACTTCTTCGGCGCACAGTCCCGCGCAGTTCTGCCCTACTCCAACGACTTGCTGCGCTTTCCCGCCTACCTGCAGCAGCTGACCATGGAGTCCAACGGCAAATCGGTTCGCGCCGACGGCTCACCGGTGACCACGTCCACCGGTGAGATCTTCTGGGGCGAGCCCGGAACCAACGGCCAACACGCCTTCTACCAACTCCTGCATCAGGGCACCTGGCTGGTGCCTGCCGATTTCATCGGGTTCGCGGAATCCACCGACGATCTGCCTACTGCGGACGGCACGGGATCAATGCACGATCTGCTCATGAGTAACTTCTTCGCTCAGACAAAGGTTCTCGCGTTCGGCAAGACTGCCGAAGAAATCGCGTCAGAGGGCACTGCTCCGGAGCTGGTGCCACACAAGGTGATGCCAGGCAACCGACCGTCGAGCACTATCTTGGCGAAGGAGCTGACCCCCTCGGTCGTCGGTCAGCTGATCGCACTTTACGAGCACCAGGTATTTGTCGAAGGTGCTGTCTGGGGTGTCAATCCGTTCGATCAGTGGGGCGTCGAACTCGGCAAGACACAAGCCATGGAACTGGGGCCTGCGCTCTCTTCCGAAGCAACACCCGGCGACCTCGGCGACACATCCACAGATGCTCTGGTGCAGTGGTACCGCAGAGAGCGCGGACGGGCCTGACTCACGCGGCGGCCGGGCCGAACCAACTTTCCGTTGTGTACACGCGTCCGGATCGGTCGACGAGCCGAGCCCGAAGCTCTTGCTGTTCAACCCATTTGATGGCGCTTATCCCCCGGATCAACGCAGCTTCGCTCGCGGCGTACGCCCACACCGCGTCGTCAGCAATCACCGAGACCTGTGCCCATTCCGTGGAGGGCCGCTCCTGGTTCGGCTCCCAGGAGGGCAGCTCCAGCGCCCGCGCCGTCGCCATCGCGGTTCCGTTGATCAGTTCGACTTCTTCGCTGTCCGGCACCGGAATCTGCCAGCCACCAGCCGGTGCATGGCCGGCCGTGGCGATCACGTCGCCGATCCGCACAGCAACGCCGCATTGTAATTCGGCGGCGACGATCTGCGCGGCGCGATCGACGGTGTCGGCCTTGGCAACTCCGGTGATGTCGAACGACGCACCCCAGGGCGCGTACACCACGTCTCCGTCGAGCTGTACGTCCTCGAACGTCGGGGTCGGGTGCACCGGAGGGATGGATTCGTCCTCGGAGTAGTTGTCGGCAAGCGGATTGACTGCACCGCCGGTCATACGGGCAGCCCACAGCGCCGACCGCAGCAGAGCCGACATACGTCGTGTCACTTTGACCGGAGTTCCCTGAGCGAGGTTGACGGCGTGAATCTCGGCGTCTCCCCGGCGAAGGTCGCAGACCGCTTCGGTTTCGTCGATGGCAGCTGCGATCAACGCGTGCGCAGTAGGCAGCGCAGCGCCCTCGGTGACGTCCACCTCCACGGCGGAATCCCACATCGCCCACTTCTCGACACTGACCATGTCAGTCCTGCCCTTCGAACACACTGTGTTGTAACCAGTATGCGCCGGTCAGCAACCCCCGTGCCATAAAGCGCTTCCGAGGCCGAGGCACACATGCCGCAGGTTGAGCAGCGCACGGCGGGGACTGGATGGTAGATCTGTGCGACAGAATTGCCGCCCGGACTGTCGCCCTCCGTGTGCAAGACGTGTAATCCTCCACATGGTTCTGACATGCACCTGACTGCGACGACGTCGACTACTACTGGCGCAGCGGGCAATTCCGATCCGAAAGACGCAGAGTCGACGCTCGACATGTCCGGCCGGGCCGGCTGCGCTTCGAGCCCGGTCCGCCGCAGCAACACGCCCGGGCGGCGCTGATGTCACCGCATGAACCTTATGTCACCGCATGAAAAAGTGGGGACCGACGAGAAGCACTGTGTTCCAACGTCGATGACATACCAATCGGCCGCTTTCAATGCGCGTCACTTTCGCAGGTGGACACACCTGAGCGCTCACTCTCGAGTGCAGAAAAATACGGGCCCATCACTGCGCGCGAGCGTCGAGCAGAGCACCGAGAAGAAGTCCCGAACACGCGGCGCGCCAACCGCCGGCACGACGACGCCCGGTGCCCGGCGGCAGCGCTTCGCACGTTACAGACCGAGCAGGAATGCATCGACACAAAATGGATAGGACCGGCTGAAAGAACCTGCAGCACAATGGCGTAACCACCACCGTTCGGCTTATACGCTACCGCCGTACACCTTGGCAAAACGAACGGTCAGTACGCGGCGAAAATCACATACTTTACAAAGTCTTTGGAATTTTTCTGCGCCAAATATCCGCAGGTGAAAGGACTTTCGACCAGAGTCCAGAATAACCGTGTCGTCTACTATGTGAAAACTGCGAAGTAGCTGTGACGCTGGGTCACGCTCGAGGGAGGAATTGTGACCGATTCATTCAAGGACCGTTTGAACGCCTTGTACCCGGCCACAGCACCGAGACTCACCAACGCACAAGTTGTGGAAGCCCTTTCGCAACGTGGATGCAAGATTTCGACACCGTACCTCTCGCAACTCCGGAGCGGTGTGCGCACGAATCCATCGGAGCAAGTCGTTTTGGCATTGGCCGATTACTTCGGCGTAGCAGCAGAGTACTTCTTCGGCCCGACACCTCGCCAAGATCCCGAACTGATTCCGGAAGAAGACCGTTCGGTTGTCGAGGAGTTCCACGACAGCGAATTACGTTCTCTGGCCATAAAAGCGGTCGATCTCTCCCCTGAATCGCAGGACTTGCTCTCATCGATTGCGGAGAAACTTCGCTCGTCCGAAGGACTCCCGGCCGTCCCTCCGGATTGCAGCACCTACACCCCACCGTTCACTCGCGACTAGTCCGGAGCGAAGTTCAGCGAGTCAGATCAGCGAGTCAAGCGGCCCAATAGTGCCGAAGCTGTGATGATTCCGAGCAGCGCGGCCCCGATCAGCACGCCGAAGTCGACGAGGTAGTCGGTCGGCATTCCGATCAGCAGACCGCGCAGCGCTGACACCTCGTAACTCAGCGGATTGATGCGACTGAGCCACTGAACCCACGTCGGCATGAGTTCGACCGGGTACAGAGCGTTGGACGCGAAGAACAACGGCATGGTGATCGCCTGGCCGATGCCCATCAATCGATCTCGTTTGAGCACGATCCCCGCGATCGCAACCGACAGACAGGCGAAGAACGCCGAGCCGAGGACAACGACAGCCACGACGCCGAGCAGCTTGATCGGGTTCCACGTCATGCTCACGCCCAGCAGCGCCGCTACAACGACTACGACCACGGCCTGGGCGACCGCACGGATACCGGCTGCAAATGCCTTTCCGGTGACCAGCGCGGCTCGTGGCGTCGGCGTCACCATGAGTTTGGTGAGGACTCCCGCGTCACGCTCCCAGATGATCTGGATTCCGTAGAAGATCGCAACAAAAAGCGCGGACTGCGCAATGATGCCCGGCGCGAGAAAGTCGAGATACGGTACGTCGCCAGTCGGGATCGCTCGGATATGACTGAACGTCTGACCGAAGATCACCAACCAGAGGATCGGCTGGATTGCGCGCGTGACCAATTCAGATCGGTCGTGCCGCAACTTCTGAACTTCCACGAGGCAGAATGTGTAAATTCTCGAGAGCAATCGAGCAAGACTGTTGGTAGCGGGATCAGCCCAAGCGGCGCGCTGTGCGACGGGCACTGCGGACATCGTGGAGACCTCCTGACTTGCCGCCGGTGAGGTCGTCGCCGGTGTAGTGACGGAACACGTCTTCGAGAGTGGCCTCCGGCCCCAGTTCGGCGGCCAACGCGCTCGGCTCGCCCACTGCACGAAGTGCACCGTGATGCATCAACGCAACACGATCACACAACTCCTCGGCTTCTTCCATGTAGTGCGTCGTGAGCAGGACGGTCATGCCGTATCGCTTCTGCATCTCCGCCACTCGCTTCCAGACGGATTCGCGGGCAATGGGATCCAACCCCACCGTCGGTTCGTCGAGCACCAGCAGCGACGGTCGGTTCACCAGTGCCTGCGCAAGTTCGAGCCGTCGCACCATACCGCCGGAGAAGCTCGACGCGAGACGCTCACCTGAATCGAGCAGATCCACCATCTCGAGCGCCTGGTCGACGCGCTCGCGTCGTTCGGACCGCGGAACGTCGTACAGTCGCGCGAACCAGGTCACGTTCTCGCGTGCGGTCAATGCGCTTTCGATCGAGAGCTGTTGTGGCACGTACCCGAGGTAGCGCCGAATGGTCATCGCCTCGGTACGAACTGAGCGACCGAGAATCCGAATGTCACCGTCTTGCAGAGGAAGTAACGTGTTGAGCAACCTGATCGTCGTAGTCTTTCCTGCGCCGTTGGGACCGAGCAGGCCGAAACACTCCCCCGCATTGATGACCAGACTCAGGTTGTCCACCGCGCGGTGGTCGCCGAACTTGTATGTAACCGAGTCGATCTCGACCGCGGGTGCGCCGGGGTCGGGTGAACCTGCCGCTCGGCTCTTCCACCACTGTGTCAGCATCTCACTACCCGTCACCTTCTGATCCGGCTGCTGCCAGAGCGCTCGCCAATCGCGACAGGGCTGGTAGCGCAGCCTCGATACTTGCCCTGTCTTCTCCGGTCAGACTCGACAATGCCTGACCGACAATCACGCTCCGGCGATCACGCCACACTTCGACGCGGGCGCGCGCCTCGTCCGAGAGGACCAATCGCGCGACGCGTCGATCAGCCTCGTCGGCAACCCGTTCGATCACTCCCTCGTCGACGAGCTGCCGAACCAGGGTGGACACCGTGTTTGCCGCGACACCCAATCGCCCGGCAGCCTCAGCCACCGACAGACCCGGGTTGCGCCGTAGCAGCCTGACGAGTTCGATTTGGGCGCCGCCGAGCGGTCGTTCTGTAAACGGTCGCCCCGATGCCTTCCTCGTACCCCGGCGCAATTGCCCGAGCGTCTCCAGGACATCATCCGAAAGCCTGTGATCTGCTCCGATTTCATCCACACCTCACAATAGCTCTGTAACAGAGCTATTGTCGAGGAATCCGGACGCCCGGCGTTTTCAGCTCGTCCGCAACGGGTATCCCCGATTGCTTGTCCCGAGCACTCCCGCCCAGAACGGAGACGTCATGCGCAGACAGTGGTTGTTCGCGACGGTTGCGAGTACCGCCCTGATCCTCACCGGTTGCTCGCCCGACGCCCTCGATTCCGGGGACAGCGCAGACAACGTCACTGCCATTGCGACGTCGCTGTCGCCACCCGCCGCCGCTGATGCACCCCTGCTGAAGACCGCCGACTCCCCACTCGGGACGATCGCCGTCGACGGCGAAGGCATGACCGTCTACGTCTACAACCCGGACGAGGAGAACTCACAAGCCGGGTCGTGCGACGAAGCGTGCCTGCGTTACTGGCCGGCGGTCACCTCGGTCACGGATTCGCCGATCGTCGAAGGAATCGACGCCGTCATCGACACTGTCGACGGGCCTGAAGGATCTTTCCAGATCACCGTCAACGGCAAGCCCGTCTATCGGTACCTCGACGACAAGGTTCCCGGAGACATGCTCGGACAGAGCATCGGCAGCCTGTGGTGGATGATCGACGCCGCCGGAAACCCCGTGTTCAAGACTGAGTAACCCTCAGTTGTACGGCTGCCGAGCGGTTTCGGGGTCGCCGTACGTGATTGCCCGTTCCCGACGCGTTTTCGACGCCAGGGTTGCGCCCCAGTTCAGCACCGTGCTGGCGCGATTGCGGAAACCGGCGAGGAATGCGATGTGGATGATTCCCCATGACACCCATCCGATGAACCCGGACAACTGGACCGGCCCTGCCTGAAGCAACGCGTGGCGTCGCGAAATGTAGGCCGCGGTTCCAAGATCGCGGTACTTGAACGGTTTTCGGCTGGGCACTCCGTTTTCCACGGTTGCAGCGATCCGGGCACCGGCGTGCCGACCACCCTGCATCGCGACCTCGGCCACCCCGGCAAGTTTGTCCCGCGACATGAGGTCGCCCACCACGTAGACGTTCGGGTGGCCGGGAACGGTCAGATCGGCTTCCACCTCGATGCGGCCACCGCCGACCTGCTTCACACCCAGCGCCGTGGCCAGTGCCTCGGCGAACGGCACTGCTTCGACGCCCGCGGTCCACAGAATCGTGCGGGTCTCGTACTGCCGCTTCTCTTTTGTCTTCTTGTCCGTCGTCTCGATGCTGGTCTCGCACACGTCGGTGACGTGCACGCCGAGGTGAGTCTCGACGCCGATCCCGTCGAGAGTACGTTTGGCGGCGGCCGAGAGCTTGCGACTGAACGAAGGGAGCACCCGATCGTCGCCGTGGAAGAGCAGTACCCTTGCCTCGTCAGGGTCGATGGACCGGAACTCGTTGGTGAGCGCGTGCATCGCCAATTCGCGGATCTGTCCGGCTAATTCGACGCCGGTGGGTCCGCCGCCCGCCACGGCGAATGTCAGCCACGGTCGACGTTCTTCCGCAGTCGGGAGCGATTCGGCCATCTCGAACGCAGCAATGAGACTGCGCCTGATCGCCAAAGCGTCGTCGAGGGTTTTCATGCCGGGCGCCCATTTGATGAACTCGTCCTGGCCGTGGTAGGACTGGCGCATTCCAGCCGCCACGATCAGGTAGTCGTACGGCAATTCGAAGGTCGACCCGTCGAAGCGACTGGCAGTCAGTATCCCGGCGTCGGCGTCCACCGACTTGGCCTCGCCCAGAACGACGTTCGTGTTCTTGTTGTCCTCGAGCAGATGTCGCAGCGGACTTGCGATCTGCCCTTCGGAGAGCAGACCCGTGGCGCACTGGTAGAGCAGGGGCTGGAAGACGTGGCTGGTCCCTCGGTCGATCAGAACCACCTCGACGTCAGCCTTCTTGAGTCGTCTCGCTGCATACAGTCCACCGAAGCCGCCACCGACGATCACTACCCGGGGCTTACCGTTCGAGATGTGGATGCTCATCAGACAAACCTCGCTGTCACGGAGTTGGGCAGGAATCGTAGGGCCGCATCTATCCCTTGCCACTTGAGGCCGGGTAGCGCCGCTCGGGTGGTTTCCTTCTCGATAGCGTCGACCATGGCACTGACGCCTTCGTCCAGACTGGCCATGAGCGCAGCGTCGTCGCCGGCGCCGGCGGACATGTCGGTCTTGATGAAGCCCGGCAGCAGCGTGGTGACCCGAATAGGTGTGCGCGCCAACTCGATACTGAGCGCCTCACCCAGCGCCGCTACTCCCGCCTTGCTCGCCGAATAGGCCGCTTTTGGCCCGGGTAGCCCCCGATCCGCGCTTATCGAGGACACGAGAACCAGGTGTCCGGAGTCCTGCGCGCGGAAGATCTCGAGCGCAGCTTCACACTGCGACAGCGCGCCGACAAAATTCGTCTGCGCTGTTGCAAGATTCGCGTGCGCTTTTCCGGTTCCGATCTTGGCGCCCTTGCCGAGCCCGGCGTTCACGATCACCCGGTCCAGGCCACCCAACTCGTCGCGCAGCTCACCGAAAACCCGGACGACGGAATCGTGTTCGGTCACATCGAGTTCGCGCACTGCGACGCTGATCGACGGGTACTGCGCCACCAGCTCCCCACGCAGCGTGTCGAGACGATCCGTCCGCCGGGCACACAACGCGAGGTCGCGACCGGCCGCGGCGAATCTCCTGGCCATCTCCTCACCCAGACCCGAACTGGCACCGGTGATCAAAATCTTCTGCCGCGTCATGGGTGCAACTGTAACCATCATCGAGTTCTCGTACCCGGCGGTAACCGAGCGAACTCGGACCGATCCGACATACCGTGGAGCAATGACCGACGAATTCGATGTCATCGTGATCGGCGGTGGACCCGCCGGCGAGAACGCCGCCGCATACGCCATCGCCGGAAGTAATCGCACCGCCGCAATCGTGGAACACGAACTGGTCGGCGGTGAATGCTCGTATTGGGCCTGTATGCCCAGCAAGGCACTACTGCGCCCGGGGCAGGTCCTCGAGGCGGCCGACGCCTTGCCCGGGATCCCGGCCGGACCGCTGGACGTCGATGCCGTTCTGAAACGGCGCGACTCGTTCACCCACAACCACGACGACTCGTCCCAGGTCGACTGGGCAACCTCCGCGGGCATCACCGTGATCAAAGGCCACGGGGTCATCGACGGCGAGCGAGCAGTGACCGTCGACGGGACCCGTAAGCTCCGTGCCCGCCGTGCCGTCGTACTCGCCACGGGAACGACCGCCACCGTCCCGAAGACACCGGGATTGCGCGAGGCACTCCCGTGGACCTCGCGCGACGCCACCAACCTGCACGAGGTTCCGTCGCGAGTGGCGGTCATCGGCGGCGGAGTGGTCGCAACTGAGTGCGCAACGTGGTTGTCGTCGTTCGGCGCTCACGTGACGTTGCTCGTGAGGGGCGATGCTCTGTTGAAATCAGCAGAACCGTTTGCCGGAACGATGGTGGCCGAAGCACTCGGTGCCCGCGGTGTGGACGTTCGACTGAGCACTGCCGTCAACTCGGTCTCACGCCCCGATGCCAAGGACACCGGCGAAGGTCACATCCACGGTGGACCCGTCAGCATCGAGACATCGTCCGGCGTGATCGAAGTCGACGAGGTCATCGTCGCGGCGGGCCGCGGGCCGACATCTGCCGATCTCGGCTTGTCCGTCATCGGCCTCGAGGACGGCAAGTACGTCACCACTGACGATCACCTCTGTGCCCAAGGTGAGTGGCTCTACGCCGTCGGCGACATCAACGGTCGTTCTCCCCTCACCCACATGGGCAAGTATCAGGCGAGAGTCTGCGGAGACGTCATCGCCGCGCGGGCCGAGAGCCGCGGACTCAGGGGACCTCGGTACACGGCGTCGGCGGACAATGGACAGGTCCCCCAGGTGGTGTTCACCTCACCCGAAATCGCCTGGGTGGGACGCACCGAGAAGAAAGCTCGCGACGACGGCTACGACGTCGAAGTCGTGGAGATCGAACTCGCAGTCGCGGGATCTTCGCTGCTGCGCGACGACTACTCGGGGCGCGCGAAGTTGGTGATCGACAAGGCCACCGACGTGATCCTCGGCGCTACCTTCGCCGGGCCCGAAGTATCCGAGCTGGTGCATGCGGCGACAATCGCGGTCGTCGGCGCCGTACCACTGGAAACTCTCTGGCATGCGGTGCCCTCGTATCCGACGGTCAGTGAAGTCTGGCTTCGATTGCTGGAGGCTCGCCGCTGACGCGCTCCCGAAGTACGTATAGTCGCGACATGGCGTCCGACATACTTGTGACCACGGCCGACGGCACCCTGCGCGGCCGCCGGGTGGGAAAACTTCGTGCCTGGCGCGGAATTCCCTACGCCCGGCCGCCGGTCGGAACACTGCGTCTGACGCGACCACAGCCGGTCACGCCGTGGACCGGAGAACGCGACGCGATCAGGTTCGGCGACGCGTCTGTCCAACACAAGAAGGGGCTGTTGCTCGCGCCCGGGAAGTACCAGCCGAGCAGCGAGGACTGCCTGACGCTCAACGTGCTCGCCCCCGCGAACACCGGCAATACTCCGCGTCCCGTCATGGTTTTCATCCACGGTGGGGCAAACACCATCGGGACCTCGGCCACCGGCTTGTACTCGGGCGTGTCCCTCGTCGAACGCGGCGACGTCGTCTACGTCTCGATCAACTACCGACTCGGCGCTCTGGGCTACCTCGATTTCACCCCGTTCTCCACATCCGAGCGCGTATTCGACTCCAACCTCGGACTGCGCGATCAGGTCGCGGCCCTGCAGTGGGTGCAACGCAACATCGCCGCCTTCGGTGGGGATCCTGAAAAAGTCACGATTTTCGGTGAATCCGCCGGAGCCACCGCCGTCACCACCCTGATGGCGACTCCGGCCGCCAAGGGACTCTTTGCCGGCGCTATCGCCGAGAGTTCGGCTCCGGATCTGGTCTCGAGCACGCAGCGATCGCATGCCTGGGGCGCGCGTTTCGTCGAGATCCTCAATTCCGGCCTACCACCCGCGAAGGCCCTGACCTCGGCGACAGCCGTCGAATTGGGCAGAGCCGGAAGCAGACTGGGCGCCGAGGTACTCGCGAACACACCTGGACTACATCCCTTCGGACCGGTCGTCGACGGCGACTTCCTCCGCCGCTCCCCCTTGGACGCATTCAAAGAAGGATCGGCACACCAGGTGCCGATGATCATCGGCACCAACAGACGGGAGGGGACGCTGTTCCCGAAGGTGCTCGACGCACTTCCGACCAACCCGTCGCGCATCGACACCATGTTTGCCCTCACCGATCCCGAGGCCGGGAAGCGCATCCTCGCGACCTATCCCGGCTACCCGGACGAGCAGTCCGCGATCGACGTCGGCGGAGACGTCACGTTCTGGCACCCGTCCGTGGAGTTGATGCAAGCGCACGCACAATCGGCGCCGACGTACGCCTACCGATTCGACTTCGCGCCGACGATGATGCGCTGGCTCGGCCTCGACGCCACACACGGATTCGAGATGTTTGCAGTCTTCGGCATCGGTGACACCCTTGTCGGGCGCGGCCTCACCCTTCCCGGCGGTCGACGCGGACTGCGCGCAGTCACCGAATCTGTTCAGGGACACTGGCTTCACTTCGCCGAGCACGGCTCGCCGCGCGGATCGTGGCCGCGCTACGAGGGGCAGGAGCGTCGGACCATGATCTTCGACGAGATCGTCCGCGTCGAGAACGATCCCAGACGTGAACAACGCTTGGCCTGGGCGGGATACAGCGGTTACCGTAGCCACGGCACCGACATCTCCCTACCGTGACGAGCCCCCTCGAGATCACTCTCGATTCCGGGGTCGTACGCGGGCGCCTCGATCGAGGACTGCGCACCTGGCGAGCAATCCCCTACGCAACGGCCCCGACCGGTCCTTGGAGATTTCGCGCACCGCAGCCGGTCGAGGCTTGGCATGGTGTCCGCCCGGCGGAAGCATTCGGCTCTCCGTCTCCGCAGCGCAAGAGCAATTTCGACGAGAACTCACTCTTCGTCAATGTCGTGGCCCCGCAGGTACCGTCGGATTCGTTGCGACCGGTCATGGTTTTCATTCACGGCGGCGCGTACAACGGCGGGAATCCGTCGACGCCCATGTACCGCGGAACGAGCCTGGTCGAACGTGGCGACATCGTCTACGTCTCGATCCAATATCGTCTCGGCGCGTTGGGCTACCTCGATTTCAGTGAATATTCCACTGCGGAAAGATCATTCGAGACGAACCTCGGATTGCGCGATCAGATCGCCGCGATGACGTGGGTCCAACGCAACATCGCCGCTTTCGGCGGCGACCCGAACGCCGTCACCGTCTTCGGTGAATCGTCCGGCGCCAACGCGGTCACCACTCTGATGGCAACGCCGGCGGCACGAGGGCTGTTCGCCCGGGCCATCGCTCAAAGTCCGCCGGCTGCTTCGGCATACGGAAAAGAGCGAGCGCACCGTTGGGCACGCGAGTTCCTCGAGATCGCACAGGCTCCAGATACCGTTCCGGGATCGTGGCTGCGCTCCGCTTCGGTGAAGGACCTGGTCGCTGCCGGCGAAGAACTTGCGCGCCGCGGCGCGGACGAAGAACCCGGAACGCGGGCATTTGCCCCCGTGGTGGGTGACGACGTCCTTCCCGAACACCCGCTCGACGTGTTCGCCGCCGGACGCGCCCACCCCGTTCCGCTGCTCGTCGGTTCGAATCTCCACGAGGGAAGAATCTTCCCGCGCGTTCTCGACATCTTGCCTACCGACCCGGTTCGGATCGAGAAGATGTTCTCCCACACCACCCCTGAAGTGAAAGCACGTGCGCTCGCGGCGTATCCCACGTATCCGCACCGGTTTGCTGCCGCAGATCTCGGCGGCGACATCACGTTCTGGGAGCCCGCGATACTCTGCGCACAGGGTCATTGCCAGGTAGCTCCTACCTACAGTTACCGCTACGATTTTGCGCCTCGCCTGCTCAGACTCGTCGGCATGGGCGCTACCCACGCCACCGAATTGCTTGCGGTCTTCGGGCGTTCGGATGCACTCACCGCGGCCTTGACCGCGGTCGGTGGGCGCCGCGGACTGACTGCGGTGACCTCCACCATGCAGCGCCACTGGATCCATTTCGCCCGCCACGGAGTGCCGGACCGGGATTGGCCCGCCTACTCCGTACCGGAGCGGCAAACAATGATCTTCGACGAGACGTCCCGAGTGGAGAACGACCCGATGGGTGAGCGTCGACGGGCTTGGATCGGCTACGAGCACAGGCGCTGAAGCCCGATCAGAAGAACTGACCTTTCACGAAACCTGCGAGTAGGACGGCAAATCCGCCCACCTCACCGAGGATCAGCAGAAACATCCCGAGGTGCAGGGGCGGACCGGCGGACTCGAACTGATTGTCGGTGTCCTTCATCGCACCGTGAGCGATGTAGCTGAATATCGCTGCGAGAAAGAAGAACACGACCACTGCGGCACTGGTCAGGTTGATCCACGTCGGCCACGCACTGAGTTCGACGAACACCGCGATCAGCAGCGTCGCAAACGAGTACATCAGGGCAGCGCGGTGTGCGATGTCGACATACGGATGGGCGAGGTGATTGTCCGAAGTGGCCATCTGTCGGTATTTCCAGATTCCCAGGCACAGGGAGAGAAGGAAGATCAGACCGGCCGCGAGAAGCGTCAGTGTCGTGTCGATCCCCAGCGTCATCTGCCCACCCCGCAGTGCGTTTCCAGCGAGTCACCGCTGGGTGATCCAGCCGAAGGCTTGTCGTAGACGACAACCAGCACCACCGCACGATCCGCCGACACCGACCGCATCCGGTGCGGCGTATTCGCGTCGAAGTACAAGCTGTCGCCGGCGTCGAGGTGCATCGTCTGCCCGGGGATTTCGAATTCTACGGATCCGGAATGCACGAACACGAACTCCTCTCCCGTGTGGTCCATGAACTTGGGACCCATCACCGAGGCCGGATGAACCACGAACGGCTGCATGGCCTTTCCGACCAGTGAGGGCGCGATCGGATCGTAGACGGAAGACTGCACGGAGTTGGCCGGGTCGATCACGCGGTCCTTCGCGCGCACGATCGTCATGGCATTTCCCTCCATACTGTCCGAGAACAGTTGCCCCACATCGGCGTCGAGCACACGCGCAATCTTGAGTGCCACCGCGATCGACGGGGTACTGATACCCCGCTCGACCTTGGAGAGATAGCTCTTCGTCAGACCGGTCTGCTCGGCCAGGCCCTCGAGCGTCAGACCGGCGCGACGCCGATGTGTTCGCAAAAACGCTGCCATTCGGTTCCCCTCACGAGACTTTGTGTCATCACCCTACCAATACATTGACCTGCGGCGATCAGCGATGCAGGAATCGAGGGTTGCGCATTTCCGTCCTATATGACACTTTGTGTCTTATAGGTGACTGAATGTCATTGATTTCCGGGTCCCGAGAAAGGCACACCCCATGACCGACACGATGCATGCGAGCAAGCAGGAACTCATGGCCACCGCCGAGACGAAGATGCTCACCGAAGTAACGACAGGTAGTTGGACTCTTCGACAGAAGATCGCACTGACCTGCCGGGCACTGTCGGACGCCGGCCACGACTCCGGCCTTGCCGGACAGATCTCCGCCCGCGGTGGGCAGCCAGGAACGTTTGTCACACAGCGACTCGGCCTCGGGTTCGACGAGATCACCGAGGACAACCTCCTGCTCGTCAACGAGGATCTCGAAGTCCTCGACGGGGAGGGCATGCCGAACCCCGCCAACAGGTTCCACAGTTGGATCTACCGCGCACGACCCGACGTCAACTGCATCGTCCACACACACCCGCTACATGCGACGGCGCTGTCGATGCTCGAGATTCCCCTCGTCGTCTCCCAAATGGACATCGCGCCGCTCTACGACGACTGCGCATTTCTCGCCGACTGGCCCGGGGTTCCCGTGGGAAACGAGGAGGGCGAGATCATTTCGGCTGCACTCGGCGACAAGCGGGCAATTCTGCTCGCCCACCACGGCCAACTCGTCGTCGGCAACACGGTCGAAGAGGCATGCTCTCTCGGGCATCTGATCGAGCGAGCGGCCAGACTGCAGTTGCTGGCGATGGCTGCCGGAGACATCAAGCCGCTACCGCCTCGCCTGGCGAAGGAGGCACACGATTGGACACTGACTCCTCGGCGCAGCGAGGCGAACTTCGCTTACTACGCCCGTCGCGCTCTCCGCAATCATCCCGACACACTGACCAACTGACTTTTGTTTCCCACCAACAGAACTGAGAGCCTCATGAGCAGCACCATCAAGGGAATCGTCGCCTATCCCATCACCCCGTTCGACCGGGACACCGGAGCATTCGACCCCAAGCCGCTACACACGCTCCTCGACAGCATGATCAGCAGTGGTGTCGACGCGATAGCCCCACTCGGCAGTACCGGCGAGAGCGCCTATCTCGACGATGCAGAGTGGGAGACGGTCGCTCGGGAGACTGTCGACTACGTCGACCGCCGAGTCCCCACCGTCGTCGGAGTGTCGGATCTGACGACGGCGGGAGCACTCCGCCGAGCATCGATCGCGGCAGACGCCGGAGCCGACGCAATGATGATCCTCCCCACGTCGTACTGGCATCTGGGTGAGCAGGAGATTCGTGAACACGTCACCGCGGTGGCCGATTCCGTCGACATTCCCACGATGATCTACAACAATCCGGCCACCACCGGGATCGACATGTCGCCGGAGTTTCTCGTCGATCTCGTCTCCACCGTCGACGGCATCATGATGATCAAGGAATCCACCGGCGACATCACCCGGATGAACCGCATCAACGAACTGAGCGGTGGCACGATCCCCTTCTTCAACGGCAGCAATCCTCTTGCACTGCAATCTTTCTCTGCCGGTGCAAGCGGATGGTGCACGGCAGCCCCGTGTCTGGCCCCCGAACAGGTGGTGCACTTCTGGCGTCTACTCGAATCCGGTGATCGGTCGGGTGCCGCCGCTGTGTTCGAACAGATCGAGCCGCTACTGAAGGTCCTCGTCAGTCGCGGACTGCCGTCGACGGTCAAAGCCGGGTTGGAATCTCTCGGCGTCGACGCCGGCCTTCCCCGCCGGCCCCTGCTGTCCCTCGACGACAACACCAGGACAGCTTTGTCCGACGCTCTGTCGGCGGCTCGCGGTGTAATCGTCGCGTCGTGACCTGACGTGGGAGTGGGTTCCGGCAAGATGGGATGCACACCGACCGAAGGAGGGGCACCATGTCCGTAGATTCACGGTCTGCGAGGATCGCCGTCACCGGCGCGACCGGTCATATCGGCGGACTGGTGGCCCGGTCGTTGGCCGACGCCGGTGTCCCGCAGCGGCTGATCGCACGGTCGGTCAACCGATTACCGCAGCTCCCCGGTGCCGATTCGGCCGAGACCACGTATGGGGATCAGAAGCGCGCTCTCGCGGCTCTGGCCGGAATCGACACCCTCTTCATGGTCTCGGCGGCCGAAAGCGCAGATCGTCTGGATCAGCACCGCACCTTCATCGACGCCGCAGCGGAGGCCGGGGTCAGGCACATCGTGTACACGTCTTTCCTCGGCGCTGCTCCGGACGCGACGTTCACGCTCGCTCGCGATCACTGGGTCACCGAAGAACATATCCGCGCTTCCGGGCTCGCATTCACCTTCCTGCGCGACAGCTTCTACCTCGATTTCCTACCCGCTCTCGCCGGTGAAGACGGTGTGATCCGCGGACCCGCAGGGGACGGTCTCGTCGGCGCGGTAGCGCGCTCCGACATTGCTGCCGTCGCTGTGTCGGTTCTGCAGGATCTGGATTCTCATGTCGGACAGACGTACAGCCTGACCGGACGGGAGGCACTGACGCTCTCCGAGGCCGCGAGCATCATCACCGAAGTCACCGGCAAGCGAACCACGTACGTCGAGGAAACGCTCGAGGAAGCTTACGAATCGCGGGCGTCGTACAACGCACCCGCTTGGGAACTCGACGCATGGGTGTCGACGTACACCGCAATCGCGCAGGGTGAATTGGCGCTGATCACGGGCACCGTGGAGGACCTTGTCGGCCGGCCTGCGCTCACGCTGCGTGAATTCCTCACAGCAGAAACCGCCTGATGCCACCACGCAAAGCAACCACGGCACGCAAGGCTGCCGCAAAGAAGGCTGCACCGAAGAAGGCTGCACCCAAGAGGAACACGACCAGAAAGACCGCCCCGAAGAAGACTGTCGCAAAGAAGAGCTCACGCGCGACGATGCCGGATGTGCCGACTGCCGGCCCTGGTGAGAGAGTCTGGCTCCTCGACGTTCCCTTTCGGACGCCGGCGCCTGGTGCGCAATTCGTCAAGAAATGGAAGAGCTACGCGTGGGTCGGTACGGAGTTGCCCGTAGAACTCGCTCCATTCAAGGCACTCCCCTTCTCTTATCAGCAGTGGGTAGAGGACGACATCAATGACAGCACCGGTGAACGTCCCGTTGCTGCACCCAAAATTCCTCGGCCCGAGCAGGTTTCGGGGGCTGCAGCCGTCGTCGATGCCGCTCGCGCCGGCAAACGCGGGTTTCTGTTGGCAGACAATGCAGGCCTGGGTAAGACGCTGATCGCAGTGATGTCTGCCAAGACGATTGCCGAGGAGCGCGGCGAAACCAACATCCTCGTCCTCGTCGATCGACCCGCACAGATCACCATTCCGCATTGGCGCTATTCCATCGCCTCGGTGGGCGACGGTGGATTCCGCTGGTTGATCATGTCGCCTGACCAATTGAAGAAGCTGATCGCGCGAAACGGCCGCCCCAAGTACACGTTCGGTGTGGTGATTGCCGACGAGGCCCAGCTGTACAGCAACGACACACAGCGCACGGCCGCATTCGAGAAGGTCGCGCGCTTTTCGAATGCTCACGAGCAAGCGCCGTTCGTCCTGTCCGTGACAGCAACACCGGGACACACGCCGGCCGATCAGCGTTACCTGGCACCGCTTTTCGCGCAGCTGCATTCAGAACCTTCGGAGTACTGGTCCGACCTGGGCGCCAGGCTGGTCGAGTCCGGCCTTCCGCTGGACAAGTCCTACGGGAAGTGGACGTGGAGCGCAGAGGCGAAGGAATCACCTGCGCTGCAATCTCGCGCGCTCGAGACCGTGCGTGGGTGGATGTCGAACAGCAAACCGCCCTTGATGATTCATCGACCGACTCCGTGGGGACCCGTTCCGCTCGACGGTATGCCGATCGACCTCACCCATGCCCAGCGCGCCGAGTACGAGACGGAGTGGGCCGAGTACGCCTACGAAATGGGATTGGCCCGCAAGAGTCGCAACATCGCGCGCGGCCGTGCGCTGGTTCTGCGCTACCGACAGAAAGCGGGCATGATCCGCGCCGAGTCGACGGCCCAGTGGGCGCAGGCGCAGGTCAAGGCAGGCAAGCAGGTGTTGGTGGCCGTCGAATTCGTCTCCACGGCAGGTGATCCACTGGTCGAGATGATCGAAGACGCCGGGATCTCGGTGGCAAAACTGTTCGGTGCGGTGCCGGACAAGGAGGGTCAACGTCTGCGGTTTCAACGCGGGGACGCACCGGTCATCGTCTTCAATGTCACGACCTCGATCTCGCTCCATGCCAACGAAGCACTCCCGGACGGCACTCACGCGTCCCCGTTGCCACGGACGGGAATCTTTCATCAACCGCGCTACTCAGGGATCGCGGCAGAACAGACGTTCGGTCGGTCGCATCGCGACTACCAGACGTGCCCGTGGGTCATACCCTTCGGCGTGGGCACCAAGGAAGAGGACGTCGCCACGGTCATGTTGCGCAATCTCAATTCGGTCACAGGTCTGAAAGGTGGTGATCGATCCGGTCTGCGGTCGCTGTCCGAACTGCTCGGCGTCGAGTGGCTAGAGCCTGATGTCTTGACCTCGGAGGGTTGATCTTCCAACGACCGTCCAACGCGCACAAACGAACGGTTTCGGCGGTATGCCCCAATTCCACTCCACCAAAACCGAATTCGGCTGACCGCTTCATTCCTTTCGGGACCTTGGGACTCAGGTATCTGTGACCTGACGTGGCAGACTCTTCCGAGTCGAGGTGCACCAGCCTCGAAACAGTGCCGAGAATGCGAGGGGTCCGATGCGCAATATCTACCGGTCATTGATGCGCAATGTCGGCCATACACAATGGTTCTCGGATCTCGGCAAGGATCTGGTTCCGCTCGATCGAGCAGTGCAGAGAGTGTCGGGAGGCAAGCTCTCGCTGGTCGGAGAGAACACCGTGACTCAGCTACTGCTCACCACGACGGGCCGTAAGACCGGCCGTTCTCGAACCACGCCACTCCTGTACGCACCCGACGGCGATGCGTTTGTCGTCGTCGGTTCGAACTGGGGGCAGGATACGCATCCAGCATGGACACTCAATTTGATGGCAAACCCCACCGCGATCGTGACAGTGAAGGGCGTCGAAATACCGGTCGGTGCGAGTCTGGCGGAGGGCGCCACGCGTAAGAAACTGTGGGAGCTCGCGACCACCACGTGGCCGCCGTACGAAACCTACGCCGATCGAGCATTCGGGCGCCAGATCCGCGTATTTCGACTCCAACCTGTCAAATAACTGCTGCCGGGCGCAGGATGGGAAGGACCACCCTGCCGATCTCAGGAGCATTCGCGAATGTCCACAGCACTGACTCACGCAGAAGACACACAGATCACAGCTTCCAACGGGCGGATCGCACTGGAGCCGAACCCCCGCCGAATTCGAGCCTTCTTCGCTGGTCACGCCGTCGCAGACACCACTCGTTCGGTATACCTTTTCGAACGCGGCCGCCTGCCGATGTACTACATCCCCCTCGCGGACGTTCGTACCGAATTCCTCGTCCCGACGTCGACGACCACCCATTGCCCATGGAAAGGTGACGCCACCTACTGGACGATCGAGATCGGGGATCGCCGGGCCGAGGACGCCGTCTGGACCTACCCTGAACAGTTCGACGGTTCCCTGGATCTGAGTGAGTACGTCGCATTCTATTGGGATCGCATGGACGCCTGGTACGAGGAGGATCAACAGGTCTTTGTCCACGCCCGCGATCCATACGTACGTATCGACGCACTCCCCTCGTCCCGCCACGTCCAGGTCTTTGTCGGCGACGTACTGGTCGCCGAGACGAGACGACCCAGACTGCTCTTCGAAACCGGACTGCCCACGCGGTACTACATTCCGAGAATCGACGTTCGCAGCGAGTACTTTGCGCCGTCCCCGACCACCACGGCCTGCCCCTACAAGGGCACTGCGTCGTATCTGTCGTTCACCGGCACAACCGAACTCGCTCCGATCGAGGATCTGGCGTGGTTCTATCCGTTCACTACCGCCGAAGCGTCCGGGATCGACGACCACGTGTCGTTCTATCCCGAACGCGTCGGCAAGATCCTGGTGGACGGTGCCGAAATCTGAAAGGTGCTGGAGCCGAGAAGGTGTGGGTGCCTACCCCACTGCAACAGGGGATTCCGGGATTCGCAGTTCAGCCGTCTCCAGTCGGCGATCATGCACCCACACCATCGCCGTTGCAACGGAGAAGACCAACCCGGCGATGCATACTCCGTTCCAGCCGTACGACTTCCACACCACTGACCCCACCGCCGAGCCCACGGCAGCACCGACGAAGTAGGTGGTCATGTACACGGAATTCACACGCGAACGTGCTTCGGGGACAAGGGCGTAGATCACGTTCTGGTTGCTGACGTGCACTCCCTGCAGCGCGAGGTCGGCAAGGACGATGGCAACGAGAAACCACACCACGTGGGTGGCACCGGCGACAAAGGGAAGCCACGACACCAAGAGAATCGCGATGGCGCCGCCGGTCGCCAGCTGACCCAATCCCCGATCGGCCAGTCTGCCCGCCACCGTCGCCATCAAAGCTCCCGCCACACCGAGTAGTCCGACCAAGCCGATTTGAGTGTCGCTGTAGCCGAATTCGCCGGACAGAAGAAAGGCCATCGTCGTGAAGACGGTGCTGACAGCAGCAAAAGCCAGTCCGCCCATGGCCGATCGGGTTCTCAGGCGCGGCAAGGTCGCAGCCAACTTCCCTACCGAAGCGAGCGTTGCGCGGTAGCTTGCCTTCGGGCGATCTGCGGAATCGGAAGGCAGAGATCGCCACAATGCCACGGCCATCACCACCATCAGCACCGCCGCAACCTTGTATACCGTCGACCAACCTCCCAGTCCGGAGAGGACGCCGGCAACGCTGCGCGCCAGCAGGATTCCGATCAGCAGTCCGCTCATGATCGTGCCGACCACCTGACCGGACCTCTCAGGTTCGGCCAGTGAGGCGGCAAACGGAATGAGCACCTGGGCGGCGACCGAAAAGACTCCAGCGACAGCGATTCCCACTGCCAGCGTGGCAAAGTTGGGCGCAAATCCGCTGACCGCTTGACCGGTCGCCGCCAGCAGCATGAGCCCTACCGTCAGCTTGCGTCGGTCCACCATGTCGCCCACCGGAACCAGAAGTATCAATCCGAGTGCATACGCGACCTGCGCGATGGTCACCGTCGCGGCCGCTGCGGAGGCCGACACATTCAGGTGATCTGCGATGGAATCGAGGAGTGGCTGGTTGAAATAGTTACCGCCCGCGCACAGGCCCGTCGCCGCAGCCATCAGCAGCACTATCGGTAGTCCGAGCCTCGGACGCGCGTCGCTTGAAATCATGTCGTCAAGCATGACCGCCTACACCGACGCGCGTCTAATAGATAGATATGCATGATCTATCTCCAGAAACGATAGATTGGTGCAATGGAACTACGTCACATCCGCTACGCCCTGGCAGTCGCGGAAGACAGACACTTCAGCCGAGCAGCGTCGCGGTTGCACGTTTCCCAGTCCGCCTTGAGTGCCCAGATCAGAGACCTCGAAAAGGAACTGGGAGTCGAATTGTTCAACCGGAACAGCCGAAACGTCGGCCTGACTGCTGCAGGCGAGGTTTTTGTCGCCCGCTCCCGCGAGGTACTCGGCGCCGTGTCGAGACTCGTCAGTGATGTCTCGGCACGGAGCAACGAGCAAGTGCGGTTGACGGTCGGCACCATCACCTCGGCGGGGCGCGTCGACGTCGGACGCGCGCTGGCAGATCTGACACGGCGCCACCCTGCAATCAACATCACCGCGCGACCGTACGGCAGTGAAGTAGTTATCGAGGGAGTCCGGTCCGGTGCAATCGACGTCGGCATTGTCGGATTGGCCGCAGGTCGCCTACCCAAGAGCTTTGCCGCCGCACCGCTGTGGAGTGAACCCACCGCAGCGTTCGTTGCTCCTGACCATCCCTTCGCCCAGGCTTCGTCGATCAGGCTCGAAGACCTACGCGATCACACTCTCGTGGACTTCGCCTCCGGCAGCGAGGCCCGTGTCCAAACCGACCAAGCCTTCGCCGAATCACAGGTCCCTCGGGGAAAAACACTTGAAGCCAACTCGGTAGACCTGATCTGTTCACTGACCGCCAACGGCCTGGGCGTAGGTTTGCTCCCCCAGTCCATGAGCGCCCTGCACCCCGAATTGGTCTGTATTCCGATCACCGATGCGCCGCATCGGATCGTCCACGCAATCACCGAACCCACCCATTCGTCGGCGCTCGCCCGCGAGTTCGTCGAACTACTCGCAGCGCAGTTCGCTACTTGAGCAGTTTCGACATTCGCCTGTCCGCCAACGGTTTACCGCCGGTCTGGCACGTCGCGCAGTATTGAAAAGAGCGCTCCGCGAACGACACTTCGCGTACGACGTCACCGCACACCGGGCACGGAAGTCCGGTACGAGCATGCACTCGCATCCCCGAGCGTTTCTCACCTTTGAGCCGGGCCGCGTCCTGACCTTCCGAACGCTCGATCGCGTCGGCCAGCGTAGATCGCATCACGGAATACAACGTCGAAATCTGATTCGGCGTCAGCCGCGACGAGGTCGCGAAAGGCGAGAGTTTCGCGGTGTGGAGGATCTCGTCCGAGTAGGCGTTCCCGATACCGGCGATCAACGACTGCTCGACTATCGAGTTCTTGATCCGCGCCGACGTTCCGCCCAGAATCTGTGCGAACTCGGCTTCGGTCACGGCCATCGCGTCCGGCCCCAACCGGGCGATGCCCGGAACCTCCTGCGGATCGTTCACGACCCAGACGGCGAGGCGTTTCTTGGTGCCGGCTTCGGTGAGATCGAATGCCGGCGTCAACCCTTCGGGTGTGAAGAAATGAACGCGCAGCGCCAACGGCCCCTTCCCCGGCTTCGGCGGCGTCGCCGATGGATTGTCCAGCCAGCGCATCCAGCCGGCACGGGAGAGATGCGTGACCAACCACAACCCGTCGCAATCCAGAGCCAGATGCTTCCCGAAGCGGGCGGCGCCCGTGACGTCACGCCCCTGCAGAGCGGTGATCGGCGGATCGAAGGTCTTGAGCACACTCAATGCAGCGATGTCGACGCGTCCCACCACTGCGCCGACCGCGTGCTGACGAAGGAACCCTGCCAGCGCTTCCACCTCGGGTAGTTCAGGCATGGCAACAGACTAACGCCGACCACGGACACTCACAGCGCGCTCAGTCCGTTTCCGTCTGCAGCACCACCGAATGCCCACCGCGTGCCTTCGCGGAGTACATCGCCCGATCCGCTCGCCGCAGCAGAGTCGGGTAGGTGACCAGCGCATCATCCGCTGATTCGAAAGGCCCTGCGATCTTCGCGATTCCGACGCTCATCGCCACCTCGGGATGATCGGGCGAGGTGATCGTCGAACGGAGTAGCTCATGTTCGAGTCGATGGAACGAGCGTTGATCGACCGAATCGACGATGACGAACTCGTCGCCGCCTATCCGTGCGATCAAGGCCGCCGGGCCGGCGCATTCGACCAGTCTCGATCCGACTTTTTCGATCACGGCGTCACCGACGGTATGTCCGTACTCGTCGTTGATGGCCTTGAATCGATTGATGTCGACGGCGGCGACTACCAAGAGCGCCGAGTGCGTGTACGACCGCTCCAGCAACAGTCGCACTTCGTCGGCCAGTCCCCTCCTGTTGAGCAGTCCGGTCAGTGGGTCCAATTGCGAGTTCAACGCGTCGGTGCCGAGGATGGAGAAAATGAACTGACAGGCAAAGGGAATCACGTAGATTGCCGCGCCGACCAGTACTACCAACGCGACCAGAACCGGAGCATCCACATCGTTTTCGACCACCGCCGTACGTGTCACGATGCCGATGACCACGACGAATACCCACAACATGTGAAGGCTCTGTATTCGAGCATTGTGGAAGAACGCGATGTATCCGCCGATCACCGAGAACATCACGGCGTGTGCCAGTGCTGCAAGTGGATTGGAGTACAGCAGCATTGCGGCCGCTATTCCCACTTCCGAGTAGAGCACAAAGGCGTAAGACCAGGAACGGGAGAGATTGCGCCTCGTCGAGAGGGCGACGGCCATCATCACGGTTATGACCATGATGACTGCGTTCGCGGTGCGCGCGTGCGAAGTGGTCGGTCCCTGTGGACTGAAGCGAGTGAGGAACATGATCACGGTGACCAGCACCAACGAGCAGACGACGAGAAACCGCGAGGCGACGGTCAACCCTTTGTCCGCGAGATAGCGATTGAAGGTGTCGAATTGGTCCGGACGCCGATACCAATCGACAAGTTGAGAAGAGATCAGCCGGAACGCGGGACCCGAGAGCGGTCGTCGAGACGCCACGGCGTCCGAACGCTCAACACTCTCGGCAGATTCCATAGGGTCAGGGTAATCCAGTCAACTCCCCGCAATCAGACAATTTTCACTGTTTGCCGTCCCACATCACAACCTGATCGCCGCCGGCGGCCTTCGCGCGGTACATCGAGGCATCGGCTACTCGAAACAGTTCCGTCAACTCCTCGTCGGAAATAATCGACGACCATTCGGCAGAGGTGATCGCGACTCCGACGCTGGTGGTCACTACCGGATCACGATCGTCGATTCGCAAGTGCCTTCGCAGATTGTCTTCGAACGCAGGCGCTGCGCCGACGTCTATCGTGTCTACCAACACGAACTCGTCCCCACCGAATCTGGCGAAGAGCGCCTTCTCGCCGCCGCACCACCGCAGTCGATCAGCAATCTGGCGAAGTACGAGATCGCCTTCCTCGTGCCCCTGTGAGTCGTTGACGCTCTTGAACGAATCGACATCGACAATCGCGACGACATACGACGACTTGCTCGACGCATGCCCCGTCGCCCCCATTTCGACAACAGCTCGCTGCAGCCCGCGCCGATTCAGAAGCCCTGTCAACGGATCCACATCCGAACTGTCCGCGTCGGAGCCGAGAAGTGAGAGGACGAACTGGCAGGCGAACGGGATGACCACGATCCCGGTGGCGATGATCAGACACAGTGCGGTGGCCAACGCAGGATCCGCGTAGACCGCAACCTTTCGGCCGACCACTGCCAGAACCACGATGGACAGCGCGATGTGAACCGCCTGGAGTCTCGCGTTGTGAAAGTACGCGATGTAACCACCGATCAGTACGAAGAGCACACACTGGATCAACCCGATGAAAGGGTCGTTGTTCAAGAACACACCGACGAATACGCCGACCTCGCAGTAGGCGACAAAGAAGTACGACCACCGACGCGTGATTTCGGGCAGAAGGCAGAAGAGCACGATCACCGCAATCGTGACGGCGATGATAACGGCGTTGACGACGCTGGTGACGTGGTTGTGCACGCCCGCGTCGCTGAAGCGCAGCAGAGTCATCGCAATGATGACCGTCGTCAGCGAGCCGATGACCAGCAATCGGACAGCTAGCTCCAGGCCCTTCGTGGCGAGGTATCGATTGAAACTGTCGAATTGATCAGGACGCCGATACCACTGAACCAGAAGGTCGAAAGCCGACTTCACAGCTGATTTTTCACGGCCACGTGGCGCGGGCAGAATCGACTGCAGTCGGTCCTGCCCGAACGATGTCATGCGCAGATCATAGGTGCGCAGACCGTCGTTCGGGATCAAGAGGGCAGGATCGAGGCGGCAAATTCAGGGTCGGTTGTCAGCGCCGAACGAGGTACGTATCCATGATCCAACCGTGCTTCTCACGCAACTCCGCCCGGCGAGCGACGATCCGATCTTCGACGTCACGCAGTTTGCCGGAAATCAACTCCTCGTCCGGGGTCCCGAGGTACGCGCCCCACCAGATCTCGGCGTCGTTTTCGCTTACCTGCGTGAAGGTGCAATGCGCGTCGAGCATCACGACGGCATTGTCCACGCCGTCGGGCAATCCCTCGGCCAGTTTGCGGCCGGTCGTGACGTGGATGGGTTCGCCGATTCGGTTCAGGACGATCCGGTGTTGTGCAGCCAGCGACTGCACGCTGGTGATTCCCGGGATGACGGAGTAGTCGAACGAAACTCTCCCGCGAGCGAGCACGCGCTCGACGATCCGCAGAGTGCTGTCGTAGAGAGAAGGGTCACCCCAGACGAGAATCGCGCCGACGCCAGGTTCGGCCGCGAATTCCGCTTCGAATTTCGCGGCCCGACGCTCGTGCCAGTCCTCGACAACCCCCTCGTAATCGGTGGGGGTTCGGTCCCGCGGCGGGTCCGTGATCTCGACCACCTTGTAGTCGAGGTGAACGTGCTCGTCGAGAATGCCGGTGCGCAAGTCGACCAGGGCCTGCTTCTCGTCACCCTTTCCGATGATGAAGAAGGTATCGGCCCTGTTCATAGCCTTGATCGCCTGAACCGTCACCTGGTCGGGATCACCAGCACCGATACCGATCACCAAGAGTTCGCGCATGTGCCGAGGCTATATTGCCGTGCGCCTTTATTAACCGCCGGAGGTTAATAAAGGCGCACAGCAGGGCAGGCCCTAGACTGATTCCCGTGACTGTCTCCACTGCTTACGAAGACCTCCTCCGGCTCGTCATGGAGACGGGTACCGCCAAATCCGATCGAACCGGAACCGGCACCCGCAGCATCTTCGGTCACCAGATGCGTTTCGATCTTGCCGACGGCTTTCCGCTCGTCACCACCAAGAAGGTCCACCTCAAGTCGATAGTCAACGAACTCCTGTGGTTCCTGCGCGGCGACTCCAACGTGGCGTGGCTGCACGAGCACGGCGTCTCCATCTGGGACGAGTGGGCCGACGAGAACGGTGAACTCGGCCCCGTCTACGGCGTCCAGTGGCGTAGCTGGCCCACCCCGTCGGGCGAGCACATCGACCAGATCACGCAGACCGTCGAGACTCTGCGCTCCAACCCCGATTCGCGGCGGATCATCGTTTCGGCGTGGAACGTCGCCGACATTCCGCAGATGGCCCTGGCGCCGTGCCACGCTTTCTTCCAGTTCTACGTCGCCGACGGCAAGCTCTCCTGCCAGCTGTACCAGCGCAGCGCCGACATGTTCCTCGGCGTTCCGTTCAACATCGCCAGTTACGCGCTGCTCACCCACATGATGGCCCAGCAGGCCGGACTCGACGTCGGCGAGTTCGTCTGGACCGGCGGCGACTGCCACATCTACGACAATCACGTCGACCAGGTGACCGAGCAGCTCGGCCGCGAACCGCTGCCGTTGCCGACCCTGAAGCTGAACAAGCGCGACTCCATCTTCGACTACACCTTCGAGGACGTGGAGATCGTCGACTATCAGCACCACCCCGCGATCAAAGCCCCGGTAGCGGTCTGACGATGACCGATCGCACAGTCACCCTCATCTGGGCGCAGGCCCACGGCGGCGTCATCGGCGCCGACAACTCGATCCCGTGGCGCGTGTCCGAGGACATGGCTTACTTCAAACGCGTCACCATGGGCCATCCGGTAATCATGGGGCGGCGCACCTGGGACTCCATTCCATCGAAGTTCCGTCCGTTCAGCGGGCGTCGGAACATCGTCGTCACACGCGATCCGCAATGGCACGCCGAAGGCGCCGAGGTGGTCCGCAGTCTGGACGACGCCCTGGCGTTGCCGGACGGTGACGTCTTCGTCGTCGGTGGCGGGCAAATTTATTCGGCTGCACTGCCATTCGCAACGCATCTAATGGTGACCGAGATCGACCTCGACATCGCCGGTGATGCTTTTGCTCCCGAGATCGGCCCCGAATGGAACCTGAAATCCGACGAGCCCTGGCAGACCTCGGAGAAGAGCGGCCTGCGCTTCCGCTGGTTGGAGTACACGCGCTGACCGACTTCCGCCGATAACGAGGCACCTCGCGAGTGAGTCGGTCATACTCCAAGAAGGACATTCACCGCTTCCGAGAGGTCTTCGATGGACAAGAAGTCACTGACCGCTCTCGCTCGCCAACAGTTGAAACTGGCGGGCTCGGCGACCAGCGGTCGCAGTTCACAAACCGTCTACGGTGGCCACCAGCGCAGCCTGCGACAGACGGTGATCGCGCTGAGCGCCGGCAAGAGCCTCGCCGAACACGACAGTCCGGGCGAAGCCACATTGTTGGTCCTGAGCGGGAAGCTGAATCTTGTATGTGGGAGCGACCAGTGGAAAGGATCCACGGGTGATTTCCTGACCGTCCCGGCCGACCGGCACAGCGTCGAAGCGCTCGAAGACGTTGCATTTCTACTGACCGTCGCCATGAAGGGCTGAAATCGGTAGCGTCTTCCGCGTGAGCGAAACCGTGATCGAAGTGTCCATCGTCGCAGCCCCGTCCGTACTCTGGCCCGCGCTGCGCGACCCGTCGCTGATTCGACGTTGGTTCGGCTGGGAGTACGACGGACTCGACGACGAAATCAACCAGATCTACTCCACCGCTGAGGCCGACCCCGAAGCGTTGACGCTGAAACTCGGAAACGGTGACCGTTTCTCACTTCGCGAACAGGACGGCAAGACGGTCGTCCGCATCGATCGGCCGGCCAAATCTGCCGACGACGACTGGTACGACGACATCACCGAGGGCTGGACGACATTCCTCCAGCTGCTCAGATTCGCAGTGGAGCACCACGGACTGGCCGAGCGTAAAACCATTTATCTCGACGGCCTTCTGCTCCCCGGTGAGAACGTGGCAAGCGTCCTCGGGTTCACCGAAATCGAATTGGAAGCGGGAAGTCGGTACGCGGTGACAATCGCTCCCGGCGACTATTTCGAAGGCGTCGTCGACTACGTCACCGACCACCAATTCGGGTTGACAGTCGAGGATCTCGGCCCTGGCCTGCTGTCTGTCGCCACCCAGTCGGTGACGGCGCAGCGGCCCGACGGAGGCATGTCCATCCTGCTGACCACCTACGACCTGAGCGATGACGAGTTCGACGAGATCAAGCATCACTGGTCGTCGTGGTGGGAAGGTCGCCGCCAGGAGAGCTGACGTTCGGTGAGGCGATATGCTTCGACCATGGTCGAAGCTTCGGGTCACAGTCCGGCACGTACGTTCGGCGAGTTGCTCGACCGCCTGGGCGATTCCAATGCCGACATACCGACACTCCACCGCCTGCTCGAGGCGGTCCTGGTGGTCGGCTCCGGCCTGGACCTCGACCTGACGCTTCAACGGATCATCACCTCTGCGACAACGGTTCTGGATTGCCGCTACGGCGCCCTGGGGGTCGCGGCGCCGGGGGGCGGGCTCTCGGAATTCGTGTACGAGGGAATCTCCGGGTCCCAACGCGCGACCATGGGACATTTCCCCGAAGGCCATGGCGTGCTGGGTGTTCTGATGAATCACCCGCAGACTTTGCGTGTGGCCCATCTCGGCGACCATCCCGAATCGGTGGGATTCCCCGCAAATCATCCACCGATGGAGAGCTTCCTCGGAGCGCCGATCATGATGCGGGGAAAGGTGTTCGGAAGCATCTACCTGACCGAGAAACGGGGACAGGCCGAGTTCACCCAGGAAGACGAGGTCATTCTCGAAGCCCTCGCCATCGCAGCCGGTATCGCTGTGGAAAACGCCCGACTGTTCGAGCAGTCACGAACTCGTGAAAGATGGCTCACCGCAACATCTGCCATCCGCTCGCGGTTGCTGGCCGGTGACTCGCTCGAGGACGGCCTGCAACTTCTTGCCAGTCGCGTTCGGGACCTGACCGGCGTCGACGACGTGATCGTGGTGATCTGCGAGAACGGCTACGCACAGGTTCACGCCGCGGCCAGCGCCCGGACCACGTCACGTGGAGTCAGAATCCCGGCGACCACTTATCCGTTCGACGTGGTGCGGAGCACTCGAAAGCTACAGGTACTCACCACTTTAGGCGCACTCACCGAACTGGTGCCGTCGGCTGGGAGTGCGGTCGTGGCACCGATGTGCGTCGCCTCGGGTGTAGTCGGCGCGGTCATCGTGGCGTCGAATTCCACCAACACACACTGGGATCACGACGAACTGACCCGGATCGAGTCGATGGCCGAACTCGGCTCCGTTGCAATCGAGTTCGACGAGAAACAAAAGGCGCAACGCCTGTTGTCCGTTCTCGCCGACCGCGACCGCATCGCACGAGACCTGCACGACAACGTCATCCAGCGACTGTTCGCGAGCGGAATGAGCCTGCAGAGCACGCTTCCGGACGAGACCCTCCCGGAGTCGGCGCGCGCGATTGTCAAACGATCCCTCGAACAGCTCGACAAGACAGTCCGCGAGATTCGGACAACCATCTTCGATCTGCAGACTCCGACGGCCACCGATTCGTCGAGCCTGCGCCGACGCCTCCTCGATGTCATCGGCGACGCCACCGCACAGTCCGCGGTGACCCCGAGCGTCCAATTCTCCGGCGCCATCGACACTCTGGTGAATCCCGGGATCCACCAGCACGCCGAAGCCGTGCTGCGTGAGGGGTTGAGCAACGTCCTTCGGCATGCACACGCACGCCACATCACCATCGCTGTCACCGCGGACGTCGAATTTGCGATCACGATCGAGGACGACGGCGTCGGACTCCCCTCCGACTTCCACAAGAGTGGACTGCACAATCTGGAGCGCCGCGCCGAACATTGCGGCGGTACGTGCACGATCGTCAATCACGATCCGAGCGGTGCACGCCTGCTCTGGCGAGTACCGCTCGGTCGCACCAACTCGAATCGACCGAAATCCGGTCGTTAGATCCTAGCGACTGCCGCTACGGATTTCGGTCGCCAGCACCGCAGCCTGAGTACGACGCTGCATGCCCAGCTTCGAGAGCAGACGCGTCACGTAGTTCTTGACCGTCTTCTCCGCGAGGAACAATCGCGCGCCGATCTCCCGGTTGGTGAGCCCCTCTCCGATGAGGTCGAAGACTGCTCGCTCCTGATCGGAAAGTTCGGCCAACGGATCAGCTGTACGGTCGCTGCGGATCCGCTGCATCAGCGCCTCGGTTGCACGACTGTCGAGCAGTGAACCGCCGCGCCCGACTGTGCGGACTGCAGCGACCAGATCGGTTCCGAGAATCTGCTTGAGGACGAATCCCGAGGCGCCCGCCATGATCGCGTCGAGCAACGCCTCGTCGTCGGCGTACGACGTGAGCATCAGGCAGCGGAGGTCGGGAAGCATCGAGCGGAGTTCTCGGCACAGTTCGACGCCGTTGCCGTCAGGCAGGCGTACGTCCAGAACAGCGACGTCGGCGTTGCTCTGCGGTACCGCGGCCAGCGCTTCCCCCACGGACGCCGCCTCGCCCACCACCACGAAGTCCTCGACCCCACCGAGTAGGTCGAACAATCCGCGTCTGACGATCTCGTGATCGTCGACCAGGAATATCCGCGTTGTCATCGAACCCCTCCAAAAGACATCTCACGTCGAACGGTACCGGAGACGGTGGACTCAGAACTCATGGAATGCATTCTCTTCACTTGTTGACGTGCCGGACGATGAGAACCGGGCAATCCGCGGTGTGCAGGAGCGCCCGACTGGTCGATCCGAGGAGCATTCCTGCGAATCCGCCGCGCCCGCGACTGCCGACGACTATCAACTGCGCCGTCTCCGCGTATTCGCTCAGGACTCGGACCGGACGGTCACGCGCGACGACTCTTTCGACGACGACGTCCGGGTAACGCTCGGTGAATCCGGCCAATTGCTCGGCGAGGACAACTTCCTCACCCGTCTGGATGCTGCTCCACAGGGGGTCGTCGGGGGTGGCGCCCAACGAGGGCTGCACACTCACGTCGCTCCACACGTTGACGGCAATCAAGGTGGCGCCCCGCGCGGAGGCCTGCTCGAAAGCGTGCTCGACTGCCTCGATGCTGCTTTCGGATCCATCGACACCGACGACGACGGGGCCCTCGGTCGGCGGCCGACCGTCGAGCGTCCGTCCTCGGACAACTGCAACCGGAGATTCGCCGTGCGAGACAACCGAGACCGTCGCAGAACCGACGACCAATCCGGTGAATTCGCCGTGCCCGCGAGGGCCGAGCGCAATGATGTACGCGCCCTTGGACAATTCGATCAGGCGATCGGAGACGCTGCCGTCGAGTAGTTCGGTGACGATCTCGAGGTCGTCGTCGATGCTTTGCCGCGCGAGGATCTGTGCGCTGTCCAGACGAGCGGTGGCAGTGCGCCGCAGTTCGTCCTTGAAGCTCTCGGCGAGGTAAGGCTCGGAGTAGTAGAAGGCTGGGATGTGCACCACCGTCGCGATGTGGAGCGGTCGACCGAGCGCCACTGCCGTCCTCGCCGCCCAGACGACAGCCGACGACGCCGATTCCGAACCGTCTACCGCTACGACGACGGGTTTGGTTGCACTCATGTTCGTCCCTCCACAATCGACCACAGAATCTCTTCGCCCTCACACTATTGCCCAATGACGGCAAAAAGGATTCATCAGCCGACGCGAGTCCCGAATCGGACATTGGGTGTTCGGGTGGACTGCGGCAACGGCCCCGCCAACATCCCTTTCGGGCGTCAACGAGGCCACCGGTGCCGGATTCGCACGCAAACCCTGGCTACTCGATCCACGTTAGGTGAAGAACCCGACCGGTCAGAAGTGAAAAAAGTCCTGTCAACAAGCGCCCAAAATCGGGTTTCGTACGCAGGAGATCCTGAACCACCCGCTCTGCTGTGCGCCTTTGTTAACCGCCGGCGGTTAATAAAGGCGCACAGCAGGGTCAGTCACAAATCTTGCGGAACTTCTCGATCAGCTGCACTCGGCCGTTGCGGTCGGCCGCCAACGGCGTGACGTTGAGCGTCGTGACACCGGCTTCGGCGAAGGCTGCGACGCGTTCCTTGACGTAGCTCTCGGGACCGATCAACGACACTGCGCGAACCAGTTCGTCCGGCACTGCTGCTGCGGCTTCGTCCTTCTTGCCTGCGAGGTAGAGATCCTGGATCTTCTCGGCGGCCTCTTCGTAGCCGTAGCGCACCGCGAGATCGTTGTAGAAGTTCTTGCCCTTGGCGCCCATGCCACCGATGTAGAGCGCAAGGCTCGGGCGTACCCAGTCGAGCATGTGGTCGACGTCGTCACCGATGGCCAGTGCCGGCGACGCGTACACCTGAAGCTCACCGAGGCTCGGATCGCGCTTGGCCTTGCCCTTGGCGATCGGCTCACCCCACACGCTTGCTGCCTTCTCCGGATGGAAGAAGATAGGTTCCCAGCCTTCGGCGATTTCCGCCGTCAGCTCGACGTTCTTGGGTCCGAGCGAAGCGATCAGGATCGGGATGCGCTCACGCACAGGATGATTGATCAGCTTGAGCGGCTTTCCGAGTCCGGTGCCCTTCTCGGCGGGGAGGGGAACCTGGTAGTACTTGCCCTGGTACTCGACCTTCTCGCGGCGCCATACCTGACGGCAGATCTCGACGACCTCACGTGTGCGTCCCAGCGGAGCGTCGTACTTGACGCCGTGGAACCCCTCGATCACCTGCGGTCCGGAAGCGCCCAGTCCCATCACGAAGCGACCGTTGGAGACGAAGTCCAGGCCCGCCGCCGTCATGGCGGTCAACGAAGGGGTACGGGTGTAGATCTGAAAGATTCCGGAAGCGAGTTCGATGGTCGACGTCTTGGCCGCCAGGTAACCGAGCTGGCTGACGGCGTCGAAGGAATACGCCTCCGGGACGAAGGCGATGTCGAGGCCCGCCTTCTCCAGGTCACC
Source organism: Rhodococcus sp. 27YEA6 (assembly GCF_044908235.1). Lineage (NCBI taxonomy): Bacteria > Bacillati > Actinomycetota > Actinomycetes > Mycobacteriales > Nocardiaceae > Rhodococcus > Rhodococcus sp. 27YEA6. Next base: position 878,425 of record NZ_JBIYCY010000001.1, on the reverse strand, counting down.
GACCTCTTCGACGGTTTCGGCGAACCCGCCGCTGTAGTTCAAACCCATACCGATACGCACGTTGTAACCCCAATCCTGACGATTGCTGCCGTGTGCGATGCGCACACGGCAGTGGTACTCCCATCGAACACTTACTCACATCGAACACTACGGAACCTGAGTCCGCATTCATGTGACTACCCCGTTCATATTCGATGACCGAAATGAACGGGGCAGTGGGAGAGCCTGTCGAGGGTCAGGATTCTTCGGGGCGAACCACCATGACGGGGCACTTGGCCGAAGCGATCAGGGTGTTGCTGGTCGAGCCGAGCAACATGCCGCGGAATCCACCGCGACCACGGCTTCCGACTACGACGAGCTGCGCTTTTGCCGACCAGTCCAACAGCCGTCCGCGTGGGTTGTCGAGGTATACCTCGCGCCGGACCTTCACGTCCGGGTATTGCTCGGACCATCCAGCCAAGCTCTCGCTGAGTACCGCGTGCTCTTCCTCTTCGAGAGACTGCGGGGCAAGCGCAGCGGCCCTCGGGTCTTCGAATGCCGCACTGCCAAGGTCACTCCACACGTGCAACGCCACCAACTCGACTCCGCGGAACGACGCTTCCTCGAAAGCCGCACCGACGGCCTGGGCGCTCAACGCGCTGCCGTCGACGCCGACCACTACGGGTCCTTCCGAGGGCACCGCACCATCGCGGTCCCGAACGACGATGACCGGACACTTGCCGTGACTGGCCACACCGACCGCGGTATTGCCGAGGACTGCTGTCGCCGCCTTGCCTGACGCCGACGCTCCGACAACGACCCGCCTGGCCTGTGCCGAACTCTCGATCAGCCACTGAGTTGCGCTGCCGATGGCGATTTCGGTGTGAACTTCGAGTTTCGGATCGATCTCACGGGCGAATTGTTCCGCCTCTGCCAAGATCGCTTTTCCGGCCTCTTCGACCCATTCGTACACCCCACCCGCGTCGACGTACGGTCCGCCGAAACCGTAAGGCGCGAAGTCGAGAGCGTGGATGATGTCGAGTCGCAATTCGCGCTGGGAGGCGATTTTCGCGGCCTCGCGGAGCGCTGTGGACGCAGTGTCCGAACCCTCGACTCCGACAACAACACTGTTATGTTCGCGTGAACTCATGTGCCCACCTTCCTGAAGAAGTAACCGAGCCACTTTCACTCTAACCATCCCACTTGTCCGGCTTTTTTGGGGTCGCCCCCTCTTCATTTCGGGGACTTAGGTCCCCGAAACTGTTGACGGATAGGAGAATTAGCAGAGCAATCAGGACCAGGTGTGAACAGGATCTCCCGTCCGCATGTTCTCCACGTAACCGCGGAGCATTCCGGTGAGCGCAGTCGAGCGGTCCGCGCCCGAGGCCTCCGCGTGCGCCACTTGCTCGCGTTGCCAGGCGGCACCGGTCTGCCGATTCATGCACCGCCCTTCGATCACGCCGAGGTACCGATCGCGGGCCGCGGCGGACAATCCGAAGTCGGCCAAACCCTCGTCCGCCAACGGCAGCAGCCTTCGCAGGACCAACTCGTCGGCACCGACCCAACCGATCTCCGGCCAGTACAGGGTGGCGTCGAGTCCGTACTTGGCGCCGATGTGCAGGTTCTCTTCTGCCGCATGGAACGACATGTGCGACCACAGTGGCCGCTCCGCGTTCACCAATGCGCGAACGGTTCCGTAGTAGAAGGCCGCATTGGCCATGATGTCGACGACGGTCGGCCCGGCCGGCAGCACCCGATTCTCGATACGCAAGTGCGGCTTGCCATCCGAGCAGTCGTAGACGGGCCGATTCCAGCGATAGACCGTGCCGTTGTGCATCTGAAGCTCGCTCAACTCCGGAACCCCGCCCGCCGCGAGCACTTCCAGCGGATCGGTGTCCGAGACATCAGGGAGCAGCGCCGGGAAGTACCGTGAATTCTCCTCGAACAGGTCGAGAACCGAATGGATCCACCGCTCACCGAACCACACTCGCGGTCGCACACCTTGGTTCTTGAGCTCGAAAGTTCGGGTGTCCGTTGCCTGTTCGAAGATCGGAATGCGTGATTCGTGCCAAAGCGCCTTGCCTGCCAGGAAAGGAGAGTTGGCCGCAAGCGCCACCTGTACTCCGGCCAGACACTGCGCGGCATTCCAGTGCGCTGCGAATTCTTCCGGCGCGACGCGCAGGTGCAACTGCATGGACGTACATGCCGCCTCCGGCACCACCGAATTGGTGTCGGCCCGAAGGGTTTCCACGTCGCCGCCGGGTAGCGCGACACCTTCGACGTCGAGTTCGATGTCCTCTCCTCGCGCGGCAAAAATTTGCTCGTTGAGCAATTCGTAGCGCGGGTTGGCGGTGATCCACTCTCGATCGAGATGCTCGAGCTGCAGTGTCGGCAGCATCCCGATCATCACCATCTCGGCGTCGTGCGCGTGGATTCGCGCGTCTGCGACGTCGAGGGACGCCCGCAGTTTCTTCTCCAATTCGAAAGTTGCATCACCGGTGAGTGGGCCGGGCTCGACGTTCATCTCGACGTTGAACTGTCCGAGCTCGGTTTGGAAAACCGCAGAGTCGTCGATGGATTCGAGCACTTCACGGTTGGACATCGCGGGCGTCATGTCGCCGGTCACGAGGTTGAACTCGATCTCCATGCCCAACAGCGGAGCGGGCTTGTCGACGGCGTCTCGGAAGTCACCACCGTCGAGCATCTGCTTCATGGCGTCGACGCACGAGCGCACCTTCTTACGAAAGAGCCTACGGTCGGCTCTGGTGAATTCTCGCGCCGTGACCTCTGCACCCATTGCGCATTCCCCCTTCGACGATCAACGTCACTGAAGGCTATCCGTCCGGTGTCACCGACAAACGAGAACTGCGGTGGCACCGGGAAGAATTTCCCGACGCCACCGCAGTTCTCCGAAAGTTTCTTCTACGAGTTGTCGACCCAGGTGACAGCTACGCCGCGAGCCTGCAGCCACGCTGCGGGATCGACCTTTGCGCCGTTCTCGGCAACCTCGAAGTGCAGGTGCGGGCCGGTGGACTGGCCACGGTTACCCACGGTGGCGATCTGCTGGCCGGCGTTGACGCGCTGGCCGACGTTGACCTGGTAGTCGTTGACGTGGCCGTACGTGGTGACCGTGCCGTCGTCGTGCTGGACGCGGACCCAGAGGCCGAAACCTGACGCTGGGCCGGCGTCGATGACCTGGCCGTCGGCTGCAGCCAGAATCGGCGTACCGATCGGAGCCGCGATGTCGAGGCCGCCGTGGTGTGCTCCCCAGCGCGAACCGAAGGTTGAGGTCAGCGTTCCGGACACCGGCTGCACGGTACGAGCTGAGGTGCCGGGGTTGATCCCAGCGAGGAACTGCTGTGCCTGCGTGTTGAGGTCGGCAGCAAAATCGGGAAGCTCGGGGATGTCGAGAGCCGGAAGTGCCGCCAATTCAGCCGGAACGACAACGCCCTCGGGGAGCAGACCCTGCGGGATTTCGATTCCGGCGATGGTCTGTGTTGCCGGCGCCGCAGCAGCGGTTCCTGCGCCCATCTGGCCTGCACCGACGAGGAGTGCACCGGTAGCCGCAGCTACGACACCTGCCTTGACACCGGCACCAGGGCCAGCCGACGGGGTGCGGTGGCGGCCGCTTGCTGCCTCGGGATCGATCTCGAAGACAACATCGTCATTGCCCGTGCGGTGGTGGTTTCCCACAGTGTGTACTCCGTCAGTCGTCGGCGTGCAGCGTCCTTCTGATGAAGCCCGCTCCTCTGTCTGCCGAAGAATGTAACAGTTTGATCAAGGCGGCCGCCACCGTTACCCGATCTTGACCAAAACTATTTGTCGCCGTTCTGTCGGCTGGCGTCCAGTTCTGACTTGAATGCGTCGTATCGTGCCCGGTGAGCGGGTCGACGCCGGATGATCGCCCACGCGATGCCCAGAACCACGAACCAGATCGGCGTGACGAGAAGTGCCTGCAGGGTGTCGTCCTTGGTTGTCAGTGCCCAGAGAATGAAGACGAAGAACGCGAGCACGACCCAGCACATCACGATGCCGCCGGGCATCTTGAACTTCGACGCCTCGTGCAGGTGCGGACGACGCTTCCGGTACACCATGTAGCTCGCCAGGATGATCGTCCATACGAACATGAACAGCAGCGCCGAAATGGTCGTGACGACGGTGAAGGCCTCGATCACGGAATCGCCCGAGAACAGCAGGATCAACGACGCCAGCAGGAAGATGCACGAGAACATCAGGGCGTTCGCGGGGACCTTGCGTGAGTTCAGCTTGCCGAGGGCCCTCGGTGCGTCGCCCTCCTGCGCAAGGCCGAACACCATGCGCGAGGTGGAGTAGATACCCGAGTTGGCCGAAGATGCCGCGGAGGTCAGCACGACGAAGTTGATGACAGATGCAGCGATGCCGAGGCCGGCGAGTGTGAACATGGCGACGAACGGACTCTTGTCTGCGCTGATTTCACGCCACGGAGTCACCGCGATGATCACGGTCAGTGCAACGACGTAGAACAGCAGGACACGAATGGGGATGGAGTTGATGGCCTTCGGCAGATTCTTCTCCGGGTCCTTGGCCTCGGCTGCCGTCGTACCGACGAGCTCGATACCCACGAAGGCGAACACGGCGATCTGGAAGCCGGCGACGAAGCCCATGAATCCGGTCGGGAACATCCCGCCGTCGTTCCAGAGGTTGTCGATACCCGAGGTGGCACCGTTCGGCGCCGTGAACCCGGAGACGACCATGACGATGCCGACGACGATCAGGCTGACGATGGCGATGATCTTGATCAGCGCGAACCAGAACTCGGTTTCACCGAAAGCGCGAACGGTCGGGAGATTGAGGAGCAACAGCGCCGCGATCGTCAGCAAAGCAGGAATCCACGCCGCGAGCCCTGGCCACCAGTACTTGAAGTACCCGGAAATCGCGATGACGTCCGCGATGCCGGTGACGATCCAGCAGAACCAGTAGGTCCAGCCGGTGAAGAATCCCGCCCAGGGGCCCAGCAGATCCGCGGCGAAGTCGGAGAACGACTTGTACGCCATGTTCGAGAGCAGCAGCTCCCCCATCGCCCGCATGACGAAGAAGAGCATGAATCCGATGATCATGTACACGAAGATCACGGAAGGCCCGGCGAGCGAGATCGTCTTGCCCGATCCCATGAACAGTCCGGTGCCGATGGCACCACCGATGGCGATCAGCTGGATATGCCGGTTGGACAGCTGACGTGAGAGGTGGGGGTCTTCGCCGGACGGCTTCGTCAGGTCTGGTGTATTCGCGTGGTCGGACACGGAGGATCCCCCTCGTCGTTCGGTTCATCCGGGGCATCGAAATCGTGCCCGTCGGGGGAACCTCGGAAAATGTGCTCTCTCAAAGTACGCGTGCACTGGCTCACATCACGCATCGGAAAGCGGACGCCGATAACCTGTCGAGGTGAACACTGACAGCACGGCCCATCAAGACGGACATATCGCCGCGACGCTGTTCGATTTCTCCGGAACCCTCTTCCGTTTGGAGGAGAGCGACGATTGGACCGAGCACCTCGTCGATCACCAAGGCGATCCGCTCGACGTGCACGCTCAAGCCGAGCTGATGCGTCGGATGACCGCGCCGGTGGGCAGAACCGTGGAGATGGACGAAGCGGAGATCTACGCGTGGGAGAACCGCGACCGGGATCCGAAGTTGCATCGTCAGGCTTACCTCGACGTGTTGAGTAAGTCCGGGGTGCCCGATCCGGTTCGGGCCGAAGCTTTCTACGCCCTGCTGGTCGATCCGGATCAGTGGTCGCCGTACCCGGATACCGGCGAGGTCCTGAAGTCACTGTCGGAGAAGGGCATACGCACTGCCGTCTTGAGCAACATCGCCTTCGACATCCGTCCGGCGTTCGCCGACCGCGGCTGGGACGTCTGGGTCGACGAGTTCGTTCTCTCGTTCGAGGTGGGTGCAGTCAAGCCTGAACCGGCGATCTTCGAGTACGCCCTCGCACAACTCGATGTGGATGCGGCGCAGACTCTGATGGTCGGTGACAGCGACATCGCCGACGGCGCTGCCCGTGACGTCGGTTGCCAGTTCGCACTCGTCGATCCCCTGCCGACGACCGAACGCCCGCACGCGCTACTCGACGCAGTGCGGAAGTTCGGGCTTCTGTAGGGAGCGCTCAGACACCTTCGGTGAGTTCGCGCAACGACGCGTAGCGCTCGCGCACGTGGGGAGCTGGTTCGGCGTCGAATCGTCGCTCTTCCGGTTTCGGCCACACCGGCGGCTGCGTGTCCCCGGACAGTGCCCATGCTGCTTGCCTGCATGCCCCTTCGGCGACGTACTCACCCGGAGCAGGGATCACGACCGGCACTCCGAGAATTGCCGGCGCGATCTCACAGAGAGCGCGCGACTTCGCTCCGCCTCCCACGAGGAGAACTCGCTTCACCTCGACGCCTTGACGAACCAGGTCGTCGACGCCGTCGGCCAAGCCGCACAGGAGCCCTTCGATTGCGGCTCGTGCAAAGTGCGCAGGCGTCGAGTTCTGCAGCCGGAATCCGTGCATGGCCCCCGTGGCGTCAGGGCGGTTGGGCGTCCGTTCACCCTCGAAGTACGGAATCATGACCAGCCCGTCGTTTCCGAGGGGCGCCGTCGACGCCAACCGCGACAGTTCGGCGTGATCGACACCGAGAATGGACGCCGTCGCATCAAGAATGCGCGCGCCGTTGAGAGTGCACACCAGCGGCAAGTGCAGGCCGGTTGCGTCCGCGAATCCTGCCACGTTCCCGCCGGGATCGTGCGTGGGGGTGGCCGATACAGCCGAGACGACGCCGGATGTTCCGATCGAGATGATCACGTCACCGGGAACTGCTCCCAAACCCAGTGCGGCTGCGGCATTGTCACCGGTGCCAGGCCCGACAATACCTCCGGAACGTGTACTTCCGATCTTTTCGTTCGGCGATGCAACTCGGGGAACATGCGGGGTTCGACCGCGAAATGCCAACGCCAGCAAATCTTTACGATATTCGCGCGTCGAGGCAGCATAATAGCCGGTTCCACTGGCGTCGCCCGCGTCGGTAACAAGCTCCTCGATCGAGCCGGACCCACCCAACTTCCAGGACAACCAGTCATGCGGAAGACACACCGCGGCAGTGCGATCGGCATTGCCGGGTTCGTGATCTGCCAGCCATCGAAGCTTGCTTGCCGTGACCGCGGCGACCGGAACTACACCAACTGCGTCGGCCCACGCCTTGGGTCCGCCGAACTCTTCGACCAGATCGGTCGCAGCCTTCGCCGACCGAGTGTCGTTCCACAGCAACGCCGGTCTGACAACCTCGCCGCCACTGTCCAGACACACCATGCCGTGCTGTTGAGCTCCGACCGATACGGCTGCGACGTCGCCGAGCCCACCCGCCGCGGCGATTGCACTGTCCATCGCCTCGAGCCAGCATGCCGGATCTATCTCGGTACCGACGGGGTGCGCCGCCCGCCCTTCTCGTACCAGCTCTCCCGAATCGGCATCACGGACAATGACTTTGCACGACTGGGTAGACGAATCGATACCGGCTACGAGGGTCACACTGGCGTCCTTTCCGAAGGACCGTCAGCTCGCGTTGGCGACCGCGGGCATCCGGTTGCTGCGCTTACGCAGCGATCGCACATATTCTGCGCGCTCGGTCTCCGTCATTCCACCCCAGATGCCGTACGGCTCGTGGACGGAGAGTGCGTGTTCGCGGCACTGCTGGAGTACAGGGCACGTCGCGCAGACCTTCTTGGCGTTGCGTTCACGGTTCTCGCGGGCGTGTCCACGCTCGCCGTCCGGATGGAAGTACACCGCGGAATCGTGCCCGCGGCACGCTCCCTGCAGCTGCCAGTCCCACACTTCGGCGGTCGGGTACGGCATCGGAAGGTGCTTGTGCATGATGGCGACCTCAATTCCTTACTCGGGTGACACGGATTCGGGTGACTCTGGGCTGACGCCGGGTCGGACTTATCGACGCCTGACCGATTGGCCGAGTCGATGTGCACAGACCGTTGCGAGTTCGCCGGTGACCGGCGGAGTCAGCGCTACGACGCCGTCGTCGAGAATTGCCTGCAGCCTGCGGAAATACTCGTCCGGGGCGAGGCCGAAGGTTACAAAGATCTCTTCGTCAGGTCCACCGTCGAACTGCTGCCACTTACGTGCGAACTCGACGATCTCTTGTGTATCCGTGCGGCTCATCAGGTTCTCCCCTGTTTGTGCGCCCTGCTTCACAGAAACTGCGACTCGTCTCCTCGGACGCCCGTGGCAGTGAGTCAAGACACAGACTATGCCTACTTCTGCTTTTTCACAAGACCTACTTACGTCTTTTTGTGGACAAAGTATGCGAACTTTCGCACGCTGAAGTTACCGACGAGGAATGCTTGAATAGGACAATGACCCGACCGTCCACGACTCCGGCTACCGCGGGAGAGGTATTCACGCTGATACGCAGCGGTTCCGCGACCACGCGCAGCGAGATCGGGAAGCTCACCGGCCTGTCCAGGACGGCGGTATCGGCCAGGGTTGCAGCACTTCAATCGCTTGGTTTGATCGCCGATGACGACGAGGGCCCGTCGACGGGCGGCCGGCCGCCGTCCACTCTCACCTTCGCGAACTCGTCCGGCGTGGTTCTCGTCGTGGCAATCGGTCGATCGCGGGCACAACTTGCCGTCACCGACCTGGCGGGCACGATCCTCGCGGCAGAAGACATCGACAAGTCGGTCGGGGTCGGCCCCGACGAACTGATGCCCGAAATTGCCGAGCATCTTTCGTCACTACTGGCCCAGGTCCACCGCGCGTCTACCGAGGTCATCGGAATCGGACTGAGCATTCCCGGAACGGTCGACGTCGCCGCGGGAGCAAGCCTCGACTCTCCGATGATGGCGGGATGGGACGGAGTCGCGCTTGCCCCCTATCTGGCATCGGTGACCACGGCTCCGCTGTTCGCGGACAACGATGCCAACGTGATGGCTCTGGCCGAATTGAGCGAGCGACGCGAGAGTGCGCCCAACCTCCTGATGATCAAGGCGTCAACCGGCCTCGGCGCAGGAATCGTCATGGGCGGAGTCCTCCAACGCGGTTCACTCGGAGCGTCCGGCGAGATCGGGCATACCAAAACCGCTGCAGCGCGGGGCATGAAGTGTCGCTGCGGCGACGTCGGCTGCGTCGAAACTGTCGCCAGCGGTTGGGCTCTCGTGCATGCCCTCCGAGATCAGGGCCGAAGCGTCGGTCACGTGCGTGATGTCGTCCGCCTCGCCCTGGACGGCGACAGCGAAGCCCGCCGGCTCATCAGAAGCAGCGGCCGACTGATCGGCGACGTCATTTCCGGCGCGGTCAATCTCCTCAATCCCGAGGTCCTGATCATCGGCGGCGACATGGCCGAGGCGGACGAACTCTTCCTCGCCGGGCTTCGGGAGTCCGTCTACGGCAACGCAACGGCGCTTGCCACCCGAAAGCTTCAGATCGCTTCGGTCAGCCACGGCGCACAATCCGGCATCCTCGGTTGTGCGGTTCTCGTCCTCGACCATCTGCTCAGCGCCAGGGAAATCGATCTGCGGATCGCGGCGTCACTCCACACGTGAGTCGCTGACTTCTCGCACGCTCCGCATCAAACAATCAGACTTTTCCGGCATCGCTTGTGTTGACGCTCACACTTCTGCATAATTCATTACCTACCGATCATTCGGTTGCCGATATCGACGATGAGATCGCGCAGGAACGCTCCGAGTCAGCCAAAAGCATGCACCGAGCACACCGGCAACGTCGCAGATCGAACAGCGTTTCTCCCCTGTTCCGACTTCGCAGTTTCACCGTGTCGGTGAACCACGTGACTGGCAGAAAGTAGCTCGATGACCACAACCAGAACTGGCACCAAGCCCGCCGCGAAGGAATACGACCGCGCCGCGATGGCGTCGATGGTCGGCACCACCGTCGAGTGGTACGACTTCTTCATCTACGCCCAAGCTGCAGCCCTGATCTTTGCCGACCTGTTCTTCAAGCCGATGGGCTCGGCCGGCCAGATCGTCTCCTACGTCACGGTCGGCATCAGCTTTGTCTTCCGTCCTCTCGGTGCCATCGTGGCCGGCTATCTCGGCGACAGGCTCGGCCGCAAACGTGTCCTGGTCGCGACGTTGGCGATGATGGGTGCCGCGACGGTTCTCATCGGCGTGCTGCCGACGTATGCCTCGATCGGAATCTGGGCACCGATCCTGTTGATCCTGCTTCGCGTCGTCCAAGGATTCTCGACGGGCGGCGAATGGGGCGGGGCCGCTCTTCTTGCCGTCGAACACGCACCCACCAAGCGTCGAGGATTCTTCGGAGCGTTCGTACAGATGGGAGTACCGCTCGGAATGTTGCTCGCCACCGGCGTTTTGGCACTGTGCACGTTCACCCTCACGGACGAACAGTTCACCACCTGGGGATGGCGAGTGCCGTTCCTGCTCAGCGTCGTGTTGATCGGCGTCGGCTTCTACATTCGAAGCAAGGTCAGCGAGTCACCCGTATTCGCCGAACTCAAGGAACGCCGCACCGAGAGCAACACGTCTATCCGAACTCTGTTCAAGAAACACCCGAAGCAGGTCGTACTCGCGGCGCTGTCCTTCATCGGCACAAACGGCAACGGCTACATGGTGATCGGCGGATTCATCGTCGCGTACGCAACCAAGACCTATGGCCTGGGTAAGACCGAACTACTGATTGCCACGCTCGCAAGTGCCGTCACGTGGGGCGTTTTCACCATGATCGGCGCCTACTGGTCGGATCGACGCGGCCGCACCACGGTGATGAACGTGGGCAACCTCGCAATGGTCCTCTTCGCGGTGCCGTTCTTCCTCCTCATCGACACCGGGAATCTCGGCTGGATCTACGTGGCGATGATCCTGTTCTCGGTCGGACTCGGGCTGTCGTACGGACCTCAACCCGCGTTGTTCGCCGAACTGTTCCCGGCTTCGATCCGTTACAGCGGTGCGTCGATCTCCTACGCGGTAGGCACCATCTTCGGCGGCGCCTTTGCTCCCACCGTCGCACAGTGGCTCCTCGGCAAGACCGGTGGCACCCTTGCCATCTCGATCTACCTCGCCCTGCTGGCGGCGGTCTCGTTCGTCGCCACGATGCTCATCAAGGATCGATCAGGACGAGACCTGATGGTGTGATCGACCTGAATGTGGACGCCCAACGGCGTCGCGATGCCGGAGTTTGTCAGCCGAACTTTCGAAAGGCGAACTCCGGCAACTTCTTCGCAGCATTCGCTGTACGCACGATCTTGTGGTTCTTGCCTCGCATCAGCGCCAGTTGGATCCGCGATTCGATCCAGAACGCGCCGCGAGGCGAGCGGTTCCAGGTCTTGTGCAGCAACGTCTTCGTCGCTGCGACGGCGTCCGGCGAGCGAACCGCGATCTGCGACAGCAGTTCCTGTGCCGGCTTGATCGGATTGTCGCTGACTCCGCTCACGAACCCCCACTCGAGAGCCTGATTTCCGTCGAACAGTTCAGCAGTCATGGCGAGGCGTTTCACGACGTCCATTGCCGCGAGTTCGCGCATCGTGACCGTTCCGGTCATGTCGGGGATCAATCCCCACTTCGCCTCCATCACCGAGAACGTGCAATCGGGGGTGGTGAATCGAAAGTCTGCGGCGAGCGCCAATTGCAGTCCCCCACCGAAGCAGTGCCCGTGAACGACCGCGATGACCGGCACGGGCAATTCGCGCCACACCCAGCACGCGCGTTGAAAGAGGTTGGACTTCTGACCGGGAAATTTCGCGAAGGCCTTCGCCATGCGCCTCGGTTGCTTACCCGCAGAGGCGAAGTCCAACCCGGCCGAGAACGCGTCACCCGCGCCTTGAAGAATCACGCCCCGGATCGAACGATCAGCTTCGATAGTTCGAGCGGCGTCCACCAGGGCGTCGAGCATGTCCAGATCGAGACCGTTGAGTTTCTCCGGTCGGCTGAGCGTCACGTACGCCACCGACTGCACTACCTCGACACGAACGCGATCACTCACGGCTACTCCTTCGGTTAGACATACCCCCGACGAACTTACCTGAGAGTAAGTTCGTCGGGGGTCCGTCATGCCATCTCCGCAAGAAGTTCCATGGTCACTTTGCCGGCAGGATCCGAATCAGTGGATGAAGGCACGGCCACGACGGAGTCCACACCCGCCGCTCGGTACGCCTCGAGTTGCTCGCGGGCATCGGCCGGAGTCCCGACGATTCCCACCGTTGCCACCATCGCGCCCGAGACCTGGCTCAAGAGCTCGCGCGGCGCGGCCCCGGCCCTGGCTGCCTCGATCACATCAGCGAAGCCCGCGCGGACGAACATGTCCGAGTACCCCGGAGCAGCCAGATACGGTACGAGCCCGCGTCGAAGTTGATCGATCGACACCTGTGACGGTCCATTCTCGGCGACGGCAGCCGGTGCCCACACCGACACGAAAGGCATGCCGGTTTCCAACTCGGCAGCGATTTCCTTGCACCGTGTGATCAGGCGCCCCGCTTGCTCCGGGCTGACCAGATTGAGCACCAGTTCGTCGCCCAACTCCACCGCGGCCCGAAGCGCCTTGTCCCCGAATGCCGCAACGATCAGCCGGCCGCCCGGCGGCTGAAGTCGCAGCCGATATCCGCTGGTCCGCATCACCGTTCCGGCGACTTCACCCCGCTCGCCGTTCATGAGCGCTCGCACACCGCGGGCGGACTCCGCAAGTGCACGTGCCGCCCCGGATCTGCTTCGCCCATGCCATTTTTCGACCACGACAGTGCTGGACGTACCCAAGGCGATCGACACGTGGCGCCCGGTGAGATCGGCCACCGACGCCGCCCCGATCGCGATCATCGCCGGATCACGAACCGTCACCGCGAGTGGGCCGACCACTAGTTCGGAGTACTCGAAGCCGACGCCGACCGACGTCGCCAGCGCAAAGGCGTCGTACGTCGCCATCTCCCCCACCCACACTCGGCCGAACCCCAGTTTGTCGGCGAGGCGCGCGGTAGTGGTCACCTCCCGCGGCGGACGGTCCTGCCACAACCCCAGGGAGATGTCGATGGTCGGCAAACCTCTACTCGAAGTCGGAGACAAGACCCATTCCCTCCAACAGTGTCGGACGGTCGTAGTACTCGAGCCACTCGGTGATCCGTCCGTCTGCCATGCTGAGGATTCCGACAACAGGAACGACGCCATGGGTACCGTCGAAGTGGAAGTCGTCCACTCGCTGCACAAATACCCTTCCGTCGATCACGCCGAGAGACTCGATCTTCAGTGTGATCCGTTCACACTTGCTTGCCAGTAACGCAATTCGGCCCGCAACGGCCTCCTTGCCGACAAGAGGTTCCTGCATGACGCTGTGGAGCACACCGTCCTCGGCGAACAAGTCGACGACGCGTGTCCAGTCCATGACGTCCCACGCCTGGAACATCCCACGCGCCAACGCAAGCTTGTCACTGTCGTTCATCACACTCATGCCACACTCTTCTGTCGAAGCTCACGCTTGAGGATCTTTCCGGTCGAATTGCGCGGCAGTTCTTTCCGAATCTCCAGCCGCTCGGGAAGTTTGTACGACGCAATGCGCTTGTCCTTCAGGAACGCGACCAGAGCGTCCAGCTCGAGTTCCGTCTCGGGCCGCAGCGTGACCACTGCTGCGACGCGCTCACCGAGTACTTCGTCGGGGTCGCCGATGACGGCCACATCCGCAACGGCCGGATGCTCGGCGATCAATCCCTCCAGTTCGGCTGGGGCGATGTTCATTCCGCCGCGGATCACGAGGTCCTTCCCCCGGTCCAGGTAGCGGAGAAACTGCCCGTGATCACCGGCAATCTCGAAGATGTCTCCGGTGCAGAGGAATCCGCGTTCGTCGAACGGAGACGGCCGATCGCCGAGATAGCCGGCAAAGACCGTCGGTCCGCTGATTCGCAACTCACCCGGGTGCCCGACTTCGGTGATGTCCTCGCCGGTGACCACGTCGACCAAGCGAACGTCCATCCAGTCGGAGATTCTGGTGCTCCAGCGGAAGTTCTCGACACCGAAACGAGGGAAGTACCGTGCGCGGTCGTCCGGATCCGGCATGTCCGCAGGCGAGGAGAGCAGACTGATGCCTTCGTTGGACCCGAAGAAGTTGATGACTCCGATTCCATATCGCTCCTGCCATCCCCGCACCATCGGAGGTTGCAGTGGCACCGAACCCGAACCGATCCGAGTCAAGCTCGACAGGTCGACCGCCGCGAGCATCGACTCGTCGGCGAGCAGCATCCACAACAGCGCAGGCGGCGCTACCGTGTACGTCACGCGCTCGGCCTCGATCTGCCCGAGGAAAACTCGAAGATCGAACGGGTGGTGCTGTACCAGTACACATCCCGTGCGGAGCCACGGCAGGAACATTCCGTTGATTCCGGCCATGTTGACCATCGGGAACGGGTTCAGCAAGACGTCGCCGACGACGATGTCGGGAGCGTCGATCGTGGCCCAGCAGATGGCCAGCCACTCGTAGTGCGAACGTGGGACCCCCTTCGGTTCGCTTTCGGTCCCGGAGGTCCAACAGATCGTCATCGCATCGTTGGGGTCGTTGGGATCTTCGGTGATTCGTACATCCAATTCACTGCGCTGTGTTTCGGTGGCCGCCCGAGGACTCAGCCCCACGACACCGGCGGGCAACTGGGCCGGAAGCTCGGATGCGGGAGCGTAGGCGAACACCGATCTCAGAGAGGGAATCCGGGATCTGATTGCAGCGATCTCCGTAGCAGGGAGTCTGTCACCAAAACTGGGTACGGTGACAAATGCTGCAAACGCCGCCTGGTTTGCCATTCCTTCCACTTCACGTTCGCGGTACTGCATGGGCAATGGCGAGACCACGATCCCCAGAGACCACGCTGCAAGGTAGACCTCGACCAATTCGACGGTATTGGGCATCTGCACGCCCAGAACATCTCCCCGGCCCAAACCCACCTCGGAGAAGCCGGCAGCGAGCGCGATGACTTCGCTCTCCAGTTGGTTCCAACTGAGGCGTCGCGGATCTCCGCCGGACAACTCGCTCCGGTTCGCCGGATCAACCACGGCAAGTTCGTCACCGCGTACCCGCACCTGCGCCCGGAACACCTGATCGATCGTCTCGTCGGACCACCATCCTTTCGAGGTGTATTCGTCCACCTTGACGCGAGGATGCAATCCCCTGTGTGCCTTGTTCATTCGCGTACTCGTTTCAGTTCTCGTAACGGCCGGAAATGTCGATCACGTCGCCTTGCTTCTCGAACGCCTGGGTAGCGGCGTTCCACTCGAACGGCTGGAATGCCAGGATTCCCAATGCATGGTCCGCGGTCATCGTGAATTTGATTCCGTCGATGAACATCGGCGGGTGGTAGTCCTGCGTTCGTGCGGCACTCATGATGCTGGCGCGTGAGAGTCCGTCGGATGACTCAGAGGCCCGAGTGAAGTTGTCCACCAACAGGTCACCGATGGCCCAGCCATTCACGGTGTAGCTGTTGGTCGGGGAATCGGCACCGTGAGCAGCCGCACCGGCCAGGTAGTCACGTACCGCCGCATCGTCCTTGTAGAGGGCGTTGTTGGGATCCTTGAGCCACACCATCACCTGCTGCCCGTCGGCAGCATCACCGGCGGGCGCATACAGCGTCGCACCGTCGACGCAGTTCGACGGTTGAATCACGGTGTCGGGCTTCCATCCGACACGTCCGATCGCCTGGGTGATCGCGAGGCAATCGGTGGTGACACCGGCCACCACCAATACCTCGGCGCCACTGGCTTTGAGGGTCGATGCCGCCGTCTTGGGGTCGGTCAGCGCCTCTTCGGCTGCGATCTCGAAGTTCGTTCCTTCGATCGCGGACTTGAAGCCGTTGGCGATCCCTTGTCCGGACTCGGTCTGGTTCGTGGCCAAGGCAACCTTGGCGCCGCTCGGATACTTCTTCTTCAGGCTTTCGACCACTACCTCCATCTCGACGCCCGGATCCGGTAGATACTCCGTGGTCCACGGAAAGTCTTCGATCACCCGGAACTCGGGCATACCTGCCTGCGCGAAGAGCAGTGGAACACAGGCAGTGGTCTGGTCGTCCGCGATGGCGTTCAACTGGCCTGCTCCGAACGTGCCCAGAACGTCGACCTTGTCCTTCTGAATGAACTCTCCGACATTGGCTTTGGCGCGCTCCGGGGAGAAGGCATCGTCCTTGACCACGACGTCGAGCTTGACGCCGCCGACGCCGCCGGCCGCGTTCTCGACCTCGAACCGTGCTCGCATTCCTTCGATCACGTTGCCGACCGCGTCGGCGAGCGGGCCGGACGTCGGCCCACTCCACCCCACCGTGAGTTTGTCGGTGATCGGCGCCGCGGCACCACTGGGATCGCTGCAGTCGTCGACCGATACTGCTCCGGCCGAGGTCGACGTGTTGCTCTCTGCGTCGGAGTTACCTCCGCAGGCCGAAAGGAGTAGTGCCGCAGCGGCGATGACTGCGGGAATCGTGGTCTGCCTTTTCATATCGTCCAGTTCCTTGCTGTGAGTTGAGAGAAACGAGAGTGGGCGAGGGAGACGGCGCTCAGGTGCGGGGTTCACCTTCGCGATACTTGGGATGATCTGCGGGAACCACCAGGACAAACCGTCGGAGAACGCTGTTGATCCGGCCGACGATTCCGTCCGGCATCAAGAACACGATCGCGATCAGCACCGCGCCGAACACCACTCCCGACACGGGGCCGTCGGTGACGCTTCCGGTGTAGTACGGCAGGAACACCACTGCCGTAGCCCCGACGATCGGGCCGAATTGCGTTGCGATTCCGCCCAACACCAGTCCGGTGATGAACTCGATCGACTTCATCAACGAAAAGGACTCGGGTGAGAGCGCGCCGATGTACATCGTGAACAGCGAACCTGCCAGACCGGTGATCGCGCCGGAAAGTCCGAAAGCGAGAATCTTGACCCGCGCGACGTTGATGCCGTTTGCACTCGCCGCAATCTCGTTGTCGCGCACCGCAACCATTGCCAGACCGAATCGACTCTTGACGAGATTGCGGATCAGGAGCATGACCACTGCCAGCGTCACTACCGAAACCCAGAAGATCCAGAGATAGGTGTCCGCGCGGGTCAAACCCGTCCATTTCGGCGGGACCAGAAGATTCGCACGAACGACCATGCCGGCCGCGCCACCGGTGAGATCCCCGGTCTTGCGGATCACTTCGGGAAACGCCACAGCGACGGCGAGGGTAACGAGGGCCAGATACAGCCCTTTGATCCGCAAGGAGGGAAGCCCGACGAGAAGTCCTAGTACGAAACACAATACGACTGCCATCGGGATTGTGGTCAACGGCGAGTATCCGCGATCGACGATCAGAACGCCGGTCGTGTACGCGCCGAGGCCGAAGAAGGCAGAATGGCCGATCGACAGAAGTCCGGTGTACCCGCTGACGATATTCAGTCCGGCGATGGCAATCGCGATGATGAAGACACTCGTGAACTGCCCTACGCGAAACGGCGCGCTCTGCGACACGAGGAGCAGGGCACAGACGGCAGCCACCAGCAGAACCAGTTGGAGTATCCGGTACGACGTCGATCCGGCAACCACCACGCGCGGTCGCCTGACTGCCTTTTCGGCGACCGCGGGTTCATTTCTCTCGGCAAGCGTCGTCATACCCGCTCCAGTTTCTTGGTACCGAACAGTCCATTGGGTCTGACGAAGAGAATCACCACGATGATCAGTAGCGCGGATGTCTGCTGCAGCGAACCGCCGATGACCGAAATGTAGCCGCTGAGCATCGATTCCAGAACACCGATCGTCAACCCACCCACAACTGCGCCGACAAGACTGTCCAGACCGCCGAACAGCGCTGCCGCAGATGCTGCGATGAAGATCGGGAACATGGTCGTGAGGCCGAGTTGTTGCGGCGAGAGCGGAGTGACCAGGACACCGGCCAGTGCGCCGATCGCTGCCGCAACACCCCAGCCGATTGCGAGTATCCGGCTGGTCGGAACTCCGGCGAGAGTGGCAGATTCGGCATTGTCCGCGACGGCACGCATGTGCAGACCGACTCTCGTCTTGCGAAAGAGCAAGGACATCAACACAAGTAGGACAACGAGCGCAACCAGTACGCCCAGTGCGTCGCCGTACACGCGCGCGCCGCCCACTGAGATGTAGTCGGTGGGACCGTTGGGAAACGGGCTCGGCATGATCTTCGTTTCGCTCCCCCACAGCATTCCGGCCAACGAGTTGAGCCCGGTGAACAATCCCAGTGCCACTATCAGCACTGCCATGTCACTTCTACGTTGAACCGGCCGGATGAGCAGACGCTCCATCAACGCCCCGAGCAGGAAGCCGAGAGCGAGAGCCGCTCCGATCGCGGCCCAGATCGGCCAGGACATCGTTGTGAGCCACCACGCCACGAAGGTTGTGAACAGGGCCAACTCGCCCTGAGCGAAGTTGATCGTGCCGGTGGCACGGAACACCACCACGAGTGCCAGCGCGAGAATTGCGTAGATCGAGCCGTTGGTCAATCCGGAGATGAGTCGTTCGAGAAAGAGTGTCACCGTTTACTCCTGGTACCCGAGATAGGCGCTGCGCACGACGTCGTCCGAACGAAATTCCTCGGGCGTGCCGGCAGCGACGATGGTGCCTACGTCGAGCAGGAAGACCTTCGACGCGAGTTTCATCGCGAGATCGGCATTCTGTTCCACGATCAGCAGTGCAGTTCCGTCGCTCCGGTTGATCGCACCGAGCGTGTCGAACAATTCGGCGATGACGATGGGCGCCAGACCCAGGCTCGGTTCGTCGCACAAAAGCAGGGTGGGACGGCTCATCAATGCCCGCGCGACCGCGAGCATCTGCTGTTCACCGCCTGACAGCGAACCTGCCAACTGTGTGGACCTCCTCGCGAGCACCGGAAATGTCTCACACCACCGCTCGATGTCGGCCTCGATCTCCGCCTTGTCGTTGCGAAGCGCAGCGCCGACGAGCAGGTTGTCACGTACCGACAGTTGACCGAGAGTTCCACGGCCCTGTGGGACAAGGCTGACGCCGGCGGCCACGGCGCGTTCAGGTTTGGATCCGAGCGGCGAACCGTTGAAGGTGATCGTTCCCTGGTGCGGAATCAATCCGGCAAGCGCACGCATCATGGTGGTCTTGCCGGCACCGTTCGCGCCGAGAACGACAGCGACCCCGCCGGGTTCCACGTCGAGCGAAACCCCGTGCAGTACATTGCCTCGCCCGTAACCGGCATGCAGATCATCGACGCTCAGCAGGCTCATGCCGCTCGCCCCAGATAGGCATTGATCACGGCGTCGTTCTGCTGGATCTCCGCCGGAGTACCTTCAGCGATCTTGTGGCCGAAGTTCAGTGCGACAACGTGATCGGAGATACCCAGCACCAATCCCATGTGGTGTTCGACCAGAAGCGCTCCGAAGCCGAAGTCGTCGCGGAGCGAGACGATCAGTTCTCCCAGCTCCTTGACTTCGCTGTGTGTGAGCCCGCCGGCGGGCTCGTCGAGCAGAAGCAGCGAAGGCTCGGACATCAATGCTCGTGCCAGTTCGACGCGCTTGAGTGTTCCGAACGGAAGGCCTGCTGCCGGCGCGTTCGCGACGTCGACGAGTTCGAGGCGTTCGAGCAGGTACCAGGCCTTCTCTCGCAGTTCTCGGACTCGGGCGCGCGCTGGAGGCCAGCCGAGAACCCCGCTCGCCAGTCCGAAGCGGCCCCGAGACGATCCGCCGACCATGGTGTTGTCGAAGACGCTCATGCCGCTGAACAGTGCGAGATTCTGGAAGGTCCGAGCGATCCCTGCAGATGCCAATGCATAGGGCCGCAATCCCAAGAGGTCGGTTCCTTGCCAGGTGATGACACCGCGACTCGGTTCGTAAATCCTTGTGATGCAGTTGAACAGCGTGGTCTTACCAGCGCCGTTCGGCCCGATGAGTCCGCAGATCTGGCCGGCGTGGACGTCGAAGCCGACGTCGTCGAGAGCCGTGACTCCGCCGAATTCGATCGATACATCGGAGAGCGTGAGTACGACCGGGTCATTCGCAGGTTGTGCGGGTGGTGTGTTTCCAAGCATTGGTTTCACCTCCTCGTGACACTTCAATTAACAGTGTGATAGAGATTACTACAGTAAACAGAGGCACTCCGTCAACGTGCGGCCCCCGATCCGGAGCCGAGAAGGGACATCATCGTGAGGTCCAACAACATTCACGCAGTCGACAGCGGCGGGGGCCCAGACGTCAGGGACTACAGCCGGGTCGACGCTCTCGTCGCCAAGCAGGAAATCTACGAGGTTCTGGCTCGTTTCCTCCGAGCCGCCGATCGCGGCGACGTCGAGGACGCCAGGCGGTGTTATCTACCCGGCGCAACCGAAGACCACGGGGGTGTCTTCACCGGCACCGCCGACGACTACATCGACCACATCGCCGGGGCCATCACCCACCCACGGTCACTGACCACCCACGCAATGACCAACGTCTTGGTCGAACTCGACGGGGACACAGCACACGTCGAGTCCTACGTGCTTGCCTTCGCGCGAATCAAGCACTCGGACGGCATAGCCGACACACTCACCTCGGCGCGCCTGATCGACCGCTTCGGCTACGAGGACGGCAGGTGGGGAATCCGCCACCGCGCACTGCGGTGGGACTGGAACCACGACATGGCCACAGCCGAAGGCTGGATCTTCGGGATGCTCGCGCCTGAAACGTCTTTGAAGAAGAGCAAGAAATTTCCCGACGACCTCATCTACACACGGCAGACACAGGAGCACTCATGACAAGGTTTCGCGGAACGCCGATAGAGGGCGCGACTGTCCTCGTCACCGGCGCCAATCGAGGGCTCGGCTTGGCCTTCGTCCAACAGGCGAAGTCGATGGGTGCCGCCAAAATTTATGCAGGGGTGAGAAATCCCGACGAGGCGCCCGCCGAGCTGCGATCCACCGGAGCACACATCGTCGAACTCGACGTGACCGATCCAGGACTCGTCGATGCAGCGGCCAGGGCGTGCGGTGACACCACAGTGGTCGTCAACAATGCCGGACTGTTCACCGGGAATCGGTTGATCGAGGCCGACGACCAAGCGGCTGCGCGAGCCGAGATGGAGGTCAACTACTTCGGGCCTCTGACGATGATCCGCGCCTTCGCGCCGGTACTCGCCGCCCGCGGCGGAGGATCGATAGTCAACGTCCTGTCGGTGGCCGCAATCGCTCCGACCGCCTTCATGGGTGGCTATTCACCGGCCAAGGCGGCTGCTCTGTCGCTCGGCGGCATCGCTCGCGCCGAACTCGAACCGCACGGCATCACCGTCACGTCGTTGATCGTCGGCAGCGTCGACACCCGCATGGCGTCACATGTGCAGGGCCACAAGGAAAACCCTCTCGACATCGCGGCAACCGGACTCGCCGCCATGCAACGCGGCGAGTGGACGTGCGACACCGATTTCATGGCAATCGACGCGCGTGCGCGCCTGGCCCGCGACCCGATTCGGTACGAACGCGGACTGGGCAAGCTCCTCTTCGCCGGCGAACTGACCACCCGATCATGAGCGATCCGATTCGTGTTGCCCAGTGGGCGACCGGCGCCATCGGCAAGACGGCGCTACGCGGAATCATCGATCGTCCCGACCTCGAGTTGGTCGGCCTCTACGTGTACAGCGACGCCAAGGCGGGTCGAGACGCCGGTGACATCGCCAGACGAGCACCGACGGGGGTGATCGCTACACGCGACGTGGACGAGATCATCCGCTCGCGCCCACAGGTTCTCATCCACAGTCCGCGGTTGCAGATTCCGTACGAACGCCACGACGACGATCTGTGCCGTCTGCTTCGCGCCGGGATCAACGTGATCACGACGGCCGGGCAGCACTTCCCCCGCGCACACGGCACCGAACGCGAGCACATGTTCGCCCAAGCATGCAAGGAAGGCGATTCGACGCTCTTCGGCGTCGGGGTGAGCCCAGGCGTCATCGGTGAGAGATTGGCGTTGGCGCTGACGGGAACATCGATCGAACTCGACCGAATTACGATCGACGAGGTGCTCGACGCTCGCGGCATGCCTGACCCCGACTTCGCGTTCACCGTCATGGGAATGGGTTCGCCCCCGGAGGAACTGGACGGAACCGGGCCGTTGCCCTCACTGTACGCGTCGCTGTACCTCGAGACCATCGCGTTCATGTGCGAGCGCCTGGGCGTCACCTACGACGAGGTCGTGTCCGATCACAGGGTCGTTCCGGCACGTACGGATCTCGACGTCGCCGCCGGACGCATCGCCGCGGGAACCGTCGGAACCACCGAATGGCGCTGGCACGCAATAGTCGACGGAAAGCAGTTCCTCACCCTCGCCATCATCTGGACCATGGAACCTGATCGCGACGAATACGCGGGACGGGACCAATGGGAAGTCCACCTCTTCGGCAAACCCGAGATCGTGATGACCGTCAACCTGGTCGAACCACAAGATCCGAACAGTCGCACGACAGCCGGTCAGTTCATCACTGCAGGCCCGGCACTACGCGCCGTCGAGCATGTACTCGCTGCTCCCGCCGGCATTTTCGAACCCCCTGTCTTTGCCCCCTTCAGATTGGAGCATTCAGCATGACAACTCAGCCGACGGCCGTAGGTTCGACTGCCACCGGTGAACCTGCCACCGGTGAACCTGCCGTCCGTGAACCTTCCGTGAACGCGCTCCTGCCCGACGGTCGCCCCGTGCAGAATCTGGAAGACTTGCTACGCAGCCGGGCGATTGCCAGTCCGGAGAGCACCGCCGTCATCTCCGATGACGGGCGTACCAGTTTCCGCGAACTCGACATCGAAACAAATCGTGTCGCGAATGCACTTCTGCGCGATGGTGTTCGACCCGGCGACCGGGTGGCGTACATCGGGGCCAATGCACCGTCTTTCCTCTCCGTCCTGTACGGATCTTCGAAGATGGGCTCGATTCTGACGGCCGTCAACAATCGGCTGGCACCGGGCGAGGTCGACTACATCCTGAGCAACAGCGAGCCGACCGTCGTCGTACTCGGAGCAGGCGATGAGGGCCTCTCCGACGTCGCCGCGGCGGTCGGTAGCGTCCGTACCGTCGTCACGGTGGATGGCGCCGGAAACTCGATCTCGTGGAACGACTGGCTTTCCGGTGTCGGCGACGACGATCCGGGGACGTCGCGCCGCCCCGACGACACAGCGCTGATCTTCTACTCGTCGGGAACCACCGGTCACCCCAAGGGAATCGAACTCACCGGCGCCAACCTCGGCCGTGCCCTCGCCACCATGTATCACCTGCTCGATCTCGACACCGACTCCGTGGCTATGTGCCCGGTTCCGTTCTTCCATGTGGCCGGACTGGGTCTCGCCCTGGTCACGACGCTCGGCGGTGGCGCTCTACTGCTCGAGACCATCGCCGGACCTCTCGAACTCGTCGCGCTGATGCAGGAGTACAAAGTCACGCATGCGGTCGCCGTTCCCGCGGTGATCAGCGTCCTGACCTCCCTTCCGGCTGTGCGCGAGGCAGATTGGAGTGCCCTGCAGTTCCTGGTCTACGGTGCCGCGCCGATGCCACTGCCCCTGTTGCAAGACGCGACCGAGGTCTTCGGGTGTAGTTTCCTGCAGGCATACGGTCTCACCGAGTCGACCGGCGGCGTCACCATGCTGACCCCGGAAGATCATCGGGCGACCGACGAGTCGACCGCGCATCGGTTGAAGTCCGTCGGGCAGCCGATGTTCGGAGTGCCCATCCGCATCGTCGATCCCGTGACACTCGAAGACGTCCCGGTCGGTACCCGCGGAGAGGTCGTCATCGGCGGCGCTCACGTCATGAAGCGTTACTGGCGTAACGAAGCAGCCACTGCGGCCACCATGTTGGACGGCGACTGGCTTCGCACCGGAGACGGCGGATCGTTCGACGAGGACGGCTATCTCTACCTCCACGACCGCCTCAAGGACATGATCGTCTCCGGCGGTGAGAACGTCTATCCGGCCGAGGTGGAGAGTGTTCTCTCCGGGCACCCCGGCATCCGCGAGGTGGCGGTAGTCGGCGTTCACTCCGATCGGTGGGGTGAGACTCCCCTTGCCGTAGTCGTTCGAGCTGCTGATTCGGATGCAACCGAAGCGGAGATCATCGAGTGGTCACGCGAGCGACTGGCTCACTTCAAGTGCCCCAGTGCGGTTCGGTTCATCGAGGAGCTGCCACGCAACGCTAGCGGGAAGCTGCTCAAGACTCGTTTGCGACAGGACTTCGCTTGAGTCCATGACACGAATTCGGGGCCGGTCGCTTCGAGCGATCGGCCCCGATTTCTGTCGTTCGATGTGAAGCACGCTCAGCGTGGGTGAATCCGGAACTCCACGCCGCCGACACTCAGCCCGGGCTCGACGGCAGACGCGCCGCTCGACGCCGCCAGATCGATTGCAGTGAGCATCGACCGCTCCCCCGGAACGAACGACACGACGCG
Source organism: Rhodococcus sp. 27YEA6 (assembly GCF_044908235.1). Lineage (NCBI taxonomy): Bacteria > Bacillati > Actinomycetota > Actinomycetes > Mycobacteriales > Nocardiaceae > Rhodococcus > Rhodococcus sp. 27YEA6. The sequence goes on along the minus strand of NZ_JBIYCY010000001.1, from coordinate 854,072 downwards.
TGATCCCAGCCTGATCGAGAGTGGTTGCGCCGAGACCGGTTCCTTTCCGAACACTTCGGCCCACAGCGTCGCCGTCCTGGCCGGATCGGGCGAGGACACGTCGACGCCGAGGATGTCGTCGACCCAGGGATCGAGGGAAACTTCCTTCTCCGTCTCATCCCAGAACCACTCGTCGGCGTCGGGAATCTCGTCGAGTTCCACGAGCAGTCCGAGATCACCGGGATGAAGTTGGACGATCCGGTGACCGTAGGCCTCGAGATCTGCCACCGTCCGAACATCGGCCGCAGCTGCACGTTCCAGATAGGGCTCGATGTTCGAAACCTGGATCGAGAGTGCATAGCCGCCCTCCCCTCCGCCCTTGCGGATCCATCTCGCCAGCGAGACCGTCTCGTCGAGCGGTGCGACGATCTCGAGAAATGCCTGCGGCCCGACGGCCAAGGTCTCGTCGGCCAAACCGATGTCTTCGAGCAGTGGATCTGTGAATCCTGGTGCCAGATTCAACGCTTCACGTAGTTGTTGACCGGTCTTGTCCAGGTCTCGTGCACCGATCACCACCTGCCGCAGGATCTCCCACGTGCCCGCGTCGTGCGTGCCCGTCACAGTCCGACCGCTTCGGCTGCGGTGTCGGCACTCTGCCAGCGTCGGAGCTCGGCACCCGGCGCCCACGTCGAGTGGGTGCCACTCGAAATCCGTTCGGGAAGGCGAAGTTTGCACAATGGTCCGTCTCCGACGCGGGCAGCGTCGAAGATCAGGCAGAAGGACGCGTCCTCGTTCATGTCGGTGGTCAACGTGATGAGATAGCCGTCGTCTTCGGCGGTACCACCCACGCGTGGTGCCATCGAGGTCTCGCTTCCATACACGCCGTCACCGAAGGAGAATCGTTCCTCGTTCCCCGTAAGCAGGTCGTGTTTGACCAAGCCGTCGAACAGGAACCACGACGGCTTACCAGAAGCCGCATAGGCGTATCGGTACTTCTCACCCGCGAAATTGCCGTTCATCATGCCGAATTCGGTGATCGAGTCACTGAGTTGCTCTTCACGCGTGGCTCCGGTGACCAGGTTCAAACGCCAGCGGTGAAGCCGGGTCTGCATGCGATCGAGAGCGAGGAAACGGAAGGCGCGCTCCCACTGATTGCCCATACCGTTGTCCGACGGCTCCGGATCACCCTGGTAGAAACCGTCCAGAACAATCTCGTCCCCCTCTTCGTAGGCGTTCACGAAGTGCAGGACATAGGTCGAATCGGCTTCGAACCACTTGATGTCAGAGGTATTTCCGCGGCGTGGGATGACTCCGAGACGCAGCGGGATATCGGGATGGAAATTCGCGACGTGCGCGCCCTTCTCCAGCAGAACCGGATCCCAGAACAAGGGGCAGTCGTTGAGGATCGCGTAGTTCTCCGTGAAGGCCATGTCGTGCGGCAAGCGCGGACCGGGAAGTGGGACGTCGACGTAGTGGACCAACTCGTTGGCCGAGTCCACCACGCCGTAGTGCATGTACGGCGCTTCCTTGCTGTAGTTGAAGAACAGCATTTCTCCGGTCTTGTCGTCCACCTTCGGATGCGCGGACACACCCCATTCGAAGGGGAACTTGCCGTTCCAGCTTTCCTTGCCGAGTGTCTCCGCCGACATCGGATCGAGACGATACAGATCTCCGCACTGGTAGAAGCTGGTGAGAGCAGTCCCCCGGTGAACGACGACGTCGGTGCTGGACGCGTCCTTCATCCGGGTGCGCGCACCCTTGCCGCCCTCGGGGCGACTGAGTTTGGGAGACTCGGCAAGCCCGGCCCACAACGCAGCGCCGGCATCCTGCTCGGCCGCCAAGCCGTCGGTACGTACGAATCGGTTGCGGTAGAACGACTCTCCGTCGCGAAAGCCCACGATGTGAATCATGCCGTCACCGTCGAAGGGGTGATACGCCTTCATCGAGGGATGGAGCGGATTCTCGGTGTTACGCAGGTAGACACCGTCGAGGTCTTTCGGAACCTCACCGAATACGACTTCGAGGTTGTCCGCTTTGAACTCGGTGGTCTGGGGTTGCCACGGGCCGGTGCGATACGGGTGATCGTCATCGGCGGGAAGGGTGGACAACAACTTGCCTACGATTTCGACGTCCATGGAATTCTCTTTTCGACTGATGGGGAAAGGCTGGGTTGGGCTGCACTTTCAGGAAACTGCGTCGACAACAAAACTGACGGTGGTGGCCGTACTTCCACCGAAGTTGAGCGTCGCAAAGCGGCTCGCACCCTCGACTTGGAAACCGCCGGCCGTTCCCGTCACCTGATGGGCCGCGTCGAGAAGCATTCGAACACCACTGGCACCCACCGGATGACCACCGCCGATCAGACCGCCGCTGGGGTTGATCGGTAGCTTGCCGCCCATGGCGATGTCACCACTCTCGATGGCTTTCCACGACTCGCCGGGCGCGGTCAGACCGATGTGGTCGATCGCGAGATACTCACTCGCCGTGAAACAATCATGTGTTTCGATCCCGTCTATCCCGGCCAGGTCGACTCCGGCCCGGGAGAAGGCACCCATCACCGCATCCCGAACGTGTGGCATCACGTAGGGATTATCGGCGTCGCGGGCCAGCTTCTGCTCGAGACCTAAACCAACTGTCCGGTGACCCCAGCCCGCGATCTGGGCCAGCGGAGTCGCCGCGGCATCAGGATGCTCTCGGAGGTACTTGTCCGTCACCAGCACAACCCCGGCGCCACCGTCGGTCACCTGACTGCAATCGAATCGTCGAACACCACCTTCCACAACGGGATTGGTGGTGTCGTCACCACCCGCATTTCCGAGTAGATCGGGCACCGCCCAACCGCGTGTCTGCGCGTTGGGGTTGTTCTTCGCGTTTGCGAAGTTGATCTGCGAGATCGCGCGAAGGTGAGATTCGTCGATCCCGTAACGCCGCCCGTACTCCTTCGACACACGGTCGAACATGTACGGCCACATGAATTTTGCTTCCTGACCTTCGTGTCCGACCCAGGCTGCAGCGCCCAGATGGCCAGCCGCGTCATCACCCGGAACCGTCTTCTCCAGTTCGATACCCATCACCAGAGCCACGTCGTAGTTGCCGGCGCGCAGGTCTGCCATCGCTGCAAGTACAGCGATACTGCCCGATGCGCACGCCGCCTCGTGCCGAGACGAGGGCACACCCCACAGGTCTGGATGCACGGTGGCGGGCATCGCGCCCAGCTGACCTTGGCCGGCAAACAATTGCCCGAAGGCATTACCGACGTGGATCACCTCTATGTCGGTGGCAGGAACCTTCGCCGCGTCCAGGGTGTGGTTCACCACCTCTTCGGCAAGGTTCGCGAAATCGAGTTCCTCACGGGTGAAGTTCCGTGCGAAGTCGGATTGGTACCCGCCGAGAATCCAAATGTTCGAAACAGTCATGACCTCTCCCCTTGCCGATCCGGCCTCGGTGACGTCACCGAGATACCCGCGCAACGGCGGTTGTAATTTCACCGCAACCGTACTACAACTAGCAGAGTAACTCTACTAATTGAAGGGTTGAAAATGACTGATGCTTTTGTCCTCGACTACGTGCGAACGCCGCGCGGTCGAGCATCGGCGCGAGGCGCCCTCCACGAACACAGCCCAGTCGATCTTGTCGTCCACCTGGCCAAGGCTTTGCAGGGTCGAACGAACCTCGCCGCAGAACAGATCGACGACGTCGTTCTCGGTTGCGCATCGCAGGTGGACGAGCAGGGCGCGAACATCGCGAGAACTGCCGCACTCCTTGCCGGTTGGGGCGACTCCGTCCCCGGCGCAACCCTCAACCGATTCTGCGCATCCGGCGTCGACGCAGTCGGCCAGAGCGCGGCCCGCATTCGCGGCGACGACGTGTCCCTCGTCGTGGCCGGTGGCGTCGAAAGCGTCTCCCGGACTCCGATGTTCAGTGATCGAGGACCGCTGTGGACCGATCCGGCAACTATCGCGCAGATCGGTTCCATCCATATGGGTGTTGCCGCCGACTTGAATGCCACGATCGAGGGGTACTCCCGCGACGAGTTGGATGCGTTCGGCGTCGAAACCCAGCACAAGGCTGCCGAGGCCTGGCGCAACGGCGCATTCGAGCGGTCCGTTGTGCCTGTCCCCGGCAGAAATGGTGAAGCCGGAATCGCGCACGACGAACTGGTCAGGGCAGAGACGACGGCAGAGGGACTCGCCGCGCTGCCTCCGGCCTTCGAAGGGCTCGGCGCCGCCGGTCAGGATGCACTCGCGCTCGCCGCCTACCCTGAGGTCGGCAAGATCGAACACCTGCACACCGTCGGATCCTCTCCCGCCATGGCCGACGGCGCAGCGCTCCTACTCCTCGGATCCGAGAAAGCCGCGGCGAGAGCCGGCTTGACCCCTCGCGCACGGATCATCGGATCCGCCTCGACTTCGGTGAATCCGGTCCTCATGCTCACTGCGGGCCAGAGCGCCGTGGAGGCAGTCATCGCGCGAGCCGGGCTTCGTCCACAGGACATCGACGTGTTCGAGTTCGCAGAGGCGTTCTCCGCACTCTGCCTACGGTTCCGCCGCGATCTTGACGCCGGGCCGGACCGCATGAACCCCAACGGAGGCACGATGGCGATGGGCCATGCATTCGGCGCCACCGGAGCAATTCTCGTCGGCGCATGTGTCGACGAACTGGTACGGAGCGACGGACGCTACGGTGTGGCCGCGGTCAGCGGCGCCGCCGGTGTCGGAGTCGCGGTGCTCGTCGAACGGATCGCCTCATGACCGTCAGTTCACTCTCCGGCCGCGTTGCCGTCGTCACGGGAGGGGGTAAGGGCCTCGGCCGTGCCGTCGCACTGCATCTCGCGAGCCGAGGGGTCACGGTGATCGTCAACAATCGGAATCGCACACTCGATTCGAGCGGCCGAGGCCCTGCAGATCAGGTTGTCGACGAAATCCTCGAAGCCGGTGGACAGGCCGTCGCCAACCACGACGACGTCACCGACCCCGAGGTCGGCCGAAAGTTGGTGGACGACGCTCTCACTCGGTTCGGACGACTCGACTTCTGCATCACCAGCGCCGCGGTCAGCTGTCCACAGATGCTTCATCGCACCACCGCCGAGAACCTCAGCACCGTCATCACGACAAACGTCGTCGGAACCGCACTGGTCGCCGCCGAAGCCTCCCGAGTGATGCGCGAAGCCGGATTCGGGCGCATCGTGATGATTGCCTCGACCGCAGGACTGCACGGAGAACCCACCGTGTCCGCCTACGCCGCCAGTAAGGGTGCCGTCATCGCACTGGGCCGCACCGCGGCCGGCGAAGGCGCGAGTCGCAATGTGTTCACCAATGTCGTACTGCCCTATGCCACTACGCAGATGACCGAGTCCGGAATGGATCCACGATTCATCGACATCATGGGGGCCGACCTGGTAGCCCCGGTGGTCACTGCTCTCGTCGATCCCGAGTCCACGACCAACGGGCAGGTGATCGTCACCGCAGGTAACGGAGTGCGTTCGGCCGACGCCGTCGAGGGCTCGACCGAATTCTTACCCACCACCACAGAACTCGATGCCAAAGCGCTCGACGCACTGCTCGTGACCAGCCGGCTCGGCACTCCTCACACCTATCCGAGCGCACAGGAAGCCTTCGCGGACTTCGCTTCCGAACTGCTCGACCACCACAATCAGAAAGCGCGCGCATGACCGACATCCCACTGGGCGACCTTGCACTGAACTTCGGTGTGAGCGCACTCGCCGTGCTCGTCTTCATCGCAGTCGTGATGGCCGTAGCCATCCGCATGAACAATCACTCGATCATCGACATCTGTTGGGGGCCTGGCTTTGCCGTCGTCGCCGCCGTCTCGTACCTGACGTCCATCGGATCGGACGGCAACGATCTGCGTCGCCTCGTCGTGCTGGCACTGACCGTGGTGTGGGGAATGCGACTCGGCCTCTACATCGGCTTCCGAAACCGTGGGCACGGGCAGGACAAGCGCTATACTGCCCTGCTCAAACATCAACAGGGACCGCTGGTTCCGTTCCTGATTCGCAAAATTTACGGCCTCCAGGGCGTCCTCATTCTCGTGGTGTCGCTGCCCGTCCAGTTCGCGATGTACGAGTTTCGCGCCCTCGGAGTCCTCGGCGCGATCGGCATCGCGGTCTGGACCGTCGGCTTCGTCTTCGAATCGGTTGGAGACTACCAACTTTCCCGCTTCAAAGCTGATCCGGCCAATGCCGGGAAGGTGATGGACCGTGGGCTCTGGGCCTGGACCCGCCATCCCAACTACTTCGGTGATGCATGCGTCTGGGTCGGACTGTTCATCCTCGCGCTTGGTGATCCATTGGCGCTGATCACGATCGTCTCTCCGATCGTCATGATCAAACTGCTGGTGAGCTACAGCGGTAAGGCCCTTCTCGAACGCGGCATGCGCAAGAGCAAGGGGCAGGCCTACGACGACTACGTCGCCCGGACCAGCGGATTCTTACCTCGTCCACCCCGTCCGGCACGAAACCACGCGTCGTGAGCGCCCCCACGAGTGGTCTCGCCGACGTCTTCGATCTGGAATCGACCGGCCCGGACCGGTGGCAAGGGTCGAACGACGGCGTTCGGCTGCCTCAGCTGTTCGGCGGCCAACTGGTAGCCCAGTCGATTCTCGCAGCCGGGCACACGGTTACCGACGGCAAAGCGATCAGTTCCGTCCACACCCACTTCCTTCGCCCGGGGTCGACGAATCGCGCGACCGAGTTCTCGGTAGATCGCCTTCGGGACGGAAAACGCCTGTCCACCAGAGGCGTCGACGTCCACCAGGACGGACGACTCGTCTGCCGTTCGACGGTCTCTGCCTCCTCGATCGACGAGGGCATCACTCACAGTCGCGCAGTACCTACCGCACTCCCGCCCGCTGAGTGCGTGACGTTGCAGGAGTTGGCCGAGGCAGACGGCGGGCTGGGAGAGGTGTGGGAGGAGTTCTCCGCCATCGAGATTCGTGTGTCCCCCATCGATTCGCAGGCCCCCACGACGCATTCGGCGGCGCCTCCGCGCAACATCTGGATGCGTTCGGCTCAGCGGCTGAGCGACGATCCGCTGATTCACGTGGCTGCTCTCGCCTATGCCAGTGATCTGATGCTGATGGCAACCGCGCTGACTCCGCACGGCTACGACATCGGGCAGGAGCACTCGCTCGACACGGACTGGACTGGTGTGTCCCTCGATCACACGATGTGGTTTCAACGCCCTGTGCGGGCGGACGAGTGGCTGCTCTTCGAGCACTCGACCCCCACAGCTCACACCGGCAGAGCAGTAGTGAATGCCGCGGTCTTCGATCAGTCCGGACTCCAGATCTGCCAGATCACTCAGGAAGCGTTACTCATTGCCCGCACCGAGTGATTCCCGACTCTTTCTGCAGACCATTCGGTACGGTCTCGCGGTGCCGCAGGGTGCGCGGCCTATGATTTCGGGGTGGTACGAGTGAATGCAGCCGGATCTTCGACACCCACCGCGTCGGCGGGCGTCACCGAGTTGCCTGCCGGCGGTCCGAACGCACTGGCCGTCACGCTCGGGTTGTTGGGGGACGAGTGGAACCTCTGGATTCTGCGATTCGCCCTGTTGGGGTCGCGGCGATACAACGACTGGCTCGCCCTCGGGGGAATCTCCAACTCCGTATTGTCCTCACGGTTGGCGGTCCTGACGGCCGGCGGAATGCTCGAGCGTCGTGAGTATCAGCAGAACCCGCCCAGGCACGAATACTCGGTCACCCGCAAAGGGCAGTCGATCTGGCCCGTCCTCATCACCATGTGGTCGTGGGAGAAGCAGTGGGCGCCCAATGAAACCCAGCCGCTTCCACCACTGCGGCACAGCACCTGCGGAAACGACTTCACCCCGATCCTGCGCTGCAAGGAGTGCGGCGAGGACGTGGACGTACGATCCCTGGACTCCCAAATGGGTCCGAGTGGGGACTTCTCACGCAGTGTCCCGGAAGCAACATCGCGGCGACGCTCCACCAAGTCCGAACGCCGTCCGGAGATTCTGGCTCACACGATGGAACTTGTCGGCAATCGCTGGTCAGCGGCGATCATCGGTGCAGCTTTCCGAGGCGCTCGCCGCTACGGAGAGTTCGCCGAGATCACCGGTGCACCACCGGCGATAGTCGCGGATCGCTTGAAGCACCTCACCGAGATCGGTGTGATGGAAACGCGTCCGCTTCCGGATCGCCCACAGTGGTCGGAGTATCGACTCACCGCCAAGGGCACGGCGTATTTCCCCGTGGTGATGTGCATGATCTCCTGGGGTCAGCGTTGGTTCAGATCCGCGGACGGCCCGGACATCGTTCTCCATCACAAGGCCTGCGGTAAACGGTTCGAAGCGCGCTTGGGTTGCAGTGTGTGTGGTGAAGAGTTGAGGTCTTCGGACATCGAGGCCGTCGACCTCACCACCTCGGTTCACGTACCCGGGTCCGGTTGGTCCTGAGGTCCCCGCTCAGCCGGCAGTGCGGATCCGGTCGAAGCTCCGGCCTCGGTGTTCGAGCGGCAGCCTGTCCCCTCGCCCGAACAGTTTGTTGCGCAGCGTTCCCTCATCGTAGTCGCCCTGGTAGGCACCTCGTTTGGTCAGCTCCGGAATCACATGCTCCACAATGTCTTCGAAGGTTCCGGGAGTTACCGCGTACGCGAGATTGAAACCGTCGACGTCGGTCTCGGACACCCACTCCTGCAACTCGTCGGCGACCTCCGCGCCGGAACCGACAACGATCGGGCCGAGCCCGCCGATGCCCGCCCACTCCGCGATGTCCCCCACCGTCCATTCGCCGCCTTTCTCGTCGGCCTGACGAAACGATGCGACCGCGGATTGAATGGCATTGCTCTCGACGTTCCCGATCGGCTCGTCCGCTCGGTATCCGGAGAGGTCGATTCCCATCCACCCCGAGGTGAAAACGAGCGCGCCTTCACTACTCGCGTAGCTGCGGTAGTCCTCGAGCTTCGCCTGGGCCAACTCAGGGGTTCGGTCGGTGATGATCGTCAACAGTGTGTAGATGCGGGCCGAGTACGGATCTCGCCCGACCTTCGTCAGTTCGTTTCGGATTCGAGCAACGGTGTCTTTGAGAATCGCCTTTGTCGGTGCACCCACAAAGATCGCCTCGGCATTCTCAGCGGCGAACCGCACCCCACGAGGCGACGCGCCGGCCTGGAAGATGACCGGCGTCCGCTGCGGAGAAGGTTCGGAGATGTGGATGCCCGGAACCGTGAAGTGCTTGCCTTCGTGCTCGATCGGATGAACCTTGGCGGGGTCTGTGTAGACCCCGGTGGTTCTGTCACGCACCACCGCGTCGTCTTCCCACGACGTTTCCCACAACTTGTAGAGAACTTCGAGGTACTCGTCCGCGTGGTCGTAGCGATCGTCGTGCTGGAGTTGGTCGTCCTCGCCCATGTTCCGCGCGGCCGAGGGGAGGTATCCGGTGACCACGTTCCACCCGATTCGCCCGTTCGTCAGGTGGTCGAGGGTGCTCAAGCGCCGAGCGAACGGGTAGGGATGCTCGAAAGCTGTACCTGCGGTGATCCCGAAGCCCAAGTGCTCGGTCACGGCAGCCATCGCCGACGCCAGCAGTAGCGAGTCCGAGACCGGTACCTGCGCGCCCTGCCGCAGCGCTGCGTCGTGATTGCCGCCGTACACGTCGTACGTTCCCAACACGTCAGCCAGGAACAGCCCGTCGAATCGTCCACGCTCGAGGAGCTTCGCCAACTCCGTCCAGTACGTCAGATCCGTGTACCTGGACGACTGGTCCTCCGGGTGGCGCCACAGACCTGGCGATTGGTGGGCGACGCAGTTCATGGCAAAGGCGTTGAAGCGGATTCTGCGGGTCATTCCCGCACGATGCCGTGCCTGCTCCGCGGTGAACACCATTGCGATCAGTGCGATCGGTTCGGCTCCTGCTTGCACCCGGCGATACCGTCGACTTCGCGACCTCGTCGGCGGGCCGCTACACTGACTAGCGCAGCTGTGACGCCCGAGGCTTCGTGCCGACAGGTCGAGCGGATGCAGCAGCAGTATCGGGAAGCGAAAACCCCGGCAGCACAGGGTTTTCAGCGCTTGTCGGTACGCTCCCCGCCCTCGTAGCTCAGGGGATAGAGCATTCCTCTCCTAAAGGAAGGGTCGCAGGTTCGAATCCTGCCGAGGGCACCAGGTGGGACTCTCCCCACATCGGCGCGACCAACGTGCCATTCTTGAATTCATGACGACGCCTCACTCCACGGCAACTCCCCCGAAGAACATGTCTTTGATCCCGGGTGGGACGTACTGGATGGGCTCCGAAGATTTCTATCCGGAAGAACGCCCAGTTCACCAGGTCACAGTCGACGGATTCTGGATGGACACGACGGCGGTGACGGTCGCCGAGTTCCGACGCTTCGTGAAGGCAACCGGCCACGTCACCACTGCTGAAATCGCCCCGGACGCCGCCGACTATCCCGAGGCCGATCCAGCCCTCCTCGTCCCGGGATCGTTGGTCTTCAATTCGCCACCCGGCCCGGTTTCACTTGACGACTACACCCAGTGGTGGTCGTTCACTCCCGGCGCCGATTGGCGCCATCCCGAGGGCGCCGACAGCAACATCGGGGGACGTGAACGGCACCCCGTCACCCACGTGTCGTACTTCGACGCCCAGGCCTATGCCGCGTGGGCCGGCAAGGAACTCCCGACCGAGGCCGAGTGGGAGTTTGCCGCCCGCGGTGGACTCGATCGCCAGGCGTACGTGTGGGGCGATCACGACTCTCCGGGCGGGCGGCCCGGTGGCAACGTGTGGCAGGGCCAGTTCCCCCGGGAGAATCTGCTCGAGGACGGTTACGAGCGCACCGCTCCGGTCGGAAAGTTCCGGCCCAACGGCTACGGACTGTTCGACATGGCCGGGAACGTGTGGGAATGGACGGCCGATCACTACACGTCCGACCACGCCCACAGTTCCAAGAACGTCGCGCCGGCCTCGTCGTGCTGCATTCCTCGTAATCCCCGAGCGGAGTTCGCCACGGAGGCGTTGGTGGGCGAACCCTACGCACGACGGGTGATCAAAGGCGGCTCACATCTGTGTGCACCGAACTACTGCTTGCGATACCGCCCCGCCGCGCGGCAGGGCGAATCCGAGGAGTCCTCGACCTGCCACGTCGGCTTCCGGTGCATCATCCGCATTCCGCAGGAGTAGATCAGAAGGGCACGTCCCCCAGGATGGCCACCCGCTCCATGACGCGACGATGCGGGAAGTAGTCGCTCGCAGCGTAGTGCTGGGTGGCCCGGTTGTCCCAGAAGGCAATGGAATTCGGCGCCCACTTGAAGCGGCACTGAAAGTCCGGGACCTTGACCTGCGCGAACAATAGGTTGAGCAGATCGTTGCCTTCGACAGGATCCATATCCGGAATGTGGGTGGTGAAGAGGCTGTTGACGAACAGAGTTTTACGCCCGGTCTCCGGATGCTTACGCACCATCGGATGCAGAACCGGCGGGTACTGCTCCTTCATCTGCTCCAACTTCTCCGGGCTCATGCCGCGTCCGAAGGACGGTACAAAATCGTGGATGGCGTCCTTGCCGTCGATCAAGTCCTTGATCTCGTCGGGGAGGCAGTCGAAGGCGTTACCCATATCGGCCCAGAGCGTGTCACCACCGGCAGGCGGTACGTCGATCGCCCGAAGTACTGAACCGAGCGGCGGCGTCTTCGTCCAGGTGACGTCGACGTGCCAGATGTTCTCCGTTCCTGGACTGTCCTCTCCGCGTTCGAATCTGACGACTGCCGGGACCTCTCCCTGCGGGAGAAGTGGATGAACCTCGAGTTCACCCCAATGGGCCGCGAAGTCACGATGATTCACGCTCGAAATCGGCTGGTCCCGAAAGAACACGACCTTCCATTCGAGGAGGGCCCGACGCACGTCCTCGATCTGCTCCTCCGACGGATCATGCAGGTCGATGTCGCCGATCTCGGCACCGATGAACGGTGTGACGGGTGTCAGAGTGAACCGCTCGTACGGCCTCGATTCAACGCCTTCCGGATTGCGCCTCATTCCGCGTGGTCCGAATTCGATTGTGTGATTGCCGATTTGGACTGTTCTTGATGATGTAAGGGTAGCCATCGAATGACTCCGTCCTGTCGTGTCGTGTCGCGGGGTCACAAGTCAATCGACGCGTGCAACCGCTTTGCTCGTGTGCGTTTGTGTGCGCTTTGGGGCGCGGTCAGTGCTCCTACCGCGAGATCGACCAGATGATCCACCGTCGTATCGAAATCTGCCTGCACAACGGGGTTTTCGTCTTCCCGGCGTTGCTCGAAGATGGCCAGAGCGGAGACGCTCATGTTGAACGTCAGATCGATCCGTTCGACCGCGACGCGGCGAGATAGATGCGGCAACGCCCGCGTCAACCTGACGACAACTTCGTTGATCCCCTCGCTGACCTCGCGGAACTCAGCACTCTGCGTATCCACCGACGGTGAGATTCGGGCAATGAACCTCGCATAGTTGGAACCGTCGACCGTCGCCAGAAAATCTGCCAGCGGGTACAGAAAGGCTTCGACCAAAGCACGGACCAAGTCGGTCCGCCCACTGGCGTCGATGTCGTCGAGATACGTCAGTCGCGCTGCGTTGATCTGATCCATCCGATGCCGGAATACGGCCAGCACCAGACCGTCTCGCCCACCGAAGTGATACTGAACTGCAGAGTTGTTGCGCTGCCCGGCCGCAGTCGCCACGTCCCGCATGGACACTTCGTGAATACCTTGCTCGGCGAACATCCGCTCGGCGACGGCGATCATGGCGTTCTTGGCATCCAACGAGGCAGGCATACACCGACCATATAAGTCACTGTCTTAATTCCGCAAGCCCCATCCCCTGTGCGCGGTTAGGGAGTGCAGGGACTCCTTAACCACTCACGGGGGTAGTTGTCCCAGTCAACGAGACATGCGCCGCCAACTGAATTCCGATCGATACGCTCCAGATTAAGACGACCGCTTAATCCGCCCGGTTTTGCACACGCCAAGGAGCCTGCTGGTGAATCGCCATTCCATTCCGATCATTCCCGAGACGCCGAACGTCGCGGCCGCCGTGTACTACCCCGATCAGAATCCCCCGTACACCCGCCCGGAACCGCTTCGCCCGCCGGCCGGGGCCCCGAACGTGCTGCTGATCATGATCGACGACGTCGGATTCGGCGCACCCTCCGCGTTCGGTGGCCCGTGCCGCACCCCCACCGCCGAGCGTTTGGCCGAAACCGGCGTGAAATACAGCCGATTCCACACCACGGCTCTGTGCTCGCCGACGCGTGCCGCCACACTGACCGGGCGCAACCACCACAGTGTCGGTATGGGTGTCATCTCCGAAATGGCCAACGCGGCACCGGGATACAACGGGACCCGCCCCGCCTCTGCCGCCACGGTCGCACGCGTCCTACAGGGAAACGGCTATGCGACAGGTGCTTTCGGCAAGATGCACCAGACCCCGACGTGGGAGACCACCGCTGCCGGGCCGTTCGATCGGTGGCCGGTCCGTGAGGGTTTCGACAAGTTCTACGGTTTCCTCGGTGCCGAGTCCGACCAGTTCACCCCGGTTCTCTACGAGGACTTCACGATGGTCGACTTACCCAAGACACCACAGGAGGGTTACCACCTGTCAGAGGATCTCGTCGACCACGCGATCGAATGGATCGAGGGCGTCAACACGATGGACCCCGACAAGCCGTGGTTCTGCTATCTCCCCTTCGGTGCGTGCCACGCTCCACTCCAGGTTCCGGACCGATACCTGAACAAGTACGTCGGCGAATTCGATCACGGGTGGGATCGCCAACGCGAGATCACCCTCCAAAAGCAGAAGGAACTGGGCGTCGTCGCTCCTGATACCGAATTGGCCCCGTGGGCTCCAGGGCTCCCACACTGGGACGAACTCGACGACGACCAGAAGAAGGTCTCGGCCCGTTTGATGGAGTTGTACGCGGCGTTTCTCGAGCACACCGACGACGAGGTAGGCAGGCTCGTCGACCGGTTGCAGGACATGGATGTACTCGACAACACTCTGGTGCTCTACATGATGGGTGACAACGGCGCTTCCGCGGAAGGCGGAATGGAGGGCTCGTTCAACTACCTCGCCGGCCTCAACGGTTACAAGAGTGCGACATCCGACGTACTGGCGCGCTACGACGAATTGGGGACCGAAACCAGCTACCCGCACTATCCGGCGTCGTGGGCTCTGGCTCTCGACACCCCTTACCAGTGGGCCAAGCAGGTTGCGTCCCATTACGGCGGTACCCGAAACGGTCTGATCACCCACTGGCCCAAGGGGATCGACAAGCCAGGAATCAGGGAGCAGTGGCATCACTGCGTCGACATCACGCCGACAATCCTGGAAGCTGCCGGTATTCCGGCACCGACCAGCGTCGACGGAGTCACCCAGAAACCGATGGAAGGCGTGGCGATGAACTACACCTTCGCCGAGCCCGATGCCGAAGAGCGCCACACCACACAGTATTTCGAGATCTTCGGCAACCGCGGAATTTACGATCACGGTTGGACCGCAGTCACGGCCCACCGCGCACCCTGGCTGATGGCCACTCACGGCCTCGAGCTCACACCGATGAGCGAGGACCGTTGGGAGCTGTACGACACCTCGGTCGACTGGTCGCAGGCCCGCGATCTCGCGGACGAGCATCCCGAGATCCTCGCCCGGCTCAAGGAAAAGTTCCTCGTCGAGGCGGCCAAATATCAGGTGCTGCCGCTGGACGACAGAACGGTCGGTCGCCACGCCACCGCGGAATCACGACCCCCGCATCCGATGATGGGCCGCAAGACCCTCACGCTGTACCCACACATGAACGGTCTGGTCGAGAAAGCCGCGCCGACGTTCTTCAACCGCTCGTACACGCTGACCGCAAGTCTGGGTAGCGTCGCCGACGGCATGCTGGTCAGCCTCGGTGGCCGGTTCGGCGGATTCGCTTTGTACATACTCGATTCCGTCCCCGTCTACTGCTACAACTTCAGCGGCGGTGGTCGGACCTTCGTGCGTGGGCGCAACCCGCTGGCACCCAATGCACGCGAGGTGTCCGTCCACTTCGAGTACGACGGCGGCGGAATCGGCAAGGGTGGAACCGCAACCCTGAGCGTCGACGACGAGGTGGTCTCCGAAGGCCGGATCGAGAAGACCACTCGGGCGATCTTCAGCATGAACGAACAGCTCGACGTCGGCATCAACCGGGGAAGCCCGGTCGCGGAAGAGTTCGCGGACAAGGGCACGTTCCGCTACGGCGGCAAACTCCACAGCGTGACCGTCGACTTACGATCCACCCGAGATGTGGTGTCCGCAGAGGAACGGGAGAAAATCTCACTCGCCGTGCACTGATCGACCAGGCGACGCTCGCCGATTGTGCAGCCGCGCGCGATATCTGCCGTGCGGCTGCACAATCGCCCTGCGTCTATCCGACCGTGTACATCTGCAGGCACGGCCCCACCGGGCGAGCTTCCAGGATGTCGCGGGCCTTCTCACGCGCTGCGTTGAACTCCCAGGGCGCAGTGGTGCCCGGCACTCCGAGTCGATATCTGCTCAAGGCACATGAACGCTGCGGTTCCGGTAGACGATCCAAGGCAGGTACCGCGTCGACGGAGAGCCCGCGTAAGTAGGAAACGTCGATGCTCTTGCCGCCCTCGAACCGTTCCACGTTCTTTTGCGCGATGTACGCGTCGGGGTTGAACACCGCGAAGGCCAGCAGCGCGGCGGCCGAAGTGGCGAGAACAGCTGTGGGCAGCCACTTCCCGGACATCCGAATACCTGCGACGAGCAACAACACGAACACGAAGCCAAGAAGCAGCTCGGTCGCGAAGACGCTGACCCGGAGCACCGTGAAACCGTACTGATTCTCGTACAACCACATCCGGTGCACAGCGGACGCCACGATCACCAGGCTGAAAACACACAGGGCACCCAGCAGTCCGCGGGCAAGACGCCTCGATCCAGCGTCGCGGCGGTCGATGTACCGCACTGCGACGGCGATGACGAGCAGCGTCAGCACGGTAACCGCCATGAGCTGCCAGAAACCCACACGCGCATAGTCCGCATAGGTCAGTCCATCGGTCACCTGTACGTGCTCGTCTCCCCCGAACAGCGTCTTCGTCTGTACTGCAACAAAACCGAGGAACAGCACGTTGAGTACTCCGAGCGGGACCGCCCACTCCCACATCGGCAACGGCGTCGCCTGCGCAGGTGCAAACGCGTCCACCGTCGGCGTTCTGCGGCGCAGATACACCGCAACCAGCGTGCCGAACGCCATCACGACGCCGGCAAAGATCCGTGCTCCCGGGTTCGACACCGAGATGGCAGGAGCGAAGCCGTCGAAGATCTTCGCGAACTCCGGATCCGCACTCACGAACAAAGATCCGAAAATCAGCAGGAGAAGAATCGATACTGCGCTTACGACGACAACTCGCGCCGCCGGCACCCGCGGAGCAGAGCGGGTAGCAAGTTTTCGACGACGAACGAAGTTGACCGTCCGGTGGGGTGCCCGCCAGGGAGCGACCGTTCCCAGAAGTATTCCGGTCCACGTCCGCCCGCCGATCAGAGTCCACGTGAACAGAACCCACGCAGCTACGACGCAGAGGAACACCAACCACTCCGCACCGCGAACGGCGGCAACACCCAGCAGTGCGAGCATCCCGATGGCGGCGACCCACTGCGTCACGGTCATCCGCGGCGGCGTCAGAATCCCGAAGACGATCACCACACTGGCACCCACGATCACGTACGCGATACTCGCGAACCCTGGGTCGAGGATCAGGGCCGCAAGCACCCCTACTGCGGCCGCGCCGAGGAGCATCGAGCGGGTGGCCATCGACGTGCGATCGGGACGCCAGAACCGGCTGGGACGCTTGGGTTTTACGGCCGGCATCGGCGGTTTCGGTGGAATTACTATCGGAGCGCTCATGTGATCTCCTATGTGTCTGGTTCAATTTTCAGGGTCGGAAGTACAGACGAATGCCGATGAAGACATGCGCCATCGCGAGATCTCTCGATCTCGTCAGGGACTTTGATTCAGTTCTGCGGCAGCACTACTCGAATGCAACAACCCGACGCGGCATCGACGACGGCAATCCTGCCGTCATGTAATTCGACCGCCCACTTCGCGATCGCGAGGCCGAGTCCGGTGCCCCCGTCGGTCGAGCCGCCGCGGATGAAGCGGTCGAACACTCGCTCACGGGCCTGTGGTTCGATGCCGGGGCCGTCGTCGTGGACGTCGAGCACCAACTCCCCCGCGCTGCCGGTACGTACTCGGATGACAACTTTGGTGTCGACGTTCCCGTGCTGAACCGCATTGTCCACCAGGTTGGTCACCACCTGGTGGAGGCGATCCGGATCGGCGACCACGGACAATTGTGGAGGCTTGACGTCTATCTCGATGTCGCCCGCACTCACACTCGACAGCTCGCGTAAGAACGGCTCGACCTCGAAACGGCGGCGTTTCAACGGCATTGCGCCACCCTCGAGTTTCGAGAGATCGAGAAGGTCGGCTACCAGCGCGCCCAGTCGTTCCGTTTGCCGCAGCGCCGATTTCATCATCGCCGGATCCGGTTCTTCGACACCGTCGACGACGTTCTCGAGCATGGCTTGCAAAGCGGTGATGGGCGTGCGCAGTTCGTGGGAGACGTTGCCGATCAACTCGCGGCGGTACCGGTCGTCGGCCCCGAGGTCCTCGGCCATCCGATTGAACGCATGGGCGAGTTCGCCTACTTCGTCTCTGGAAGTCGCTCGTACTCGCCGCGAATAGTCGCCGCGCGCCATCGCCTTCGCCGCGGCCGTCATCTCGCGAAGCGGTGACGTCATCCCGTGTGCGAGCACCTGAGTAACGCCTAGAGCGACAACCAACGCCGTCAGTAGAGCAAAACGAAACGGTTGTTGCGACGTCAGCCAGAAACCACCCGCGGCGAACACCAGTGCTGCGACAACCAGGAGGCCGACCTTCACCTTGAAGGACCGCATCGGGTCCAGCGGCCGCGGCCACCGTGCAAAAAGACGGTCGACGACGCTCATCGCGGCACGTCCCAGGCGTACCCGACCCCGTGAACGGTCCGGATCACGGAAGGTCCGAGCTTGCGTCGCAGCGCCTTGACGTGGCTGTCGACGGTCCGACTGCCCGCTCCCTCACCCCAGCCCCAGATCTCCTCGAGCAGCGACTCCCGCGGGATCGCGGCTCGCGGCCGCTCCGCCAGATAGGCGATGAGATCGAATTCGGTGCGAGTCAGGTGAACTTCTTGCGCATCACGGCGCACTCGACGTTCGGTCAGGTCGATCACGACGTCACCGAACTCGAGGAGGTCGGCCACCGGGCGAGCAGCGTGCTCCGCGCGATCCGCACGCCGAAGCAGAGCCTGCACCCGGGCGACGAGCACACGCATGCTGAACGGCTTGCTCAGATAGTCGTCGGCCCCGACGCCGAGACCGATCAGCATGTCCGTTTCATCGGCGCGAGCGGTCAGCATCAGCACGGGCACCGGGCGCACGGCCTGGATGCGGCGGCAAACTTCGAGGCCGTCGAATCCCGGCATCATCACGTCGAGCACCACTAGGTCGGCATCCATCTGCTCGCAGCGGGTCACAGCGCTGGGACCGTCGAATGCCAACTCGACGTCGTAGCCCTCGGCACGCAGCCTCGCTGCGATGGACTCGCAGATACTGACCTCGTCGTCGACCACGAGCACTCTTCGCTGACTCATGGAACTGACTGTATTCGGCCCTCGTGGATGAACCTGGGAGGACTTGTGAAGGTTCTGTGCAGGTTCTAGAACCTGCGGATGTTGTTGATCGGCAGATCCGCCAGCGGCGTCAGTCCGGTCGGAACACCAACTCCGTAGGCGTTGAACACCATTCCGAATCCGGCGTAGATGCCGACGTGCGTCGCACCGGGGTAGAAGGTGATGACGTCGCCGGGCGCGAGGGCCCACCGAGGAACCGGCTGTCCGACGTTGGCCTGCTGTTGGCTGGTCCTTGGCAGATTCACTCCGGCCTGCCGAAACGCCCATTGCACCAGCCCGGAGCAGTCCCACGAGTTCGGCCCGACTCCGCCCCATTGGTAGGGCTTTCCGGTCTGAGTGCTCGCTGCTGCCAGCGCGATCAGGCCTGCCGGACTCGGAATGGGGAGTGCGGCTGATCCGCTGCTGATGCTTCCTGCGCTTCCCAGGCTGCCGGAGCTCCCGCTACTGCCGCCGCTGCCGAGGCTCCCCGGGTCGGCCGAGGCGGGGGCAGCGGAGAGCAACAGGACGCTTCCGGTCAGCAGAGCAGCGACCGTTCCCGTGCGGAGTGTCGACTTCTTCATGCATCCGTCCTTCGTGGGAGTCGTTTCGGCGCGCGGCAGCGCACCTCGATAGCCGTGAACTGGTAAGACACGTGAAAACAAACACTTCGTTCGGATGTTAACGGCGTAGACGTGGTGTTCGGACAGGAATCATTGATCCCATTTGTCGGTTTTCGACAAACAGGCCTTACGTCCCGGCCTGGCAAAGATCAGGGAATGATCGGGGATTTCCCGGATCCGTCGGAGCCGGCGGATCCCTAGATTCGAAATCATGCGCTCATACCTCCTTGTCGCCGCGGTCATCATCGGAGCCACCACGGCACTCGTCGGTTGCTCGACGCTCCAGCGCGCAGTGGAGATTCAATCGGATCTCGACGGACTCACCAGGTCGGGTGTCGTCGGGTCGATCGCAACACTCGACGACGGCACCACGACGGCTGTCATGACCAGCGGCGTGCCCAACCGGACCAACGGCGATTCGATCGGCAAGAATGATCGCGTCCGGATCGGAAGTGTGACAAAGACATTCACAGCTTCGCTCGTTCTGCAGTTGGTCGCCGAGGGCAAGGTCGACCTCGACGCACCGATCGAGCAGTATCTCCCGGGCCTACTGCACAGC
This sequence comes from Rhodococcus sp. 27YEA6, assembly GCF_044908235.1. Lineage (NCBI taxonomy): Bacteria > Bacillati > Actinomycetota > Actinomycetes > Mycobacteriales > Nocardiaceae > Rhodococcus > Rhodococcus sp. 27YEA6. Next base: position 834,215 of record NZ_JBIYCY010000001.1, on the reverse strand, counting down.
AGTGACATGGACGGCAGTGGCATCGACGGTAGCGCGATCACCGTGCGGCAACTGCTGCAACATCGCAGCGGCCTTCCCGAGTTCGCCGGAGAACCCGGCGCCGACGAATGGATTGCAGCAAACGAGAACCGAACGCTGACGCCGTCCGCCGCGGTCGCCATCGCCCTCGGCAAACCGGCGCAATTCGTCCCCGGAACGTCGTTCGTCTACACCAACACCAACTACATCGTTCTCGGAATGCTCGTCGAATCCGTGAGTGGCCGCAGCTACGCCGATGAACTCCGGTCTCGGATACTCGATCCGCTGGACTTGGAAGACACGTACCTCCCGCCGGCCGGTGAGCTCGACATCAGGGGCGATCACCTGACGGGCTATCAGGATCTCGACGGTGGCCTGACCGACGTTTCCCGCACGGAACCGTCGATCCCCTGGTCTGCCGGAGCGATGGTCTCGACGGGCACAGACCTGAACACGTTCTGGCGTGCACTACTCGACGGGCAGGTGGTGCCGGCCGAGCAGCTTGCCGAGATGACCACCCCTCAGGTCGCCGCCACCGAAGCCGAGGGACTCGGGTACGGGATGGGCGTCGGCGCCACCGAACTTCCCTGCGGCGTCACCTATACCGGCCACAGTGGCGGGATCTACGGGTACTACACACTGTCCGGCGCGACGCCGGACCGCGCGTTCACTGTGACGCTGACGTCGACGCCGAAGGACCAGCCGGACACCGTCGCGATACTCTCGCACGCACTCTGCCCCTGACGCTGTTACCAGTATTGATAACGTTTTCCATCAGTGTCCGCGACGAAAATGACCGCGTCGGCGCCGTCCAACTCCGAAGGTTTCAGCGGCAGGTGGCCGGGCAGGATCGCCTCTCCCGCGGTGACGGACGGGTCAAGTGCTGCGCGAAGTGCGGGCGCCGGAAACAGGGCACGCCGACTGGTCGCATCGGCCAACGCTCCCTGCAGAGTGCCCGGATCACTGTCGGGGTTGGCGTCGGTTGCCACGAATACGTAGCGCTCCCCGAGGACAAGTCCGACAAGTGAGCCGGCGCTCCCCCAGCTGACCACGTCGCCGTTGACGGGCATGTCGGACGGCACTCGCAGGAGATGGGCATTGTGTGCGAAGAGCAGGATCGGCCCGCGTCGCTGCTCCTGGGCGACGACCGCCAACAGGTTCTCGGCCATCATCTCGGCACGCAGACTGAGCAGAGTGCCGATGCGATCAGGAGCGGAACTCGCCATCGCGGAGTGATAGCGCAAGAGCCCCAGAGCGGTGCGTGAATGTGCAAGGGCCAGGTCGTACCCGGCCGGGTCGGCGGGCCGCAGCACAGGTGCGGCGCGCCGCAGGACGCTGGCGAGGTCGTCCGCAATGATGCGCAGGGCACGAGCCTGATCGGAGTTGCCGACGGACGCAGCCGGTTCGAACATCGCCGCCGGGTTGGTCCAGTCGGTGTCCTGCCCGAGCAGAAGGTCGATGTCGTCGAACGAGTGCGGCCGCATCGCAGCGGGCAGGAAGTCACCTGCTGCAGACAGCGCGCCACGTGGGCTCGGTGCGCCGGAATACTCCACCGGAGCGTCGAAGCCGTAGAAGCGAACTCGGTCGGCCGGAGCGCGGCCGTGGTTGTACTCGCGTAGCCATTCTACGAGTTCGCGGTTTCCCGGTACCGCACCGAATCCGTGGCTGAAGCCTGTGGCGAGCACCTTCTCGATGTCCGCCTCTCCCCCGTTCACGTAGTCGTCGACAAGCAAAGCCGCAAAGACATCTGTTTCGAGCACGATCGACCGATATCCTCGTTCGACCAGTTGGCCGAGAAGTTCGTTGCGCAGCAACGGAAAAGCCTTGATCCCATGAGTCGGCTCGCCGAGAGCGAGCAGAGCCGGCACCTCGGTTCGCGCTGCGAGCAGTTCGTCGACGGCACGACCAAGACTTGCCGCGTCTTCGAGTTGGCGGCCGAACTCACTCAGCGCTGGGGCAGTGGACATGATCATCCCTTTCGAAGGTGGACTGCCTTCGACAGTATCGTTGAAGATTCGAGTGAAACTTTCACCGGCAATTACCTGGGGTATACCGTGAAAAGCCTCAATCGGAGGTGATCAGTGCGGCCCATAGACCTTGCCCGTGAACACGGGTTGTCCGCACAGGCGATCCGCAACTACGACGATGCCGGCATCCTCCCTCCGACCGAGCGCAGCACTTACGGCTACCGGCGATACACCCCAGTGCACGCGCAAGCCCTGCGCACTTTCCTCGCATTGCGCGGCGGTCACGGGCACCAGCGGGCCACGGAAATCATGCGGGCGACCAACCAGGGCGACACCGAGTCCGCCTATCGCCTGATCGACAGTGCGCACATGACGCTGCTCGCCGAGCGAAAAACTCGCACCGAGGTAGCCACAGCGCTGGGGACTCTGTCCACCATGGCACCGGCACTGGTGCACGGTCCAGCGTTGACGGTGGGTGAGCTGGCGCGCCGTCTCGGCGTTCACCCGGCGACACTGCGCACATGGGAAGAGCACGGCATCCTGCGCCCCGAGCGCGAACGAGCAACGGGTTATCGCGAATACGGTCCGGAGTGTGTGCGCGACGCCGAGATCGCACGGCAGCTGCGGCGCGGTGGCTATCGGCTGTCGCAAGTCGCTCAGTTTCTCGATTCTCTGCGCGAGGCCGGCGGAGCAGACGCATTGTCAGCGTTCCTCGAATCCTGGCAAGACCGGCTGACCACACGCAGTCGCAACCTTCTCGCCGGCGCAGCTCAGCTCGATGCCTATCTCACGATGCTGGATCAGACCTCGCCTGGTTGCCGATCAGCAAACGGTTGAGGCGTCAGTTCACAAGCCGCGCAAGGCTCCTCACCATCTCACCGACGGTGTCGGTCGACGGCCACGGGAATTCCGGGAGATCGGCCCGCAACATCACCTGTCCGTGCAGCGAAGTCCAGATCGATACCGCATCGACAAAAGTGTCTGTGCTGGCCGACCTCCCAGCGGCGACGCACGCGTCGAGGTTGGTCACCAGCGTGTTGAAGGCGGCCAGTCCTCGCGTATCCGATTGTGGTGACTGACCTTTCGGCCTGGACCACCCGAACAAGACCCGATACCGAGCGGGCTCGGAAATGCCGAACTCGACGTATGCCGAGCACCCGGCATACAGACCCTCGACCGGGTCGGGGTGTGCGGAAACGGCGTCGGCCACGGCGAGATGCAACTGCTCCAGCGATTCGGAGACCACCGCTTCGACAATGGCATCGCGATCGGAAAAGTGTCCGTAGATAGATGGTGCGGATATCCCGACTTCGCGAGCGACTGATCGGAGCGTCACCGCCTGATCCGATCCGGCGCGGGCGATGAGCGTCGCCGCTGCGGCGACGATCTCTCCGCGGAGCCGTGCGCCGCTTCCTCTCGGATTTCGGGCGCGAGTACTCCGAGAACCACTCGTCCCAGTTTCATCGGCATCTTCGGAAACATCACTCACCCGACAAACTTTACACATGTAAGGCGAGGGGGTACGTTCTCATCACTAAACATTCGTAAGGTTACATTCGTAAGGACATGATGAATTCCCTCGAACCCACTGACCGGCGACGATGGGCAGCACTGGGCGCCCTCTGCACATCCCTCGTCGTAGTCACGATCGACAACACCATCCTCAACACCGCTATCCCGACCCTTGCCCGCGAACTGCGGGCGACCACCGTCGACCTGCAATGGATCACCAACGCATACACATTGGCGTTCGCCGCCTTGCTCATCACGGCAGGTGGACTCGGCGCGAGATTCGGTCACCGTCGGATACTTCTGACCGGCCTCACCTTGTTCGCCCTCGGGTCAGCCTTCGCTGCCCTCTCTCACACGTCAATGCAGCTGATCGGATGGAGAACAGTGATGGGGGCAGCCGCCGCACTGGTCATGCCGGCGACGCTGTCACTTGTCGTCTCGATGTTCGCCCCGCAGGAGAGAGGCCGGGCGATAGGAATCTGGTCTGCAACCGCCGGACTGGGAATCGCGATCGGCCCCGTGGCCGGTGGCGTACTTCTCGAACATTTCAGTTGGGGAAGCGTCTTCTGGATAAACGTCCCACTGGTCGCCGGTGTGATCGCCGCGACGGTTTTTCTTGTGCCCCCGGCAAGAGGGATCACGAAGGGTTCGTTCGACATCCCCGGACTCCTGCTGTCCGCCGGCGGACTGGCTTTGATCGTGGATGCCCTCACCCAGGCAAGCCTTCGCGGATGGTCGTCGCCCGTCACGGTGCTGGAGATCGTCAGCGCAACAGCACTTCTCGCCGGATTCGTCTGGTGGGAGCTGCGGGCCTCGGCACCGATGACCGACGTGCGCATCTTCACCAGTCGAGTGTTCAGCACCTCCAATGCCATCTTGGCCGTAACATTCTTCGCCCTTTTCGGAGTTCTCTTCACGTACACGCAATACCTCCAATTAGTTCGTGGTTACGGTCCATTGGTCGCCGGCGTCGGTGCAGTTCCGTTTGCGATAGTGATGGCGACTGTCGCCTCCAGCAGCGATCGTATGGTCGGCCGATTCGGCGTGCGCAGTTCGATCGCGACCGGTCTCGCAGTCATGTCCGCGGGACTGTTGGTCCTGTCGATCGCAGCAGATAGGTACGCACCGTTCGGAATCCTGGCTGCGATCATGGCACTGGTCGGCGCGGGGATGGGGTTGGTCATGGCTCCGGCCACAACCACGTCGATGTCTTCGGTTGCGCCCCAGCAGGCTTCGATGGCCAGTTCGATCAACAGCGTCGTGCGAGAGTTGGGTGGAGTTCTGGGCGTCGCCGTCATCGGGACGGTCGTAGCCACCGTTTTCCGGTCCCGCTTCGAACCCGGAGTCGGCACTTCCACAGCCGATCCGGCGCAGATCCATGCCGGCGCTCCCCCCGCGAGTGCCTTGACCGACGCAGCGAACCAGGCTTACACCTCGGCGATGAGTACCGGAATCCAAATCTGTGCCGCAGTCGCGTTCGTCGGTGCGTTGGCCGTCATTGCACTGTTTCCCGCACCACGTCGCCCGGTTTCTTGTCCTCCCGCAGACCTCGCCAACTCGGATGACGCAGACGCTCGGTCTTCGTCCAATCCATGAACCGCACCTCACCGACGAGTTCCGGCCTCACCCACACCGCACCCTTGCGGTCATCTGCTGGAAGTTCCTCCCCGAACGGACTTTCCTTCTGACGCAGCGGTTCCAGTGTCGCAAGTAAAGACTCCAAGTCGCGATCACTGAAGCCGGTACCGACGCGCCCAACGTAGGTCAATCCATCCTCACCCGGAATTCCCATGAGCAGCGCCCCGATCCCCTGTGCTCGATTGCCCTGCCCGGTGCGCCACCCTCCGATCACCACCTCTTGAGTGCGCCAGTTCTTCACCTTGATCCAACTCGACCCACGCCGCCCCGGAAGGTAGACCGATGCACGACGTTTGGCGACAATCCCTTCCCATCCGGCATCGGTACTCACCTCCAACGCGTTCTCCGCCGTGCCCTCGATCTGTGGAGGTACCTCGAGCTCACCGACCTTGCCCGCCAACGCATTCAACACGGTGCGCCGGTCCGAGTAGGATTTCCGCAGCAAAGACACTCCGTCGAGGTACAGAAGATCGAAGGCCAGGAACACCGGCTCCCCACCTCGCTGGAGAAGACCGAAATCGGTGACCCCCGCGTCGTTGTACGCCACCACTTCACCGTCGAGAACCACGTCATGACCGTCCAGCACCTCGGCCAACCCGGCAAGGGAGGGATAGTCCCCGGTCTTGTCGTTACCCGCGCGACTGCGAAGTGACATTGTGCCCGAATGATATTCGAGAATCACTCGAATCCCGTCCCACTTACCTTCGAAAGCCCACTCCTGCGAGTCGAGACCTTCGAGCGTTCCAGCGGTGGCAAGCATCGGCTCGAGATTCTTCGGAAACTCCGTTCCGAAACTCGCGTTCTGATCCTTCATCAGATGCATCAACCACTGGTCACCCTTCGTCCGGATCAGCGCGAAGCGTCCCTGCACCCGTTTCCCACTGAGGCGCACGATCACCTCGTCTTCACGCCACTTCTCGGTCTCGTACGTCCCGGAATCCCAAATCGTCATCGAACCGCCGCCGTACTCCCCCTTCGGAATCGTGCCCGAGAACGTGGCGTACTCGAGCGGGTGATCCTCGGTGTGCACGGCCAACCGATTCTCTCCGGCACTGGTCGGCACGCCCTTCGGAACAGCCCAGGACACGAGCACACCATCCCGCTCCAGCCGAACGTCGTAATGCAATCGTCTGGCGTGATGTTCCTGAATCACAAAGGTATTGCCCGCTGTCTCCTTGGTCACCGCAGCAGGGATCGGCTCCGGCGTCCGGTCGGCCGACCGCTTGTTGCGATAGTGCGTCAACGTGTCGGCTACAGCCGCCGAGACCGGCGGATCCAGATCGCCCAGCAGATCACCATCGGATTCGACGCGCTCCAGAACCTCGTCGAACAACAGATGTCGTAGTTTCGGATCGTCGAGTTCGTCCCAACTGCGCGGCGCGGCAACATAGGGTTGATCGCGACCGCGCATCGAGTACGGCGCAATGGTTGTCTTGGCTGCGTTGTTCTGACTCCAGTCCACGAAAATCTTGCCTGCCCGCACATTTCGAGCCATCGTCGCGGTGACGAGATCCGGGTGAAGCTTCTCGAGTCCGGTGGCGATCTGCTTGGCGACAGTCGACGCACCGCTGCCGTCCAAGGCTCGATCCAGTGGAACGTAGAGGTGAATTCCCTTGCTACCACTGGTTACCGGATAGGCAGTCCACCCCAGAGTTGCGACCAGATCTCGAATCGACCTCGCCACCTCGGCGCACTCGGTCAATCCGACGCCTTCGCCCGGGTCGAGATCGAATACCAGTCGTGTCGCCGGACCACGCTCGGAACCGTCGAATCGCCATTGGGGAACGTGCAATTCGAGTGCGGCCTGCTGCCCCAGCCACGCCAGGGATGCAACGGAATCGAAGACCGGGTAAGTGACGACACGATCAGAATGTTGCAGCGACGCACGCGTGAGCCACTGCGGGGCAGACGACGCAAGGTTCTTCTCGAAGAAGGACTGACCGTCCACGCCATTGGGCCAACGCTTACGAGTGCCCGGTCTACCGACGACATGCGGAAGCATGACTGCGGCGATACGGGTGTAGTAGTCGATGACTTCGGCCTTCGTGGTGCCGCTCTCGGGGTAGAGGATCTTGCCCAGATTGGTCACGGACACCGTTGTGCCGTCGAGCGTGATCTGACCCCGATCCGTCGTTGCCATTTCCTCATTGTGCTGGATAGTGCTGCATCTGGCAGTAGAAATCTGGTGGATCGGAAACCTGCCGCTGCGCCAGGCCACGGGCAAGACTGGATTCTCGATGGGAGAGGAGACCACGATGACAGTTCGCAGTTCCGTGGAGCCGTTGGTCGACAACAACTGGCGGATGTTCGCCACCTGTAAGACGGTGGACCCCGCCGTGTTCTATTCGCCGGGTGAAGAACGCGGACGCAATCGGGCTGCACGGGAAAATTCCGCGAAGCAGGTGTGCTTCCGCTGCCCGGTCATTCGGGACTGCCTGACCTTTGCACTCGACACCGCTGAACCACACGGAGTATGGGGTGGGACGACACCGTCGGAGCGCCTTGCACTACGACGCTCAGCTGCGTGAACTCCGCTCACACGAGACCCCCGTCACGTTCGTACCGGACAAACAGGCAAGATGGCCTTGTGCCTATGACACGACGCGCTGTTGCCGTGACCGCGATCTTCGCTTCCTCGATCTTGTTGGGCTCGTGTTCGTCGCAGCCGGAGGCACCTGCGGCAGCGGACACCACGACCACGGTTCCCGAGGCATTCACCAAACTGCCCTCGACCACCGCCGTGGACAAGTGCGGACCCCAGAGCGGGACCACCCTCGAAGACGGTGTCTTGACCATCGCCACCGATTCGCCGGCGTACGCGCCGTGGTTCGTCGACAACACTCCGTCCAACGGCAAGGGCTTCGAGGGGGCGGTGGCCCGGGCCGTCGTCGACAAACTCGGGTACAACGCCGATCAGGTTCGCTTCACCACGGCCGCCTTCAACGACGCACTGAAACCAGGCCCCAAGGATTTCGACTTCGACGTCAATCAGTTCACGGTTTCCGGGGATCGCCGCGAGAACGTCGACTTCAGCTCGCCGTATTACGCAGTGGCGCAGTCGGTGATCGCCTCGCGCGGGAGCAAAGCCGCTGAGGCAAAGAATCTTGCGGATCTTGCCGGCTACCGACTGGGCGCTCAGACCGGTTCCACCAGCCTCGCGGCGATCACGGACACGATTGTTCCGACCACTGCGCCACGCAAGTTCGCGACCACGGACGATGCGAAAGCTGCGCTGGCCGCAGGCGAGATCGACGCACTGGTCGTCGACATCCCGACCGGATTTCACATCACCGAGAACGAACTGCCCGGGTCGGTCATCGTGGGTCAGTTTCCGCGGCCCAACGCGGTCACCGAATTCTTCGGGTTCGTGCTCGAGAAGAACAGTCCTCTGACGGCGTGCGTCTCTGCCGCCGTGGATGCGCTCTACGCCGACGGCACCCTCGAGAGACTCGCAACCGAATGGATCACGGACAGCGCCGACGCGCCAGTCCTCGAGTAGTTCAGCCGGCGCGCCCACTGATCGCGCCGACGAAGACCTTCGGGATGTCTGCCGGTGTCGGAGCGAAGTGGCTGTTGCCGCCGGTGAGAGCCGAAATCTGCTCGAGCACATCGGTATCGGCGTCATCGGTGACACCGATGGTGATGATCGGTACCGGCCGCGTCGGGTCCTGCTCGCGAGTCAGGGTGTCGAGAAGTTCCTGCAGCGAGATACTCGACGGATCATCGTTCGCACCGTCGGTCAGTAGAATCACCGAATTGATCGAGGCCGGATCGTAGGTCTGTTGCATGGACCGATACGCGGCGAGAACGCTGTCGTACAAACCTGTTCCGCCGCCGACGATCGAAGAGAGGCTGTCGATCCGAGACAGCAGTTTGCTCCGATGATCCGTGTCGCCTTCAGTTGCATCCATACGGGCGACAGGTTCGAGTTCGCGGTAGTCCGTGCCCTCGCCGAGGTCTACGGAGAATGCCCAGAGACCCAATTGTGCGTTGGCGGGAAACATTCGGATCGCAATGTCACCGGCCTGTGCAGTCGCGGCCATTCGAGTGACCCCGTCCTGCATGTAGTCCATGGACCCCGAGACGTCGACAACTGCCAGTGCACGGGAAGGCCTGGACAGAATCTCGTACCGCGCAAGCGCTTTGGCGACCACAGTCGGATCGGACGGCACCAGCGAGCCAACTTTTCCCACTCCACCGGCGACCGGCGGGGCCTGATCCGCGCCGCGGAACCCGAGGCCGGCAAGTACGGAGCGCCCGGTGTCCGATGTCAGCGCTGCCGCCAGCAGTTTGCCGGCGTCGACCGCCGCCGACGAGTCTGCACCCACACCTGCCATCGGGTAGTCCATGAAGACCGAACCGGAAGACGGTACCGACGCGGTGAGTCGACTGTCCGCATGTGCGGCGAGATAAGCCTCGAAGGTCTGCTCGGTCGTCACCGCGGTCCCGCCGTCCGCGTCCACGGTTTGGATGCGTCCGGTCGAACCGGTTTCCTTCAGATTTCCGTACTGCGCTTGCGCCACCGGGACCAGGGCTGCCGAAATGGACGTGAGGTCCCCGCCCCGCGACTGGGCCTCGGCAAAGGCTGCCACGATCGGTGCGCTGGAGACGGCACTGGTGAGGGGATCGCCGATGTGCAGTGCTGGAGCGCCGAGGACATCCGTCCAAGCGGCGGGTGCCTCGCTTCCCGGCGCCGAGACAGTGACAACAGGGGTGGACGCGACCGAGTTGCTGATCCGGCGAATCTCCTGCCCGCTAGCCGAAACCTTGTCCAACCATTCGCTCGAATCAGGGATCCACAGTGCGGGTGCCGAACCGTCGGCGATCGCCGCGACGGTGAGCACGGGATCTTGCGGCGTCACACTGAGCGAGCTGCACCCGAGTTCCGTAGCGGGGATGGCAGCGGCGACAGCTTCGAGTCCCGAGGCGATCGACGGATCGGCGGCCACGGTCACGGTTTCCGGGTTCTCACAGCTGGTTGCCGTCGCAGCTGTGACAGCACTCGCACCGAGTTCTCCCTTGTCGCTGACGCTTTTGAACGTCACGGCGAATGCTGCGGTTCCACCGACTGCGACTACTGCCAAGAGTCCGATCAGAACCTGCACGGATCGAGGCATGGACGCAGGTGGTGCGCCGTACCCATGACGAGACGACATTGATCGAATCCTTTCCGGCGGGACCCGCATCAATAACCAACCGATGCCCGGTTTATCCCGCCGAAAAGAATCCTAACTCATGTTAGCGGTGAAGTAGCTCGATGTGGAAATCTCCACAACTAGGTGTAGATCTGGACAAACTGGGCCAGCGACTTCTCCACATCGCCTTTGAGCGCCCGCGCCACACTCGAACCGATCGGGCCGAACAACGGCGCGCCGCCCAACTCGACTGTCAGCGCGAGTTCCGACCCGTCGCCCTTTGCCTTCACGTCGAGTTCGAGACCGAGCTTGACCCCGCCCTTGCCGTCTCCCTTGAGCGAGATCGCCTTCGGGACGTCGTACTTCTTGATGGTCCACCGAACGCGGTTGCGCAGGCCCTTCACAGTCACGACCGAGCTGATCTCGGTGCCGACACCCAGTTGTTCGGGAAGTTCACTGCGCCATCCGTCGTGAACCACGAGCCAGTTTTCGTATCCACTGAGATCGGACGCCTTGTCCCACACTTCCTGAGGAGGAAGCGGAACGTCGATTTTCACTGTGAGCTTTGCCATGGCAGAACAATAAGCCCCGTGCGCCTTTTCCGTAACCAGAGGTACCAGAAAGACGCACGGGGCTTTGCCCCTCTTAGTGGCTGACAGCCTTTTCGACGCCGACGCCGGTGAGGGAGCGAACTTCCATCTCCGCCTGCTTTGCCGGATCTTCGATCTTGTTACGTCCGATGTACGTACCGACGATGCCGAGGACGAATGCCAGCGGAATCGAGACGATGCCGGGGTTCGAGAGCGGGAACCAGGCGAAGTCGGAGTTCGGGAACATCGACGACGGCTTACCCGACACCGCCGGGGAGAACACGATCAGCGTCAAGCAGCTGATCAAACCGCCGTAGATGCTGAAGAGCGCACCGGTGGTGTTGAACTTCTTCCAGAACAACGAGTAGAGCAGGGTGGGCAGGTTCGCCGAGGCCGCCACTGCGAAGGCGAGAGCCACCAGGAAGGCGATGTTCTGCCCCATCGCCATGATGCCGAGAACGATGGAGACGAGTCCGATGACCACGACGGTGATTCGAGAAACTCGAACCTGCTGCTCCTCGGTTGCGTTGCCGCGCTTGATCACACTGGCGTAGATGTCGTGAGCGAACGACGCCGAAGCAGTGATCGCGAGACCGGCAACGACGGCGAGGATGGTCGCGAAAGCCACCGCGGAGATGATGCCGAGGAAGATGGTGCCACCGAGCTCGAAGGCGAGTAGCGGAGCGGCCGCGTTCTCCTTACCAGGCGCTGCCAAGATCTTGTCCGGTCCGACCATGCTTGCCGCGCCGTAGCCGAGAACCAGTGTGAACAGGTAGAAGGCACCGATGAGCGCGATCGCCCAGGTCACCGAGCGGCGAGCTTCCTTGGCAGTGGGCACCGTGTAGAAACGCATCAGCACGTGCGGCAGGCCCGCGGTGCCGAGCACCAAAGCGATTCCGAGAGAGATGAAGTCGAGCTTCGTCATTCCGGAAAGACCGTACTTGGCACCGGGGCCGAGGATGTCGCGTCCCTGCACACCCTTGGTGGTGGAACTGTTGACCATGTCCTGCGCATTGGCGAGCAACTGAGAGAAGTTGCCGCGCACTGCCCACAGAACGAGTACGAACATGATTCCGGCTCCGGCAACGAGCAGAACTGCCTTGACCATCTGTACGTAGGTGGTGCCCTTCATGCCGCCGACCAAGACGTACACGATCATCAGCACACCCACGATCGCGACGACGATCGACTGTCCCACCTTGCCGTCGATATTGAGCAGCAGCGCGACAAGTCCACCGGCGCCGGCCATCTGGGCAAGAAGATAGAAGAGGGAAACGGCCAGAGTGGACAGGGCTGCCGCCATGCGCACCGGACGCTGCTTGAGCCTGAAGCTCAGGACGTCGGCCATCGTGAATCTGCCCGTGTTCCTGAGTAATTCGGCGACCAGGAGCAGTGCAACCAACCAGGCGACAAGGAAGCCGATGGAGTACAGGAAGCCGTCGTAGCCGTACACGGCGATCGCACCTGCGATACCGAGGAACGATGCCGCCGAGAGGTAGTCACCGGCGATGGCGAACCCGTTCTGCGGGCCGGTGAACTGCCCACCGCCGGTGTAGAAGTCGGACGCCTTCTTGGTGGTCCGGCTGGCGCGGATCACCAGCGTCATGGTCACGACGACGAAAGCGAGGAAGATCGCGATGTTGAAGGCTGGGTTTCCTACGTCCGTTCCGGACGCGGCGAGTGTGGTGATCACTGTGCGGGACCTTCCAGTTCTTCACGGATGGCGGCGGAGCGGGGATCGAGCTCACGACCGGCGAACTTCACGTACCACGCGGTGATGGCGAAGGTCGTGACGAATTGCCCGAGGCCGAGGATGATGCCGAGATTGATGTTGCCGAGGACCTTGGTGGCCATGAAGTCGTGGGCATAGGTAGCCAGGACGACGTACACCGCATACCAGAGCAGGAAGAATGCAGTGATGGGGAAAACGAACTTGCGCAGACGCGTTCGGAGTTCTTGGAATTCGGGACTCGCTTGCATGTCTATGAATGCCTGGGCATCCGGGGTGCGTCGCTCTTGCGGCGACCCCTCACTGATTTCTGCTGTGGACACTGCCGGCTCCTCGCCTCGCGTGTGAAGTGAACTACGCACAGACGTTAGTGAGATCGGAGTCACATGAAGACGCTGTGGCGCCAGTCACACGGTGAGCAGTCGCGCGCTGCGCCGAACGGTCAGGCAGGCGCGACCAACGGCAGAGGGTTCGGGCGGTGAAAGTCAGGGTTGGCGGAGATCGTCTTCGCGATCGGAGCCCATTCCGAGACGTTCCGGGGCGTGCATCCGCGTGAAGATTCGCGCAATATCTGCCGGTATCTGCTTCGACGACACCTTGCTCACGACGATCATCGTGAGGAACGCCAGCGGCACGCTCACCGCGGCCGGGAACGCGAAAATGGCTGCCGGCCAGCCACCGAGGACGTCCTCCGACAAACCACCCAGGACGGCGACAGTAGCGGCAGTGCCCGCAACACATCCACCGACAACCATCCCCGCCCCCGCGCCGACGGCAGTCAGACCGCGCCACCAGATACCCAATACGAGCAGTGGGCAGAGCGTCGACGCAGCGACTGCGAACACCAAACCGACGGTTCTCGAGAGGTCGACCGACACCACCGCCAGCGACAGCACGAGAGGAACGACCCCGGCCAGTAGCGCTGCAATACGGAAGTCTCGAACTCGACCACGGAGAACATCGGTACTGACGACGCCGGCGATGCTGACGAGCAATCCGGACGACGTCGACAGGAAAGCGGCGATGGCACCGGACGCCACGAGGGCTGCCAGCAGTTGTCCGCCCCACCCCGAGAACACCGAGCCCGGCAACAGCAGCACCGCCGCGTCAGAGGTGCCGGTGATCAGAAGTTGCGGGACGTACAGACGAGCGAAGACGCCGAGGAGTGTCGGAAACAGGTAGAACACGCTGACCAGACCGACAACGGCGAGCGACGTCAGACGGGCTGCCCGGCCGTCGGGGTTGGTGTAGAACCGGACGAGAACATGAGGAAGGCCGAGCGTTCCGAGGAAGGTCGCGAGCATCAGCGAGTACACCTGGTACATCGGGTGCGGCCCACCGAAACCCCAACCCGGGGTGATCCAGTCGGAGTTCTGCGCGGGCGCTCCGGCGACGACAGGGACAGCGGCTCCCGCGTCGAGGACCATGGACATGCCTTCACCGAGAGTGTGCTCCCCCGGCCCCAGGGTCATCGTGCCTTCGACCGCTCGCCCGTCGACTGTGCCGCCGCTGACCGTCACCGGCTCGGACACCTGGACGACGACGTCGGTGGTGATGTCGACGGTCGTCGCAGTGGTGACCGTCGGCGGCATCGACGCGCCGACGTCGTGGTGATCGCCGAAGAAGTAGAAGGTCAGTGCCACAGCGGGAATCGCGACGGCAGTCAGTTTCAGCCAGTACTGGAAGGCCTGAACGAAGGTGATCGAGCGCATCCCGCCGCCGACGACGTTGGCGATGACGATGACCCCGACCGCTACGCCGCCGATCCAACTGGGAACCCCGAGCAAGATATTGAGCGTCAGTCCCGCGCCTTGGAACTGTGGAATCAAATACAGGATGCACACCATCGCGACCACGAGCATCGCGAGCTTGCGCAATCGCGGTGAGCCGAGACGGAACTCGGCGAAATCGGGGACGGTATACGCACCGGAACGCCGAAGCGGCGCTGCGACGAACAGCAGCAGGGCGAGGTATCCGGCGGTGAAGCCGATGGGATACCAGAGTGCGTCGGCGCCGTACTTGGCGACCAGCCCCGCAACACCGAGAAACGAAGCAGCAGAGAGGTACTCGCCGGAGATGGCCGTCGCATTCCACCGCGCACTGACGGTTCTGGACGCGACGAGAAAGTCCGAGGTGGTACGAGCGAGCCGAACGCCGTAGATTCCGATAGCCACCGTCGCGACAGCTGCTGCCACGATGCCGAGCACCGTCAACACCGGGATAGGTTGTCCTCCCACAGTGCCGCGCTCAGTCGTCCACGATGTCGTTGAAGTCCTGCTCGTTTCGCTCCGCACGACGCACGAACACCCAACCGGTCGTCAACAGCAAGGGATACACGGCGCCGCCCATCACGAGCCACGGCAACCGGATGCCAAGGACCGCGACCTCCGACAGCGTCGGGAAGAGATGCGTCAGCAGCGGCACCGCACACAGGAGCCCGGCTGCGACGACGGCAAGGCGAATCGCCAGTCCCAACTGCGCGCGAACGAGACCGCGGATCATGGCGTCACCGACTTCGGTCTGTTCCTGCACCTCCACCCGTGTTCGCACGATCCGTGCGCCACTACGTTGCGCCAACACAACGCGCTCACGCTGCGGAGGATCGGACTGCGACGTCACCGCGACAACCAACTCTGCTTGGGCGCACGAACCAGTCGATCCTTGAGTTCACGGGTGTGTCTGCGACTGACCGGAAGCTCGACGGGAGGCTTGTCGCCGTGCGGGCGCAGACAGACCACCAATCCACTGCCTACTGTTCGGATGCCGGTGACCAGCGCCAGAGATACCAGGTAGGAGCGGTGCACACGCAAGAAGCCCGCGTCGGCCCAGCGTGATTCGAGCGTCGAGATCGGGATGCGCACCAGGTGCGACTTTCCAGCGGTGTGCAAACGCGCGTAGTCCCCGTCGGCTTCCACCCACTCCACCGAGGAACGCTGAACGAGCGTCGTGACACCGCCCAGTTCCACCGGGATCACCTCGTCCGTGGGCGCAGCTTCGGGTTTGCTCTCACTCTTGGTGCGCCCGGCCAGCCCCACGATCCGCTGAACGGCCTGAGCGAGACGCTCCTCCCGGAGCGGTTTGAGTAGGTAGTCGACGGCGCCGAGATCGAATGCGTCAACCGCTCGATCGTCGTGCGCTGTCACGAACACCACGGGCGGTGGCGTCGCGAAATTGGAGAGGATGCCGGCCAGTTCGAGACCGTCGAGTCCGGGCATGTTGATGTCGAGAAACACCGCGTCGATGCTTCCACCGCGCAGTATCCGCAACGCTGTCGTCGCATCCGATGCCGTGTGAACGTGCGCCACCGAGTCCTCGGCGCGCAGCAAGAAGGCCAGCTCGTCGAGGGCTGGTTTCTCGTCGTCGACGGCAAGGACGGTCAGCTGGGCATCAGTGTCAGTCTCGTTCACAACAGGTCCATGTTCCCACGACGGTTTCAGCCTGATCATCGAAGGCGAGAATCAGACGTGAATACCCTGCTTGAACTTGGGAACACGCATGCTGACCTTCGTACCGGCACCCGGCGCTGTCTCCACCACGAGTCCGTAGTCGTTGCCGAACGCGGCACGAAGTCTGTCGTCGACGTTGGCCAAACCGACGTGAGCAGCTTCTCGTGCGCTGGGTCGCCCCGATCCCGACTCGATGGCGTCGAGCGAACCGGAGCGCAGTAGTTCGGGGTCCATCCCCACACCGTCGTCCTCGACGCTGATGATGCAGTCCGGTCCCTCGTCCGCAGCCACGATGCTCACGGTCCCGCCCTCCGGCTTACTCGAAATGCCGTGACGAACCGCGTTCTCGACCAGCGGCTGGAGGGCAAGGAAAGGAAGAACCACGTTGAGGACTTCGGGTGCTATCTGAAGGCGGACGTTCAGAGCCTCCCCGAATCGCGCGCGTTCGAGGGTCAGGTAACGATCGATGTTGCGCAGCTCGTCGGCAAGCAGGGTGAACTCACCCGCAGATCGGAACGAGTACCGCGTGAAGTCCGCGAACTCGAGGATCAGTTCTCTGGCCCGCGCCGGATCGGTTCGAACAAACGATGCGACCGTGTTGAGCGCGTTGTAGATGAAATGAGGACTGATCTGTGCGCGCAGGGCACGCACTTCGGCTCGATCCAACAGGGCTCTGGACGCGTCGAGGTCGGCGAGTTCGATCTGACTGCAGGCATATCGTGCCACCTCGGTGACCGCTCCGAGCATTCCCGGCCACGGGTCCTCGCTGGTGACGATTCCCAGTACGCCGACCACGCCGATGTCCTCGATCAGCAGGGGCTGAGCGATCAGCGCTCGCACATGGTGATCGCTCGGTCCGCGCACCAGGTCCGAGTGCGTGACGAGTACCCGGCGTTCGCCTTCGATCGCACGAATGGCGGCGTCGTGGAATTGTTCGGACAACGCTTCGTGACGGCCGTCCCACGCCAACAGGTTTCCCGACGCGTCTGCCAGGCCCAGACCGGAGCCGCCGGTCAGCTCACGTAGGTGAGGCGCCGCCTCGGCGGCCGAATTCTCGTCGAGTCCACGCCGAAGTGGCCGCGCGGCAAGCGAAGCCGTATGGAGAGCGGCATGGACGGCACGTTCGGTGGGGGTGGTCACCTCACGTCTGGTGCGCATCCACACAGCCGTCAGCGCCCCGGCCACTGCGAGAATCAGCACGCTGAGAAGCGCGACCACGGCCGGACTCACCGCGAGTCCTCGTCCAGTTTCCGTATCAGTGTTTTCGGAGCCACCGTGCGGTACGCATCTTCGACGACGTCGGCTACGTCGTTCCAGAATTTCTCGTCCTCGGTCTCGTCGGCACTCGGAACGTCGAGGTACACGCCGATCCATCCCCGGCCACCCACGTACGGAGGGACGAAGAACCTCGACGGGTCACGACTGACCCAATCTGCCTGCGCCCCAGGTGGGGCCGCGGCCCAGATCGCGACGCGATCGTCGTGGTGGTGATCTGCCATGGTGACGAACTGCGGCGCCTTGCGCACGAACCACGACGCTTCACCGTGGCTGACCCGCTCGGTCGCCTCCGGCAATGCCAGTGCAAGAGCGCGGATTCGTGCCGAGGCCTTCATCGATTCACGACCCGCAGGTGTTCGGTGCCGGAACACCTGCAAATCGATCCTTCACCCACGCGACAGCTCCCGGCACAGCGGCGCCGTCCGCATGACCTTCACCCGGTCGCGCCTGGAATTCGATGACGTCACCGTCGGCGCAGGCGCGTTCGACTGCCGCCTCGGTCCATTCCGGACGGATCAGGTTGTCGTTGGTACCGACGACTACGTACATCGGACCGCTCGCGCGTTGACGGGGAAGAGCAACATCGCTGAGCCACGCGTGAATTCGGTCCGCATCCTCGGCGGTGGCCGGCCGCGTGTCGGCGGGCGTCACCTTTCCGACCAGACCCAACTTCTCCGTCGCCCGAGCGGTCAGGCACGAGGTGAGCAGGTCGTAGTTCTGCTCGAATGCGCCGCGCACGTAGTCGGTTCGTTCGAGGTCCGGATGGGTGAGGGACAGCCCTTCGAGTACATAGGGCAGCAGCAGTTGCTGAGGCAGTGACAGATTCACCTCGGAATCACTCGAGATGATCGGCGAGATGTCCGCTGCCGGGGACAGGTTTGCTGCACCGACGAATTCGAGTCCGTCGCCGTAGGTGTCGGCTTCCTCGGCTGCCGCCCAGGATGCCTGCCCGCCTTGGGACAGCCCCAGAGTTGCCCAACGAGTCGAGGTGTCCGGAACGACGTTGCGCGCCGCTCGAACCGCGTCGATGACGTTGAACGCCGCGGTGTCCGGTTGCAGGTAAGGATGCGGGTCCGGAGTGCCGAGGCCCTCGAAGTCGGAGACAGCGACCACGTATCCCGAGTCGAGGAACGGCGCGACCAGGCCGATCGTGCCGAACAGGGTCGGCGAGGCCGACGGCGCGCAGTCGTCCGAAATACCCGTCGTGCCATGGCCGATGGAGACGATCGGCCAACCGCCCTCCGGCGGAGTTCCAGGCGGCGTGAACACCGTTCCCGACACCTGAGTCTCTCGGCCGTCGTTACCGGAGGTGGAGCCGTACAGGATTTTCACCGCGCTTGCTCCGGACGCCGCCACTTCGGCTGTGCTGGTGAAGGGTTCACTGTCGAACACGACGCCACGTTGCGCACTGCTCTCGACCGACGGGGTTGTCGTGGTCGAGGTGTCGGTGACGGAGACATCCGGCGAGGCATCCGATCCGCAGCCGACGCTCACGAGAAGTGCGCTCGCCACCACGACTCCCCAGACTGCGCGAACCCTCGAACTCCGAACAGTCATACGCAGTGTTCCCCTCTATTTGCCCGCACCGCTACCTGCTCGGCGACGCCTGACACGTTCCTCTGCTGCGGCCTCTTCGATGTCGAGTCCTTCCAATACGGTACGCAATACCTCGTCGTCGAGATCTCCGTCGTCACGTGCGGCGATCAGCGCAACTCGTTGCGAGCGCAGTGACTGATGCCGGAACTTGTCGAACAGAGCTCCCGCATTCCACAAGGCGGCCTCGCGATCGGCGTCCTCGTCGACCTCCTGGAGTTGAAGCCTCGCCTGCATCGAGCGTCGTACGCGTTCGACGATCGCCTGCAGTTCCTTCCCGTCGATCCCCGGCGGAGGGTGCGCGGCCGCGTCTGCCAACGCCTTCTCTCCCGCCTTGCGAGAAATGTTGCGGGCCAACTCCATCTGTTCCTGCGTGCGCAACTGCTCGTAAGGATCTGCGACGTCGAGGCGACGGATCATGAACGGCAAGGTAGATCCCTGGATGAGCAATGTCCCGACCGCGACGATGAACGCGATCGCCTGGATGACGCCGCGTCCGGGGAACGGCTCGCCGGACGAGAGTGCAAACGGGATACCGCCGGCCGCAGCAAGAGTGACGACGCCGCGCATTCCCGCCCACGAGACCACCAGATTCTGTTTCCACGTCAGTTGATTCTCGCGATCACGGCGCAGGGTTACACCGAATCGCACACGCGAGTAGCTCAGGAACAGCCACACCGGCCGAATCACGATGACAACGGCCAGGACTGCGAGACCGTACGCGAACACGTGAAGCACCGGAAGTCCGTCGGCGACAACATCGTCGATCACGAAGCTCAGCTGGAGCCCCATGTACGCGAAGACGAACATCTCGAGAAGAGTGTCCAGGCTCGACCACACCGAGCGCTCCTGCAATCGCGTCATGATCGACGCGTCCGTCGAATAGTGCCCGATCACCAGACCAGCGACCACAACGGCCAGAACACCGGACGCGTGTAGTTCTTCGGCGGCCAGGTAGGCAGCGAACGGAAGCACCAACCCCAAGCCGGTTTCCAGTGGAGAGTCGTACATGCGGGCACGAACGAACTTGACGACAAACGCGAGCACCAAGCCGACGACAACGCCGCCGATCACTTCGTACGCGAAGAACAACAGGGGCGAATCGGTGGCAATTCGCGTTCCGGTCACTGCTGCGACGGCGACGGTGAAGAGCGTGAGCGCGGTGGCGTCGTTGACGAGCCCCTCGCCCGTCAGGATGGCGATCACCCGTTTCGGGAGCCCGAGCTTCTGACCGACCGCCACCGCGCTGACGGCGTCGGTCGGCGCGATCACGGCCCCGAGCACCAGGGCGGCGCCGATCGTGAACTCGGGCACCATCCATTCGGAGAAGAAGGCAACCACGAACGCCGTCACCAACACCATTCCGACGCCGAGGCGCAAGATCGGGGCCAAGTTGCGTTTGAAGGTCGCCACCGAGAATTTCAGAGCGGCCGAGTAGAGAAGCGGCGGCAGGACCACACCGAGAATGACGTGGGGATCGAGTTCCGGCCGCGGCATACCGGGTATGAAGGATGCGACCGAACCTACCGTCACCAAAACCAGCGGAGCCTGCAGGTTTCGTCGATTGGACAGCCCGGTGACTGCGATGGCGGCAATGACGACCAGCAGAATCCAGGTGAAGTTCACGCGTTCATTCTGCCCGCCGACCCTGGGAGTTCACCCAGCGGACGCACAGAAGCCCGCAACCTTTTCGGTGACGGGCCCCTGAGCAACGGTGCTACCGAAAAACGGTATGCCGAATCCGGTATTACTGCTTTTCGGGAACAGCCTTCTTGGCGGCCTCAGCTGCCTTGTCGATCTGATCGCCGTACTTGTTGCCGGTCTTGTCGTCGGCGATGTCGGCGACCTTGTCGATAGCGTCGTGAACCTTGTCGGAGTTCTCCGCTGCGAGCTCCTGGCCCTTTTCGACCAATCCCTTGACGTTGTCCAAGAAACCCATGTCCGTGTCCTCTCCCGGTGCTGACGCACATCCTTCGGCGGAATCGTTCCTCCGCGCCCTTCGATTCTCACAGGTCGACGGCCTCTGCGCCAGAAAGCAGGTCCGTGCGTTCGAGCCGTGCGCAACTCGAGGTAGCGTTAACCCGCCAATAGCTGATTGACCACCCATCGACATCGACAGGTGCCCGGTTTGAATGCAGGACTGCGCGGGACGGGGAGCGACCCCTACCCCACGCGTGAACTGCTGTCCCGGTGGTGGTCGGATCGCACCGATTACACCTGGCTCCCCCGATTCCTCGACACTCGCGGGCTGACCGTTCCCGGACGCAAATTAGTCGCGGTGTGGTGTTTTCTCTTCGCCCTGATCGCGGCGACCATGCAGTTGAGCCGCTTCGGTTCCGACACCGCCCTGGCGCGGTCGATCTTCGCCCTCGGAACTATCAGTGGCGCCTATGCGGGCTACCGCTGGGCGCGTAACGAATCGTGGCCAACTTGGCGACAATCCGTGGCCTTTGTCGTCTGGGCCGACCTGTGGCTCGCCGTCACTCTCTTCTTCGCCGTGCGCACCGCTTTCGTCGGAACCATCGGCTGCATCTTGTTCATCATGATCGGCTTCTATGCGGCGATAGTTCACAGCCCTCGCGTTGCCATCAGCCACATCGGTTGGGCTCTTGCTGTCTGCACGACGCTCGCTGCCATGGCGATGTCCGAGCCGGTCAACGACGACTGGGTGGTCGTGAATCTCTATCTGATGGTTGCCGGTGTGGTTTTCTCCACCGCATGGATTCTGCAGATCGTCTGGCTGCGCCTGACCGACGACGCACGCAACGCCCACCGGGACTACCTCACCGCGACACTCAATCGCCGCGGACTCCAGGACGAGGCACAGCATCTGCTGCGCAGTGATCGAACGCAGGCTCTGATCGCACTACTCATCGACGTCGACTCGTTCAAAAACCTCAACGACACACACGGCCACGTCGCGGGCGACGACGCGTTGACCGCTGTCGCCGACCGCCTCCTCGCTGCCGCCGGACCCGATGCGGTGGTGGCTCGAATCGGTGGAGACGAGTTCGTCGTCCTGCGCGGAGTCGATCGAGGAGATATCGAGCGGGTCGCCACCGAGATACATTCGGCGGTCTCGTCCGACTCCGATCCCTATCCTGTGTCCGCCAGTACCGGCGTCAGCGTCTATCTGAGTCCCGAGACGGACTTACCGGATCGAGCTGTAAACGAACTGATCGAGCACGCAGACAATGCGATGTACCGAGCCAAGAAGCGCGGCGGCGATCGCATTGCCTGGGTGCAGATGTTCAGGCGCTGAAACTACTCACTCACTGTGGGCATGGTGATGCTCGCCGGGCAGGTCGTCGGGTGTCGCGAACATCTTTCGTTTCTCCCCGTGCAGGCGTGCGCTGATCCACCACGAGAGTTCCACGAGTACAACGCCGATCGCGCCGAGGGTGATCGCGAGCGTCGTCGCAGCGACGTTGCTCGGATCCAGTTTGAAGAACTCGCGGGTGAACGGCAGCGCGAACAGGATGAGGTATCCGGCCACCGACCCGCCGATCAGAACGAGCTTCCACCAGACGTACGGCCGAGCCACGACGGCCAGAACCCACACGGCGATCATGATCAACGTGATGAGCGCACTGGTTCCGGCCTGGATCTTCTGGGTTTCCGTCTGGTCCGGGCCTTGGTAAGCCAATATGTAGGAGATGAACGTGGTGATGCCGATGATCAGGCCCGACGGCAACGCCAGACGCATCACGCGCGAGACGAAACCGGTTCGCGCGCGCTCGTTGTTGGGTGCCAGAGACAAGATGAAGGCCGGGATACCGATCGTGAACCACGCTGCGATCGTGACGTGGCGGGGCAGGAACGGGTACGGCAGCGGTTCGAAGTCGAAGACCTGGGACAGGACGCCGGTGATGCCGATCAGGAACGCAAGCACCACCGAGTAGACGGTCTTGGTCAGGAACAGATTCGACACACGCTCGATGTTGCCGATCACTCGGCGGCCTTCCGCGACGACGTACGGGAGCGTCGCGAACTTGTTGTCCAGCAGCACGATCTGGGCCACGGCTCGGGTAGCCGGGCTGCCCGAACCCATCGAGACTCCGATGTCGGCGTCCTTGAGGGCGAGCACGTCGTTGACGCCGTCACCGGTCATCGCGACGGTATGTCCGCGAGACTGCAAGGCCGCGACCATTTCCCGCTTCTGATCCGGTCGCACTCGACCGAACGTCGTTGCTCCGTCGAGAGTGTCCGCCAGCTTTTCCTGATCGCTCGGCAGCTCTCGCGCGTCGATGGGACGGTCGCCGCCTTCGAGTCCGAGGGATCCGGCAACGGCGCCGACGGAAACCGCGTTGTCGCCGGAAATGACCTTGACCGCGACCTTCTGGCTGGCGAAGTACTCCAACGTCTCCTGGGCGTCCGGGCGCACTTTCTGCTCGAGCACGACCAGAGCTTCGGGGGTGACGGTGCCAGGGGCGTCGGCGTCGTCGACGGGGAGGTCGCTGCTGCCGAGCATGAGGACACGAAGTCCGCTCGAACCCACTTCCTCGGCCTTGCGGGCCATTTCCGAGTCGGGATCGAGCAGCACGTCCGGGGCACCGAGTACCCAGTTGCCGTGACTGCCGTACGACTGGCCGCTCCACTTCTTCGCCGAGGAGAACGGCGCCACCGCTGTCGCTTCGCCCCACCCGGAGTCGTCGGAGAGAGACTCGCGAATCGCCAGGACACTCGCGTTGGGGCGAGGGTCGGACGCGGCCATCGCGCTCAACGCGGACTTGACCGCAGTCTCCCCCGATCCACCCGGTGCGACGTCGACCTCGGACAGCCGCATACCGTTCTCGGTCAGCGTTCCGGTCTTGTCCGCGCACACCACGTCGACACGAGCCAGACCCTCGATCGCCGGCAACTCCTGAACGAGGCACTGGCGCTTGCCCAACCGGATCACACCGACCGCAAATGCAATGGACGTCATGAGCACAAGGCCTTCGGGAACCATCGGAACCAGAGCTGCCACCATGCCGTTGAGTGCCGGTCGGATCGGCAGGCCGATCGTGAAGAGCTGATTGAAGATGATCAGCGCACCCGCCGGAATCATCAGGTAGGTGATGAACTTCAGGATCTTGTCGATGCCGCTGCGCAGTTCGGAATGCACGAGGGTGAACTTGCTCGCCTCTTCGGCCAGCTTGGCCGCGTATGCATCGCCGCCGACCTTGGTGGCGCGGTATGCACCGCTGCCCGCGGCAACAAAACTGCCCGACAACACTTGCTGGCCACTCGCCTTGTGAACCGGATCGGCCTCACCGGTGAGCAGCGATTCGTCGACCTCGAGTGCAGCCGAACTGACCACCTCACCGTCGACGACTATCTGGTCACCGGATCCGAGTTCGATAATATCGTCGAGCACAACATCTTTGGGCGCCATCGCCACGGCGACGCCGTCACGCCTGACCATGGGCTTGGCCTGACTCACGATGGCCAGAGCGTCGAGCGTGCGCTTGGCGCGGATCTCCTGGATGATGCCGATACCGCTGTTCGCGATGATCAGCAGTCCGAACATGCCGTCGATGATCGAACCCGTCGCGAGCACGATCACCAACAACACGGTCAGGATCGCGTTGATGCGAGTGAAGACGTTGCCGCGAATGATGTCCTTGACCGAGCGGGACGCCCGGTCCGGTACATCGTTGGTTTGTCCCGACGCGATCCTTGCTGCAACCTGATCGGCGGTCAGACCGCGGGCGACGTCGACGTCGTCCGGCAATCGCTCAGGCGCTACCGCCACTGCTGTCTCTTCTGAACTGGTGTGCTCGTGAGCCATGGTCAAAGATTACGCACCCGGAGCAACTAATCAGGGTCGGACTCGTGTGGCAATGACGGCTACACGAAGATCACACCCGTGCGCCGCGGTTCTGCGATGCTGGTCGGAACGAGCAGAGAAGGCCATCGAGGAACGGTATGAAATACGTCTACAACGGTCTAGACGAGGCGCTTCGGTGCGAACGGCCCGTCGACCTGCCGATTTCTCTCGACCTCAACCGGACCGACAACGTGGTTGTCTGGTTGTCGGCGATTCGGGTTTACTCGTTCGGGATGATGTTCGCGATTGATGCCCGCTACGAGGATCCGGCACTCTCGCTGAGTCTCGGCACTTACGACGGGCGTCCCACGTTCACACATTTCAGCGCGCCGCTACTCCTCGGCCTCGGTTTCGCGGACGGATCATCGGTGACAACCGCGCAAAGAACGCGAGGCTCGCTGCTGGAGTTACGCACGGCTGAAAGCCGCTCGGGCTCAGTGCGCGGTGAGTATTTGCTGGCTCCGATACCGCCTGCCGGGCCGATCGATGTCGCAACTGCATGGCCTCAGCTGGGAATGGACGAGAAGGTTGTCACCCTCGACGGAGAAGGCATCGCATCCGCATCCGAAAGTGTCACACAACTATGGGAACCGAAACGACAACCCGATCCCGACCTCACCAGTGAACAAGTGACACATCAACTGCAGTACCAACGTGGGGGTTGGTTCGGAATCCGACTGGATTGAGGAAGATCCCGGGTGACTTTCGAGCACGGGCCGCAGTCAGCCCAGCGGTATCCACCACTTCGACGGCGGTGTCGGTGACAACGCGTCGATCCTGCCGCCCGGCATCGGGACCGACACTGTTGTGCCCGCATCTGCAGCCGACTCGTCGAGGCGAATGATCGGCTCCGACCACGAGTGAAACGCGAGGTTGAACGTCGCCCAGTGAATCGGGACGAAGACACCGCGCGACCCGTCGCCCTTGTTGAGGTCGATGTGCGTCTGCACTGCCTCTTCCGGATTCATGTGGATGTCCGGCCAGCGCACGTCGTACGCACCGACGGGGAGAAGCGTCAGATCGAAAGGCCCATAGGTTTCACCCAGCTGTTCGAAACGCGATGTGTATCCGCTGTCACCACCGAAGAAGACCCGGTGCTTCGGCCCGGCGAATACCCACGACGCCCACTGCGTCGTGTTCCGGACGAGGCCACGACCGGAGAAGTGACGAGCCTCCGTGCACGTGAGGACCAGGTCGTCGATTTTTGTCGACTCGTCCCAGTCCAATTCCACGATCCGGTTCTCGGGCACCTTCCAGTGCCGCAGGTGAGCCCCGATACCGATCGGCACGACGAACGGGGCGGTCTGTGTACGAGTCAGGGTCTTGACCGTAGCCATGTCGAGATGGTCGTAGTGATCGTGAGAGATGACTATCGCATCCACTGCAGGCAGTTCGGTCAAAGCCACCGGAGTGGGGTGCATGCGCGCGGGACCTACTGTGGCCGAGGGTGATACGCGTTCACTCCACACCGGATCGGCGAGAACGCGGTAGCCGTCGACCTCGACGAGAACGCTCGAATGGCCGTACCACGTCACCGCCGCGTCGCCGGCTGCCGCCGGTGCCAGCGGAGTGGCCAACGGAATCGGCCGACGCGGCCGACCCGTCGACCCTCGCGTGGCCATCGACTTGAACATTCCGACATCGGTGCCCGGAACCAGTGTGCTGCTGGGCTCCGAGTTGTGGAACTGGCGGTCCCGGTATCGCGGGGACATCGCCGCATACGGTTGCACCGTGTTTCGCGAGGCCCCGATCTGCGTCGGGATGCCCCATGCGGCTCGCGCCACCCACCCCGTCGCCGCGGCAACAGCAGCAACTCCGAGAACCGTCGTCTTCTTCATTCAGACGAGCGTAGCCACTATCTGCCCTGCGTGCCCGGCGCCTGTTTTCCCTGCAACCAGCTTTACTTACCCTTGAATACGGGAGGGCGGTTCTCGATGCGGGCAGCGCGGGCTTCCTGGACGTCCTCGCTGAGCCAGGCGGCGTGAAGCGCGTCGAGCTGCTCGGGAGACTGCTCCTCCATGGTGCCGTCGTCGTTGAGAACCATCTTCATGTGCCGCAACGACAGCGGTGCGAGATTCGCGATGCGGTGTGCCCATTCCTGAGCGTCGTCGAGGGTTCCGATTTTGTTGGCGAGGCCGCGAGTGAAGGCTTCTTCGGCGCCGATCTGTTCGATGCCGAGCAAAATGGTGCGCGCGGGACCGCCGCCGACCAGCGACGCGAGCCGACGCATCGTCCACTTGTCCACCGAGACACCGAGGGTGGCGGCCGGGATTCCGAAGCGAGCGCTCGGCGCCACGACGCGAAGATCCGACGCGATGGCCAGTTGCGTGCCCGCGCCGATGGCCGGACCGTTGACAGCGGCAATGACGGGGATGGGCGCCGTGTCGATAGAGCGAAGCATCTCGAACAGACGATCGGTGAAGCCCTCCATGTAGACGTCGCCGGAAAGGTCCGCGCCTGCACAGAACGCCGATCCCTCACCGGTGATGACGACGACGTGCGCGTGCTCGGCTACCGCCGCGTTCATCGCGTCCCGTATTGCGATGCAGAGTTCCGCGCTGAGCGCATTACGACGCTCGTGACGCTGCAACTCGATGGTCACGACGTTGCCGTCACGGGAGAACCCGATCATGTCCGCTCACTTTCGTTTCTGGAAGGCTCGACACAGGGATGTTCCGAGGCGCCGATACCGTCCGCATACTTCTCTGCAGCTAAGTTCTGTACATCAGGAGGTTAGATTACCGATGAGTACAGACGACCTTGCCGCACAGCAACCACACCCGGTTGACGTGGTGGTGATCGGCGCCGGACAGGCCGGACTCTCCGCCGCGTACTACCTGCGCAAGTTCGGAATCGAGCCCGAATCGGGGTTCGTGGTGCTCGATCATGCGTCGGGGCCGGGCGGGGCGTGGCAGTTCCGTTGGCCGAGCCTGACACTGAGCACCGTCAACGGCGTCCATGACCTCCCGGGAATGTCCTTCGCGGAAACCACCGGTACAGACGCCGAACAGGTGCCTGCATCGGTGGCGGTCCCCCACTACTTCGAACTGTACGAAAAGCAATTCGAACTTCCCGTCCACCGCCCGGTACACACGCGAGTGGTGTGTCCGAGGGAAGAGCGCCTGCGGATCGAGACCGACCAGGGAGTATTCGCGGCGCGAGGCTTGATCAACGCGACGGGGACCTGGGAGCGGCCCTTCATCCCCCACTATCGCGGGGCCGAGTCGTTCCGTGGCCGACAACTGCACACGAAGGACTATCGAACCGCTGCCGAGTTCGAAGGCAAACATGTCGTCGTGGTCGGCGGCGGGATCTCGGCTGTCCAACTGCTCGACGAGATCTCACGCGTCACGACCACTACCTGGGTGACGCGGCGCGAACCCGAGTTCCGCGACGAGCCGTTCACGCCGGACATCGGCCGCGCTGCGGTTGCCATGGTCGAAGATCGTGTACGACGCGGCCTGCCACCGGGATCCGTTGTCTCGGTGACCGGCCTCCCGGTAACGCCTGCCATCCGGGCAGCACGTGAGCGTGGTGTGATGAATCGACTGCCGATGTTCTCCGAAATTCTTCCGAACGGCGTGAAATGGGCCGACGGTACCGTCGCCGACGCCGATGTCATCTTGTGGTGCACCGGTTTTCGTAGCTCACTCGATCACCTGGCGCCGTTGCACCTGCGCGGACCGGGTGGCGGAATCCCGATGACCGGGCGCCTCGCCACGCAGGTCGAAGCCGACCCTCGCGTGCACCTGGTGGGATACGGACCGTCGTCGTCGACGATCGGAGCCAACCGCGCCGGCCAAGCGGCAGCGCGCGAACTGACCGCGTACCTGGGAATCGGCGAATGAACAGAATCCTTGTTCCGGGCGAAACCTGCTGGCGCATCGAACCGGCGGACAATCTTGCCTGCATCGTCGACGCCGCTGACTACTTTCATCATGCGAAGTCCGCAATGCTGCAAGCTGAAAAGCGAATCATGTTGATCGGCTGGGACTTCGACACGCGCATCAAACTCGAACCAGGCGAGCAGACTCTCGACGGCCCCAACCGGTTGGGAATGTTCCTCCGCTGGCTCGTCCGCGAGAAACCCGACCTCGAAATCCTCGTACTCAAATGGAACATCGGCGCGTTCACCGCAATCGGCCGCGGCATGACTCCCGTCTTCGTGTCCAACTGGCTGACCGACGAGCGCCTACGGTTCGAGATCGACGGCGCCCACCCGGTTGGTGCGGCGCACCATCAGAAAATCATCGTCATCGACGACGCTCTGGCGTTCTGCGGCGGCATCGACATGACTGTGGACCGCTGGGACACCTCGGATCACGTCGACCGAAACAATTATCGAATCACGCCGAGCGGAAGGCGTTACGGCCCTTGGCATGACGCAACCACGGCGGTCGACGGCAATGCGGCTGCGGCCATCGGCGAATTGGCGCGGGCACGCTGGAAATCCGCAACCGGCGAGGATCTGACACCGGTCAAGAGCACTGCGACTCCGTGGCCCGTCAATTTGGCTCCCACCTTGCGGGTGGTCGACGTAGCCGTCGCCAGAACATTGCCGGAACTCGGCGAGCGCGCGGAGGTTCGTGAGATCGAGGCGCTGTATCTCGCGGCCATCGCCGGCGCCGAACACACGCTGTACATCGAAAGCCAGTACCTCGCATCACGCACGCTGGCCGAGGCGATTGCCGCGCGTCTACGTGAGGCCGACGGGCCGGAAATCGTTCTGGTCATTCCCCGCAATGCCGATGGATGGCTCGAACAAAAGGCGATGGACGGGGCACGCCACGACCTGCTGCATTTGCTGTGGTCGGCCGATATCCACGACCGTTTCGGTGCGTTTTATCCCGTGACCTCTTCTGGCGCACCTATTTACGTACACGCCAAGGTTCTCGTGATGGACGATCGCCTCCTGCGAATCGGGTCGTCGAATCTCAACAACCGTTCGATGGGCTTCGACACCGAGTGCGACATCGCCGTCGAATCCGACGACGACGCAGATGTCGAGTTGCGCGCCTCGATCATCGGATTGAGGCGCCACCTACTCAGCGAGCACCTCGACGTCACCGAGGAAGAAGTCGACGACGCGTTGGGCGAGCAGTCACTGTTGTCGACGGTTCGCGCTCTCTCGACCTCCGACGCTCGCAGTCTGCGCGAATTCGACCGGAACACAGTCGACGGCGAAGACCACGTGCTCGCTGAAAATGCACTGATGGATCCCGAGCGCACGCCGCCCAGACTGAGCGATCGAATCGAAGGATTGCGCCGCCTGCTCGGCAAACGCTGAGACTCTAGAACACGCGCACGCAGTGCCCGGTTGCCAGCGCGAGTTCGACGAGCGTTGCACCGTGAACACTCGGGACGAGCGCGAGGAGAAACGTATCGCTGTCGCTGTCGAGCCAGGCAAGTGAAACGCCCGTATCGGTGATGTTGTCGCCGATACGGGCGAGAAGCGATTCGAGTCCGGCAGCTCGATCGAAGGCCACGACAAGACTGTCCGACCACTCCCACGATCCCGCCGGCGCCGACGTGAGCACTCGCAGCTGACCCAGAACCTCGGCAGCATCCTCGTTCCAGTCCACCCAGACCAGGCGTTCTTGTTCGTGCAATGCGTCGACGAGAGCAAACCACGCCATTTCCGGGTGTGGCTTCTCGAGCGTCTGTGAGTACAACTCGTTCTGTACTTCGACATACCGTTCCGGTTGGTCGATCGCGAGAGTCACACGATCGATGACAACAGCGCTGTCAGGGGCGAGCAGTTCGGCGATCGCGCGCAACGCGTCGCGAGCAGTTCCACTCACTATGGCTCCAAGTTCAATTCGGTCATCGGTGCGGTTTCCACATTCTGACATGCGTGTGCGCCTCGTTCGGACGTGTCCTCGATGTCGGGACACGAGCCAGATGCTTGCCGTGAGTTCCACGAATTCCCGGGCAGCACTACTCGCCGAGCTACCAAATTGGACTATCCGGCTATCCCATTCGCCGCACTTGTCCGTTTACCCTTTCACCTGGCCTTACAATCCGGATATAGTCATCGGCGATCCAAGAAGCCAACTGGTATGTAGCGAGCCAGCGAACAGTCTGTTACCGTTCAGCTAACTACCCCTTCTGGTCAAACCGGATCGAAGGGGTTCGGGCAATGACCCACGGGGGGTTGACGTGAAGGGGCCATGTTCCGCATGAAACACGATTCACACACGACAACCTCTTGGTGGTCGATCGGCGAATGGCGCCTGGGATGGAAGGTCATCGCCGTTCTCGCATTGCCGATGATCGTCGCCGTCGTCCTCGGAGCCCTTCGCGTTCAGACGGAACTCGAAGAAGCCGCACAGCTGAGTTCCTCGTCCGAGCGCGCCCTCGCTGTGCCCGCCGCGATCAATCTCGAATCCGCGCTGTACGAGCTCGCCGAAGCCGCATCGGCACGCACTGACACCGGCCCCGCCACACAAGCGGTTTCGGACGCAATGGATCAACTGGTCGACGCCGCGCGCGCGTTCCAGTCCGACGACGATCTCAACGACCAAGTGACTTCGGCGCTCGCAGAGAGCCGTTCCATCACGGAGGAGGTCGCCGCCGGCGCGGTGGCTCCCGCACGCTTGGTTTCGCGGGTCGGCGAAGTCTCTCGCGCACTCTCGAGCACCTTCACCAGCGTCGTCGAGCATTCTCAGCGTCCGGCGCTGCGCGAAGAGGGTGGCCGACTCTCAGCACTCTGGGATGCGCGACGAGCACTGGCCGAACAACGAATCCTCTTCGGCTCAGGTGATCCGGACCAGCAGGCTCGTACCTCGATGGTCAGTGCCGCCGGTGCCGAACTGGTCGCTCTGAACAACATTCTCGCCATCGACGGGAGCAACGACACCGTCCGGACCCTCAGCAACTCCGCTCAGAACCGGATCAACGCACTCGGATCAACCCCGTCGACCTCTCCTCTGGGGAGCCGCGTCGGTACCGATCTGAAATCCGGAAACGACCAGTACAACAGCCTGACCGACACCACCGTCACCGAGTTCGGCGATACCGTCACCGCTGAATCCAATGCAGCACGAACCGCAGCACTTCGTGACACTGCAATCGTGCTCGGCGCGGTCCTGCTGGCACTGGCCATCGCCCTCGTCATCAGCCGATCGCTCATCGATCCGATCCGTCGGCTGCGATTTGCCGCATTGCAAGCAGCACGACGCGGACTCCCCGACGCGATCGAACGAATTCGCGCAGGTGCCAGTATCGACGACGTCGACTTCGCCCGTGTACCGATCCGCACCCACGAGGAAATCGGCGAGCTTGCACGCGCGGTGGACGACATGCACGGTCAGGCCATCACGCTGGCCGGCGAGCAGGCCACCCTGCGGCGCCAGGTCAACGACATGTTCGAAACGCTGTCGAGGCGTAACAAGTCCCTCGTCGACCAGCAACTCGGTTTGATCGAACAGTTGGAGCAGGACGAAGACGACCCTCGTCGCCTCGAGAATCTGTTCCGGCTCGACCACATCGCCGCGAGAATGCGTAGAAACGGCGACAACTTGTTGGTTCTCGCCGGAACCGATGTACGCCGCGCCAGAACCGCCCCCGTCGCTCTCGGCGATATCCTTCGTGCGGCGGTATCAGGCGTCGAGGAATATCGACGCGTCGAACTCGGGCAGATACCGCCCGGAGTCGTCACCGGTCATGCTGCCCCGGACGTCGTTCACCTCATCGCTGAACTGCTCGACAATTCTCTGCGGTACTCCCCGCCGGAGACCACCGTCTCCATCAACGCTGCCCGCACCATCGACGGCTCCATGATCGTCGAGATCGCAGATCTCGGTATCGGCATGTCGCCTGCCGATATCCTCGATGCCAACGAGCGCCTCGCCGCCGGCGGCGAGATGAGCGCGGATACAGCGCGTCGCATGGGTTTGTTCGTCGTGAGCCGAATCAGTCGTCGCTACAACATCTCTGTGCGCCTGCGCCCGACGGCAACGTCGTCGACGCACAGCGGCATCACCGCAACGGTGCTCCTACCGACGTCGATACTCGATTCTTCTCGGGGACCCGAGATCCGCACGCCGCGAACCGGACCCGTGCCCACGCTCGATCGGACTCCGCCGCCCGCACCGTCTGAACCGTCCTGGTCAAAGCCCGTCCCGACCGAATTGGCACCCCCGCAGCCTGCGACCAGAAGTTTCGCAGATCTCCCGCGTCGAACGCCCAGCAACAGCACCGACCGGACTGAGACGTTCGCCCCGATCACACCGCAATCCATTCCCACGACAACAGCGCCTTCGGGGTTGCCACGTCGCACTCCGGGCACAAGTGGAGTACCGGCGGTCAGTACCTCGACTCCGACCACTGCTGCACCCGCCACCTCCGTGTCGTCCTTCGCTCCTCTGCCCGATCCCGAAGGCACAAGCGCATCGACGTCCCTTCCCGTGCGTACTCCTTCGCCGGAATTCACCTCGCCGGCACAGGGTCCCGAGATCCCGGTGGGTCCACACCCGTCGACAACCCCGCCGCCACGGCACCGGCTCTCAGCCCCGACGCCGACAAATACTGCGGCGTTCTTCTCCTCGCGCACCCGTGACGGGCTCTCTGCTCGCGCATCGGCGCGCGCTGACGGCGCGGGAGAGGGCAACTCGAACGGCGTACTCGCTGCCCCGACCACGATGCCGATTTTCGCCCGGATGGTGTCCGAGTGGCTCGTGGACCCGACGGCGGAGACGTCAGCTGCTTCCACCGGCAGTGCGTGGACCACCGACGCGGATCAAGGCTGGCTGGCCGCTCGGACCTCGTTCGAGATGCCGGTCACCAAGATCGCCGATTCCGGACTTCCCATTCGAGACCGCGGAGCCCGCCTGGTTCCCGGCGCAGTCGGGAGAGGTGGAACGACACAGCGCCATGCATCCAATCCGGCGGACGTCCAACGTGGTTGGAGCAGTTACCAATCCGGAGTACAACGAGGGCGACGGCGCGCCGCCGACCATCAGCCCGATGGCGGACAGTCTTTCGAATCGTCCACGATGTTGCACAACGATGAAGGAGAACAGTGAACACTGTCGGAGCCCAAGAGACTCCCCGCGCACTCGACTGGCTGGTATCGGCTTTTGCCCGAGACGTGCCGGGTGTGAGTCACGCGATCATCGTCTCAGCCGACGGGTTGTTGACGGCCTCGAGCACACATCTTCCGCTCGATCGGGCCGATCAATTAGCCGCTGTCACTTCCGGACTCGCCAGCCTGTCCGCGGGGGCGTCACGCCTCTTCGACGGTGGAGCCGTCATGCAGTCCGTCGTCGAGATGGAGAACGGCTACCTGCTTCTCATGGGCGTCGGTAGTGGCGCTTACCTTGCCGCTCTCGCTGTCGCCGGATGCGACATCGGCCAGATCGGTTACGAAATGGCGACTCTCGTCGATCGCGTCGGCACCACCATGGACATTGCCCCGAGAACATCGCAGGGTATTTGAGTTCGATGCCTCACCATCAATCCGAGTACGACGACGCCGAACCGAGCTTGGTCCGGCCGTACGCGCTCACCGAAGGTCGGACCCTGCCGTCCATCGACCTCCCACTCGAAGCGATCATCGCGACGATCGAAGACGCGGTCTCGAACAATCTTGCACCGCAGGATATTCGTGCATCGATCGTCGCACTCTGCGAGCAGCGGATCTCGGTTGCCGAGATCGCTGCCCACCTGGGTGTTCCGATCGGAGTCGTACGGGTACTGGTTGCCGACCTCGTAGTAGCCGGATCACTGGAAATACATGCCACTCTGCGAAGCGACGCATCTCGAGTCGAGCGACGCGAACTGATCGAAAGGACCCTCAGTGGACTTCGGGCACTCTGACTCATCGTCTCGCGTGAAATCGACAAAAATCGTGATCGCCGGGGGTTTCGGTGTTGGCAAGACAACACTTGTGGGGACCGTCTCCGAAATCGTCCCCCTTCGCACGGAGGCCATGGTCACCGACGCCAGCGACGGTATCGACAATCTCGGATCCACTCCCGACAAGAGCACCACGACGGTCGCGATGGACTTCGGGCGCATCACTCTCGCCGACGACCTGGTCCTCTATCTGTTCGGAACCCCGGGACAGCGCCGCTTCTGGTTCATGTGGGACGACCTGATCACCGGTGCGATCGGTGCGGTCATTCTGGTCGACACGCGTCGCCTGGAAGACAGCTTCGCCGCAGTCGACTTCTTCGAGGCGCGAGGCCTCCCGTTCATCGTGGCGGTCAACCGTTTCGACGGCGCACCAATCCATTCGGCGAGCGATCTCCGCCAGGCGTTGGCTCTACCCAACCGGGTTCCCATGATCGAGATCGACGCCCGAAACCGCGAATCAGCCAAACGCGCGCTGATCGCCGTCACCGAATACTCCCTCGAACGACTTGCAGCTGAAGCAGTCGTCTAGATGAATCACCAGATGCGAATCGTCGCCGAAAGGAACTGGCATGTCGGATGAAATGCACCATTTCTCGATGGGAATCTGGCTGCTCGGACTCGCCTACGTCGTGTCCGTGGTCGGGTCGGTAGTCGGCCTGGCGTGCACCAGGCATTCAGCGTCGGCGACGACAACCGCCACACGCATGCGATGGCTCGCCATGGCTGCCTTGTCGATCGGTGGCGTCGCCATCTGGCTCATGCATTTCATCGCCATGCTCGGATTCGCAGTCCCCGGCAGTCCCATTCGATACAACCTCGGATGGACCGTGATCTCCGCGATCATCTCAGTAGGGGCCGTGTTTGTCGGCCTGCTGATCATCGGGACCGAATTTCGCTGGACGCGGCTTCTGATCGGGGGCGTGGTAACCGGTCTCGCCGTGAACATCATGCATTACACGGGTATGCGCGCCTTGCGCTTTCAGGGCGAGATCCACTACGACCTGCTCTTCGTTGCACTGTCGGTTCTCATCGCAGTCGTCGCCGGAACCGCTGCACTGTGGTTCACCATGGTGCTCGAGTCCACGATTCTGCGTTTTGTCGCCGGAATCATCATGGGCATCGCTGTCGTCGGTATGCACTACACCGGAATGGCCGCTGTCGAGGTTGTTCACGACGCGGCAGCCCCGGCGCCACAGGGACTCGAAGTGTTCTCGTTCCTCTTCCCTGTCTTCGTTCTCGGCCTGCTGGCGTTGGCAGTTCCGATTGTCGCAGTGCTGACAGCACCCAACCGCGCGACGGCACGAATGGAATCCGCCGCCGACGATCTGGCGTTCGAAGCACGAGAGTTCGCGATCTCGAACTGAGCAGAGTACGGGGCGAGTTCACGTAAATCGACAACGCCCCGTACATTTCGGGGATGGTGGATGCCGGACACAACCCCCAGCCATCGACTCGCGCAACGCTCGTCGTGATCGGTGGTTTGCCGGCCACCGGCAAGTCGACGATCGCGCGGGCGCTTGCGCAGCGTCACCAAATCCCCTTCATGCGGATCGATACCATCGAACAGGCGCTGATCCGCAGCGGTATAGCTGACGCGTCCGGGACCGCCGGATACATCACCGGGTACGCGCTCGCCGCCGAACAATTGCGACTGGGACTTTCGGTCGTGGTCGAATGCGTCAACCCCGTCGAGGCGACACGAAACGCCTGGTCCGCTACCGCACAACATAATTCGGCGCGCCTGCTCGGTGTCGAGGTCATCTGTTCGGATCCCGACGAGCATCGCAGACGCGCTGAACGGCGAGTCGTCGACATCCCGGATCTCGTACTACCGACGTGGCAGGAAATTCTGGATCGAGACTACGAGCCGTGGACTACGGAACGGCTGGTGCTCGACACCGCAATCATGGACTCCGACAGTGCAGTACGACGCATCACAGCCAAGATGCTGTAGCGTGCGAGCTGCTCACAAGGTGAGAACGAAGAATGCGCTGTTCGGGTCTTCGCGGTAGTTCCCGAACGGTGGACAAGGCACGAACCCGAATTTCGCGTACAACCGGCGAGCTGGATCGAAGAACTCTTGCGTACCGGTCTCCAATTCGAGTTGCCGGTAACCTCGTTGTCTCGACTCGTCCACGACGTGTTGAAGAAGTCGCGTTCCCACGCCACGCCCCCTTGCTGCCGATGACGTTCGCATCGACTTGATCTCGCCGCCCGCCGACGACCGTTCCTTGAGTGCGACGCAACCGAGTAACTCGTCACCTTCGCTCCACAGCGTCCACATGGTCACAGAGCTATCCATCAGCCCCGTGACGTCCAGCGCGTGAACGCTGTCCGCGGGCGAGGTCGCGTGCATGTCGGCGAGATGTTCGGTGAGTAGAGCACGGACCGCATCCCGACTCAGGTCGTCAATTTCGATTCGCACAGATCCTCACTGTCCTCTTCGCTTCCGGCAGTACCGAATGAAAGTATGACTGTCCTTCACTTCGCCGAAGGCCTGGCCCGAACGTGGATGCGTTCTCCTTGGGGGCCGAACAGACTCAGTACCTCGACCGGGCCGCGCCCGTCACTGCCGAACCAATGCGGGTTTCGGGTGTCGAATTCAGCAGCTTCACCCGTACCCATCACGATGTCGTGATCGGCCAACACCAACCGCAACCTCCCCGACAACACGTACAGCCATTCGTAGCCGTCGTGCACTTGGGGATCCGGTTCCGTCTGGCTTGCCGGGATGGTCATCTTGAATGCCTGCAACCCACCCGGTTGCCGAGTCAGCGGCAATACCGTTCGCCCACTGACGCTTCGAGGCGCACTCTGGATGCGTGGATCGGCGACCTGCGGTGCCGCCACCAGTTGGTCCAACGGCACTTGGTGGGCAAGCGCGATCGGAAGCAGCAACTCCAAGCTCGGGCGACGCTCCCCCGCTTCGAGCCTCGACAGGGTGCTCTTCGAGATACCGGTGGACTCGGACAGCGCTGTGAGCGTGACGTTCCTCTGTGTACGAATGCGTTTGAGGCGCGCGCCGATCTGCGAGATGGCGGCATCGATGTGCGGACCGTTGACATTCATGGTGCCGAGTCTGACGGCAATTCCCAGAAATGGCAACATTAGTTGCTGAAGAACCCCCTCCGCGAGCAATCTGTGCTCATGCGAACACACACTGAAACTGAGATCCTCGACGCCGTGATCGTCGGCGGTGGCGCCGCCGGACTCAGCGCAGCCCTGGTGTTGGGTCGTGCTCGGCGCTCGGTCGCCGTCATCGATTCCGGCAAACCGCGCAACGCACCGGCAGCACACATGCACGGCTTCCTCTCGCGCGACGGCATGGCGCCACGTGAGTTGCTCGCCGTCGGACGCAGCGAATTGCAGACGTACGGAGTGGAATTGACACAAGATGACGTAGTCGACATCTCCTGGCGCGGTATCGAACCCGGCTTTGTCGTCGAACTTTCAGGAGGCACGACGCTCGAAACTCGTACTGTGCTGGTTGCCACCGGTCTACGGGATTCACTCCCGGAAATACCAGGCATCCAGGAGCTTTGGGGACAAAGCGTGCTCCATTGCCCGTACTGCCATGCGTACGAGATCAGCGACCAACCGATCGGCGTTCTCGGCGGCGACGCTCGCGAGATGTCACTTCACCAGGCGTTTCTACTCCGACAGTGGTCGTCGGATGTGACGTTCTTCCCCGACAAGATCTCGCTCACCCCCGACGAACGCGCGCGACTGGCTGCCCGAGGAGTGACGGTTGCCGACGGATCGGTATCTGGATTGATCGGTGAGAGAGGCGAACTGAGGGCCGTCGAACTCGACAACGGCCAGTTGGTCCCTCGCTCAGCATTGTTCGTTGCGCCACGTTTCAATCCGAACCACACGCATCTGACGCGACTCGGGTGCAAAACCGGCCCTACGGGATTCGCGGTTGTCGACCCTTCCGGCGCCACCAGCGTTCCGGGCGTCTGGGGCGCCGGCAACGTCGTCGACCCTCGCGCTCAGGTAATCAATGCCGCGGCTGCAGGTTCGACCGCGGCAATCGCGATCAACGGATATCTGGTCGAGCAAGATGTCGAATCGGCTCTTCGTTCGACCGAGCCGGAAGGGGGCTTCTCGGCGACCGTGGAGCAACGCGTCTGCGAGTTGAACGGCGGCAGCGCCCTCCACGGCATGTGACCGAGGTGTCTACGTCGCGGGGCCGCCGTGCAACTTCTCGTAGGCGGCCTTCTCGGCGTCGTGGCGCGAGATCTTCTTCGGGTTCTCGAGGTCGGAAGGCAAACCGTGACGCTCGAGGCGACGCGACCTGTTCTGAGCCATGTAGGAGACCGAATAGAACAGTGCCAGAAGCACTCCGAGCAGCACCATCGATGCCCGCAGGGCCCACGGTCCGGGGAAGAGCATGAAAGCCGCGAACACTGGAATGAACGGCACCATGCTTCGGATCAGGTGACGCGGCACGGCCCAGTCACCGATCAGGTCGTTTCGTACCCAGTCCTGCATCGAATCGGGCAGCTTGCGCCCCACTGAATAACCCAACCACTGAAGAGGATTCGGGCTCGTACGTTGCTTTTTGGAAGTCACGGAAGTCACCTGTTCGGTACGCATCGACGGTACTGACGCAGTCATCACGTTTCTTTCGGATGCAGTCATCACATTTCTCTCATTGGTCCAAGGCTCCGGCGCGGAGCGCGGCCTCGTTGACCCGCGTCAGAACGTTGTGGAGTTCTTCGAGTTCGGCGAGGCTGACGCCGAGCTTCGCGACAACCGCCGGCGGGATCTTCTCCGCCTCCGCGCGCAGTGCCACACCGGCTTCGGTGAGGTCCACGTCCAGTTGCCGTTCGTCGGCGCGGCTACGGGTGCGCGTGATCAGCCCGGACGCCTCGAGTCGCTTGAGGAGCGGCGACAGCGTCGGCGAATCGAGTTGCAGTGCCTGCCCGATTTCCTTGACCGCCATCGGCGACTTTCCCCACAGTGCCAGCATCACCAGGTACTGGGGATGCGTGAGGCCCATCGGCTCGAGCAGTGGCCGGTAGACGGACAGCACCGCCCGGTTCGCGACCGCAAGTGCAAAGCACACCTGCCGGTCGAGAGCCAGCGGATCATCCATCTGCGTCTGCGGAGCCTTCGTCGTCATGAATCCGATGTTATCAGATTAATTAGTGCAGCAACTATTATTGCACTAATCAATCTGGCGATGATCGTCACTCTTCTCCAACGTCGACGTGGGTTGCCCGGTGAGACCCACGTGCGCTTCCGCCCTCATTCGCTCCACCATGTGCGGGTAGTGCAGCTCGAACGCCGGACGCTCACTGCGGATGCGCGGCAACTCGGTGAAGTTGTGACGCGGCGGCGGGCAGGTGGTTGCCCACTCCAGCGAGTTTCCGTAACCCCACGGATCGTCGACGGTGACAACTTCGCCGTAGCGGTAGCTCTTGAAAACGTTCCAGATGAACGGAAGCGTCGAGGCACCGAGCACGAAGGCAAAGATCGTGGACACCGAGTTCAGCACCGTGAACCCGTCCGAGGGCAGGTAGTCGGCATAGCGACGCGGCATCCCCTCGCCGCCGAGCCAGTGCTGAACGAGAAACGTGCCGTGGAAACCGACGAACGTGGTCCAGAAGTGCCACTTGCCGAGACGCTCGTCCATCATGCGACCGGTCATCTTCGGGAACCAGAAGTAGATACCGGCGTACGTGGCGAACACGACCGTACCGAAGACCACGTAATGGAAGTGGGCGACGACAAAATACGTGTCGGTGACATGGAAGTCGATCGGCGGGCTCGCGAGAATGACACCCGACAGACCACCGAAGAGGAAGGTGATCAAGAAGCCGACCGAGAACACCATCGGCGACTCGAAGGTCAACTGCCCCTTCCACATCGTGCCGATCCAGTTGAAGATCTTCACACCTGTCGGCACGGCGATCAGGAACGTCATGAACGAGAAGTACGGCAGGAGAACAGCACCCGTCGCGTACATGTGGTGAGCCCACACCGCGATCGACAGAGCTGAAATCGCCAGTGTCGCATAGACCAATCCGGTGTACCCGAAGATCGGCTTACGGCTGAAGACCGGGAAGATCTCCGAGACGATGCCGAAGAACGGCAGCGCGATGATGTACACCTCGGGGTGACCGAAGAACCAGAACAGGTGCTGCCACAACAGAACTCCACCCGACGCCGGGTCAAAGATGTGCCCACCGAGATGACGGTCGACGAACAGACCCATGAACGCAGCGGTCAAGAGCGGGAACGCCATCAAGATCAGAATGCTGGTGATGAAGATGTTCCACGTGAAGATGGACATCCGAAACATCGTCATACCTGGTGCGCGCAGGCAGATCACGGTGGTGATCATGTTGACCGCACCGAGAATGGTGCCGAGGCCACCGACCGTCAGACCGAAGACCCACAGGTCGGCGCCGACGCCGGGACTGTGCACCGCGCCCGACAACGGGGT
The DNA here is from genome assembly GCF_044908235.1 of Rhodococcus sp. 27YEA6. NCBI lineage: Bacteria > Bacillati > Actinomycetota > Actinomycetes > Mycobacteriales > Nocardiaceae > Rhodococcus > Rhodococcus sp. 27YEA6. The sequence goes on along the minus strand of NZ_JBIYCY010000001.1, from coordinate 793,185 downwards.
GTACGCGGTCCAACCGAAGTCGGCAGCGCCGCCCGGCGTGAGGAATCCGCCGAGAACGATGAGACCACCAAAAGTGAAGAGCCAGAATCCGAATGCGTTCAGACGCGGGAACGCCACGTCCGGGGCACCGATCTGCAGCGGAAGTATGTAGTTCGCGAAGCCGAAAACGACGGGCGTCGCGTACAGCAGCAACATGATCGTGCCGTGCATGGTGAACAACTGGTTGAACTGCTCGTTCGAGAGGAACTGCATCCCGGGGACAGCCAGTTCCGCACGCATGAACAGGGCCATCAGGCCGCCGATCAGGAAGAACACGAAAGCCGTGATCATGTACATGATCCCGATCTTCTTGTGATCGGTGGTCTTGATCATGTCGAACATCCACGACCCCTTGGGATCACGGCGCTTCGGGTACGGCCGCTCCGGAATCGGCTCCAACTCTCCGGTCCGCTCGTCCGGCACCGTTGTCGTCATGCTCGCGCGTCCTCTTTCGTGCTCGATACCGCCTCAAGAACTTTCCGCACGACCATATCGCATGTTAATAGTTAATGCACAAACTAAGTGTGGCCGACGTGAGCAACTATCGAAAACCGAACGTACGCAACCTTTTGCAGATTTCGGTGAGATAAAGTCAGGCGGCGGAATAGGTCGAGGGTCCGCCGCGTTGAACAAACCCGTGACTCTTCCCGACACATCGACAGCACCCGAGGCCTCCGCGTTGCGCGGCCTCTTCGAGCCTTTCGAGGTCAAATCACTCTCGTTGCGTAACCGTTTCGCCATGGCCCCGATGACGCGCGCCTTCTCGCCGGACGGAATCCCCGGCGCCGACGTAGCCGAGTACTACCGTCGTCGCGCAGCAGGTGGTGTCGGCTTGATCATCACCGAAGGCACGTACATCCCGGACCCGGCAGCCGGCCCGCACACCCGCGTACCGCGCATCTACGGCGATTCGAGCCTGGGTGGCTGGAAGTCGGTTGTCGACGCCGTCCACGCCGAAGGCGGATCGATCATTCCTCAGCTGTGGCACCTCGGAGTCGAACGCGGCGAGAACTCGCGCCTGAACCCCGAGGTCGAAACCGTCAGCCCCTCCGGCCTGGCACTGGACGGCACCCGCCTGGGACGAGAATTCACTACCTCTGACCTCGACGACTTGAAGCAGTCGTGGGTCGACGCCGCACTCAACGCGAAGAACACCGGCTTCGACGGTCTCGAGTTGCACGGAGCACATGGCTACCTGCTCGACGAATTTCTCTGGGCGGGAACCAATGTCCGAACCGACGGCTACGGCGGATCACTCGAGGCCCGCACCCGTTTCCCGGCCGAGGTCGTCGCCGCAATCCGAGAGGCCGTCGGGGACGAGTTCGCGATCGTCTACCGATTCTCGCAGTGGAAGTCCGGCCATTACGACGCTCGTATCGCCCAGAGCCCGGCAGAACTCGGCCGCATCCTCACTCCCCTGGTCGACGCCGGCGTCGACGTTCTGCATCCGTCCACGAGGCGTCATTGGGAACCGGCATTCGCTGAACTCGACGGTGAAGACGGCACACTCGGCCTCGCCGGTTGGACGAAGAAGCTGACCGGGTTGCCGACCATCACCGTCGGTTCGGTCGGACTCGATTCCGTGTTCACGACGGCATTCACCGGCGAAGCTGCATCTGCTGTCACCGGACTGGAGCGTCTCGAAGCTCAGTACGAGAGGGGTGAATTCGACATGGTTGCCATCGGGCGCGCGCTGCTCGCCGATCCCGAGTGGGTCGAGAAGCTCCGCACCGGACGCGCGGACGAGCACATCGCATTCACCGCAGAACATCGCACACACCTGAACTGACCTCGCACGACAAAACGGCACTCCCGCAATTGTGGGAGTGCCGTTTGTGGGTCTGCCGGAAGTACTAGCTGCCGAGCGTGGCCGGGTCGGGGCCGATGCGGCCGGCCGGGTCGTCGAGAGCACCGATCGCGTTGATCTGTTCCGGTGTCAGTTCGAATCCGAAGACATCGAAGTTGGCGGCGATACGTTCGGGGGTCACCGACTTCGGAATCACCACGTTTCCGATCTGCAGGTGCCAGCGAATGATCACCTGAGCCGCGGTGACGCCATGAGCGTCGGCGATAGCGGTGATGACGGGGTCGCCGAGAACGGTTCCCTGGCCGAGCGGGCTCCACGCTTCCGTCGCGATTCCCTTGCCGGTGTGGAAGGCGCGCAGTTCGGCTTGGTTGAACTTGGGGTGAAGCTCGATCTGGTTGAGGACCGGCACCTCACCGGTTTCGCCGATGACGCGCTCGAGGTTCTCGATGGTGAAGTTGGAGACGCCGATGGATCGAACCCGTCCGTCGGCCTTGAGCTTCTGGAATGCCTTGAACGTCTCGACGTACAGGTCCTTGGACGGAACCGGCCAGTGGATCAGGTACAGGTCGAGGTACTCGAGACCCAACTTGTCGAGGCTGGCGTCGAATGCCGCAAGCGTCGAGTCGTAGCCCTGATCGTCGTTCCACAGTTTTGTCGTGATGTAGAGGTCTTCGCGGGCGATGCCGGATTCGGCGATCGCGCGGCCGACGCCCACCTCGTTGCCGTAGATCTTGGCGGTGTCGATACTGCGGTAGCCGGTCTTCAGGGCTGTGGAGACGGCTTCCTGCGTCTCGTCGTCCGGAACCTGGAACACACCGAATCCGAGTGCGGGGATCGTCTTACCGTCGTTCAGAACAATGGTCGGTACAGAGGTCACATCGTTGGTCTCGGTCATATATGGATCCAACGCGCGAGGGCCGGGAGGCATTCCCCGCCGAACCTCCGGGCAGTGCCCTTGTACCGCCCGAAATGCCGGTCTACCTTGGAAGACAAGTATTGGAATCGCCTCGAGAAAAGAGAGAGCGATGAATCTTTCATATCGTCTCGCCTACAAGGTCGGCGTCACTCCGTGGGAGCACACCGGGCACGGGTTCGACGCTCAACTGTCCGGCCTTCTGGATGCGATTCCCGTCCCGGAAGGTGGCCGTGCACTCGATATCGGTTGCGGCACCGGACGCCATTCCATCGAGCTGGCGCAACGCGGGTGGCACGTCACCGGCGTCGACGCCGAACAGGAACCGCTGGACAAAGCGCGCATACACGCGCGTGAAGCACACGTCGACGTCCGGTTCCTCCACGAGGACGCGGCAGACCTGCACATTGCTGTCGACGGCGGGCACATGCTGGTGCTCGACATCGGCTGTTTTCACGGGCTCACCGATCATCAACGGCGGGACTACGGGAGATCCGTAAATGCGATCACCGCACCCGGGGCGTCCATGGTGATGTTCGCATTCGGACCGGGGCACCGTTGGCCGATGCCACACGGCGTCTCGGAGGAGGACGTCATGCGAGCATTCGACGGTTGGTCGATGGCCTCGAGCATGGCCGCGGACGTGAGTGAATCGCCACTTCCGGTCCGTGCGGCACATCCGTGCTGGTATCACCTGGTCCGTGGCTGACTGCTGTGCGCCTTTATTAACCGCCCGCGGTTAATAAAGGCGCACAGCACCGGGGATACTTCTCAGGTGACTGCAACACTGCGCATCAGCGGCCTCTCTGCTTCCCGGGGAGAACGCACCCTGTTCTCCGACCTCGACCTCACCGTTGCCCCCGGCGACGTCATCGGCCTCGTCGGCGCGAACGGCGCCGGCAAGTCGACGCTTCTCACCGCACTGGCCGGAATCGGAACCGCCGACGTCGAGGGTTCGATCATCCTCAGCCCGCCGGATGCTGCGGTCGGTTACCTCGCGCAGGAACCCGATCGCATCGAGGGTGAGACCGTCCTCGAGTTCCTCGGCCGCCGCACCGGCGTCGCCCACGCCGAGGAAGTCATGAACGCCGCAGCCGAAACCCTGGCCGAAGCCGAAGAGGATCTGTACTCCCCGGCACTGGAACGCTGGCTCGCTCTCGGCGGCGCCGACCTGCTCGAGCGCGCCGAGAAGGTGGTCGAAGAACTCGGTCTCGGAGTTCCACTCGATGCACATATGACGGCATTGTCCGGCGGTCAGGCCGCGCGCGCCGGCCTCGCGTCACTGTTGCTTTCGCGCTACGACATTCTCTTGTTGGACGAGCCCACCAACGATCTCGACCTACGCGGTCTCGAGCAGTTGGAGCGATTTGTCGCCGAGACGCGCGCAGCACTGGTTGTCGTGAGCCATGATCGCGAGTTCCTCTCGCGCACCGTCACCGGAATCGTGGAACTCGATCTGGCACAACAGGACATCGCCGTGTACGACGGCGGCTACGAGTCGTACCTCGCCGAACGCGAGATCGCCCGCCAGCACGCACGCGAGGCGTTCGAGGAATACGCAGGCACCCGCTCCGATCTCGAAGATCGCGCACAGATGCAGCGCAACTGGATGGAACACGGCGTCCGCAACGCGCGTCGTAAAGCCAAGGACAACGACAAGATCGGACGCGGATTGCGGACCGAGTCGACGGAGAAGCAAGCCGCGAAAGCACGCCAGACTCAACGTCGCATCGAGCGACTCGAAGTGGTCGAGGAACCGCGCAAGGAGTGGGAACTTCGTATGGAGATCGCGGCGGCGCCGCGGTCCGGATCCGTTGTCGCGACCACGAACGGCGCCAAGGTAACTCGCGGTCAGTTCACGTTCGGTCCGGTCACGACGCAGATCGACTGGGGTGATCGGATTCTCGTCACGGGCGCGAACGGGGCAGGCAAGACCACCCTCCTCAACGTCCTGCTCGGCAAACTCGTCCCGGACGAGGGCATCGCGTCGCTGGGTTCCGGTGTCGCGATCGGTGAGATCGATCAGGCGCGTGGATTGTTCGAAGGTGATCAACCAGTCGTGGAGGCCTTCGGTGCACAGGTTCCGGACTGGCCCGATGCCGATGTCCGCACTCTCCTCGCCAAGTTCGGCCTGCGCGGACACCACGTACTCAGATCTGCCGCTTCCCTGTCCCCCGGCGAGAGAACAAGGGCTGCGCTTGCTTTGCTCCAGGCTCGCGGCGTGAACCTACTGGTACTGGACGAGCCGACGAACCATCTCGACCTTCCGGCGATCGAACAGCTCGAGCAGGCAATGGAGTCGTTCGAGGGAACCCTCCTTCTGGTCACTCACGATCGACGCATGCTGCAGTCCACCCGAAGCACGCGCCGGTGGCGAATGGAGAACGGACAGCTCTTCGAGGAGTAGCCGATCGACTCTGCTTGCGCAGACAACCCGCGTGTGCAACTATTTATCAGGCGCACGCAATATTTGCATGCGCGGCATAGGTGGCCCGCGGATGACATGATCCCCCGTCGAGCTGCCACATCCCAGTCCCGAAAGGCACTCTTCAATGTTGTCGATCCCCGACCGCACACTGACTCACGGAACCACCGGCGAGCCGATCACCATCCCGCAACTCGGGTACGGCGTTTTCCAGGTACCGGACGCACAGACCGAAGAGGTCACTGCCGCAGCTCTCGAGATCGGCTACCGCCACATCGACACGGCCGCGATCTACGGAAATGAAGCCGGGGTCGGCCGCGCCATCGCAGGTTCGGATATCCCTAGGTCAGAGCTGTTCGTCACCACCAAGCTGTGGAATGACGATCAGGGCCACGACCGAACACTCGCCGCTTTCGACACCAGCCTCGACAAGCTCGGACTCGACTACGTCGACCTCTATCTGATTCACTGGCCCGCGCCGGCAAAGGGCCTGTTCGTCGAGACCTGGGCGGCATTCGAGCAAATTCTCGCCTCCGGCCGCACCCGGGCGATCGGTGTGTCCAACTTCCTGCCCGAGCACCTCGAACTGCTGGCCGAGCACAGCTCGATCACCCCGGCCGTCAACCAGATCGAATTGCACCCCAGACTGCAACAGCACGCGTCACGGGAGTACGCGCGAAGTCGCGGCATCGAAATCGAGGCTTGGAGCCCATTGGGACAGGGAACCATCCTCGACGACCCGGCCATCGGGAAAATTGCTGCAGCACACGGCAAGAGCCCGGCACAGATCATTCTGCGCTGGCATCTCGAACAGGGTCACACCGTTCTGTCGAAGTCGGTCACGCCTGCCCGCATGCGCGACAACGCCGCAATCTTCGACTTCGCACTCGATGCCGACGAGTCAGCGGCCATCGCAGCGCTGAACACCGACAGCCGTGTCGGGCCTGATCCAGTCGAATTGAACTGAATCGAAACGGCTTCAAGAATTTTCGTGGGGAGTCAACGTCAGCAGCACAGAATCGACGGACTGCTCGGCCAGGAGCGCGTCCAGCGGTAAGTGACGGAACAACGCTCGGTAATAGATCGGCGACGCCAGCGCGTCCAGGACGAAGTCCAGGTCGAAGTCGCTCCGAATGTCGCCGCGTAGCCGCGCCGATTCCAGCACTGCCGCAGTGGAATCGCGTCGAGGCTGAAAGAATGCCGACTGGAAATCCCGCGCCAATTCCGGGTCCGCCGCCAGATCCGCGACCAACGCGGGCAGGATCCGACCGACTACCGTTTCACTCAGTCCCACAACCAATGTCGTGATGCCGGCGACCAGGTCTGCCCTGAGATCGCCGGTGTCCGGCGTTGGATCAGTGCCGATGTGCGCCACGACGACGTCCACCACCAGATGCCGCTTCGACGGCCATCTCCGGTAGATGGCGGGTCGATGCACGCCCGCTCTCGTCGCCACCGAACCGATCGACAGCTCCGCATATCCGTTCTCCCCCAACAACTCCAGGGTTGCCGCCAGAACGGCGTCGTCGATCCGCTCGTCGCGGGCGCGCACCATCTACAGCACCGGCCGCGGCATGAGCACCAGACGCCAGCCGTCGGGATCTTCGAAAGTCATCCCCGCATTCTCCTCCCAGTACGGATTCTCGGCGCCAACGGGTTCGTGCCCTGCTTCCCCCAACCTCTGAACTACCTCGTACATCGCCGACTCGCCGGCGAAGTAGAGCACCAACAGGTTGTCCTGCGTCGGCGCCGGGCACGGGCTTCCGTCTTCGTGGGTCGTGAATTCGAGGTGATAGTTCGAATCCGGCAGACCCAGCATGATTCCGTCGTACCCGGCATGACCGGAGAACCGGTAGAGCTCTGGCAATCCCAGACAGTCGCGATAGAACGTAATCACGTCGTCGAGCCTGTCGGTGGGTCGCGCTACGCGCACTTGCACTACTGCGAGGTCGTTCGGCCAAGTTGTCATTCCAAAACAGTACAGTACGTACCGTAATGTTTCGAGAAGATGGCTGCCAGCCTCCCGACGGCAGCTCGCTGCAACTACAAGCGATCATTCTCCGGAAACGCCGCCTTGGGCATGAACTTCGGCCTGGCGAACAGCACAGACAGTTTAGTGGGCTGCGACTCCACCGGGCGATCGGACCGGTACAGCAACGCCTGCTGCGGGGTACTCACCCATTCACTGGCGAAGATCTCACCGAGGCGCGAAACCGGCACGTGCGACCCGTCCTCGAGTCGAACGGTGACGTCCGCCCCGATGACCGACTGGCCGTACACGACCCACCACGATTCGCCTTCCACATCCCCCGGAGTGTGCTGCCCGATACCGATGACTGCACCCTTCTCCATCGGATCGCGCCAGACCGCTTCGCGCCCTTGCGGTCCCACGCAGTAGCTACCATCCTCGCGCACCTGCACGACCAGGCCGGACTCTTCGAGCACCAACTGTTCGACCACCATGCCAAGCCCCTTCCGTTGCCCGAACCTTATCCGCCGGCACGCCCCAGAAGCGGAACAATCGCGGTTCGTGTTGACAAACTGTTGGGTTTTTACAACACTTTGATGCATGAGCCCAGTCCGGCGGGGAGACGCGCTCCCCATCTTCAATCGCATCGGAGTGCTTCGCGCCGAGCGGAAGATGAGCCGGGCACAGCTTGCGCAACTCGTCGACGTGAATCCGCAGACGGTGGGGGCACTCGAACGCGGTGACCACTACCCCAGCCTGGATCTTGCATTCCGAATCTGCTGGGTGTTCGACCTCCCGGTGGAGGCGGTGTTCTCCCGGACAGAGTTCGGGCCGCTGTCGACGGAGGTCTACCGGAATGCACCGTCGACGGAGGTCTACCGGAATGCACCGTCGACGGAGGTCTACCGATCTGACCGCACTACCGAGGGGAGTGAAAAGCCAAGTGCCTGAATCAAATCTGATCGACCGCTACCAGGCCCACCGCACTCGGCGGTTCCTGCAGAACGAGGAGACGTTCCGACATTGGCTCCCGAATTGGCGAACCCGTCGACGTCGGCGCGTACTCGTCGTCGCCCTGGCGGTCCTGTTCACCACGATGGTTGCCGTCAGCACAGCATGCCTGTTCAATCCGCTCTTCGCCGTGGCATGGCCGGTCCTCACCCTGCTGTTCCTGCCGACGTGGTCCTCACTTCAAATCGTGTCGGGCCGGCAAGGGGATGCTCCGCGGCAGGCGTTGGACGAATGGGAGATCCAGCAACGCAACGACGCTCGCTCCGTCGGGCTCAGCGTGACCCAAACGTTGGTCTTCATTGTCGCCATTTTCCTCATTTTCACCTCGTCGGTGCAGTGGAATGTAGAGAGGCTGCCTTACACGGGAGGTTTATTGGCACTGACTGCAATGCTGATCGGCGCGTGCACGCCCGCGATGATTCTCTCGTGGACCAATCCAGACCCGGATCCGATTGATTCGGAAGAGTTCGATCTCTGACCCGTATTACCGAAGCGCACCACTCGACCGATGGGAAGGACCCATGTCAGCCACCCTCACGATCGACGGCATCTCGAAACGCTACGGCGACGTCGTCGCACTCGACAACCTGAGTTTCGAAGTGCGTCCAGGCGAGATCTTCGGATTCGTCGGCAGCAACGGCGCCGGCAAGACGACCACGATGCGCATTGCGCTGGGTGTGCTCGGAGCAGATTCGGGAGAAGTTCGCCTCGGCGGCAAACCTGTCGACCTCGACGTGCGTCGCACTATCGGATACATGCCGGAGGAACGCGGCCTCTACCCCAAGATGAAGGTGGGAGCGCAACTTTCCTATCTGGCCGAGCTACACGGACTCTCGAAGGCCGACGCGCACGCGGCCACTGAGCTGTGGACCGAACGTCTGGGCATCGCCGAACGCGTCAAGGACACCGTCGATTCCCTGTCCCTCGGTAATCAGCAACGTGTGCAGCTCGCAGCGGCGCTGGTTCACGACCCATCGGTACTCGTTCTGGACGAACCGTTTTCGGGCCTTGACCCCGTAGCGGTCGATGTCATGAGTGACGTGTTGGTCGAGAAGGCTCGCACCGGTGTTCCCGTAATCTTCTCCAGCCATCAGCTGGATCTGGTGGAGCGCTTGTGCGATCGCGTGGGCATCATCAGCCGCGGCAGCATGCGAGAGATCGGAACCGTCGACGAGCTACGAGGCAAGGGTGACGGCCGAATCGAAGTCTTCGCCCCTGACGCGCCGGTCGGTTGGGCACACCATCTGATCGGTGTCACCACACTGAGCCACCTCGACGGCCGAACGCTCCTGAGCGTCGACGGCACGGCCGACGATCAGCAGATCCTGCACGCAGCATTGAAAACCGGACCGGTGCACGAGTTCACGCTACGACGTCCGTCACTGACCGATCTGTTCCGAGAGGTAGTAGCCGCATGAGCAACCAGTTGAGCGGAGGTCGAGCCATCGGGTTGGTCGCCCGACGCGAATTCATGACGCAGATCTCGAAGAAGAGTTTTGTGATCAGCAACGTCATCATTCTGGTCGCGATCATCGGCGGCATCATCGCCTTCTCGCTCTTCTCCGGCGGCGACGAGGACAAGTCGAAGATCGGCTTGGTCGGCAACCAATCACTCAGTGCCACGATGGTGTCCATCGGCGACACCCTCGGAAATCCGGTGACGGTAACGGAGGTTTCCGACGACGGCACCGCGCGTGATCAAGTCAAGGACGGCGACCTCGACGTGGCCGTGATCGCTGGATCGGGCGGCGGCGTCACTGTCGTGACCAAGAAGGAAGTAGCCACGAATCTGCGGGCCGTCATCGAGAGTTCCGTTGCACAGCAGGCACAATCGAATGCGCTTTCCGCTGCGGGGATCGACCCGGCTCAGCTCGCCGAAGCCACGTCCACCGCAGTGGTCACCATCGATGCCATCGATCCCCCGGATCCCGAACAGGGCCAACGTATAGCGATGTCGATCGCTGCTGTGGTGCTCCTGTACATGCAGATCCTGTTGTTCGGAACGTACGTGGCGATGGGCGTCGTCGAGGAGAAGTCCAGCCGTGTCGTCGAGTTGCTGCTCTCCACTCTCCGTCCACTGCAGTTGTTGTGGGGCAAGGTTCTCGGAATCGGTGCTGTCGGCCTGATGCAGATGGCCGCTTACGCTGTCGCGGGCGTCGCCACCGGATTGGCGACGGGCGTCCTGACCGTGACGGGCACCGCAATCGGCGTTCTGTTCGGCACTCTCGGGTGGTTCATTCTCGGCTTCCTCTTCTTCGCCGTGCTGTACGCCGCGGCCGGGTCCATGGTCTCGCGACAGGAGGACGTCAACGCCACCGCGATGCCTCTCGCGCTGCTCGTCATGGCAATGGTCAGCGTGGCTTTCGTTTCGGTGAGCAATCCAGAAGGAACCCTGAGCAACGTGTTGAGTTGGATTCCGCCGTTCTCGGCAATCCTCATGCCCCTGCGCATTTCCGCCGGTGTTGCTTCTCCGTTCCAGATCGTGGGAACGATTCTGCTGATGCTGGTGGTGACCGCTGCGCTGTCGATGATCGCGGCAAAGATCTACCAGCGCTCCATCCTTCGCATCGGCAAGGTCGTTTCGTGGAAAGAGGCGTTCGGACGCTGATTTATCCGGCACACAACTGACGCCACACGATCCCGGCAGCACCCCGTCCAGGTAGGTTCATCCTGGACGGGGTGCTGCTTACTTGGAGGACGTTGTGCGAATCTCGGCCGAAGAACTACTCACTGCGGTACTCGATCCCGAGAGCTTCGTCTCCTGGGACTCCCCGCCCGTCGACGTCGGACCTGGCGCGAAATACGCGGAAGACCTGGCGAAGGCCCGCGAGAAGAGCGGAGTTGACGAGTCCGTCGTCACCGGTGTGGGTACGGTTCGGGGCCGTCGGGTCGCGGTAATTGCCTGTGAATTCAGCTTTCTCGCCGGTTCCATCGGAGTCGCCGCGGCCGAGCGGATCGTGACCGCCGTCGAACGTGCTACGGCAGAACAACTCCCGCTGCTCGCCTCGCCCACCTCCGGCGGAACGCGGATGCAGGAGGGCACCGTCGCCTTCGTTCAGATGGTGAAGATCGCTGCGGCAGTGGCTGTTCACAAAGCGGCACACCTGCCCTACCTGGTTTACCTGCGCAATCCCACCACCGGCGGAGTCTTTGCCTCGTGGGGATCCCTCGGCCACATCACCGTCGCGGAACCCGGTGCTCTGGTGGGATTCCTCGGACCCCGTGTCTACGAATCGCTGTACGGCGAAAAGTTTCCCGACGGTATCCAGACGTCCGAAAACTTGTATCGCAACGGCGTGATCGACGGCGTCGTCCCCGTCGACCGCCTCCGTCTGCTGGTCAACCGAGCGTTGTGCGTGCTCACCGATCCCCCGGCCCCGGCGGCCACGGACCCGATTCCCTCACCCGAGATTCCCGATGTTCCCGCCTGGCAGTCGGTGATGCTCTCGCGCCGGGCCGATCGACCCGGCATCCGGCAGTTGCTCCGCCATGCCGCAACTGAACAGGTACCGCTCAGCGGCACCGGGCAGGGTGAAACCGACAAGACGATCTTGCTCTCGCTCGCCCGCTTCCGAGGCTTTCCGTGCATCCTGCTCGGCCAAGACCGCAGTGGCCAATCCGCGCTCACCACGATGGGACCGGCCGCGCTCAGGGAAGCGCGACGGGGCATGAAACTTGCCGAAGAACTACAACTCCCGCTTGTCCTCGTGATCGACACTTTGGGCGCGTCGCTGTCCAAAGAAGCTGAAGAACGTGGACTGGCCCCTGAGATCGCCCGTTGCATCGCCGACCTCGTGACGCTGAAGACCCCGACAGTGTCGGTGTTGCTCGGCCAGGGAACAGGCGGCGGGGCGCTCGCGCTGCTGCCCGCCGATCGGGTACTCGCGGCACAGAACGGGTGGCTCGCTCCCCTGCCGCCGGAAGGCGCAAGCGCGATCGTCCATCGCGACATCAGTCACGCACCGGAGATGGCGGCAGCGCAGGGCATTCGTTCGTTGGATCTGCTTCGAGACGGCGTGATCGACGCGATCATTCCCGAAACGCCTGACGCGGCCGACGAACCCGTGGAATTCTCCAAGAGGGTAGGGGCTGCGATAGCGCACGAACTCTTCGTGCTTGCCGAAGAGTCGGACACCGATCGCCAGTCCTCCCGTATCGCGCGCTATCGAAACCTGGGAGTTCCGCAATGACGACGAAGGACCGGAATGCGCTGACGCTGCCGCACAGTTACGACCGCGCGGCACTCGCTCGTTTCGAATTGTTCCTGTTCGCGGGCATCGCCACCGTGCTGATCACCCGCGCTTATCTGGCGGCAACGGGCTATCCCCAGATCGGGGGCGGCGCCCTCCACATCGCACACGTTCTCTGGGGCGGATTGCTGATGGCCGTAGCCATCGTGGCGACCGCCATCACCGAAGGCTCTCGCACGCGTGACCTGGCCACGCTCGTCGGCGGAATCGGGTTCGGTCTCTTCATTGACGAGGTCGGAAAATTCGTCACCGCCGACGTCGATTACTTCTACCAGCCTGCCATCGCGATCATGTACGTCGTCTTCGTTCTCTTCTATCTTGCCGCGCGCGAGGTGGTGATTCGGCGCGGAATGAATGATCGTCATCGGCTCGCCATCGGGGCGCGAGCGCTCTCGGACCTCGCTCTCGGTCAGCTCGACGAGATCCAGTACAACCACGCCCTCCGCGTACTCGACGGCGTCGAAGACCGCAGCCTCACCGACCTCGTCGATTCGATCAAAGCCGGCCTGCATTCACAGACTCCGCCGACCGGCGGTATCGAATCGAAGATCACTCGTGGCCGCAACGCGTTCTTCCACCGTGCCGAGGAACTGCTCCGGCACCGGGTCGTCCGCCGACTGGTACTGACCCTGTTCGTACTGCAGGCTCTTCTGGCGATTGTCCAGGTGATCTACGCGTTGGTTTCCGAGAACGTCGTCGAGGCCGACGACGTCTCCGACCTGGTGGTCCAGATCTCCACCGTCGCAACCGGAGTTCTTGTGGTTCTGGGAGTGTGGTTCCTCTTCCGCGGTCCGTACCTGCGAGCCCTGAAACTCCTGCGTGCATCCCTCATCGTGAGTCTCCTGGTGACGCAGGTCTATCTGTTCACGCAGGACCAGTTCGGCGCGCTTTTCGGTTTCGCAGTGTCACTGTTCATGCTCGCGACACTTCGCATCGCGATTCGAAGCGAAGAGGCCGCCGCGGCTCTACCGCAGTAATCCCCTACCGCAGCGATTCTCTACCGCACTGAGATCGCAGGCCGACTCGGTAGATCGCGGATTCCGCGGAGGGGGCTGAAGAGCAAGACCAATCCGCACGGCGCGATCAGGCAGGCCATGATCCACATCGTCCCGCGCGGTCCCACTGCGTCGCCGAGATAGCCTGCCGTCAGAGCACCGAGCGGAATGCTGCTGTGCAGCAGGAACATACTCGTTGCCACCACTCGTCCGAGGCGGTCCGGCGGACAGTAACTTTGACGGAAACTGCCGAGCACCACGTTGCACGACACGACGCCCGCAACCGTCACCATGCCGCCGATGCAGAACCAGAACAGGCCGGCACCGTACGTCGTCAGAGGTGCTAACAGGATGAACGGTCCCGTCACCAACTGACAGATGAGGACGCTTCGGGCAGTGCCGAATCTGCGGCCGAGCGGGCGCGCGATCATCGATCCGACAATTCCGCCCACCCCGGCAATCGCCAGGAGAAGCCCGAGTCCGAACTCCCCCACGCCAACCGTCTTTTCCAGGAACACGATCTGGATCGTGGAGTACCCGGTGAGACCGAAATTGAGCAGAGTGCCGTAGACGACGATCGACCGCAGATACGGATCACCGGCGACGAATCGCAGTCCGAGCGCAATCTGCCGTCGCAACGGTTCTCGCTGATTCTGTCCGCGATGGACGGTCTCCTGCACACGAATCAGCCAGATGCATACGAAGCAGAAGGCGAACGTGAACGCGTCGACAACCAGACCGGCCGCGAGCCCGACAGTTGCAACCACCAGCCCACCGACGCTTGGGCCGATCACCCGAGTTGCGGCCTCGGCGCCCTGAATCTTCGAGTTCCCTTCGACAAGATCCGCTTCGGCGAGCACCGTGGGGAGATACGAGTGATAGGCCGCCTGGAAGAAGACGGTGGCTGTACCGGTGAGCAGCGCGACCAGGAGCAGGTGGCCGTATGTCATCGCCTCCAGGAAGCCGGCGATCGCGAGGCTCGCGAAGAACAGCGCGCACGCAGCGTTCGCGATCATCATGATCGGGCGCCGAGGCAGCCGGTCGATCCAGGCACCGGCTGGTAGTCCGACGATCAACCACGGCAACCACACTGCTGATGCCAGCACACCGATCTGAAAGCTACTCGCGTCCAGTTCGCGAAGCGCGATCAGCGGCAGTACGACGGTCGTGACACCGTTTCCGATACCGCTGACTGCGTCGCCGGTCCACAGAAGTCGGAAGTCACGCAGAGCGAGGACTCCCCAGAAGCCTGCGCGTTGCGCTGCACCTGTCACATCGATCCCCCATTTCAGTCCCTGGCCTATCCCACCCCTGCGCGCCACTGGCCGACGGGACAGGCCCGCCCGGCGCAAAGGGACGGTACCCGCACCGCTACTGAGGCGCACCGCACTGACGGTGACCTAAGGTGTTTCAGGTCACCGGTAAGCGAAGTTCACGAGAGGACACACGTCGATGAGCTCTTCCGAGCAGGCGTCCCACACCACGTATGCCGACGCATATCGCGAGAGCATGGATCAGCCGGAGAAGTTCTGGCTCGACGCTGCGCGGGCCGTCGACTGGGATGTCGCCCCCACCAAGGCTCTCGACGACTCTGCCGCGCCGATCTATCGCTGGTTCCCGGATGCTTCGCTCAACACCAGCTTCAATGCCCTCGATCGGCACGTCCGCGACGGCCGCGGCGATCAGACCGCGTTGATCTTCGACTCCGCGATGGTCCCCACCAAAGCCACTTACACCTACGCCGAATTGCTCGAGCAGGTCTCACTCTTCGCCGGCGTCTTGAAAGATCAGGGTGTGGTGGCGGGCGACCGCGTGATCATCTACATGCCGATGATCCCCGAGGCTGCGATCGCGATGCTCGCGTGTGCGCGAATCGGCGCGGTGCATTCGGTGGTGTTCGGCGGCTTTGCGGCCAAGGAGCTCGCAACGCGAATCGACGACGCCGGTCCAGTGGTGCTCGTGACGGCGTCCGGCGGCCTCGAACCCGGACGAACAATCGAGTACCTGCCGATGGTCGAGAAGGCTCTGCAACTGTCCGCCACTCCCGCGCACACCGTGATCGTGAAGAATCGCGAGCAGATTCCCGGTGCAGCTTCCGACTACAAGTCAAGTGCCGCAGCCTGGTTCGACTGGGACGAGCTGATCGCCGACGCCACCCCGGCCGACCCGGTGTCGGTCGCCGCGACGGATCCGCTCTACATCCTCTACACCTCGGGAACGACCGGTAAGCCCAAGGGCGTCGTCCGGGACAACGGTGGCCATGCCGTTGCGCTGACGTGGACCATGAAGAATCTGTACGACATCAGCCCAGGACAGGTGTGGTGGACCGCCTCCGACGTCGGCTGGGTGGTCGGCCACTCCTACATCGTCTACGGACCGTTGCTCGCCGGAGCCACGACGGTCATGTACGAAGGCAAGCCCGTCGGCACCCCCGACGCCGGTGCGTTCTGGCGCATCATTTCCGAATACAACGTGTCGGCACTCTTCACCGCTCCGACAGCGATCCGCGCGGTCCGCAAGGCCGACCCGGACGCAAAAGAGCTTGCCAAGTACGACATCTCGTCGCTCGACACACTGTTCGCGGCCGGCGAGCGCTTGGATCCCGACACCTACGAGTGGGCTACTCGGATTCTCGATCGCCCGGTGGTCGATCACTGGTGGCAGACCGAAACCGGTTGGGCCATCTGCGCGAACCTGCGCGGCCTCGAACCGATGGAGATCAAAGCGGGCTCACCCACCGTCGCCTGCCCCGGATACCGCGTCGAAATCGTCGACGGCAAGGGCGAACTCGTGGGTCCGGGCACCGAGGGCAACATCGTGATCGGCCTGCCGCTTCCTCCCGGAACACTCGCCGGACTGTGGCGTGACGAGGACCGGTACGTGAAGTCCTACCTGTCGACTTTCGAAGGGTATTACCTCACCGGCGACTCCGGGTACATCGACGAGGACAACTACGTCTTCGTGCTCGGACGAAGTGACGACGTGATCAACGTTGCCGGACATCGCCTTTCGACCGGAAGCATGGAGGCCGTCGTCGCCGGCCACCCGGCTGTCGCCGAATGCGCGGTCATCGGCATTCACGACGAACTCAAGGGGCAACGGCCGAGCGGTTACGTCGTGCTCAAGTCCGGCGTCGACATCGATCCCGAAACACTCCGACAGGAACTGGTCGCGCGGGTGCGAGACCAGATCGGTGCCGTCGCCACGTTCCGGGACGTCACCGTCGTCGCCGCACTACCGAAGACTCGTTCCGGCAAGATCCTCCGCAAGACCATGCGGCAGATCGCCGACAACGAGGAGTACACGGTCCCGTCGACCATCGAGGACGCGAGCGTATTGGACGAGTTGTCCAAACTCCTTCGCGGATAAGGATTCAGCGAATTCCCCTGTTTGTCTGCCTCCGGACGTAGCAGTATGAACACGTTCCAGTTTCGGCGATTCACACGGGCAGGGGAAGTTCGATGGGCAATTTGGACGGTCAGGTCGCATTCATCACCGGAGCGGCGCGTGGTCAAGGGCGCGCGCATGCCGTCAAGCTCGCGTCCGAGGGCGCGGACATCATCGCGGTGGATCTCTGCGCGCCGGTCGCAACGGCGGGGTACGACATGGCCACCGAAGCCGACCTCGCCCAGACCGTCGCCCTGGTCGAAGCTCAGGGCCGGCGTATCGTCGCATCCGTCGCGGACACTCGCGACCTCGATGCCCTGAAATCAGCGGTCGACGCCGGAGTCGAGAAACTCGGCCGACTGGACATCGTGATCGCCAACGCGGGAATCGCGGCGTCGGCGAAATTGTCCTGGGACCTGAGCGCCGAAGAGTTCCGCGAGCTGATCGATATCAACGTCACCGGCGTCTGGTTGACGACCAAGGTGTCGATTCCGCACATCATGAACGGCAATCGAGGTGGATCCATCGTGTTGATCAGCTCGATGGCCGGGCTTCGAGGCGTGCCGGGGATTGCACATTACTCGGCGTCCAAGCACGCCGTTCGGGGGTTGGCGAAGTCTCTGGCCAACGAACTCGGCTGGGCAGACATCCGAGTCAACTCCGTACACCCGGGCAATGTGCGAACGACGATGATCGACAACGAACCGATGGTTCGTGCGTTCCGTCCAGACTTGGAGAATCCTGTCCTCGCCGATACCGCTCCGATCATGTCGAAGCTGAATCTGCTGCCCCACCCGTGGGTCGACCCCGAAGTGATTGCGGATGCGGTGTTCTATCTGGTGGGGCCGGCCGGGCGCGGGATCACCGGCATCGCGTTGCCGATCGATCTCGGCACCTCGGAAAAATTCGCCGGCGGCTGAAGGCCCGAACTGATGCAGAATTGCCTCTGCCGGATGGGTCTCGAGCACCATCCGGCAGAGGCAATTCCGGCTTGATCAAGCCTTCGTAGCAACAGAACAAGTAGTCGACAACCTCATAGGCGCTCCTCGTCTGGTGTGGGAAAAACCGTTGTGGGATGCGCAACAAACCCAAGACCCAGCGTAGAAGCATTTGGCCGCAAACGCGCGTCATTCGGCACTATTTTTTTGGATTCGGGCATACTGGACAACGCTCCCACCACGTATTATGGACCCGAGTTCACACTTACAGGGGGTAGGCACAGTGACGGTCAGATACGCTGTAATGGACCCGATTCACGGAAAAGTCGAGATCTCGTTCGATGTCGACACGGGGGTCGTCGACGTCCGAAACGGCAACTCACACGCTCTGTTGACGCGTCGAGTCGATGCCCCGCGCCGTGAAGGCACACCCATCGGAACGCGCGCCGCCGCCGACTTGTTCTTCACTGTCGGTGGCGACGAAGTCGAACTCACTGTCGGCAAAGGGTTTCTGTCCCGTCGCTCGTACTCTGTCTCGGCACTTTTCGACGGCGTGAGTTTGAACTTCGCCCCAGTCGACGACGCGAACAGTGCATTCACCCGCGACGGAGTGCGGATCGGGCACTTCTCCAAGAACGAGGAATCCGATCCCAGACAGACCGACGCAGTCTGGTCGAGCACGCCGAGCACCGACGAACTTGTCATCGGTTACGCCCTGGCCGAAGCCTTCGATTGCGGAGCACTCAACGGGGCTTTTGCGTTGATCGAATCACTGGTGCTCGGCGGCGGATAGAGACCACTCAAAGCAGGTGGATTACGAGCAGAACAACGGCAATAGCTGGGAAAAGCATCTGTACGACGGCTGCGCGGGCTTTGTCGGGAGACGAGAGAATCAGCACCAATCCCGCGGCAACCATCGATCCTGTGCCTGCCAGTACGAGGGCAATTCCGACCGACGCGGAGCCGGTCGCCGCAATCACGATGCCGACCGCCGACACGATCGCCAAGAAAAGGTTGTAAAAGCCCTGGTTGAAGGCGAGCGGCTGCGTGGTGATCGCCTCTTCCTCGGACTTCACGCCGAACGTGGCGCGGGTCTTCGGGGCCGTCCAGAGAATCGATTCGAGGACAAAAATGTATACGTGCACTGCTGCGGCCAGTCCCGCGAAGATGTAGCCGGCGACGTTCATCGTTGAGCTCCTGTTGCTTCGAGTGAATTCTGTATCGTTCGGTCCAATATATACTGGACCGAACGATATAAAAAGAGCGAGGCTTTGATGGGCAGATCACAAGAATTCGACACAACAGCCGTGGTCGCTGCCGCTTTGGACGTTTTCTGGGCACGCGGATACGAAGGCGCCTCACTCGGCGACCTCGAATCCGCGACGGGGCTGAGTCGGTCAAGTCTCTACAACTCGTTCACCAACAAGCGCGGATTGTTCGACGCCGCCGTGCAGCTGTACCTCGACCACGTCATCCGGCCACGTCTGCGCAGCCTCACGACAAATCCCGGGGCAGACGCAGTCGACGACTACCTTTCCTCGCTTGCGCACGCGATCGGCACCATGACCGCCGACTCGCCTCGGCGCGGTTGCCTACTTCTCAATACGGCTGCCGGACTCGGCGCGCACGACGATGCGGCGGCCGCAGTGATCCGCGCGTACCGCCGAGAACTCGCCGACGCGATCAACAGTGGATTACACGCCGCGTTTCCAACCGAGACAGACGCCACGCTCTCAGATCGCACTCGAATCCTTCTCTCCTGCACGGTAAGTGCATTGGTACTCGCACGAGTTGACACCGAAGAGGCCATCGCAACTCTGGAATCTGCGCGCCGACTGAACGCAGAGTGGCAGGGATAATGACCGGAAAGCTCACGCCATTGCCCGCCATCAGGCGGGTAGGCGATGATGCTTCACGTGCCCAAGTTGACCACGCCCGCTATCGCCGCTGGATATCTCCGGGGAATGGACCAACCCTCGATCCACGTCGGGACTTTCGCGATTCTCCGACCCTGGACCCGCGACGACGCACCGGCCGTCATGGAAGCCTTTCGCGATCCGTCGATTCAGCGTTGGCACATCCGCCGCGCCGACTCGATCGACGAAGCACGGGGTTGGCTCACCCAGTGGAGAGACGGGTGGGCAAGCGAATCCGAATGCCATTGGGCGATCGCCGCTCCCGAGACAAATGAACTCCTCGGTCGAATCGCAGCAAAGGGGGTGAATTTGTGGGACGGCACTGCCGAGCTCGCGTATTGGGTGACCCCAGCGGCGCGCGGCCGCGGACTGTGCACCCAGTCTGTAACCGCACTGTCCGAGTGGGCATTCCGCGAAGCGGGGTTTCATCGACTGGAAGTCGAGCACTCGATCCACAACCCACGATCGTGCCGAGTCGCCACCAAAGCAGGGTTCAGCGAAGAAGGTGTTCGACGAAGCTCCGCCAGGCACGCCGACGGCTGGCACGACATGCACGTCCACGCCCGACTACGTAGCGATCAGCCTTCGGCAACGACTCGCGCCGCGAGGGCAAGCGTCTGATCCACCAATTCCGCAACTCGCTGCGGCACGACCGGTTCGAGGTCGAACAGAATTCGGTAGATGATCGGCGCCACTACATGGTCGACCACCGAATCACCATCCACGCCGGCAGCTTCCGGCCAACGCGCGAGGATCACGTCGATCTGCGTCCGACAGAAGAAGGCACACTTGAACTTCTTCGTACCGTCCGGTGCATGCGTCTGATCGTCGCTCATCAACACGTCACGCAACGAAGCACGACCGACAGGCGCAGACATCTCCTCGAGGTACTCCTGCGCCCAAATCGTCAGATCCCCTCGGAGCGAGCCCGTTTCACGCGGGTCGGCGTCCGGGCGCAATCTCTCGATCGAGACGTCGGCAAAGACTTCGTTGATGTCACCCCACCGCCGATAGATGGTCGACGGGGTCACTCCCGCA
Organism: Rhodococcus sp. 27YEA6; assembly: GCF_044908235.1. Taxonomy (NCBI): domain Bacteria; kingdom Bacillati; phylum Actinomycetota; class Actinomycetes; order Mycobacteriales; family Nocardiaceae; genus Rhodococcus; species Rhodococcus sp. 27YEA6. Next base: position 772,497 of record NZ_JBIYCY010000001.1, on the reverse strand, counting down.
TCGGTCGCGATCATCGGCACCGTGATCTCGGCTCGATCACGCTGTTCCAACAACTTGCGCGCCGACGCATGCACGGCCTGTTGGATGCGCGCACTACGGCCACCGGGGCGCGGACCTGCGGACGGACTCATAAATCCAATACTAACGCAAAGATGTTGCATTAGGCTACGGCCAGGCGTAGCGTCCCAAACGCAAAGTATTTGCGTTTGAAGTCTTCACCACCCGCACGGGAAGCGCTACGACAATGACAACGACCGTTTCACCACAGACCGAGAGCACTTCACGCCCACGCCTTGGGCGAGGCGTCGCTTTCACACTCATCGCCGTTATCATCGCCACGTTCCTGGGCGCATCCGCGACCCCGACACCGTTGTACGAGCACTATCAACAGTTGTGGGGATTCTCCTCGCTCGCGTCGACGCTCGTGTTCGGCATCTACGCTCTCGCATTGCTCGCCACGCTCCTGACCGCCGGATCCCTGTCCGATCACATCGGCAGGCGCCCGGTCCTGCTCGGAGCACTCGCGCTCGAGGCAGTCTCGCTCGCACTGTTCGCCTCGGCCGACGGTTTGACCATCCTGCTCATCGCCCGGGTCGTACAGGGTGTTGCCACCGGCGCTGCAATCAGTGCTCTGGGTTCGGCATTGATCGACCTCGAACGCACTCCGGGCCGAGGATCGATCATCAACAGCGTCGCTCCGACGATGGGGCTTGCAGTCGGAGCAGTGGGTTCGAGCCTCATCAGCGAGCACCTGCCCCGGCCCACCAGCACTGTCTACCTGGTCCTTCTCGTGCTTGTCATTCTCGAGATCTTCGGAGTATGGGCCGCTCCCGAGACTTCGGGCGGACGCCCCGGAGCCTGGCAGTCCCTGCGCCCCACACTGGCCGTTCCTCGTCAGGCGCGCACGATGATTGCCCTGACCGCACCGTGCCTGATCGCGGTCTGGGCGCTGGGAGGTTTCTACCTCTCACTCGGACCTGCATTGGCGCGCAACGCACTTGACGTTCACAGCTCCCTCATCGGTGCCATCATGGTTGCAACACTGACAGGATTCGGAGCGGCAGCAGTACTCACCTTCCGCAAACTCGGCGGCCGGACCGTGATGCTGATCGGAACCATCGCCTTGGTGCTCGGGGTGGCCGTCACACTCATCGGTGCTGAAACATCCTCTGCCGTATTGATTCTGGTCGGTACGGCTGTTGCAGGTATCGGCTTCGGAGCAGGATTCCAAGGAACTATCCTCACCGTCATGCCGCTGGCCGAGAACCACGAACGCGCGGGTTTGTTGTCCACCGTCTACGTCATCGCATATCTGGCCAACAGTCTTCCCGCCTTGCTGGCCGGCTACCTGGTCGGCAAGGTCGGATTGGTGGATACGACGCGTGCCTACGGAGCACTCGTCATGGTGCTCGCGGCGGCCGCACTGATCGGACTGCTGGTCACCGGCGAGCGAAAGGTCGAAGCCGTCTCGGTGTCGGAGTAGGTGTCCCCCGATCGGTGGACACACCGTTCCGCCTGCACAGGGTCCGGGGAGTGGACATACGACATCGATCTGCTCCGACATAGTTGTCTTCGAGAGAGCCAACCGAACGCTCACCCGGACAAAGGACACCGACGATGACGAACCCACGCTACGTAGTTGCGGCAATCACAGCTCTGGCCGCCGGCGCCCTCACGTTGGGATTGAGCGGAATCGCCAGTGCCGGAACCCTTCCCACAACCGGCAACAGCATCACGATGACGATCAGCAACGACACCGAACAGACAATTCATCTCGAAGGCGCCGACAACCCCTACGGACAGTGGATGCAGAGCCCACGCCAGTCGCTCGCGCCCCACGAGACCGAAATCGTCACGGCGTACAACCAGGACCCGCGCGGCCTGACGGTCGACGTCGTCTATTCCACTCCCGGCGGCGGACAAGCCGTCTTCATGGCCAACGACTATCCGCAGTTCGACACCGACGGAACCCGCACCACCGACCCTGATCACTACTTCATCTCGAGCTACATCGACGGCTACTACCCGAACCTGAGCGTCGGGTACCACCTCAGTGTGGTGTGACTGCAGCAGTCGTCATAAGTAATCCATCTGCCTCTCAGACGCACTTGTTCTTGGACATTCGTCCGGCGCGCGGGGATTGTTGAACGCAGCCCCGCACGACCAGGCACACGCCCCGTTGCCGGTGGCCCGAACATCAACGGGAGAGAGAAAACCACAGTGCGACTACCCAACCAGTTTCTGATCTACGTCAGCGATGCCGCCTCCGCAGCAGCGTTCTACGGCGAATTGTTCGACGCGAAGCCTGAGGTCCTCAGCCCTCGGTACATGACCTTCGACCTCGGCGGCGGTGTGGTCCTTGCACTGTGGAGCGGCAAGTCCCGCGACCTCGATCCCGCGACACCGCGCAATTTCGAAGTCGGCATCTTGGTCGACGGCGGGAGCAACGAAATTCGGGCGATCCACGACGAGTGGGTGGCCAAGGGAGTCGAGGTCGTCGAAGAACCCAACGAAGATGTCTTCGGTCTGACGTTCGTCATTTCAGATCTGGACGGAAACCGCGTCCGCGTAGCGCCCGCAGATCACTGAGCACTCAGCCTTTGATCTCGCCGTACCGGCGCAAGGCTTCTTCACGCTCGTGCGCGTGATCGACGATCGGGTCCGGGTAGTCGACCGGGCGCATCGCCTTCAACGAGTGGACGGCCTTCCCGGGAACATCGCGAAGTTCGGGGACCCACCGACGGACGTATGTGCCGTCGGGATCGAACTTCTCCCCTTGCGTAATCGGGTTGAAGACGCGGAAGAAAGGCGAAGCATCCGTACCCGACCCGGCAGTCCACTGCCACCCGTGCTGATTGGAGGCCAAGTCACCGTCCACCAGTTGCGACATGAAGTACCGTGCGCCGCGCCACCACGGAATGTGCAGGTCCTTCACCAGGAATGACGCGACGATCATTCGGACCCGATTGTGCATCCAGTTCTCGGCGGCGAGTTGCCGCATGCCGGCATCCACGATCGGGAAGCCGGTCTTGCCTTCACACCAGGCCGTGAAGGCGGCGTCTGCGTCGACTCCCCCGTCGTGACGTAAACGGTCGAACTTGTCGTCGTAATTCTTCCGCGCGCTGTCGGGGCGCTGAAACAGGATGTCTGCGTAGAAGTCTCGCCAAGCAAGCTGGCGACGGTACGCCTGAGCGCCGTCTCCGAGTCGCTTGGAGAGATCTGCCAACATGGTTCTCGGATGAATCGTGCCGTACTTGAGCGGGATCGACATCCGACTCGTGGTGTCGAGGTCGGGTCGATTTCGTTCGTCGTCGTACCGGTCAAGATCGTTCTCGCAGTATTCTTTCCACTGTTCGAGCGCACCGGCCTCACCGACGACATCGCTGACGGTGCCGGACGGCGCGGGGATACTCACCCGGCGCGGGCCACCGTCCTTCTCGCTCGGATCGAACCAACGGACCGTCCCCGCATCGGTCGACGCGGGGCCCCGCCAACCATGTTCCATCCACTGACGGAAGTACGGCGTGAACACCTTGTACGGATCACCGTCCGCCTTGGTGACGCGTCCGGGCGCCACGGCATATGGTGACCCGGTGGCGATCAACTCCACCTTCTCGGCCACGGCCGCGTCGCGCCGTCGGCCGTAGGGCCCGTAGTCGGCACTGATGTGAACTTCTTCGGCGCCAACGGATTCCGCCACGCGGGGCACCACGTCTGCCGGATCACCTCGAACAACCATCAATCGTCCGTCGAGCTGGTTGTCGAGTGCCGACAAGTTGGCGAACAGTTGATTCTGGCGGGGTGAGCCTGCCGGTCCGAGCAACTTCTCGTCGAGGACGAACAAACCCAACGTCTGTCCGCCGGCATCCGCCGCTGCAGTCAGAGTCGGAAGATCACCGACCCTCAGATCGCGTCGAAACCAGATCACAGAGTTACTCACCCAGTCGAGCCTACCGATCAGATCTCAGAACGCATCCCACCGCGCGGGCCGCCAGTTGCGCCGCTCTTTCGGCTGTCGGTTCGGAGGTGAGCCCGAGCAGTCGCCGCCGGTGCTCCTCCCCGAGCAGCAAGGTGTACAACTGATCCGCGCACAGCGCAGCCTTCTGGCCGTGCTGATCGATCAATATCTTCTCCAGAAAGGCAATCGACTTGGCCGGGCCGGATTCGTAGAACGCTGCGGCCAATTCAGGGAACTGCACTGCCTCGCCGATCATCATGCGGTGCAGCGCAATCGAGTTGTCGCTGTGCAGGGCGATGACGATGTCCACTGCAGCGGCGAGCAGGTCGGACTGGCCCTCGCCGGCATTGTCGACGTACGCGTGCTGACGCGCAACCGCAGCTGCAAAGACCGCAGACTTGTCGCCGAAGTAGCTGTACACGGTGCGCTTGGCGACGCCGGCCACCGTGGCAATGCCCTCGATGGTAGTTCGGGCGAACCCGACATCTCGAAACGAGTCGACAGCGACGTCGAGAATCTCGTTGCGTCGTTCGGCGCGCTCGGCGTCACTGGTTCTCCCACGTCTGCGCGGTTGCTCCATCAAGTCCCCTGTTACCGTGCCGGTAAATTAATGCTACGTTGACGTTTCATTAATTCGAATACTACAGGAGCACTGCATGACCGGACAACGACTCGTCCACGTCGCTATCGCCGACGACTGGGAAGCATGCAAGCGTTTCGGTGAGTACGAGGTCTCGACGCGCGGAATCAGTTACGACGAGGCAGGATTCATTCGCGCAACGACCCCGGACGCACTCGCTTCGGTGCTCGATCTGGTGTTCGGCGACCTCACATTGCCGCTGGTCGTCGCCGTCATCGATCAGGACGCCCTGACCTCCGCGGGCATCGACGTCGAATGGGAGGCGGAAAAGCCCCGAATCCTCCGACCTCTACCGATGGACGAGGACACCGTGGTCGCCGAACTGGCCGTGGAACGCGTTGACGGGGTCTGGCCGATTCCCGACCTGACCCCGTACGCAAGCTACGCCGGCTAGACCAGCGCAGCCTCCGGTTCGATAACCGGCGCAGACGCCTTCTTCCGGCCGGCAGCCACGCACAGCGCGATCCCGACGGCAATCCAGCACACCAGCACCAGAAGTGGCGTGGTGGCGCCATGGCCGTCGAAGAACGCCATCGAACGGACGGATGCTCCTGCGGCGCCGGGTGGGAGCAGCTGCCCCAATGCGCCCCAGCCTGCGGGCAACCACGCGGCAGTTGTCGCCATCCCCGAGAGTGGGTTTCCGATGAACATCATCGTGACGGCGCCCAACGCGAACCCCTTCATCCCGAGCAGGGATTCGAGCCCCAAAATGGGAAGCGAGATGGCCGAAATACCAACGGCGAGTGTGAGCGCGGTGAGCAGGTAGTTTCCGTCAAGGCTGCTGGTACCGAACTGCAGAATGGCAGTCAGGGCAAAACCCGCGACAACCGCGACGCCGGCAGCGCCCAACACTCGCTTGACAATGCTGCGCGGAAACAGCTGCACGAGAACAACAGCAGGCATGATTCCACCGAACACCAAGGGCAAGGCCAATGCCGTGAGCCCAGCACCGGTCGGGTCGTCCGCCGTCAACGGCACAACGTCTTCGACGGGAACCTTCACCCCCGAACTCTCCGCGAGCCCACTGGCCAGACCGGTCAAGGTTTGGGCGATCGGGGTTCCGCCTGCGGTCGCGATCAACACGTGAGGACCGTTGGCATCAACGGCGATTCCGCCGACCACGTCGCGATTCCGAATCGCGTCACGCAGGGCGTCGGCGTCAGCGAATTCTCGAGTATCGAAGGCGCCTTGCTTACTCGCCTCGAGCGAGGTGCTGATCTGTTCGGTTGCCGCAGCTGGACCGGTGATGCCCAACTTCAGTTCGTGCGGGCCACTGTTGACCGAGGGCAGTACGAAGGCAAGCAGCATCAGCCCGATCACGGCGGACAAGCCCAACACCACAGCCACCAACTTCTTGCGGTCCTGTGCTTCAACTTCGGCGTTCATAACTACCCTCCCTAAGTGGAAGTTTTTCCTCCACTATTTGTGGAAGATATTCCTCCGGTTATGATGAACTGTCAATACCGGAGGTGGATGTGCGAGCCGATGCACGTGAACGCAGAAACGCAATAGTCGACGCCGCACGAGCGGTGTTCACCGAGCGCGGGCACGACGCGCCGCTCGATGCAGTCGCAGAACTCGCGAAAGTGGGCATCGCCACGCTGTATCGAAACTTTCCGACGCGCGAGGACCTCGTGACCGCCGTTGCCGTCGCAACACTGACCGATGTCCGCGAGGCTGCCGACATCGCACTCACGGCAATGTCCACCGATCCGATAAACGCGTGGCACACGCTGGTGGACCGCCTCGTGGAACTGCGCCTGGGTGCGCTCATTCCTGCACTGGTGGAACGCAGTTTCACCGAGCTGGCGCCCGAAGTTCTGGCGGTGCGTGAGGTGACGAAAACGAAGATGACCGCGACGATCGGCGCCGCTCAGAGCGCCGGACTGGTCCGCGCCGATCTGCAACCGCTCGAATTCGTCATGGCTCTGGCCAAACTGACGCGCCCGCAAATCGAGTTGTCCGACGAAGCCATGCCGAACCTGGTCCCGCGGTTGGTCGCGGTGTTCATGGCCGGTCTGCGTCCGGACGGTACCGACTTGCCGGTCTGATCAGCGAAACCCGACGTACCAGGCAAGGCACAATGGGGCTGTGACCGAGATACCGAAAATCCTCGTAGTCGACGACGACGCAGACGTCCTGACCTCACTCGAACGCGGATTGCGGCTCTCGGGATTCACCGTACTGACGGCGGTGGACGGCGCCGACGCGCTCCGAGTGATCTCCGACAAACGACCGGACGCGGTAGTCCTCGACATCAACATGCCGGTGCTCGACGGCACCGGTGTGGTGACGGCGCTTCGTGCCGCCGGCAACGAAATCCCGATCTGCGTGCTCAGTGCGCGCAACTCGGTCGACGACCGCATCGCCGGGCTCGAATCCGGTGCAGACGACTACATGGTCAAACCGTTTGTTCTTGCCGAACTGGTTGCCCGGATCCGCGCAATGCTCCGGCGCAGCAACACTCCGGCCGGCGATCACTCCGAGGGTACGAATACCCTGCGCGTCGGAAACCTCGACATCGATCTCTCCGGTCGCAGAGTTCGTGTCGACGGCAAGGAAGTACCACTCACCAAACGCGAATTCGAGCTACTCGAAGTGCTCGCACACAATTCCGGCATCGTGCTCACTCGCGAACGTCTCCTCGAACTGGTGTGGGGCTACGACTTCGTCGCCGACACGAACGTCGTGGACGTCTTCATCGGCTATCTGCGTCGAAAGTTCGAATCCGGCGGTTCACCTCGTCTGCTGCATACCGTTCGCGGCGTCGGGTTCGTGCTTCGGGAGAACCCGTGAAGCGTCGCCGCTTCTCACTACGAACTCGCGTTGCCGCGGCCGCGGCACTGGGGGCGACGTTCATCGTCATCGCACTCGGTGTGGTCGTTGCACTGGCTATCGCACGAAACAATTTGGCGCAGTTGGACCGTCGATTGGAGACGGCATCGACGGTCATCGTGGCCAATGCGGCTACAGCGGGACCTTTTCTCGGCGCGTTCGGAGACGGCGGCGCCTTTTCCGTGACCATCCGCTCCGATACCGACGGAACCGTCAAATCCAGTACCCCGACGCGACTGCCCGAACTACCGGTCGGCTCGGCGACCGTCGACGTGGACGGTACGAAGTACCGGGCATATACCGCCGAGGCCGACGGGATCAATGCCCTTGTCTCGCTGGCGGTTCCCTATGCCGAAGCGCGAGACATCACAGTCGACCAACAGCGACAGGTTGCGTTCTTCGGCGTCGGGGCCGTAGCGGCCGCAGCTGCGTTGGGATGGTTGTTCGGTGGCCCGGCGGTGCGCCCCCTCGTGGAGTTGACCCGCCGGATCGCCAGGCGCGATCCCGATCTCGCCACCGAGGTTTCCGGAATCCGTGAAGCGGACGAGCTTGCCGCAGCAGCAGAATCGATGCTCAGCGACGTCGCTCGAGCGCAAGCCGCAACCAACTCCGCCCTTGCCGCCGCCCGAGATTTTGCGTCCGCCTCGGCTCACGAACTCCGAACTCCGTTGACAGCAATGCGAACCGACATCGAAGTGTTGTCCATTCACGACCTCGATCACGAACAAAGACGCGAGATCCTCACAGATCTGGCCCGCGCGCAGGGCCGCGTCGAGTCAACTCTGAGAGACCTCGAGCGCCTGGCGAAGGGTGAGCTCTCGACGGCCGAGGATTTCAAGGACACCGATTTGACCGAGGTCTGCGACATCGCTGCCGACGACGCACGCCGACATCATCCTGGGCTCGACGTCGGCGTCGTCACGGTGGATTCCCCACTCCCCTATTGCATCCGGGCCCTTCCCGGCGGAATCCGGTTGATCCTCGACAACGCGATCACCAATGCAGTCCGCCACGGCGGCGCGAGCGCGGTGCGCATCACCCTCGCTCGCCCGGCAGATTCACCGGACACCGTCACGATCACGATCGACGACAACGGTTGCGGAATACCGGCCGAGGAACGCTCGAGCGTGTTCGAGCGCTTCACTCGCGGATCGACGGCAGGCAAGACAGGCTCCGGTTTGGGCCTGGCGCTGGTGGCGCAGCAGGCGGCCCTGCACGGCGGACGGACGACATTTCACGACAGTCCACTCGGCGGGGCTCGCCTGCTGGTCGAACTCAGGGATCAGCCCGGACCCGAATAGCCCTTCAGGTCTCGATCAACTGGCCGATCCCCGACGCTGTCACTTCGATGACCCGAGCCGAGCCGATGTCGAAGAACAGTCCGGCGATACGCAGGCGACCATCCACACGGGCCTGACCGACGAGAGGATGGCGTTCGAGAGTCTGCAATTGGACTGCGACATTGACCATTCCGAGCTGATCAACCTCCGAGAAACCTGCCTCGGCCGCAGCACGCGCGACCGGATGGCCACTCGTATAGGCCTGCAAGCTCGTCTCCGCATGCCGCAGCCATTCACCGACGACTCCCGATTCCGACGGACCGTTGGTCAGGAGTGCTTGCATCGCGCCGCAGCCCGAATGTCCGCACACGACCACCGAACTGACACCCAACTCGTCGATCCCGAAGGCCAGTGCCGCTTCCACCGACGTATCGCGGCCGCCGGCAGGAACCAGGTTTCCGACATTGCGCACGGTGAACAGGTCACCGGGGCCACTGCTCGTGATGATGTTCGGCACCACTCGCGAATCTGCGCAGGTGAGGAAAAGGGAGTCGGGGTTCTGCCCGTCGCGCAACTGATCCATGTGCGGCCGTATCGCTTCGGCGCGATGGCGATGATAGTTGGACACCCCGTCGAGAATGGGCCGCAAGGCCGGCGGGCTGCTCAGATTCCTCCCCGAAGCCTGTGGTTGCCAACTGCCCCACGGCGCGAGCAAGCCGCGCAGGTCGGTGACTGCGGCGCCGCGCTTCGGCGGACCGGTGGTCGCGCTCTCCATACTCACCGAGCCGACTTCGTCGATGATCACCGAACCACCTGCCAACTCGTACTGCCTCGCCCACTCTTCGATGACGTCGAAGACGGCATGGTCGAGGAAGTCGACTGACAGCTCGACGGTGACGTCCGACCGCGGTGGGATTCCGGCGAGCACCGACGTCAGCTTGGGCAGCACCAGGAAGGTGCACGAGCCTTCGACCAGGACGCGCCACCTCCCGGAATCGTTGTCGCCCAACTCTTCTGCGGTGACAGTTGCGCGGATGACACGCCACACCAGGAGGGCGATGGCCAGCGCCAACCCGATCAGGACGCCCTCGAGCAGATTCAAGAACACGACGCCGACCACCGTGATGCCGTACACCCACAGATCACCGGTCCGTCGCGCCAACCGAATGTGCGCCAGCTTGACCAGTTGAATACCGATGACAATCAACAGTCCGGCCAGTGCAGACTTCGGAATCTGCTGGACCAACCCGGCGAGCGCAGCCGAGAACAGCAGAATCCACAGGCCGTGCATGATCGACGACGCGCGGGACTTCGCCCCGGCCTCGACATTGGTCGCACTGCGCACGATCACCCCGGTGACCGGAAGGCCGCCGATGGCCCCGGACACCATGTTCGCGGTGCCCTGGCCGAGCATCTCGCGATCGAAGTTCGACCGCGGGCCCGAGTGCATCTTGTCCACGGCCACGGCCGAGAGCAGACTCTCCACACTGGCGATCAGCGCGATGGTCAGAATGCCGGTTGCGACGCCGAGCCACTGGCCGTCGGGCAGAGCGGGGAGTCCGATCGAGTCCAGCAAAGATCCGTCGAGAGCAATACGCTCGACGTCGATCGGCAGCGCCAGCGAAGCGAGAGTTGCCAATACGATGCCCACCAACGCCGCCGGAACCTTGCGGACACCGGCAGGGAGATAGCGCCACCCGAGAAGGGTGGCGATGACGACGAGTCCGATCATCAGGTCCTCGACATGCGAGGCACCGATCTGTGCGGGCAACTGCCGTAGATTGTCCAGCGCCGAGCTGGCCGAGCTTCCACCCAACAACACGTGAACCTGTTGTAGCGCAATGGTGATGCCGATACCGGCGAGCATCGCATGCACCACCACTGGAGCAATAGCCAGCGCCGCACGGGCAATTCGGCTGAGCCCGAACACGATCTGCAGAATTCCGGCGCCGACGGTGATCAGGCAGGTGACTTTCCACCCGAACTTGCCGATCAGTTCGGCGACCACCACGGTCAGGCCGGCTGCGGGACCACTGACTTGCAGCGGTGAACCTCCCACAGCTCCGGCCACCACTCCGCCGACGATTGCGGCGATCAGACCTGCCATGATCGGCGCCCCGGAGGCGATCGCAATTCCCAATGACAGGGGAAGCGCCACCAGGAATACGACCAGCGACGCCGGCACGTCGTATCTGATCAGTTGCTCGAGATATCGCCGGCTTCCACCACCCGGCGGAGACGAATCCCCCACGACGCTCTCGTCTGCGGATGATTGTGCGTGCACTACGGACTGCGTCGACATAGATCTCCTCGCCGGACCCCGGATCCGGCTGCTGGGCAACATGTTCGAAGCGAATCGGCGATCGGTATCGCCGATCGACTGTGACCATGGTAACCGCGATTCCTTACCGTTCCCTTAGATGCGAGCCCAGACGTGGTCGACGTCACCGCCGCCCGGCACTGTGACTCGAACCTGAACATCGGTCCAAAAGATCGATCGAATTGCTTTAAACCGCAAGCATTTTGACTGACACACCTCCAGCGGCCGGCACACCTGAGCGCCGTCGGCGATAATGGTCGGGAGTGAACGCTCAACCGCAAACACAACGATGTGAAGGCAGGCACCATGTCCGATCAGTACGTCGCCGCGCAGGACCGCTACGAAGCCATGCCGTACCGCCGAACCGGTCGGAGCGGTCTCAAACTCCCGGCCATCTCGCTGGGCCTCTGGCACAACTTCGGCGACGACGTACCGATCGAGAACCAGCGCGCAGTTCTGCGGCGGGCATTCGATCTCGGAATCACCCACTTCGATCTTGCGAACAACTACGGTCCCCCGTACGGAAGCGCCGAGACGAACTTCGGCAGGATCCTGCGTGAGGATTTCTCTTCGTACCGCGAGGAATTGGTCATCTCGTCCAAAGCCGGCTGGGACATGTGGCCCGGCCCCTACGGATTCGGTGGTTCCCGCAAGTATTTGCTGTCGTCCCTCGATCAGTCGCTCGGACGACTCGGCGTCGACTATGTCGACATCTTCTACAGCCATCGCCCTGACGCCGAAACTCCGATCGACGAGACCGCAGGCGCCCTGATCAGCGCTGTCCAGCAGGGCAAGGCCCTGTACGCGGGTATCAGTTCGTACTCGCCGGAGCGCACCCGTGAAATCGCCGCACTGCTCGCCGCTGCGGGGGTTCCGCTCTTGATCCACCAGCCGAGCTATTCGATGCTGAACCGCTGGATAGAGCAGGACCTGCTGTCGGCTGTCGATGATCTCGGCGTCGGCGTCATCGCGTTCTCACCACTCGCTCAAGGCATGCTCACCGATCGCTATCTGAACGGCGTCCCCGAGGATTCCCGTGCAGCTCAAGGTAAGTCACTGGATCCGTCGTGGTTGACCGACGACGCTCTCACCCACATCCGCGCGCTCAACGACATCGCGGCAGACCGCGGCCAGTCGCTGGCTCAGCTGGCACTGAGCTGGGCACTCCGCGATTCGCGGGTCACCTCGGTACTGATCGGTGCGTCCAGTGTCGCCCAACTCGAAGCCAACGTCGGCGCGCTCGACAATCTCGAATTCAGCGCAGCCGAACTGGCCTCCATAGATCAGCACGCCAAGGACAGCGGCATCAATCTGTGGGCAGAGGCCAGTTCGATCTGAGCGATCACCTGCGCTAGAGCTGAGGCAACTCCACGTTCACGTGCTCGCCCTCTTCGAATACCGCCGACGCCGGCCCGACGATCAAGGGATCCGGAGTACCGACAGCCCGGTGATCCTTGTTGGGATAGTCGAAGCTGGCGAGCACGTGACGCATCGCCTCGAGGCGAGCGCGCTTCTTGTCGTTGCTCTTGATCACCGTCCAGGGCGCATCCCCGGTATCGGTGTAGAAGAACATGGCTTCCTTGGCCTGGGTGTAGTCGTCCCACTTGTCGAGCGAAGCCAGATCGGTCGGTGAGAGCTTCCACTGACGCACCGGGTCCGTTCGGCGGGCCGCGAACCGCGCCAACTGCTCTTCGCGGCTGACCGAGAACCACAGCTTGTGCAGATGAATCCCGGAGTTGACGAGCATCCGCTCGAAGTCCGGGGTCTCTCTCATGAACTCGAGATACTGCGTCGGCGTGCAGTAACCCATCACTCGTTCGACGCCGGCGCGGTTGTACCAGGACCGGTCCATCATCACTATCTCGCCGCCGCTGGGTAGGTGTGCGACATAGCGTTGGAAATACCACTGCGTCCGCTCGATGTCGGTGGGCTTCTCGAGCGCGACCACGCGGGCTCCACGGGGATTGAGATGCTCGGTGAATCTCTTGATCGACCCGCCCTTACCGGCAGCATCGCGACCTTCGAAGATGATGAGCACCTTCTGACCGGTTTCCTTGACCCACAACTGCAGCTTGAGCAGCTCGATCTGCAGACGCCGCTTCTTCCGCTCGTACTCGCGGCGCGACATCTTCTTCTCGTAGGGGTAACCCTGCTTCCAGGCATCCGCGAACTCCGAAGGCTCCAGCACGCCGAGCTTGTGCTTGAGACTCGACAGCTCGTCGATCTCGGCCGCGTAATCCTCGGTGACGGAAATTCTGGTCGACGGGGTCGGCAGGTCAGGAACCCGACCGTCCACACCGCTGGCGTCGGGGCTCATGAATACGCACTCCCTGTCGTCGAAATGAACGAACGTCCGGAAAGTGAATTTTACGCGCCGAAGCCCGCTCCCGCGGGTCCGAAGAGAATGTTGCTTGGCATCGAGGAGGTAACGACAGGTCCGGCTTCCCAGTCGCCGAACCCTCACGCGGTACCTTGATCGAGGTAACTGAGACGGTCGGTAACCCCGAGAGAAGAGAGTTCTGGCGAGATGCGAGTAGACGGACGGGAGATCCCGGTAACGGGAAGCCTCCTGCCACCACTGCACCGCCGTACGAGCGACATCATGCGGGTTGCGATCGCTGCTGTGCTGCTCGGCGGCGTGATCGCGGGATCTCTGATCACTCGAAGTCAGTGGGACGCCCTCGAAACGTCGGTGTCCAACATCGTCGGTGTTCTCTCGCCGAGCCTGTCCGACACTGTGTACCTGCTCTACGGCATCGCAATTCTGGCGCTACCGTTCGCCATCCTGATCGGCCTGATCGTCGGGCGCCGGTGGAAGTTGCTGGCCGGATACGCCGCCGCCGGCCTGTGCGCCGGTGTCGCGCTGTCCTTCACCGGAACAGGCCTGGCGGCACCGAAATGGCACCTCGACGTGCCGGACCGACTCGACGCCACCTTCCTGTCTCAATTCCTCGACGATCCGCGATGGATCGCGATGCTCGCGGCGGTGCTCACCGTCTCGGGCCCGTGGCTTCCGAAGAAGTGGCGACGAGCCTGGTGGACGCTGCTTCTGCTCTTCGCTCCCATCCATCTGATCGTCAGCTCGATCGTTCCCGCACGATCGATGCTGGGTCTCGCCGTCGGTTACCTGATCGGCGCGGTGATCGTTCTCGCCGTCGGCACCCCTGCCCTCGAAGTGCCATTGGACTCGGCAGTACGCGTACTCGCGCGGCGCGGTTACCGCGTCACCGCGTTCCGCGTCGTGAGTCCCTCGGGAATCGGGCCTCTTGTCATGTCCGCAGCCATCGACCAAGCACCGGACGACGAACCTTTCGACGAACTCGTCGTCGAGTTGTACGGACAGAACCAGCGAAGCAGCGGAGCAATTCGACAGACGTTCCGTTGGATCTCGTTCCGGAACCGTGAAACTCCGCCGCCCTACGGATCACTTCGTCGCGCCGTCGAACACCGAGCGCTCATGGGTATCGCTTTCGCCGACATCGGTCTGGCCAGTTCCAAGGCCGTCGCAATCTCGGTACTCGATCGCGGGTGGGAGATGTACGCGCGCCCGAGTCCTCGTGGCATCCCCCTTGCCGTCGCCGTCGAGAACCAGGCGGGCGAGGAAGAATCCACCAAACTGATCGACGCGCTGTGGCAAACACTGCATACCGCTCACGTGCACCAGATGGCGCACGGCGACCTGCGCGCTTCCGAGATTCGTGTCGAAGGCGGAACCATCCTCTTCGGCGGGTACGCGTACTCCGAATTCGGCGCCACCGAAGTTCAGATGCAGTCCGATAACGCACAACTTCTCTTCGCCACCGCATCATTGTTCGGGGTCGATGCAGCGGTGGACGCCGCGATTCGAGCGCAAGGCGCAGACACGATTCTCGCCGCCTCCGGCCGATTGACCACCGCTGCATTGCCCAACCGAATTCGGCGGACGGTCACGGATTCCGCGAAACTGATGACCGAGATCCGAGACGAGGTCGGTGCCAAGAACGGGATCGAAAAGGTCGCTCCCGCACAGGTCACCCGATTCAGTCGCAACCAGCTGATCCAGCTCGTTCTGCTCATCGGTCTGGTCTACGTCGCCTACCCCTTCATCAGCCAGGTCCCCGCGTTCATCACCGAACTGAAGACGGCCAACTGGTGGTGGGCACTGCTCGGCCTCGGCGTCTCCGCACTGACGTACGTCGGCGCGGCTGCGGCCCTGTGGGCCTGTGCGTCGTCGATGGTCAGTTACCGCAACCTCTTGATCATGCAGGTGGCCAACACCTTTGCGGCGACGACAACTCCGGCCGGAGTCGGCGGGCTAGCGCTGAGCGTGCGGTTCCTGCAGAAGGGCGGGCTCGGTACCGTCCGCGCAACGGCCGCAGTCGCGCTGCAACAGACGGTCCAGGTGGTCACCCACGTCGGCTTGCTGATCTTCTTCTCGATCGTCGCCGGACGTGATACGAACCTCTCGCACTTCATCCCGGGATCCACTGTTCTGTACCTGGCGGGCGGCGTCGCGCTCGGAGTTCTCGGTGCATTCATGTTCATCCCGAAACTCCGTGGGTGGCTGCGCGACGATCTGCGTCCTCAGATCACCGAGGTGTTGGGTGAACTGAGCCAACTCGCGCGAAATCCCACGCGCTTCCTCATCATCGTGGGCGGCAGCGCCGCAACAACTCTGGGTGCCGCCCTGGCTCTGTGGGCGAGCGTCGAAGCATTCGGCGGCGGAACGACGTTCATCACCGTCACCATCGTGACGATGATCGGTGGGACGCTCGCCTCGGCGGCTCCGACACCGGGTGGCGTCGGAGCCGTCGAGGCCGCCCTCATCGGTGGTCTGTCCGCATTCGGACTGCCGGCAAGCATCGCGGTCCCGTCGGTCCTGCTCTACCGAGTGCTGACCTGCTGGCTCCCGGTGTTCTGCGGTTGGCCGACACTGCGGTGGCTGCAGAAGAACGACATGGTCTGAGCCGTTCCGCTACTTTTGGCGAACGACGTGAGCCTGCAGTGCTTCGCCGTCCTCGTCCACCCAGCCTTTGCTCTGGGCGTAGTCGACCATCGCGGCAACACCTTCGACGTCCGTGGTGCTCTCGCGAACGCGGGCTACCGAGACGAATGCACTACCACCGCTGACGTATCCGTAATCCTGAAGGCGCAAGAGTTCGTCCAGTTCGGCTTCGGAGATGTGGGCACTCACCTCGACGTGAAAGGCCTTCAGGTTGTCCACATCGTGGATGCTGACGCGGCCGTCGTCCACCAGTACATACATGGCTTTCCTTCCTAGAGCACTGACGTCGGTGCGTGCGTACCGAATACACGCCGGTGGTAGGTCAGTGGATTCGACTCGCGGTGCTCGACCTCGTCCACCGATCCTGTCACGATCTTGTGATCACCACCGTCCACGACGGCATCAACGGTGCACGCGATCCAGATGGATACGTCCGGCAGTCTCGGAACACCGAGATGCTCCGCCCACTCGACACCGTCGAACTTCGCACGGCCCTTCCTCGCAAAGGCAACCGCCAGTGAGCTTTGCGCGGTCCCGAGGACATTGATCGCGAACCTCCGCGTTCCTTCGATGAGGCCGAGAACTTCCGACTGTCGATCCAGAGCCACCGCGGTCATCGGCGGGTCCATCGACAACGACATGAATGCGCTGACCGTCGTGCCGTGCGGCCGGTCGCCGTCCATTGCCGTGACGACGGCGACCGGTGAGCACACGTGCGCCATGGCTTCTCGAAAACGCAACGCCCGGTTGCCCTGTGGGACATTCACGATGTCAGCCCTTGTCTGCCAACTCTTGTGCGTACTTCTTCGTCATGTGGTCGACGGCGTCGAGTTGCGCCTTTGCATGCCCTTCCCTGACAGCGCGCGCGTGAGCTGCCGCGTCGAGCGTCGCCTGCGCCTGCCCTTGGAAGTGCGGAAAGACCTCCTGCGCGAACAACTCTGCCGAACGTCGGGTGTCCTGCGGGTTCGCCCAATCGTGACCCATCTGCAGCATGCAGCCGAAACCACCGGACTGGTCCCACAGCCGTTGTACCTGACGTCTGGCCTGCTCCGGTGTGCCGATGACACCGATCCCGGCCTCGTTGATGAAGTCGATCATCTCGCTCAGACGCGCACCGGAGACCGCCATCTGAGGGAAGGCCGCGACGTGCTGGAAATAGTCGAACCACTCCTCGATGCCGTACTCGACCTGCTTGCGTGCTTCCGCCTCGGTTTCGGCGATGTGGAAAGGTCCGGCAAGAGACCACTGCCGACGATCCACCGTCGTCCCGTTGACCTCAGCGCGTTCCTCCATCACATTCCAGTGGTGCGCCAAGGCGTCGAAACCGTCGGCGGACAAGGTTGCTCCGATGGAGAGCAGACCGAGACCGTGCGTACCGGCCAGGCGAGGTCCTGTCGGGGAGGCCACTGCGGCCACGGTGATTTCGATGCCGTTCTCCGAGTACGGAGCGAGCTGCAGCTTGGCGTCGTACAGCTCGTGGGTTCGTGTCTTCGCGGAAACCGTCTCGCCACGAAGAAGGCGCACGACGATGTCGAGGTTCTCCTGCAACAACTCTCGGGTATCCGTCGGGTTCAGACCGATCATCGCCGAGTCGGTGGGCAACGAACCGGGCCCGACTCCGAAGATGGTGCGCCCCTGAGTCAGGTGATCCAACTGCATGATTCGATCCGCTGCCCACAGCGGGTTGTGATACGACAACGACGTGACACCCGTGCCGAAACGAATCCGAGGTGCGCGCTGCGAGGCTGCAGCGATCATGATTTCCGGCGACGCGATGATCTCGCTTCCGGCAGAGTGATGCTCACCGAACCACGCCTCGTCGTAGCCCAACCGGTCGAGGTACTCGACCAGTTCGAGATCACGCTGCAGTGCGGCGGTGGGATTGCGTCCGGGGACGTGGAACGGTGCCATGAAATACCCGAAACGAAGCCTGCTCATGAGTTCTCCTAGTGCTGTGGGCCAACTCCTGGCCGTGCACCGAAAACGCTATCCGTGCCGTGACCGCGGTCACAGTGCACGAAAGTGGACAATCTCAAGCGCGTTGATCGGCAAGTTTCTGCGCGTAGACCAACTTCACGAACTCGGCACGGTTGCGAACGCGCAGAAGAGCAAGGATGCGGCTTACATACTTCTTCACCGTGTCCGGACTCAGCGACAGGATCACCGCGATCTCGTCGTTGGTATGGCCGTCAGCCAACAACTCCGCGAGATCGATCTGCCGGGGCGTCAGCTTCTCTCGCCATCCCGGCTCGCGTTGCCCGGGCAGCGTCTGACACAACAGCGACAATTGCTTGCCCAGAATGCCCAAGCCCACGATGTCGCGCCCCGACAGATCCTTGCCTTCTGAATCGAAAATCCCCACCAGACCGTGACCGCCGTGGGCCAACTGGAGATGCATCACCGACGCGCTGTGAAGGCGTTTGCGATAGAGGAAATCTCGCAGGTACGTCGCCGACTGTGAAGGGACGTCGGCCAACTGAGTGTGCGTGATGGCGGGAGATGCCAACAGCGTTGCCCGCGATTGCGCCGTCGCAAAAACGTCGTCGAGGTACCAGTGCGCTTGGTACTCGTCGAGGATCGGCGTGATCCGCCCGGTCGTCACCGGATCCGGGTCGGCGAAAGCCGTCGTGAAGGTCGGGCCGGCAAGGAATGTGGTGTTGGGACAGCGGTAGTGATCATGGAGCGCGACCATGAGGAGATCCTTGAGCTGATCGAGCGTTCTCGCGGCCGAGCAGTAGTCGAAGACAGCGAAGACACGGTCGTAGTCCGCAGCGGACAGAGCGACGTCACCGCTACCGTGCACGTCGACCACCTCACCCGAACTATGATCCAGATCACTCATCGGACAGCATATGCATTACTTCGAAAAAACGGACAACTTCGCCGCCTACCAGCACTGTTGATGCCGATAACCGATACTGAGCTGTATGTCGGAACTCGGAAATGAACCAGACTCGAAGCAGAAGGCGGTGCTCGAGCGACACGCGTCGTGGATCGAATTGTTCTTCGACCTCGTCGTGGTTGCCGGTATCGGTCAGTTGGCTCACCTGCTCCACGGTTCGCCGTCGTGGTCGGATGTCGCGCTCTACGCGTTGCTCTATCTCGCGTTCTGGACCGCGTGGGCGACGTTCACGATGTACGGCAACGTTGCCGGTGACCGTGTCCGGATCCCGAGCATGCTGATCGCCATGTTCGGACTGGCCGTCATGATGGCGGCCGTGGCCGGCATCCACGACAACCATGCGCTGGCCTTCGCTGTCGCCTACGTGGCCGTACGTCTGCTGGCGAGTCGGGTGTGGCACAACGGCCAGATAGTCGTGGACTGGCCGATCGCCCAGATGTCTCTCGGTGTGATCCCGTGGATCGTCTCGTTCTGGTTCGAGGGCGAAACTCGGTTCTGGCTCTGGACCGCCGGTGTGGCCATCGACCTGCTGATCATGTTCGTCGTCTCCGGCAGCGCGATCATGGAAGACGCGCAGGAAAAGCTCGACCGCATCATCAAGGTTCGGGGGTTCAAGGACGACCGGATGCCCGAACTCGAAGCCCTGCACTCCGATCGGGCTCACCTTGCCGAGCGCTTGGGCCTGTACGTCATCATCGTGCTGGGCGAGGGTGTGATCCTCGTGATTTCTGCGGCCTCGAAGCTCACCTGGGACTCGACGGTGGTCAGCCTCGCAGTCGGATCGTTTGTCCTGCTCTCGGGCATGTGGGCTCTCTCGCTTCTCTACGGCCACGCCGGTGTTCCGCACCTGCAGCCCGAGAAGTTTCCCGCTCGCATCGACATGGCGCTGCACTGTTTCACCACCGGCGCTATCGCGGTTCTGGTCGCGGGGCTCGGAGCGGCAACCGAACACGGTGCGGAGCACACGCCCGCGAACCTGCGGTGGTTGTTGTGCGGAAGCATCGCAGTCTATTTCGGAATCAGCCTGGTGGCAGGGCTGTTCGCGCGATCGGACCGACGGTGGCTGCTCGGCTGGGCGCTCCCGTGCACCGCCGTCCCCATCGTCATGGGCATCGTCGGCACGCACATGAGCGCCACGTGGATCATCTGGGTGCTGGTGGCCACCGTGACCTGGCAGAACGGCTACGAGTACGCGCAGGTGCGGCGTTCGCGCCGCTCTGCTGTGCGCCTTTATTAACCCCCCGCGGTTAATAAAGGCGCACAGCAGGGGCGGTTTTTACCCTCACCGCCGGGTCGAAGCGATAGGGCTGAGCCAACAGGATTCCGGCCAATCGCTTACGCAACCTCGACATCTCGGCCCGGACCGTCACCGTCTTGCGCGGATCGCCGAACAACTGTGAGGCGAGCTGCGCGGCCGTGAGGCCCTCGGGCGCCTGTGTCAGAGCCACGAGGATCTGCGAATGGCGCGGGCTGAGGTCGATGCTCCAGCTCCCCATTGCCGAGGAGTACCGCAATTCCATCGCATTCGGATCTTGCACATCCAATTCGACTTCGGCACAAACCGTTCCGGACGCCGGATCCATTTGAGGGCGGACGAGCCAACCACCCGGAAGCGGCTCGCACATACATAGTCCGAGCGACGGGAGCCAATGCTCGCCGCTGCTCATCACTTTCGGCAGTGCGATTCTGTAGATCGGCGCCATCGAGTCCACCGCCGCGACCCAGCCACTGCGGTCCACGACCACTGTCGGCTGACTCGCACGAGCCAGCGTCGATGCCGAGATCATCCGGAGCTGATCCAATCCGATTCGATGCTTCTCCCGCAGTGCGGATTCCGCCAGCCTGGCCACACTGTCCACCAGAGCGAGAGTCGACGGGTGGACCGTGTCTGCTGCGCCGGCGACGTTCACGACGGCGATGGCCCGGCGACTACGCGGATCTCGAACCGTCGCCCCGGAGCAGGTCCACGGATGCTGCGAGCGCGAGTAGTGCTCGGCCGAGAACACCTGCACTGCCGAACCTGATGCCAAGGAAGTGCCGATCCCGTTGGTACCAACAGCTTCCTCGGTCCACGACGCACCCTCGATCATCCCGAGCCGTTCGGCCCGATCCAGCATTCGACTGGACCCGTGTCGCCAGAGGATACGTCCGTAGCGGTCCGCCACCACGATCAGATTCGCGTCGTCCGGGCCGACGAGTGGTGCCAGACCGTGCACCGCCTCGCCGAAGATCTCCGCCATGCCGGCTGCGCGTCTGCCTTCTTCGATCTCGGATTCGCGGCCCGTCTCGGTGATCGAGCACCGGTCCGGATCGAGTCCGAGCGCACGCAAACGCGACCACGAATTCGCGATGACGGAGCGCGGACGCGCAGGCGGCTTGCGTCCCGACATCGTTGCTTCGTACACGGATTCGAGAACACGTGCGTACTGCGCCGGGTCTTCACCACTGGCCAGGGCCGGTTCGAGTCGATTCGTTTCGCCGATCACACTCCAGTCCTATGTGACGGGGTCTTCGAAAGCGAGCGTTGCACCCGGTTGCAGAGTTGTTCGCGTGCGTGAACGAAAGGACGGCGTTCACGCACGCGAACGGTACTCACGCGTTGAGGGGTCTCCCCAGCGCCGAGAGCACAGACTCGTGCATTGCCTCCGAGAGCGTCGGATGAGCAAACACGACCTCGGCGAGATCCTCGCCGGTGGCTTCGAGGGATCGAGCGATCCCGAAACCCTGAATCTGCTCGGTCACATCCGGACCGACCATGTGCGCGCCGAGAAGTTCCCCGGTATCGGCGTCGAAGATCGTCTTGACGAAGCCTTCGGCCTCGCCGATCGCCAGTGCCTTGCCGTTCGCCTGCAGGTCGAAGTGTCCGACCCGCAGCGCGCGACCAGTACCGGCGCACTGCTTCTCCGTCAGACCCAGGCTCGCCACCTGTGGGCGGGCATACGTGCATCCCGGAACGTAGTCGCGATCGAGCGGATGAACGTCGGGCACGCCTGCCAACTTTTCGACGCACAGGACAGCTTCGTGGCTTGCCTTGTGCGCCAGACATGGAGCGCCCGCGACGTCACCGATCGCATAGATCCCGAAAGCGCTGGTACGGCACCACTGGTCGGTGACGATCGCACCGCGCTCGATCTCGACGCCCAGAGCCTCCAACCCCAGATCCTCGACGTTGCCGGTGATTCCGGCCG
Organism: Rhodococcus sp. 27YEA6; assembly: GCF_044908235.1. Classification (NCBI taxonomy): domain Bacteria; kingdom Bacillati; phylum Actinomycetota; class Actinomycetes; order Mycobacteriales; family Nocardiaceae; genus Rhodococcus; species Rhodococcus sp. 27YEA6. The sequence continues at coordinate 750,390 of NZ_JBIYCY010000001.1, read as the reverse complement.
CCACCAACACCCGGTCCACGGTCAACGACTCGACACCGTCGCTCGTCTGCACATTCACCTGGACGGCGTCGTCGCCGACGGTCACCGCCGACACCGAGGCTCCGGTGTGAATCGTGATGCCACGCTTCTCGAACTGCTTGCGAACGAAGGCCGAGATCTCTTCGTCCTCGACCGGCATGATGTGTGGTGCCATCTCGACGATGGTCACCTCGGTTCCGAGATCGCGGTACAGGCTGGCGAATTCGACTCCGATCGCGCCGGACCCGATCACGAGCAGCGACTTCGGCAGTTCCTTCGGGACGAGCGCGTCGAAGTAGGTCCACACCCGATCACCGTCGGGGGCAACGCCGGGAATCGAACGCGGCCGGGCACCGGTTGCAATGATCACGTGGTCGGCTCGATACGTCTGTCCTCCCACGGATACGACGCCTTTGTCCACCAACTTCGCGGCGCCTGAGATGACGTCGACGCCGTTCTTCTTCATCAGATAGGCAACACCGCCGGACAACCTCTCCGAAACCCCTCGGCTGAACGATACCAACTTCGAGATGTCGAACTGGACAGACGCCGAACTGAATCCGTATGTGTCGAGTTCACTCAAGGTATGCGCGACGTCCGCGCCGTGCAGCATCGCCTTGGTGGGGATACAACCCCAGTTGAGGCAGATACCTCCGAGGCGATCACGTTCTACCAGCGCGACGTTCAACCCCAACTGGGCAGCCCGGATCGCCGCCACGTAACCACCGGGGCCGCCACCGATGACAAGAACGTCGTACTTATGCGACGTATTGTTTTCCACCACAGCCCCTTACACCAACATCAGCGCGGGAGAAGCGACAAAGCGCTGGAGCTCCCGAAGGAAGGTCGCACCCAGGGCTCCGTCGATAACCCGGTGATCGCACGAGAGGGTCACGGTCATCACGGTCCGGGCAGAAACACTGTCACCGACCACCACCGCGCGCTTCTCCCCCGCACCTACGGCAAGGATCGCTCCCTGGGGCGGATTGATGATCGCGTCGAATGCCTTGATCCCGAACATGCCGAGGTTGGACACCGTGAAGGTTCCGCCCTGGAATTCTTCGGGACGAAGTTTGCCGGTCTTCGCCTTGGTGGCCAACGAGAGCACCTCACCCGAGATGTCCGCCAACGACTTGGTATTCGCGCTACGCACGATGGGCGTGATCAGCCCGGTCGGAAGTGCAACTGCCACCGAGACATCCGCCGACGCGAATCGAAGAACCGATTCGTTCGCGGCATCGAACTGGACGTTCACGTCCGGCACCTTCATCAGTGCAGCGGCGCAAGCCTTCACGATGAAGTCGTTGACCGACAGCTTGACCGCCGGGACGGTCAAATTGATCTCCTTGCGCAGAGCGAGAAGCGCATCGAGCTCGAGGTCTGCGGTGAGCCGGAAATGGGGTGCCTGCTGCTTGGACGCCTGCAACCTACCGGCGATTGCCGATCGCATGGGGGTGAAAGGAATTGTGTCGTACTCGGGTTCGGCCGCAACAGATTCGGTCTCAGCCGCCGCCTCGGGCAGGAGCTGCGCGGAACGAGCGGCGTCGTGCACGTCGGCGACGCAGACGCGCCCCCGCGAACCCGTCGGACGACAGTCATGCAGGTTGACCCCCAGTGATCGGGCAGTTCTGCGTGCGACCGGGGTGGCAGGCACGGCACTGTCGTCGGCGGTCGATCGCAGCGGGAGGCCGGATCTCGCGGCCGGCACTACCGGCGCAACAGTGCCACCGGCGTCACGAATCGCGTCGTCGATGTCGCGGACACTGATCCGCCCGAGGGGACCGGTACCCACTACGGCGGCGAGATCGATTCCGAGCGATTCCGCACGTCGGAGTGCGCGAGGACTCGCAAACACATCGTCCTGCGTCGTGCCTTGCAGAACGCTCGGTACGACGGTGGAACCGGTTGGTACAGGTTTCGCTGCAACAACCACCTTCGCAGCCGGTGTAGCCGCAGGTGTCACGGGAGCCGCCGGCGCAGCAGCTGGTGACGGTGCCGGCTCTTCCGCCGGCGCGGTTGCGCCGCGGGCGGCGAGGAACTGCTCGATCTCCGCATCCGTCGCGGACGCATCGGCGGATACACCGATCACGGCGCCGACGGGCAGAGTCTGCCCAGGCGTGCCGACGATCTTGCGGAGAACACCGTCGAACGGCGCCTCGAGCTCGTTGGTGATCTTGCTGGTCTCGATCTCACAGATCAACTGGCCCTTGGTGAACGAGTCACCTTCCCCGATGAGCCAGGCGTTGACCAACCCCTCCTCCATGGAGAGCCCCCATTTGGGGATGTCGATAGCTTTGATGTCAGCCATGATCAGGCTCTCACCAGCTTGCGAACCGACTCTTCGATGCGCGCCGCGTCAGGCAGCCAGGCAGTTTCGAGGGTTGGGGAGAACGGAACCGGCGTGTGCGGCGGCGTGATCAGTTCGATCGGCGCTTTCAGGTAGTTGAATCCCTTGGTGGCGATCAGCGCGGCTACGTCGTGCCCGAAACCGCAGCGGGCGGCGGATTCGTCGACGATCACGACCCTTCCAGTCGATGCGACGGATTCGAGGATGCCGTCCTCGTCCAATGGTGAGACGGTACGAGGATCGACAACCTCGACCGAAATACCCTCGGCGGCCAGCTTGTCCGCTACGTCGTTGGCGCGGTTCACCATTGCGGACAACGCGATGATCGTGACGTCGTCGCCCTGCCTGGTGTAGTTGGCGACGCCGAACGGAATCGCGTACGGCTCGTCCGGCACTTCGTCCTTGAGGTCGTAGAGAACCTTGTGCTCACAGAAGACGACGGGATCGTCGTCCCGGATGGCTTGGATGAGAAGGCCTTTGGCGTCGTAGGCATTGGACGGAGCGACTACCTTCAGACCAGGCACCGCCGCGAACACGTTGTACGGAGACTGAGAGTGCTGCGCAGCGGCGGAGAAGCCTGCGCCGATCATGCCTCGCACCACCAGCGGGGTTCTGGCCTTGCCACCGAACATGTAGCGGAACTTGGCAGCCTGGTTGTAGAGCGCGTCGTAGGAGACTCCGAAGAAGTCCATGAACATCAGCTCGGCGACCGGCCTCAGTCCGGTCAGTGCGGCTCCGGCAGCCATTCCGATGATCGCGGATTCGGTGATCGGGGTATCGATTACACGCTCCGATCCGAACTCCGTCCACAATCCCTTGGTGACACCCAGGACACCGCCAAATGCCTCGATCTTCTTCGTCTCCAGATCGGGATTGGTACCGGCATGCCCACCCCGTACGTCCTCACCGATGAGAACGACGCTCGGGTCGCGTTGCATTTCTTGGGCGATGGCCTCTTTGACGGCCTCGCGGTAGGTCTTCTTCGACACGTTCTCGGCTTCCACGCTTGTCATCTCGGGCTCCTCAGTACGACACGTAGACATCGGTCAGCAGATTCTCGACGGGTGGATACGCCGCGGCACGCGCCTTCGCTACCGCCTCGTCCACCAGCACTCGCGACTGCTCGTCCACCGCGTCCAGATCAGCGGTGCTGACCTTCTTCACATCCACGCTGCTACGGAAATTCTTGAGCGGATCCTTGGTTTCCCGTAGTTGCGCAACCTGTTCCGCCGTGCGGTACAGCTGCGCGTCACCCTCGAAGTGGCCGTGCCAACGGAATGCCGCCGCCTCGATCGTGGTGGGGCCACCGCCGGTCCTGGCGCGCTCGGATGCTTCCGCCATCGCGTCGTAGACCGCGAAGAAGTCGGTGCCGTCCACCTTGACGGCAGGCATGCCGAAGGATGCGGCGCGCGCGGCGATGTCGGGTGCACCAACTGCGTAGTCGGTTCCGGTGGCCTCACCGAATCCGTTGTTCTCGATCACGAAGACGATCGGAAGATCCAGCACCACAGCCATGTTCATCGCCTCGAAGACGGTTCCCTGGTTGGATCCACCGTCACCCGTGAACGACGCTGCGATGACACCGTTTCGAAGCGTCTTACCACTCAGTGCAGCGCCGATCGCCAACGACGGGGCTCCGCCGACAATCGCGTTGGCGCCGAGCATTCCCACGGACAGGTCGGCGATGTGCATCGAGCCGCCCTTACCGCGACACAGGCCGTCGTCCTTGCCGAAGATCTCGGCCATCATGCCGTTCAGATCGCAGCCCTTGGCGATGCAGTGCCCGTGACCGCGGTGAGTGGATCCGATGTAATCGGCGTCGCTCAGGTTCTCGCACACTCCCACCGCGATGGCTTCCTGGCCCGAGTAGAGGTGAATGAAGCCGGGGATGTCACCGGTTGCATTCTCTTCGTGCAGTCGATCCTCGAACGCACGGATGCGCGACATCTTCTCGTACGCCTTCAGCAATGCATCCCGGTCCAGCCCCGAATGAGGCTTGGCGCCGGTCTTTTTCGATCCTGGGGTTGTCGGCTTCTGCGCCGTCCGTTGAACCACAGTCACACTCCTCGTTCTCGATCACTCGTCGCCATGCAGTGTCGTGCAGGTCACGGGCGAAGGGAAAGAGTTGCGTGAGGTTGCCGGGAGTTGCGAAGGGTTGCAGCTGTTGACTTTCGAGCGTTGATTCAGGCGCCGCTCAGGCTGTCGCGTCTGATCTTGGCCAGCGCGCGGTGTTGGGCGAGTTCGACGGCGCTCGTTGTCGTTCGCAGTGACAGCGCCGTCTCGCGCACGTCGAAGCCGACAACGATGCGAGCTACCAAGACGTTGCGTTCTGCGGCCGACAGATCACCGAAGGGCAGAGTGAGTCGACTGGAGGCGGGTAGCGAATCGATTTCGCGACTGATCGCGTCGTACAGATGCGCGAGGAACGCTTCTCCGGCACGTCTACGTCGCCGAATGTCGGACAGGACGGATCGGCAGATACCGACGGCAATACGATCAGCGTCGAGCGGTCGCAGTTCGGCACGACAGCGCCTCGTCACCAGAGGCACGATGCGTTGAAGGAGTTCTGCAATCGCGTCCCGATCCCCTCGGGACGCATCGTCGGCAACACTGTCGATCGAACGTCCACCTGCCCTGCTTGTCATTCCGATCTCCCCCTGCTTCGGCTCTTGGTCGAATTCCCGACTACTGCTCAGGTTTTGAAGTCGCTAGGGGCGTATCGGCTCGGGGCAGATCCCGGTTTGTTCCCCGATGATGTTGATCTCGGCGTTGGAACGAGGGTCAGCGCCGTAGTTGATCTGGTCGGTGCACTTCTCGGAGGGCTCGACGGCATCGGGCGGGAGCGGCGCCGGGCATGAACCCATCTGCTCTCCGATGCTGTTGATCTCCGCATTCGAACGAGGGTCACCCACATAGTTGATCTGATCGGTGCACTTGGTCGACTCGGTAGCCGGACCAGGGGCCGCAGGGGCAACCGCGCTGGTCGAGACCGGGGTCCAGGCCGGCGCTGCTCCGCCCGCCGGGACTCCGGGGGTGGATGCGTCCGTACCGCCGCCCACCGAGTTCGAGCCTTCGACTGTCTCCGAAGTGGTCGCTGCGGTCAGCGGCGGTGGGGTCGTAGACGCCGCAACCACCGATGTAGTCGTCGGTTCGTCTCCTGGAGCGCTGTTGTCATCACTCGAACACCCTGTCATCGCGCACATCACCCCGATCGTCAGTACGGCGAGCAGCACTCGCAGACGCCGAGTCTTGTTGGTCAGCAATAGTTCAGGCATTTGCTCTCACACTCCTCGATACGCGGATCAGCTCGTTCCGCCCAAGCGGTGAACACCGACGTGACTCACTCTAGGAGCCTGATTCCATCGGTTTCGTAACAGAATTCCGTCGGTCGCGTACCAACTCTCGACGGTCCAGAAATTCATACGATTACGTAACGGTGGGTGGCAAAACTCCGATATCGAGATCACCTGTGATCGTATGAAAACGCACATGCCGATGAGAGGGTTCGCAGCGGCCGGGGAGGGGAAAGTGTTGTATCGGAGTGACATCTGCGGCGGTCGATCAGACCGTACTCGCAGCCTGTTCGGTACAGCGCTCGCGGCAGCAACCCTCGGAGCGTCCGTGATCACCGGCTGCGCGTCCACCCAGGGCGTTGTGATCGAAGGCGATGTCGCTTCCACCGGGTTGCCCGTCACACAACCTGCAGACCTGGCCAGACGGGTTGCCGAAAACTCGAGGTTGGGCCGGGCGCTCCTCGACGATCCTGGGGTGTCCGAGGGAGTGAAGACAGAACTTCGGTCGTGCCCTGACTGGTATCCGATCTCGGTCGGGTCCATCCTTCTCGATCCAGGCGCACCGCGTATCGTGCCGGAGACCGAACTCGTCGTCATGAATGTGTATCCGTGCCAACCGGCCCACCAACCCGGGACCGGAGTGTCGATTTCGGTCAACCTTGCCGGCTACGTCTACCGCAGCGGCAAGGCCGGTTCGAGTGAAGACGATCCCGAACTGGGTGAGCGCCTGTTCTCCGTCGAAGAGCGCGGAAAGTTCATCGTCAGCGGTCAACGCGCCGCGAGTTTGTCTGTCCTGGAAACGGATCCGCGGCCACCGGAGTTCGAATGTTGCCCCCGTCCACCGCTTCGGACCGAGTTCCACTGGGATGGAATGGAGTTCATCCGTGATTGATCGCCGTCGCCGCGCGATGCTCGCCGGTGTTTGCCTGCCGGTCGCGTTTGCTCTCGTCTCCTGTTCCACCGAGCCTGAATCAGAACCCACTCCGAATATCGCAGCATCACTCGACCCCTCGGATCTCTCACAGGGCTTGAGCATCGATCCTGTTGCCCTCCTCAGAGCAGACCCGGAAGTGTCCGATGCGGTCAAGGACAGTCTCCGACTGTGCGGTGATGCGAACTTCCCCTTCGAAATCCGGTACTCCCCCGTGACAGGCGCCGTTTGGCAAGATGCCGTCGTCAATGTCTTCACCTGCGAGTCTGTCGGCATCTGGGGACGACCGGCCCCACCGGTCAGCTTCATGGTCGCCGGATTCGTCTACCAGATCGACGAATCGGGCGCTCACAAAGTCTTCGGAGTGCAAGACCCAGGACGCTACGTCGTCGGCTCAACCGGAGGATTGTCGGTCATGGTCGACCTGTGCAAAGACCCCGGCATTCCGGAGTTCTGTCAATCGTCGACTGCATACAAGTGGACCGGTGAAGGGTTTGAGAGTGTTCCGTTCCCATGAAAGCGAAGGCCGATGACCGATCCGTTGATTTTGCTGGTCGAAGACGACGCTGTCATACGCGAAGCAACGCAATTGAATCTCGAACGCAACGGGTTTCGGGTGATCACCGCATCGGGTGGGTTGACCGGAATGGATATGGCGGTCGACGCCAAGCCGGATATCGCCGTCCTCGACGTGATGCTTCCCGACCTGAACGGAATCAGCCTGTGCCGACGCATTCGTGAGGAACTGTCGGTGCCGGTCATCATGCTGTCCGCGCGCGACGACCCGGTCGACATCGTTCTCGGATTGGAAGCCGGTGCCGACGACTACGTCACCAAGCCCTTCGACAGCGGTGTCCTGGTGGCCCGTATCCGCAGTGTGCTCCGGCGGGTCGAATCCCATTCCGGCACGGAGAAAGACATCGTGACTCTCGGCGATCTGGAGATCGATCGCGAGTTGGTGACCGTCACGCGTTCGGGCGCCGAAGTGGCTCTCACGCCCACCGAAATGAAGCTGCTCCTGGTCATGGTGAGTGTGCCGCGCAAAGTCTGGTCTCGCTCCGAACTGCTCTCGGACGTCTGGGATTACGACTGGGGCGGCGATACGCGCATCGTCGACGTTCACGTTCAGCGATTGCGCACGAAGATCGGCTCCGAACAGATCCGGACCGTCCGGGGGTTCGGCTACACGATGGACAACCATCGGTGAGATCGCGGGATCTCGCCGCCAAGCTCCCGTCCACCGGGAGGCGGTTGTCGTTTCAGTGGAAGATCGCGGCGGCCATCACGTTCGTGATCGCCGTCGCCTCGATCACGCTCAGTACCGTGATGCATCAAACCTTTTCACACAACCAAGAGGATGCAGCGCGGGCGGCAGCTGATCGCAATCTCCAACTGGTGCTGCAGGACGAAACGGGCAGCATGCGTGCGCTGTTCCGCGCCACCACAGATGGTCTCGACGTTCCGGAAGAGTTGCGTCAGGCCGTGGCGGGCGGCAAACGTGCCACCTACCTTGTCGACAGCGGGGACCAGCCATTTGTCTGGGCTGCTGCCGACGTCAACACTCAGGTGGTGGCGATTCGCGTCCCGTACACCGCGCAGCGGGAATCGATCGCCAGCGTCGATCGGACACTTCGCAACGCCACCATCGCAGTGATCGCAGCGGGTGCCGTCCTGGGTGTGCTGCTTGGACTCGCGATGTCGTATCGATTGCGCTCGGCCGCCCGTGCGGCTCGCAAAGTGTCTACCGGAGCGGACATCCGCGTCCGCTCGGTCACCTGGTCGCTTTTCGACGACGAGATCACCGAGCTGGCGGATGCGGTCGACGCGATGTCCGATGCTCTACGGGGACAACTGGACGCCGAAAAGCGCGTGACAGCCAACATCGCGCACGATCTCAGGACGCCCATCTCCGGACTGGTCGGCGCCGCAGAGCTCCTGCCACCCGGTAGGCCAACCGAATTGGTGCGCGACGGCGTCCATAAACTCAGGAGGCTCGCCGAGGACGTCATCGAAGTGGCACGCCTCGACACCACCTCCGAGCAGGCAGACATCCAATCGGTGGAACTGGCGCCGGTGGTGCGTCACGCGATTTCCACCACAGGAGTCGAGTGTGAAGTGAGTGTTCACGGCACCCCCGTGTCGTACACCGACGCGCGCAGACTGGAGCGGATCATCGCCAACCTGATCTTGAATGCTCGCAATCACGGAAAGTCGCCGATCAATGTCCACGTCGACCACTCCCGCATCACGGTCCGAGATCGGGGCGTCGGGTTCACTGAAGAGTGGCTTCGCCAGGGGCCGAAGAGATTTCAGACCAACTCCGTCGAACGCGGCCCGAACTCGGGCCTGGGCCTCGGCTTGACGATCGTAGTGGGACAAGCGGCGGTCATCGGCGCTCGTATCGACTTCGCGAACCATCCGAACGGGGGCGCGGTGGTGACGATCGACCTCCCCGAATGTTCGGCAGACGAGTTCGATTGACACCGAGGCAGTTCGGTCGATCGGCCGGGACACAGGGTCCCGGCCGATCATTGGTGGTGTCTCGGACTCAAACCTGTCCGACAGCGACTCCGGTTCGAACGTCCGGTGCACCGAGGCGCGCCGCATCAGCGGTCAGGTCATCGGGCTGCTCCTGAGATTCCCGCTCGGCTGCGACACGCAACCGGTAGTGTTCGATCTCCTCGGCAATGTGCTCGGGAGTCCAACCCAGCACCGGCGCAACCAGTTCGGCTACTTCCGCTGCTGCCGCGTCGCCGCGATCGGTAACCTCGATGGAGATGCGGGTACGACGGGTAAGGATGTCGTCGAGATGCTGTGCACCCTCATGGCTCGCAGCGTAGTGGATCTCCGCCTTGAGGTACTCGGGGGCGGAGTCCAACGGCTGCCCCAGTTCCGGTCGCGCCTCGACGAGTTCGAACAACTCGTCAGCCAGAGTGCCGTACCGACCCAGTAGGTGCTCGATGGTCGAAACGTGCAGTCCCGTGCGCTCAGCGGTGAGATGCCGATTGTTGTGCGCGGCAAAGTAGCCGTCGGCACCCACAAGTTGGATACGCACGGTGCAGGACTTCGGCACCTTCTGTTCCAATCCGTGCACCGCGGAATCGACAGCGTCCTTGGCCATCACGCGGTAAGTGGTGTACTTGCCACCGGCGACCACCGTCAAACCTCGGACCGGACTCGACACCGCATGCTCACGCGAGAGAGTGCTGGTCGAATCCGATTCGCCGAACAGCAACGGACGCAACCCCGCGTACACACCGACGACGTCCTCGTGCGTCAACTCGTCCTGAAGGAGCTTGTTGACATGTCCGAGGATGTAGTCGATATCGCTTCGGCTCGCTGCCGGATGGGCGAGGTCGAGGTTCCAGTCGGTGTCCGTCGTACCGATGATCCAGTGGCTTCCCCACGGAATCACGAACAGCAGACTCTTCTCGGTCCGCGTGATGATTCCGGTCGCAGAGTTGATGCGGTTTCGCGGGACGACCAAATGCACACCTTTCGAAGCGCGAACCTGGAATTGTCCTCGACCACCTACCATTTCCTGAATCTCGTCAGTCCACACACCGGCGGCGTTGATGACCTGACGAGCACGGATCTCGAACGCGCGACCTGTTTCCAGATCCACGGCCTTCACCCCGACTACGCGGTCCTCCTCACGGAGAAAGCCGATTACGCGGGTGCTGTTGACGCACAGCGCGCCGTACTCGGCCGCCGTGCGCGCCAGCATCATCGTGTGGCGGGCGTCATCTACCTGACCCTCGTAGAACTTGACCGAACCCCGGATAGCAGAGCGCTTTCCGGAAGGGAACGATTCGAGAGTCTTCTTCTTGCCCACATGCTTGTGGTGTGAGGGAACCCCGCGGCCTGCGCCCATCACGTCGTAGACGCCGATGCCCAGACCGACGTACGGCCGGTCGATCAACTTCTCGAGTGGGTAGATGAACGGCACCGGCTTCGCGAGATGCGGGCACAGCGAATTCAGAACCAGCGACCGCTCACGCAGTGCCTCGAACACGAGCGCAAAGTTGAACTGCTCGAGGTAACGCAGTCCGCCGTGGAACAGCTTGCTCGACCTGCTCGAGGTTCCGGACGCGAAGTCACGAGCCTCCACCAAGCCCACCTTCAGACCGCGAGTTGCGGCGTCGAGCGCGCTACCCGCTCCGACCACGCCACCGCCGATAACGAGGACGTCGAGTTCGGTTTCTTCCAACTTCTTCAGCGACTCCGCCCGCGAGGACGGACTCAATGCTTGTGCTGTGCTCATGAAAACTGTTCCTTCACTTGAAAATAGGTAGAAATGGGGGCGCCGCGATCAGTCTGCGTCGACCCAGTCGAGTGTCCGAGTGACGGCTTTCTGCCAGCCTGCATACAGGCGCTCACGCTCGGCCGAATCCATCGACGGCGTCCAGCTCTTGTCCTTCGCCCAGTTGCTGCGAATGTCGTCCTCGCTCTCCCAGTACCCGACCGCGAGACCAGCGGCGTACGCAGCGCCCAATGCCGTGGTCTCCGCAACGACAGGGCGGATCACCTCGACGTCGAGCAAATCGGCCTGGAATTGCATGAGGAGTTCGTTCGCGACCATTCCGCCGTCGACCTTGAGAACCTTCAAGTCGACACCCGAGTCGAGGTTCATCGCCTCGATCACCTCACGACTCTGGTACGCAGTCGCTTCGAGCACCGCCCGGGCAAGGTGCCCCTTGTTCACGAACCTTGTCAGACCGACGATCGCACCGCGTGCATCCGCGCGCCAATGCGGTGCAAACAGGCCCGAGAACGCGGGCACGAAGTACGCGCCACCGTTGTCGTCCACAGAGCGCGCGTTCACCTCGATGTCGGCCGCGTTGTCGATCATGCCGAGGTTGTCCCGAAGCCACTGGACCAGCGAACCGGTCACGGCGATCGAACCTTCCAGTGCGTAAACCGTTGGCTGCTCACCGATCTTGTAACAGACCGTCGTCAACAAGCCGTTCTTGCTCATCACCTTTTCGGTGCCGGTGTTGAGGAGCACGAAGTTGCCGGTTCCGTAGGTGTTCTTCGCTTCTCCGGGCGAGAGGCAGGCCTGACCGAAAGTCGCTGCTTGCTGATCGCCGAGGATTCCGGCGATCGGCACGCCGGACAACGTTCCGCGTTCGCGCACGAATCCGAAAGTTTCGGACGAGCTGCGAATCTCGGGGAGCATCGATTCGGGGATGCCCATGTCGGCGCAGATCGCCGAATCCCAAGCGAGAGTGTCGAGATCCATCAACAGAGTGCGCGACGCGTTGGTGGGGTCGGTAGCGTGCACTCCGCCGTCGACGCCGCCGGTCATGTTCCACAGCACCCAAGTGTCCATCGTGCCGAAGCACAACTCGCCTGCTTCGGCCTTCTCACTCGCGCCCTCGACGTTGTCGAGAATCCACTTGACCTTGGGGCCCGAAAAGTACGTGGCCAACGGCAATCCGGTGACTTCGGTGTACTTCCTGGGGCCGTCTTCGCCGGCGAGTGCAGTACAGATTCGATCGGTGCGTGTGTCCTGCCAGACGATGGCGTTGTAAACGGGCTTTCCGGTTGCTCGTTCCCAGACCACTGCCGTCTCACGCTGATTGGTGATGCCGACGGATGCGATGTCGGCCGCGGTCAGATCTGCGTTGGCCAAGGCGCCCGCGGTGACGTTGCGGACGTTGTCCCAAATTTCGATCGGATCGTGTTCGACCCAGCCTGCCTGCGGAAAGATCTGTGTGTGCTCGTGCTGTTCGACAGCGACTACGTGCCCACTGTGATCGAAGATCATGCATCGCGTGGAGGTGGTTCCCTGGTCTATCGCGGCTACGAACTGCGCCATCGTGCTACCCCTTTGGTGTCGAAGAAAGTGCGAAAGATTTACTGTCAGAGATGATGATTCGCCATCAGGCCGGTATCGTGGCCGGCTCCTCGGCTGCCTTCTCCACCGACTCGTCAGGCAGGAATCGACCAATCAGCTTGTCGTAGAGGAACACCCCGATCGGAGCGCCGATCAGCGGCCCCACGATGGGCACCCAGAAATACAGGCTCCCGTACTGATCTCGCCAGGCGCTGCCGTAACCGGTGAGATACGACGCCAGCCGCGGACCGAAGTCACGGGCCGGATTGATGGCGTAACCCGCGTTGGTCGCCCATGCGAATCCGATTGCCACCACGATCAAACCGACGACGAAGGGCGCAAGATTCGCGAGCGGCGGAGTTCCCCGAGTATCGGTCACCGCAACGATGAGGAACAACAGGATCGCCGTGCCGATGATCTGATCTATCAGCGCTGATCCCAGACTGACCGGGAGCGTTCCGTTTCCGGGCATCGTCGAGAAGATCGTCTGAGTCGCCGTTGTGTGTCCGGGATCGATGGCATTGAGCATGTCGTTGTAATTCCACCGGACGATCAGGGCCGCGACAAAGGCTCCAGCGGTCTGCGCCAGCGTGTAGGGCAGGACCTTGCGCCAGGAGAATCCCCGGAAGATCGCAAAGGCGAAGGTCACTGCGGGGTTCAGATGAGCACCCGTCACCCGGCCTGCGACATAGATGCCGAACATGACGCCGAGTCCCCAGGCCCACGCGATACTGTCGTGTCCGCCGAGACCCCCACCGCTCCCGCCGGACACAACCTGCGCCACAACTCCGACGCCGAACAAGATCAAGATCATCGTTCCGGCGAACTCGGCTGCCAACTCGCCTGGAAGCCCTAATCGCTTGGCTTTCTCCATCCCCACCCTCACTTCGTTGTGATGCATGTCATAGTTTGGATTGCTGCACCCGTAGCGTAAGGCCGTTTGCACATTCACGCATAGCTCGTGCACATATGTGCAATTGCCCCATTTGCGCACCGTAACGCGGGTAACAGACACACTTCTGGGACTTTGCGTGATCGAGCGCCTCGGCCTGGGCCTACTCGGATAAGATTCGGTTCAATGCTCTTGCACGTACGTGCAGACAGGACGAACCCATGGAAACTCCCACTTCGGACTCCGCTACCTCCGATCCGGCGGACCCGCGCATCGCCGACGCAGTTCAGGCCGCACGCCTCTACTACTTCCAGGACCAGACCATGGCTGCCATCGGCCGCGACATGGGGGTGTCCCGATCCACCGTCTCCCGATTGATCACCTACGCGCGCACCTCGGGTCTCGTCGAGATCAAGATCAGCACCCCGCACGGCCAGGCTCCTCGCATCGAACGCGAGTTCTCGGAACGGTACGGAGTGCGCGCCCACGTGGTGACCGTGCCGGAACTGGTGGGAGATCTCGAGCGACTCGAAAAGGTCGCAACCTTTGCAGGACGCCTGCTGGCGTCGTTCTTCGACAGCGACATGGTGATGGGGATCGCCTGGGGAACCACTCTCAGTGAAGTCAGCAAGCACCTTGCCCCCAAACGCACGTACAACTCGTACGTCGTGCAACTCAACGGCGCCGCGAATACTCGCACCACCGGGATCTCTTACGCCAGCGACATCATCAGAACCATCGCCGACGCCTACGGTGCTCTGCCACAAGGATTTCCGGTGCCTGCCTTCTTCGACTACCCGGAAACTCGGGAGCAACTGTGGCGCGAACGAAGCATCAAACGCGTCTTGGACATGCAGAAGCGAATGGACCTGGCAGTCTTCAGCATCGGCGTACCGGGCGGCAACGTACCGAGTCACGTCTACACCGCCGGATACCTCGAACCCGATGAAGCAGAAGCACTTCGACGCGACGGAGTGGTCGGCGACATCGCAACCGTCTTCTTCCGGTCGGACGGGAGCTACCGCGGAATCGAACTCAACGAGCGCGCGAGCGGCCCGCGACTGGACCTTTTCGAGAAGGTCGCCAGGCGCGTGTGCATCGTCGCCGGAACAGCAAAACTGCCGGCCCTGGAGGGAGCACTACGGGGCGGGCTGATCACCGATCTGATCATCGACGACGTCAGCGCCACCGCGCTGGTGTCCTGACCGCTGCACCAGCTTCTCGATTCCGTCGAGAAGTAAGCCGAGCGAGAAACTGAAATCGAAGGCATCGTCACCGGCGGCCTCACCCTCCGGGCTGCCGTCCTCGAAGCCGCCTTCCTCGATTGCGGCACTCAGGTAGGGGAATCTCTCCCGATTGATGACACGAGCAATGAGAGCGCCGTATGCGACGTCGTCGTCTGCCGACTGCGCTGAACGAGACGCCAGGTCAGCCGAGAATCGAGCGCGGCCGATGACGAACAACGACACGTTGGTCACCACCTGGAACTTCGACGCGGCGCTCAGGGCGACCCCGTCGAGGGCGCTCAGACCCGCGTCGAGCCACGCCATGTTGTTGGGCCCGGTCGGTGGAGCCGTGATGGGCAGCTTGAGCCACCACGGTCGACTCAGCATCGTGGCGTACTCCTGATTCGCCCACGCCTCGAGCTTGACGCGCCAGGTCACGCCGTCGGGAATTGCCGGCGGCGGCCCGATCACCCGATCCGAAATCAGTTCGATCAGTTCGTCTTTGCTTGCCACGTAGCGGTAGAGCGACATGGTCGTGAACCCGAGCGCTTTGGCCACGCGGCCCATCGACAGAGCGGTGACGCCTTCTGCGTCGGCCAATTCGATCGCGGTGTCGAGAATTTGCTCGAGACTGAGCCCCTTCTTCGGACCCCGCGTTCCCGGCTGGTCCAGTCCCCAGGCCAGTTCAACTGCTCTCGGTAGCGCTCCGCGATCCATAAGCTCCCACTCTTCACTCTTGCCATCATCCTAGAACTGTGTACGCTATAAACACGAGTTTATGACATACACAGTTCTTACTTGGAGGTCTCGATGTCAGGAACGATCCCCGCAATCTCGGTCCGCGGACTCCGTAAGCGCTACGGCGATCAACAGGTACTGGCTGGACTCGACCTGTCGGTCCCGGCCGGATCGGTGTACGCCCTCCTCGGCGCGAACGGCGCCGGAAAGACCACGGCCGTAAGAATTCTCACCACCCTCATCCCCTTCGACGGAGGTGAGGTCACGGTCGCGGGGCATTCACTGCCCGGAGATCCACAGAACGTTCGGCGACGCATCAGCGTGACCGGGCAGTACGCAGCCGTCGACACCTTGCTGACCGGATTCGAGAACCTCACCCTACTGGGCGAACTGAATCACCTGGGCCGGAAGAACTCCCGTCGCCGTGCCGAGGAATTGCTCGACCAGTTCGTTTTGACGGACTTCGGCGACAAACGCGCCGGCGACTACTCGGGCGGCATGCTCAGACGACTCGACATCGCAATGAGCCTCGTCGCCCGACCGGACGTCGTCTTTCTCGACGAACCCACCACCGGCCTGGACCCGCGAAGCCGCCACGACATGTGGTCGATCGTTCGAGGACTCACAGCGTCAGGCGTCACCATCTTCCTCACCACCCAATACCTCGACGAGGCAGACGAATTGGCCGATACGGTCGGCGTGCTGAGCGGCGGCCGCATCGTCGCCGAGGGAACACCGGACGAACTCAAACGCCTTGTTCCCGGCGGCCACGTCGCACTGCAATTCGAGAACCTGGCCCAACTCGAACTCGCCGCGGCATCACTGCCGCAGGCGCATTCGAATGCCGAGACCTTGACCCTGCACATCCCCTCCGACGGGGCAGTTCCGTCGATCAAAGCGATCCTCGACTCGATCGACGATCCGTCGATCACCGTCGAGAAGTTCTCCGTTCACACTCCGGATCTGGACGACGTGTTCTTCGCGCTCACCGGATCAGGCCAACCCGAGATTGCGAGCGTTCGATGACCTCCACCATTGCAATCGATTCCGCGGTGATGCTCCGCCGGAATCTCAAACACGTTCTGCGCAGTCCGGATTCGATGATCACCGCGATAGCCCTTCCGGTCATGCTCATGCTGCTGTTCGTCTACGTCTTCGGCGGCGCCATCAACACCGGTAGCGAGTACATCGACTACGTAGTGCCCGGAATCATCCTTCTGTGCGCCGGTTTCGGCGCCTCGACCACCGCGGTCAGCGTCTCGAGCGACATGAAGGACGGGATCATCGACCGTTTCCGGACCTTGGCGATCTCTCCGTCGTCGGTCCTGACCGGTCATGTACTGGCCAGCGTCGTCCGCAACGTCCTGACTACGGCGATCGTGGTCGTGGTTGCGCTGATCATGGGATTTCGCCCGACCAGCGATCCGTTGCGCTGGCTCGGCGTCGCCGCTGTGATCGTCGCCTTCGTCTTTGCCATGTCGTACCTCTCGACAGCTTTGGGACTCTTGGCCAAGAACCCGGAGGCTGCAAGCGGATTCACCTTCGCCATCATGTTCCTGCCCTACGTCAGCACTGCTTTCGTTCCGGCTGAGACCATGCCGTCCTGGCTGCAGGGGTTTGCCCGGCACCAACCGGTGACTCCGATCATCGAGACTGTGCGCGGACTCCTGATGGGCACGCCGATCGGGAACAGCGCGGCCATCGCCCTCGCGTGGTGCCTGGGCATCGCCGCCGTGGGATTCGTGTGGTCCAACTGGCTCTACCGACGAAAGACCGCGAGCTGACCACACAAGAAAGCCCCACACCTGACGGTGCGGGGCTGCTTGTGCTGTGCGCCTTTATTAACCGCGGGGGGTTAATAAAGGCGCACAGTGGATTACTTGGCGTCCAGCAGATCGATCACGAAGACCAAGGTCTTGCCGGAAAGCTGGTGCCCTGCACCGGCGGGGCCGTATGCCAGCTCCGGCGGAATGGTGAGCTGACGGCGTCCGCCGACCTTCATGCCCGGGATGCCGTCCTGCCAGCCCTTGATCAGGCCACGAAGCGGGAACTGAATGGACTCGCCACGGCTCCAGGAAGAGTCGAACTCTTCGCCGGACTCGAACTCGACACCGACGTAGTGAACGTCGACGGTGCCACCGGGAACGGCTTCGGCGCCTTCTCCGACAACCAGATCCTTGATGACCAGATCGGTCGGCGCGGGGCCTTCCTGGAACTCGATTACGGGCTTGCTACTCATGGGTCCTCCTCGTTGAGGCGAAAATTGGGGGGCAGGGGCTAGCGGGTGGTGATGTCCCGATAGTCACGCTCGGTGTAGCCGGTGTAGATCTGGCGCGGGCGGCCGATCTTCGTAGCCGGATCCTCGTGCATTTCACGCCAGTGCGCAATCCAGCCGGGCAGACGGCCCATGGCGAACAGCACCGTGAACATGCGCGGCGGGAAGCCCATCGCGCGGTAGATGAGGCCGGTGTAGAAGTCGACGTTCGGGTAGAGCTTGCGCTCGATGAAGTAGTCGTCCGTGAGGGCGGCCTCTTCGAGTTGCATTGCGATGTTGAGCAGTTCGTCGTCGCCGCCGAGCTTGGCGAGGATGGTGTGCGCGGTTTCGCGGACCAGCGCAGCGCGCGGATCGTAGTTGCGGTAGACGCGGTGCCCGAAGCCCATGAGCTTCACGCCGTCTTCCTTGTTCTTGACCTTGCGGACGAACTCGGCTGCGGTGCTGCCGCTGGCCTTGATCTCGTCGAGCATCTCGAGCACTGCCTGGTTGGCGCCGCCGTGCAGCGGGCCCCACAGTGCGTTGATGCCGGCCGAGACGGAGGTGAACAGGTTGGCGTCCGACGAGCCGACCATACGCACGGTCGACGTGGAGCAGTTCTGCTCGTGGTCTGCGTGCAGGATCAGCAGCATGTCGAGTGCCTTGGCGACCTCGGGATCACCCTGGTACGGCTCGGCGGGGAAGCCGAACGTCATACGCATGAAGTTCTCGACCAGGTTCAACGAGTTGTCCGGGTACAGGAACGGCTGTCCGACGGACTTCTTGTACGCGTACGCAGCGATGGTCGGCAGCTTCGCGAGAAGACGGATGGTGGACAGTTCCACCTGCTCCGGATCCTCGGGATCGAGCGAATCCTGGTAGTACGCCGACAATGCGTTCACTGCGGACGAGAGAACCGGCATCGGGTGAGCGTTGCGCGGGAATCCGTCGAAGAACCGCTTGAGGTCCTCGTGAAGCAGGGTGTGTCGACGGATGCGGTCCGTGAAGGACTCGAGCTGGGCGTCGGTCGGCAGTTCGCCGTAGATCAGCAGGTAGCTGACCTCGATGAACGTCGACTTACCTGCCAACTGCTCGATGGGATATCCGCGGTAACGCAGGATTCCCTTCTCACCGTCGATGTAGGTGATTGCAGAACTGGTGGATGCAGTGTTCACAAAACCGGGGTCAAGGGTGGTGTACCCCGTTGTGGCCAGCAGCTTTCCCAGCTCGATGCCGTCATTGCCCTCTGTTGCCCTGGCAATGGACATCGTGTACTCACCACCGGGGTAAGTAAGCGTGGGCTTTGTGTCATTGTCAGCGGGCACGAAGGATCCCTCTCAAGCTCGAACCAACGAGTAACTACATGCGATCAACTAGAAACTAGTCGCACGGGAGAGATCGTGCCGAAGGAGGGTCGCTCCACGGCTATTTTTCGGGTACTCACGAACCCGACATACCCACCGAAACTGAAACATGTTCCAGTCTGGGCTTTCCCACTCGCGTGACCGGTACTCCAGTCTACGGAATCGCGCATTTACCCACACTGATCTGCAAATCTCGGCTGCAATTCGCAAATGGGAGCAACGTCGGACCTTCCGGACCACTGACACGGGGTACTGAAAACCGATTGTTATCGGCTGATGCCTACCTGGTGTTACACGATCCCACGGTATGAGAGCCGGATCACAGCGCCTTGATGCCCCAGCTACCCGTCCAGGTCTGACCCGGATGAAGCACCAGGAGATCGATGCCCGAGTTGAAGGCGTCAGGCGGGCAGGTCATCGGCTCCAAAGCCAATGCGCGGCCGCGATCAGGATACCCCTTGTCGTTGGCGGGATCTGCGATGAAGGCCTGAATCCACGGGAACTCGCGGTTGGTCCACAGGGCAGTGCCCGTTCCATCCGGAGCCAGCAGCTCGTGTTGCGTGCGACCACTGCCGTCGACGACGTCCAATGCGCTGTACGGAGTGTCCAACTGCACCCCGGCAAGCAGTCTCGGTGTCCGGAAGTCGTAGTCCGTACCGGCGACTGCCTGCGAATACGCGTTCGGCAGCATCCTCGCCGGATCGATCGGCAACCGTGTGCCTGCTGCCAGATGCAGAGCACATTCGTCGAGCGGAAAGTCGCCGGCGCGAATGAAGGTGTGCATTCCGAGCCCGAACGGCGACGAGGTCGCACCCTTGTTCGTGGCCGTGTGCGTGACGGTCAGTCCGTCGGCACCGACCTCGTAGGCGACCGTCAGCTGCAACGGATAGGGCCAACCCTTGTGAAGTCCCACGTCGACCGACAGTTCGACGCGCTCGTACGTGTGGTCCACGAGGCTCCAATTGCGACGCCGGACGAACCCGTGGCTCGCGTTCCCCAGCGCAGGTTCGGTGATCTCGAGTTGATGCTCGATCCCGTCGAACATGAAGTGCCCGTCGCGAATTCGGTTGGGCCACGGCGCGAGAACCAATCCGGCCGACAGCGGTGGCTTCGATCCGAGTGCCCAGGTCTCGGTCAGCGCGCGCTGACCGTTCGGTCCTTCGTGATCGAGTAGCCGCAACCCGGCACCGGCCGCGGCGATCTCGGCTCGATAGCCTCCACCACGGATCTCGAACCCTCCCCTACCCGTGCTGTGCGGCGCAGTCATACGTACCAGTTTCCACCACGAGCGACCGGTTAACCAGGACGTCAGACGGCGCGTCCCACCTTGTAGCGAACGAATGCCGGAAATGCGAGGGCAGAAAGGACAACACCGACAATCACCAGGAAGCCGCCGCCCGCTGCCGCGACACCGGTCCCGAACAGGAAGGCTGCACCGCCGTGCAGCACGTCACCGATACGCGGACCACCTGCCACGACCACGATGAACACGCCCTGCAGTCGTCCGCGCATGTCGTCGGTTGCCACTTGCTGGAGCATCGTGCTGCGGAAAGCCGCCGAGACCATGTCGACGGCTCCGCCGAATGCCAGGAACGCGACCGCCACCCAGAGCAGAATCACACTGGAACCGGGACTCGCGAAGTACACGGCAACGCCGAAGCCGACCATGGACAGCCCCCACAGCGCGATGCAGACCAGAACGGCTCGCCCCTGGTACTGAACCCGTGGCAACCAACCCGAGAAGACTCCGCCCAGAACGGCTCCCACCGACATCGCCGCGAACAGCAGTCCCAGCGCAAAACCGCCGCTGGCGGGATCACCGAAGGATTCGTGGGCAATCTCCGGGAACAGTGCTCGCGACATCCCGAACACCATCGCGATGATGTCCACCACGAACGACGCGAGCAGAACCTTCTGCGTCGCGAGATACGTGAAACCGCCGAGGACCTCGCTCAATCCGGCTCGCCGAGACGTTCCGGTCGGCGGAATCGCCGGGAGCTTCCATACCGCCCACAGTGTGGCGAGAAGAAAGATCGAGTCGAGCAGGTACAGCAGTTGCAGACCGGCCGACGGTATGAGGACACCCGCCAGTAGCGGGCCGGCTATCGCACCGAACTGCACGACAGTCATGTTCAGCGAGTTCGCGGCCGGTAACTGCCTGCCCGGAATCAACCGAGGGATGATCGCCGCTCGCGTCGGCTGGTTCACCGCGAAGAACGCCTGTTGAACCGAGAACAATCCGAGCACCAACCACACGTTGTTCACGTTCAGGGCAGCCTGGATCCAGAACAGCACCGACGTGACGCCGAGTCCGATCGAGGTGATCATCAACAGCCGTCGTCGATCCATGACGTCGGCCAGTGCGCCGCCCCACAGACCGAAAACGACCAGCGGGACCAGACCGAAGATTCCCGTCAGACCGACGTAGGCCGAGCTTCGGGTGATCTCGTACACCTGTTGCGGTACGGCGACCACGCTGAGCTGAGCGCCGATGACGGTGACGATGCCGGCCGTCCACAGCCGTCGATAGTCGCGATTCTCGAGCGGAGTCGTGTCCGCGAGTAGCCGGCTCACGGCTGGAGACGGACGGCGGACCACTGTCCGTCGACCAGGCTCGTGCGAACTCGATTGTGCATGCGGTTCGCGCGTCCTTGCCAGAACTCGACGGACTCGGGCCGAATCAGAATCCCGCCCCAGTTCGGTGGCACCGGAATCTCACCGTCCACGCCGAATCGAGCAGCGACCTCACGCAGTTGCCCGTCGAGATCGGCACGCGAGTCGATCGGACGAGACTGCGACGACGCCCACGCGCCGAGCTGTGAACCTCGAGGCCTGGTTCGCCAATACTCCTGCGTCAGTTGAGCACTCACCCGCTCGGTGGTGCCGCGGACGATCACCTGCCTGGCAAGGGTCAGCCACGTGAAGTTCGCCGACGCGTACGGGTGGGCGTCGAGGTGACGAGCCTTGTCGGATCCGTAGTTGGTGAAGAAGAGGACGCCGTCCTCGCTGAGCCCTTTGCAGAGCACGGTGCGCGACGCCGGACGGCCACCGTCGTCCACCGTCGACAGAGTCATGGCGTTGGGCTCCGGCGCGTCAGCTTCGACGGCGTCCACGAGCCATTGGCGCATGAGGGGCAGCCAACCGGTTTCGACAACCGAAGTATCCAATTCCGCACTCATGCGGTCCTCGACGGACTCCGATTCGCTGCCTGCTTGCGGATAGCCCACACGCATGGCCGCGAGTTCGTTGTCCACCGCCTGCGGGTCCTGACGTTCATTCGACACAGCCGAGAACGCTACTCCCGGGTACTCACTGGCCAACGGCTACGCGGCACGCGCTAAAGTTTGCCGTGGCTAGACCCGACCCGGACCGCGAGCCGCACCAGCGACAGCGCCGAATCGGGACGAGACGATTGCGCAGTACAAAACACGGTGCGTGCTCATCCCTGCGAGCACCGAGGCGCAGTCACTGAAGCTGAGGCAGTGCGACTGTAGACCTGGCGCACTCGAACGAGGAGAGTCCACGAGAATGGCAGCGAGCGCAGCAATACCGGACGATTTTGTGAGCGGACTCGAAGGCGTCGTCGCCTTCACCAGCGATATCGCAGAACCCGACAAGGACGGCGGCGCACTGCGCTACCGCGGAGTCGACATCGAAGACCTGGTCGGCCAGAGGGTCACCTTCGGCAACGTATGGGCCCTTCTCGTCGACGGCCGCTTCGGCCCCGGCCTCCCGCCGGCCGAGCCGTTCCCCCTCCCCATTCACACCGGCGACGTCCGTGTCGACGTTCAGGCCGGACTGGCGATGCTGGCTCCCATCTGGGGCTACCAGCCGCTCCTCGACATCGATGACGAGACCGCCCGCGACCAGCTCGCCCGCGCATCCGTCATGGCGCTGTCGTACGTCGCGCAGTCCGCTCGCGGCATCTACCAGCCTGCAGTCCCGCAGAGCCGCATCGACGAGGCCAAGACCGTCACCGAACGCTTCATGGTTCGCTGGAAGGGTGAGCCCGATCCGGCACACGTCGAGGCAATCGACGCGTACTGGGTCTCGGCAGCCGAGCACGGCATGAACGCCTCCACCTTCACGGCCCGCGTCATCGCCTCCACGGGCGCCGACGTCGCGGCTTCGCTTTCCGGCGCCATCGGCGCGATGTCCGGCCCGCTGCACGGCGGCGCACCGGCCCGAGTTCTTCCGATGATCGAAGAGACCGAGAAGACCGGCGACGCCCGCGCACTGGTCAAGGGAATCCTCGACCGCAAGGAAAAGCTCATGGGCTTCGGACACCGCGTCTACCGCGCCGAAGATCCCCGTGCACGCGTGCTCCGCGCCACGGCGAAGCGCCTCAACGCTCCCCGCTACGAGGCTGCCGCAGCTCTCGAGCAGGCTGCACTGGCGGAACTGCGTGAGCGTCGTCCCGATCGCGCGATCGAGACCAACGTCGAGTTCTGGGCCGCCGTCATCCTCGACTTCGCCGAGGTTCCCGCGCACATGATGCCCGCCATGTTCACCTGTGGCCGCACCGCCGGCTGGTGTGCACACATCCTCGAGCAGAAGCGTCTCGGTAAGCTGGTACGCCCGGCCGCCATCTACACCGGCCCGGCGCCCCGTACTCCGGAGTCGGTCGAGGGCTGGGACCAGATCAGCCACGCGTAGTACCCCGCTCGAATTCGCCAATCACGGTAGTACAGAACACAAGTGAAGGAACAGAAAGAAGCGATGACCTCCACACCGATCATCCCCGCCGACCTCAAGCCCGCCGACGGACGCTTCGGCTGCGGTCCTTCCAAGGTTCGCCCCGAGCAGCTGCAGTCCCTGGTCGAGGTGGGCGCTTCGGTGTTCGGCACCAGCCATCGCCAGAAGCCGGTCAAGAACGTTGTGGCCAGCATTCGTTCCGGCCTCGCCGATCTGTTCTCACTGCCCGAGGGCTACGAGGTCGTCCTCGGCAACGGCGGAACCACTGCGTTCTGGGATGCGGCCGCATTCGGCCTCATCCGCGAGAAGTCGCTGCACCTGACCAACGGCGAATTCAGCTCCAAGTTCGCTTCGGTCGCCAAGGCCAACCCGTTCATCGGTGACCCGATCGTCGTTTCCGCCGATCCGGGCAGCGCACCGGTGCCGGTCTCCGACCCGTCCGTCGATCTCATCGGCTGGGCGCACAACGAGACCTCCACCGGTGTGTCGATCCCCGTCTCGCGTCCCGCGGGTTCGGAGAACGCACTGATCGCCATCGACGCCACCTCGGGCGCCGGCGGACTTCCGGTCAATGTCGCCGATTCCGACGTCTACTACTTCGCTCCGCAGAAGTGCTTCGCTGCAGACGGCGGACTGTGGATCGCGCTGATGAGCCCGGCCGCCCTCGAGCGCGTCGCGGAGATCAAGGATTCGGGACGCTGGACGCCTGACTTCCTCTCGCTGCCCATCGCCGTGGACAACAGCTCCAAGGATCAGACGTACAACACCCCGGCCCTGGCCACCCTCTTGCTCTTCGCCAACCAGATCGAGTGGATGAACAGCAACGGCGGCCTCGACTGGACTACCGCTCGCACCGCGGATTCGTCCTCGCGCCTGTACAACTGGGCCGAGGCCAGTGAGTTCGCAACGCCGTTCGTCGCTGATCCGGCACACCGCTCGCAGGTTGTCGGCACCATCGACTTCAACGACGACGTCGACGCTGCCGAGGTGGCAAAGATCCTGCGCGCCAACGGAATCGTCGATACCGAGCCGTACCGCAAGCTCGGCCGCAACCAGCTGCGCGTCGGCATGTTCCCGGCCATCGACCCCGATGACGTCACCGCTCTCACCAAGAGCATCGACTGGGTCGTTTCTCAGCTCGGCTGATTTTCACATTTGCTTCACCGCTCGGCCCCCGGCATGACGTCGGGGGCCGAGCGTCGTTTGCGCCAGGCCTTGTGAGCTACCACACCGGTGGGCGGATCCGAGGTCATCTCGCCCTGCGTGTCCTGCCGAGTCCATGGTCACGAATGAATTACAGTTGAGCGCGGCGCAAAGTCGCGAGCCGGCGCGATAAGGAGGTCAATGTGCGAGAGCTTCGAGTGATCGGACTTGAACCCGATGGATCGCATGTGGTGTGCGCAGATGCTGAAACCGGCCAGAAATTCCGGCTTCCCGCCGATGACAAACTTCGTGCAGCTTCCCGCGGAGACGTGGCTCGACTCGGCCAGATTGAGATCGAAATGGAAAGCCAACTCCGTCCCCGCGAAATTCAGGCGCGCATTCGTTCCGGTGCTTCCGTAGAGCAGGTCGCCGAAGAAGCGAAGATCCCCATCAGCAAGGTCGAGCGCTTTGCGTACCCCGTTCTGCTCGAGCGCTCCCGCGCCGCGGAAATGGCGCAGGGCGGACACCCGGTGCGCGACAACGGTCCGACAGTTCCCACCCTCTCCGAAATCGTGACCCACGCATTCCGCGCCCGCGGCCACAGTATCGACGAGGCCACCTGGGATGCCTGGCGCGACGAGGACAATCAGTGGGTCGCGCAGTTGCAGTGGCAGGCCGGCCGCACCACCAACGCCGCGCACTGGCGCTACCAGCCCGACGCGCACGGCGGAACGATCGTCGCACTCGACGACGCGGCATTCGACTTGATCGATCCCGACTTCGGTCGCCCGCTCCGCGGCCTGGTACCGGTGGTCTCGAACGAACCGGAACAGCTCGAACTGTCCCGATTCGACGTCGAACCGGTGGCGGAGATCGAGCCCGAGCCCGCAGCAGTTTCCGAGCGGACAGCAGTTTCCGAGCGCACAGTATTCCCCGAGCGGACGGTGGTGGCGGAACGGATCGTGGCGCCCGAACCGATTGCTGTCGAGCCGGAAACCGTCGTCACCGAAGAGGTTCCCGAACCCGCACCGGATGTGACCCCGAAAACCGCTCCGCAGCAGACGCAGACCAAGGACAAGCGCGGACGGCCTGCTCTTCCCTCGTGGGACGACGTACTCCTCGGGGTCCGCAGCAGCGGTCGCTGACCCGAAGGAAAGTATTCTTCTTTCGAGCGAGGCTGAGGAGAGAGGGCTGCCGGTGGCTGCACGGGTATCGACGATCTGGTTTCTGGGCGGCGCAGACGCTCGCACCGAATTGAGCAGGTACCCACAGCCGGATCAGACCGAGGCCCTGAAAATCGCCATGTCGCTGTACCCGGACAAGGAGTTCGAGTCGCTCGGGCCTCAGCCGCTGTCGATGGCCGCGACGGTGAGCCCCGGCTACGTCTTCGTCGGTGCGTACGGCCGAGTGAGTGTCGTCTGCAGCTCCGAACTCAGCACCTTCGTCCCCTCGAAACTGCCTGATTCCTGGCACCTTTCGGCAGAGGGTGGCTCGACGCTGTTGATCAGCTCCGTCCCCGAAACCGCGCAGGGTTCGTTTGCACTGTGGGAGGACGGCGAGCTACGACGCTCGTTCAGTGCCATCCCGATCGACATCGTCGAAAATCTGGGGATCCCCCAGACCTGGGAACTGGAATTCTGGGCCGGCAACCATCCCCTGCGTTACCCGCCCGGGATCCTGCCTGATCCGCAGTCACTTCCGTTCCACCCGCAACAGTTCGCGGAGTCCGCCAACCTCGAGTGGCTGGGATTTCGATACACCGGCGCGCCGCGAGAACACGAACTCGACACAACGCAGATTCTCCTGTGGGGCTTCAAGATTCACCGACCCGGCGAGGCACCCAAACCTGCACCCCCAGCCCCCGCGCCGATGCCCGAGCAGGCGCCGACAGAGGTACCCATGCCCGAAAACATGCCGCCGATCCACGACGCACCGGTGGCCAAGCCGCGCGGCCGCCTCGCTCGGTACTTCGGCTTCAAGTAGCGCCGAGCAGCCTCACAGGTTCACGCGGCTATCGCTGCGATCCACCCGAGCGGTACGCCGGCTACCGCGCCGTAGACCACCCATCGCCAGACGGGGACGGCTCGCCAGCGCCAGACGGTCGGCGCAAGTCCGCCTACCGCAATGACATTGACGACAACCGCCAGGAGCACGTTCACGTTGCCCAGCGCGACACAGAACGCCGCGACGGCACTGGTCGAGAGCATGGCTGCGAACACCGACACCGCGATTCCGGTGAACCAGGGCGTGCGGTCCAGAGTCACCGGCCGGTCCTGACACGTTCGTAGAAGGCCATCGCCGCTGCGGTCGCGACGTTGAGCGAGTCGGTGCCGGGCGCCATGGGTATCTTGGCACGAATGTCGGTGGCCCGCATCGCATGTTCGGTCAAACCTGGCCCCTCGGCGCCCAGCAGTAGCGCTACCTTCTCCCCGGTCATCGCTTCGGCCAAAGTGACCGCTTCCGGATTCGGAGTCAAGGAAATGAGCTGAAAACCGTTGCCACGCAGCTCATCCAAGTCGTGTGGCCACTTTGCCACATGCGCGAAGGGCACTCGCAGCACGTGCCCCATCGACACACGGACCGACCGCCGGTACAGCGGGTCGGCACAACCCTTCCCGAACAGAACTGCATCGACACCGAGCCCCGCCGCGTTGCGGAACATCGAGCCGAGATTCTCGTGATCGTTGACGCCTTCGAGAACCACGACGGTCTTCGCGTCCTTCAACACGTCCGAGACCGCGAGCGGTGCCGGGCGCGCTGCTGCAGCGAGGACGCCGCGGTTGAGGTGAAATCCGACGACCTCGGCCATCACTTCGGCGCTCGTACGGTAGAACGGCACGTCCACACCGTCGAGATCGTCAGCGAGCTCCAGGAGCCGTCGTTCGACGCCGAGGAGACTGATCGGCTCGAACCGCGAAGTCAGCAGTCGCTGAGTGACGAACACTCCCTCGGCGATGACCAGTCCCTTGCCCTCCGGCAGGTCGGGGCGCCGATCCGAAGAGTTGAGATCGCGAAAGTCATCCAGCCGGGGGTCGGCGGGATCTGAGATGTCGATGACGTGAACCACGGGTCTATCGTGCCGTACGCACCGCAAGCCCCCACCACTACTCCCGACCTAGCGCAACAGCGTGACAAAATGCGCGTCGAGCACCTGGCTGATCACCTCTGGATTGGTTCGCTCGGGATTGTCGACGCCGTGCGACGCGAGCCCGTCGGCGAGCGCATGCAATCTCATCGCCTCGATGTCGACCGAGGCACCCGGCCGTAGAAAACCCGCTCGATGCGCCGCTTCCACGAACGAACGAAAGTGCTCGAACAAGGTCCGGTCTGTCTCGTCACGCACGGCCGTCAACGCCGAATCGGTCTGGGCGGCAGCAGCAAAGGCCTCCCAAACCTGCATTTCTTCACGCCGATCTTGGTCGAGGGGAACGAACTGATCGGTGAACTGACGGATCGCGCGGCGGATGTCGGGATCGAAGTCGATGCCGGCAATCCTTTCCTCCACCCGGACGGTCACGAGCGTCATCGCGAACAGCAAGAGTTCGGACTGCGTCGCGAAGAAGTGCCGTAGCGACCCCGTCGACATCTTCGCCTCGTCCGCGACCGCCCGGACGCTGGCGCTCGCGACACCGTCTCGACGGATCACACGCCACACGGCCTCGGCGATCTCTTCACGCCGCTCATCCGGACTGCTACGTTTCACCACTTCACAAAACTAACACAGCTGTGCTAGTTTTCGATCACTAACACAGTCGTACTAGAAATGAGCTGATGTCATGATCGTCCACTTGATCATCGCGTGCGAAATCATGTTCTGGGTGTTCATCGCCGCAGGTCTCGCGGCCCGCTATCTACTGCGCCGCAAAACGCTGGGCGCCGCACTGCTCATCTGCGCGCCCCTGGTGGATGTCGTACTGCTCGTCGCCACAGCCCTCGATCTTCGTGGCGGTGGCGAGGCGAACTTCACCCATGGGCTTGCCGCGGCCTACATCGGATTCTCCGTCGCGTTCGGACACAGCCTCATCTCCTGGGCCGACGCCAGGTTCGCCTACCGATTCGCCGGCGGCCCGGCTCCCGTCGCACCACCCAAGTACGGGAGTGCGCGAGCACTGCGCGAATGGCGCGAGTTCGGCAAAGCCGCGATCGCCTGGGCCGTCGCGTGCGGACTTCTCGGCGCGGCCATCTTCCTCGTCGACGACCCCACCCGTACTGGAGCCCTCGACGGATGGATCAGCAAGCTGACAGTGGTACTCGCAATCTGGGGAGCAATCGCCCTGAGCTACACGGTGTTTCCCAAGCGTGAGAAGGTCACGGCGCGCGGCTAGCCTCGACTGCCTGTTCGGTCGCGTCGCATACGATCACCGGACGCAGGACGAAAACCGGCAGCCTGCCACCGTCTTCCGGTCGCGCAAGACGAAGTTTCAGCCCTTCGCTGCGTAGCAGGTACACCCCGGCCACAGTGCCCGAGACGAGCGAGATCACTCCGCCCACGATCAAGGGCGCACGT
Organism: Rhodococcus sp. 27YEA6; assembly: GCF_044908235.1. Classification (NCBI taxonomy): domain Bacteria; kingdom Bacillati; phylum Actinomycetota; class Actinomycetes; order Mycobacteriales; family Nocardiaceae; genus Rhodococcus; species Rhodococcus sp. 27YEA6. Next base: position 721,146 of record NZ_JBIYCY010000001.1, on the reverse strand, counting down.
GGGTCCACGGAGTCGGCGAGCCAACCCAGCAACGGGCTTCCCAGCGGTGTGCCACCGAGGAAACTGAGCATGTAGATACCCATCACCCGCCCGCGCATCTCGGAAGGCACCGACATCTGCAGGATGTTCATCGCGGACGTCGTGAACGTCAACGTCAGTGCGCCCGTGGGGATCAACATCAGCGCCACCAACGCGTAGGTGGGCATCAATCCCACCGCGACCTCGAACACACCGAAAGCCACGGCGGCACCGAGGAACGTCCGCAACCGCGGCGCTTCCTTCCGTCTTGCGGCGTACGCAGCGCCGGCAAGGGTGCCCACGGCGAGCGTCGTGGACAGCAATCCGTAACCGTCGGCCTCGAGACCGAACGTGTTGCGCGCCATCACCGCCAGGCTGATCGCGAAGTTCAGGCCGAAGGTCGAGACCATGAAGACCGACACCATGATCACGCGAAGGTCCTTGCGGCCCCATACATATCGGAACCCGTCGCGCACCTGCCCCTTGGTGCGCGGGGCCGGTTCCGACGGGATCAACTCCTTCTTGTTCATCAGGTAGAGCGCGATGAGCACCCCACCGAATGTCGCGACGTTGAGCAGGAACACCCACCCTGTTCCGATCAGGTTGATCAGCACACCCGAGATGGCCGGACCGACGATGCGGGCCGTGTTGAACGTCATGGAGTTGAGCGCGATGGCGTTGGACAGGTGCTCCTTGCCCACCATTTCGATGGTGAACGATTGACGCACGGGTGCGTCGAGCGCCGAGACACAGCCGAGGGCAAAGGCAATCAGGAAGACATGCCACAACGCGACGAGCCCACCGACGTCCAGCAGGCCCAACACGAGTGCGCATACCGCACTCGCCCACTGCGTGAAGATCAGGATCCGACGCTTGTCGTACCGATCGGCCAGCACCCCACCCCACACCGACAAGAACAGCGTCGGGCCGAACTGCAAGGCCATGACGATGCCCACCGCCAGCGCGTTGCCGTCCGAGAGCGTCAGTACCAGCCAGTCCTGGGCGATGCGTTGCATCCACGTGCCGACCAGAGAAACGATCTGTCCGGAAGCCCAAAGGCGGTAGTTGCGGTTGTGGAGCGCGGCAAACATGCCGGAATCGGGGTCTCGGGGCACCCCACTATCTTGCCCCTCGAGTAATTCGTTTGGGCAACGACCTCTGGGTAGCGGAGCTACGCGACCTCTAACTCACGGAGCTACTCCGTCTTGTTGACCATCTCGGTGATGATCTCGACGGCACCGCGCAGCGTCGCGAGTTCTTCGCCACCCAGCCCGGCCAGCTGCTCGTTCATCCACGCCTCGCGCGCATGGGTTTCGTCCGCGAGCAACGCCTGCCCGGCGTCGGACAGATTCACGATGATCTGACGACCGTCCGTGGGATGCGGCGAGCGCTCGACCAGACCGAGCTCGGCGAGAGAAGCAACAACGCGCGTCATCGACGGCGGCTGCACTTTCTCACGTGCTGCGAGTACGCCAGGAGTCATCGGGCCGTACTGATCCAGGCTCGCCAAGGCGGACAGTTGCGTCAGCGATACCTGAGCGTCGACTCTGCGGCCGCGCAGATGCCTGGTGAGACGCACTACAGCCAGGGAAAGATCGCTGGCCAGCGCACGAGTTTCGGTGGTCACGCGTCAGACAATACGTCAAGAGCTGGCCGGTAGCTCACGTAATCGAATACCGGTCAACCCTGATTTCACGTAAGGGCGTCGGTAATGGGTCCGACAGTGAAGTAGGCCACAAAAAGTGCCGCCACGATCCAGAGCAACGGGTGGATCTTCTTGATACCACCGCTGGCAGCGTGCAGGACCACCCATGAAATGAAGCCGACGCCGATGCCGTTGGCGATCGAGTAGGTGAACGGCATGACGATCATGGTCAGGAACGCCGGGAGAGCAACCGAGAACTTGGTGAAATCGATGTCTCGGACCTGCCCGATCATCAGCGCACCGACGACGACGAGGGCAGGCGCAGCTGCCTCGATCGGCACGACGGAGTAGAGCGGCGTCAGGAACATCGCGACGAGGAAGAGCAGTCCGGTCACGACGTTTGCCAGGCCCGTGCGGGCGCCTTCGGCGATACCCGACGCGGATTCCACGAACACGGTGTTCGACGACGCCGAAGCGCCACCGCCCACGATCGCGCCCGCGCCTTCGACGACAAGCGCGCGACCGACGTTGGGGAGGTTTCCGTCCTTGTCGGTCAGGCCGGCTTCCTTACCGAGACCCGTCATCGTGCCCATGGCGTCGAAGAAATTCGCGAGCACGAGGGTGAAGACAAGCAGGCTGGCGGCCAGAACACCGATGCGGGTGAATGCGCCGAAGATGCTGACGTCGCCGACCAGGCTCAGATCAGGCATACCACCGAGCATCTCCGGGATCGCGGGGATGCTGAGGTTCCAGCCCTTGGGGTTGGTTCCGAGCGAGGGTCCGACGTCGGCAACTGCCTCGATGATCGCGGCGAGGATCGTCGTGACGACGATGCCGATCAGCAGTCCACCACGAACCTTGCGCACTACCAGAACACCCATGAGCAGCACACCGAAGATGAACACCACGGTCGGCCACGAAGCGATGGAGCCGTTGATTCCGAGTCCGACGGGAACCGTCGTACCGGCGGCATCGGGGATACGGCGGACGAATCCGGCGTCGACCAGTCCGATGAAGGCGATGAACATGCCGATACCGGCCGCGATCGCGGACTTCAATGCCGAGGGAATCGCATTGAACACCGCAGTTCGGAAACCGGTGAGTGCCAACAGAACGATGATCACACCGTCGATGACCACCAGGCCCATCGCCTCGGGCCAGGTGACCTGAGGTGCGATTGTGACGGCGAGCAGGCTGTTGATGCCGAGACCCGCGGCGATGGCAAACGGATAGTTGGCAACGACACCGAAGACGATGCTCATCAGGCCGGCAACCAGAGCGGTGACCGCAGCCACCTGGTTGACCGGAAGGATGTTGCCGAGAACGTCGGTCTTCGCTGCAGCGTCGTCAGCCGAGAAACTGCCGAGGATCAGGGGGTTGAGGACCACGATGTAGGCCATCGCCACGAAGGTGACGACACCGCCGCGAATCTCGGTCGAGATCGTCGACCCTCGTTCGCTGATCTTGAAATAGGTGTCGAGGATCTTGCCGGGTGCCGCCATGTTTGTTCTTTCCCCATCGCTGTAGGTCGCCGTGTGCCGGCGCACATGAAGCCGGTCGCACTAGGGAGAGTAGGCCACCGGGGTACGGGTAGCGTTAATTTTGTGACGGAGACTCGCAACACAACAGGCCTGATCGGCAAATTGTCCGCACCCGCGCCGGCACTGATCATCGGCACCGCGTTGTGGGTGATCGCCACGATCGTGGTCGCGGTGAGCGGCGATCGTTGGTCGGATGCACTCCCGATCTGTTACGCGGGTATCGGAGTCGGTTTCCTCGGCTTCGCTCTGTTCTCCATTCAACGACGCGCAGCTGTGCGCGGTGACAAGGGCGCACAACAGGGCGCCGGTCTGGTCGACTGAGCAGGTCGATTCACCCTTTCAGTATGGTAAGCCTACCCTGCACTTCAGTGTCGGTCTTAGCTTGTCAATGCTGAAAGGAACCACGTAGCCGTGAAGATCTCCCACCGAAATCGTTGGAAAAGCCGAGGACGTTGGACGAGACTGACATCCGTTGCTGTGGTCGCCCTGGTCGGCACAGCACTCGTCTCCTGCAGTTCGAACGACGACGCAGCAAGTAGTTCGTCGAGTTCCGGTGGTGGCGCCTTCCCCGTCACGATCGATCACGCTTTCGGCAGCACCACGATCGATTCCGAACCACAACGGATCGTCACCGTCGGTTACAACGACGAGCAGGCTCTGTTGGCTCTGGGCATCAAGCCCGTCGGAATGGTCAACCAGTACCCGGGCGAACCGGACGTCAACCGCACGTGGCCATGGGTCACCGGCCCTTGGGGCGGAACCGAACCGACCGTCGTCGGCAGCAATCCCGAAACCACGATCAGCGTCGAAAAGATCGCTGCGCTCGAGCCCGACCTGATCCTCGCGCTCTACTCGAGCATCGACAAAGACCTGTACAGCACACTTTCCGCGATCGCCCCGACCGTCGCGAAGGATCCGGCCTACGGCGACTACGCAACTCCGTGGCAGATCACGACGAAGACCGCAGCGAAGGCAGTGGGTCGCGAAGCCGACGGCGAGAAGTTGGTCGCCGATATCGACAAGCAGTTCGCCGACGCCAGAAGCGCTCACCCGGAATTTGCAGACCAGACCGCGGTGATCATCAGCGTCGACGCGACCCCGGAGTTCTACGCCTTCTCCTCCGAGGACGCCCGCGGACGGGTTCTCGGCCGTCTCGGATTCAAACCTGCTCCCGCGGTCGAGGCCTTGATGAACGGTGAGTTCTACGCGCCGATCTCCACCGAACGACTGGATCTTCTCGACGTGGACCGTCTCGTTGTCATCGGCAATCCCGATGCCGCACAGGCGGTCCGAAACAACCCTGGCTTCCAGCAACTCGACGTGGTCAAGGACAATCGCGTCGTCTACGTCAACGACGATCAGGCTCCGCAGGTCGGTGCGGCCTTGACCGCAAGCTCGGCACTGAGCTTGCCGTGGGCCACGAGCCAACTACTCGCCGAGCTCACGAAGTAACCAGCGCCCGGCGCTTTCTGATCTGCGCGGTTCCCCAGATCCACACCCCGGCCCACATCATCCCGAACGCCCAACCTGCCAGTACATCGGTCATCCAATGGGCAGCCAGGTAGACGCGGGAGAATCCGACGGCGATCGTGTACAGGCCGAGGCTCGCGAGCATTGCCATCTTCGCGAGCCTCGGCAAGGCAAGACGAAGGATCACGGCGGCAACCGAAGTCGCGAGGATCGCGCTCATCATCGCGTGGCCCGACGGGAACGAATACGAATCGATTTCGATCAACCGCTCCGGCAGGGGTGGACGGGTTCGCGTGAAGATGCGCTTCAATCCGCTCATCACGAGCAGACCGGTCAACATCGATCCGGCGATCAGCAGAGCTTCGGTGCGTAGTCCCCGAACCAGAAGCACGATCGTGAGCAGCGTCGCGATCAGCCACGACGCGAGGGTTCCGCCGCTGTCGGTGATGACGTCGACGACGTCCACGAGCCACGCCGTCCGCTGACTCACTGCGCTGTCGAGTACCCACTGATCAAAAGACATCTGCCCTCACATTCCTTGCGGCAGAGTCCACGTACGCATCACGTGATGAACGCCGTCCGAGTCCACCCACCACGGCACGATCACCGTCGTCTCGACCGCCCCCGTCAGTTCCACCGACAGTTCGTGATGGATCACTACCTCGCCGCCGGGAACCTCACGGCCGAGGGCTGCGAAGCCGAGAACTGCCTGCGGTTCGTTCGCCCACGTCGTCACGACGCCGGTGCTGCTCACTCGTCCGTGAACGGATGCAGACGCCGTCGCGACGTCGAGCAGATCTGCCAGTGCGTCGGCCGTCTCGAAGCTGCCGAGCACCACTCGTTGTGCAGGCAGTGCCGCTCCCAGCCACGGTCGGTCGAGAACAAGGGCGTCGCCGGGATCGACCAGATCGCCGGAAAGGCCTCGCACGAACGGCGGCAGGTGCAGTTCCTCCAGGTCGAGAACCCGTCGCTGCGCTGCCTCCCCCAGTAGTCGGTGCGTCCGCGCGACGACGGCGGAGGCCGGCATCCGTAGTGGGTCGGCAAGCCGATCGAGCAGCAGCTGAGCCAGTTCCGGATCGTCGACGGTATCCGATGCCAGCAATCCGGAGAAGAATCCGGCGTCGGGGTGTTCGGCAGCATCGAGCAATCCCTCGAAGGTGCGATCGCCCGGAGCGCGCAGCAAGCCCAGCACCTCACCGCCGAGTTCGGCATTCGAACGCAACCACCACGCCGTGTATCCACGACGGTCGGTGAGCAGCGCCCGCGTCGCCGGCGACTCGACCAGCAGCGACAGCGCCTGCGGCCAGCGGTCTTCGTCCACGAGATCGAGATCGCGCACGGCTTCGATGTATTCGGGGTCCTCGTCGAGGGTGTCCCACCATGCGTCTTCGGCGTCGAGATCGTGATCGGGGCCGGACGGCAATTCCTCACGGACCACCGTGAAACCCCACCCGACACCGACTACCCGTAGCGCCTGCTCCCCCACCCGCTGAACAAAATCAGCGTCGACGATGCCGAAGGGAGAATCCTCGACCAGGACGCTTGCAAGGGGAGCTCCCGGAAGCAGAAGTTGGTCGGCGGACCGCAATTCGCCTTCCGAATCAGGAAGCAGCACTTCACCGATCCACGACGGCAGCGCCCCTGGCGCCACGTGGGCCGCCAATCCGAGCACCACTTGCGCCAACTCCGTCGCTACCGAATCATCTTGGTCCGCAGCATCTTCGATCAATGCGCGCAGCGCCGGATCGGACAGCAGGTCGGTGGCACTCGCGGTCTGCGCTCCCAATCGAGACAGCAACGGGTGAACCGCGACGGGATGAACCAACCTCGTCCACTCCACCGACGGCGCGTCTTCGCCCAGTTCGACGCCGACGACGACGGTCCGCGGCCCGGTCACCGTCCGTCCATCGGAGAGCGGAACCGGCAGTGTTCCAAGCTCTTCCACCGCAAGAGTGTCGATCACCAGAGGCTCGAGAGCGGAATAGAGGCGATTCCACCACTTGGGTTCACGTTCCGAACCGCTGAGCAGTTCGGCGATGCGCGCGAGCCCGATGCGGTGTGTCGACACCGCCGCGAGCGCTCGCTCGTGCTTGGGGCCGGAGAGCTCGGGGACAACCAGGCCACCGATGATGTCGGTGAGCAACTCGGCAAGGTCATCACCGAGCCCGGGCACCACGGATGCTCGCTGCGGCGCGCGGTCGGGTTCACCGACCACCGGAAGCCACTCGTTTTCCTGCAGCTCCTTCAGAAGCGCTTCGCGCAGAAGCGAATCCGTTTCACTGCGAGCGAAGGCCGGAATCGGAACGAGTGCCGTTCGCTGCCGAGGAGGTAGTGCAGCAAGGAACTTCGCGTACCCCTCGGCAAGCGGAGCGATCGGTGCAGCGGGCATGAGGCGTCGCCGATCGGGTTGCATTGCAATGTCGGCAATGATGATCGCGGGGATCGACAGTTCCTCGTCGGATCGCGTCGGCGCCCGCAGGACGTCGTCTGCGACCGGCTCGACGACCCCGTCGCGGACCGGCACCAACCATCGCGCGTTCGGCGCGGTGTACTGCCACCACGTGCGATCACCGATCGCGATCTCGACGAGGCCGGAATCCAGCACCCGTTCCGATCGCCGAAAAGTCTTCTCACCCAGACGAATTGATCCGAGAGCTGGGAGCTCGAGGAGCAGGTCGACAGCCTCACGTGCCATCTGCGAAAGCAGCGCTGCGGCATCGACGTCCGGCCGAAGCGTCAGCACCACTTCCGAATCAGCACCATCGCTCGGCAATTCGCCAGACGGCCACACCAAACGAAGTACGGGGACACCGGTTTCCGGCACCGGGAGTTCGCGAGACTCGATCTCGCGCAGAGTGTGCGAGGCAGAGAATCGAATCGATCCCGTCGACGAGCGCAGTTCCACCTCGTCACTGACCGAGAGAACTGCCGAGAATCCGACGCCGAACCGTCCCGTCACACCTTCGTCGGCGTCGACCTTGTTCGACGCGCGCAGCGCGGTGAGCGCATGTACACCGGGTTCGTCCAGTGGACGGCCCGTGTTCGCCACCGTCAGCGTCCGACCGTCCACGTCCACCCACAAAGAGCCCTCGACGCCCTCGCGTGCAGCTGCATCGGCAGCGTTCTGCGCCAGTTCGGTGAGCAGACGGTCGCGGTACCCGGCCTTCGCGAGGTCGGATTCCGCAGCCGCGTCTTCACGCAATCGCGTCGGAGATTCCGACCACGCGCGCAGCGTCGCCTCGCGGAGTGCGTCCGTACCGAACGGATCTTCTACTCGGTGGATACCGAATCCTCAACTGCAACAGCGCTCGACCGGCGAGCGGGCACCGCAATCAGCTCGACGGCCCCGTCGTCGAATGCGTCGAACTGCGGCGAGCCCGCACCGAGCGGCAAGCTGGTGTCCGAGTGCGCGCCACAACCGTAAGACATGCTGACCACACGGCCGTCTGCGGAGAGTTCGTTTCCGCACACACCGAACGCTGCGTGCAGCGAACCGGCGAGTGGAAGGAAGAATCCACACAGTCCACACGTCGACGGCGCGGCCTTCGCCATCTCCGACTCCGGGCCGAAGTCACCGTCGAACCAACGCTGCGCGGCATCGAGTCGGCCCTCGCGGCTCATGACCTGTTTGCGGCCGAGCCCGATTTCGAGAGCTACCTCGTCGACTTCCGGGTCACCGGTGGCGACGTAGCCGGGAACGAGGCGAGGATCCTTGGCCGGCGGGGCGAGTAGGTCACCGACGGACAGATCGCCGGGACGAATCCGCTGATCCCATGGGAGCCATTCCGGCGCAACCAACGCGTCGGGACCCGGCAACAGCGCCAACTCACTGATCGTGGCGTGGGTGTCCTCCGGTCCGGCAGCGACGACAACCGCCCACTGCCAACCGCGGTATCCCGGAATGTCTGCTGCAAATCGATGGGTGGCGGCGAATTCGTCCTCCGACGTCACGCCGAGGTATGCCCCCACACCGCCTTCACGCAGGTCGACGACTGCCTTTCGGGCAAGCTCGACCGCATCGGCCAGTACTGGGCGCGGCACTGCACGCTCTGGAGAAGTAGCAACACTCACTCCTCCAGTTTGCCGCACCACCGCAAGTCCGCAACGCACTGGGCTGCCATGCTGGGCAGATGAGTAGGTCACACGCCAATTCCGTGCGCACTTTTGCAGTGGTCGCCGTGATCGCCTCGGCCTTGGCGGGGTGCTCCGATTCCCCCGGCGCTCCCGACAACCTCACGTCCGAAACCGGCTCCGTCGAGATCGTTCGAGTGTCCGCGCACGATCCCGACGCGTTCACGCAGGGCCTCGAGATCGACGGAAACCGGTTGTACGAAAGCACCGGACGCGTCGGGCAGTCCTGGGTGCGCTCGAGCGAGATCTCCGACGAGCAGTCCCCCGCCTCGGGACCGGAAGTTGCGCGTGCCGATCTCAACCCGCCGTTGTTCGGTGAGGGCATCACGGTCGCCGGAGACACACTGTGGCAACTCACCTGGAAAGACGGCGTTGCCATCGCCCGTGACAAGGACACCTTGACCGAACGGGGGCGGTTCCCACTCGACACCGAGGGATGGGGAATCTGTTCGCTCGGGGATCGGCTGGTCTCGAGCGACGGTTCGGCCACGTTGACCTTTCGCGATCCCGAAACCTTCGCGTCGATCTCCACGATCGACGTCACCAGATCTTCGGAGTCCGTCGGCAAACTGAACGAACTGGAATGCTCCGAAGACGGCTCCGTCTACGCCAATGTCTGGACCACGGATACCGTCGTCCGAATCGACCCGTCGGACGGCACCGTAACGAACGTGTACGACGCTTCGCCGCTACGCGAAGAACTCGTCGCGGACGGATCGACCAGCACCGTCGACGTTCTCAACGGCATCGCGCAGATTCCCGGTACCGATCGATTCCTGCTCACCGGCAAGTATTGGCCGCAGATGTTCGAAGTCCGTTTTGTTAACTGAGTCCGACATGACACAGGACTCGCAGGGGTGTGCGTGGTAGCCGCGCCGACACTAGGACAGAATTGAGTGGTGACCGGACCGCGCGAACCCTACGACCCCGAAACTCGGCGAATCCACGACGAGCCGGAGGGGCAACAGGTGCACCCCGGTTACGACAATTACCCACCCGCGGCCCGCCCGGACAATTACCCACCTTCGGCCCGTCCCGCTGCCCGTCGCACGCCTTTGCCACCGCTGCATCCGATTCCCGAATCGCGGGGAGACTCCGAATCCGCGGCCGGTTCGAAGACGCCGGGGGCGGACGCTCCCAAGGCTCCACCGATGCCTCGCAAGCTCACCGTCACTCGCGTCGCAGCGATGCGCAGCCGCGAACTGACGAACAAGGGCATCGCGACCTTCCAGCGCGCGGCGAAGGCCGACGGCGCGGACAAGTCCGGTCTGACCGCTCTCACCTACGCGGTGATGACGAACAACGCGACCGACGCGGCGATCTCCGTCGCTCTGGCCAACACGCTGTTCTTCTCGGCCGCGACGGGCGAGGACAAGACCAAGGTCGCGCTCTATCTCCTGATCACGATCGCACCGTTCGCGGTCATCGCACCGCTCATCGGCCCCATGCTCGACCGGTTGCAGCGCGGACGCCGCATCGCACTCGCGTCGTCGTTCGGAATCCGGACGCTCCTCGCGGTGATCCTGGTCTTCAACTTCGACAGTTGGATCCTCTATCCGGCCGCGCTCGGCCTGATGGTGCTCAGTAAATCGTTCTCGGTGCTCAAGAGCGCAGTGACACCACGCGTCCTACCACCGGAAATAGACCTGGTGCGCGTGAATTCGCGTCTGACGGTCTTCGGGCTGATCGGTGGAACGATCGGGGCCGGCGCGGTCGCAGGTGCGCTCGCGCTCGCTTTCGGTTCCACCGGCGCCTTGTGGTTCGCGGTCGCCGTCACCGTGTTCGGCGCATATCTGAGCATGCGAATCCCGTCGTGGGTCGAGGTCACCGAGGGTGAGGTTCCCGCGACCATCACCTACCACCCGGACGAAGCGCATCACGCCGGCAGCGCCCCACCGCAGCCGGACGCCAAACCTGCCAAGGTCCGTCAGCCTCTCGGACGCGCCGTGATCATCGGACTCTGGGGCAACGGCACCATTCGCGTGCTCACCGGCTTCCTGACGCTCTACATCGCGTTCGTCGCCAAATCACGCACCGATCACGAGCCGCTCCAGCAGGCCATGATGCTCGGCCTGGTCGGCGCAGCAGCCGGTCTGGGTAACTTCGCCGGAAATGCCACGGGTGCGCGCCTCAAGCTCGGCCGGCCTGCCTTGATCGTGCTCCGGTGCACTGCGTCGGTGTGGATCATCGCGGTGATCGCAGCTCTGACGGACAACCTCATGACGGCCGCGCTTGCCACGCTCATCGCATCGGCCGCCAGCGCGCTCGCCAAGGTCTCACTCGACGCGTCACTCCAGCACGACCTGCCCGAGGAATCGATCGCGTCCGGATTCGGTAGATCCGAGACGGTTCTGCAGCTGAGCTGGGTACTCGGCGGCGCATTGGGGGTTCTGCTTCCGACCGAATACTGGATCGGGTTCACTGTTGTATCGGTGTTCCTGACGATCGGGCTTCTGCAGACCTTCCTGAGCTACCGAGGAAGCAGCCTCCTGCCCGGCCTCGGCGGGAAGCGACCCGATCTGGCCGAACAAGAAGTGACCGAAGTGATTTACACCGGTAAATCCAACCGAGGACAAGGAAGTACTCCGCAGTGATGATGCGCTCGAGAACAAAGAAGATCGTGGCAGCGATCAGTGTCCTGATGGTGGTGGCACTGGTTGCTTACGTCTCCGTTCTTTTCGTGATCATCAAGAACATCAACGACGACCCCGACAAGCTGCCGGTCATCACTGCATACGCACACGGCAAGACGATCGAAACGAACCCTGCCGGTTTCTGCACCATCGACCTGTCCCAGTGCGCCCAGGTGGGCGACATCTACGCACTCGACGTTCCAGCGGGCTACCCGCTGCAGCTGTCGTTGTCGACGGACGTCTCGGATGCGCAGTGGGCACTGCTCGCCGTCTACGAGGATGCCGACGGCAACCAGACCGGTGAGCCCCGAGTCTTCGAGCCCGGCGAGGCCCTGGCAGTGACGGTCGAGTCTTCGAGCGATCCCGTCAAGCAACTCGTCGGCGTCGAAATCCACCTCGCCGTCGGTGAGGGAAGCGAACAGGGACTGCTGATCTGGTCGATCAAGACCGCCTGATCCCCGGAACGTCGAAAATGCCCTGCACACCGATTGGTGTGCAGGGCATTTTGTTTCGAAGCCGTGTATGGCAGCTCGTATCGAGCGATCAGGTGTCGAGCTCGCGAGCGACGGCCCGGACGACCTCGGAGATCCGCTGAGCGGTCTTGCGGTCCGGGTACTTGCCGTTGCGCAGATCCGGCTGGACCTTCGCCTCGAGCAACGTGATCATGTCCTCGACCATGCCGTGCAACTGATCAGGGGTGTGCTTACGCTCGACGGGCTCACGACGCGTCGCCGTCGCGCCGCGCAACGACGGCGCCGGCTCGAGTACCTTCAGGCTCAGTGCCTGCGGACCGCGGCGGCCCGCAGCCATTCCGAACTCGACGCGCTGGCCGGCCTTCAAGCCTTCGACGCCCTCGGGGAGAGCGGAAGCACGGACGTAGACGTCCTCGCCCTCTTCCTGCGACAGAAAGCCGAAACCCTTTTCGACGTCGTACCACTTCACCTTGCCGGTCGGCACCGCGTTCACCTGCTCATCACTCGACTGGGGCGTCTGCCCCAATGTGCTCGGGAGGCTCTCGGAAGAGCCTCATGGCCTTGCTCGCATCGCTTCCGGTGGAAGAATGCAAAAGAACGCGCCCCACACTTGCTTCAGCGGGGCGCGCAGTCTGTTAACAGTCTACCTGTGACGAACCCGGGTCGGCACCCAGGTTTACAGGCACTATCCTCGTAGGTGTGGACCCTCAACCGAACCCGCGCACTTCCGGCACCGGAAACGGTCTGTTCCGTACGGCGATGGCACTGTTCATCGTCGGATTCCTGGCGATCGTGGCCATCTTCGCAGTCCATATCTTCAGCGACACCCCACCCGGCCTGGCGTTGTACCTGGTAGCACTCGCGTGCCCGATCGGCTTCCTCCTGGCCATCGTCTACACGCTCAGATCCGGTCGACGCGTGCGCTGATCACTCCCGCCTCCAACCGAAAGGTCACTGACCATGAGAATCCTCCTGAACGTGATCTGGCTGGTCTTCGGCGGCTTCTGGCTGGCGTTGGGTTACTTCGCCGCAGGCATCATCTGCTGCATCCTCATCATCACGATTCCCTTCGGAATCGCGGCATTCCGCATCGGCATCTACGCACTGTGGCCGTTCGGTAAGACCGGCGTCGACAAGCCGACCGCTGGTGTCGGTTCGATGATCGGCAATGTCATCTGGGTGATCATCGCCGGTATCTGGTTGGCGATCGGACACATCGTCACCGCCGTCGCGATGGCGATCACGATCATCGGAATTCCGCTCGCGGTCGCGAACCTGAAGATGATTCCGATCTCGCTGATGCCGCTCGGCAAGGAGATCGTCGACGTGGACCGGGTGAATTACGCATAGTCGTGGACCGCGTCGATTACGCATAGCGGGCCCGCGGACCGAAGAACCCGACCACAGCAGGTGCTGTGGTCGGGTTCTCTGGTATCAGGTCGTATCAGCGGCCGAGGCTACCGAGTCCGGGGAGGTTACCGAGCGAACCGGTACCCGTTCCCGGGTTGCCCGGATCGACGGGGCCGACCGGCCCCTCGGAGACCACGATGGTCACGCTCGAAGCACGCGAAAGCACGCTCTTCGCAGTGACCTCGACGGTGACGCTGCCGACAGCGGTGGGGGTACCCGAGATGGTGCCGTCCTGTGCGAGGGACAGTCCGCCGGGCAGAGTGCCACTGGTGAGTGCAAAGGTTGCGCGCGCATCGGCGGCAGTGAGCTTCTGCGAATACGCCTTACCTACCTGAGCGGCAGGCAATTCGACGGTCGCGGGTAGCGGGTACGCAGCAACGACTGTCACCTTGCCCCCGTTGGTCGTCGACGCGATGGCGCCGGTCGAGGTGTCGAGCGCGAGGTTTTTGACCTTCTCCAGTGCCGGAACCTTGGTATCGGTCAGAGCGGTGGTGGCGCGGGTCGTCAGATCGACCGACCACAGGTGTCCGTTCATGACGTCCGCGACATATGCAATGCCTGCCGCAGCGTCGACGACCACGCCGTTGGGAATCGCAGTCGGAGACAGCGTGGTCTTCGACAGAACCGCGCCGGCCGGGGTGATCGCCCACAGGTTGGTTGCCCGGGTGTCGGTCATGTAGATGTTGCCGGTGTTCGTGTCGACATCGACGTCGACCGGGTAGAGGTTGTCGGCACGCACGATCGACTTGAGTGCTCCGCCCTTGCGTACGTCCGCCTGCCACAGCGTGCGGCCGTAATTCTCGTCGAAGAAGTTGGTGTCCGCGATGTAGAGGAAGCCACGGACACTGTCGAAGGCGAGCTTGGTCGGCGTTGCCGACTTGTGGACCAGAATGCTCGACACGGCGTCGGCGGCGTTGGGGTCGACGACTCGGATGTTGCCGGACTTGTAGTCCGAGAAGTACGCGCGGTGTGTTGTGGGATCGACGACGACATCGTTGATCTGCGGACGCGAGCCGTCGGGGTTCTTCTCGCTCAGCGTGACCGTCTTTTCGACCTTCCCGGTCTTCGTGTCGACAATCGAGATCGCGCCGCCGTAGGAGGAGGACACGTATGCGCGTCCGAGGCCTGAGTCGACGGCAAGTGCCGACGGGTAACCGACGACGCCGTCGATGGTGCCGACGGACTTGCCGGTGTTCGTGTCGACGACGGACAACGAGCTGGTCGGTCCGCCGTACTGCGTGATGTATCCGCGGTGGGTTGCCGAGTCGACGACGATGTCGCCGGGCTGGGTTGCGGAATAGCTTCCGACAACACCGTGTGTCGGATCCTCGGGTGAGGCGTGTGCAGCGGGAGCAGTGACGGCCAGGCCGACAGCAGCAGCGGCGACGGCGAGTGATGCGGTGACCGCACGCCGACGGTATTGCAGTTTCATGAGGGGTGCCCTACTTCTTTGGAAGACTCTGCGAAACCTGCCCAATCGAGGCAAGTCAGGCAAACCTAACCTAAGTTTCGATCTCGATGTTGAGACACGGGCCACACCTTGGGCCCGGATCGACACGCCTCTCAATCGCCCGAAATTGTATTTCCACATAACGTGTGACCTTGCTCACATTACGGATGGATAACGGAACGGACACAACCGGACATTCACTCGGGCACCCCCACCTACCTGGGAAGAGTCTCCTGCGCTTTGTGTGACGCGTTGTACGGCTTTCGCCACGCCGCGTTATCAAATGGTGACACGAGCGACTCGAGCCGTTACCGTCGTTTTCGGCCGGGAAACTCGGCCACCTCCGGCCCGCCGCGCCAAGCCTTGTCCCGCGGGTACCGGACTTCCGACAGAGCATTCCAGGGACGAGGACGGGGGACCCAAAGTCCTCTGTGAGAACAGAAAAGTTCTCCAGTGGACACCGGTTCGATCGCAAGACCGAATCTTGGGGTGAAGCCAGACCCTTTCCAGCCAGGAAAGGCGAGGCCGGGCGACCTCTCAGCCCGAACCCGACAGCTGACCTCGCAGGCGCGTGTGGAGAGGATTTCGACCATCATGAGCGGACGCCATCGCAAGCCCACCACCACCGGCCGCACTGTCGCCAAGGTCGCCGTCACCGGCGCCATCATGGGCGTAGCAGGAATTGCAGCCACCGGAACCGCAAACGCTGCCCCCGACTCCGACTGGGATCGTCTCGCCCAGTGTGAGGCCGGCGGAAACTGGGCCATCAACACAGGCAACGGTTACCAGGGCGGACTGCAGTTCTCCCCCAGCACGTGGAACGCACACGGCGGCGGACAGTACGCAGCCACCGCAAACCAGGCCACTCGCGAGCAGCAGATCGTTGTTGCCGAGCGTGTTCTCGCAAACCAGGGTTGGGGCGCATGGCCGTCCTGCTCCTCCAGCCTCGGGCTGAGCAGCGGCGCCACCGAGCGTTCCGCTCCGGCCACCACGGCTCCTCAGGCAGCTCCGGCTCCGGCTCAGCAGGTCGCACAGACCGTTGCACACCCGGTCGCCGACGCCATCGATCAGGCAATCGCATTCGCCGAGGCCAACGGCATCCCGGTCGACCCGCAGATCCTCGCAGTCGCCGACACCGCGAAGTCGTTCCTCAAGTAACACCGGCAAGACTGTCCGCTCGGACGCTCGAACATCAAGAAGGCCCGCACCGAATCGGTGCGGGCCTTCTTCGTGTCGAGTTGTTATCGGTTGATGACGGTGTGCGGGTGTACGTAAGGAAGTGACTCCACCGGAACCGGAAAGGTGGTGTCCTCGCCGAAGGGTGAAAGTCCACCTGCGCGGGTCGATGACAATTCGGTCACTGCGTGATCTCCGTCTGCAGTTTCCGGCCATCCTGGATCTACATAGTGTTGCTTCGAATTGTTGGCCACGAAGTCATTTTGACAGGACGCCGTTACGCCGTACAGACCAGGTCTCTAATCTGATACCTGATGACCGAAACACGTGGCACCCCGGCGGGCAGTTCCGCAGCCGAAAGTCTGACCGATTGGCTCTCGGCGCGCAGTGACGCCGAGTTGACGGAGTTGCTGCGTCTGCGCCCCGATCTGGCCGTACCGCCGCCGAGCACGATGGTGGTTCTCAGCGGTCGGGCACAGCAACGCGCGTCGGTCAGCCGAGCCGCGGACGAACTCGACACCCTCGATTTCGGTCTTCTCGAATTGTTGGCACTGGCCGGCGCCGAGGAAACTCCGATGACGCGGGCGGAGCTCAACAGTGCGATCGCCGAACGCGCCCTGACCGGCAAGGGCAAGGTCACCAAGAAGGCCGTCGACAAGTCTCTGTCGAAGATGCGCGCGTCCGCCCTCATCTGGGGTGTCGATCCCATCAGCGTCGTCCCGGCAGTCATCGGGATGATTCCGTGGCGTGTGGGGCGCGCCCTCGAACCTGCCGAGGCGATGACCGAGACCGAGATCTCGGCTGCGCTCAACGCTCTGGACACCCGCGAGCGGGATCTCCTCGAGACACTCGCCAACTCCAGCCCGATCGGTCGCACCCGCGACGCTGCCCCCGGAACGCCGCCAGAGCGCCCGGTTCAACGACTGCTGGCGGCCGGCCTGCTGCGGTGGCTCGACGAGCAGACCGTCGAGCTTCCGGCGACGGTTCGTCAGGTCATCCGCGGCGAGCCGGTTTTCGATCCGACGACGCTGACCGAACCTGTCATCGGGGGCGACAAACTCAAGCCGGCGGACGTGAACGCCGCAGCAGCCGGCGAGGCGCTCGAGTTGGTACGCCAATGCGAGAACGTGATCGCTGTTCTGGGCGCAGCGCCGGCCCCCGCACTGCGAGCCGGTGGGCTCGGTGTTCGAGAACTACGACGCGTGGCCAAGACGGCCGATCTCGACGAAGCGCGCGTGAGCCTACTTGTCGAGTTGCTCTCGGCAGCCGGACTCATCGCCAGTGGAACACCAGATCCGGCGCCGGTCTCGGACAACGCGGACGAATACTGGACGCCCACGCTCGCGGTCGACGGCTGGCTGAACGCATCCACAGCGCGACGGTGGGAGGTCCTGGCGTCCGCCTGGGTCGACGTACCTCGAGTCCCGTGGATGATCGGGCTGCGCGATTCCACCGACAAGCCGATCGCGGCGTTGTCCGAGGAGGGCCGCGCTCCGGCGGCTCCGCGAGATCGTCAGGCCATTCTCGGGCTGCTCTCCGAACTCGACAGCGGCCAGACCGCGTCGGCCGTCGAGGTAAGTCGACTACTGGCGTGGCGACGCCCGCGATGGAGCGGGCGCCTACGGACGTTCGCGATCGAGCGGACTCTGGACGAGGCCGCCGCGCTCGGGCTGGTGGCCCGCGGCGCGTTGTCGTCACCTGGACGAGCTTTGCTGCACGGCGGGGACGCCGAAGCCGAAATGCAGTCCGCCCTACCCGAGCCCATCGACTACATCCTGGTCCAGGCAGATCTGACTCTGGTTGCGCCCGGCCCGCTGGTACCGGACCTGCTCGAGCAGGTGAGCCTGGTCGCAGACATCGAGTCGGCCGGATCGGCGTCCATGTACCGCATCAGCGAGGACAGCGTGCGTCGTGCGCTCGACGCCGGTCTGACGGCCACCGAACTGCATACGATGTTCGCTTCGAAATCGAAGACTCCTGTCCCCCAATCACTTTCGTATCTGGTCGACGATGTCGCCCGTCGACACGGACGACTGCGTGCCGGAGTGGCGGCGTCGTTCATTCGATGTGAGGACGCGTCACTGCTGGCGGAGGTCCTCGCATCCGCAGTGGCCGAGCCGTTGGCACTGCGCGCCTTGGCTCCCACCGTCGCGATTTCGCAGGCCCCTCTCCGCGAAGTCCTGACCGAGCTGCGAGCCGCCGGATTCGCGCCGGCAGGTGAGGACTCCTCGGGCACGTTGGTCGATCTCCGCCCACGCGGGGCACGTGTACCCAACCGTCGCAGCCGACCGGCGTCGAGGATGCCGGCGAGCCCGTCGGCGGATCAGCTGGCGTCGTTGGTCCGCACGATGCGGGCCGGAGACCGTGCTTCCGCCCCCGGCCGCGGCGGAGTGCGAACGGACGGTTCACGGGAGAACAACGCCGCCACCATCGCCTTGCTGGCCACGGCGGCCCGAGACAATTCGAGCGTCAACATCGGCTACGTCGACGCCCAGGGGGTCGCGACGCATCGCATCGTCGACCCCGTCAGCGTGGGCGGCGGACAGCTGGACGCCTTCGACCCCGCGAGCGGCGCGGTTCGCCGTTTCACGTTGCACCGAATTACTTCCGTCAGCCCCGTCGACTCCGGAAAAAAGTAGCAAAAAAGAAGCAACTGGCTTTTTTCTGTAAATGAAGTATGGTCGAGGTCAGTTTGTGATTGCCACTTCGAAAAATGAGGAGCGACAATGGCTGACAAGGCGCCGGGTAAGAACATGAAGAAACCCGCCCAGTCGATCAAGGAACGCCGCGCGGAGAAGCGGGCGAAAACTGCGGAGTCTTCCGAGTTCATCCGTAAGCGGAAGCGGAGCTGACAGCAAAGTCCAGAGAAGACGAGCTGATTGCGAAGCTGACCAATGCCTGCCTCTACCGACACCCTCGTGCACCTGCACGAAACGTTCAACCTGTTCAAGTCACGTAATCGAGGAACTGACGCACGCTCGCGCGGGTACGCAGCGGGCATGACCCTCGCTTCACTCTGCGTCCTCGACGAACACGCTCGGCAATCCGGAATACTTCTATCGGATTTACCGCAGAAAGAGAATCAACCATCGTGAAAAGAACAATCCATACCCTGGACCGCATTCAAACAAGACTCGAATCGGAGCTTGATTCCACTCCGGGTGATTCCGAAAAGAATATCGGTTACCGGTCCGGAATTTCCGAAGCTATTACTCATGTAATGGAAATGCGGAAGTCAGTGGTCGCGCAGAAATAGGAGACGCATCGATTAGGCGCTCACCCCAATAACTGCCGCACACCACCCATAAGAAAGACGACCTGGTCCTCGTAGAAGTCGGCAAGCCGCTCCGGCGCGAGCGGCTTGCCACTTCCGCTCCAATCGTCCGCCCGGCTCAACGCCTGGAGGAAGCCCATCAAGGCAATCGCCCAGCGAGTCTCGAGCCGTTCGGGATCGGTAGCAGGAAAAGTACGACGGACCTGGTCGAGAAGATGTTCACGCAAGTGCAGCTCGGTCGCCTCGAGGGCTGGATGGCCCGGTCGTGACATCTGCGGCTGCGAGATCTGCGTGACGATTCTGATCCATCGCATTCCCCGCGTGCGATGGCGAAGGAGCAATGCCTTGTAGGGCGCAGTGACGGCCCGTACCAGCGCCTCGACCGTCGGCGGCGTCTTGTCGGCGGAGAGGGCGTCGACGTTCGCGCTGATCTGATCTCGCACCGACGTTCCCATGTCCAACAGCACCGCTGCGACCAGATCGTCCTTGGTTCCGAAATGGTAGTGGACCGATGACGGCCCGAGACCGGCCGCGGCGTTGACCGAGCGCAGCGAAACTGCATCCAATCCCTCTGTCGCGAAAAGCCGTTCAGCAGTTTTGAGCAAACGCAGACGCGTCGCGTCGCCTTGACGGTTCTGCCGGGAGTCGGTCATACGAACGAGCTTCGCACGGGCTCGACAAACGTCTCAACCGTGGCGAACGCGGAGTCAGAGTGATTCACGGTGTGCTCGCACCCTGTTGTCGCGATCCACCCAGCCGTGGGCGCGTGCGTAGACCACCATCGCGGAGAACTTCTGTCTCCACTCGGTGTTTCCGATCCGGGCAGCGACGGCTTGCTCCAAGTGGCCGATGTCGAGCCAGACGTGATCCCCCTCGAGTTCCCCCCACGGTTCCAGTACCCGACTCAGAGTCTCGGATCGATCGTCGCCGCCAACGACGACCGAGAGACTGGTGAAGTCGTCGACACTGTTCAGTTCGACGGTCGAGGAGTCGGGGGTGATTGTGACGTCCAGTTGCATACCTCTTCAATACTCCTTCGGAAAGTACTTGGTTCAGTCGATCGACTTGCAACCACGATATCCGACGTCATTGCACCAGATAACGTTGAACTACAGGTGATTACAAATCTCCCACTGTGCGGGAGGCTCAACTTATTGGATCAGTTGATCCATGTTAGACATCTCGATCAGAGCGAGTGATCCAAATCACTCCCCTGTCGACAGGAGTTGTCATCGTGTGGTCCGCATCGTCCATCCGCTTCGGAGCCTTCCTCGCCCCGTACCATCCGCTCGACGCCGATCCCGCCCTGCAACTCAGACGCGATATCGACCTCATGACACACCTGGACCACCTCGGATTCGAAGAAGCGTGGATGGGTGAGCATCATTCGACCGGCGCCGAGATCGTGCCTGCCCCGGACATGTTCATCGCGGCCGCCGCAGAGCGAACCGAGCGCATCCAGTTCGGCACAGGCGTGACGTCTCTGCCCTATCACCACCCGTTGATCACGGCCGACCGCATCACTCAGCTCGATCTGCAGACGCGCGGACGACTCATCTTCGGCACCGGCCCGGGCAAGATCCCCCTCGATGCGCACATGATGGGCATCAACCCGTCGGACCAGCGTCGTCGCCAGGGCGAAGCGCTCGAGGCCATTCTCGCGTTGCTTCGCGGCGAGGTCGTCAACATGGAAACCGACTGGTTCACGTTGCGTGACGCACGTGCGCAACTGCCCACCTACCGTGCGGACGGCATCGAGACCGTGACAGCGTCGACGATTTCCCCCAACGGTTCGGTGCTCGCCGGCAAGAACGGCCTCTCCCTGCTCTCACTCGCGGCGAGTTCACCCAGCGGCTTCGACGCACTGGATCGCAACTGGGATGTGTACGAGAAGGTCTCGGCCGAGCACGGCCACCACGCCAACCGAGCGACGTGGCGTGTGGTCACTCCAATGTTCATCGCCGAGACCCGAGCGGAGGCCGAGCGCGCCGTGAGCCGACGGATCGGATCGATGGCTTCCTACGTGAATCGACAGACCGGCCAGAACCCGGCCTGGGCAGATACACCGGCCGGAGTCATCGATCAGTGGCGCAACGACACGCTCGGCGAGTTCGGTCAGGCGATCATCGGTACCCCCGAAGATGCGATCGCACAGATCGAGCGTCTGATCGAGAAGACGGGAGGGTTCGGCACGTTCTTGATCCTTCACGTCGACATGGCGAGCTGGGAGGACACCAAACGCAGCTACGAATTGTTCGCCTCCGAGGTGGTCCCGCACTTCCGGAAGCGAAATGTCGGGCGTCAGGCGAGCATGCAGTTCGCCGAGGACAACCGCGAATACCTGATCGGCGGGCTGGTCGGAGCGATCACCAAAGCCCATACCGACTACTACGGCCGGCCGGCCGAGACGGGAGCCGTGCGCGCATGAGGGCCGTCCGTTTCCAGCAGGGAGAATTCGCGGTCACCGAGATCGCCGACCCGCCGCCGTTGGCACCCCATCAGATCCGCATCGACGTCGTCGCCTGCGGGATCTGCGGCAGTGACCTGAGCATGTCGAAGGACCCGTGCCGCTTCGTTCAGGTCGCGCACGACGGGGGCTACCCGCTCGCCACCTTCGATCCGGACGCGCCAGTGGTGCTGGGGCACGAATACGCGGGTCTCGTCTCCGAGACCGGTTCTGCAGTAGACGATTTCGCGATCGGCGATCGGGTGGCCGGCATCGGCTTGGCCACCGACACCGCTACCGGGATCCCGACGATCATCGGCTACTCGAACGAGTACCACGGCGCGTTCGGCGATCACATAGTCGTCGACGCGTTCTGGGTCCGCAAAGTTCCCGACCACCTGTCACTCGAGCACGCCACACTTGCCGAACCTCTCCACGTCGGCGAGATGCATCTCCAACAGTCCGGCCTCACCTCGGCCGATTCGGCGCTCGTCATCGGTTGCGGAACGATCGGACTGGGCGCCATCGTCGCCGCGAAAGCGCGCGGAGCGCAGATCGTCATCGCGTCGGAGCCCTCCCCCAAACGACGCGAGCTCGCCGCGAAGATGGGCGCGGACATCGTCGTCGATCCGGCCGAGCAGGATCCGATCGAACTGTGGAATCGAATGATCGCCGAAGGCAACCAGCTTGTCGGCCAGGCCGCGAACGGAGTTCTGATCGCCTACGAATGCAGCGGTCGGGCGGGAGTCATCGGAGAACTGATGCACACTCTGCCGTTCAACTCGCGGATTCAGGTTCTGGCTGCGCCGTTCGGCGACGAGACGATCATTCCCGTCGTCGGGCAGTTCCGGAGGATCTCGATCAATTTCGGTCACGGTCCTTACGAGAATGCCTACGACATCACCCTGCAGAGGCTCGCCGACGGCGAGATCGACGCCGAAGCGATCATCACCGGCAGGGTCGGTCTGGATGGAGTCTCGGACGCTTTCGCAGCTCTGCGCGCACCCGACGAACACGTGAAGATCCTCGTGCTACCCGCGGGCCTCCCGGAATAGCGGTCGATCCTGCCCTGTTGACGTAGGGGTGCTCGCACTCGGGCACCTCTACTTCGGGCTGTGCGAGCGTCGCATGTTGGCGTCTGCGCCCCGATACCAGGACAATGGCAGGGTTGGCGTCAGCCGACAACGCGGCGCAACGCTCTGTGGCTGCCGCGTTTGCTTCACTAGGAGGATTCCGTGACCGACGGACCGTTGATCGTCCAATCCGACAAGACGCTGCTGTTGGAGGTCGACCACGAGCGCGCCGGCGATGCCAGGCAGGCAATCGCCCCCTTCGCGGAACTCGAACGGGCCCCCGAACACGTCCACACGTATCGCATCACTCCCCTGGCCTTGTGGAATGCCCGCGCCGCCGGACACGACGCCGAGCAGGTTGTCGACGCGCTCGTGTCGTACTCACGATTCGCGGTTCCACAACCGCTGCTGGTCGACATCGTCGACACGATGGCCAGGTACGGACGCTTACAGCTGGTCAAGAGCCCGGTGCACGGCCTCATCCTGGTCAGCCTCGACCGCGCAGTCCTCACCGAGGTGATGCGACACAAGAAGATCTCGCCGATGCTCGGTGAGAAGGTCGACGACGACACCGTGATCGTCCACCCGAGCGAACGCGGCCGCCTCAAGCAGATGCTGCTCAAGGTGGGCTGGCCGGCCGAGGACCTCGCCGGCTACGTGGACGGCGAAGCGCACCCGATCGATCTCGCTTTCGAAGAGGGCCACTGGGAACTGCGCGACTACCAGCAGATGGCAGCGGATTCGTTCTGGGCCGGCGGCTCGGGCGTCGTCGTGCTGCCGTGTGGCGCCGGCAAGACGATGGTGGGCGCCGCAGCGATGGCAAAGGCCAAGGCCACCACCCTCATCCTCGTCACCAATACCGTTGCCGGTCGTCAGTGGAAGCGTGAGTTGATCGCGCGTACATCGTTGACCGAGGAAGAAATCGGCGAATACTCCGGCGAGCGCAAGGAGATTCGGCCGGTCACGATCGCGACCTACCAGGTGATCACACGTCGCACGAAGGGCGAGTACAAGCACCTCGAACTTTTCGACTCCCGCGACTGGGGACTGGTGATATACGACGAGGTCCACTTGCTGCCCGCGCCCGTCTTCCGGATGACGGCAGATCTGCAGTCGCGCCGCCGTCTCGGCCTGACCGCAACGCTGGTTCGTGAGGACGGCCGCGAAGGCGACGTCTTCTCGCTCATCGGCCCCAAGCGCTACGACGCTCCGTGGAAGGACATCGAAGCGCAGGGCTGGATCGCGCCGGCCGACTGCGTCGAGGTGCGAGTGACGATGACGGACGCCGAGCGCATGTCCTATGCCGTCGCCGAACCGGAGGAGCGCTACAAACTGTGCTCGACGGCTCACACGAAAATTGCGGTCGTGAAGTCGATCCTGGCCAAGCACCCCGATTCTCCGACTTTGGTGATCGGTGCGTATCTCGATCAGCTCGACGAACTCGGCGAAGCCCTGAACGCCCCGGTGATCAAGGGATCCACCAAGAACAAGGAACGCGAGATCCTCTTCGATCAGTTCCGTAACGGTGAGATCCAGACGCTGGTGGTGAGTAAGGTCGCGAACTTCTCGATCGACCTTCCGGAGGCGTCTGTCGCCGTGCAGGTTTCGGGAACCTTCGGGTCGAGACAGGAAGAAGCGCAGCGACTCGGACGCCTACTGCGACCCAAGCACGACGGCGGTCAGGCTCACTTCTATTCGGTGGTCTCGCGCGACACTCTCGATGCGGAGTATGCGGCACATCGTCAGCGATTCCTCGCCGAACAGGGCTACGCCTACCGGATCACCGACGCCGATGACCTGCTCGGACCTGCAATCGGCTGAGCATTTCTGCAACACGTTGCAGAATTAAATGGACATACGTCCAGTTATCTGTAGAGTGTCCCCTGTCACAGTCGTGTCCATCGGCCGGGGGTCACCAGCACCATGCGCTCAGTTCCACGTCTACGGGGTCGGCTCGCCGGAACCATCTCGCTGCTGACTGCCGCCGTCGTCGTCGCCGCGACCGGCGTCAGCGCCGCGGCACCGAGTCCTGCTCCTACTGCGCAGAACTCGGTGTACGCACTTGCGAACGGTTGCTTCGCGCTGCGCACCGAGTCTGGTGATTTCGTCCGTCGTGACGGGTCGGCGTACCTCACCGACGTAACGAAAGCCGCAGACGCCGAACCGTTCCGGCTACATGCGGCCCAGTTGGGTCGATTCATGCTGTACGGCCCGGACGGGTCGATGCTCTCGCACGACGGCGCAGACTCGGTGCTCGCCACTTCCGAAGCAACTCCGTCCACCGACTGGACCGTGATGTCCACTGGCGAGTCCTTCGTTCTGACAGCGACCTCGAACGGCCGACAACTGATCTCGCGAGATTTGATGCTCACGATGTCCGATCCCGGTGACGTTCCCGAATCTGCGTTCACGCTGATCCCGCGCGACGGCTGCGCCGACTTCCCCGAAGCGGAGGTGGGCGCAAACGGCGTTCCGGGAGAAATCGGACCGAACGGTGAAGTCACCGGATTCATCGACACACACGTGCACATGAATGCTTCCGAGTTCATGGGCGGAAACCTGCACTGCGGCCGACCTTTCGATCCTCAGGGCGTCACCGCAGCGCTCGTCGACTGCCCGGACCATCAACCCGACGGGATACCGGCGCTCCTCGAAAACGTTCTGTCGTACGGCAATCCCTTCGAAACTCACGACACCACCGGCTGGCCGAGTTTCACCGACTGGCCGGCGCACGATTCACTGACACACGAGCAGACGTACTACAAGTGGGTCGAGCGGGCCTGGCGTGGCGGTCTGCGAATCTTCACCAACCTCTTTGTCGCCAACCGTGTCCTGTGCGAGCTGTATCCGAGTAAACGAAATCCCTGTGACGAGATGGAGACCGTCCGGATCCAGGCGCAGCAGACACGCGAACTCCAGGACTACATCGACGCCCAGTACGGCGGTCCCGGCCGGGGTTGGTTCCGCATCGTGAGCTCCCCTGAACAGGCCAGGCAGGTGGCCGCCGACGGAAAGCTGGCCGTCACCCTCGGGGTGGAGGTGTCCGAACCCTTCGGTTGCTCTGTGCGCAACGGAATTCCGCAGTGCACCGAGGACGACATCGACCGCGGCCTGGACGAGTTGTACGACCTCGGTGTCCGGCAGATGATCGTCACGCACAAGTTCGACAACGCCCTCGGCGGTGCCCGTTTCGACGGCGGCGTCACCGGAGTGGCCGTCAACATCGGCAACTACCTGGGCACCGGGGAGTTCTGGCAGTCGGAACCATGCACCGGCGTTGCCGAGGACAATGTGCTGCCCACCAAGGTCGACGGCGCACAGAATCTTCTCGCGGTACTCCCACCCGGAGTGACGCTTCCGGTGTACCCCTCTGGTCCGCAATGCAATTCGCACGGCCTGACCGACCTCGGCGCGTACACGATCCGAGGTTTGATGGACCGAGGGATGATCGTGGACATCGATCACATGAGCGTCAAGACCGCCGAAGCGGCTCTCGATATTCTCGAAGCTGCGAACTACTCCGGCGTCGTTTCCAGTCACAGCTGGAGCGACCCGAGCCTGTACAAGCGGATCTACGCACTCGGCGGATTTGTCGCCCTGTACGCCGGACAACTCGACGCATCGGACGAAAAGCCCGAAGAGCGTGGGTTCATCGACCAGTGGCGGGACGCACGGGCGATGCGAAGCGAGAACTACTACTTCGGTTTCGGCTACGGCGCCGACACCAACGGCTTCGGGCCGCAGGCCGCACCGCGCGGCGACGCCGCAGAAAATCCGCTGCAATATCCGTACACCGCCTTCGACGGCACGGTCATGGACCAGCAGCGCGCCGGCACCCGGGTTTTCGACGTGAACACCGACGGCGTGGCGCAGTACGGGATGATTCCCGACTGGATCGCGGACATGCGCATCGCCGCGGGAGCCGACGGCGACACCATCATCGAGGACATGAGCCGCGGCGCCGAGGCTTACCTGCAGATGTGGGAGCGCGCGCGAAACTAGCTACGCTGGTGGACGGTCCCCGGGCGATCGGGGGCCGGTCCTAGATCGTCCGGCACCACCCGAAGGAATTTTTCGTGGCTGACTTCCAGTTCACCGTCGACAAGGCTCACGCCAAGTCGGTCAACGACACACTGGCCGATGTACGCCGCCTGCAGATTTCTGCGGTGATCTTCGCGATCGTCCTCGCCGCGGTCGGGGCCTGGCTGATCAGCATGGGCGAGGTGTGGTCCATCATCATCGGCGCAGTCCTCGCCATCGGTGCGGCCAGTTCCCTGTGGGTTGCCGTGTGGGCACCTCGCAAGGTGGGAAGCGTCGAATCTCTGTATGCGGACAACCCACTGGTTCCCGCGATCGTCACCGAGGTTCACCCTCGAGCGGCGACCTTGACGGCATTGATCGACATCGCGAAGCCGGCGGCCGGAGCACCGCAGTACGCGCTCGTCAGCCGCAACGTTCGACTCAATCCGAAGTGGCGAGTCGGCGACCGCATTCCGTCGGTCGCACTGCGTTCGGATCGTTCCACCCGCAGCAAGGCTGACACGTGGCAGATGGTCAGTCCCATGCCGATCGAGTGGGGGACCAAGGACTCGGCAGTGCTGGCACGCGCGATCGCTGCTGTCAGTGCGAGCGAGTGGAACTTCCTGCAGAGCCGGATTCCCGATTCCGAAGAAGTTCGCACCCACCCCGATCGCCGGGTTCTGATCAACCCGGCCGATCTTCCTGACTCGCTGCGCTAGCCCCAACGATTACGCGAGCGCGGGCAGCACTTCCTTCTCGAACATCTCGATTCCCGACGTGTCGTACGCGGCCTCGGGGAAGTAGAAGATTCCGTACTCGAGTCCCTGCGCCTCGAGCGCCGACAGGTTCTCGATGATCTGCTCGGGCGTACCCACGGCAGGCATTCCGCGGAACGCATCGAGCGACGCATCGGCGGCAGCTTCGCCGACCAACGGCGTCAGTCGGGCCTTCAGTGTCTCCAACCGCTGAGCCACCTCGGATTCCGTCGCGCCGATGGCCACGTTGTAGTTGGCCGAACGGACGATGGCGTCGAAATCGGTGCCGACGGTGTCGCAGTGCTTCTTCAGGATTTCGGACTTGTGCGCGAAGCCGGCCGGGGTGCCGTCGAAGTTCGTGTACTGCGCGTACTTGGCCGCGATCTTGAGTGTGACCTTCTCGCCGCCACCGGCAACCCAGATGGGAATTCCGCCCTCTTGCAACGGAAGTGGACGGCACAGCGCTCCGTCGACCTGGTAGT
Organism: Rhodococcus sp. 27YEA6; assembly: GCF_044908235.1. Taxonomy (NCBI): domain Bacteria; kingdom Bacillati; phylum Actinomycetota; class Actinomycetes; order Mycobacteriales; family Nocardiaceae; genus Rhodococcus; species Rhodococcus sp. 27YEA6. The sequence continues at coordinate 693,149 of NZ_JBIYCY010000001.1, read as the reverse complement.
ACTTGCCGTCGAGCGTCGCGCTGCCGGTCGACCACGCCTGCTGCATGATCTGGATTCCTTCGTCGAGGCGGCCCAGACGCTCACCGGCAGAGGGGAAGCCGTAGCCGTATGCGCGCCACTCCTGCTCGTACCAACCGCCGCCGATGCCCATCTCGACGCGTCCACCCGTGATGAGATCGGTGGTCGCGGCGACCTTGGCGAGGTACGCCGGGTTTCGGTAACTCATGGCGGTACACATCTGGCCCAGTCGGATACGCGAGGTCGACGCACCGAGTGCGGCCATCAATGTCCACGCCTCGTGAGTCGCTTCTTCCGTCGGCTGGGGAACGGTGTGGAAGTGGTCGTAGACCCACACCGACTCCCACGGCCCTGCCTCCGCGCGCAGCGTGAAGTCTCGCATCACCTCCCACTGCTTCGCGGGGTCGATGCCGACCAGGTCCAGACGCCAGCCTTGAGGTACGAACAGTCCGAATCGCATGTAGCGAGCCTACCTACAGTTTCCCGACGCGCGACCGGGGTGACACCCGCGGAGAGTAGACCGGAATGAAGCGGAACATCATCGCCGCGCCGGCGAACGACGTCGCGCCCAGAGCGGCGAATGCCCACCCGAGTGGGAGCACCGCGGCGAGTAGACCGATCGCGAGCGGCCCACCGAACATGTCGGTGTCGTGAGTCAATCGCCATGCAGCGAGGAACTCGGCGCGTTCTTCGGGCGGGGCGATATCGGCACCGAGGGTCATGATCACGCCGTTGCCCAGCCCGTTGCCGATCCCCATCACGACAGCGACCACGGTCAACCCCACTGCACCCGTCGAGAACGGCAACAGTAGGTACGACACACCGATCACCGTCAGCGAAGGCACCGCGACCAGCCTGCGGCCGTATCGGTCCATGATGTGTCCGGCCGGGTACGAGCACAGCAAGTCCACGGCCGCACCGATACCGAAGATCACACTCACCTGGGCTGCATCCAATCCGAGGTGCAGTGCCCACAATGGAAGAACGGCCTCACGCGAAGTGCGGGCGGCGCCCATCAGAAGGGAGCCTGTCCCGAGCGTCGACAGAGCGGCACGATGACGGCGAAGGATCTCCGGGAGCGTGACGTGTCCGTGATCGCTGTTGCCTGCCTGCACCTTTCGTGGCGGGTCGGGAACGCGGGCCATCAGCGCCCCGGCGAGCACGACGCCCACCAACTGGACGAGGAATCCTCCGCGCGCTCCCACCAGGAGAATCACGCCGGCCCCGATGAGCGGTCCCAGGAAGAAACCCAACCGCCACATCGCGGCGAACGACGACATTGCTCGGGCCCGTAGACCGAGTGGCACGGTCTCGGCGAGGTAGCTCTGCCGCGCAAGGCCCCACACCGCATTCGCCAATCCGGTCAACAGTGCGCCGATACCGAGCATCCACGGAGTCTGTGCAAGGAGACAGATCACCACTCCTGTTGCACCCAAGGAACTTCCGCCGATGATCGACCTGCGCTCACCGAAACGCGACACGATCCTGCCGGCGGGGAGGTCACCGAGTACGGCGCCCAAACCACCGAGTGCAACGATCAGGCCGGCGACGGCAACCGAGGCACCCAGGTCGCGCGCGGTGACGGCCATGATGGGGGCAGCCGCACCCTGACCGATCCCGAAGATCGCCGCCGGTACGAAAACCGTTGTGACCAGTGGCTTGAGACCGGCAATCGCCGGCTGTTCCTTGGGCAGTGTTTCCGTCACGCGCTCACTTCTGCCGCGTCAGCGGCCCGCGAGAACCGATTCGCCGGACGATCGAGGCCGTAGTGACCCCGCAGGGTGGATTCCGTGTATTCGGTCCGGAAGAGCCCACGCGCCTGCAGAATCGGCACGACCCGGTCGACGAACACCTCGAGCCCTCCGGGCAGATAGGGCGGCATGATGTTGAAGCCGTCCGCGGCGCCCTTGTCGAACCATTCGGTCAACTCGTCCGCGACCTGCTCCGGTGTCCCGGCAAATGTCCGATGCCCACGGCCACCCCCGAGTTTGCCGATCAGTTCACGGACGGTGAGGTTTTCGCTCTCCGCAAGGTCTTTGACGAGCTGGTATCGACTCTTGTTTCCTTGGATGCGATCGATGTCCGGCAACGGGGGCAACGGGGCATCCAGCGAATGCTCGGTGAGGTCGACGCCCACCATGTTCGAGAGTTGGCGCAGCGAGTACTCAGGTGAGATGAGATCCGTGAACGACTGCTCCAGTGCCTTGGCTTCTTCTTCCGTATCCGCGATGAAGGGAACGATGCCTGGCAGCACCTTGATCTCGTCGGGACTACGCCCGTACTTGATCAGCCGCGCTTTGAGGTCGGTGTAGAAATCCTGCCCCTGCTCGAGTGTTCGTTGAGCGGTGAACACGGCCTCGGCATACTTCGCCGCGAAGTCCTTACCGCTCTCGGAGGAACCGGCTTGCACGAGCAACGGACGTCCCTGTGGAGACCTCGGCGAATTGAGCGGGCCAGCCACCGTGAATCGTTGACCGTCATGGTCGATGCGATGGACACGATCAGGATCGGCGAAGATTCCGGTCTCTTCGTCCAGGACAACTGCCCCCTCTTCCCAGCTGTCCCAGAGTCCGAGCGTCACGTCGAGAAACTCCTCGGCGCGCTCGTAACGACCGCTGTGCGTCGGTACCGCATCGAGGCCGAAGTTCGCGGCCTCGTCGGCGCCGGCCGACGTCACGATGTTCCACCCGCCTCGTCCACCACTGATGTGATCGAGGGAAGCGAACTTCCTTGCGAGAGTGTACGGATCGCTGTAACTGGTCGACGCGGTTGCAATCAGTCCCACCTTGTCGGTGGCCGCAGCGATCGCCGACAGCAAGGTGACGGGTTCGAAGATCGCCTGGGTGTTGTACTTGACCCGCGGGCCGACTGCTAGACCGTCGGCGAAGAACACCGAGTCCAGCTTTCCACGCTCGGCGATTCTCCCCAATTCCTGGAAGTGCTTGACGTCCAGGAGGTTGGCCGCGTTTGTGCGTGGGTGGCGCCACGCCGCCTCATGATGGCCGACGCCCATCAGGAAGGCGTTCAGATGAAATTGTCGTTCGGACATGAGTTCGCAGAATCTTTCCGTGAATGTGTGGTCAGGTGGTGACGCGCCAGCGCGAGAGCCGACGTTCGATCAGGACCAGAATCGCGTTGATTGTCAGACCCAACAACGAGATCGCGACGATGCCCGCGTACATGTTCGGGATCTGGAAGTTGAGTTGTGAAGCGGTGATCAGATACCCGAGACCGGCTTTGGCCCCGACCATTTCGGCGGCGATCAGCACGAGAATCGACGACGCGGCTGCCATGCGGATACCCGTGAAGATCGTGGGAACAGCGGCGGGCAGAACCACCTTCTGGAACAGCCGAATCGAGGAGAACCCCAGCGAGGCAGCGGACTTGATCAGCAGGGGGTCCACTGTTCGCACACCGGAGATCGTGTTGAGCAGAATCGGGAAGGTGCAGGCGTAGATCACCAGGGCGATCTTCGATTCCTCACCGATTCCGAGAATCAGCACGAAGACGGGAAGCAGAGCCAAGGCTGCTGTGTTGCGGAACAATTCGAGAATCGGGTTGAGGAAGTCGGAGACCGGGCGGTACCAGGCGATCGCGATTCCCAACGGAATCGCGATCGCGATGGCCACGAAGAATCCGGTCAGCGCACGCGTCAGACTGGCCGAAACATGCTCTTGCAATTGTCCGTTCTCGGCGAGAGTGAAGAATGCGGACACAACTTCGGTGAAGGGCGGGAGGAAGACCTTGTCCACCAGCCCGAGCCGAGGTGCCGCTTCCCAGATCCCGAGGAAGATCGCGATCGCAATCGACGGCTTGGCAATCCGCCAGGCGGTGGAACGAATGTAGCGCGCCGCCTTGCCGCCGGCCTGGCTCCGCTGCGCAATGTCAGGTGTTATGTCGGCCAACGGTTTCGGGGTGGCGACCACCTCCGGCGTCGCCAATGCGCTAGACATGTGCAACCTCCTTGGCAGGATCGAGTTCGCCGGCCCGAGCGCGCTCGACTTCACCGTGCAGCAGCGTCCAGATCCGGTGCCGGAACACTCGGAACTCCTCACCTGATCGCACGTCGTCGCCGGACCGGTCGATGTCGATGTCGACGATCGTCTTGACGCGCCCCGGCCGCGAAGTCAGTACTGCAACACGTTGCCCGAGGTAGATGGCCTCGTCGATTCCGTGGGTGATGAACAAGATGGTCTTGCCGGTGGCCTTCCAGATGCGCAGAAGCTCGTCCTGCAGCGACTCTCGCGTCTGTGCGTCCAGCGCAGCAAATGGTTCGTCCATCAGCAACACTTCGGGGTCGAATGCCAGGCTGCGGGCGATCGCGACTCGCTGCTTCATTCCACCGGACAACTCGTGCGGATAGCGATCCGCGAAACCTTGCAGACCGACCAGTTCGAGGTAATGCTCGGCGAGCTCGCGTCGCTCGCTCTTCTTCACGCCCTTCGCTTCGAGTCCGAACTCGATGTTGTGACGTGCAGTTCGCCATGGAAGTAGCGCGTATTGCTGGAAGACGATTCCCCGATCCAAGCCTGGGCCCGTGATCTGCTTGCCGTCCAGAAGGATTCGACCGGAAGTGGGCGAACTGAGTCCTCCGAGGAGGTCCAGCAGAGTCGACTTGCCGCAACCACTCGGCCCGACGAGGACCAGGAACTCCCCCGGCGCCACGTCGATGTTGATGTCCTCGACCGCGGTGAAAACTTCGTCGGTCCCACGAATGTCGAACTGTTTGGTGACGTGCTCGAGCCGTAGTTTCGGTTCTGTGCTCATTTTGCTGCCTCCAGTGCCTGTCCGTCAGCGCCGCTGTCGGGTGAATACGTTCCGTTGGCGTACGGGTTGAATTCGTTGGTGTAGATGTCCGACGGCTTCAACTTTCCTTCTTCGAGTTCGCCGTTACGGGTGAGCCAGTCGATCCACGTGCTGATCTCGGTATCGGTGATCGTTCCGCCGGGGCCGGCGACTCCTGGGCTCTTCCAGTAGCTGATGAGCTTGGTGTCCTCGTTGCGTCCGCGGCTGTTGATGATCGACGTCAGCTTCGCGACCACTTCTTCTCGTGGGTGTGTCTGCGTCCAGCGGATGGCCCTCGCTGTTCCCTGCACGAAATCGGCGACCGCCTCCTTGTTCTGCGCGATGTAGTCGTCACGGAACACCAACGTGCCGTAGGTGAACGAGCCGAACAACGATTCGTCCGTGAACAGCTCGCGAAGGCCACCACGTTCGAGCGCGGAGTCACGGAAGACCGAGCCGAGGGTGGCGACGTCGATCTGTCCCTGCCGCAAAGCTTGTTCCGTGTTGACCGGCGGAACCACGATCAGTTCCACCTGCTTGATCTCGTCCGGTGTAAGCCCCTCCCGCGCAAGCCATTCACGCACGACGAACTCGTGGTGCGCACCGAGGGTGTTCATCCCGACCTTCTTGCCGATCAGGTCCTTCGCCGATTTGATCGGACTGTCGTCGAGAACGTAGTACCCGTTGAAGCTCTCCTTGTCGGAGCCGTAGTACCCGATGACCGAGGTGATCGGTGAACCCGCGGAAGCCAACTTCACCACCGCCCCGTTGAACGCTCCGCCGAACTCGGTTTGACCGGTCGCTGCGTTCTGAATGCTCTGAGGGCCGCTGGTCGTATCGCCGATCCAGTTGAGCTCCACGTCGTTGAAGTAGCCGAGGTCAGCGGCCAGTTCGGGGTAGATGACCTGTCCGGTGCTGCCCTCGTACCGCAGGACGGTCTTGCCGTCGGCGGTCTTGACCACTTCGTCGGAGGAGCCCGAGCAGGCAACGGCAAAACTGGACAGAGTGACAAGAGCGACGACCGCGGCTACCGAGCGCGCGAAACGAGGGCGAATCATGAAGTTGCTTCCTGTAGAAGATGATTGGTTCAGTTCTCGGCTACACCTGTCCGGAGCGCCGTGTGCGGCGCTCGGCACAGGCAGGTGTGGGGAATGTCAGTTCAACGACAACAGTTGAGCGACATGAGCGGGAAAGACCGAAACACGTGAGACTCCAATGAATGTGCAGACAGGATCGAGCCGTGAGCAGTGCCGAAACCATACGTCGGCACCCACTACCTGGGTCAACGGTTACATTCATGCCGGATTTAATGTGTGAGGTCCGTATCATGAGGGCATGCTTTCGCCGACGACTGCGCAGGACTTCGAGCAACACCGTGGCCACCTGACGTCGGTGGCCTACCGTCTCACCGGAAGTTTCAGCGACGCTCAGGATGCGGTGCAGGAAGCGTGGATACGGCTTCAAGTTGCCGAAAACACGCGAGGCGACGAATTGCAGATCCGCGAACTGCGCGGATGGCTCACCACAGTTGTCGGCCGAATCTGCCTCGATCATCTCAAATCGGCCGCGGTCAGAAGAGAAAGCTATGTCGGACAGTGGCTTCCGGAGCCGATCGTCACGCCCGTCGACGCCACCTCGGGCACACCCTCAGCGACACCCGATCCGCTGGAGTACGTCGTGACGCAGGAACAGAATCGTTTTGCTGCCCTCGTCGTCCTGGACACCCTTACTCCCGCTCAACGCGTTGCCTTCGTCCTGCATGACGGCTTCGACGTGCCCTTCGCCGAGGTTGCGCGCATCCTCGACATCGAAGTAGCCACTGCCCGTCAGTTGGCCTCGCGGGCCCGTAAAGCCGCAGCGTCGGCGCCGGCCCCGGTCAGTAGCGAGGAGCATGCTGCTGCCGTCGAGCGATTGGTGACGGCTATCGCGAGTGGAGATCTGAACGCCGTGATAGGTGCACTCGATCCCGATGCCGTCCTGATCGGTGACGCAGGCGGAACTACCCGCACGGCTGTCAACATTGTGCGCGGCAGCGATCGTGTCGCGCGGTTCTATCTGGGATTGGCCCGCAAGTACGGACCGGCAGCGGTGTTCTCGATGTCACCGGTTCTCGTCAACGGACAGCTCGGCGGTGTATTCGCCGGCTCACCGGGGGACGACCAGTACCCGCAGTTCGCCGCTCGCGTTGCCGGCTTCACTGTCCGCGACGGAGTCGTGTGCGCGGCCTACGACATTGCGAATCCAGCCAAGTTCAGCGCTGTGCCGATGCTCGATCACACCGAACCCGAACGCAAGTAGCGAGACTCCCATTCCTCGAGGTGTGATCTGGACACCTGCGTGCCGAACCACAGTCGGTGCAGTACATCCGATCCCAGATGATGCAATTCGGTGTGCGTCCTCCACTGCTGCGACGCCCACTCGGGTTCGTTGTGGGCGGCGTCGATCCCGGCCATCGCGCTACCTCGCAGTTCGAAGTCCAGGTCCCGACGAAGCTCCGAAAGCTCCGACCAATTCGCCTGTGGTGCATAGTGCCTCGCGCGAATTTCGGTCAGCAGCTTGAACAGGACGCTACCCGCCCGCTCGTCGACCCAGATCAGAGTGCGTCGATGCGCACCGCGCCCCACCGTCCACAGGACCACCAACGCCACGACGACGCCGATTGCCGTCTCGAGCATGCGGCTGAGGATCAGATGTCGGACGGTCCCGTGCGCACCACCGGCCGCGCCGAGGAGAATCGCGAGGGCGGTGATGAAGATGACGGCTATCCCGTAATTCCGCACCAGGAACAGCTCGATCCCCGCCATCAGGACTGCAAGTACCGCCACCAACCACAGACCGGTCGGACTCCAGGAGTAGATGGCACCCAACAGAATCAACCCGAGGACGGTCCCACCGATGCGGTGGATTCCGCGATAGGTGCCCAGTATTCGATCCGGTCCTTGATGAAGGACCATCGCCGCGGCGATCACCGCCCAGTCCGGGCGATCGATGCCGAGCAGGACGGTGAGGGTTCCCGCCGCCATACAGGCAATGGACAGCCGAAGTGCCGTCACCGACGCTCGGCTGGACGGATTGCAGGCGCGGAGGAACCGATATCGGATCGTCGGGTCGGGCAGAGGCGGGTGGGCCCCGACCTCGTCGACGTCGAACGCGGGGTCCGCCATGAGCTCCGGATCGTGGTCGTCGGAGATCGCTCTGGCCATCGAGATCTGCGCTCGTTCGAGTTCACGGGTCAACGGGTGGTCTTTCCCGACGATTGCGCCGCGGTAAAGGCACTGCCACGCGTCGTGCAGCCGAAGTGCTGCAGCGTGGCGTTTGTCTCGCGTGAGTTCGGGTGGGGCGTACCTCGCCTGAGCGTCCGTGTACTCCGCAACGGCCGAGACGGCTGCCTGTACAGCGCTGCGTTCGACAGCTCTCGGTGCCCACAGGATTCCCGTCATCGAGACGACCACCGCGCTGATCCCACCGATTGCCGTCCACATCGCGACCTCGACCGGCGGCTGACCGGGAGTGGCGATCACGGAACTGATCTCGGTGGTGAGCAACAGAAAGAACGCGCCCGGTGGACCCAATCGAAGCGCGTCGACGGTGAAGGCGCAGGTCGACACCACGACGGCCATGATCAGCACGACAAAGACCAGCAGCACCGTCGGCGCTCCCTCAGCGATGGCTCGGTGGACGGGCTCACCCACCGATGCCCCGACGAAGGACAGGATCGTCAGCGCCGTCGCAGCGATACCGACTGCCTTCCACCTGCTCCGGTACGGACGACCCTCACCGTAGATCGATGCAAATGCACCGAGGCCGACCAGGAGCGAAGCAGACCCGAATCCGAGCAGTGTGGCGATGGCCGCCGGAATCGCCAGGGCTAGGGCGACGCGAACCGCTCCGGGGTACCTGTTTCCCACCGGCGGCAATCCGAACAGGACGCTGCGCGCCGGCCGCGGAGCCGGGAGGTTGGACTCGTGACCCGCTGATGTTTCTTCGGGGTCCACTGCCCATCCTTCGCGCCGGCCTGTTCGTGTCTGTGTCCTCCCATTCTTGCGGGCGGCCGACGTGGAATTCGAGGCGGGTCCGGAGGTCGATTCGACCACCCCTTTATTGACACTATGTCAACAGTGTGGATGATAGGTGGAGTCGGATCCGCTCGCGGGTCGCACTTCATCGATCGGGAGAATCACGATGACGCAAGGATCTACCGCAACCCGGACCGCAGAACGACGGTCCCCGTGGATGGACGACGAATTGGAGGCCGTGGCCGACCTGGCAAGGAACTTCTTCGCCAAACACGTCACACCGCATCAGAAACGCTTCGCGTCCCAAGGTTTTCCCGACAAATCCGCATATCGAGAACTCGGGGCGCTCGGGCTCGCCGGCATGTCGATCCCCACCGAGTACGGCGGCGGAGGAGGAACTTTCGCGCACGACGCCGTGCTGTTCCACGAGCAGGTCATGGCGGGTGATCATTCACTCCAACTCGGCGTGCACTCGGGAATCGTGCCGCACTACCTCAATGCCTACGCCGATCACGAGCACAAACTGCGCTGGCTACCGAAGCTGGTGAGTGGCGAGTGGGTGGGCGCAATCGCCATGACCGAGCCCGGCACCGGATCCGACTTGCAGAACATCACCACCCGAGCCGTCCGCGACGGTGACGACTATCTGATCAGCGGCGCAAAGACCTTCATCTCCAACGGTCGCAATTGTGATCTGGTGATCATTGCCGCCAAGACCGATCCCAGCCTCGGAGCGCGTGGAGTGTCGCTCATCGTGGCCGAGGTCGATGACAACACACCGGGTTTCGAGCGCGGGCGAATACTCGAGAAGGTCGGACAGAAGGGCCAGGACACCACCGAGCTGTTCTTCGACCGCTTGCGGGTGCCTGCAACAAACCTGCTCGGGGACCGCGAAGGCACAGGGTTTGCCCAGCTGATGCAGCAGCTACTGCCCGAACGATTGATCTGCGGAGTTGCAGCCACTGCGGCAATGGAGCGTGCAGTCGCCCTCACCGTCGAGTACACCAAATCCCGAAACATGTTCGGGCAAAAGCTCTTCGATCTGCAGAACACGCGCTTCGAACTTGCCGAGTGCGCGTCCATCGCTCGTATCTCACGAACGTTCATCGACGACTGCATCGTCAAATACCTTGCCGGGCAGCTCGATGCGACTACCGCCGCGATGGCCAAGTACTGGCTCACCGATCAGCAGTGCGCCGTGATCGACCGCTGCGTGCAACTACACGGCGGGTACGGCTACATACTCGAATATCCCATCGCTCAGATGTATGCCGACGCTCGTATTCAGCGAATCTACGCCGGATCGAACGAAGTCATGAAGGACCTCGTGGCGAGATCACTCTGAGCAATCAGGAATCCGCCTCGCACGCCGGCAGAACGTCACGCACGATGGCGAGCAAACTGCGTACCAGCAGAAGGTGCACCTGTTCGCGGTCGAGCGCTCCCGTCACCAACCACTGCTTACTGGCAGCCTTCGCCAAGCCTCCGTACGCCACGATCATCGAATGAACAGCAGCCTCGCTGCCTTCACTCGGTCGAATCTCGAGCGCATCCATCATGCGTCGCGCAGCAACGTCGTCAGCATCCTGCAGGATCCGATCCATCTCGGGATCACGGCGGAGGTCGTCGGACATGACTGTCGAGATCCACATGTCGCGATGACGCCAGGCGACGTCGAGCCACCGATCGATCACGGCGCCGATCCGCTTCTCCTGGCTCGCCGATCGCGGAATGCGGTCCACCGCCACTTCGGGAATGAAGACGAACCGCCGCACGACGTCGAGATACAACTCCCGCTTGGAGCCGAAGTAATGATTGAGCAGCGGACGTCCGACCCCAGCCGCCTTGGCCAACTCGGTCATCGAGACGTCGGCAAAAGACTTCTCCTCGAAAACCTTTGCCGCGCTGACAATGATCTGCTCACGCCGGTCTTCGGGACCGAGACGCCTTCCGCCTGTGGCCGACGCGGACGTCATTCTTTTCTCGCGGGCGTGCTGTTGACCGTCGCCTGCGCCTCGACCATGAGCGAAATGTGCTCCACCAAACGCTTTCGAGAGATCTTGGAGGACGGGGTGTGCGCCTGATAGATGAACGCGAGGGCACCGAACAGCCCCACCGAATTGAGTTCGGAGTTCGCGGAGTCGGTTGCCTCGCCGCCGTACATCAGCTCGAGCGACGCGGAAATCGGATTCGTGAACTCCGCCATCAATTCTCGCCCTCGATCCCACAGCGCAGGTTCCGCCTGGGATTCGACGAACATGATGCGTCCACGTCGAGGATCTTTGAATACGTAGTTGGTGAAGGCCTTCACCACGTGGCGGATCAGGGCCGACGGTTCGGAAGGCGCCGCCTTGAGAGCGTCCAGAATAGTGTCACGCGCACCGAGAACGACCTCGTCGAGCACTGCGACCAGCAGTTCGTCACGGTTGGCGAAGCTCTCGTAGAAGTACCGTTCGGTCAGCGCGGCCTCGCGGCAGGTCGCACGCATGGTCGCGGCGGCCGCTCCCTCGGTGCCCATGATCTGCAACCCGGCTTCGATCAGCTGTGTCCGGCGCGCGGCGCGGCGATCTTCCGGTTCCTGCCCACGCCACCTGCGCGGGCCGGTGCGCCGAGCCTCGGTATCCGTCATGTCCCCATGTTCTCACTGACCGGCAGCGCTCTCGACCTCAGGTTATCGCGGCGACCTCCGCAAGCGAACTGACATCGCCCGATGTCAATCAGTTGAATTCTGACATCAACCGCTGTTGACATCACTTGATGTCAGACTTACTCTTCGTTCAGTTGTTCACGCACCAATCAGGAGGCGTCACACATGGTCGACATCGACCCAACCTCGGGGCCATCGGCCGGTGACGAGGAAACTCGAACTCGCCGAACACGAGTCGTCGTCATCGGAGCCGGTTTCGGCGGCATCGGAACGGCTGTCCGCTTGAAGCAGTCCGGGATCGACGACTTCGTCGTTCTGGAACGTGCCGCGGAGCCCGGGGGAACCTGGCAGGTCAATACCTACCCCGGTGCACAGTGCGACATCCCGTCGATTCTGTACTCGTTCTCGTTTGCGCCCAATCCGAACTGGACGCGGCTGTATCCGCTACAGCCCGAGATCTACGACTATCTCCGGGATTGCGTCCATCGCTTCGGACTGGCCGGTCATTTCCACTGCAACCAGGACGTGACAGAAGCTTCGTGGGACGAGCAAGCCCAGATCTGGCGGGTACACACTGCGGAAACCGTGTGGGAGGCACAGTTCCTGGTCGCGGCCACCGGCCCGTTCAGTGCCCCCGCCACACCCGACCTTCCCGGGCTCGAATCGTTTCGTGGTCAGATGTTCCACACCGCGGACTGGAACCACGACCACGACCTTCGCGGTGAGCGGATAGCCGTGGTCGGCACCGGCGCCTCTGCGGTGCAGATCATCCCCAGACTGCAACCGCTCGCGGACACGTTGACCGTGTTCCAGCGGACACCGACGTGGATCCTGCCGCACCCGGATCAGCCGATGACCGGCTGGCCGAGCGCTCTCTTCGAGCGGGTGCCGCTCACCCAACGACTGGCACGCAAGGGACTTGACCTGCTCCAAGAAGCCCTGGTGCCCGGATTCGTGTACAAGCCGTCACTGCTCAAAGGGCTGGCCGCACTCGGCCGAGCACACCTTCGCCGGCAGGTGCGGGACCCGGAGCTTCGCGCAAAGCTGCTCCCCCACTACGCATTCGGATGCAAGCGTCCGACGTTCTCGAACACCTACTATCCCGCGCTGGCGTCACCCAATGTGGAGGTGGTGACGGACGGAATCGTCGAGGTGCAGGAGCGCGGAGTCCTCACCGCGGACGGCGCCTTCCGGGAAGTCGACACCATAGTCATGGGAACCGGCTTTCGTATGGGAGACAACCCGTCGTTCGACATCATCCGGGGCAAGGACGGCCGCAGCCTCGCGCAGACGTGGAACGGCAGTGCCGAGGCCTTCCTCGGCACCACCATCAGCGGGTTTCCGAACTTCTTCATGATCCTCGGCCCCAATTCCGTGGTCTACACCTCGCAGGTCGTCACGATCGAAGCGCAGGTCGAGTACATCGTGAGCTGCATTCTTCAAATGGACGAGGGCGGCATCGGCAGTATCGACGTCCGGGCAGACGTGCAGAGAGAGTTCGTGCGCGCGACCGACCGCCGACTCGCCACCAGCGTATGGAACGCCGGCGGGTGCAGTAGTTACTACCTCGTCGACGGCGGCCGCAATTACACCTTCTATCCCGGATTCAACCGATCCTTCCGCACCAGGACCAAACGAGCCGACCTCGCTCACTACGCGCAAGTACAACCCGTCTCGTCCGAATCACTCACCACTGCCCGAGAAACCGTGAGGAGCCGATAATGCTCGGCATCAACGCCTTCCGAGGCACACCCGTCGTCGCACCGTCCGGCGCGCGCCGCTACACCGACGAAGCACATGCGATCGCCGCCCGTGACGTCGAATTCGACTGGGACGGCGTACCACTGCATTACGTGCCGAACGAACCGATGGTCACCCACGTCATCAACTTCATGCATCTCGTGTTGCCCGAGGGAGAGCGGGCCATGTCCGCAACGCTCGCCGAAGCGCTCCCGCTCATCGAGGACCCCCGCCTGCACGAAGAGGTGGTGGGATTCGTCGGCCAGGAAGCAACACACGCGTCGTCGCACAAAGGTGCACGCGAGCATCTTGCGGACCTCGGCATGGACATGAAACCGATGTCACGCCGGATGGACTGGCTCGTGGACAAGATATTGGGCGACAGAGGATTGACCGGAAAAGCCAAGCACGCCTGGCTCTGTGAACGTCTCGGCTTGTTTGCCGCGATGGAGCACTACACGGCGGTGGTCGGGGAATGGCTGCTCACCGATCCCGCCCTCGAAGATGCCGGCATGCACCCGACGATGCTCGACATGGTCAAGTGGCACGGCGCCGAGGAAGTCGAGCACCGCAACGTGGCCTTCGACGCCTACATGTACGTGGACGGTAGCTACGCCCGCCGCGTTCGCACGGCGCTGCTCGCCAGCTTCACGTTGTTCGTGTTGTTCATCGCCTCGATGAACTACCTCTTCCGGCAGGACCCGTCGAAGGCGAAGGGCCGCCTGTGGCCTCTGCAACTGATCAGCGCCACTCGCCGCGGCCTGGTCCCGAACATGAAATTCCTGATCACCGAGATTCCTCCGTATCTGCGGCCGAGCTTCCATCCGTCCCAGATCGGGGACATGGACGTAGCCATGCGCTACCTCGCTCGCTCACCTGCCGCCAATCGTTCTTCCGAAAAGAGTGAAGGATGAACAAGACGACTGCCGACCGTCCTCACGACGCACAAGACTTCACACCGACCCGGTCGTTGAGGATTGCCGCACAGGCGACGAGCGCATACCGTCGAATCTTTGCGTCAAGTCCTGCAGCGCAGATACTTTCGCGTCCCAACCCGGTCCGCTACAGCGGATTCGACATGACGCTGGACGTGAAGTCCGTCCGGTTCGAGTGCGCAGACGTCCTGAGTGTCACCTTGACCCCGAGGGAAGGAATCACCCTGCCGTCGTGGATTCCCGGCGCTCACCTAGACGTCATTCTCCCCTCGGGAAGGCAACGACAGTATTCGTTGTGCGGAGACCCCGACGACTTGACCTCGTATCGGATCGCCGTCCGGCGGATCGACGAGGGCGGGGGTGGCTCCCGCGAGATACACGAGTCGCTGAAACCCGGAATGGTTGTCGACGTACGAGGGCCGCGGAATGCATTTCCTTTTGTCACTGCTCCGTCGTACCTCTTTGTTGCGGGCGGAATCGGGATCACTCCGATACTTCCCATGGTGCAACGCTGTCACCGCCGCGGAGTCCCGTGGCGATTGGACTATCTCGGACGAACTCGGGCAGCTATGCCATTCCTGAACGAGATCGAGGAGTATTCCAGCGGCCGGGTAACCATCCGACCCGACGACGAGCTGGGTCCGACGGATATCGGAACACTCGTCGCTGCTGCGGATCCAGGTGCCGCGGTGTACACGTGCGGACCGGTTCCGCTGATGAACACGGTGCGTGCGGCAACTTTCGCCGCCAACCCGACCGGATCGGTGCACAGCGAGAGGTTCTCCCCACTCCCGGTAGTCGACGGCAAGGAGTTCACGGTGCATCTGGCGCGCACCGGTCTCACCGTCGATGTGGGCGAGTCCGAAAGTGCATTGGCTGCAATACGACGCGTACTTCCCGGAGTAGCGTATTCATGCCAACAGGGCTTCTGCGGTACATGCAAGGTCCGGGTGCTCTCCGGGACCGTCGAGCATCGAGACACCCTCCTCACCGAATCCGAACGTACTGGTTCGATGTTGACCTGTCGATCACGTTCCACCGGTGGGTCTTTGGTGGTGGACCTGTGAAGGGAAAATTCTCTCTTTCTGCGGCCGACGCAGCCTTCATCCGCTCCGCTCCGCTGGTGATCACTCACCGGATCGAATCCGAAGCGACATGTGAAAGCTTGTGGCAGACGTTGACCTCGGACGGAGCGCTCACGTCGTGGGCGCACGGGATCACCGGAGCCGACTGGACCTCGGACAGACCATTCGGCGTCGGGACTACGCGAACCGTGCGAGCCGGCGCTTTTGCTGCACTGAACGAGCGATTCTTCCGCTGGGACGAGGGGCGCCGGATGTCGTTCTACGTGGAGTCGGCGTCACTTCCGGGGTTCAAACGCTTCGCTGAAGATCTGGTGTTGGAACCGACTTCGACTGGCAGCCGCCTCACCTGGACGTTCGCTGTGCAAGCGCAGCCGTGGTTCGCCCCCATTCTGACTCTGTCCCGACCGATCCTCCAACGAGTCACCCGCGGCTGGGCCGACGGCGCCGTCCACCACACACTTCAAGGAACTCCACGATGACGGCGACCGAGATCGACACGACCACACAGGCGTCCGACGACACAGTGACACAGGCTGTGCGCGACGCCCGTACTGCTTCCGAATGGTGGGCAGAACTGACATTCGAGCAACGCGCTCGTCGACTGGATCGGTGGCGAGGAATCATCGCTCGTCGCGCATCCGAACTCGCCGACGTCGTGCACCGGGACATGGGCAAGCCGCACCCTGACGCGATGCTCGAAATCGCCATGGCACTCGAACATCTCGCGTGGGCGTCGAAGAATGCCCGAAAGGTATTGGGCAGGCGCAGCGTCCGCTCCAGTTTGTTGACGGTCAATCAGGCCGCCTCGGTGGAGTATCGACCGCTCGGGGTGATCGGTGTGATCGGTCCGTGGAACTATCCGGTCTTCACCCCACTCGGTTCGCTCTCGTTCTCGCTGGCGGCAGGCAACGCCGTGGTCTACAAGCCGAGTGAGTTCGCACCGGCAGTCGGGCAGTGGTTGGGCCGCGCCTTCGCCGAGGTCGTCCCTGAACATCCTGTGCTGCAGGTCGTCACGGGCGATGGTTCGGTCGGCGCGGCACTGTGCCTGGCCGGTGTCGACAAGATCGGGTTCACCGGATCGACCGCGACGGGCAAGAAAGTCATGGCAGCGTGCGCCGAGACCCTCACACCGGTGTTGATGGAATGTGGTGGTAAGGACGCGCTCATCCTTGATGCCGACGGAAATGTCGGTGCCGCCGCGGATGCTGCGGTGTGGGGAGCATTGTCCAACTCCGGTCAAACCTGTCTGGGCGTCGAGCGTGTATACGTGCACGAACATGTCTACGGCGAGTTTATCGACAAGACAATCACTTTGGCTGCCCGAGTTCATGCGGGTCCGGGTGCCGAAGACAAGATCGGTCCGATCACCATGCCCTCGCAAGTGGCTGTAATCCGGCGCCACATCGACGACGCGATGTCGCGGGGTGGACGTGTCGTTCTCGGAGGGCTCGGCTCGATCTCCGGCCAGTACGTGCAACCGACCATCATGGTCGACGTCCCCGAAGACAGCCTCGCCGTCACGGAGGAAACTTTCGGCCCGACGATGACGATCACCAAGGTCGCCTCGATGGACGAGGCGGTGGAGTTGGTCAATGCGTCGCCATACGCATTGGGAGCAAGCGTGTTCGGCAAGGACGGAGCGGCTGTTGCCGATCGGCTCCGATCCGGAGGAGCGTCGGTGAACTCTTACGTGATGTATGCCGCGGTTCCCAACCTGCCACTGGGTGGGGTCGGAGCATCTGGTTTCGGACGCGTTCACGGCCCAGATGGTCTGAAGGAGTTCACCTACGCTCGTTCGACGACTCGGCAACGATTCCGTTCGCCCCTACCACTGACGACGTTTCGAAGGACCGCCCGAATCGACTGGCTGGTCAAGGTTCTCATCCGCGCGCTACACGGAAGGCACTGAAGCAATGACGGGACGCTTGTCCGCAATTGCGGGAACAGTCCGCGATCTGGGCATTCCACTGCCCGGACGCCGACTCGACTACGACGTCGCCGGGAAGGTCGTACTGATCACCGGTGGAGGCGACGGTATCGGTGCAGCGCTGGCGCGCACTCTCCACCGGCGTGGGGCCACCGTGGCACTGGTCGACGTCAACGAGAGTTCATTGGCAACGGCCGAGCGCTCATTCGAGTCACAGCGAGTCGTGACGGTGACGGCCGATGTCCGAGATCGGGACGGCATGACCGCAGCCGTGCAAACGATCATCGAGCAGCTGGGCAGAATCGACGTCGTAGTGGCCAACGCCGGAATCACCCCTCCCCCGGCAACATTGCGCCAGATCGATCCCGACGCCTTCGATCGTGTGCTCGACGTCAATCTCACCGGCGTCTTCAACACCGTGCATCCGACCATCGACGAGGTGATCCGCAACAGTGGGCACATCGTCGTCGTGTCATCGGCGGCGTCGTTCGCCCCCGGTTTGGGCGGCGCTTCGTACATGATCAGCAAGGCTGGGGTCGAAGCGCTCGGCCGGGCGCTGCGTCTCGAGGTTGCCGGCTACGGCGCTACTGCCGGCATCGCGTACTTCGGGATGGTGGATACACAACTTGCACGCGCCACACTCGACGACGACGAGATCGGCCGCAAACTCGACGCTCGACTACCCGGTCCCCTCCGTCATCGAATCTCCCCGGACAGTGCCGCCACCGTGATCGCCGACGCGATCGCTCGCCGCGCCGCCCGAACCCTTGCCCCCGCTGCCTGGGAACCCTGGGCGTGGGGACGCGGATTCATCAATGTCCTTGCCGACGGTTACCTGGCAAAAGACAAACAGGCACACGACCTGATCCGCGAACTCGAAGACAGAACCACCGCTGCGGCCCCGACGAATGCATCAGCCCTGACAAAGGCATCCAGGAGAACATCATGACTACGTTGTGTGCAGCCTTCCAGCGAGTGTCGGCGGTAGCGCCCGACGCGGTGGCTTTGCGAGACATCGGCGATGCGCGAACACTGACGTGGCGCGCGTACGGCGAACAGGTTCGCGATGTTGCCGCGGGATTGGCCGGAATCGGCGTGGGACATGGCGATACGGTTGCATTGATGATGAGTAACCGCATCGAGTTCTACCCGATCGACGTCGGCGCCCAACACCTCGGCGCGACGTCCTTCTCCATCTACAACACGTCGGCACCCGAAGCCATCCAGTACATCCTCGCCAATTCCGGTGCGCGAGTGCTCGTCTGCGAGGCCCAGTACGTGGATACCGTTCGCCGATCCGGTGCCACACTCGACACGATCGTGGTCGTCGACGCGCAACCGTCTGCCCAGCAGTCCGGCACCCTGACGCTGGAGCAGATGAAGTCCTCTGCTGCCGCCGATTTCGATTTCGAGAGCACCTGGCGTGCGGTGAAACCGAACGACGTCGCCACGTTGATCTACACCTCAGGCACGACCGGCAACCCCAAGGGCGTCGAGACGACTCATGCCTGTCTGTTGTTCGAAACCACCGCCGTCAGTGCTGTACTCCCCGTCGAGTTCGGTGACCGCATCACCTCGTACATGCCGTCGGCGCACATCGCCGATCGGCTCACCTGCCTGTACATGCAAATGGTGTTCGGCACCCAGATCACTGTCGTGCCGGATCCGAGCCAGGTAGCGGCTGCGCTTCCGGACTGTCGCCCCACGATCTGGGGCAGCGTCCCCCGTGTGTGGGAAAAGCTGAAGGTTGCAGTCGAATCGGCCGTCGCCAACGAACCGGACGACGCGCGGCGAGCGGCATTGCAGTGGGCACTCGACGTCGGTCGCACTCGGCTCGCACACTTGCGAGCCGGTGAAACAGTCCCCGCCGAACTGGAAGCGGACTACGCCCGAGCCGATGCAATGGTCCTCTCCGCTCTGCGTGCGAAACTCGGTTTTGCCGAACTGAAGTGGGCCATCTCTGGCGCCGCACCGATTCCGCCGGACACCTTGGCATTCTTTGCAGCCCTGGGAGTTCCGATCTCGGAGATCTGGGGAATGTCCGAGCTGACATGCATTGCGAGCACCGCACCGGCCGAGCCGACCAAGCTGGGAACGGTCGGAAAGTTGCTTCCAGGCATGGAAATGCGCATCGAGGCGGACGGTGAGCTACTGGTTCGAGGACCGTTGGTCATGAAGGGGTACCGCGGCGAACCGGCAAAAACGGCCGAAGCGATCAGTGCAGACGGTTGGCTTTCGACCGGAGACATCGTCACGGCTGACGCAGACGGATACCTCACGGTGATCGATCGCAAGAAGGAGCTGATCATCAATGCGTCGGGAAAGAACATGTCCCCCGCTGCCATCGAGACCGCAGTGAAGACGTCGTCGTCGTTGATCGGTGAGGTCGTGGCAGTCGGAGACGGCCGAAAGTTCAACACAGCGTTGATCACTCTCAGCGCCGACGCCGCGGTCGGAGCGGCACGCTCACTGGGACTTGCGGCCGAGGCCGCGGTACTCGCCAAGGACGCTCGGATCGTCGACATCGTTGCAACTGCTGTCGCCGAGGGAAACTCGCGTCTGTCGAGGGCCGAGCAGATCAAGCGGTTTCACGTACTCACCACGTTCTGGGAGCCAGGCGGCGACGAGCTGACACCGACGATGAAGCTCAGGCGCAAGCCGATAGCCGAGAAGTACGCGTCCGAAATTGCAGCCCTCTATGCGGATTCGGTCGTAGAGGACGTCTACGAGCCTGCGCCCTGCGCATAGATCAGCGTCTCGGTGGCCTTGACCACAAACGTAGCGGCCGATCCCGGAACCAGATCGAGCTCGGCCGCTGCGCTCGCCGTGATGTCGGCAGACAAGCCCGGCTGGCCGGCTTCGTCCTCGGCTCGGACTCGGACGACATCGCCTCGGTTTTCGATCTCCGCGATCGTGACCGCAAACGCGTTTCGTGGGCTCCCGTGAGGCGGATCCAGGTAGACCGACACTGCTCGCGGCTCGAAGACTGCCACGGCGGCACTGCCGGCCGGTAGGTCGGTCTCCGTCTGGCCCGCGATATCCACCCCGACCGGACTTCTGAGCATTCCGTCTCCGGCCATCGTGCCGCTGCGCAAGTTGATCCCTGCGATGCGTGCTGCAAATGCACTACGCGGGCGAGTCAGAACTGTTCGTACGTCACCACGTTCGACGACCCGGCCGCCGTCCAGCACGACAACGGTGTCGGCAAGGGCCAGCGCATCCAGAGCGTCGTGCGTGACGAGCACGGCCGTGCGATCTCCTGTTCGGAGCACTCTACGCAGCAACGACCGCAATGCCGGGGCGGAGGCGACGTCGAGCGCAGACATCGGTTCGTCGAGCAGGAGTAGTTCGGGTTCAGCAGCCAATGCCCTCGCCACTGCGACTCGTTGCGCTTGACCGCCGGAGAGCTGTGACGGCTTGCGGTCAGCCAATTCGGCGGCGTCGACTGCGTCGAGCCAGTGGCGCGCGGAATCGGCGGAATCGCGACGCGACCGCCCTGCACTGCGCGGCGCGAACGCCACGTTCGCGGCCGCACTGAGGTGGGGAAAGAGAAGTGCCTCTTGCGCGAGTAGAGCAGTGCCGCGCCGATGCGGCGCCAACGCGACTCCCCTACCGGTATCGGTGAGAACGCGAGAATTCAGTTCGATCAACCCACGCCGCGGGTGATGTAGTCCGGCAACCGCCGCCAGTACCGTCGACTTGCCTGCGCCGTTCGGTCCGAGGACAGCGGTCACCTCACCGGCCGCGACGTCGAACGTCGCAACGACATCGCGCTCCGGAATCTCGATGTCGACGTGGAGGCCACTCACAACGAACCCGCCGATCCGCGTCCACGCACCGCAACCACGATGACCACCGCGACTACGACCAACACCAGCGAAAGCGCTACCGCTGCATCCGGATCGGTCTCACGCTGGAGATAGATTTCCAACGGCAGGGTACGCGTGACCCCTTGCAGACTTCCCGCGAACGTCAGCGTTGCACCGAACTCCCCCAGTGCGCGAGCGAAAGCCAGCACTGCCCCTGACACCAGACCGGGAAGCACCAGCGGCAAAGTCACCCGGCGAAGCACGGTGGTCGGGCGGGCTCCGAGCGTCGAGGCTACAGCCTCGTATCGTGTGCCCGCAGTGCGTAGCGCACCTTCGAGGCTGACGACGAGGAACGGTAGCGCGACAAACGTCTGCGCCAGGACCACCGCGGTTGTCGAGAATGCTATCTGGATGCCGAGCACTTCCAACTGCTCACCGATCAACCCTTTGCGCCCGAACGTGTACAGCAACGCGATACCGCCCACCACTGGCGGCAGAACCAGCGGGAGCAGAATCAAGGATCGAAGAACGGACAGTCCCCGAAAATGACTGCGCGCCAACACCGCGGCCATCGGTACCCCGAACAGGATGCACAGCAGCGTGCTCATTGCCGCTGTCTTCAAACTCAGTTTCAACGCGGCAACCGACGATTCGGAAGTCACGAGTTCCCAGAACTGCGACCACTGCACGGTGGCCAGCATCGCCGCCAAGGGCGCGATGACAAACGCCCCGCCGATCAGCGCGGGAAGGTAAATCCATACCGGCAACCCGAGCGGGGCTCGGGCTGACGGTCGTAGGCGTGTCACGGAGCAGCGAATCCCGCGTCACCCAGAACTGCCAAGCCCTTGGGGCCCTTCACGAGATCGACGAACTTCGTTGCCGTTTCCGAATTCTTCGAATCCTTCAGCACCGCAATCTGGTACAGGTTGACCACCGTGGTGGCTTCCGGGAACGCGACGGTCTGAACCTTGTCACCAGCGGACTTCGCGTCGGTGACGTAAACGATGCCGGCATCGGCCTGCCCGGACGTCACCTTGTTGAGAACGTCGGTCACCGACGAATCTTCGCTGACGGGCGAGAGGGTCTCGCCTGTGGCCGTCTCGACCTTCTTCGTAGCCGCGCCACAAGGGACCTGCGGAGCGCAGATCACCAGTTGCGTCCCCTCCTTTGCCAGATCGGCGAACGACGCGATGCCCTTCGGATTGCCCGGCGGCACAACAATCGTCAAGGTGTTGCTCGCGAAGTCCGAGGGCGACCCCGCGACGACGCCGGCGTCGGTGGCCTTGGTCATGTTGGCGGCGTCAGCCGAGGCGAACACGTCAGCCGGTGCGCCCTGAGTGATCTGAGCGACGAGGTCCGAGGACCCGGCAAAGCTGAATGTGACCGATGAACCGGGGTTCTCGGACTCGAATTCCTTGCCGAGTTCGGTGAAGCTGTTCTTGAGTGACGCCGCTGCGAAGACGGTGATGCTTCCCGTGGCACTATCACTCGAAGTGGTTGTGGTCGGAGCGGCCGACGACGTCTCCGACGAAGAATTGTCGGAGGAACTACAACCGGTCACCAGGGCAAGCGAAAAGGCACCTGCTGCAACAAGTCCGACTACACGCTTCACGAATTTCCTCCAGTATGTTCAAAAACTACGGCGTTTCCACGATGACCGTGGTGGCCTTCACGATTGCGACTCCGATACTCCCGACCTCGAGTCCGAGCTCCCGAACCGCGTCGGTACTCATCAACGAGACGACAGTGAAGGGCCCACACTGCATTTCGACCTGAGCCATCACCTTGTCGGTGACGACCTTGGTGACGAGGCCGGCGAACCGGTTGCGGGCCGAACTCGCACCCGTGAGCGGATCGGCCGGTGCGGGTCCGGCGTTGGACCGGGCGAAGCCCGCCAGCTCGGCACCGTCGATGACCTTGCGGCCGGAGTCGTCCGTCGTCGCGGTGAGAAGCCCACCGTCGACCCACCGCCGGACGGTGTCGTCACTGACACCGAGCAGGCCGGCAGCTTCGCGGATTCGAATGTTGGGCACCAGGTGATCGTAGGTCGCAAGTGCGGACCTAACAAGCCGGAATGCTCCGCAGATGCGTGAACTAGTCAATCATGATCACGTATCTGCGGAGCATTGTCGATAGTTGCCGTAGACGAATCAGCGCATCATTCTTCTGCCCAGGGCACACGGCAGGAGTCGGTGCTGAACCCCTGCTCGGTAATCCCCAACGCCGAATACATCCGGGCGCGCATGTTTTCGAGCCCGATCTGATAGGTCAGTTCCACGACGCCCGCTCGCCCGAACCTGCGCTCGAGATCCGCGACCTGTTCGTCCGTCACCCCGTTCTCCCCATGGGGGTCACCGGTCATGGCGTCGGCGTAGGCGATCGCGGCCCGCTCGTCTTCGCTGTACTTCGATGAATCCCGGTAGTTCGCGATCTCTTTCAACTTGTCGATGTCCAAACCGTCCAAGCGCGAGAGCATCGTCCCGAAGTCGACACACCACGAGCAGCCGACAGTCCAGGCGACGCGATAGACGGCCAGTTCACGAATGTTCGACGGCAGCACCTTCGACGCCTTCTGCACAGCCATTTCGTGGCGGGCAGCCGCTACGAACAATTTCCGATGGTTGGCCAGGACGGCAAAGGGCTCGGGGACTTCGTCGTACTGCCTGGCGGCGAATTTGTATGCCACTTTGATCAACGGACTGGCTTCTGACGGTGTCACTGCGGGAATGCGAGTCATGGCAAGCCTCCGTATGTTCTGGGGCACCGGATTCGATGCTCTCTACAGAGTTGGACGATGGCGGCGATTCAAACGTGACAAGCACCGCGTCCGAGCGGATGTGAGGATGCGGTGTCAGCCGACTAAGCTGCAAAGATGCCTTCGACGCCCCGCAACCGCACCGTCTCGCGTCTGCAGCCGTTCGCATCCACGATCTTCGCCGAGATGACAGCGTTGGCCACACTTCACGACGCGGTCAACCTCGGTCAGGGCTTTCCGGATACCGACGGTCCTGCGGCCATGCTCGAGGTAGCGCGCCGAGCCATCGCCGAGGGCGTCAATCAATACCCGCCCGGTCCGGGCATGCCCGTCTTGCGTCAGGCCATCGCGGAGGATCGGCGCATCCGCTACGGACTCGACAGTGATCCCGACTCCGAAGTTCTGGTCACCGTCGGCGCCACCGAGGCGATCAGTGCTGCGATTCTCGGACTGGTCGAACCCGGCGAAGAAGTAGTGCTGATCGAGCCGTACTACGACTCCTACGCTGCATCCGTCGCGTTGGCAGGCGCTGTACGTCGCACAGTTCCGTTGGTAACCGCGGGAGACGGATTTGCGGTCGATCTCGATGCATTGCGCGGCGCGATCACCGCCAAGACGAAGATGCTGATCGTCAACAGTCCTCACAACCCCACCGGCACCGTATTCACCGATCACGAACTTCGAGCGATCGCCGAACTCGCGTGCGAACGCGACCTGATCGTGTTGAGCGACGAGGTCTACGAGCACTTGGTCTTCGACGGCCTCACCCACACACCGATGGCGTCGCTCCCGGGCATGCGTGAGCGCACCGTCACGGTGTCCAGTGCCGCAAAGACTTTCAATGTCACCGGCTGGAAAACCGGCTGGGCGATCGGCCCGCGCGAACTCATCGACGGAGTCCGTGCCGCCAAGCAGTTCATGTCATTTGTTGCCGGTGCACCGTTCCAACCGGCCGTTGCCTACGCGCTCACCAACGAACAGCCGTGGGTCGTCGAACTTCGACAGAGCTTGCAAGGCAAACGCGACGTGCTCGGTAAAGCTCTGACCGAGGCCGGTTTCACGGTGCATTCCGGTGGCGGCACGTACTTCCTCCTTGCCGACATCAGACCGTTGGGCGAAACCGATGCGGGAGATTTCTGCCGCGCACTGCCCGAGCGGATCGGCGTCGCGGCCGTTCCGGTCGACGTGTTCGCGGACAACCGCGACGATTGGAAGCACCTGGTGCGCTTCGCCTTCTGCAAGCAGGACCACATTCTGTCCGAAGCTGCACGCCGTCTCCACCTGCTCCAAGGAGCAGCGCACCCATGACAGCGCGGACCATCCCGACCGCATTCGTCCACCGCTATCTCGCGTTCTCGCCGGACAACGACGTCGATTTGTCGGGTGCACTGCGCGCTGCCGGGATCGACCTCGAGACACTGTCCGACCCGCGCGCCCGGCTGACCCCGACTCAGGTCACCACGTTCATCCAATCCACCTGGCAGATCACCGACGACGAATTGTTCGGCCTCGGATCCGCCCCGGTCCCCCGTGGCACTTTCCGATTGATCTGCCTGACGTTGATCCATTGCCCTGATCTCGGATCGGCCTTCGCTCGAATGTCCGACGTGATCCGTGCGCTACCGGCTCTGGCCCCACTGTCGATCGAAAAGGGCGAGGAAAGCACTCGGGTGAGTTTCGCTGTCCGAGCTCGCGAAGGCGTCGCCGAACCTGATGTCGCAGAACGTGTCACAACCGATTTCGTCCTGATCTTGCTGCACCGATTTTCCGCATGGTTGATCGGAAAGCGCGTCCGACTTCGGGCGGTCGAATTTCCGTACTCGGCACCGGATGCACGGTTGGCGCAGGACTACGACTACATCTTCGGAGCGCCGGTCACCTTCGGCGCGCAGCGCGCGGCACTGGAGTTCGACAACTCGGCCATGCGTGCACCGATCATCCAAACCGAGGAGACGTTGGAGGAGTACCTCCGAGAATCTCCGATTCAGCTCATGTCCGAACGCGATTACGACAGCACTGCGTCGGCGCAGGTGCGACGGGTCCTGGAACTCGGGGTGAAGGGGCGAACCTCCACGGCCGAGGAGATCGCGGAGATGCTCTCGATCAGCGTTCCCCATCTGCGTCGACTGCTGCGGCGTGACGGAACATCACTGAATCAACTGCGCGAGGAAGTGCTCCGCGACGTAGCCATCGCTGGTTTGCGGCGCGGAGAATCCGTCGAAGTACTCTCGGCGCGATTGGGGTTCTCCGAGCCCAGCGCCTTCCGTCGGGCCTTCAAACGATGGACCGGCGACACTCCGAGTTCGTACCGCTAGCTGACGCAGAACTCGTTTCCTTCGGGATCGGTCATCGTGATCCACACGCTCGGCCCCTGCGCTCCTCGGTGCAGGATCGTCGCCCCCACCGTCTCGAGGTGCGCTGCGACATCCTCGCGCTTGTCGCCCACTCGTATGTCGAAATGGAGCCGGTTCTTCACCGTCTTCGATTCCGGAACCAGTTGGAACAGAACGCGGGGACGTTCGGGATGCTCCGGATCGCTGATGGCCGCACCTTCGCGCCAGACGAGGACTCCCTCGAATGTCGTGGTGTCGGATTCCTTGGCGTGACCAGCGGCGACGAGGCCCCTGATGAAGTCTTCGTCGCTGGGCTCCGCTGCCCACCCGAGTGCTGCGGCCCACCACTTCGCCTGTTCGTGCGGATGTGCCGAATCTACTGTGACTTGAAATTCGTATCCCATGTTCCGACGTTAACGCCGACCACCGACACCTAGTGAAGGTTCAGCCGAGCCCGGGAGTCAGTCGACGCTCTTGATGGTCTTCATGGTGATCAACGATGTCACCCGCGAGACAGCCGGAAGCCCGCTGAGCTTGGTGACCATGAAGTTCTCATACGTCGCGAGATCTTTCACCGCGACCCGAATGAAGTAGTCGGGAATTCCGAACAACCGCCGACATTCGATCACTTCGTCGAAGGCGGCGACCTGGGATTCGAAGTCCTCGATGGTGGCCTGGTCGTTGACTCCGATCTCGGCGGTGACGATCACCTGAAATCCTCGACCGAGCGCTTCCTGACTGACGATCGCCCGGTACCCGGTAATGATTCCGTCGGCTTCGAGCTTCTTCACCCGCCGCAGGCAAGGTGAGGGTGTCAGACCCACCAGATCCGCCAACTCGGTGTTGGTCAAACTCGAGTCCTGGCGTAGGTGAAACAAAATTGCGTCATCCATGGCATCCATCGCACTACTATTGCGCACTGTTCAATATGTGGGCATTCTGAGCAATCGATCACCTCGATCTTTGTTATAGATTTGCGTCGTGATCGAACCAGCATCGTCGACGGCCGCACCGGCCGTCGAACTCCCACCGCGAACCCCGGCGTGGCGGCACGCCTTCCAGCTGTCGCTACCGGTTGGATTCGGCCTGCTCCCACTCGGGATCGCACTTGGCGTTCTTGTGGTCCAACAAGGGCTCAGCCCTTGGTGGGCAGTCGCTTTCACCTCGCTGATCTACGCAGGATCGCTGGAGTTTCTCGCGGTCGGAATGGTCGCGGCCATGACACCGCTGCCGTACGTCGCTCTGACCGCACTGCTGGTCAACTTTCGACATGTGTTCTACGCCTTGAGTTTTCCGCTGGAAAAGATCCGCAACCCCTTCGCCCGCTTCTACAGCATGTTCGCGCTGACCGACGAGGCCTATGCGATGTCGGTAACTGCCGATCCCAAGGCACTCACCGGACGCGTCATCGTCTACTCCCAGCTGTACCTGCACGGCTACTGGATCGGTGGCGCGATCCTGGGCGCGACGGCAGGACAGTGGATTCCGGACTCGATCGTCGGCCTCGACTTCGCCCTGACGGCGTTGTTCGTCGTCCTCTCGATCGAAGCGATTCGCGCACAAAACGGATTCGCGGTGCCGGTCGCCGCGGTCACCTGCGCTCTGGTCGCCCGGCTCGCAGCGCCGGACCACATGCTGCCAATTGCGATGGGCGCCTTCGTGCTCTTCCTGATCGGGCGCTTTGTCTACGACTCACGAAAGGCGAAGATCGATGCCTGACACCTCGTACATCTTTGCGGCGGTCGCAGTCATGGCCGTGGTCACCTTCGCGCTGCGCGCAATCCCCTTCGCCGCGCTCATGCCGCTGCGCTCCTCCGCCCTGGTCGGCTACCTCGGCATCTACATGTCGGCAGGCGTCATGTTGATTCTCGTCATGTATTCACTCAAAGGGGTGTCGATCACCGCCCCTTCTCATGGCCTACCCGAACTGATTGCTGTGTGCGCCACGATCGCCGCGCACCTCTGGCGAAAGAATGCCGTCCTGAGCATCGTCGTCGGAACGACGATCTACGTCGCGCTGGTCAATACCGTGTTCGCCTGAGCATTTCCCATCGACGAGCAAAATATCTTTACTCCCGAATGGGCAATTTGTAACCTCCAGGCGCTTATCTGAACAGTTGAACACTTATACGATTTCAGTAGCGTGGCCGCCGGCCGCGACTGAAAGATCGGTGAGGTTCGATGTCCACGACAATGACCACGACGGGCACTCGAATCGCCGGTGCTTGGCACAGTCTGGATCGAGGCCAGCGTCGAAGCATCATCGGGATGACCGTCACCGTCGTAGCGCTCAACGTCGTCGGGTGGGCAGTTCTTCTCGGCCTGGTTGTCCCCGGCCACTACACGATCGAAGGCAGTGTCTTCGGCGTCGGACTCGGTGTCACGGCGTACACGCTCGGCATGCGCCATGCTTTCGACGCCGATCACATCGCCGCTATCGACAACACCACTCGGAAGTTGGTAGCGGACGGCAAGAAACCGATGTCCGTCGGGTTCTGGTTTTCGCTCGGACACTCGACCATCGTCTTCGTACTCGTCGCCCTCTTGGCTTTGGGTGTGCGGCAACTGGCCACCAGCCTTTCCGACGACAACTCCGATCTGGAAAAGTGGACCGGCTTGTTCGGCACAACCATTTCCGGAACGTTCCTGATCTTGATCGGCCTCCTGAATCTTTTCTCTCTCATCGGGATTCATCGGGTGTACACGAAGTACAAGGCCGGAACCTTCGACGAGGAACAACTCGAGAAGGAACTCGACAGCCGCGGCGCCCTGAACAAGATTCTGGGCCCGGTGATGAAGATGGTTCGCAAGCCCTGGCACATGTACCCGGTCGGCCTACTGTTCGGATTGGGATTCGACACCGTCACCGAAGTCGGGCTGTTGGTGATCGCCGGCGGCGCGGCGGCGACAGGGCTCCCGTGGTATTCGATCCTCGTTCTGCCGATCCTCTTCTGCGCCGGGATGTCGCTTTTCGACTCGATCGACGGATCGTTCATGAACTTCGCCTACGGTTGGGCATTTGCTCAGCCGGTCCGAAAGATCTACTACAACATGGTGATCACCGGACTCTCGGTGGCAGTGGCACTGCTGATCGGGACCCAGGAAATCATCTCGATTTTCACCGACAAACTCGACATTCACGACGGGTTTCTCGGCGCCATCGGGAACTTGGATCTCGGCGCGATGGGCTTCATCATCGTCGGACTCTTTGTCGCCACCTGGCTGATTGCTCTACTCGTGTGGCTGTACGGCCGCATCGAAGAACGGTGGCAGGCTCAGTCCGGTGCAGCAGTAGCACGACGAGCGACAGCAGACGAAGCGATGTGAGTTCGACTCGGTCTACGCAGAATCATGGGCCACCCGAAAGCGAATAGCTGATGTACGTCTCGCCCCATTTCAGGTACGCGCTCGACGTCGCCTGGCCGCGGATCTGGTCGTTCTGCCACTGGTAGACAGCGCGCCACGGAAATACGGAACTCACTTGTTCCAAGGTGTACCGCTCACGATGGCCCTGCGCGAATCGCTGTTCGAGATCTTCACGAGTGCGCGGCGGGAAATTGCTGATCAGGTAGGTCCGGCCGAGAGACTCGATGCGCCCTGGCGGCGCAAAGACATCAGCGCTGCGATAAGTGAAGGCCAGATACAGGTAGGCCGCCACCACAATCGTTGCCAGCGCTACCGCGCCGATCTTGAATGCACGTCGAAGCAGGGTCGGCATGGCTCACAGTACAATCCAATTCTCCTGTCGAGCACATTCAGTGCGTTTCCCACATTTATCGAAAGACGCATCCCGCGGAGTTGGCGAGATGCAATAGTGGAGTTCGAACGGGGTGAGCCCCGGCTAGGAGAAAACGGTGCGGATACGTCATGCGGTAGTGGGTGTGGCAATCACGGGACTTGTTCTTGCAGTGGCAGGCTGCGGTAGCGGCGACGGCGAAGCTGCCGAAGGACCAGGCATCGCCGTGGCGGCGGAAACCAAGCAAGTTCCCGACCGGGTGACCGTGCATCGACCTGGCCTCATCGACACCAGCATTTCCCCGTTCGACGTGCCTGCATGGCCAGGGCCGCACCCCTCCGAATTCCTCGAGCCCAACCCGCCGTCGGGTGAGAGCGGTGAGATCGCCGGCGACCAAGCTGCGGCAACGTACGCGGCCTCGCTCGACAACCCCGATGCACTATGGAATGTCGGTGGCACGGTGCAGTGGCTGGTTGTCGAGCCGATTCCCTGAAGGTCTTCCATCGAGGTCTCCGCTCTGACCGACTCCAGACGATCTTTGCGAGTTCAGTCCCGCGACAACGCTGCACAGAATTCACCGGGTTGATCGACATGCAACCGCAACCCATCGATCAGAGTGGAGCTAGATCCCTTCGACAGCCGTTTCGGGAGCGTGACCGAGACGGGTCGGTCGAAGCCGACGTCCACGACAGTGCCGTCGGGCCCCGGTAGAACCAGGCAGTCGTCGACAATCGCGTTTGCGGTCTCACCGAATCTTCGGACCATGCTCACCCGCGAAATCCGTGATCGGTCCACCTCGACACGAACGCCCGTGCCGGAACGAAACACTACCGTTCGAGCTGACACGAGATGTGGGTGCACGACGCGTCCGGCAAGCCAACCACCAATCGCAATCAGCGACAACACCGTTGCAACGAGCAGCACGACGCGAAGCCACTGCCACGGCACCAGGAAGTGAATCGCCACGGCCTCGATCACACTCGCCGCGACAAATGCCACCGGTATCGACACGGTCCCCCGCGCGTAGCCGAAAGTCGCTGTATCACTGGAACCTCCGTCTCTCCGACCCGTCGAGAGCAACCACAGTGATCGGATCACGCCGTACCGCCTGACATGAGACGTGTTGCGACGCGCGCGACCACTTCACGTTGCGCTGGATCGGGCACCAGGTCCGCGATCCCAACCGAGAATCCCACGCCTGCGGAGTCTCCGTCTGAGTACACAGCGCCGAGCACCCCGCCCAGTGATTCCTCCAGTTCGTCCGACAAGTACGCGATCTCGTCTGCAACCTCGGCTACCTCGCGCCCAGCCAGAGCGGCGAAACGACGGTACAGATCCACAATTCTCTTCCGGTCGCCCTCGTCGGACAGCAATCGCGCAGCCGTGGAGAACAGTTCGTGTGGCGCTGCTCCCGAGATCGCCACCAATTCCCACATGTCGCGTTCACGCTCGAACAGACGCCGAACCGAATCCGTCGGGGACGACGCGATCAACTCGTCGAACGCAGACAGCAACTCCACCGGAAGCGGCGAGACCACCCTCCCAGCACCTCGCGCCGTGAGCATTTCCTGGAGGCGCACTCGCTGGTCTGCGAGGACGCGCTGCTTCCGGTCTATCTCCGCGATCAGGGAGGAAAGATCTTCGGCGAAGTCGTCCGGTTCTCGTGCATCGATCGGCGTCGGTTCGATCATCGCGGCAATGGATCCGAGTGGAATGCCAGCGGCGGTGAGCCAACGAATGCGCATCAGCCTGACCAGATCGGGAAGTTCGTAAGTTCTGTAACCGTTGGACAGTCGTCTCGGCTCGGCCAGCAACCCCAGTCGGTGATAGTGCCGAACGGTCCGCGGAGTGGTGCCTGCCGCACTGGCCACGTCGCTGATTCGCATACGAACAGCATTAACTATGACGCTACGTCATAGTCAAGGCCCGGCATGTCGGGCCTTGAGGCATAAGGTCCTGTTCTTCCTGCCAAGAGTTTCGCAGACGAATTTCGCGGGTATTGATCACTTGCGGCGGCGATTTCCAGAGCGAGGGGTCAGCCGCGCAAGGTCTGCCCCCGGCTGTCACTCGCCGGGCGGCGGGCCGCCAAAACCAGCGGGCCGCCAGAAACTATCTGTGCCAGGCGATGATTTCGATGCAAACGACACGACTCGACACCATCCTGATTCTGATCGTCGGGACGGCAATCGGACTGAGCGTCTGGCTGGCTACGCAGGAACCATTCGCGTCGATCGGACTCGGAATCGCAACGGTAGTGATCTGCTGGATCTCTTGCTCGATGATCCATGGCTTCCCACACCGATCGACGAAGGACATGCGTCCGCGCGAGAACCAGGATCGCGAGTCACCGAAACGGCGCTGACGCCGCGTAGGGATGAGGCCAACCGTGGAGGCCCGGACACAGCGAAGTGAGTGGTTCACCTACCGCAGGTGAACCACTCACTTCGGTCAGAGGATCACACCTCGTCAGGTCGCCAGGTCGCGACGGCCCAGATCACAGCGACGTCGAGGGCGATGATCACGATCGACCACAGCGGGTAGTACGGCATCCACAGGAAATTCGCCACGATCGAAAGTGCCGCGATGACGAATGCCATCCCGCGGGCCCACGCCATGCCGACGAACAATCCCAGCGACACCGCGATGCCGATGATTCCGAGCACGATGTGGATCCAACCCCATGTCGTGACATCGAATTCGAAGGTGTAATTGACTCCGACGATCAGCAGATCGTTGTCCGCGAGAGCCGCGATGCCCTGCAGCAACGCGACGATTCCCGCGACGAAGAGCAGGCATGCTGCCGCCACCGTGGTCCCGATGGCAAAGCCTTGTCGGACAGGGTGGTTCGCATGAGATTGGTGCGGAGCAGTCATGACATCCCCTTCTTCGGCGAAATAGCGTGAGAACAGTATTCAAAGGTTCACGCCGACGGACATCACCCAGCAAGGATGAACAGCCGTCCAGCACTGCAATCAAAATTCATGGGAACATATGTTCGATTTCGGTGTACGGTTGAGCCTATGACCGCCACGATGCAACCGTCTCTGTTCGACAACGGTGACCTCGGCGTTTCTTTGGCCGATCTCGACGGCACGGTGCAGCGACGTATTCTCACCGCCGGCGCATGGGTCGACCATCGCCCGGCCTGGCTGACCGGATCGGAGGCCGTGTTCGACAATCTGGAGGCTACGGTGCCGTGGCGTTCCGAACGGCGTCAGATGTACGACCGCGTTGTCGACGTCCCTCGTCTGGTGTGTTTCTACGCAGAGAATCAACCACTGCCGGACGCACTTCTCACCGAAGCCAAAGACGCGCTGAGCAGTCACTACTTCGACGAACTCGGTGAACCATTCGCCACGTCGGGTCTCTGTTTCTATCGCGACGGTTCCGACAGCGTTGCCTGGCACGGGGACGATACGGGACGAAGTCGCACCGAGGACACGATGGTGGCCATCCTGTCTCTCGGTGCGGCTCGCCCGCTCCTACTGCGCCCTCGTGGGGGCGGCGAATCCATCCGCTTCAATCTCGGACACGGAGATCTACTCGTCATGGGCGGATCCTGCCAACGCACGTGGGAACACTGTGTCCCGAAGAGTGCGCGGGCCCTCGGGCCGAGAATCAGTGTTCAATTCCGCACTCGCGGAGTTAGATAGCGTCGCGGAGTTCGTCTCGCAGCGCCTTCCGATTGAGCTTGCCGACGGCCGTCTTCGGTATGGATTCTGCGAAAACAACCCGACGCGGCTTCTTGTACGACGCCAGTCGATCGCCGACGTGCGCGACCAATGATGCTTGCAGTGCGTCGTTTTCGACGGTCCCGTCCTCGAGTACCACCACAGCCGTGACCGCCTCCACCCACTTGGCGTCGGCGGTTCCCACCACGGCGACCTCACGGACAGACGGATGCGTCAGGAGTGCATCCTCGACTTCACGGGGGTAGACGTTGTATCCGCCGCTGATGATCATGTCCGAAGCTCGGTCCTTCAAGAACAAGAATCCTTCGGCGTCGAACTGACCGATGTCACGGGTGTGAACCCAGCCGTCTTCGGTGAAGGTGTCCGCATTCAGTTCCGGTGCATTGAAGTATCCGGCGATCGCCGATGGCGAGCGGATCACGATTTCACCCGGTTCTCCCTGGGGCACTTCGTTTCCCTCGCCGTCGAGCAGCCTGATCTCGACGTCGATGGCCGGCTGACCACAGGACAGCAGGCGATCTTCCGTGTGATCTTCGGGCCGTAGGACTGCAATACACAGCGGTGCCTCGGTCTGCCCGTAGTACTGGAGAAAACGGTGTTGCCCCCACGCCTGCATTGCACGTTCGATGGTGGCCAGCGGCATCGGCGACGCACCGTAGATCACGGATTTCAGACTCGAGATGTCTGCGCTCGCAAAATCAGGGCGTTCGAGGAGCATCTGAATCATCGTCGGCACCAGATTGATTGCCGTAGCCCGATGCTCGGTTATCGAGTCCAAGAAGGTCGACGGGTCGAATCCGGGGAGGATGACGGTCTTACCGCCACGGAGCCAGAACGGAAGCACGAAGACACCGCTGGCGTGAATCAGTGATGCCGCGTGCAGCATCGTGTCGTCCTGAGTCGCCGGAAGCAGATTGAGCAGAACATTGCGGCAGATGCCGGCGTAGCTGCGCTGAGTGTGCTGCGCGGCCTTCAATGTTCCCGTGGTCCCGGAGGTGAACAGCGTCAGGATCACATCGTCGGGAGCTACCTCGACGTCCGGAATGTCCGAAGGCATACTCTGTGCTTGGTCGAGCAGCGAACGCTGCCGCGCCGAACCTGTTTCCAGCCCGATGAACGTACGTTCGGGGAACCTGGCGGACAGTTCAGCGGCGCGGTCCGCGAGGTCACGTCCGAAGACGACGTGCGAGGTGTCGGTGTCCTCGAGCATTCTCGCGTGCTCGTCGAGCGAGAGTCGCGAGTTGAGCGGAACCCTGTTGATGCCGGCTTTGACACACGCAAAATCGACGGGGACGCTGGCAAGAGAGTTGTTGACCAGCAATGCAACCCGTGCACCACGCCCGATACCGAGGGCGATGAATGTGTGCGCCAATCGGCTGCTGAGTTCGTCCACTTCCGTGAACGTCATCGATCGATCGCCGAAAACGACGGCTGTTCGCGATCCGTGCTGTCGCGCACCACGGGCGATCAGATCTCGGGTTATGGGCATCATGGTTCAGTTTCCTCGTTCGAATTCGGGTTGTTCTCGAATCGGCCGTGCCGGCCGGCGCCCGCGGCGAACGCAGCAGCGCCGCGCACACCTTCGGCGATGACAATGGGATTTCCTGCGACACCCTCGGCGCGCAGTGCTTCGGCAAGTGGTAGATCAAAAGATCGGTAGGCCGATGCGCGATCCGCGAGCATGCAGAGTTGTGGGAAAGCGGACAACTGGTGCGCAAGCTCCTTGGCTACCTGGAGTGATTGCCCCACTGGAACAACACGATTGGCCAGTCCGAAGGCCAGCGCCTCCGGAGCATCGACAGGACGCCCGGTCAAGATCATGTCGAGCGCTCGCCCCTGCCCGACGATTCGCGGCAGGCGCACGGTCCCGCCGTCGATGAGAGGAACTCCCCAGCGCCGGCAGAAGACTCCGAAAACGGAATCCTCCTCGCAGATCCTCAGGTCCGCGAGCAATGAAAGCTCGAGCCCTCCGGCCACTGCGTATCCGCTGACGGCGGCGATCAACGGTTTGGACAACACCAACCGACTCGGCCCCATCGGGCCGGTGCCGCCGCCTTCCGGATGCAACTCGTGCACGCGGGCGGGGTCGGAGACTGCGGTCAAATCCGCACCGGCACAAAATGTGCCGCCCGCACCCCACAGAATTGCCACCTTCTGACTCTCGTCCGACTCGAATTCCAGGAAGGCATCACGCAACTGCGCCGCCATCGGCCCGTCCACCGCATTCTTGCGATCAGGGCGATTCATCACGATGACAGTGACGCCACCGTCACGCTCCACATAGACATCGCCACCTGGTCGATCGGAGTCGGTCACGATATTTCCTCACTGCTCGCGGATAAGGTTTCCCGGTACCCACCATGCCACTTGTAACAGAATTTGTCAGGAGTTGTTCAAAAGTTGTTACAAACTGATCGAGGAATGTCCGCAACCCGAGTTGTGCTGGACCTCGCAACAGCGAGCCCGGACACCGAGTTCAGCACCGCTGTGCTGACCCGGGCCGGCGAGATCGTCGGCGTCAGCGCATCGAGCATTCGCGTGGCAGCGGGCCGCCTGTGCCGCGAGAACAAACTGCGTCGTACCGCTCGTGGAACGTACGTCCTCAACCCGGACGGCATCCCCACCTACAGCGAGGTCGAGGGGTGGCGAACTCGTACCGATCGCATACGCCCCTGGGACGGCACGTGGATAGCCGTCGAGCACTCAGCGCTCAAACGTAGCGACCGCACCGCCGCCCGAAGACACGATCAGGCGCTGCGCCTGGCGGGCTACGAGGAGTGGAAGCCCACACTCGCCGTCCGCCCGAACAATCTGCTCGGCGGCACGGACAGCGCCCGCCGCACTCTCCGCCGACTCGGCGCCGCCCCCGAATCGGCTGTCATGGAAATCGCTCACCTTGCCCCCGAGGATGATTCGACAATCCGCACACTCTGGAACTCGGAAGCATTGTTGGCCGACATCGCCGAGGCCCGTGAAGCACTCACACAGGCGCAAACACGCCTGGCGACAATCAGTCGCGAGGAGGCGGCCCGCGAATCACTTGCTTTGGGCAGCGCGGTGATCGCGGTCATCGTGCGCAATCCGCTCCTTCCGGAAGAACTCGAACCGACGCAGCCACTGCGTGAACTGATCTCACACATGCTCGAGTACCAGGACGCATCACGCGAACTGTGGCAGTCACTGCTCCAGTTCTGATCGATTTCTCCCAGAAGGTAATTCAGTACGTTGCACGGCCACCGCTGGCGTCGTACACAGCACCCGTCGAGTAACTTACCGCCGACGACGACAGCCAGGAGATCAGTTCGGCAATCTCGTCGGCCCTCCCCATTCGCGCCATCGGCGTCAAAGACTGCGAACGGGCGAGGATGGCCGGATCGGTGCCGGCATTCATAGGACTTTCCACGGCCGCCGGAGCTATCGCGTTGACCAGCACACCGGTGGTGGCGACCTCTTTGCCGAGTGATTTCGTCAGCGCGACGACTGCCGCTTTGGACGCGGAATATGCACTCTGATTCGGGTTTCCGTCCTTGGCCGCAATACTTGCGAGATTGACGACCCTCCCCCACCCCGACGCAACCATCCCCGGCACGAACGCCCGGCACATCAGGAATGTTCCTTCGACGTTGATGCGGAACGTACGCCGCCAAGCCGCGAGGTCGACGTCGACGAGTGGCGCTGATGGTCCTACGATTCCCGCACTGTTGATCAAGATGTCGACTCTGCCGAGTCTGGTTCGAAGCGCATCGACTGCTGTCGGATCACTCACGTCGAGTTGTTCGTCCGCACCCTCGGCAAGATCTGCCGTTACCACCCGAACTCCCCTCTCCGTCAACATCTTTGCACTGGCGGCGCCGATTCCGCTCGCACCGCCGGTAACGAGCGCGGTGACACCCTCTGGATAGCCCTGCATCATCTTCACTCCCGAGTTTCTGTGCGCTACGCACTCAATTTATGTTGCAAACAGGCATAATTGCCGTCACACTGTGTAGAAATTCTGAATATATGGCGTTTGCTGTCGACGTCAAATACCTGGAGGCCTTGGCGATGGAAACCCGCTGGTTGCACGCGTTTGTCGCGGTTGCGGAAGAACTTCACTTCGGGCGGGCCGCATCACGGCTCCAGATGGCCCAGTCGCCGCTCAGCCAGATGATCCGAAAGCTCGAAAAGGACATCGGCGTCAAGTTGTTCGAACGAAGCACCCGCAGCGTCGCACTCACGTCCGGCGGACATGCCTTTCTCCCCCACGCCTATCGCGTCATCGAGAACATGGAGACGGCACGACACGCTACGCGCGCGTCGTCGGGAGGCGTCTACGGACGAGTCACGATCGGATTCACCGGAGTGCTCAACTATCAAGCACTTCCGCCACTGACACGCGCGTTGCGTCAGCGCTATCCGGAAGTCGAACTGACACTCCTCGGCCGGATCATGACGCGCGACGCGGTCATCCAACTCGAGAGCGGCGCCCTCGATCTCGCCTTCGTCGGACTACCCGTGGAATCCGCATCACTGTCTACCCGACTCATCCGACGGGAGGCATTCGGCGCTGTGCTTCCGATCGATCATCCCCTCGCAGAGAGAGACGCGATCGACCTCCGCGAATTGGCCGACGACGGATTCGTGACCACCCCGCTCTCGGCCGGCTCGGCCCTCCAGGAAACCGCGATGCGCGCCTGCATGAACGCAGACTTCAGGCCTCGCGTGGTTCAGGAAATCACCGATCCGTACATGATCCTGATGCTCGTTGCCGCCGGCGTCGGTGTAGCGCTGATGACGTCCGGCATGGCTGCTATCACCCCACCTGGCAGTGTGTTCGTCCCACTCACCGGCGAGCCGACGTTCATGAATCACGGAATTGCCTGGTCACCCCGGCATATGACCGATGCACTCGCCGTCGCACTGGAGACGTCCGAGGAGATTCTGCCGACGCCGGAGATTGAGACCAAAAGCGTCATTATCTGAGACTCATTTAGTGTTGGACGCGCCATAGTCCTTCGTGGCACTGTCGTCTCAGCCGCCGAAAGGTGAGGGACGTCACCGATGCGTGGTGCATCACCAAACGTGCCGCCACGGCCGGCCCATCGGGACGAAAGGACTTCACATGGCACCACCGATCAACTCCACCGGTTCCACGCACTCCACTGCGGAGCACCCGAATTCGAATGCGCGCCGCGCCGCTGTTTCGGGCTTCCTCGGCAGCACCCTCGAGTACTACGACTTCTTCATCTACGGCTCCGCAGCCGCGCTCGTGTTCCCCAAGATCTTCTTTCCTGGCGGCGGCTCGACGGCAACGCTGCTCTCGATCAGCACCCTGGGCGTGGCCTACGTCGCCCGCCCACTCGGCGCAGTGCTGTGGGGACACCTCGGCGATCGGTACGGACGCAAGAACGCGCTTCTCGCCTGCCTGCTCCTCATGGGTGTTGCGACGGTCATCGTCGGTTGCCTGCCGACCTACGACCAGATCGGCATCGCCGCGCCGATCATTCTCGTCTTGCTTCGCCTTCTTCAAGGGCTCTCTGCCGGCGGTGAATCACCCGGCTCTTCGGCACTGACGCTCGAACACGCGCCGGATCACCGTCGTTCGTTCTTCACCTCGTTCACCATGAGTGGGATCATGTTCGGCATCGTCGTCTCCAGCCTGGTATTCATCCCAGTGGCGAGCCTGCCCGACGAAGACCTCTATTCGTGGGGTTGGCGAGTTCCCTTCTGGCTCAGCATCATCGTGACCGTCGTTGCACTGTGGCTACGTCGCGCCCTGGATGAGCCCGAGGTATTCGAAGAACTCAAGGAACAGGACGAGACGGCCGGAATTCCCGTCGTCGAGATGTTCCGCTCGCACTGGCGCACCGTAATCCGTATCAGCATGAGCTCGACCTTCGCGATGATCAACACCATCGTCAACGTCTTCGCCCTGGCGTACGCCGTCGAATCCGGCTTCGAACGCTCCACGATGCTGTGGGCCATCGCGACCGCCAATTTTGTTGCCGTACTGACTCAGCCTCTGTTCGGCATTCTCTCGGATCGCTACGGACGTAAGCCCATCTTCGTCGTCGGCGCCATCGGAGCCGGCCTGATGATCTTCGTGTTCTTCCATTCGATCGGAACCCAAAGCGTCCCCATGGTCTTCGCTTCGGGAATCGTCATGATCGGAATCTTCTACGCGATGCCCAACGGCACGTACCCGGCATACTTCCCGGAGCAGTTCCCCGCGAAGGTCCGATACACCGGAATGGCCGTCAGCCTCATGCTCGGACTCCTTGTTGCCGGCTTCACACCGGCTATCGCCCAGGCGATTTCGGCCGGAGACAAGAGCAACTGGACGCCGGTTGCATGGATGTGCCTGGGCTTCGCCGTCATCTCCGCCATCGCGGCAATGACCGGACCGGAAACGTACCGCACGCCCACAGAAGAACTGGGCCAACCGAAGCCGAGCCTGCCGATCAAGCAGGACTCAGAGCTCACCAGCAACAACGCTTGACCGGACCGGCCCCTCGCGCTGAATTGCCGCGAGGGGCCGTCCCCACTTATGCAGGAGAATGTCATGAATACCGAATACACACGCCACCGTATCGGCCTTGTCGGGTCGGGTATCGCCACCTCACTCTCGCCCGCGTTGCACGCACACGAAGCAGCAGCACTCGGACTCGACGATTACAGCTACGAACTGATCGATCTCGAGAACCTGAACATCTCGGTCGAGAAAACCGGTGAGGTGGTGCGTGGCGCCGTCGCGGGCGATTTCACCGGACTGAACATCACCCACCCGTGCAAGCAGGTTGTCGTGGACGCGCTCGACGAGCTGTCCGACAACGCGCGGTTGCTCGGTGCCGTCAACACGGTTGTGGTCGACAACGGCCGTTTGATCGGCCACAACACTGACCACAGCGGATTCCTCACAGCACTGCAGCGCGGTTTGCCCGACGCCGCCTTGGACCGAGTGGTACTCGCAGGCGCTGGCGGGGCGGGTTCCGCCGTGGCGTACGCACTCGCCGCCGCCGGTACGACGGATCTTCGCATCGCAGATATTGATCCCGATCGCGCTGCCGATGTGTGTTCTCGCGTCGCCTCGGCCTTTCCTGTCACGCGCACAACGGCTTTGGCGATCGATGAGATCGCCGTCAACCTGACGACGTGCGACGGCGTCGTCAACGCATCTCCGATCGGCATGGTGGGTCACCCCGGAACTCCCTTCGACCCTGCGGCGTTGCATTCCGGATTGTGGGTCGCTGACATCGTTTATCGACCGATGCGCACCGAATTGCTCGACGCTGCAGCTACTCTCGGATGCGCAGTTCTCGACGGTGGGCAGATGCTGGTGGCTCAAGCCTCTGACACCTTCACACTCCTGACCGGTGTCGAAGCCGATACGGATCGCATGCGCAGCCATCTGAGCGAGCTGCTCTCCGAGACGGCATGCGCATGAGCACAACCGAACACCTACTTTCTCGCGAAGTACCAGGAGCACTGATGAATGTGACTGCGCCGTTCGCCGAACCTCTCGACATGGGCAGCGTCCGCCTCCGGAACCGGTTCGTGTCCGCCCCGATGGAACGCAACTACTGCGAAGTCGACGGCACTATGACGGACGAGTACATCGCGTACCTCGCTCGCCGCGCCGAAGGTGGTGCTGCACTGATCTTCACCGAAGCAAGCTACGTGCGCGCCGACGGCAAGGGTCGCATCCGGCAGATGGGCGTCGACGTCGACGAACGGATTCCCGGCATCAAGAAGATGGCCGACGCGATCCACGCTCACGGCGCCCTCGTCGGAGTCGAACTCAACCACGGTGGACGTACGGCGCAAGGTTCTGTCAGCGGGTTTGTTCCCGTTGCCCCGACACCGATTCCGTGTTTGGTTGTCGGCGGCGAGATGCCAGAACAACTCGACGGCGACGACATCGAGCACATCATCGAATGTTTCGGTGAAGCCGCGGCACGCTGCCAGCAGGCCGGCGTCGACGTCATCTCCCTGCACGGTGGCCACGGGTATCTGATCCACCAGTTCCTCTCCCCTGCTTACAATCACCGCGACGACGAGTGGGCCGACCCCACCTTGTTCGTCAACAAGGTCATCGCCTCCGTCCACGAGCACGCACCGGGAATCACTCTGGGACTCCGATTCTCAGCCTTCGAAGGCATCGACGGCGGACTCGACGCCGAGATGACTCGCGCTCGCATCGGCGCCATCGACACCGACCGACTCGATTTCCTCGACGTCTCGGCCGGCAACTACGAAGCGGGACAGTGGATCATCCAGCCCGGTGAATGGTCGCGCGGTCTCCTCGCGCCGTACTCCGAGCAGTACCAGCGCGACTTCGACATCCCGGTGGGAGTGGCCGGACGCATCACGTCGCCGGAGATCGCTGCGCGGATCATCGAATCCGGGCAGGCGAACTTCGTCAGCATGGCTCGTACGCTGCACGCAGATCCGGACTTCCCGAATCGCGCCATCGACGGTGGCCGGTACCGCCCTTGCATTGCCTGCAACTACTGCATCGACAGCCTGGCCGCCGGCCCCATTCCCTGCTCCGTCAACCCGTGGGTCGGCCGCGAATTGGATCAGCCTACAAAGCCGGCTGATGCCACCGTGCGGGTCGCCGTCATCGGTGCCGGGCCGTCGGGAATGGCCGCTGCCCGCGACCTCGCACTTGCCGGTCACCGCGTCGACCTGTACGACGAGCGACCCAGCCTCGGTGGCGACTTCGCTCTGGCATCGAAGCTTCACGAGTATCCCGAATATGGACGGATCGTGGACTGGTACGCCGCGGAACTGGCTGAACTCGGGGTCCACTGCCACACCTCGACCCGGGCAGATGCTGCTTTGCTCTCCGGTGTCGATTTCGACGCCATAGTTCTTGCCGCCGGCGGCGTCGGCCCCGTGGTCGATCTCCCCGGAGCAGCTACCCGTACCGTTCGCGACGTCCGCGAATTCCTCGTCTCCGGCAATCCAGCTCCTGCCGCTGTCACCATCTTCGGCGCCGACCGTGAGGCTGCGGCCGTCGCCGACGATCTCCTTCAGAAGGGCACCCAGGTCGTGATGATCGGCCCGCAGGAAACCATCGCGCACGACGTCGGACGCCGCGGAAAGATCGTGCTGCTGCCGCGCCTGGCCGCAAGTGAGAACCTCACGACCTACCTCAGCTCGATCGTCACCACAGTCGCCGCTGACCGCGTCACGATTTCGACGGCCGGTGTGCTGAGCGAGGTCGATGCTCCGGGCGAACTGCTGATCTCGCAAGGCGTCGAGCCGCGTTCGGAACTTCTTGCCGAACTCCGTTCACTGGCACCACGACTCGGAGTACATACCGTCGGCGACGCGCGCGGTGACGGCGGGTCCATCCATGCCGCACTCGTGACCGCAGCCGACGTTGCCGTCGCGATCACCGCCGCCGCTGCGGCAAGTCAGGAGGTTCACGCATGACCACACAGGCAGCCACACCGGTGGCAACTGCATTGCCGCCCATTGGACTCGGAACCTGGCCACTGGTCGGTGCCGACGCCACGAAGTCGGTACTCTCCGGAATCGAGGCCGGGTACCGCCTCATCGACACCGCCGCGATCTACGGCAACGAGGGCGCCGTCGGTGTGGCGCTGGCGGAATCAGGTGTGCCGCGAGAAGAACTGTTCGTCACCACCAAACTTCGTGGCAACGACCAGGTTTCCGGCGACATTCGGGGCGCCCTCGAGCAGAGTCTGGAACTACTGGGACTCGACCAGCTGGATCTGTTCCTGATCCACTGGCCACTCCCGCGAATCGATCGCTATGTCGCGTCGTTCGAGTCGATGCTGGCCTGCCGCGACGCCGGACTGGTTCGGTACGTGGGTGTGTCGAACTTCCTGGAGCTCCACCTGCGCCGCGTCGTCGCCGAAACCGGCGAGGCACCGGCAGTCAACCAGATTCAGATGGACCCGTCGCTCGCTCGGATCCCGGTTCGCCGCGCAAACGACGAACTTGGCATCTTCACTCAGTCGTGGAGTCCGCTCGGCCGGGGTGACGTGCTCGACAACGCCGTTGTGAGCGAGATCGCCGGTCGAATCGGTTGCACACCAGCTCAAGTGGTCCTCGCTTGGCACGTCGCGCAGGGTGTGGTTCCGGTCGCGCGATCAGCGAACCCGACGCGTCAGGCCGAGAACCTGGCAGCACTCGACGTCACCCTCACCAGCGAGGACATCGAAGCACTGAACAGTCTCGACCGCGGCGAATCTGCGGCGCGGGACGTCGAAGCAGAGGAACATTTCTGATGACATTGAAAGTCGGAATCGTCGGCTGCGGCAAGATCGCCGGCAACCATGCCCGCGCGCTGCAACAAGTCCCCGGTGTCGAGGTGATCGGCTGCTGCGATCCCGATCTCGGACGCGCCCAGGAGTTCGCGGCAGCGCACGGCATTCCCGCAGCCGTGAGTTCAGTGGAGCAACTTCTCGCCCTCGGACTCGACGCCTGCACCGTTTGCACGCCGCACCCGGTACATGAAGAGGTAGTCGTGGCCGCTGCCGAAGCGGGTGTACATGTTTTGTGCGAGAAGCCCATCGCAGTCGATGTTGCTGCCGCCGACCGCATGATCGAGGCCGCCGACCGCGCCGGTATCACGTTCGGGGTGCTCTTCCAACGCCGATTCTGGCCGGCAGCACGTCGGATCCGCGACGCCATCGACGACGGGCGGATCGGACTACCCATGCTCGGTGAGGCGTCGGTGATCCTGCATCGCCCATCGAGTTACTACTCGGCCGACGCCTGGCGTGGACGCTGGGACACCGACGGCGGTGGCGTGCTCATGACTCAGGCCGTGCACCAGATCGACATGCTGGTCTGGTTCATGGGCGAGGCCGTCTCGGTCAGCGGCTTCATCCGCACCCACACCCACGGTGAGCACATCGAGACGGAAGACAGCGCGTCAGCTGTGATTTCCTTTGCCTCGG
Organism: Rhodococcus sp. 27YEA6; assembly: GCF_044908235.1. Lineage (NCBI taxonomy): Bacteria > Bacillati > Actinomycetota > Actinomycetes > Mycobacteriales > Nocardiaceae > Rhodococcus > Rhodococcus sp. 27YEA6. Next base: position 648,755 of record NZ_JBIYCY010000001.1, on the reverse strand, counting down.
GTGGCACCGCCACCGTCACTGCGACAACGGGTGCCAATCACAACCTGGGCAACCGCGTCACGGTGATCGGGCGCACCGGTGCCATCGCCAGTGTCCTCGAGTTCCCCGAAGGGCACGAGGGTGTCAACGAAATCTGGACGGTGCCGGGCGAAGTGGAGTTCCGGTCGCCGTACTCCGCGGACATCGATGCGAATCTTGATGTGGGCGCGGTCAATGCGGCACTGACCGACTTCCACACCCTGCAGGTGCAAGACTTCGCCGACGCCGTCCTGACCGGGCGTGAACCCGCCGTCACCGGCCGGGACGCCCGCGCATCACTTGCCATCATCGCCGCAATCTACGAATCGTCACGAACGGGCAAGGTTGTCGAGCTGACATCGACACCGACCCTCGCAACAACTGCCAAGGAGCAGAAATGAGTAGCAGTACCCCCCTCACCTACGACGTGGTTGTCGTGGGCTCCGGCGCAGGCGGGCTTTCCACAGCAATTGCCGCAGCACATGGCGGCGCGTCGGTACTCGTTGTCGAGAAGGCCGACACCTGCGGCGGCGCAACGGCCTGGTCGGGCGGGTGGATGTGGACCCCACGCAACATGTTTGCCATCGCCGACGGGGTTGTCGAGGATCGCTCGGCACCGCGGACGTATCTGGAAAACCGACTCGGCGACAACTTCGACGCCGCCAAGGTTGATGCTCTTCTCGACGGTGCACCGGAGATGGTCGAGTTCTTCGAACGCAAGACAGCGCTGAAGTTTGTTCCCGGAGCCAAGATCGCCGATATTCACGGTGACACACCGGGAGCCGGCACGGGTCATCGTTCCGTCGGACCGAAACCGGTGAGCTTGCGAAAGCTCGGACCCGACGTCGCGGCGCTGCTACGTCGACAGTTGTACGAGACGTCATTCCTCGGCATGGGCATCATGGCCGGGCCCGACCTGCAGGCATTCCTGCACTCGACTCGATCGCCGAAAGCATTTGTGCACTGTGGTGTTCGGGTGACAAAGCACATGTTCGATCTCGCCACCAAGCGTCGTAGCCAGCAACTCGTCAACGGCACCGCGCTTGTCGGCATGATGCTGCGCTCGGCACTCGATCTGGGCGTCGAGTTTCGGGTGAAGACGTCCGCGACCGCGTTGCAGACCGATGACGACGGCCGCGTTGTCGGCGTCCGCCTCGAAAGTCCGGACGGCGCGTACTCGGTAACTGCCCGACGTGGTGTCGTACTCGCCACCGGCGGCTTCGCCCAGGACATCGACCGACGACGCGAACTGTTCCCGCGCACCCCCACCGGCAACGAGCACTGGTCGCTCACCCCGAAGACAACCACCGGCGACGGCATCACCCTCGGCGAATCCGTGGGCGGCCGACTCGACCGCACCCTCGCCTCCCCCGTCGCGTACTGCCCCGTCTCCATCGTTCGCTACCGCAACGGCAAGGAAGGTGTGTTCCCGCACATCCTCGATCGCGGAAAGCCCGGTGTCATCGGAGTTCTCGCGAACGGCAAGCGGTTTGTCAACGAAGCACTCGGCTATCACGACTACACACTCGCGATGGTCGAGCAGGTTCCCGAGGGCGAAGAGGTGTGCTCGTGGTTGATTGCCGATCAACAGTATGTGCGATACCTCCCGCTGGGCATGGCGAAGCCCTTGCCGATCCCGATCCAGCCGTACCTGCGCTCGGGGTACCTCACGCGTGGGCGCACTCTTCGGGACTTGGCCGAGAAGATCGGCGTCGACCCCGTGCAGTTGGAGAAAACCGTCGCAGCTTTCAATATCGGGGCCGTGGCCGGTGAAGACCCCGAGTTCGGTCGCGGTACAACACCGTTCAACCGAGGTTCCGGAGATGCATCCAATCCCTGGCCGAACCCGTCGCTCGCGCCCTTGCAGAAGGGTCCGTACTACGCGGTGAAAGTCGTGCCAGGGAGTTTCGGCACCTTTGCCGGACTGGTGACGGACTCGTCGTCGCATGTGCTCGACGACAACGACCGCCCCATCGAGGGGTTGCTCGCCGTCGGCGTCGATCAGGCGAGCGTGATGGGCGGGCACTACCCGTCCGGGGGCATCAACCTCGGACCGGCCATGACATTCGGTTACCTGGCCGGCCGGGAACTGGCCGGAGCCGAGACAGTTGGAGCGCACGCATGACACTCTCACTCGGACTGGCAGCCCTCACAGTGCTCGACACCGCACCGATGCAGCACGTCGACTTAGCTGAAAAGCACGGCTTCGACACCATCGGTATCCGTCTGATGCCCGCGGCACCAGGTACGACGGCCTACCCTCTGCACGAGGACAAGCAGTCGTTGGACGAACTGGTGCGTCGACTGGGCGATTCACCGGTCGAGGTATTCGACCTCGAAATCATCCGTCTTGCAGCCGACTTCGACCCCACCGACTACGTTCCGTTGCTCGAAGCGGGCGCACAGCTCGGAGCCAAAGCCGTTCTGGTGGGCGGCGACGACCGCGACCGCGCTCGGCTCACGGACTCCTATGCCCGCCTCGCTGAACTGTGCGCGAACTACGGCATCGTCGCCTCGCTCGAATTCATGCCGTGGACTGCGGTGCCTGATGCGCGTGCGGCCATCGAGATCGTCTCGGCGGCAGACGGTCCGGCTCGTAGTGTCCTTGTCGACGCATTGCACACCGACCGCTCGGCGACAACGCTGGAGGATCTTGCGTCCATCCCGCGCGAGTGGCTGCACTATGCCCAGATGTGCGACGGTTCGACCCCCGCTCCCACTGGGGACGCAGAGCTGATCCGTCAGGCCCGCGAGGAGCGTCTGGTGCCCGGCACCGGCGGCATAGCCCTGGCCGACATCTGGTCGACTTTGCCTGCCGGACTGCCGGTCAGCATCGAACTGCCCAACGAACCGCTACGTCAGGCCGTCGGCACAGATGCCTGGCTGGAACGCCTGGTCGAGGCCACGCGAGAAGTGTTGGCCTAGCGGCCCTGTGCGCCTTTTTGGTAGTTGGCGCTACCAAAAAGGCGCACGGGGGCGTCAGCCCCTCCGAGCCGCAACGGCCTGCGCCAGACGGTCCAACTGCGCTGCGGTGGTGGACCAGTCGATGCACGCGTCGGTGATCGACTGACCGTAGGTGAGCTCGTCCGCCTTGCCCAAGGTCAGGTCCTGACGGCCGGCCTCGATGAAACTCTCCAACATGACGCCCGCGATTCCCTGCTCGCCCTCGGTCAGACGTCGGGCAATGTCGTCGAGCACGATGACCTGACGCTCATGGTCCTTGCTGCTGTTACCGTGGCTCGCGTCGATGACCACGCGCTCGGGCAGGTTCGACTTACGCAGGCGGGCAAGGGTGTCCGCGACTGTCTCGGCATCGTAGTTCGGTCCGTCACTACCGCCACGAAGAATGACATGGCAGTCGGGGTTGCCCGCGGTACGGATCAAGGCAGCCTGGCCGTCGAGGTCCGTTCCGGGGAACACGTGGCTCGCTGCCGCGGCGCGGGTGCCGTCGACGGCTACCTGCACGTCACCTTCGGTGGAGTTCTTGATACCGACGGGCATGGACAGCGCGCTGCACAGCTGACGGTGAACCTGACTGGCGGCGGTCCGGGCGCCGATCGCACCGTAGCTGACCAGGTCGGCAATGTACTGAGGCATGATCGGATCAAGGAACTCGCAGCCGACAGGCAGGCCCAGGCTCGACACGTCGAGAAGCAACTTGCGGCCGATACCGAGCCCGGTGTTGATGTCGAACGTGCCGTCGAGGTGGGGGTCGTTGAGCAGGCCCTTCCACCCGAGTGTGGTGCGCGGCTTTTCGAAGTAGACGCGCATGACGATGTGCAGATCGTCCCGCAGTTCTTCGGCCTTGGCGGCCAACCGGCGAGCGTAGTCCATCGCCGCTTCCGGATCGTGCACAGAGCACGGACCGACTACGACGATCAAACGATCGTCGTCACCGTTGAGGATGTTGATGGTGTCGGCCCGACCGGTGCGCACAGTGGCGGCCGCGACCTCGTCCGGAGCGTGCTGAGCACGAACAGTCGCCGGTGACACGAGCGGACTGATACTCACAGTGCGCTGATCGTCGAGGCTGTCCGAAGCTGCGGTGGTGTCGATGGTGACAGTCATGGGGTTTTCGGTTTCCTGTTCTCAGGCCGACCCCAGAGATGAAGAGAAACTCCAGCGAGCCGGTCTGTAGTCCGGCTCTTGGGTGGAGGTTGTCAGCGCGTGGTTACGCCGGCAGGCCCACCCGGGGCCGGCCTGCTAAACCAGAAATAGACGCGCTGCATGTCGGCCACGATACCTCGAGTTCGGATCAGATGGGCGCGCCCCTCCACAACGAGCCGACTCCGAGGGGAGAGTCCCGTGGCACGAGCCCGTGACGAATGGCCAAATCCGCTGAGCGATTGGCGCTTTCGAGCAAGGCTGCGGCTACGGAATTCGAATACGTTGGTCAGGCACCTGCCAATGCCCGGAACATCAGATGGAGCTGCGCCTTCTCATGCCTGTGATCGAATCGACCGAAACCTTCCACCCGACGGTGTCCCCTTTTGCGACCGATACCCCCTTGCAGTCGACAAGAGATGTGGACGGCGAGTTCACCCGTCTGATCGATTCCTTGACACGACGCGGATTCCTGGCCGGTGCGGCGGCGCTCGGTGCACTAGGCACACTCTCTGCATGTTCGAGCGAATCCAGCGGCACCGAAGCCTCCGACGAGTGGGTCGACATCGTCGTCGCGGACAAGGCCTACCGCCTGCCGCGGGACCCCAAGCGCGTCGTGGTGCTCGAAGCTCGAGGCGCCCTCGATTTTGCACTACTTGCCGAGTACCCGATCGTCGCGACCAATTGGGATCCGAAGTCTCAACTCATGCGCCAGGTACCCGCCGGCGCGGCTCGCCTCGGTGGGACGAACAACGAACCGAATGCCGAATCGATACTGAGCCACGACCCCGATCTTTTGGTCGTCGGAAAAGGCTGGTGGGATTACTACCAGGACAAGGGCCTGCTCGGCACTGACATCGCACCGGTGCTCGTCGTCGACGAGGGCACGACGGGCTCGTCGTGGAAGCAGGCCATGACCGCGCAGCTCACGGCTCTCGATCGCCGCGAAGTCGCCGAACGCGTCATCGCCCGATACAACGCCGAACTTGCACAAGCGCGGGCCAAGATCGGTGGTCTCCTCGAAGGCAAGTCGATTGCGATCGCCGGCGCAGACAGCGGTCAGATCTGGCTGCAGAACAACACGTTCGCCGTCTCGGTTGCGCAGGACCTCGGCTTGAACGTCTTGACCGACGCTGCCCATGCCGCACCTGATCGGAAGGATTCGACTTTCTACAGCCTCGAGGAGCTTGCGATCTTCGACCAGGCCGACTTCGTCTTGCTACAGAACCCCGACGCTGTGGAAGCCGAGTCGCCCACGTGGAAACGAGTCCGCGCTGTCCAGGACGGGCATGTCGGGCATCTGCGATATGACCTCAACAACGGCCTCGCTCTGACTGCGATGGCCCTGGCCGCTGATATCGCCGAGCAGGTACAGGTCATGCGCTGACGTCTTCGGTATCGCCTTCCGAATCAGAAATCAACCGGATTCTCTGTCATACGAACAGTCGATACTGACTCACTCGGAAACGGATTATGTTGTCACCTGCCCGTGCTCTTCGCACGTCAGAGGGTGTTTCTCCGAACGCCCTGTTTCTCCGAACGCTAGGTGACCAATGACGCAGAACCCGTACTACGGCCAGCAACAACCGGTCGGCCCTCCGCCTGACAACAATCTGGTCTGGGCGATTCTCGTGACAGTGTTCTGCTGCCTCCCGCTCGGCATCGTCTCGATCGTCAAATCAAGCCAGGTCAACACTTTGTGGGCGCAAGGTCAGTTCGACGCTGCGCGAAAATCAGCTGACGATGCCAAGAAGTTCGCCTTGTGGTCAGTCGGCGCAGGTGTTGCCGTCGCTGTTCTGTACTTCCTTTTTGTCGTCGTCCTAGCCGGATCGAGTTCCCTGTGACCGCCGACGCCGACCGGCGACACTGATCGACGGCCAAACACCGAACTGCAATGACACCGAATTGTGGTGACACCGAGAACGATGACATATCACGACTCGCCGCACTGAGGGCGCCAGCGGCAGTTGCGTTCACGGCAATTGCGCTGTGCGCCTTCATCTCCTGGAGTGACCCCACCACACCTGGTGGGGTCATTCCCGTTTGTCCGACCAAAGCGCTGTTCAACGTCAATTGTCCCGGTTGCGGTAGCACTCGGATGGTGTACAGCCTCATCCACGGCGATTTCGGTGCAGCGATGCGTTTCAATGCCTTTGGCCTCGTGATGCTGCTTGCACTGGCGTTCACGTACGTCTCGTGGACGACCGCCCGCACCCGTGGAAGACCCGTCGTGCTCTGGCATCAGTTGCGCTGGTCACCGGCTGTGATCTTGACACTCGTGTTGATCTGGACGACGGTCCGCATAGCCCCGATCCCGATATTTGCCGGTCTCCGCGTCTAGGCCGGATCTCCTCACGCGTCCAAACGGAATACACCTCGCACCTGGCGTACGCCGTTGATCTGCACCTCGACGGCATGTTCGCCGGCGTAGTACTTCCGGGTGCTGATCGGTTTGAAGGAATGCCTCTTCGCGATACGGGCCGGCACCCCGGGTTCCAGCGTTCGTGTTGTCAGTTTGAAGACCTTGGGCGTCGTCTGCCCGTTGGCCTTCACGTGGTGGACGATGTAATCGATCACGACGGTGACGGACTCGCTGCCATTGTTCGTGACGGCGAAGTCGAAGGTGAGTTCTCCACCCGCATCAACTGTTTCGCGGTCGATGACGAACCCCTCGACCACGACGTCGGTGGGCGGCGAGAACCCCAAGAGGGACAGAGCATCTGGATCGCCGGCCTTGATCAACGTCCGCAATGCATGTTTGACGATTTTCAGTGTGTTGGCATCCGGTGTCTGCAGCCAACGCTTCGCAGTCGATACTGCGAGCGCAGCGTCAGCACGACTGAGATCGTTGAGATGGTTTGCGACCGAACGTCGTACATATTCCGAATCATCCCGATACAGCTCGTCGAGAATGACGATTGTCGACTCGGGACGCGCCGTCAATTCTTTCACTCGTCTTCCCCAGGGCAAACGAGTACGAGTGCCTTCGGTCGCCAAGCGCCGGACGTGTTCGTCTTCATGGCCGGTCCAGGTGAGTGCGATCGCCAGCGAACGGTCAAGGTTCGTTTCGAGAAATGTGCGAATTGCGAATTCGGCCGTCAGACGCGACGTCAACTCGGCAAGCAGAGCCATTCCCTCGTCGAAATCCGACTCGGAGCCACTTCGTGTCGCCGTGACGGCGACGGCTTCGGTCACCGGCCAGATCATCCAACCGGTGAAGGTCTCTTCTGAAAGCGCACGGCGGATGATCTCGGCGAAGGCCGGAAGATCCTGAGGCAGTTCGGCAGTCATCGCGTCCCGCACAACGCGCGTACGTTCGCCGAGACTCATACCGTCGAATTCGGATGTACTACCCCGAACGAGGGCGAGGCGTGTGTGACCGGAGGCTCGCTCGAGGCAGCCTGCCAGATCGGCGACGACGGATTTCCCGAGCAGTTCGTCAGCGGTGGGCATCAGGGGCACACCGTGAGAGCGGAAATCCGATCACCGTCGAGAGTGAAATGGTGATGTAACTGGACGGGGCTTCCGGGAAAATCACCCTCGACCTTCACCGACACGACAACGGCCGAGCCTGGGGTGTTGACCGACTCGATCTTCTGGGTGAAGGTGAACGCCGTCGACACGGCGGACTTCCACTCCACGATTTCTTCGATCCCGACATACGTCCGGCCGTCATCACGAACCACTGCGTCTTCGGTGAAAACGCCGCGGACGTCGCCGCCGTCGAAATACGCGCGCGCTGCGCCTGGCACCTTCGCTGAGTCGATCATTCGCGAAGAGTACTGCTGGGGTCCGACAGGTTCGGCGAACTCACTGCCCGAGCAGACGCCGCCAACTGAATCTCCATCAACAGCCTGGCCGACGGCTCGGAGAGGTCGGTATCCGTGATCTCCTCGACCCTCTTGATCCGATACCTGAGGGTGTTCGGGTGAATCCGAAGCTGCTCGGATGCACGTCGGACATCGCCCGAATGTGCGAGGTAAACGGAGATGCTTTCGCGCATGTTCGACCCGTTGCGTCTGTCGTAGACGTCCAGGGCGTCGACTCTCGGATCGTGCAGTTGCTCGTCGGCCGCAATGGTGTCCATGATTTCGCCCAGCAGCACCGGTGTGCGCGAGTCCGCGAGGGTGGTCACACGAACATCCCCCGACGTTCCGTCCAAGACCCGATCCACTTCGGCCCGAGCCTGGGCCACCTCCGCAAGCGTCGAAACCGGCGACGAGACCGCGGCCCGTAGCCCCGAAGGCGACACCTTGTCCAAACGCGCGACAACTTCGCGGGTCCACGAGACTGTGGATTTCACGGATTGGGTTCGCGGAAACAGCACATAGATCCGGGTGCCGACGGCACTCACCAGCGATTCACGCTGAAAGGCGCTGGCGTGCAGTCGCAAAGACGACACGAGTTCGCCCGAAGACGGCAGCCCACCGTTTCCGATACTCGCCACTCCGACCACCATCGCCGGTCCGGACATCGGGATGGTCAACGAGGCCGCGAGCGAAGGAACGTCGACACCGCCGCCGCGAACCCCGAGCAACCGCTGAATCTGTATCGCCTCGTTACTCGGCGCGTCTCGGATGCGCGAAATCAGCCGAGCAGCAACGGCCGCGGCACCGCGGAGCACGCTGTCAGCATCGCCGGCAATGGGAACCGGGCCTTCCTGCACCCAGATCGTGCCGAGAAGATCAGAGCTGAAACCGCTCTCCCCCTTGACATTGTCGGATATTCTCCGAATCGAAACCACCAACCGTCGCCTGATCGCGAGGTCGTCGTGAGCGGGCACCTCCACTACGTCGTCGCTTCGCCGCAGGCTTTCGAAGACGCCCCACTCCTGTAGCTTTCGGAGGTATTCGCGAGGTCCTTCGCGGCCGAGGATTGATTGCCGACGTAGCTCGTCCGCAGCATCTCCCGATGCCGAATAGGCCAAGACGTGGGAATGCTCGTCCTCGATGCTGACCATCCCCCGCGTGATTGCGGCGACGTTCTGCGCCAGCTCGAACAAGTCTGTGTCACTACCGAATACGATGTCGTCCGAATCCTGTCGGGAGACCGAATGATCGAGCACGCCCCGGATGGTCGTGAACAATCGATCCCAACGAGCATCCGGATGGACCGCTATCAAGGCGATCCCGGCGCGCTGTGCCGCCGCACGCACCGACGTGTCCGAGGCCTCCTTCGACATGACGGCCCGAGGCGCTGATCCCTTCTGATCGAGGCGGTTCAGCCAGGCCACCAATTCGGCTGCGCCGATACCGACAGCGAGCCAGACCTCAGAGGATTCGACGGCCGCGGTTCTGGGCCGCGTGAGGTCCCCGACCTCTGCGAACACCACGGAGTCGACGAAGACGTCATCACCTGACGGCGCGAGGACGAGCTCGACAAAAGCTCCGCCCAGCGCCCGAAGGACCGCGTCGAGCCTGACCCCACGGATAGACACGTACCACCCACTCTCCGGACCGTCGCAACGCCTCAACTTCGAGAATAGTGCATTTTCCTGCGAAAACGGTTCAGCCGATCGGACAAACACGGACACCGATGTTTGGCCGCTCAGCGGATTACTCGCCGACGTCTTTCGACTTGACTGGTTCACGACACGACAACTGCCCACTCCTGAGTCTGCCGAAGGATCGTCATGGACGCCGTTACCAATGTCCCCCACCCAGCCAACGAACCGGTGAACAATTACGCGCCGGGAAGCCCGGAACGATCGCGCCTCCGTACGAAACTGACCGAACTGGCCGAATCGCCGACCGACATCAGGCAGGTCATCGGCGGCATCCACCGAACTGCGGAAGGTAAGCGAGAGAGCGTTGTTCAACCACACCGTCACAGCTCGGTCATCGGATCGTATGCGGGCGCAACCCACTCGGACGTTCGTGATGCCATCGACGCCGCCACACTCGCCGCCCCGGCCTGGCGCGACCTCTCGTTCGACGACCGCGCTGCGGTCTTCCTCCGCGCCGCCGATCTACTTTCCGGCCCGTGGCGCGAAACCATCGCCGCCGCAACAATGCTCGGCCAGTCGAAGACCGCATACCAGGCCGAGATCGACGCGCCCTGCGAACTGATCGACTTCTGGCGTTTCAACGTCGCGTTCGCACGTCAGATACTCGCCGACCAACCCGTTTCCGCTCCGGGAGTGTGGAATCGCGTCGAATACCGTCCACTCGAAGGTTTCGTCTACGCGATCACTCCCTTCAATTTCACCGCCATCGCCGGAAATCTCCCCACAGCACCGGCCCTGATGGGCAACACCGTGATCTGGAAGCCGTCACCCACGCAGGCCGTCGCGGCGTACCTGACAATGCAACTACTCGAAGCTGCCGGCCTCCCGCCCGGGGTGATCAATCTTGTTCTCGGCGACGGCCCCTTGGTGTCCGAGGTCGCGCTTGCCGACCCCCGACTGGCGGGTATCCACTTCACCGGATCCACCGCAACGTTCCAGCGTTTGTGGCGTGAGGTCGGAGCCAACATCTCGAACTACCGGACGTATCCGCGTCTCGTCGGCGAAACCGGCGGCAAGGATTTTGTACTCGCACACAGTTCCGCTGACCCGGACGTACTCACGACGGCATTGATTCGCGGGGCCTTCGACTACCAGGGCCAGAAATGTTCGGCCGCATCACGGGCGTTCATCCCGAAGTCGGTGTGGGCCAAGATGGGCGACACGTTCATCGACACTGTGTCGACGCTGAAGTACGGAGACGTCACCGACCTGACGAACTTCGGCGGCGCCGTCATCGACCAACGTTCGTTCGACCGAAACGCCGCCGCGATCGTCCGCGCCAAGTCGACCAGCAGCCTCACCATCGCAGCAGGCGGCGACTACGACGACCGTGAAGGATTCTTCATCTCACCGACGGTCCTACTCGGTGACGACCCGAGCGACGAAGCCTTCAGCACCGAGTACTTCGGTCCCATCCTTTCGCTTCACGTCTACGACGACTCCGCACCCAATGCCTACGCCGACATCCTCGCGCGCGTCGACAGCGGATCCGCTTACGCCCTGACCGGCGCCGTGATCGCCACCGACCGTGCGGCCGTCGATCAAGCTCACCACGGTCTGCGGTTCGCCGCCGGAAACTTCTACGTCAACGACAAGCCGACGGGAGCGGTTGTCGGACAACAACCCTTCGGAGGTGCGCGGGCTTCGGGTACCAACGACAAGGCCGGTTCGCCGCAGAATCTGCTCCGTTGGGCGTCGACACGCACCGTCAAGGAAACCTTCGTTCCTCCCACCGATCATCGTTACCCCCACCAGGACGTCGATCCAGCCGAGAGCGAGAACCGTTGATGAGTGCCGTCTCGCTGAGCAACCCACTGCGCCCGGTACTCCTCGCGGCGGCACGCTCGTCGCGACTGGAGAAGACAGTCTCCGGGATGACCTTGACCCGCAAGCTTGTAGACAGGTTCGTCGCCGGGGACGCGGAACCCGCAGCGATGTCAGCGGTGCGCAACATCCTCACCAGTGGCCGGTTCGTGACGGTCGACTACCTCGGCGAGGACACCACCGATCCGGCTCAGGCAACAGCTACCGTCGATGCCTATCTCTCCCTTCTCCGCTCGTACGCAACGCTTTCCGAGATTGCCGGGACGCAACACTCCCTGGAGGTTTCGCTCAAGCTCTCCGCGTTGGGGCAGTCACTTCCCGGTGACGGCGAGAAGATCGCCCTGGCGAACACTCACCGAATCGTCACAGCGGCAGACGAAGTGGGCGCGTGGGTCACCGTCGATGCGGAGGATCACACCACCACCGACTCGACACTGTCCATCGTCGAAGAGTTGCGCCGCGACTTCCCGACGCTCGGCACGGTCCTGCAGGCGTATCTACACCGCACCGAGGCCGACTGCCGGCACTTCTCCGGATCAGGTTCACGAATTCGGCTGTGCAAGGGTGCATACAAGGAACCGGCCGGCGTCGCGTTCCAAAAGGCCGGCGAAGTCGACGCGTCGTACCTGCGTTGCCTGAAGGTCTTGATGGAAGGTGACGGGTACCCGATGGTCGCCTCCCACGATCCCACCATGATCGACGCCGCCCTCGAACTCGCCACATTGACCGAACGCACAGCCGAGGATTTCGAGTTCCAGATGCTCTACGGCATCCGCGACGGCGAACAACGCAGATTGGTAGCCGAAGGCAATCACCTGCGGGTCTACGTTCCCTACGGCAGCCAGTGGTACGGCTACTTCATGCGTCGCCTGGCGGAACGGCCGGCCAACCTCATGTTCTTCATGCGCTCACTCGCCTCCAACAACTAGGTGCTGGAAACCGGTGGCAGCGGTGGCAACTCGAGGTTTTCACGGAAGGTACCGCCGACGTAATCTGTTCCCACGATTCTGCGCTTGCGTAGTTCCGGCAGCAGTCCGTTCGTGACGAAATCGCGTGTACGCGGATCGGCAAGGTCACCGAGCGTGATGACGTCGAGTACGCCCGCGTCGTATCGTTCCTCGATCGCGTCCGCGAGCTGTTCCGGGGTGCCCGCCGCTGCCCAGTGGCCGGTGTCCTTGGACGCGATGATCAACTCACGCAGAGTCTTTCCTTGTGATGCGAGCTTGCCGAAGATCTCGACCCGGCCCCGTCGTCGATTCACCGACGACGGGTCCGGCAACAACGACTCCGGGATCGGCCGATCCAGCGGCAATTCCGAGAAATCCACGCCGCCGCCGAACATGTCGGCAAGCCTGGTGCGTCCGGCGTCGAAGTCCGTCGATTCCTCGGCTTCTCTGACCAATCGTTCGACTTCGGCTTCGGTAGCGCCGTACGTTGCGTGGAACGAGCTGAAAATCAGTGGCAGTTCGTCCCCACGCCCCAACTCTGCCGCCCTGGCGCGGATCGTCTTCGTGTAGGTGACCGCGTCCTCGAAGGTTGCGAGAGAAGTGAATACGACCTCGGCGAAGCGAGCACCCAGTTCGATACCTCCGGCAGATTGGCCTGCCTGGAATTGGACCGGACGACGCTGCGGCAGGGATGGAATGTTCAACGGCCCCTGCACGGTGAAGTACTTGCCTCGGTGCTCGATGGGGACCACCCTCGACGGATCTAGCACCGCAGAGCCCTCTCCCCGGATCAAGGCGCCGGGCTTCCAGCTGTCGAAGAGCGCGTTGACCACCTCGAGCGATTCGGCCGCTCGGGCGTACCGCTCCTCCGGACTCGGCAGGTCCAGGTCGCTGTAGTTCTCTTCTCCGAGTGAGGAAGTGACGGCATTCCATGCGGCTCGACCATTGCTGACGTGGTCCAGGGTGCCGAACAACCGTGCCAGGTTGAATGGGTGATGAAACGTCGTCGTGACGGTGGCGATGAGCCCCACATGGGTGGTGACCGCACTCAGCGCGGCAAGGAAGATCAACGGCTCCTGCGCACCGATCGCGCCCTGCGCACCGAAACTCAGCAGGTCGGCGGCAAACAGTCCGTCGATCTTGTTCGCCTCGGCCGTCTTTGCGACGTCGATCGCGGACGCGACCGTCGAAGTCGTCGGATCGATCGCGGCGTCGTAGATACTCACCGCCCCGCTGACACCGGTCACCGTCTTGAGTGGACGCCTACGATCGGCCACCGACCATCCTCCTGGCTTCGCGAAATCTGTTCCGAATTCACAACGCTAGACCGATCCTGGCTCCCGACAAGGTATTCACTCAGCCTGGTTCTATCCCTCCGAACGCCGCTTGGTCACGCCCCGGATTTACGGGCACGATAGGCGGCGACGTGCGCCCTGTTCCCACAGTTTCCGGTGTCGCAGTATCGCTTCGAACGATTGCGCGACAAATCCACGAAGACCGCTTCGCAGTCCGGGGCCTCGCACCATCGCAACCTCGAGAATTCGTCGGTTCGGATCAGATCGAGCACACCCATCGCCGCTTCTGCGGCCATCCGGTCCACCAGTGGCGAATCGTCAGCGGTGACGTGCAGGTGCCAGCCGAGGTCGTCGTGCCTGGTGAGCCGCGGCCTCGCGCCCGATTCGAGTAGCAGTGTGTTCACCACCTCGACGGCGTCGTCCACTCCCGCGGCTTCCCAGAACTTTCGCAGTCGTGGACGCAGCGCACGAACCGCCGTCAATTCCTCCGGTGTGCCGTCCCGCCTGCCGGTCCAGCGATCCGCGTCGAGAAACCGTGTCAGCTCCTCTTGATCCGGAAGCAGTTCGGCCCCGCCGCGGGCCGTGTTGACCAACGACGCGGCGAAGACGAGCGCCGATTCCGTGTCACCAGCAAAATGCACTTTGACTCCTGAGCCGTATCAACCTAATGTCAGCATCGTAATCGCTTTTACTCCTGACGGGTGACGACGTGAACTCTCGCAACGGCTTGATCTTCGCTCTGCTGTCCGCGGCAACGTTCGGCGTATCGGGCCCGTTCGCGAAATCTCTCATCGAATCAGGGTGGTCCCCCGGCGGCGCAGTGTTCGCGCGCGTTGCAGGCGGCGCACTGGTGATGATGGTGATCGCCGTAGCCACCCAATGGCCTCGCCTACGACAGGTGAGCACCCACACGCGAACGGTACTGCTGTACGGGGTGTTCGCGATCTCGGGCGTTCAACTGTGCTTCTTCAATGCCGTGCAACATCTTTCGGTCGGCGTCGCATTGCTTCTCGAGTACCTTGCACCGATCATCGTCATCGGGTGGGTGTGGATAACCAAGGGCGCGCGTCCGAGCGTGCAGACGCTTCTCGGTGCGGCGGTGGCCTTGATCGGCGCCGCCGTGGTGATCGACGTCTTCGGATCGGCAGAGATCAGTGCCGTCGGAGTCGCCTGGGGACTGGCCGCCGCGGCATGCCTTGCAGTCTATTTCGTCATTTCCGAACGTGCGGACGGTGATCTCCATCCAGTTGTGCTCGCGGCATCGGGGCTCACGGTCAGTGCGGTGGTCATCGGCGCGCTCGGACTCGTAGGCGTCCTCCCCCTCCAGTTCTCGGCCTCGAACGCAGTCGTGGCAGACCATTCGGTGAACGTGTGGCTGCCGGTGGTGGTCCTGGTCCTGGTCAGCACTGTCATTGCCTATCTCACCGGCATCGCCGCGATCACGCTGCTGGGGCCGACAATCGGGTCTCTGGTAGCGCTGACCGAAGTGCTGTGCGCGGTCGTCGCCGCGTGGATCCTGGTCGGGGAATCCGTCACCGCACTCCAAGCTGTAGGTGGCGCAGCAATCATCGCGGGGTTGGTCCTCGCGCGCCTCGGCCAGGTTGCACCGAAACAGATACCGGCCGACCCGATGACAAATGTCATGGCAGAAGAATGACGGACGGACGAGGGATCACGACCTCGAAGCGAGCAGATTCTATGTATGACCTCAACACAGGCACGGCATTCACCACAGGCACTGCACACACTCACTGAAGGATCGGCACACGACGCCGTCCGGTTGACCGGACTTCGCAAGAGTTTCGGAACCGTCGACGCCGTCAAAGGTATCGACCTGAGCATCCGCCCCGGCGAGATCGTCGCGTTCCTCGGCCCGAACGGCGCAGGCAAGACGACAACCATCGACATGATCCTCGGCCTGTCCCGGCCGACGTCAGGCGAGGTGAGCGTCTTCGGAATGTCACCTCGATCGGCGATTGCCCGCGGACTCGTCTCGGCAGTCATGCAGACCGGCGGACTACTGAAAGAGCTGACGGTTGCCGAGACGGTGCAGCTGACCGCCAGCCTGTACTCCCAATCCCGTCCGGTCGACGAAGTGCTGGGGAGAGCCGGAATCCTCGACATCTCCGATCGCCTGGTCAGCAAATGCTCAGGCGGACAACAACAGCGGTTGCGATTTGCGATGGCGTTGCTGTCGAACCCGCAATTGCTCATTCTCGACGAGCCCACCACCGGTATGGACGTCGAAGGGCGTCGGGACTTTTGGTCCGCCATCCGCGCCGACGCAGATCACGGTCGCACTGTGCTTTTTGCGACGCACTACCTCGAAGAGGCCGATGTCTACGCCGACCGCATCATCCTGGTCAGGCAAGGCACCGTGGTCGCAGACGGGACCACCGCCGAGGTCAAGGCGATGGCGTCCGGACGCACCCTGCGCGCGACTGTTCCAGGCATCACCGACGAACTCCTGCGAGCCATACCGCACTCCGACGCCGTCGAGGTGCGCGGTGAGTCGCTGCTCGTGCACTCGGGTGACACCGATGCCGTTGCACGGTTCCTGTTGACCAATACGCAGGCTCGCGATCTCGAAATCGTCTCGCGTGGCCTCGAAGACGCATTCATCGCACTCACGTCGAACAACTCCGAAGGACAGAAGTGATGACCACTGCAACCGAAGCGAATACCTACGGAGCCGAGCGAACCGTCGTACCTCTCGGCGGATTCAACACGACGCTACTGCGACTGGAATTTCGTCGTCTGACTCGCAACCGGCGCACGATGATCTTCACGCTCGTCATGCCGGTTGTCTTCTTCCTCGTCTTCGGTCTCGGTCAAGGCGACGACGACCACGGGATCGGGCACGGCAATGTCGCCGCGTACATCATGATCAGCATGGCCCTTTACGGCGCGATGCTGGCCACCACCAGCGGCGGCGCGATGGTCTCGATCGAACGAGCGTCCGGGTGGAGCCGACAACTTCGGCTGACTCCCCTGACCCCGGTCGCCTACATCGCCGTCAAACTGATCATGGCGATGCTGCTCGGTCTCGTCTCGATTCTCGTGGTCTACGTCGTCGGCGCGTTCACCTCGGCGCAGATGGACGGATCACTCTGGTTCACAACGGCATTGATCGCCTGGCTGGGATCGTCGATCTTCGCGGCCTTCGGCCTGTTCATGGGGTACCTACTCCCCAGTGAGAACGTCATGCAGTTGCTCGGACCGGGACTGGCTCTGCTCGCATTCGGCGGCGGACTCTTCGTACCACTCACCGACGGTTCCGTATGGGCGACCATCGCACAGTTCACCCCGATGTTCGGCATCAACGCCCTCGCCCACGCACCGTTGACGGGCAATAGCATTCACTGGACCTGGATCGTCAATATCCTGGTGTGGTTCGCCATCTTCGCCGGCGGAGCGATCTGGCGTTTCCAACGAGATACGGAGCGTGTGTAGTTGTCGCAAACGACTGACCGAGAAGATTCCGTCGCGCTCCCGCGGCGGAATCGTTTCGGCGTTCTCTTCGCGGCGGTCTGGATGGTATTTCTCGGCGGGCCGCTGATCGAGGGATGGAATCTGCGCGACGAACTGCGCGGCTGGACAGGGATTCTCGCGACGGTCGCCTTCGGTGCGCTCTATCTCTACACGTTCGCCACAACGCAGCAGCGGCGTCGAATGACAATGACTCGGCCGACGATTCGCGAAGCTGCACTGGCTTTGGCCGCCTTGACCGCGTTGGCCGCCGTGATGATCGTGAGCGTCGGGCCGACAGGTTTGGCAGCAGCACCGTACCTCGCGGTGACAGCGGTGACGCTGTTGCCGACCGTCGCCGGCGGCATTCTCGCTTTGGTGTTCGCGGCCTCCGTGGAGATAGTCAGCCTCTCGTCCGGATGGGGAAACTACTCCGGACTCTCACTCGGAGTCTGCGCGGCCGCGTTCGCGACCTGGGGAATCATGTCCCTGATCAGCCGCAACTTCGCCATACTCCATGAACGCGAAGAGCAGGAGCAGCGGGCAATCATGGAGGAGCGAACGAGGATGGCGCGCGATCTGCACGACATCCTCGGGCACTCGCTGACCGTCATCACGATCAAAGCCGAACTGGCCAATCGCCTACTCGATGTCGATATCGAACGTGCGCGCAACGAACTCGACGACCTCGAAAGACTTTCGCGTGACGCGTTGGCAGACGTGCGCTCGGCCGTCGAAGGATTTCGTGGGATTTCTCTTCCCGTCGAGATAGCCCGAGCGCGAGAGGCATTGCGTGCGGCTGGTATCGAGGACGAGGTGCCGAGCAGTACCGACATGGTTCCCACGCGTCTTCGGGAACTCTTTGCATGGACGATCCGTGAGGGCGTCACCAACGTCGTTCGACACAGCGGTGCGACCCACTGCCGGATCACGGTCGACGAAAATAGTGCGTCGGTCGTCGACGACGGACGAGGGGCCGAGTCGACGTCTTCCGGAAACGGTCTGATCGGATTGCGCGAGCGCGCCGGAGCGTCGGGCGCACGAGTGATCATCACTCATCCCCAGCCGCAGGGGTTTGCACTTCAGGTAGTCGAACAGGAGACAGAGTGAACAGCCAGGGCGATCGAGCAACCATACGGCTGCTCTTGGCGGACGATCAGGCGCTCGTGCGAGGAGCTTTGGCCGCGCTGCTCGATCTGGAATCCGACCTGTCCGTGGTGGCCGAGGTCGGTCGCGGCGACGAGGTGGTGTCCGCCGTTCTCGAACACCGCCCGGACGTCGCGCTTCTGGACGTCGAGATGCCCGGCATGGACGGAATCGCCGCAACGGCGGCCCTTCGCGAGGCAGCACCCGACACCCGGGTTCTGATCGTCACCACGTTCGGCCGTCCCGGATTTCTTCGTAAAGCCCTGCACGCCGGGGCCGGCGGGTTCGTCGTCAAGGACACCCCCGCCAGGCAGCTTGCCGACGCGGTCAGGCGTGTCCACGCCGGACTGCGCGTCGTCGATCCCACCCTTGCGGCCGACAGCCTCGTCAGCGGCGAGTCGCCCCTGACGGAGCGTGAGACCCAAGTACTGCGCGCCGCTCACGACGGCGCACCCGTGGCAGCCATCGCAGGGGCGCTCTTCTTGTCCGCAGGGACAGTTCGAAATCATCTGTCATCCGCGATGGGTAAGACGGGTGCGTCGACGCGCGCGGAAGCCGTCAGAATCGCCGAGTCGAACGGCTGGCTCTGATCCGCGCGTCTGGAATCGCCTTCCCCGGCAAATAGTTCGCCGTTCGATTCGTGATGGCGATTTGTCCAGATCACTCAAAGTAGGGACCTTCTACCCTAGGGATTTTCCCTGCAAACGACCGCTTCGCGAGAATCCGAAACAGCTAATCGTTCGATACCTGGCTATGATGCAGTTAATTGAACCGACGGAGCCTGTGCGTAGCGGGGGAAGGGACGTCTCATGTCGAACCAGTTCAACGATCGCTTGAACTCGCTGTTCGAGACTGCCGACTTTCACGTCACCAACGCGATGGTCGTTCGCGGCATGACCGAGTTCGGCTGCCGTATCTCCACGCCGTACCTGTCGCAACTGCGCACCGGCGTCCGAACCAATCCGTCACCCGAAGTGGTTGCCGCCCTCGCCCACTTCTTCAAGGTCCATCCGGACTACTTCTACGCCCCGTCCGATCACACTCCGCCCGCGATCTCAGGTGGCGAGGCAGACCTCTCCCTCCTCGAACAGCTGCACAACGTGCGCCTGCGGAACCTCACCTCCCGTGTCGTCGACCTCTCACCGTCTTCACAGGATCTGCTTGTCGAAATGGCGGAGAATCTACGTTCCTCCGAAAATCTTCCGCGCGTACCACCGGACTCGAATTCCTACATGTCACGCGCATAGCGCCCTTCGCCGACTCTCCTTGACTGTTCAGGGAGGGTTGGCCTTATGCTGGTCGATGCAGCTGGTTCGCCCGGCACGGTCATGAGGAGCCCCGAAGACCGGTCCCGGCGTCGAAGCTCCGTCAGCGCAAGCTGTCGGGGTGAGAGGGAACCCGGTGAAAATCCGGGACTGTCCCGCAGCGGTAAGCAGGAACGACCGCCGTTCATGTGCACTGGGCATCCGCCTGGGAAGCGACGGCCAGTAGGTTCGATCCAACTCGATCGAGTGCCCGCGAGTCCGAAGACCTGCCGACTGTGTCGGGCACGCCGTGCCCGACGGTCCACCGCCTCGTGGAATGGGCGTGTAGATCTCCATCGGACCTCGTGTGCGGTGCGGGCAGTGCTGCCCGCTGAAACTCGGGGTCGCGTGAGGTATACCCGTCTGCCGGCAGTGGCCATCAATGCATTGGCAATCTGGAGAAACTCCGTGACAACAACATTCACTTCGACCGTGCTGGGCTCACCGCGCATCGGTCCTCATCGAGAACTCAAGCGGGCAACCGAAAGCTATTGGGCAGGGCGCATCGACGCCGACGCCCTGCAGGCTGTCGCCCGTGACCTCCGTCGGCAGGGCTTGGCCGACCTCCGTGACCTGGGCCTCGACTCCGTCCCGGTCAATACCTTCTCCTTCTACGACCAGATGCTCGACACCGCAGTTCTTCTCGGCGCGCTGCCCGACCGCGTCGCGTCGGTCGCCGATCCGTTGGACCGCTACTTTGCCGCTGCCCGTGGGACGGACACCATCGCGCCGCTCGAAATGACGAAGTGGTTCGACACCAACTACCACTACCTGGTGCCGGAGATCTCGCCGTCCACCACGTTCGCACTCGACCCGTCCAAGGTCTTGTCCGAACTGGCAGAAGCACTTTCCGACGGCATTGCAGCCCGCCCGGTCGTCATCGGACCGGTCACCTTCCTGCTGCTCTCGAAGGCTGTCGGCACCGACGAGCCGCTGCTCTCGCGACTCGACGAACTACTCCCCCTCTACGCGGATCTACTCGGTCGGCTCGCGAAGGCCGGTGCGAGCTGGGTTCAGCTCGACGAACCGGCCCTCGTAGGCGATCGCACCGACGAGGAAATCGAAGCGGCACGCGCTGCGTACGAACAGCTTTCAGCGCTGTCCGAGCGGCCGTCGATCCTGTTGGCGTCGTACTTCGGTTCGCTGCGTGAGGCGCTGCCCGCGCTTGCGTCCACCGGCGTCGAAGGATTTGCCGTCGACCTGGTGGCCGGTCAGGATTCGATCGGCTCCGTCCCCGAACTCGCCCGCAAACTGGTCGTCGCCGGCGTGGTCGACGGACGAAACATCTGGCGGTCGGATCTGGATTCGGCACTGAGCACGTTGGGTGCTCTGTTGGGCAGCGTGGATAATCTTGCCGTCTCCACATCGTGCTCCCTGCTGCACGTTCCGTACACTCTCGACGCAGAAGCCGATGTCGACAAGGCCCTGCGCTCGTGGCTCGCGTTCGGCACCGAGAAGGTCAAGGAAGTAGTAACTCTCGCAACCGCTCTCACACAGGGCCGGGAGTCGGTGGAAGACGAGTTCGCTCTGGCACGAGCGGCCGCGTCGACCCGCAAGGACGATCGCAGACTCAATGATGCGAGTGTTCGAGGCCGTCTGGACGCGGTGCTGAACTCGGCGACCGGTCGCGCGCCCGCCGCCGAACGTCGCGCTGCCCAGGACGAACTGCTTTCTCTGCCGCCGCTGCCCACGACGACAATCGGTTCGTACCCGCAAACCTCGAAGATCCGCATCGCTCGCGCAGCACTGCGCAAGGGCGAGATCGACGAAGCCGAGTACGTCAACCGTATGCGCGCCGAAATTGCCGAAGTTGTTGCGCTCCAGGAAGAGCTGGACCTGGACGTTCTTGTTCACGGTGAGCCGGAACGCAACGACATGGTCCAGTACTTCGCGGAGCAGTTGGACGGATTCTTCGCCACCGCCAACGGTTGGGTCCAGTCGTACGGCACCCGCTGCGTGCGTCCGCCGATTCTGTACGGCGACGTCTCCCGCCCGAAACAGATGACCGTCGACTGGATCACGTACGCGCAGTCCCTGACCGACAAGCCGGTCAAGGGCATGCTCACCGGACCCGTCACCATTCTGGCCTGGTCGTTCGTCCGCGACGACCAACCCCTCGCCGACTCGGCAAATCAAGTCGCACTGGCCATTCGAGACGAGACCGTCGACCTGCAGGCCGCCGGAATCGGAATCATCCAGGTTGACGAACCGGCTCTACGAGAACTACTCCCACTGCGTGCCGAGGATCAGCGTGCCTACCTGGACTGGTCGGTCGGCGCCTTCCGGTTGGCTACCTCGGGCGTCGCGGATTCCACCGCGATCCACACGCACCTGTGCTACTCCGAGTTCGGAGCGGTGATCGGCGCCATCGCCGGCCTCGACGCGGACGTCACGTCCATCGAGGCGGCGCGCTCACACATGGAGGTCCTCGACGATCTCAGTTCGGTCGGGTTCGATCTCGGCGTCGGCCCGGGTGTCTACGACATCCACTCGCCGCGGGTGCCGAGCGTCGACGAGATTGCCGAATCCCTGCGTGAGGCACTCAAAGCTGTTCCTGTCGAGCGGTTGTGGGTCAACCCGGACTGCGGTTTGAAGACCCGCGGTTCCGTCGAGGTCGAGGCGTCACTGCGTAACCTCGTCGAAGCCGCGAAGTTGGTACGAGCGGAGCTATAGGGGCAAAGCCCCTGTGCGCCTTTTTGGTAGTGGGCACTACCAAAAAGGCGCACGGGGGTCAGCTCAACCACGTATTGCCGAAGAGCAGAATCCCGTCCGCACTCGGGGTCACTCCGTGGACGTTCTCGCGCCACGGGATGAAGACCTTGCCGGAGTTGACCACGGCCATCGGCGCCGTCTCGTTGACCACGGTCTGAATATCGTCGATGACGGCTCGCCGCTCATCCTCGCCCGACGCCGTTTGCAGCTTGCCGAGCAACTCGTCCATCCGAGCGTTCTTGTAACCGAGAATGTTCGACGGCGATTCGCTGAACAGGTTGCCGTACATACGCACGAACGGTGACTCTTCCAGCACGTTGAACGCGAAGTAGGACACGTCGTAGTCATGCTTTGCGTACAGCATGGAAATCAGATCGTTGATGCTGGTTGCGTAGGTGATGTCGACCGTGAAACCCACTGCCTGCAAGAGCGACTGAAACGTCAGTGCGCTCCGCTGCGTCGCCGGATCGTTCATCCCGACGTACGTCAGTTTTCCGTCGTAACCGTCGGCCTTCGCCTCGGCGAGATACTTCTTGGCCGCCTCGGGGTCGAAGCCGTTCCCGGCCACCGATCCGTGCCACTGCGACCACGACGCGAACATGTCGGTGCCGGGTTCGCCGAAGCCGCCCTGAACTCGCTCGTTGAACGTATTCGGGTCCACCGCAGCGACAATCGCCTTACGCACGCGCTCGTCCTTCGCTGCCCGATCGTCGCGCTGATTGATTGCCAGAACTCCGGCCATGCTGGCCGAGTACACAAATCCGGGATCACCGGCTTCGAAAGCCTCGTGAATGAAGTCGGGAGACTTCAGATAGGCAACCTGGATTCCGTCGGTGTGCAATCCTTCCAGTTTGCTCTTCTCGTTGACGATTGCGGGAAAGCGCAACTTCTCGAGGTACGGCGCCCCGTCCCAGTACGTCGGACGGGCAGCGAGCACCAATTCGTCCTGGGAGGCGAACTTCTCGACGGTGAACGGGCCTGCCCCGATCGGGGTGAACGTGCCGGTAGCCATCGACGAGGGCGCGACGATCATGCCGGGACCGGTGGTGAACATGATCGGGAACTCGTCCCACGGCTGCGCCAATGTAAAGACGACCGTACTCGGATCCGGTGAATTCGTCTCGCGCACAGCGGTCTTCCACACCAGCGCGTGAGTTCCCTTCTTCTGCAGATAGTGATCGATGCTCCACAGGACTGCCGCACTGTCCATCGGAGTGCCGTCGCTGAAGGTGACGCCGTCGCGCAATTTCAGTGTCCACACCGTGTTGTCGCCGTTGGCCGACAACGACTGCGCCAAGTGGGGGACGTATTCGCCCGCCGCCGTATCGAAGCGCATGAGAAGGTCGTAGATGGCTGCCATTTCGCTACCACCGGTAGCGCCGCCGTCCTGACGGTCAGCCGGATCGAGGCTACTGATCCCGTTGTAGGTGGCAAACGACACGGTGCCACCCGAGCGCGGCTCTCCCCCGTTGTTCTGGTCACCGACAACTCCGACCGTCACGTCCGATGCATCCGTGGTCGTACCTTGGCTACTACCGGCGCACCCCGTCACCACCAGCGTCGCCGACGCCAGGACAACCATCCAGATTCGAGCGCGGACTCGGTACGAGCGCTTCATTGCGACTCACTTTCACAGTTCACGGATACGTCGATCCCTGGATCGGACACCCCGACATATTTGTAAGTGAATTCTAGGTAAGGTCTCGTCCTGCGTCTTCGTTTTCACAAAGCCGAAGCGATAATTCGCGTTCATGACAGCAGAAACAAGAACTGAATTCTAGGTTGCAACCGTTCAGCGAATTACCAGTCCGATGACGTCTTCGACGTTCCGCTGGGCCTCTGCGAATCCGATCCGGCCACTGGTCCACAGCGCAAGGGCCGTCAGCATCGTGCCGCCTATTGCCACGGCCGCAACCCTCGCCGTCTCGGCCGGGACGCCGTCCATCAACTCGAACAGCATTCTCCGATGTGCCGCTGCGCGCAGATCCAACGACTCGATCACGAACTGATCCGAGGACGAATGGAGTTCGATCTCCAACCGAGCGAAGTAGGGCCTACGCTCGAATGCCTTCATCTCGCGGCGATGAAGTGCCAGAACCCGCTCGTACGCGTTGTTCTCACCACCGTCTGCCCGCAACTTCTCAGGACGACGGACCGATTCGAGACCGCTCCACGCCGTCATCGCCGCAGCCAGAAGTTGCTGTTTGGTCGGAAAGTAGCGATACAGCGTTCCGAGTGCGACGCCTGAACGCTCCGAGACGTCTTTCATCTGGATTCGATCCGACGGCATCTCGGCCAGCATCTCGACCACCGCCGCGGTCAGTCGTCCTCTCCGCTCGAGTTGCCCCACCGACATGAGGTCGACGTCCAAGGGAAACTCGTCGCTGCGCGCAGTCACGCGCGTCACGATAGTTCAGAATCCTGACCGCAGTGCCGGGTTGCGAAGTTTCATCGTAACCCCGATATCTAATACACGGATTAATCAACTGCAGATCGCGCTAGGGTTAGTCCATGACTGACCGGACAACCGATGACCAGCCAACCGTCGGCGTGCTGAACTTCTGGTCGTTCATCGAACTGGCCAACAAGCGACTGGCCACCGAACACGGCTTTCGCGACCAGCTGGCCACCGAGGTACTACTGACACTCAATCGGGCTTCCAACGTGGTCACCTACGATCTCGAGTCGTCGATCCACCGCCCTCGCGGCTGGTCATGGTCCTCCTTCAGGCTGTTGTTCGTCACCTGGCTGGCCGGTCCGATCGAGCCGAAGGCTGCCGCCGAGCTCACCGGCATGAGTAGGGCAGCGGTCTCCAATCTGTCCAAGTCGCTGCTGGCAGACGGATTGATCGATCGGCGGCCCACCGAGAACGACGGCCGTTCCGTCCAGCTGTACCTGACCGACAAGGGCCGAGAAGCCATGGTCGAAGCCTTTCGCGAGCAGAACGAACGCGAACACGCCTGGGTAAGCGTCCTGAGCGAGGCCGAACAGCGAATTCTTGTCATGCTCCTGGACAAACTGATCACCAACCGCAGCCAGTTCGACGTACGCGGACGTAACTGACATAGACCCGAACCCCCTTGGAGGGTTGCGCTCATCACATCATTTTAGTTAATATGTTTACTATCTGGTGGAGGTGAGCCAGGCAGAACAGCACAGAAGGAGCCCCGTCATGGCGTTCTATCGACAACTCGGCAACATCCCACCGAAGCGTCACACCCAACACCGTGACGAGTCCGGCAACCTCTACTACGAAGAACTGATGGGAGAGGAAGGTTTCTCCTCGGATTCTTCGTTGCTGTACCACCGCGAGATCCCGTCGGCCATCGTCGACGCAACGGTCTGGGAACTGCGCGATCAGAGCACAACCCCCAACCATCCCCTCAAACCGCGCCATCTGAAACTCCACACGCTGTTTCCCGAAAGCACCTGGAACGAGACCGACGTGGTAACCGGCCGTCGTCTCATCCTCGGAAATGCCGACGTGCGATTGTCCTACGTCGTTGCGGCAGCGCCATCTCCCCTGTATCGCAACGCAATCGGCGACGAGATGGTCTACATCGAATCTGGCGAGGCGACCGTCGACACCGTCTTCGGTGCACTCGAGGCCAGTGAAGGTGACTACGTCCTGATCCCGATGTCCACAACGCATCGATGGATCCCCAAGGGTGACAAGCCACTTCGTGCCTACGCCATCGAGGCGAACAGTCACATCGTCCCGCCCAAGCGCTATCTTTCCCGCTTCGGCCAGCTGCTCGAGAACGCACCGTTCTGTGAACGAGACCTGCACGGACCGATCGCGCCCATGATCGCCGAAGGAACCGACGTCGAGGTACTGGTCAAGCACCGAACGTCGGCGGGCATCGTCGGCACCCGAATGGTTTATCCCACGCACCCTTTCGATGTCGTCGGCTGGGACGGCTGCCTGTACCCGTACACCTTCAACATCTCCGACTACGAGCCGATCACGGGCCGTGTTCACCAACCGCCGCCGGCACACCAGGCGTTCGAGGGGAACAACTTCGTGATCTGCAACTTCGTTCCGCGCAAGGTCGACTACCACCCCCTGTCGATCCCGGTGCCGTACTACCACTCGAACGTCGACTCGGACGAGATCATGTTCTACTGCGGCGGTGACTACGAGGCGCGCAAGGGTTCCGGCATCGGTCAGGGTTCGATATCTATTCATCCCGGCGGCCACGCCCACGGACCACAACCCGGCGCCTACGAGCGGAGCATCGGCGCCGAGTTCTTCGACGAGCTCGCCGTGATGGTCGATACGTTCCGGCCCCTCGAATTGGGTGAGGGAGCCCTTGCCTGCGAGGACGAAGCGTACGCCTGGAGCTGGGCAGGGCGGGGGCCTAGGCAATGACGATCATCTCCCCACTCCTGCGCGGCCTGTGCGACGACGCAGCACTCTTCCCACCCGGCAATGCTCCTCTTGCCGAGGCAGTTCCGGCCCACGCCGCCTACCTGCAGGCGGATTACGACGCACTGGTCGGGCCTTTCGTTTTTCCCGCGCCGCGACTGAGCGAACTGGCTGCGTACGTTTCAGCGGACAGCCCGGTGACGCTGAGCCTGACCGTGCCGGCCGGCCCATCCGATACGGCGGCTGCACTCTCGAACGCGCTCGCCATCCCTGGTGTTCACGTCGCCGCCGTCGAGGTGGGAATTCCTGACGGGTTGGACGCCGATGCGGCCTTCGAGGAACTCTCTCGTGTCCATGCCGCTCATCCCGACGTCGACATTTTTGTCGAGGTGCCTCGAGGTGATCGGCGCGCGGGCTATCTCACAGCTCTCGAAACTGCCGGGCATTCCGCAAAGTTTCGCACCGGCGGGATTGTCGCCGAGGCGTACCCGAACGAGGAAGAGCTCGCCGATGCGGTGATATCCGTTGTCCGAGCGAATATCCCGTTCAAGGCGACTGCGGGACTGCACCACGGTGTGCGCAACACCGATCCGGAAACAGGCTTCGAGCAACACGGCTTCCTCAACATCATGGTGGCCGTCGACGCGGCGAGGCGGGGCGCCGATCGTTCGGAAATTGTTGCTGCACTGTCTCAGCGCGATGGAAAATCGATCGCGCAAGCCCTGGCCGACCTCACCGAGGACGAGGCCGGCGAGGTGCGTCGCCGATTCCTCGCGTTCGGTACCTGCAGCATCTCGGACCCTCTGACCGAGCTGGAAGGCCTCGGGTTGATCGTCCGCTCCGACAAAACCGAAGGAACTCTCGTATGACTGTCACGACCATCGACATTCCCGCCGACTCACTGTTCGGTCTCGACAATCTGCCGTACGGGGTCTTCTCCCCCGCGGGAGGGTTACCGCGTGTCGGTGTGCGCGTCGCCGAATCGGTGGTCGATCTCGCAGCGACACTAGGTGATTCCGTCTTCTCCGAACCGACTCTGAACGCGTTCATGGCTCAGGGACGAGATCAGTGGGTATCGGTGCGAAACCGGATCACGGAGCTCGTGACTAGCGAAATAGACTCGAATGCAGTGTTTTCCGTTGATTCGGTGACAATGCATTTGCCGATCGCAGTGGCCGATTACGTCGACTTCTACGCCTCGGAGAATCACGCAACCAACCTCGGGCGGTTGTTCCGCCCGGACGCAGCCCCCTTGATGCCGAACTGGAAGCATCTTCCCGTCGGATACCACGGGCGCTCGAGCACCGTCGTCGTCTCCGGCACCGACATCGTTCGTCCCTGCGGACAGCGGAAGGCACCCGATCAGGAAAGCCCGGACTTCGGACCGTCCCGGCGCCTCGACATCGAAGCCGAGATGGGATTCATCGTCGGAACTCCCTCGAAGATGGGCGATTCCATCACCCCGGACGAATTTGCCGAGCACGTCTTCGGCGCCGTCGTCGTGAACGACTGGTCTGCCCGAGACATCCAGGCGTGGGAGTACGTGCCCCTCGGTCCGAACCTGGGGAAGAGTTTCGCGACCTCCATCTCACCGTGGGTCGTACCCTTGCTCGCTCTCGAAGCAGCCCGAATCGACACTCCGGTGCAGGATCCCGAACCGCTTTCCTATCTGCGTGGTGAAGAGAAGTGGGGGCTGGACATCGACCTGGCCGTCGAGTGGAACGGTCACGTCGTCTCCCGGCCGCCCTACGCCCAGATGTACTGGTCGCCTGCGCAGATGCTCGCGCACACCACCATCAACGGCGCAGCAGCGAGCACCGGCGATCTCTTCGCGTCCGGAACCATTTCCGGACCGGACAAAGATCAGCGCGGCGCCTTCATCGAGTTGACGTGGGGCGGCAAGGAACCCGTAGCTGTGGGCTCCGAGACCCGTACCTTTCTCGAAGACGGCGACACCATCGCCATCTCAGCCACCGCTCCCGGCGTCGGCGGATCACGAATCGGCTTCGGGGATGTTCACGCTCGGATCCTGCCTGCAACGCAAACCGAAAGATAGTGATTGACAACTGTTTGATTCACGCTGATCTGATGTCCGGAATTCCTTGCCTCACGATTCTCCGAAGATAAGCTGGACTAACCATCCAGAGCGATCGAGAGTCCTGGCTCCGTGACGTCGCAGCAACCCCCTCTGCTGAGGTGCGGGTGCTTTCTGCCAGGTCCGATGGAGGACTCGTGCCAGGCGATCGACCCCGTACCTCAGTGGCGACAGCAGCTGTCATCGTGATCGTGGGCGGTGGACCCCGCGGGACCGGCGTACTCGAGCGGATCCTCGCTCACGAATCGGTGAACGCCGATCCCACACCGATCGACATTCACGTTGTCGACCCGTATCCGGCAGGCGCCGGCCGTATTTGGCGAGGCAGCCAGGCGCCGCTTCTGTGGATGAATTCGACAACCGCGGACGTCACGATGTTCACCGACGAGACCACCGCCGTGACCGGCCCGGTGCTGCCGGGTCCGACCCTCGCGGAATGGGTCGCCGAGCGCTCGGCCGAGCTTGCCGAATTCCCAGAAATCGCAGCAGAAGTTCCGACGATCACCCCGTCGTCGTTTGCATCGAGGTCACTGCAGAGCCGATACCTGAACTGGGTGTTCGAGACTGCAGTCGACTCCGCGCCAGCGCACGTCGACGTTCGAGTTCATCGACGATCCGTGGTCGACATCGTGAACGTCAGCGAGACACAGACGGTTCATCTGGACGACGGAGCTGTCATCGACGCGACGACCGTCCTTCTCGCACAAGGGCACCCCGATGCGTTGCCTGCCCCACGTGAAACCGCGCTGACCAGCTTCGCGTCCGATCACGGGTTGACGTATGTGGGTCCGGGCTACACTGCCGACCTCGACGCCGATGTCATTCCCGAAGGCGAACCGGTTCTGATCGCCGGACTCGGGCTGGCTTTCATCGACTGGATGGTTCTCCTCGCCGAGAGCCGTGGCGGCATCTTCGAACGCGGTGAAGACGGCATCCTCACTTACGCTCCCTCGGGTCGGGAACCCCTGTTGTATGCCGGATCTCGTCGCGGAGTGCCGTATCACTCCAAGATTTCGTACTCGATCGCTGACGCACGGCCACCGCTACCGCGGTTCTTCACCGCTGATCTCGTTCCCGGCGACGGACCGTTGGATTTCCGAAACGACATCTGGCCCTTGGCGTCGAAAGAACTGGCAGGCGCCCACTATCACGAGCTGTTCGCATCTCACCCGGATCGGACAGTGGGCACCTGGGAGGAGTTCGACGCCGAATTCGCCTCGCTGGCCTGGGGATCGCCTCGATTGCATGAACTGGTCGAGAACGCAGTCCCGAAGCCGGAAGACCGTATCGATCTCGAGCGGCTGAACCGCCCACTCGGCGGTGAGCGCTACGACGGGCTTGCCGAGGTCCAATCCCGGATCACCGAATACATCTCGGCAGATGTCGCGCGGAGGTCGGACCCGTATTTCAGCGCCGACGCGGCTGTCTTCTCAGCGCTGCTGTCGACGTACATGACCGTCGGAGAATTGTTGCGGCGCGGCAGAATCCCGGCCGAATCCGTCGCCAAGGACGTCGAGGGTTGGCTTCATTCGTTCTTCAGCTTCATCGCCAGTGGTCCGCCACCCGAGCGACTGGAACAGTTGATCGCCCTCAACGAGGCGGGCATCGTCCAGTTCCTCGGGCCGGATTCGGTGTTCTCCACCGAGATCGACCCGGCAACGGGGGCTGGGATCTTTGTCGCGCGCAGTGCGTCGCACACCGACATCGTGGCCGCGAACACCCTCGTCGAAGCACGCTTGCCGGTTGCTTCCATCAGCGCGAGCGGTGACTTGCTCCTGCGGACGCTTCACGGTCGGGGCGAGGCAGTCGAACTTCGTGCGACCGTGGACAGTTCGGCGAAGCTCGCCGTCGACGGTACGTCACGAATTCTCGACCGGAACAACACAGCTCATCCTCGCCGCTTCGCGGCCGGGCCGTGGGTTGCAGGCCACAACTGGTCGGCGGCTTTCCCTCGTCCCCGTACCAATGCGGGGTTTTTCCGGCACAACGACGCCCTGGCGGCGGAGATTTTGGGCGCTGCGCGCCTGTGAGCGGTTAGGGAGTCCTGGGACTCCCTAACCGCTCACGGGGGCTGTGCCCCTCCTAGCTGAACACCAACTCACCCTCGTCAACCGCGACGGTGATACTGCCGCCCTCTTCGAGGAGATCGTCGAGCAGCATGTCGGCGATCTTGTCGTCGACCACACGCTGAATCGAACGACGCAACGGGCGAGCCCCGAACTCGGGTTGATGCCCGTGCTCGGCAATCCAGTCCACTGCGTCGGCAGTGAACTCGATCTCGATGCCCTTGGACTGCAGCCGCTTCCGGCTGTCGTCGAGCAGCAGATCAGTAATCCGGTGCAGTTGCTCGGTGTCGAGCTTGCGGAAGATCACGATCTCGTCGATACGGTTGAGGAACTCCGGCCGCATCGATTCGCGCAACCTGGCCATCACGCGGTCGCGCAGTGGCTTCTCCGCCGACTCTGCATCGCCTGTGGTGAAGCCGAGTCCACCGGACTTGCTCGAGATGATGTCCGAGCCGAGGTTGCTGGTCATGATCACGACGGTGTTCTTGAAGTCCACCGTCCGACCCTGACCGTCGGTCAGACGCCCGTCGTCGAGCACCTGGAGCAAGGTGTTGAACACGTCCGGGTGTGCCTTCTCGATCTCGTCGAGCAGGATCACCGAGTACGGGTTACGACGCACCTGTTCCGTGAGCTGTCCGGCCTCGCCGTAGCCGACGTATCCGGGAGGAGCACCGACCAATCGGCTGACCGTGTGCCTCTCACCGAACTCACTCATGTCGAAGCGCAGCATCTTGTTCTCGTCTCCGAAGAGTGTGGCAGCCAGAGCTTTTGCGAGCTCCGTCTTGCCGACGCCAGTGGGTCCGAGGAACAGGAAGCTACCGACGGGACGATCCGGATCGCTCATACCGGTACGGCTACGACGCACGGCACGCGCGATTGCGCGAACGGCGTCATCTTGCCCGATGACACGACCGTGCAGTTCCTCTTCCAGACGGCGCAGGCGATCTTTCTCTGCCTGAGTCATCTGGCTTGCCGGAATACCCGTTGCGCGAGCGACAACTTCGGCGATTTGTTCAGCGGTCACGTCCGGCGTTTCCTCGGAAGGAACCGAGGATCCTGCCTTCTCGAGACGCTTTGCGACGCCGTTGATCTCGTCACGCAGGGTCGACGCCTTCTCATACAACTCGTCGGCGACGGCTTTTTCCTTGTCGCTCTCGAGCTGCTCGAGACGCTGCTGCAGCGCAGCGGTGTCTACCGTGGCCGTCTTCAAGCGAAGCCTGGCGCCGGCCTGGTCGATCAGGTCGATTGCCTTGTCCGGCAAGAACCTGTCGCCGATGTAACGTGCCGACAGCTCCACCGCAGCGGTGATCGCCTCGTCGGTGTAGTGCACCTTGTGGTGATCCTCGTACCGACTGCGCAGTCCGCTCAAGATCGCGATTGCGTCCTCGATCGACGGCTCTCCGACCTGTACGGGCTGGAAGCGCCGCTCGAGCGCGGGATCCTTCTCGATGTTCTTGCGGTATTCGTCGAGCGTGGTGGCGCCGACGATGTGCAGTTCACCGCGAGCGAGCTTGGGCTTGAGGATGTTTCCGGCGTCCATCGCACCGTCTGCGCCGCCCCCGGCACCGGCGATGGTGTGCATCTCGTCGATGAAGACGATCAGCTCGTCCTTGTGTGCGGTGATCTCGTCGATCACCTTGGTCAGCCGTTCCTCGAAGTCACCGCGGTAACGGGTACCCGAGACCATGCTCGAGAGTTCGAGCTGGACGATCTTCTTGCCCACCAACGATTCCGGGACATCCCCGTCGACGATGCGCTGGGCGAGACCTTCGACGATGGCAGTCTTGCCGACGCCGGCCTCACCCACCAGGACCGGGTTGTTCTTGGTGCGGCGGGAGAGGATCTCGATGGTCTGTTCGATCTCGTCGGCGCGGCCGATCACCGGATCGACGCCGCCGTTGCGGGCGCGATCGGTGAGATCGATGCCGTACTTGTCGAGCGTCGGTGTGGTGGACTCGTCTTCGACTGGACCGGCTGCGGGATTCTGAACCGCTGCCTGCAGCTTCTCCGGCGTGATGCCGGCCGAAGCGAGCAGACGACCCGGAACATGATCGGGGTCACCGGCCAGGGCGATGAAGAGATGTTCGGGGTCGATGTACGTCGATCCCAGGGCTCGGGCCAGTTGATGAGCCTCGAGTAGAGCGGTTTTCACGGCACTGCTGAGCGCAGGAGCAGAGTAGGCCCCCTGCTCACGGCCTTGTGGCAGCCGCAGGTCGACGGCGTCGACCACGGATTTCGGGTCGGCTCCGGCGCGCTGCATGAGCGTGCGGACCGGATCCTGCTCCGCCATGACGCGGAGAACGTGCAGTGCATCGAGATCCGAATCACCGCGAGCAGCCGCTACACGTGCAGCGTCAGCCATGAGTTGCTGGGTGGCCCTGCTCATGAGCCGGGAAATATCGATGCGACCGGGACCCTCGGGCCCGAAGAATGCTGGCATTCCGAAGCCTCCTTGCAGAAAGTTGAGCGTTACTGACTCAATTAACGTGCATGGGGCTCGATCAATTCCCGCGGCCTCAGATTTGTTTCAACACCATCCAGTCGCCGATCGTTCTCAACTACCGAAAGATCCGGTAGACCGACCGACCGGGTACGCCTCGACGCGCATGATCACCGATCCCGCGCAGGGACCACTCTTGATGTCGGTACGCCACGAACCTTTCAGACTGCCATCGGGCTGAGGTGTGTAATACGCCTCGGAGTGCGCCGGTGCCCACACCTTGGGCACGCCCTCCCCCTGGTAGCAATCCCACTCCCAGTCATAGGGGTGCACCCAACTGGTTCCGTCCCAGGTGTATCGAGCAGGCTGCGGCAACGTCGGATTGGCGGGAGCCGGACCGCCGACCACTGTGGCGATACAGACTCCGCTCGAGCAATCCGTCTCGAACGTGTATGTATCGGAGAAATCCGGCTCCCACTGGCTGGCGGCCAGACTTGTGCCCGTCTTGGTCGCGGCGAAACGCTTGAGCGAGTAATCACCGGACCAATTCGCATCCGCAGCCCCCGCGGGCATCGCTCCGGCGACAAACCACGTAGCAACGAGAGCAACCACCAACAATGACTTCCGCATGCGTGAAGTGAATCACAAGCTATGTCCGAATTGTCGGATACTGGCCACAAGAACACCGACGACGATCAGCACCAGCGAAACCAACGGCAACGCTCCCACACCCCTGTCCGCCAAGATCAGCCCGCCCACGACGCCGCCCGCTGCGATCGCCGCATTGAAGATCGTCACGAAAACCGATTGCGCCGTGTCCACAGCGTCGCCCGTCGTATCCGCGAGCGCCGTCTGAAGGAGAGTGGGAGCGCCTCCAAATGCCACGCCCCATACCGCAACGCTGAGTGCGATCACTGCGAAGCTGTCACCGCCGACGCCCAACGCCGTCAAAGCTGCGGCAAAGACCACCAAGCTCAGCACGGTGAGACTTCGAAGGGCCCGGTCGACAAACACCCCGACCACACCGATGCCCACGAAGGCGAAAAGTCCGAACACGAACAAGACGATTCCCAACCGATCGCCGAAACCGATGCGATCCAGAAACGCCGCCAGATACGTGTACACGATGTTGTGCGCGAGGATCCACAAGAACGCGACAAACAGAATCGGTCGTACGCCAGGCAGGACCAAGACTTTCCGCACCGGCAGCTGCCGATCCGCTTGTTGCCCGGGAAAGTCCGGCATCACCGTGAGTATCCACGCGACCAGAAGTAGCGCAGCAACCGACATCACGGCGAAGACGACGCGCCAATCGGCCAGGGTCCCGAGCCACGCCCCCATCGGAACGCCGATTGCCAACGCGATCGGCTGTCCGACGGAGGCAACCGCAACGGCCCGCCCCTGCAGGTGAGGGGGCGACATCCTGCGTGCGTACCCGGCAAGCAACCCCCACACCACACCTGCCGCCATACCGGCCAGAAACCGAACACCCAAGGTGAGAACAAGATTCGACGAAAGCGCTGTCACCAGATTGAAGACACCGAACCCCAGAATCGCCGACACCAGGACAGCACGCCGTCGCAATCCTCGGGTCAATGCGATCAGTGGTACCGCCCCGACGACGGAACCCAATGCGTATGCGGTGACCAATTGCCCTGCGCCGGAGACCGATACGGACAACCCTGACCCGATCTGCACCAGTAGTCCGGCCGGCATGGTTTCGGTTGTGATCGCTATGAAGCCTGCCATTGCGAGTGCCGACAACCCGGCCAGCGGTAGTGTCCGGACGGAATCGGTCTCCGCCAGTGCCGAAGTCGCCGTCCCGTCCGAGTTCGAGCTCACCTCGTCGGTGTTTCGGGACTGCCTTCACCCGACTGGCCGGAACGGACCAGTTCTGCAATAGACGCCCAGTCCATCTCGCCCTGACCGTTCGCCAGAGCCTGAGCGAGCACGCCTCGAAGTACGCCACCGAACGGCAAATCCAGATCGACGCTGTCGGCGGCGTCGAGCGCAAGCCTCAAATCCTTGAAGCCCAGAGCTGTGGTGAATCCTGCAGGCTCGTACTGACGCGTCGCGACGAGGTTTCCGTAGCTGGAGTAGACCGGCCCCGGGAAGATCGTCGAGGTCAGCAGTTCTACGAGTTGGCTTCCGTCCACACCTGACCTCTCCCCCAATGCGATTGCCTCGCCCAAGGATTGAATCGCGGCGAGGATGAGGTAATTGCCGATGATCTTGACGATGTTGGCCTGCTCCGGACGCTCACCTTGTGGCCACGTGCGAGCACCGATGACGTCGAGAAAGGGTTGCACTCGCTCGAGGAGGGAACTGTCGCCGGCGGCGATGATGTTCAACTGACCAGCCTGAGCAACAGAAACGCGTCCGAACACCGGCGCCGCGATGTACCCGATACCGTACTCGGCGTGCAGTGCGGCGGCGCGCTTGGCAAGGTCGACGCTGACGGTGGCCATGTTGACGTGCACGGTTCCACTCGGAACGGATGCGAGGACGGCGGGATCCAGAATGGCCGAAGACACGGCCGAATCATCTGCCAACATCGACAGCACAACACCGGACTGGAATGCCTCGGCAACGGTTTTCGCGCCGCTCGCCCCTTCCTCGACCAGTTCGGCTACCGCTTCAGGGCTGCGATTCCACACCGTCACGTCGAAGCCTGCGCCCAGTAGATTTCGAGCGATGGGACGACCCATCGCGCCCAAGCCGACCACGGAAACAGAAGTCATGAATTTCCCTCTCGAAAGTACTGAACCATCTAAGACGGTTCAAGACTCTCACACGGGTACAGTTGCTGTCGAACCGGTTGAGATGGTTCGCCACGAAGGAGGACGAAAGTGAACGAAGCAGGAGCTGATCAATCCGCTCGGGACGTGTTTCGACTCGACAACGACACGCTCGCCTTCCGCTTCACCGCCACCCTCACCAATCGGAACGGCTCGAGGTTCGAACGACTCACGAGCCCGCAGCGACTCGAATTATGGTTACGCGCCAACGATCTGATGGACGCCCCCGCAACCGCGACAGAAGACGACCTCCGCGGCGCGCAGGATTTACGTGAGGCCATTCATCGCATCGGAACCGCCGTGTGCGAGAACCGCCGCGCCTCACGCACCGATGTCGGGATCGTCAACACCGCATCCGAGCTCGGTGATGCCCACCTCGTCCTCGAGAGTGGCCGGGCCCTCTGGAAATCAGCCGGAGACAATCCGATCCGCGACGCTTTGTCGATAGTGGCTGCCGACGCGATCGCGGTGCTCGGTGGAGCCGACCGGGACCGCGTCAAGGCCTGCCAGGGCGACGGGTGCACCGGCCTCTACGTCGACACCAGTCGCGGCAACAACCGACGCTGGTGCTCGATGAACATCTGCGGAAACAAAGCCAAGAAATCCGCGATGACCGCTCGCGCCGACTAGCTCATCTCACGCTCGCCGCCAGTCGATTTCGCCGCCACTCGGTTCCACAGCTTCTCGATCGGCGTCGACAGCAGGAGAAGAAACAGCGGGAAGTACGACGTCACCGGAACGAGCACACTGACGAGCAGCGCCACCACCATGATCAGGAAAGTGACGATTTCAGCGGTGAAATGCGGCTTCGCATTCTCTTCACTCAACGACGGGTTGCGAACCAGACCCCACGCGACCACCGCCAGGCACGCAGCACTGGCTGCCATTGTCCCGATGTAGAGAGCCCTGGTTCCGAGATCCTGCGACGGCGCCGCAACGAGCGCTGTCGGGAAGGGCAGGAACACGATGGTCATCACCCACAACCCCAGTCCGCGAACGACCACCTTGTCCGCGTCGACCACAAAACGAAGCAGCCGATGCTGCGACCACCAGAGCCGGAAGATCACCAGAAAGCTCAGGGCGAACGAGTAGAACTGCGCAGCGTGATCGCGCAGCAGTTCCGACGTGGTGCCGTGGTGGTCACTGGTGAGTTCGACCAGCGGCAGTACGAGCAGCGTGATCGCAATGGCGACAATCGCGTCGATGAAAGTGACGTAGCGCTCGAAGTAGCGGGTGCGTTCCGCAATCTCAGCCATTGCGGAAGCATAAGCCTCACAACAGGAAACAGACCGGCGACGCCACTTTACGGAAGCACGTATCCGGAAACATACAATTAACGAATCAAATTCATTAGATCTCTTGACCGTGGCGGAGCCCATCCCCATACTTAACGAATCACATTCATTAAGTGACTCGCATCACGCCACCAGGGGTCGGTTCAGCCACCCCCTTCAGGACATGGGGTTGCCCTAGTGCCGATCAACGCTTCGACGAATACGCAGTCCGACCGGGTTCCACTCACCGCCAACCGCGGTATTGCCGTCTTCAGTATCGGCGTCATGGGGTTCATCACCGCGAACCTCATCCCCCTGATGATCGTGGCAATGGTCGAGGACCTTGGTGTCACCGAATCCGCTGCCGGTGCCGTTCTGACCGCATCGCTGCTGGTCTGCGCCGTCACCTGCCTCGCCACCACCCGAATCGCCTCGGGCCGGCATCGCCATCTCCTCGGCCGCGTCAGCCTGATCGCGATGGCAGCCGCATTCGGCGTTGCGGCCATCGCACCGTCCACGACGATCGCATGCGCCGCGATCATCGTCGGCGGTATCGGCGCTGGTGGATCCGCATCCGTTGGCGGAGCGGCACTGGCCGCGCTCACGAACCCGGACCGGGCGTCAAGCATCAGCGGCCTCGTGAACCGTGTCGTCGTCACAGCCGTCCTCGCTCTCATACCCATCCTCGGCACACACATGACCAACGCATTCGGCATCGTCGCAGTCCTGGCACTGGCTACCGCAGCAACGGTCACCTGGTTGCCGTCGTCCCCGGTGAAAGAGTCGCCGGAGACGGCGAAGTCCGCCAATACGACCACAGCTCTCCCCGCCGGGGTCAGCGCGAAACGACTCACTTTTGCCGGAACCGCATTTCTCGCGATGCTTGCAGTCTGGGCGATCAGCGAGGACTCGTTGTGGGCAGTACTCGGCATCATGGGTTCCGAGCACGCCGGGCTCTCGGATCAACAAATGAGTCTCGCACTGAGCGCATCAACGGCGGGTGGTGTGCTCGCGGCTGTTACCTTGACCGCGTTGGGTTCTCGGGTCAGTCGGACAGTATCGATCTCCGTGCTACTGATACTCGGGGCAATTCTGAAGCTGTCTGCCGGCCTCACCACCGATCCCACGATCTACTTGGTAGTGGTCATCGCTTGGAACACGATCTACGCGGCCACGTTCATCGTCCTGGTTGCCATCTCGGCCGCGCTCGACGCGGCCGGCCGATGGTCGGCGCCACTACTGGGCACCTACCTCATCGGCTCCGCGTTCGCGCCGCTGTTCGGAACTTCGGTGACGGCCGGCCTCGGGTATCCGACCTTCGGAGTCATCATCTCGGGGATCAGCTTCGTTCTACTGGGCCCGTTCGCCTTGGTTTCCCGACTCTCCGCACGTACCGAAGGTGCGTATCGTCACCACAGCGCCGCCATCACTACTACCGTCATCGCGTAAGGATCACGTAGAAGTCATGAATGACAGCATCACTCACTACCGCAACGGAACGATCTTCACGGCTGCCGACGACGGATGGGCCGAGTCGATAGTCGTCGAGGACCACAAGCTCAGATTCGTGGGCGAAACCGTCTATGCCGATATCCTGGCTCCAGACGCCGAGGTGATCGATCTCGAAGGTGCCGTCGTGCTACCCGGTTTCGTCGACGCCCATACGCATTTGGTGATGATGGGATTCGCGCTGCAGAAGTTGGATCTGCGTGATGCCGCCGATCTCGCCGACATTCAGTCCAGCATCAAGCAATTCGCGGAATCGAACCCGGACGCACCACGACTGCTGGGTCGCAGTTGGTTGTTCTCCGCGCTGGATGGAGGGCACCCGACGCGAGAGATGATCGACGCCGTCGTACCCGATCGCCCGGTGTACCTCGACGCCAACGACGTACATTCGGTCTGGGTGAACACTGCAGCACTGCGAGAACTCGGCATCGACGCGGACACTCCCGATCCGATCGGCGGTCGTATCGGCCGGGATCCGGACACCGGAGAAGCCACCGGAATGCTGTACGAGACCGCCATGATGCTCTACGTCTGGCCGAAACTGGCGGAGCTCGCATCCGACGAAGACCGGGACGCCGCCCTCGCTCTCGCCTTCCGCCACTATCTCGAGGACGGCGTGACCGGTGCGGTCGACATGGCACTCGGCGCGGACGAATTAGCCTCGCTGGAAAGAGCATTGGACGCAGGAGACGGAACACTGCCGCTGCGTGTCGCGGCTCACTGGCTGATGACCCGCGAGGACAACGAGGCCGACAACGTCGGACAAGTTCACGACGTGATCGAACTCCACGAGCGCGTCCAAGGTCCGTGGCTCCGTATCGCCGGAATCAAGATCATCATCGACGGTGTGATCGACAGCTGCACTGCCGCAATGAAAGAGCCGTACTCGGACGGCACCAACGCCGAGCCCATCTGGGATCTCGAGTCCTTGATCCCCGTCGTGACAGCCGCTGACGCCGCAGGCCTGCAGATCGCGATGCACGCGATCGGCGACGAGGCGTCGGAGATCGGATTGACGGCACTCGAGTACGCGATCGCCGCCAACGGAGACATTCCCCGCAGGCACCGAATGGAACACTTGGAGTCCATCACCCGGGACAACGTCGAAAGGCTTGCCCGCCTGGGAATCATCGCCTCGATGCAACCGGTTCACGCTGACCCTGCAATCCAGGAGAACTGGCAGGCGATGCTCGGCGACTACCGGGTCAATCGCGCGTACCCCTGGCCCGAATTCACCGAGGCCGGAGCGGTTCTGGCGTTGGGTTCGGACGCTCCGACCGCTCCCCACCCGCCGCTGCCGAACATGTTCATCGCCACCACCCGTCGATCCGCAATCGATCCGTCACTGGCACCCAACCTGCCGAAGTACGCACTCCCCCTCGCGGACGCGCTGGCTCACGCAACTCGCGACGCTGCCTACTCGTGCCGGTGGGAAGATGTGACCGGCCAGCTGGTTCGGGGTAAAGCAGCCGATTTTGTCGTACTGAAACAAGATCCGTTCACCGAAGGGGTCGATTCTCTCCTGACCACAGAGATTGCGATGACCGTCGTTGCTGGATCCGTGCGATACGACGCGGCCGGGGCCAAGAGCACCGAAGCACGGAACACCGAGTCCGATAGCTGATCGTTACCGGTTGTTCGATAACGCACGCATGCGGCCCGGCGACAGAACGAAGGAGGGACTTGAACACGTGAACCCATACACTCTGGAGGACGCATGCGCAGGAAAGCTCCGATTTCGGCCGCCGTCGCAGCCGCTGCACTGGTGACGGCCACTGCCCTGACGGTCGCCGGTTGTGGGTCGACCGAAGGAACACCTGAAGCGGCGGCGAGTTCCACGGCAGCCAGTTCAACGGCGTCGGCGACATCGACGGCAAACGAAACCGAGACGACGGTAGCGAGCTCTCCCCCGCCACAATCGAACACCCGCACAAATGCATCCACGACGGCGACTACGACAGCAATCCCCGCTTCGGGTCCCTGTCTCGACGTCGG
Source organism: Rhodococcus sp. 27YEA6 (assembly GCF_044908235.1). Taxonomy (NCBI): domain Bacteria; kingdom Bacillati; phylum Actinomycetota; class Actinomycetes; order Mycobacteriales; family Nocardiaceae; genus Rhodococcus; species Rhodococcus sp. 27YEA6. Next base: position 607,885 of record NZ_JBIYCY010000001.1, on the reverse strand, counting down.
CTCCTCGCTCGTCACCGACGCCATCGGCACGCTGGGCACCGACATCAACGGGGGCAATTGGATACCGAGATCCGCGAGCGAAGAACAGATCGGGAATTGTCCTGACCTGCTCTGGGTTTCGGTGGACGGCGACGGCGTCGGCGATGCGACTTACCAGTCACACGTCCTGTTCTTCCACGACGGAACATACCTGGGCACGGCTACCAGTGAGCCGTACTCGTACACACACGTCATCGACAGCAACAAGGATTCGGTATCCGTCCAATACCGTTGGCTGCTGGACGACGATGCATTCTGCTGTCCCCAAGGCGGACCGAACATAGTGAACTTCACGTGGAACGGCAGCGCCGTGGTTGCCGACGGCCAGTTCCCGCCCTCCTGAACCTGCCTGGGTCCGAGAAGGCCCTGAATGCAACTGTGCCCCAGCGACGACGGTCACTGGGGCACAGTCTTGTTCGATCTACTCGCCGGCGCTCCTACTCACCGACACCGAGTTCGCGCAGGCGAGTCTTGTACAGCTCGATGTTGCCGAGCTTGATGTCTTCGTAACCGCGAACCACGTCCGGCAGTGCCGCGATCTCGACGGCGCGATCGTATCCGTCGGTTGCGAGCGTACGAGAGAGGTCAGCGATCATGGCCTCGTACTCGGCGAGCAGTTCACGCTCGACCTTGCGGACGTGCATGTAGCCGAAGGGGTCGAGCTTGGTACCGCGAAGCTTCTTACCCTTGGCCAGAACCTTCAGTGCAACATGCGACTTGGGTCCGAGACCGATCTTCTTCTTGCGGCCCATCACTCGAAGGATCGGCGGGTGGAGCTTGTAGGTCAGGTTCTCCCCGGCCGGCACCTGAGACTTGACGTCCTCGATGAATGCGGGGTCGACCAGCATACGGGCAACTTCGTACTCGTCCTTGTACGCGGTGAACTTGAACAGGCCGCGGGCAACAGCCTCGCTGAAATCGGTCCGCTCGGTTGCGGCACGTTCGGCGGTCCAGACTGCCTGAACCTGATCGATGTAACGCTGGGCGATCTTGACGGACTGGAACTCGATGAGCTGCGCTGCACGCAGTTCCACCAGTCGCAGGGTTTCACCGGTGAAGGTGGTTCCGGCGAACATGTGAGCCGGTGCGACAACGGGTTCGCGGACGGACTTGGCCGGCGTGGTGACGGCCGAGAACGCTGCGGTGTCGGCAATTGCTGCACGACCCCAACGGAATGCCGCGATGTTCGCGTCCACGGCAACGCCGTTGATGCCGATCGCTTCTTCGATGGCCTCGGCCGGCAGACGAAGTCCACCGCTCTGGTAGGCAGCACCGATCAGCAGGAAGTTGGCCGCTGCGGTGTTACCGAACAACTCCTGCGCCGCGGCGAGTGCGTCGAACGAACGCAGGGTGCGCGACACCTTGTCGAGACGGGCGAGGAGTGACGTCTCCTCGGGGTAGCGAACAGCCTTGTCGTAGACCATGTCTCCGGTCGGCGTCTGCGACGTCGAGGCGATGGAGACCGTCTTCTCGGCGTTGCCGTAGTCGAGGTTCTTGTTGTCCGTCGCGGTCAGCAGGTCGAAGGCGACGATGCAATCCGCGCTGCCCGGAGTGAGGCGGTTGGACGGCTCGAGCGCGCTGGAGCTGAAACGCAGGTGCGAGACAACCGGTCCGGCCTTCTGGCTCAGTCCGATCTGGTCAAGGCTCTCCACCTCGAGGCCGGCGCGCAGTGCAGCCGTTGCGAGCACCTGGTTGACGGTCACGATGCCGGTGCCGCCGATGCCCGCGAGGAAAACGTTCTGCGTGCTGGTGAGCGGTCCGAAATCGGGGTCTGCGACGACGGGCGGGACGGGACGTGCGGCCTTGGGAGCCTTCTTGCCCGGTACCAATTCGACGGTCACGAACGACGGGCAATCGCCGTCCATGCAGGTGTAATCGGTGTTGCAGGACGTCTGGTCGATCTTCGTCTTGCGGCCGTACTCGGTGTCCACGGGCTGGACCGAGAGGCAGTTCGACTTCACGCCGCAGTCACCGCAGCCTTCGCACACTGCCTCGTTGATGACGACGCGAGTGTTGCGAGTGGGCAGCGTGCCACGCTTGCGCTGGCGACGAGCGTCGGCCGCACAGTGCTGGTCGTAGATCAACACTGTGACGCCCTTGATCTCGCGAAGCTCCTTCTGGGCCTCGTCGAGGCGATCGCGGTGCCAGAGCTTGGTGCCCTTGGCCAGAGCGCGCTTGTTGTGACGCGAAGGCTCGTCGGCGCAGATGATGATCTGCTTGACGCCCTCGGTGGTCAGCTTGTGGCTGAGCTGAGCAACGGAGAGGGCACCTTCCGCGTCCTGTGCACCGGTCATCGCCACTACTTCGTTGTAGAGCAACTTGTAGGTGATGTTCACGCCTGCGGCGATGCATGCCTGGACAGCCAACTGACCGGAGTGGAAGAAGGTGCCGTCGCCGATGTTCTGGAACAGGTGAGGCACGTCGGTGAACGGTGCCTGCCCGATCCACTGGCTGCCCTCGCCGCCCATTTGCGTCAGGCCGGTGACAGCGCTGTCCTCACGGCCGGACATGGTGACGAGTGTGTGGCAACCGATTCCGCCGCCGCCGATGGAACCCTCGGGAATAGCGGTGGAACGGTTGTGGGGGCACCCGCTGCAGAAGTACGCGGTTCGCTTGGCGGAGAGCACGTTGAGCGACAGCGGGGCCGGGAGGGTGCGCTTGAGTTCGACGTGCGGCTTCAGTACGCGGCGCAACGGGGCGAGCAGCCGGCCTGCGGTCAGTTCACCACTGGCAGGCATGAGCAGACGGCCCTGGCCGTCACGCTTGCCGATGATGCGAGGGGCATCGTCGGTGCCGTACAGGACTTCCCGGATCTGAGCTTCGATGAACGCGGTCTTGTCCTCGACCACGACGATCTGCTCGAGACCTTCGGCGAACTCCTTTATCTTCTCGCCCACGACGGGGTAGCACATTCCGATGCGAAGGAGACGGATCCCGGCGCGGTGCAGCGCGGCATCATCGACGCCGAGGTCTGCCAGAGCTTGTCGGACGGAGTCGAAAGTTGTACCGGTGGCGGCGATACCGATCTTCGCACCGGAGGGGTTGACCTCGATCACATCGAGGTTGTTGGCAGTTCCGTACGCGTGCACAAGATCCCATCGCGGGCCGTACAGATCGGCCTCGGCGATGACACTGTCCGGCGGCGCGGCCATCTGACGCTGCTTGTAGACGAAGGGCTTGCCCTCGAACTGCACTTCCGGAACCACGATGTCGAAGTCCGCGATGCTGCCGTCGATCGTCCAGGCACCGTCTGCGACGTCGGCGACGATCTTCAGCGCTACGACGCAACCGGATACACGCGAGAGTGCAACGGCGTGCATACCCATCGTGATGATCTCTTCGGCATTGCGTGGGAAGAGAACCGGCACGCCCATCGCGGCAAGCGAGCGCTCGCTGACGGCCGGAACCGTGGAGGACTTCGACGCGGGGTCGTCGCCCACCAGGAGGACGACGCCGCCCTTGGGGTTCACGCCGTACATGTTGGCGTGGCGAATGGTGTCGGTAGCGCGGTCGACGCCGGGGCCCTTGCCGTACCAGACGCCGGTCACGCCGTCGTGGGTCGCGGTTCCGGCGGGGAGATCCGTCTGGCTTCCCCATACCGCCGTGGCGGCGAGCTCCTCGTTGAAGCCAGGGATGAAGGTGATGTCGTGCTCGGCGAGAACCTTGGGCATGCCGTGAAGCATCTTGTCGACGCCACCGAGGGGGCTGCCCTGGTAACCGGAGACGAAGGTGGCAATACGCTTACCTGCCCGAATGTCGCGAACGTGCTGCTCGACGAAGCCGCGTGCAATTGCCTGAACACCGGTCAGCAACACCGGTCCCGATCCCGACCGGTACCGATCATCGAGGTCATAGGGCTTGGCCTGGGCTACGCCCGACACCAGTTCAGTCATCGTGGACCACCGTTCCGTCTGCAGTGCATTTCAACTACCGTGCATTTTCAACAACCGCGTAACTCGATCTGTTCAGATGATCGTGGTCGAGGTATGTGAAAGCGTCAACAGAGGCTTGTTCAACTATTCAAATTGACAATTTGTGAGCCAAATCACGTGACCTAGGTCATCGAATCAATCAGTTGGAGACCCGTTCGTGGCGATACGGCGAAACGGACATAAAACGTTCCCGACAATGCACACCGAGAACTTTCTTGACATTGACGCAACGTCAACTTGCATGCTGAATGAGCACAACCGATCCGAGAGTAGGAACTCCACGTGAGCGAATGGTCCATCCAAGAACTCGCCAAATCCGCAGGTACCACCAGCAGAACGCTGCGTCACTACGGCGATTTGGGACTCCTGGAACCGAGTCGCATCGGCGCCAACGGCTACCGCTTCTACGACGAAGACGCCCTGGTGCGACTGCAACGCATCCTTCTACTTCGGGAACTCGGACTCGGATTGCCGGCCATCGCCGAAGTCCTCACCGGCGAACGCGATACGGCCGCCGCACTGCGTACGCACCTCGAACTCCTCGAGCAAGAGCGCACGCGGATCTCGAGACAGATCGAATCGGTCAACAGGACCTTGAACAAGACGAAGAATGGTGAATCACTCATGCCGGAAGATGTTTTCGACGGGTTCGACCACACCCGATACAAGGACGAGGTCATCGAGCGTTGGGGCAAGGACGCCTACACCAGCGGCGACAACTGGTGGCGGTCGATGTCGGAGCAGGACCGTAAAGCTCATCTGCAATCTCAAGCCGACATCGCAGCGGCATTCGGAAAAGCACTGACAGCGGGGCTGTCCGCGGAAAGCGACGACGTCCAGACGATTACCCGAAGACAGTTCGAGTGGATAAAGATCGGTTGGCAGGGAAGGACTCCCAGCGCCGACGCCTTCACCGGGCTCGGCCAGATGTACGTCGACGATCCCCGCTTCACTGCAAACTACGACAAGTACGGAGAAGGCACTGCTTCGCTGGTCCGTGACGCGATGAAGGTCTACGCCGAGCGCAATCTGCACTGACGTCGATCAGTCCTGCCCACTGCCGAGGAGGTTGTGTCGGTGCGCTGCCGCGACAGCCTCTTCCCGGGAATGCGCACCGAGTTTGCGATACAAGGCTCGGAGGTGACTCTTCAGCGTGTTGTTGGATACGAACAACCGCCGCGCGATCTCACCGATCGGAATGCCGAGACCCAGTTCCACGAGAACGTCCATCTCCCGTTTCGTCAATTGGACCCGAACGATGGCCGCCGGATACATCTGCGCCGCTTCGGATTCGAGAAAGGTCGCGACGGCACTGCTCGAGCCCTCGGCCCGATCTTCGAGTTGCCTGATCAGATCACGCGGTATCGTCGCCAGGGCCGACAGGACACCGGAGGTTTCGAGCAGTCCGCGAGCTTCCTCCCATGTACTCGCGGCAGCGGGGATCCTGCCCAGTTCACACAGAGCAGCGCATTCGATCAGCAGGGATTCGAGCCGAAACCTCGTGAGATACTGCCCGCTCCAGTCGATTTCGCGGCACAATTCCAATGCCTGGGACGGCGACCCGGTCAGGAGATGCGCCCGCGCCACGGAGACCGTGACAACTGCAAACGTATGTGGCGCAGCGACTGATTCTTCCAGCGCCTTGGTACCCTCCCCGGACGCCAACAGAAGATCGATACGTGCCGCGGTGAGAAGCGCGTCACCGAGCGATCGTTCACACGGATTCACGTGCCCGTGCGTTGCCACTGCGCGCTGGAGGGAAATCAGCCCCCAGAACGGGTCCGATTGCAGCAGTGCAAATCTGGTGTAAGTGTAGGCCGCGAACGCCCACAGGTCGCCCGGCGGTGTGACCTCGGCGAGTGCGTCCATCGCGGCAGCTCCGGCGTGCAGGTCCACGCTGTCGCACGCCACCAGTGCCCGCGCGATCGCTCCCCCCATGTGCGAGGGCGGTCCCAACCATCCCGAAACGTCCGGGTGTGTGCTTTCCAGGTGCAGCCAGTCCGTCGCGTGCGCGACGTCCCCGATCAGCGCGGAGTTGAGCGCGGCATTGCCTGCGGCGTGACGCAGGACGAACTCCGGACCATGTTGCACCGCACCTTGATAGGCGAGTCGCAATTCCACCGCGGCATCACCGAGGTCACCGGTCAATTGATGCGAGACCCCCCAGATCAGCCGCAGGGCGGGCAGTTGAGACCCCAACGCGCCCAACGACTCGTCGCCGAGTCCGTACACGACGTGCGCCAATTTGCGCGTGATCTCGGTAGAGCGTTGGTACTTACCGGATGTTCTCAGCACCACCGATTGGACAGTTCCGACGTTCAACAAGCTGTGCGCATGCGGACTACCACCTATCGCACGCAATTCCGCCGGTTCCGCCGGTAATGAATCGCCGTTGATCAACTGCGGCCGCAGACGTGATTCGAGCAGGTCACGACCCACCAGAATCGAAGGGTTCGAACTGAGTACGTCACCGGGTATGGATTGCAACGCAGTCCGGACCAATCCGGTGTGATCGACCAGAAGATCAGCCCAGTGGCGCTCGAGTATGTCGAGCACCCTGGTCCACTTGCGTCCGTCCAAGGCGTAGTGAACGGCACCGGCTATATCCGAAGTCCCGAGAGCGTGATCGACGAGTACCTGGAAGGGATCTTCGAATCCATCCCCTTGTTCGGCCCGTATCTGTATGAATGCCAGTCGAACTGACGGCGCGAAGTACCAGGACGGTTCTCCCTCGAAACCATTCCGGAAGATCAGACCGAAAGACTCGAGCAAGTCCAGTTTGCCCTCCACGTCAAGATCGTCGGACAAGACACGAGCGATCTCTGGTGTCACCGTGCGGGCAGCGGCGATCGTAGTCGCGAAGTCGAACAACTCGAGCGACTTGCCCGACCGAGGAGCGGTCCGACTGACGTACGCGTGGATCGCCTGGTCCACTCGCTGCTGAACGCGTTCGCGTCCACGGCTCGGTTCACTCAGCCCCGCAACCGCACTCAGAGCAACCTTCATCAGCACGGGAACGCCGGCAACGCGTTCACAGATCGAATGGACGATGCCCGAGGGAAGGTGGATCCCTGCCTCCGCGAACAGAACGGTGGACTCGTCGAGTGTGTATCTGAGGTCGTTCGCGCACAGGTACTCGTCCACGCGGACGTCTTCGAGCAAGTCCGTCGCAGACCGATCCTGCAGCGTGACGATTACTTTCAATCCGGGAAGCCGCACGATCAGATCCACGATTCGGCGTCCCACCTCGTCACCCTCAACCAGGTCGATGCGGTTGAACACCAACACGAATGGTGCGGGCGACGAGTCGAGGAGTGATTCGATCGCGCCCACTGGATCCTCGCGCATTCGTGGCGGGGCCTCGAGTGATTCCAGCGAATCCTGAATTACTGCGAGCGCGGTGTTCCAGTACTCGAGGGGGGTCATCCGATGCGATGGCGCCGGCACCCAGACAACCGGTCTGCTCGGCACCTGCCCGAGAGTCGTGAGCCACAACGCGGCGAGTTCCGTCTTGCCGAACCCAAGCGGCGAATCGATGACAGTCAATCCCGCCGAGCGTTCCATCAATCCGAGGAGGCGGGGACGAATCGCCGTGGCTCCACGCCCGGCAAGCCGCCTTTGCAGCGTGCCCCTTCCTCGAGGATTTCGCTTTGCTCGAGATAGCTGCGATCGATTCGAAGTGGACCTCATGATGGCCGACAAACGAGCAGTCGATCCCCGCCGAACTCGAGATTTCGTTCGAGCATCGAACTCCCAACCTGTCCACCCATAACGAACAACATAGACAGCTTCGCCGCGACACGCGAGCACTGGCCGTCTCACAAATACGCCCGATTTGTCTCATCATGTGGGCTCGGTCACTATTGACGTTTATTTGCGGGAGAGTGACTGCGACCTGCGGGATCTGACATATCATGCCCGCGTGTCGATGAATTCCGCCCGCATCCGCGTGTCGACCCGATCGGTCGATCCTGCGGACGCCGACGACTTCTGGCGCAGTGTCACACGTCCGTTCTTCGTCACCGACCGAATTGACCCTGACACATCTCTCGAAGGCTCGATCACAGCGCTTTCCATCGGAACCTCGTTGATCGGTCAAACTACCTTCAACGCACAGAAGTACACCCGAAACAATCGGTTGATCGCCGAGAGCGGACTCGACGATGAATACATGGTCCAGGTCGTCCTCGACGGGCAGTTGAGCGGCAACGCCGACGGAGTCGATTTCGTCGCACGTCCAGGCGATGTCACATTCTTCGACCTCGGGCGTACCTGGACCGCCGACGCGGAAGCGGAATCGACAGGGCGCACCATCACGCTCCTCGCACCGCGTTCCCTCGTCGAGGCCGAGTCGAAGGGTCGTTCTCTACACGGGACGGTACTGCGCGGAGTTCCTGCCGTCGTGCTCGCTCAGTGCATGCAATCGGTCGTACTCGCGCTACCGCATCTCGATCCCGATGCTGCGGCCGGCTACGAGGACGTCGTCGCTTCCCTCCTTCGTGTCAGTTTGGGTATCGCCGAACCTGATCTGTCGCCGCGGCCCGATCACTCTCTCCGCGATCGTGCGTACGCCTACATCGCCGAGCATCTCTCGGAGACCTGGCTCGGCCCGACGAGCATGTGCGCAGCATTGTCCGTCTCCCGGGCACAGCTCTATCGCGCATTCGCATCCGACGGCGGAATAGCTCTTGTCATTCGGCGGAAGCGTCTCGAACTCGTCTACCGCGAATTGACCAGAACCGAGATGCCGAACGAAACGATCGAAGCGTTGGCCCTGCGATGCGGCTTCACCTCGAAATCCCAGTTGGCGCGAGCGTTCAAGGACTTCTACGGGATGACCCCGAGCCAAGCCCGAACCGACGGCAGACGCACGATCGGGGACCCGTCGATCGCACGCCTGCACCGCCGACTCGAGTTCTTCAGCCCCTGAATCCGAGATACTCCACAGCCTCGGGAGCGTGCCTGTGTTCTAGTTGATCCATGAGCTGGGTCGACAAGGAACTGAGTCTGGCTGCGCTCACAGGTGCGGTCACAGGTGTCGCCGTGATGATCCCGATAGTCGGCGATGGAGCCTGGTCCTGGGTAGGACTGTTCATGTCGGCTGTCGTCGCTACCGGTGACCCGGTGCGAGATGCCGGAGGATTCCCGACCTCCTTGATCGTACTGGCGGTCATCGCCGCAGTTACGTACGTGTTCTCCTACCTGCTCGCCCCCGCCCAGGCCTCCGAAACCCCGTAAGAACCTCTGCTTCATCACGATTCGTCCTCCGAACCGCGGTGGAGATCAATAATTCCATGACAGGCAGCGAGCTCAGATCACTTCAGCTGGAAATGAACCGGAGAACAAACTGCTCGATGCCTTCCGATATGACCTTGGTCAGCGCGGTGAAGTCGTTCGACCAGCGTTGAATATCCAAGCTGCTCATCACTTTCCTCCGTTCTTCGTCCCGCTGCCCGTGACGCACAACGTAAGGGGGACATTGGGGCGCACTGGAACTATCTGCGAGAACGCGGTTTCCGTTACCAATTGACCGGTCGAACAGCACAGCTTTTCGCTACCGCATCAGACGGTCACTTCTTCGACCGGTTTCTCCTCGTGGCTCGCCGCGCCGAAGACGGCCACGGCGACGGCGCCCGCGATTGCCCCGACGAAGCCGACCACGGCAAGCCATTCCAGGCCCGGTCTCGACGCGTCGCCGAGCACCACGACGCCGACGATTCCCGGAACCACCGTCTCGCCGACAACCAGAGCCGCTGTCGCTCCGTTGACGGATCCCAGTTGCAGCGCCACCGTATGCAGATAGAAGCCGCCCAGGCCCGAGACGAGGATCGCCCAGCCTGCCGGATCGCGGAGCATGGTGCCGATTTCGAACGGATCGATTCCGTAGACCACGCGTACGGCAATGGCCAGACAGCCGAACAGCACACCCGAGATCAACCCGGCGACAACTGCTGCGCGTGAGCCCAACCATCGGATCAAACCGATGCCGATCAGCAAGATCAACGCCGAGCCCACGAGGACACCCCAATGGACGACGTCGTTGGAACTCCCACCGCCCGCGTGACCTGACGACAATCCGAGCAGCAGGAGCGATCCGATCACCGCAGCGATCGCGAACCAGTCGCGACGATGCAGCTGGATGCCGAGGACCACGGTCCCCAGCACTGCCGTGATGACGAGATTGGCACTGACCACTGTCTGCGACAAGAACAGTGGAATGAGCCGCGCGGAGATGGCACTTCCGGCGAATCCGACCGCATCGAGCACGGTGCCCAGGATGAACGACGCCGTCAGCGCGGCCGCGAACGTCGAACGCAAGGTCGGGCCACCCGACGCCGTCACGTGTCCGGCCTCGCCACGCTGCTCGGCGGCAGCTGCCGACTTGCGCGCGCCGTAGGCTTGCAGCACGGATGCAACGCCGTACCCGACGCATGCCACGATCGCGGCAATCAGTCCGATCAGCATCGAAATTCCACACGAAGTTCCTGGGCAATGGTCATGGAGATAGACCCTGCCTTATTTCCCCAGGCCTGACATCACCCTCAGGTATTCGAACAAGTGCTACCCGAGAAGTACACCGACCGCCCCTGACCGGTACCTGGGGACACCCCGACCCCTAGTGGAATTGCTTGAGAGCCCTGATCTTGTTCATGACGTCGAGCGCCGCCACCTTGTACGCCTCGGACAGTGTCGGATAGTTGAAGACGGCGTCGACAAGGTATTCGACGGTCCCGCCGCACCCCATCACCGCTTGGCCGATATGCACGAGATCCGTTGCACCCGAGCCGAAGATATGAACACCGAGCAGTTTCAGGTCATCCGTCGACACCAGGATCTTGAGCATCCCGTAGGTGTCGCCTGCGATCTGCCCGCGTGCGAGTTCGCGGTATCGGGAAACCCCGACCTCGTACGGCACCGATTCCTTGGTCAAATCGACCTCGGTGGCGCCCACGTACGACACCTCGGGAATCGAGTAGATGCCGATCGGCTGCAGATCCATCGGCTTCGCGCCTGGTTCGTCGAAGGCATGATAGGCCGCGAGTCGACCTTGATCCATCGACGTCGCCGCCAACGCCGGGAATCCGATGACGTCACCGACGGCGTAGATGTGTTCGACCTTGGTGCGGAAATTGTCGTCGACGTAGATACGGCCACGTTCGTCGGCTTCGAGCCCGGCGTTCTCCAGCGCGAGTGGCGCCGTGAGGCCTTGCCGTCCAGCCGAGTACATCACGGTCTCGGCTGGAATCTGCTTGCCGCTGCGCAGCGTCGTAAGCGTTCCGTTCGCTCCGACGTCGACGGCCGTCACTTCTTCACCGAATCGGAAAGTGACCGCCAGATCGCGTAGATGGAATCGAAGCGATTCGATGACCTCGGGGTCGCAGAAGTCCAGCATCGACGTCCTCTTCTCGACGACGGTGACCTTGGTGCCGAGTGCCGCGAACATCGATGCGTACTCGATACCGATCACTCCCGCGCCCACGACGACCATGGTGGTCGGGATGGAGGTCAGATCGAGGATCCCGTCGGAGTCGAGCACCCGGTGACTGTCGAAGGACACCCCCGCCGGGCGAGCAGGCAACGTTCCGGTCGCGATCACGACGAACTTCGCCGTGATCGTCATCTTGTCTCCGCGCGAGGCGTCCTCGACGAGGATGGTGTGCTCGTCGACGAACGAGCCGACCCCTACCAACAATTCGACGCGGTTGCGCAGGAGCTGAGATCGAACGACTTCGATTTCTTTGGTGATGACATGCTGGGTTCGCGCCAGCAGGTCGGCCGGAGTGATGTTCTCCTTGACGCGGTAACTCGCGCCGTACAGTTCGCGTTGGTTCATCCCGGTGAGGTAGAGAACCGCCTCACGCAACGTCTTCGACGGAATGGTGCCGGTGTTGACGCACACTCCCCCGAGCATGTTGCCTTTCTCGACCATCGCTACCCGTTTACCCAGCTTGGCCGCCGCGATGGCAGCCTTCTGCCCACCCGGGCCGGAGCCGATCACAACCAGGTCGTATTCCATCGGATCAGTCATCGCTTAGAAATACCGTCTGCATACGACCGGCAGATGCCGAGCATGTCAATACTCGGTGAACAATCCGCGCGCCGAAACGACACGACGGCAGTACACGAACCCTGTTGCAATTAAAAGAGATACAGCCGAATTAATACGAAACTTGCTACACATAAACATATTCCGACGTTCGCATGCGCACATGCTTCGTCGCCGACGGAATTCACAACGGTCTGTTGAAATTTGTTTCACCACAGAGTGATTGATCGATCAACTGACAGGTGACCAGGGCCGTAAACCGGATGTCCAGTATTCGAATTGTCCGAAATAACGAGCGGAATGTTCCTCGTCACATCCCGCACCGAAGCAGTTGCGCGGAGCCTCGGGCCGCGTTCTACTTGCCTTGACTAATCATCTGTCACTCTCGGTTACAAACATCCGCCCCGTTCACGATCCCCACCTTTCGCCATCTCGAGAGATCAGGTTTCCCAATGGAATTCACGGAACTTGCCGACTATCCCCTACCTCCAGGGACCGTCACCGAGTGGACTCCCGCCGCGGTGAATCCGCCCGAGCTGTGGCCTGTCGACCAGCGTCCCGCCAGCTACATACACGAGGCACACTTGAAACATGCCCAGCAGGCGAAACGGCAGGTGCACCATCAGACCGACGTGTGCACTCCGTCGTGGCTGGGTACCTCGTTTCGCATCCACGACCGACTCGACCGAAGGATCTGGGCGGCCGCTCTCGATCACTGGATCGATCGCCACGAAGTGCTCCGAACACACGTCGCCGTGGAGGGCGAAACGATAGTCCGACGCACCGCGGCGTCTGGAGACGTCCGGATTCTGGGCACCGAGGTCGGACACCTTGCGTCCTCGATGTCTGTCTTCACGCATCTGCAGCAACTGCTCGACCGATCGACCGATCCACTTGTCTGGCCTGCGTATCAGTTCGCGACGATCGAAGGCCCCAACCACTTCACCGTGGTTTTTGCCGCTGATCATGCTCTGCTGGACGGATATTCGGTGGCGTTGACCGCGCACGAACTGCAGACGATCTACCGATCGTTGAGCGAGGGAAGCCCTCCCTCGCCGCCGGAGACCGGAAGCTACATCGACTTCGGCACCAAGGAACGAGATCTCGTGGGACACGCGGACCGCTCTCACCCGGCAGTGCAGACGTGGCGCGAGTTCTACGCGCAGGGCGAGGCTCCGTACTTTCCAGCGCTACCCGAACCGGTCACCGGACGCCGAGTCCCTCAGCAGAGCCTGTCTGCCTGGCTTCTGAGCGCCCGGGGAGCCGAACGCCTGGCAGAAGCGAGCAAGCGCAGCAACCAAGGATTCCTGGCCGCGATACTCGCGTGCGCGGCCAAGGTGACCGGCGATCTCACCGGTGCAGACGAATTCCGCGTCGTCGTGCCGCAACACACCCGTTCGGAGCTTCGATGGGCCGCGTCGCTGGGATGGTTCATCGGTGTTGTGCCGGTGAGGATTCCGATTGCCCCCGCCGCAACCGTGAGCGATCTGGCCAAGGTTGCCGGCACGGAGATACGGCGCGTCCGCCCCGCCGCGGCACTGCCGTATTCGAAAGTGTGCGAGCTGATCGACTCCCCGCAGCACCTGCCGTTCGTGCTCTCGTACATGGACGTTCGTCACGTTCCTGGTGCCGAGCAATGGACGAGCTGGCAGACCAGGGGCCTTCGTAGTCGAGATCATTCGGGAACCGACGTCTACATCTGGCTCACGCGGACTCCCGAAGGGCTCAATCTGGCCATACGCCACCCGGGCAACGCGCGCACGAGCCGCCACATCCATCAGTTCGCGGGACTCCTACGCCGCGAAATGGAGGACTTTGCCTTCTCGACCGACACTTTCGCACCTCCGACCAAAACCGCTGCACCGATCGAGGAGAACTCTCATGGAAATGACACCCATCGATCTCTGGGCACCGAAAGCCGGGACGCTCACCGAGTTCAGGCCTACTGAACAATCCCTGGCGGCGGCATCCGGGGCACCGCGGAGCGACCAACCGCTCTCGTTCCTACAGGAAGGACACATTCGTACCGCCGATCACAAGCGCGCACAAGGCGTCGACTGGTCACCGTGGATCGGATTCACGTTCACTCTGCCCGGTGATCTCGATCGGGAGGCACTGCGTCGGGCGGTCCAGGCGTTTGTCCTGCGGCACAACACACTGCACAGTTGGTTCGAGGTGAGATCATCCGAAGATCCCGACGGTAGCGGGGTCATCGACCGTCACGTGGTGGATGCGTCGACGATCGAACTCACGCCGCACAGCATCGGTTCTCTGAACACGACAGATGCGGTTCGCGAGCATGTGAGCCGAAGTTTCGCCGGCGATACCAGCCCATTGCAATGGCCCTCGTTCATCAGTGGCGTCGTCGAGCACGGCGCCGGCTTCACCGTCTACTACGGCGTCGATCACTCGCACACCGACGGCCTGTCGTTGATGCTGGGCGTCGAAGAACTTCGTGCGCTGTACATCGCCGAAAGCGCCGGCATCGAGGCTCAACTTCCCTCTCCCGGCAGCTACGTCGAGTACAGCGGCGAGGAACGGACATCCGCGGGGAACCTCGACCTGGCCGCAGCGCCTGTGCAGCAGTGGATTTCGATTCTCGCCGCCAACGCCGGCCAACTCCCGACGTTCCCCCTCGACCTCGGTGTCGCGCGGGGCGAACAGGCCCGGTCGACCCGCACACACATCGACGTTCTCGACAGCGACGAGTCAGCCGCGTTCGCAGCGCTGTGCAAGTCCAATGGCGTCGGCTTCTCCACGGGGATCTTCGCAGCCCTCGCCCTCACCGAGATCGAAGTTGCGGATCGAGCGAACTACTTCGCGCTCAACGCAGTCGGCACTCGCTCCGATCCGAGATACCTCTATTCCCAAGGCTGGTTCATCAATCTCGTCCCGGTCTCGTTCACGCTGAGCGGTGTCACGAACTTTACCGATGCACTCCCCCTTGCCCACGCTGCTCGCGCTGCGGTGAAGGGACTCGCGGACGTGTCCATTCACTCGGTGATCGCCCAGGTGTCGAAGTTGACCGGATCCGACATCGGTGGAACCTCGGTCCCGCCGATGGTGTCGTACATCGACATGCGCCTGATTCCAGGTGCCGAGCACCATGACGAACTCGAGGCGCGGGCACTGGGTGGGCCAGGAACGACGGGTGATCTGTCGATGTGGATCAACCGGAAGGAAGACCGTACGTACGTGATGGTCAGTTTTCCGGACACCGAGCAGGCGCACACATCGGTGAATCGGTACCTACGACACCTTCGCAACGTCCTGAGAACGGTCGCTGATACCGGCGACTACCGTGTCGTGCGTCAGGCGGATGCACGTCAGGAAGTGGAGACCGCCTGATGCACATCACGTTTCTCGACAGGTTCGAGGCACGGCCGGGCCGCATTCTGCAGTGGACGCCGAGCGAAATCTCCACCGGAACGACGTATCCGGTTCCCCCGACCTCCAATCAGCAGCTGCATCTTGCCGGCAGCCGCGGCGATACGACTTGGCTCGCTGCCACTTTCGACGTTCCCGGCCCCATCGACACGGACGCACTCAAGGCCAGCTTCGAGGAATGGACGTCCCGTCACGACGCCCTGTCGTGCTCGTTCTCCCAGGCCGAAGAATCGGGTGAATCCTCGGCACTGTTCGTCGACGTCGCCGACGTCGGCGATCTGCGCCTGCGTGAGGAAACAGTGGCTGACGCGCGAACACCGGAGCAGGTGCGAGAACTCTTGGGCGAGCGCTTGGATCGATGGTGCAATCCTTTCGCGTTTCCCGCGTACTTTCTCGGTGCCATCACCCGCGAGGACCAGTCGACAGTGGTCTGCGGGTTCGACCATGCCATCTGCGACGGCTGGTCCATGAGCATCGCAATTACCGAGATCAGCACTCTGTATCGCGAATACACGCGAGCGGACCGTGATCCGATCGCGTCTGATCTCCTTCCGGAGCCCGGGAGTTTCCTCAACTACTGCTTCCGGGAATCGGCAACCGCGGATCCAGAGCCCGGCGACCACCGGATTGCGGGTTGGCGGTCCTTCCTCCGAGCATGCGGGGGTGACACTCCCCATTTTCCCGTAGATCTGGGACTGCCCGCCGGGGCGATGTCGCCCCAGGGCACAGACACCCGAATGCTCCTCGACGCCGACGAAGCAGAGTTGTTCGACCAGAACTGCGCCGATCATCGACACTCGTCGTTCGGTGCAATTCTTGCGTCGATCGGTTTGGCCACAACACAATTGACCGGCAAGAGGGACACGCACCTACTGTTCCCTGTTCACACGCGTCGGGAACCGCGACACAACCACACCTTCGGATGGCTGGTAGCCAATGCGCCCATCACCGTGACGAGCATGGACAATCTTCACAGCACTGCCCGGGCAGTCAATCTCGCTTTCCACGAGTCACTTTCACTGTCGTCCGTGTCGTCGAGGCAGGTTTTGCGGAGCTTGGGGCCCGAGGTTTCGCCCACTCGCAGAGACATCTTCTCGGTGTCCTACGCCGACTACCGAACCATGCCCGGTGGATCTCGCCCCCGTAAATCAAAGTCCAGCGAATCACAGCCTGCGCCGATCAATCCGCAGCAACTCAGTCGCGTCTCGAACGCCGACGACGTTCAGTTCTGGTTCTCACGAACTCACGACGGATTGGCAGTGCGGACCAGGTTTCCTGCGCCCGCTGCCCGGACAGTGCACACCTTCCTCTCGCATGTCTCCGAGATCCTGTCGACGCCGTAGACGAACGGCCGCCTATCCGTAGATCTATTTGACACTTCTTTGTTGTGCACAACTTAACTGTGCGCTACAGTTGTTCTCGTGACCAACCCACTCGCCCTCGAACGCCAGGTCTGCTTCGCCCTCTATTCGGCGTCGCGGGCCACGACGGCCGCGTACCGGGCGATGCTCGACGACCTGGGAATCACGTATCCCCAGTACCTCGTCTTGTTGACACTCTGGGAACGAGACGGCCGCGGGGTGCGTGAGATCTGTGAGGCACTCGATCTCGATACCGGAACTCTCTCGCCGCTGCTCAAGAGGCTCGAGGGTCTGGGATTCATCGAGCGCCGACGCCTCACCACCGACGAGCGTCGCGTCGAGATTCACCTGACCGAGGCGGGTTCCACCCTGCGCAGCAAGGCCGAGGACATCCCAGCCAAACTCGCAGGTGCCACTGGTCTGAGCACCGACGAACTCACCGAACTTCGAGACGTTCTCACTCGTCTCGGCGAGTCGCTCCAAGCATCCAATGCCCACTCCGACGGAAAGAAGAAGTCATGAACATCGTCTACACCGCAGAAGCACTTGCCACCGGCGAAGGCCGCAACGGTCACGCTCGCACCTCGGACGGACGCCTCGATCTCGGCCTCGCCATTCCCAAGGAAATGGGTGGCAGCGGCGAAGGCACCAACCCCGAGCAGCTCTTTGCCGCCGGATACGCAGCATGCTTCCACTCCGCTCTGCAGATGGTCGCCCGTGCCGAGAAGGCCAACGTGGCTGATTCCGCAGTCGGCGCGCGGGTCGGCATCGGCCCCAACGGTGCAGGAGGCTTCGGACTCGCTGTGACGCTGGAGGTTTCACTCCCCCATCTACCCCATGATCAGGCCGTCGAGCTGACGGAGAAGGCACACCAGGTGTGCCCGTACTCCAATGCAACTCGCGGCAACATCGAGGTCACCCTCGAAGTAAGTAAGGACGACGAATGAGCACTACCACTGTCAGCCGGGAAATCCGTCTCGCTTCACGCCCGAACGGTTGGCCCACGTCGGAGAACTTCGCCACCGCCGAAGTAGAACTCCCCGAACTCGAAGACGGCCAGATCCTGGTCCGCAACATCGCCATCTCCGTCGACCCGTACATGCGCGGCCGAATGAACGACGTGAAGTCCTACCTTCCGCCGTTCCAGGTCGGTGCGCCGCTCGACGGTGGTGCCGTCGGCGAGGTCGTCGAATCCAAGTCGGCTGATCGCGCCGTGGGCGACGTTGTCGTCCACGGCCTCGGATGGCGTGAATACGCCATCCTCGACGGATCCGCAGTGACTCCGGCCGACACGTCCATCGCGCCGGCGACGGCCTACCTGGGTGCCCTTGGCATGACTGGCCTCACCGCGTATGCCGGCCTCACCGCGGTTGCGGAGTTCAAGGAAGGCGATACCGTATTCGTCTCCGGCGCAGCAGGTGCCGTCGGATCGCTCGTCGGTCAGATCGCCAAGTTGCTCGGAGCGAAGCGAGTAATCGGTAGCGCCGGTTCACCGGCGAAGGTTGCCCGACTTCTCGAACTCGGATTCGATGCGGCATTCGACTATCACGACGGCCCGATCACCGAACTACTCGCCGCTGCCGCCCCTGACGGCATCGACGTGTACTTCGACAACGTCGGTGGCGAGCATCTCGAAGCCGCCATCGATGCCATGAACCAGGGTGGCCGGATTGCCCTGTGCGGAGCCATCGCTCAGTACAACACCACCGAGAAGCCCACAGCTCCCCACAACCTGGCACTGGTGATCGGCAAGCAGCTCACACTGCGCGGATTCCTCGTGGGCGGCTACCGTCACCTCGGTGGCGAGTTCCGCACCCACATGGCAGGGTGGCTCGCCGACAACAAGATTCAGTGGGACGAGACCATCGTCGAAGGCCTGGAGAATGCACCGCAAGCGTTCATCGACCTGATGCGCGGCGCGAACACCGGCAAGATGGTTGTCACGCTGTAACCCGAACAACATCTTGCTCGAACGGATATGAAAGTGGCCGCGAACTTCTCGAAGTTCGCGGCCACCTTCATATCTGAATCAAATCCCGAACGAGACTCCGGTCAACGTCTCCGACAGTGTCCACAAACCCGAGGCTGTCTTCGTATCGTGTGACTTCTTGTTCGACCCCACGACCTTCGGATACCCTCGCTGCTCGAACGGACCGTCCGGTCCGATGTAACTGCCGCCGAAGGCATCCGGCGCGGTTGCCGCCCACAGTTCGGGAAGGGCGCCCATCTCCGCGGACTGCGCGAAGATCGAATTGCCGATTCCCATCAGCTTGTCCTGGATCGACTCGGTGTGCCCCTGCAGGTTCGTCGACGCGTATCCCGGATGCGAAGCGAGCGCTTTGAGCGAAGATCCCGACGCCGCGAACCTGCGTTGAAGTTCGTACGTGAACAACAGATTGGCAAGCTTGGACTGCCCGTAGGCCAACCATCGGTTGTACTTCCGACGCTCGAAATTGAGATCGTCCAGATCGACAGTTCCGAGCTGATGCAGGGCACTGGACATCGTCACGACACGATCGGTGAGCTTGTCCTTCAGCAATCCGGTCAATGCGAAGTGTCCGAGATGGTTTGTGCCGATCTGCATTTCGAATCCGTCGACCGTCCGGCGGAACGGAACCGCCATCACGCCGGCGTTGTTCACCAGGACGTCGACCTTCTCCGTTGCGTCGGCGAAGGCTCGTACCGACGACAGATCCGAGAGGTCCAATTTGCGGACAACCGCGTTGGGCCCGATCTCGGCGGCTACGGCGTCGGCCTTCGTGGTGTCACGACAGGCGAGGACGACGTCGGCCCCGGCTTTGCCCAGCGCTCGTGCGACTACCTCACCCAGTCCGCTGTTCGCCCCCGTGACGACAAATGTGCGGCCGGTCTGATCGACTACGTCTTCTGCGGTCCATTTGGTCATGCTTTCCAGCGTACGTGCCTTACTCGCCGGTAGGGAGGGGTCGCTTTCCGTCATCGCCTGCGCTTGGCGCGGATGGGCTTGGCGCCCGGCAGCGGCGGTGCAGCCACTCTGGGCGACGGGGGCGCGGTCATTCCGGGAGTCGGCGACGATTCGGCTTCCTTCTGCTCCGCAGCGATGCGTCCGTACACAAAATGCTGTTGTCCCAGCGTCCAGCAGTTGTTACTCACGAAATACAGCAGGATCGCCACAGGCGCGAACGCACCGAAAGCGATCACCCCCACCGGAAACACCCACAATGCGAGCTTGTTCATGATCGCTGTTTGAGGGTTGACGGTTCCGGTGTCCACTTGGCGCGCGATGGATGCCCGCGATGTGAAATGTGTAGCGACGGCGGCAAATATCATCAGCGGTACAGCTACCAGAATGATGGAGATACGGCTGACGTCGCCGAATGCTTCCAGTTGTGCTGCCGGGCTCGAAATCATGGCGGACAACGGTGCGCCGAACAGTTTGGCGTCGAGAAAAGACTGCACATCCGAGGCACTGAAGAAGTAGTTGGCCGTGTTCGCGTTGTCCGCCACCGACATCGGTTCGGTCGGGCTCAGAAACGGGACGTGCGATGCCGCTCCGGTCCGATTGAACGATCGCAGGACGTGATAGAGACCAATGAACACCGGTGCCTGAACCAGCATCGGCAGACAGCCGAGCAACGGACTGTAATTATGTTCTTTCTGCAGCTTGGCCATCTCTACAGTGAGTTTCTGCCGGTCACCCGAATACTTCTTCTGCAACGCCTTGATCTGAGGTTGCAGCTTCTGCATCACCAGTTGAGTGCGGACCTGCTTGACGAAGGGTTTGAACAGCAGGGCTTTGAGCGTGAAGACGAGAAATACGACCGACAACGCCCACACGACGCCGTTGTCGGGTGATCCGGAGACCAGTGAGAAGACCTTGTGCCAGAACCAGAGGATTCCGGACACGGGGTAGTAGACAAAATCGAGCATGACGAATGAACCTCACCGAAAGGCACGCTCAGAGAGATGAGAGCGCGGGAATGGTCGTGGACGCAAGACGTCTGACCGACCTACGACGAGTTCACACCCGTCGACTGCCGATCTACAGACCGATTCCCGGAGCTCGAGGTTGCGGACGACCGGGCGCGTCCGGGCTGCTCTGCCTGCGGAAAGCACCACGCAGGCAGCGTTCGTCATCAGACGGGCCAGTGGCCGAAACCGCGCATAGTTGCAGAAGTTCGTACTTCGAGGAAGTTGCGAGCGCAGCGACCACGAAGACGGCAATCGCAGTTCCCAGCACCGCGGCGCTACCCGAGGAACCAAGCGGAGGCACTGCGAGAAGAGCGATGAACGGCAGCAGAAGCAGCAACAGTGACCGTGTCACCGTTCCTGTGCTCCGCTGTTGCATGACTGCGAGAGTACAGAACGTCTGCCGAATCCAGCCAGACGCTTGCCTCACGTACTTGTTCGCGCAGCCATTTGTGCGCAGGATCGTGGTCCATCCGACCGTGCCACTGTTGAGCGTTCGGCGCTCCCGCTGCGAATCGCCTGACCGGAGCCGGGGGACGCCGGCCGCCGTGCCCTCCTTGATTCGGATCACGAAAGTCCGTCGAAGTTCTCGCGATCGATCAACAGGCCTTGCACCCACAATGCCGCTCGAAACAGGTATGCACCCCGTCCAACTGACCGGTGCGAACACGTCGAGGCGCAACCAGGCTGAGTGTCGCAAGCCGAAGCCCGATCACACCCATCTGGACACCTGCTTCGGGACGCATCGACGCAAAGGCAACACGCGAAATGTCGCACCACCGATTCACCGACCCCCGCACGAAGAAGCATGCACTCGGAAGGGCGCTTGTCGTCGGCGTTCTTTCCCTGACAACCCTTGCCGTGAGTATCGACACCGCGAACGCTCAGGCCCCCGTGCTTCGGGACTGGAACATCGCCGCAGTTTCCGTCGACACGAATCCGGCGAAGGTGTCAGCTTTCGCTTCCTCGGATACAGGCCGCGTATTGGCAGCCGCAGAGTCCAAGATCGGCGCTCCGTACGTCTGGGGCGCGACCGGGCCGGACTCGTTCGACTGCTCCGGTCTCGTTCAATGGGCCTATGCACAAGCGGGCGTTTCGATTCCGCGAACCAGCTACGACCAGGCGGTTGGCGGCACTCCAGTTTCCCGGGACGATCTACAGCCGGGTGACGTGGTCCTGTACTACGGCGGGGAGCATGTGGGGATCTACGCCGGAGGCGGTGAGGTCGTTCACGCCCCGACGCCCGGGGAGTCGGTCGAACGCGCACCCGTGGACTCGATGCCGTACTACCTCGCCCGACGTTACTGACATGAATCCCGCAAGCTCGATGAAACAGCGTGTATCGCGGCGATATTCGAATCGCTCGTCGCGAGCCGAACGATTGACACTCCCCCATTGCGCGGAATGTGATGTCATCCTCTCGCCCGCGAGCGCGGTCTGCGCCAGGTGTCGTGGGGCGCGGTTGGACGTGACGCGGTGTTGCGGAGACGGCACTGTCGTGTCCTGGCGAACGGTTCACGGCGACCCCTCGACCGTTCTCGCCATCGTGGAATTGGACGAGGGGCCCTGGCTGTACACTTTCCTCACCGAATCCCCTCGCGCGGATGCGCCTGGACCGCTTCGAGTGTTCTTTCAGGGGCGTGAAGAAGGTAAGCGCTACCCGGTGTTCTGCTTGTGCGGCGACGACCGTGGTGAACTGCTATCGGACGTCAACTCCGGCCTGCTGAACCATTGACCTCACGCGAGTCACGCTCCTGCGCGGTCGAGACGTACCACGCTGCGATCTGCGCTCTGGAACTGAATCCCAGTTTTGTCAGTACGTGTTCCACGTGTCCCTGAGCGGTGCGCAGCGAGATTACCAAGTGCTCCGCAATCGCGCGATTGGTCAACCCTTGGGCAACCAGTTCCGCAACTTGCTGCTCACGCGGGGTGAGGTGAGGCCCTTCAGCCGACGACGCAGTCGTGACACTGGAGCGCTTGTCGAGCGCATATGCGACAGCTTCACCTTCGGACATCGCAAACCCGCTGCGAAACGACTTGTCGAAAGCATCGTCACCCATGGCTTTGCGAGCAGTCTCTGCAGCAGTGTCGTGATGAGCTGACAAACCCGGCAGGCCCGCCAGCCGCCCCCCGACCTTCTGCCAATACATGGCTGCCGCGCCGAGCAGAACCGCTGCATGCTTCCAATCACGTTGCGCTGCAGCAATCCACGCCAACGGCTCGATACACCACGCCGAGTTCATCGGGGCATCGAGAATTCTCAGACTTCGAGTCAAATAGTCACTTGCGGCATCCAATTCACCTCGGAGCCAGCTCACGAGCCCGAGAGTTCCCAGCGCAAATGCCTGGAACATCATCTCGTCGGCGGGCACGGTGATCGCGAGAATCTCTTCGTTGCACTCCACAGAGCGATCAAGAGCGCCGGACAGGAAGTACGCGACTCCCAAGGTGTCCAGGCCGATCACAACATGCAGCAGATTCTTGTCGAGTCGAAACAGCGTCAACGCGGATTCCAGCTTGGCTGTAGCGGTATCGAAGTTACCTCTGAAGGTATCGACGTATCCGTCTCCCCACGTCGCCAAGCCGCGCGAGCGCACATCCGCCAAGTCGTTTGCCAGGCGCCAACTCTCGTCGACCAACTCTTCTGCCCGTTCGAGTTCCCCCTGCATCGCGTGATTCACGGCGTCGATGGCCAAGACATCCACTCGGAACGGATCCAGCTCTCGATCCTCTGCATTCAAGGCTCGATCCGTCCAGTAACGCGCCTGCACAAGTAATCCACCTGCAAGCCAGAATCTGTACAACGCACCGACCATTCGCGTTGCAGATCGCGCCTCTCCGGCAGTGGAAATCGAGTACTCCAACGCATCGTTGACGTTGCGCTGTTCACGACCGAGCCTTGCGATCCAGGCAGCTTGCCGGCCACTGATCCACTCGGCTTCCGCATGAACGACCAGTGCCTCGAACCAATCACGATGGCTTCGACGCAGAGCGGAATACTCACCGGCGGACTCCAACTTTTCATGTCCGTACTCCCGGAGTAGGTCGAGGAGGTGGTACCGAACATCCCCGTCGGTTTCCTCACGAATCAGGATGGACTTCTCGACCAACGCGGTGACGAGATCGAGCACTTCGGTCGAATTCATGTCCTGCCCACACACGCCCTCAGCGGCGTCGAGGTCGAACCCACCCGAGAACACCGACAACCTCCCCCACAACTGCTGTTCGGTTGGCGAGCAGAGGTCGTAACTCCAATCGATCGACAATCGCAGCGTCTGTTGACGACTCGGAACGTCGCGTCCACCCGTTGTAAGAAGTCGGTATCGATCCGAGAGCCTGTTCATGATCTGCTCAGCAGACATACCACGCAGGCGAGCTGCCGCCAGTTCGATCGGAAGTGGGAGTCCATCCAAGTCATGACAGATATGCGCAACGGCGCGCTTGTTCTCCTCGGTGAGGGTGAAACCAGGTACGACGGAAGCCGCACGCTCGGTGAACAACGACACCGATTCGTACTGGGCAATTCCCTCGAATTCGGGCGGCTGTTGCTGCGGTGTGGTGAGTGAGGGAACGCGCATCGTCACCTCACCGCCCAGGCCCAGCGATTCGCGGCTCGTCGCCAGGATCTTGACGCCGGCACATCGCCGTAGGATCGCGCCTACGAACACAGCGACGGCATCGACCAGATGTTCACAGTTGTCGAGCACCAACAGCAGACTCCGATCGGCGCAGTAGTCGATCAATGCCTGCAGCGGGTCCGCCGACGAGACCGACCGGACACCAAGGGTCACGGCGACATGATCTTCGAGGAGATCCGAATCTGTCTGCTCCCCCAGTTCCACCAACCAGGCACCGTCTCGAAACACCCGTTGCAACGCGCCCGCCAGTCGGATCGCGAGCCGTGTCTTGCCCACGCCACCGATCCCGGTGAGTGTCAACAAACGGGACGTCTCGAACAATCTCCTGGCGTCGGCCAACTCACGCCGACGACCGACGAAACTCGTCAGCTCCAAGGGCAGGTTGCCGACAACTCGCTGGTCGGCTTCTGAGCGCACAGCGGATGCCATCGACCGACTCGCTTTCTGCCATACCACTACACAACAACGCTACCCCCACGATCGGCCTCCCGAGCAGCACTCACGCGAGCATGTGATCGGAGCCCACTTGTTCTCCCCCGAGTGCGAGATGCACGACGGCCACACCGGCGTCACGCAGACGAAACAACGTATTCCTACTCTGGCAGACAGACGAAGGGAGACCGACATGCCGCCGCGCCGTAGATCGGTACTGCTGACGCAACTGGTAATCGATGCTCCCGGAAGTCCACAACAAACGATCCTCGACGAACTGCGGCGAGTGATTCTGTCGGGTTCGGCGCCTCCGGGTACCCCGATTCCTCTCGGCGACGTGGCTGATGTGTTCGGGGTCAGTCGAATACCTGTGCGGGAATCACTGAAAACACTGGTCGGAGAGTCCTTGGTCGACCATCGACATCAATTCGGCTACACCGTTGCTCAGCTGACGCCGGCAGAACTGCGAGAGATGTACATCGTCCGCGAAACTCTCGAATCAGCTGCATTGGCCGTCGCCGTCGAGCAGGCAACCGAAGAGGATCACGAACACGCCGTCGAGGTGAACTCCCGTTTGGAGATCGCATTGCGCTACGACGACTCTCAGTCCTATCACTGCGAGAGCCGAAACTTTCATCTCGCACTGACCCGACCGTCTCAGATGCTTCGACTTCTGCACATGTTCGAAGCTGCCTGGAACATCACCGAACCAGTACAGCCGATGGTCCATGTTGCCGGCGTCGATCGCCGGGTTCTGCACTCCGATCACACCGCGATGCTGGACGCATTCCTGCGTCGGGACGCATCCGCACTTCTGAGCGCTTCCGAAATCCATCATCGCCGACTCGATACCGTGATCGCGACTCTACCGACAGACACCGGTCTATTGGCCGAAAAAGATATACCGATCACGCAATAGTCGTGCAACACAGCATCGATACCTTTCTCTCAACACAGTTTTCATCACTGACGCTGAGAGCTCGTGGCACCGTCCGCTGATTTCCTGCACTGATGCACAGGAGCTGTCATGACCGACATTCTTCCGTCCCGAACGACCACTACCCCCACTCCGCCAAAGGAAACCGGATCGGGTGACCTTGTCGAAGCCGCGGGTCACCCTGTCGGAAGCGGCCTGATCAAGCCGGGCTACGACCCTCGTTTGACCAACGAGGACTTGGCGCCGCTTCGCAAGCAGACCTGGTCGTCGTACAACATCTTCGCCTTCTGGATGTCCGACGTACACAGCGTCGGCGGATATGTCACTGCCGGTAGTCTTTTCGCACTGGGATTGGCCAGCTGGCAAGTACTCGTCGCCCTGCTGGTCGGTATCACGATCGTCTACTTCTTCTGCAATCTCGTCGCCAAGCCCAGCCAAGTTACCGGCGTGCCGTATCCGGTGATCTGCCGCAGCGTGTTCGGCGTCCTCGGCGCGAACATCCCGGCAATCATTCGTGGCCTGATTGCCGTGGCTTGGTATGGAATTCAAACCTTCCTCGCTTCAGCAGCCCTCGATGTCGTACTGATCAAACTCTTTCCGTCACTCGCGCCCTATGCCGTCGTCGAAGACTACGGGTTCGCCGGACTCTCCGCACTGGGCTGGGGAAGTTTCATGCTCCTGTGGGTACTTCAGGCCTGTGTCTTCTGGCGAGGCATGGAATCGATCCGCCGCTTCATCGACTTCTGCGGGCCGGCTGTGTATGTCGTGATGTTCATGCTGTGCGGCTACCTGATCTACAAGGCAGGCTGGAGCGCCATCGATCTCACGCTCGGCGACGTCAAGTACTCGGGTTTCGACGCCGTGCCGGTCATGCTCGGTGCGATCGCTCTGGTTGTCTCGTACTTCTCCGGACCGATGCTCAACTTCGGCGACTTCTCCCGCTACGGAAAGTCGTTCGCTGCCGTCAAGAAGGGCAACTTCCTCGGTTTGCCGTTGAACTTCCTCGTATTCTCGGTGTTGGTCGTCGTCACTGCATCGTTGACGCTGCCGGTGTACGGCGAACTGATCACCGATCCCGTTGCGACCGTTGCACGAATCGACAGCACCTTCGCCATCGTTCTCGGCGCACTCACCTTCACCATCGCCACGATCGGCATCAACATCGTGGCCAACTTCATTTCCCCGGCCTTCGACTTCTCCAACGTGAGTCCGCAGAAGATCAGCTGGCGCGCCGGCGGAATGATCGCAGCGATCGGCTCGATCCTCATCACGCCGTGGAACTTGTACAACAATCCGGACGTCATTCACTACACACTCGAAACCCTCGGAGCCTTCATCGGTCCGCTGTTCGGAATTCTGATTGCCGACTACTACCTCGTGCGCAAGCAGAAGGTCATCGTCGACGAACTGTTCAGCATGTCGCCGACCGGAACCTACTGGTACAGCAAGGGATACAACCCTGCTGCAGTGATCGCCACCGTGGTGGGAGCCGTCGTCGCGATGGTCCCGGTCCTGGGCAAGGACCTCACCGGGATGTACACCGCAGCGCAGTACAGCTGGTTCATCGGTTGTGGGCTCGGATTCACCGTCTATTACCTACTCGCCGCGCGCTCTTCCTCAGCTGTCCGGAATGCTTCCTCTCCCGACACTGTGACGGTCGACTGATCGTCATGAGAATCAAGGTGATCAACCCCAACACCACGTGGGCGATGACCGCCAAGATCGAGGAATGTGCCCGGACCGTCGCAGGCTCGGGCACATTCGTCGAGGCTGTCAGCCCTGCCATGGGTCCCGCGTCGATCGAAAGCCACTACGACGAAGCTCTCAGCGTCCCCGGAATCCTGACCGAGATCGCCGCCGGAGAAAAGAACGAAGTCGACGGCTACGTCATCGCTTGCTTCGGTGACCCAGGTCTTGATGCAGCCCGAGAGTTGGCCAAGGGCCCCGTCGTAGCTGTTGCCGAAGCGGCAATGAACTACGCAAGTTTCCTGGGTCGCGGATTCAGCATCGTGACCACTCTCGGTCGAACCCGCGGCCGCGCAACCGATCTGGTGGACCGGTACGGCATGCAGGCTCGGTGCCGGGGTATCCACTCCTGCGAGATTCCGGTTCTGGAACTCGATCGTGATCCCGACGCGCGAAAGGTGATCTTGGAAGCCTGTTTCGACGCATTGGAGCAAGACGACTCGGACGTCCTCGTGCTGGGTTGCGCCGGCATGGCGGACCTGTGCCAGGACTTGTCCGACGAACTGGGTGTCCCGGTAGTCGACGGCGTTGCCGCTGGGGTCACGATGGTTCAGTCGTTGGTCACCCTCGGGCTGTCGACCAGTTCGCGCGGCGAATTCGCACGCCCACTTCCCAAGAACTACACCGGTACACTGACACCGTTCTCGCTGTGAGCGTGCCTGAGCGAGAGTCGAACACCTGTCACCAGCAGCGCCAGGATCGCGAACAATACTCCAGCCCAGACTAATTGGCGAGTTTCGAAATGCGCGAGAAACAGTCCACCGACCGCAGTGCCGAGCGTGATCCCCAGGTTGGAGAACGAGATGAAAAGGCTGTTGCCGAATTCAGGCGCGTCGACTGCGTCTCGCCCCATCCAGCTCTGCGAAACCACCAGTCCACCGGAATGCACTACACCCCAAACCAACACGGCTACAACCATCGCGCCGAAGTACGGGCCCGCCAGATAGAGCATCACGTAGACGACGATGTACAGCAAGGGAAAAGCCACAACCGTGCGCACCACCCCCTTGGCGAGCAGAGCCCCGAAGACGAAGTTGCCGAAGATCATCACGACACCGAAAGCCAATAGCATCGCGCTGATCCACGATCCGCTCATGCCGGTCACTTCGCCGAGGTATTCGGCAAAGTATCCGTACACCGAGAACATGGCTGCGAAGACGAAGGTGACGGAAAGAATGGTCAACCACACGCGCGGCCGGCGAAGTATCCCGACCTGTGCACCGTACGACAGGCGTTGTGTCACAGGAGCCGAGGGCAGAAGTACGACAATTCCGAGAAACGCGAGAACGTTGACCACGGCGCCGAACACGAATGCTGTCGACACCGAAAAGTTCTCGGCCAAATAGGACGTCAAGGGCACGCCGAACGCGAATCCGACTGTGACGCCTGCAAATACCTTGGTCACCGCGGCGGTCGCCTGTTCCGGCGATACCAGACGAACCGCACTTGCAAGCGCGACAGCGAAGAAGACCGGATGAACCACGGCGGGGATGATCCGAAATGCAAACATCACCTCGAAACTCGATGTGGTCGCATACACCACATTGGAGACCGCAAAGACTGCAATCGCTACCAACAGAACGGTTCTCCTGTTGATTCCCGAGGTGATCAGCGTTGTGAACGGACCGGTCACCGCCACGACGAGTGCAAACACACCGACCAACCATCCGGCAGTCGACGCGGTGATACCGAACTTTTCGCTGATCTGAGGCAGAACCCCGATAATGCCCATCTCCGTAGTGATGATTCCGAATACACCCAACGCCAGAACCGGTATCAACAATTTCGACTTCACGACACACTCCTCACTACTACGTCACCCAAGACAGTTACATATCTAGATATGTAGATATATTTGGTTGAACAAACCGGCCGACGAGGGCAATTCGGCCGCTACAGCTTTTCGCGAACGAATTCCCTGAACTCGCCGATCACGGATTCGTTTCGTCGGTAATACGTCCACTTCCCGATGCGCTCGGACTCGAGCAGACCCACATCTTTCATGCCCTGCAGGTACCCCGAGATCACCGACTGGGCAAGTCCCGATCGCCCCTGGATGTCACCGACACAGACTCCGATGTGAAACCCGAGATCCTGCTGCGTATACGAGTCCTCGTCGAAATACTTCGCCGGGTGCGCGAGCCACTCCATGATCTGCAGGCGAGTCGGGTTGGACAGCGCCTTGAAGATCGCCAAAGCATCCATGGACCACACCCCTCTGCACGACAACCGGAACGCATCTACTTTTGTGGATATGTTTGGCGAAGTCAAGCCCGATCCGGACCGAAAGCCGTCTGCATCACATCGAAGCATTCGAAGTGAGCTGCGACACTTACGTTTCGACGACCTGCGGAAATCTCAGCGTCGACTTTCTATCTGTGACGACTTGTTTATAGTTATCGCCAACAACGAATTGCCGGAAGTTTCCGGTTCACCTCAGAACGTCCGTGGGTGAACACAATTCGCTCAACACCAGCCGTACCCGGCTTGTCATTCGGGAGTCGAACCATGAACACACCGCATCAGTTCAGGGTCCTCACCTCATGGTGATGTCGAAGCTCGCCAAATGGCAGCTGGTCGCCCTCGTCGTGGTTGCACTCCTGGGCTTGATCTATGTCGGAGCGAAATACGTACGGCTGGACAATCTTCTGGGATTCGGCCAATACACGGTCAAAACCGAACTGGCGACGTCCGGTGGCATCTTCACCAACGCCGAAGTGACCTATCGCGGTGTACCCGTCGGACGCGTCGGTGACATGTCGCTCACGTCCGACGGAATCGAAGTCGACCTGTTGATCGACAGCAGTGCTCCGCAGATTCCCGCATCCGCGCGGGCCGTGGTGGCCAATCGCTCAGCCATCGGCGAGCAGTACGTCGACCTTCAGCCCGATACCGACCAGGGCCCGTTCCTCGAAGACGGCTCGGTGATCGCCGTGGGCGACACAACCACGCCGATCCCGATCGAGAATGTCTTGACCAGCGCCAACGGTCTGGTGCACTCCGTTCCGGTCGACGCACTCCACACCGTCGCGAAAGAACTCGGCGCGGCATTCAACGGCAAGGGCGAAGATCTGCAGGTACTTGCCGACTCGCTGTCGGGGATCGCCCAGTCGGGCCTCGACACCCTTCCCCAGACCCTCGGACTGATCCGCGACAGCCAGACGGTGCTCACGACCCAGTCCGATCAATCGTCGGCGATCAAGCAGTTCAGCACCGACCTCGACGCACTGACGGCGCAATTGCGCACCAGCGACCCCGACATCCGACGCGTGATCGACAACGGCATACCGGCCAGCGAACAAGTCGGCTCTCTCGTCACCGAAGCCGGCCCCGCGCTCACGACCAACCTCTCCAACCTCTCCGCCGTTGCAGCGGCAGCCGCACCGACACTGCCCTCGCTGCAGCCCTTCCTGCTCTTCCTGCCTGCGCTCGCCGGGGCGGCGCCCACCGTTGCACCGGGAGACGGCACAGTACATCTGGGCTTGGTACTCGAGACCAACAACCCGCTCTCGTGCACCGTCGGTTACGAAGGGACCATGGCGATCCTCGACGAGATGAAGCGCAAGGACCCGAACTTCGACGACACGACGCAGAACTTCCCGTTGAACACTGCCGCCAACTGCCAGGCACCTCAGGGCAGCGAAACGGGAGTTCGTAGCGCCAACCGCATCGCGTTCGCCGACCCGAACACCTCGCAACCGTGGGACGGCAAGCCCAAGGTGGACCCGGACAAGCTCAACCTGAACCCGATTGCCACTCAACTCGCACCGATGCTCGGCGCCACCCCGAAGTAGCCGTAAACAACTGGCACCGTCGACCCTCCGCGACGATGATGATGTGATGTCGGAAGGAACGCCTGAAGGCGAGTCACAGAGCATGTCACGAGGTTTCGACGAACTTGTCGCCGAAGCGGAATCCGCCTCCGTCGACGGGTGGGATTTCTCGTGGCTCGACGGACGCGCCACGGAGCAGCGTCCGTCGTGGGGGTACCAGAGGCTGATGGGTGAACGTCTCGGCCGCGCCGGCGCCGCATTGGACATCCAGACCGGCGGCGGCGAAGTCCTCGCCGCTGCACCGTCACTCCCGCCGGTGATGGCAGCAACCGAATCCTGGCCACCGAACATCGCCAAGGCCACCGCCCTTCTGCGTCCCCGAGGTGTGGTGGTGGTCGCCGATCCGGACGAGCCGCCGCTACCGTTCGCCGATTCGGCTTTCGACCTGGTGACCAGCCGACACCCAGCGACGGTGTGGTGGACCGAAATCGCGCGGGTACTCGAACCGGGAGGAACGTACTTCGCTCAACATGTGGGTCACGCCAGCGTGTTCGAACTGGTCGAGTACTTTCTCGGTCCTCAGCCGCAGGCTCGTCGCGGACGGCACCACGAGGACGAAACTGCCGACGCGATTGAGGCCGGGCTCACCGTCGTCGACCTTCGTTTCGAGCGTCTGCGCATGGAATTCTTCGACATCGGCGCCGTTGTCTACTTCTTACGCAAGGTGATCTGGATGGTTCCGGGATTCACCGTCGCGCAGTACCGGGATCGGCTCCGCGAACTCGATCAGCAGATCCGTCGCGACGGATCTTTTGTCGCGCACTCGAGTCGATTCCTGATCGAGGCACGCAAGAGCTGAGCGCACCGCGACGGGCCGCACATCCCGAACGTGATCGATGCTGCTAGTCGGACTCGTCGGCGTCGCTCCGCGAGCCGATCGCAGCGGCAAGATAGTCGCCGAGTTCACGCTGAAGGTTCGCGTCGAGTGCCCGGGCCAGTGCCGAATGTACCGACGCCACACCGAGTTCACGCATCGTCTGGAGCATCTCGGCTGTTCCGGCAACCTCGTCGCCCTCCGGGAGCCAACCGACCCCGTGCTGATCGACGATGCGATCCTTCGCCGCCTGAATCAGGTCTTTGGCGATCCCGTCCACAGCGTTGTGAAGCTTTTCGTGCACATCGACCAGTTGATCGAGAGTGAAACCGTAGTCGAGGAGACTCGAAAATCCGCTGAGCAAAGCAGGATCGGTGAAAACGCAGTTCTCTCCTTCGATCTGTACCAGTCCGAGATCTACGAGACGATCCAGTTGACCATCTGCATCTCCCCCGAGAAACTCGCGTACGACGGCCATCTCGATACTCACGGTGTCGCTGCGGGACCATGGTTCGGTGACCGCGTGCTGCAGACCCAGCACCTCTGTCAGGTCTTTCCCGCTTTCCCACCCGGTGATGAAGTCGTCGATATGCGCAGTGGTGAAACCTCGTTGAAGAAGCGTGTCGATCAGCTTGAGGCGTTCGAGGTGCGCGTCGCCGTAGATGCCTACCCGCCCACGCTTCTCCGGCGGAGGAAGCAATCCCCGTTCCTGATATGCCCGTACATTCCGCGAGGTGGTGCCCGCAGCGCGCGCTAGATCGTCGATGCGGTACTCGGTCACCGCCTCGTCTCCTCTGCCGCGTCGGTCGTCACGATTCCAACTTAGTGGCAACACCAGGCCGATCAGAACCCGGGATCAGGTCTGCGCAGTGTCTTTCTCGCGCACCGTGCTCGTGTAGTCCCGAAGATCCACCGATTTCAATTGGTTCACGTACTGGGTCGCGAAACCGGGAAACATAGTGGCATTGAATCCTTCGTCGGTGAGATACCAACTCGAACATCCCGAGTTCCACGTGGTCTTCGACAGCCGACGCTGCAACTCGACGTTGTACGCATCTTCGACATCTTGACGAACATCGAGTGCCTTGAGGTCGCGCTCGAGAACGATCTTGATCGCTTGGGCGAGATAGTCGAGTTGCGCTTCCATGTACACAAGGGCGGAGCTGTGCCCCGGACCCGAGTTGGGTCCGAAGGTGAAATACAGGTTGGGATAACCGGATACCGCAATGCTCTTGTACGCACGCGCCCCGGATTTCCACTCCTGAGCGAGCACACGTCCGTCCCGGCCGATGATCGGGACCGGTGTTCCGGTCTTGCAAACGTCGAAGCCGGTGGCGAAGACGATGCAGTCGAATTGATGCTCGATCCCTTCGACCGTGCGAATGCCATGTGGCGCCAATCTCGCGATCGGCCAGGTCACGAGTGTGCAATTGTCTTGCTGGAGAGCCGGGTAATACTCGCTGGTCATCAGCAACCGCTTGCACCCTGCCCGAAAGTCGGGAGTGAGTTGTCGCCGCAACCACGGGTCCTTCACCTGCATGCGCAGATGAAGACGCCCGACTGTTTCCACCACCCTCGTCAACGGGGATTCCCACACCACCCCGAGAGCTACCGATTCGTGTCCCCAGTACCAAGCCCGACGCGCCAGAGTCTGGACGACCGGATGACGACGGTACAGATCCTTCGTGCGAGATCGGGTGCGTAGGTTTGCTCGCGGCAATGCCCATCCCGGTGTTCGTTGGAAAACCTTCACTGATCGTGCAGTTTTCACGAGTTCAGGGACGATCTGGACGCCACTTGCCCCGGTTCCGATCACTGCGACCCGCTTGTCGGTGAAGTCGTAGTCATGGTCCCAGCGAGCACTGTGAATCTTGTGTCCTTCGTAGCTCTCCAAACCCGGAACAGCGGGAAAGCTGACGTTCGCCAGCGGACCGGACGCCATGACGACGGTCCGGGCAATGACCGCTTCACGGCCCTCGAGCGCGATCGCCCAGACACCTGTCTGCTCGTCCCATTCGACGCCCGTGACGTTGCACCGAAACCGAATCTTCGGCTCGAGGCCGAACTCTTTCACCATCGTTCGGATGTAGCCGAGGATCTCCGCGCTGGCCGAGTAGGTGTGCGACCAGTCCGGGTTCGGGGCGAAACTGTACGAGTACAGACGGGACGGAATGTCGCACGCAGCTCCCGGATACGTGTTGTCGCGCCACGTCCCGCCGACCTCCGTGCCGCGTTCGAGAACGACGAAGTCCTCGATACCGTTCTGCTTCAACCGAATCGCCGCTCCGATTCCTGCGAAACCTCCACCGATGATCGCCACTGACAGTGGCTCGGCAGTACTCATGCGAGTGGCTCGTACGTAAGTTCTTTGGCCCAGGTCGGCTCGGAATTGAGCCTGCTGCCGGAAAGTCGGCCAGTGACCTTGACCATCCGATCGGCAAGCAGATGGTAGGGATGGTTGCGATTGATGACCATGTTGCCGTGCCACTTCACCACCCGATACATCGGGACGCGGAGCGCGGCCGGACTCCGTTCGCCTACGTTCCTGAATCGCTTCATCGCGGTGTAGAGCCGTTCCTCGTTCACTCCCATGTCGACGATGTTGTCGCGCATCTTGTTCAGCAGCGGGATGTAGCGAAGTGTCCCGATGATCAACGCCGGATTCATCCAGGCGCCGACGGTTTCGACAACGAGCTTGCGCGTCGTCGAGTGCCCGAGCATCTCGATCACCGCAAAATCGACCGCCAGATGCCTGGACTCGTCTGCATTGATCTTCTTGAACACAGCCTGACAGACCGGATCCTCGATCTCGTCCATGATGAACTTGACCAGGGCTCCGTCGAGCGCCACCTCGAGCATCGGTATGACGGTCCCGAGAATCGAGAGCGACAAACCGTCGGAATGCTTGTCCAGCCAGTCGATGACGAGCTTGACGTTGATGTTGGGCTCGGGCATCTCGTCGCCGTCCAGCATTCCCCAACGACGCATCAGCGCGAGTTCGGCGTTGGCGTGCTTCTGTTCCTCGGCGTGGAAATGCCGATAGATGTCTCGGAGAGTTTCAGTCGGCGCCTTGAGAGCCATCGCAGCGAAGCCACGGGCACCGACGTTCTCGATCCACATCAGGTCCGACATGAACGGTTTCAGCTTCGCATGAAGCTCTGGACTGATCGTCTCGGCGCCCGGAGCATCCCAGTCGATGTCCACCAGAGCCCATTGGCGGTCCTTGATCTTGTGCAGCATGCCGTCGAAATCGAAGGACATGTCACGCTCCTTTCGTGCTCGGCGAGTTCGTCTCCGGCGCCGCCGAAGTTCCAGATGATCCCGACTTCTGTTTCGGTGCAAAGCGATTGAGAACTCCACAGCCCCACGTGTATGCAACGGGTAGATACCGTTTGAGTCGCCAGATCACCTTCGCATCGAACTGCGGCACCACGTAGAGTCGACCCTTGTCGTAGGCGTCGAGAGTGGTGACGGCGATGCGCTCCGGCGAAAAGCCGGTTCGCCGCATCAACGCTTGCGCCAATTGTGTTGCTTCCGCGGTGATTCGGCCGTCGAGAGCAACATTTGTCTTGACGAAGGTCGGACACAGCACCGTCACCCGCACTCCCGTACCGGCAAGTTCAGCGGACAAGGTCTCCGAGAGCGACATCACGGCGGCTTTACCGACGTTGTAGGGCGCCATCAGCGGCGCAGCCGCAAACCCAGCAGCCGAGGCCACGTTGATGAATCCCCCGGCGCCGCTCGCACGCAGTTGTGGAGCAAATATCTCACAGCCGTGCACGACACCCCACAGATTGATCCCGAGTGCCCACTCCCAATCGTCGAAACCGATCTGGCCCACAGGTTTTCCACCGATACCGACCCCGGCGTTGTTGATCACCAGCGAAAGCGGACCCGCAAGTTCGAGTTCCGCGAACAACGCCAGGTCCTGAACCTGCTCACGAATTGACACATCGCATTTGACGGCGTGCGCGGTACCACCGATCTCATCGATGAGTGCCACTGTTTCCTTGGCCCGTTCCAGCGAGATATCCGCGCAGATCACCTCACCGCCTCTGCGCGCCAACTCCAACGAAAAGGCACGGCCGATTCCGCTGCCGGCGCCGGTCACCACTGCGCGGGCATTGTGGGACAACTTCGATCCGCGGTTCTTGGTCGGTTTCTTGGTCGGCACCGGTCGGCTCACCTCGAAGACGCTTCGACTGCTGTGTGTTTCTCCATCTCCAAAGAGTCATCCACAACCGTGCCAGTTGTCAATGGCCTAGAATTCGATGGCGGAATACGCGGCAGTCGAACCAGTACCCGGACTGCTCGAATGAAGTCTTTTGTCGACCGACCGTGATCTAAACGGGGTGCGCGGTCTTCCAGTGCTCGGCGATGTCGATGCGCCGCGCGATCCAGACCTTCTCGTGTGACTGCACGTGGTCCAGAAATCGCTCGAGAGCGGCCGCACGGGCAGGGCGGCCGACTATGCGGCAGTGCAACCCGATCGAGAGCATCTTGGGCGATCCGGCCGTCCCCTCCGCATACAGCACGTCGAAGGCATCGCGTAGGTGCGCAAAGAACTGATCACCGCTGGGAAATCCTGCGGGAGAGGCGAAACGCATGTCGTTGGTGTCAAGGGTGTACGGAACGACCAGGTGCTTCACCGATTCTGCGCCACGCGGAACGTCGACCCAGTACGGCAGATCGTCGGCGTACGAATCGGAGTCGTAGACGAAGCCGCCGTGCTCGACGACCAATTCGCGGGTGTTCGGTGAATCGCGCCCGGTGTACCAACCGAGAGGCGCCGAACCCGTCAGATCTCGCAGAATCTGCACCGCCTCGGCCATGTCAGCGCGTTCGCGCTCGATGTCCACGGATTGGTAAGACTTCCAACGTAATCCGTGGCACGCGATCTCGTGGCCCAACTCCTGAAAAGCACTGACTGCTTCGGGGTTACGCTGCATCGCCCGCGCCACCGCAAAGACCGTGAGAGGCAGGTTTCGCCGCTCGAAGGTTCGCAGTACACGCCACAACCCGGCCCGTGAGCCGTACTCGTACAGCGATTCCATGCTCATGTGTCGATTCGGAAATGCCTCTGCCGGAGTCATTTCCGACAGAAATGTTTCCGAAGCCGCGTCCCCGTCCAGGACGTTGTTCTCGGCTCCCTCTTCGTAGTTGAGCACGAACTGAACCGCTATCCGCGCGTCGCCGGGCCAGTGCGGATGCGGCGGATGAGGGCCGTACCCCACCATGTCCCGGGGATAGTCGTCGCGCGGATAGTCGCTCATGCCAACAACTTTACCGTCAGCGCCCGGAGATCACAGCGCGAGCAGCGTCGGTGAGTACGCCGAAGACTCTCAGCCGCGCCAGGCCACCGTCCGGGAAGATGTCCAGACGAACATCGGTGACCTGGACTTCGGAATCGATCGGAAAGCGATGGCGCGTATCCGGACGCAGCGTCGTGCGCGGCAACAGTTCGATCCACTCCCCCTCCGACGTCCGCCCGGTCAGAGCGCCCTCACCTGGACTGTTTCCGAGGAAGTACGAGGTGTCGATCTCGACGAAACTCAGCACGCCTTCACCCGCGAGTTGTACTTGCACCCAGTCGTTTCCGTTGTCGCGGCGCCTGGCGGTCTCCCACCCGTCACCCATCGAAGCAGCGCGTCCGGGAAACAGGATGTTCTGCGGTGAGCTGTAGAACATGTTGGAGCAATCGGTCACGCGGCCACCGTTTTCGAGTGCTGCGAGGTCCAACGGCCCGGCATCGAGGAAACGCGGGTCCGGCCGCGCTTCGCCGTGAACACGGAATCTTGCCACGCCGCCGTCCGGGTAAATGGTCAGCTTGACGTGCGTCCACCGCTGCTCCGACGCCACCGAGAACGGATTCTCCGAGTCACCATGCACGGTCGAGCGCTCGACGATGGTTGTCCACTCACCGGATACGGCCAGGTCGGCGGGATCCGGATACCCGTCGACCGAGATTGCTTCCACCGAGATCTCGGGCGGGTAATTGCCCTTGAACCACGCTGTGTCGACCACGACGCCTCGCACCACTCCGGGAACACCGAGTCGAACGATCGCCTCGTCATGGCCTGCCACCCGGCGGCGACGCGTCTCCCAACCGTCGTACACCTGCCCCTTGTGACCGAACGTCGCCGGCTGGTACCCGGCCTTGCCTGGGCGGATCAGGGCCTCACGCTCGGCAAACGCCTCGTCGTTCGCCCAGATGACGGCTCCGCCGAGGGTGCGCAGTGCGAGATCGGGCAGCAAGGTGAATTCGGTGGTGCTCATCGGTCAGTGTTCTCCTGTGATCGGTGTGGTGCGTCCTACGAGGTGACGGAGTGCGTTGGTGTCGGCGCTCGGGGCGAGCCGGAGAACTTCGGATTCCGGATAAGCCCCCGCGTCGAGCCCGCGCAGTACCACCGCTGCGAGCGCCTGGGCGGTTGCAGGTTCGTCCATCACGTCGCCACCTTGGCGCCCCAAGTACGACTGGATGCGCGGGGCAGCGGCGCCGAGCGCGTTGCGATAGAAGCCGAACGTGGCGAGCCAGCGGGTGACCAGATGCCCAGGGTGCATGTCCCACCCCTGGTAGTAACCGCGTTCCAGGGACCGCGTGACGAGGCGATGGTGCCGAGTGATCGCGTCGCGGATCGCCGTGGCGCTCCCGATAGGCGCGACCTGAGTCGACCCGTCGCACACCCAGACGCCGGTCTGCGCGGCAGCAGCCAACATGACAGCCTTTGCGTGGTCTGCCACCGGATGTTCGAGCGACTGATGACGCGATGCAATTCCGCAAGCTGCACTGTAATCGTAAGTGCCGTAATGCAAACCGGTCAGACGACCGGCACCGCGATGGATGGCCTGAGCAACTGCCACCGTTCCGTCGGCCGCGATGACCGCCTGCGGGCTCTCGATCTGCAACTCGAACCGAAGCGAACCGAGCTCGAGTCCGTGCGCCTTCTCCAGCTCTTCGCAGAGCAACACCGTCGCCGTGACCTGCTCCACCGCGCGCAGTTTGGGAACGGTGAAGACAAATCCGTCCGGCACTCTGCCGGCCGCGTCGAGCACAAGCTCGAGCGTCCTGATCGAGCGCCGACGCTCACCGGCCGGCAACCCCTTGAACCTGATTCCACTCCAGTTCGGCCCGGCAGGATCAGCGCTGAGCGCGGCAAGCGTCTGTCCGGCCGACGTCGCTGCATCGTCTTCTTCTTCGTCGCTGCGGCGTCCGTACCCGTCCTCGAAATCGATCCGAAAGTCTTGGACCGGCTTGCGGCCGAGTTGAACTCGCACATCAGCGAGCGCATTCTCCGTGTCGAGATCGGCGAACACATGAGCATGGGAATCGAGAAGCGCGATCGCCTGCTCACCCCAGAGTCGAGGGGTGTCGACGGTTGCATCCGCGGCACTGACGTAAATCGTGTGCACGGGTTGGATCTCGTCACGGTTTCCCGGGTACTGCGCCGCGAGCCGCTCGTCCACCGGATCCAGAAGTCCGTCCAGACGATCGTGGACGGCGGCGGAGAGTCGGGATTCTGTCATCGGACGATCTTCTCAGAACGTCCGCGAGCCCGCAGGTTCTCACGCCGCCGATCCAATCCGAGTCAGCGGCCCCCGACGAACGGAACGTTGACGAAGCTCGGCCGGTCTGCAGCCAACTCGATGTGCTGCGGTTTGAGTTGGCTGTCGGCGAGCATCGGGCCGAGCGCCAGGTATCGCGGCACGCTGGCAGCGTAGACGTCGACGCGGAGCCGGTGCCCCGGTTGCAGCACTGCGTCCGTCGGGAGCATGTTGATGTCGACGGTGGTGACCTCACCGGGAACCACCGGCTGACGCGTGTCGATCGTCAGATAGTGGTGCGGTTCACTGTAGTCACCGTTGGCCGAGCGAGTGCTCTTCGAATCGTCGACTGCCCGCAGCGACGCAGTCAGAGCGCCGTTCGTGATCGGTGTCGATGTTCCGTCCGGTGCTACGTCGTTGACCGTCGCTGCCCAGAATCCGTCCGTCGCGTCCAGGACGGTCTCGAGGTGGACGTTGATCGGGCCCGAGAGTGAGGTCGGCTCCGTCACTGCCTCACCGGTGAACGTCAGGCCCTCCGCTTCCTGGAATCGGGAATCCTTGGAACACGTCGCACCGAGCACCACGGAGATCCCGGCAGTTCCCTGAGTTCCGTCACCGGAGCAGAAGCCTCGCAGTCCTGGTGCGACTGTCAATCGCGCTGCGGCACTGGGCGGGTCATTCGTCAGCGAACCGTCATACGATGCGTGGGCGGCAGTACCGCTGGGCGCAGAGTTCAGATACATACGTTCGTAGCTCGCACCGGCTCGCGGGAACTGATCGTCCGTGATCCATCCGCCGCCTTGCTGGAACATCGTCACCGGACCGTAACGATCGATTCCGTTGTCGATGCCCTTGAGCCACTTGTCGAACCACGCACGTTCGAGCACGTCGAGGCGCGGCGGCGCACCGTCCTTGCCGAATCCTCCACCGGGAGTGACGTGATAGCCGTTCCCCATGATCAACTGCTTCTGCCCGGGCGGCAGATCGATTCCGTTGTAGATCCGCGGCTCACTGTTGGCGAAGATGTCGTGCCAACCGCCGTAGACCATCGTCGGAACGGCGATGTTGCCGACGTCAGCGGCTCGGTCCTGATAGAACTGCCCGTCTTGCGCGACTTGCAGAGTCGACGGCGACACGTCCTCGATTCTCTGAGCCGTCATCGCTTGCACCAGTTCGGGAATCAGCGTTCCCGGATCCTCGAGGCGGCTCGCCAACCACAGGGGATCGAAGTTTCCTTGCAGGATGTCCTGAACGTTCGGGATGAGTTTGAGCCCGTTGACCGCGGTCAACCACAACGGCATGAACCCGACTCCGAGGCCGCCACCGGTTCCGACGATGTCGCGCAGCAGATCGTTGCCAGGTTCGACCGGGAAGATCGCCTTCAGTGCAGGTGGATTGTTGCTCGCCGCCTGCACCGAGTTGATCGCGGAGTACGAGATGCCCGCCATCCCTACTTTCCCGTCGGACCACCCCTGCTTGCTCATCCAGTCGATGACCTCGACCGAATCCTGTTGCTCGCGCTTACCGAGCACGTCCCAATTACCTTGGGAGAAGCCGGTTCCACGTGCGTCGACCACTACCTGCGTGTATCCGTTCTGGACCAGATCACGGTTGACGCCGAGAACCCTGGCGCCTCCGCCGGCGATGACGCCCGTCAACTCCGACACGCCGTCGAACGGCGCCGCGAGGTCGAGCGAGTTCGCAACGTCCATCAGCGTCTCACCGACCTGCGGGATCGACAGAGCTGAATCCACCAGTGTGTCCAGCAGTTTCGTGTACGGCGTGATGTTGAGGACCGATGGCGTCTTCGATTCCACGGCCCGCCCGGATGCATCCGCCGGTCGGTACACATTCGCTTGCAGAACTGTGCCGTCACTCATCGTGATGGGCACGTCCCACTCGATCGAGACCCCCGGATACTGCGGCGTCGCCTCCATTGCCGCGAGCCAGGCCTGCCCGTCCGACCCTCCCGTCGGATCCGCAGAAGCGACGGCGCTCGGCACCGCCAATCCCACGACGCACAGCCCCACCGCAATCGTTGTCGACCTTCGACGTAGAAGTCGTGTCCTCACGAAAACTCCAATTTTCTGTTGTGATGACCCAGCCCTGCCCCCACGACAGTGACCGGTGTCACGAACTTACCGGATAGTAACTTCCGTCCCATATGTCGTCAATAGGTCTGAATGCCGACCGGACGGCTAGCTTTGAAGATGTGTCACGATCACCGCTTCCCGTCCGCGACGGCCTGAACCCGAGTCGCATCCGTCAGCCAGACGACGGCATGTGGACGACGACGCTCGACTACCTGCTCGAACGGTTCCCCCAGGACGCCGTCCGATTGCGGGAGAAGGTCGCAGCCGGGGAGGTCGTCGACGAGAAGGGTGTCGGAATCTCCGAGACGAGCGCTTTTGCTCCCCGGCGGTTCGTCTACCTGTACCGCGACCCTCCCGTCGAAACGCGGGTGCCGTTCGAGATCGACATCCTCTATCGGGACGAGAACATCTTGGTCGTGGACAAACCGCATTTCCTGGCGAGCACCCCGCGCGGGCGATACATCGCCGAATCGGCGTTGGTCCGCTTGCGTCGGGACCTCGAACTACCGGAGCTGAGTCCAGCTCATCGCCTCGACCGCGTCACGGCGGGACTGCTGCTGTTCACCGTGCATCAGGCGGCCCGGCGCGACTACCAGACCATGTTCGCCGAGCGCCGCGTCGCCAAGGAGTACGAGGCCATCGCGCGTCACGACGCTCAGGTGAGCACCCCCGTGGTCGTGCGTAGTCGCATCGTGAAAGAACGCGGCGTGCTCA
Organism: Rhodococcus sp. 27YEA6; assembly: GCF_044908235.1. NCBI lineage: Bacteria > Bacillati > Actinomycetota > Actinomycetes > Mycobacteriales > Nocardiaceae > Rhodococcus > Rhodococcus sp. 27YEA6. The sequence continues at coordinate 565,422 of NZ_JBIYCY010000001.1, read as the reverse complement.
AGGCCGCGGAGATCGAGGGCGAACCCAACAGCGAGTCGCGGATCGAACTGATCGAAACGCGAGACGGCTTCGCGCGGTACCGGTTGACTCCCCATACCGGCAAGACCCATCAACTTCGGCTGCACATGAACTCGCTCGGGCTCCCGATCCACGGCGACAACTTCTATCCCGACTTCTACGACGTTGCCGCAGAAGATTATTCGAACCCGCTGCGCCTGCTGTCGAAGGTTCTCGAGTTCGAGGATCCGAAGACCGGCCGGCTGCAACGGTTCGAAAGTCGGCGGACCCTGTCCTGGCCGGACGAATCAGGCCGTGGCGACTCGCCGTAGGGACCCCGGACCCTTCCACTGCGCCTCCGATACCGGGAGGATGGAAGCGCAGACCGCACCGCAAGAGGAGACCAGATGAGCAAGACCGCCGTCGTACCCGAAGCCGTACGGGAGATCGAGCGCAAGTACGAGGCGCCGGCCGAGCAGGAAGTTCCCGCCTTGGGCGGACTTCCCGGTGTTGTCGGCGAACCGGTCCACGACTCGATACAGCTCTCTGCCACCTACTTCGACACCGCGGACTACCGGTTGCTGGCCGAGAAGATCACGCTGCGCAAGCGTGAGGGTGGCGACGACGCGGGGTGGCACATGAAACTTCCCGCAGGCCAGGACACTCGAACCGAAATCCAACTTCCCCCGGACGAGAGCACCGATGTGCCCTCGCCGCTGTCGAGTCTGATCCGGGCGATCATTCGCGGTCACGATCTGGTGCCGGTCGCCCTGATCATCACCGATCGGGAGCGCACCAGGCTCAACGGCGAAAACGGTGTGCTGCTTGCCGAAGTGGTCTCCGACACCGTCATCGCCTGCAAGGCAGACGGTTCCGGAGAGTCGACGTGGCAGGAAGTCGAGGTCGAACAAGGCGCAGGCGGGCAAGAGCTGGCCGATGCAATCGAGTCGGTTCTACTGGACGCCGGGCTGGAGCGCTCTGCGAGTCCGTCCAAACTCAAACGAGCACTGGGCACGTCGGTCACACCGTACGCCGGTCACGAGGTCACCTCGGGCAAGGCGTCGAATCCGCGGATTCTGTTGCGTAATTACCTCATCGAACAATTGCGCGCACTGGTCGCCGCGGATCTCGGCACGCGTCGGGCCGACGACGAAGCCGTTCACGACTTCCGGGTTGCGGCACGTCGCATCCGCAGCGCTCTGCAGTCGTACGCCGGCCACTCCCCCAAGACCGACGATCTCATCACGGATCTGCGGTGGATCGGTGGAAAGTTCGGTGACGCCCGCGACGTCGAGGTCCAGTGGGAGCGTCTTGTGGAACGCCTCGGCGAAATCGACGAGATGCCCGAGCGAGAAGCTGTGCGAGCTCGAATCGACGAGTTCTTCTCTGCACGTGGTGAAACCGCCCAGGAAATAGCCCTCGAGGCGCTCGATTCCGAGCGATACACCACGCTGCTCGATCGCCTCGACGAGTACGTCGGCGACCTCGAATTCGACACCGCCACCCACCGCGTCGGAAAGAAGGCATCGGCACGAGAGTTGGCCCATACCCTGCGGCACCTGGCACACAAGGTCGGTAAGCGGGTCGATCACGTCTTCGATGCCGATAGCCGCACCGAGCGTGACGAGCGAATGCACCGCGCCCGCAAGGGAGCCAAGCGGATGAAGTACGCGATCGAGGTCATGGAACCCGTGTCGAAGAGCCGAGCGAAGCGTGCACTGAAGCATTTCAGCCACTTCCAGGATGTTCTCGGCGAGCACCAGGATTCCGTTGTCGCCCAACATCATCTACTTGCAATGGCAGCCGAGCAGGAGCATACCTCGCTCACCAGTTTCGGATTGGGCATGGCCTACCGACGAGAACTGGAAATAGCCGACGGGCAATCGACCCTGCTACGCAAGACGTGGAAGGAAGCCGTGAAGTCAGCATCGTCACTCTGGTGACGTCGCTGTAACCAGTCGACCGATCTCGATCATTTCAGAGGGAGTAGACATGAACACACTTGCAGGACACCAGGATGTCGTCGCCGGTATCGACGGATCCGAGGCCTCGACGGCGGCGGCCCGGTGGGCGGCCTCCGTCGCGAACGCGGTGAACTCACGACTGATTCTGGCGCACGCCCTGCCGCAAGAGGGCCCGATCTACAGTCCCGCTGCAGTGATGTTGCAGTCACAGTTCCTCAGCCAGATCCGCGAAGACGGCGAAGCGATCGTCGATGCCGCCGCCGCGGTGATTTCGGCCGAATTCCCCGAACTGACCATCGAATCCGAGATCGCGCCAGGGCCGGCGTCGACGCATATCCTCGAATCCTCGGGTACCGCACGCCTGATCGTGATGGGGTCGACCGGATCGGGTGCACTGCGCTCACGGCTGCTCGGATCGACCGCACTGAAGGTGGCCAATCATGCAACCTGTCCGGTCACCGTGTGGCGTGGTTCGGCGGAGAATCCCGGTCCGGATCAGCGTCCCGTCATCGTCGGAGTGGACGGAAGCGCGTTGAGCAAGAAGGCCGTCGAGTACGCGTTTCGTTATGCCGATCAGTTCGACGCGCCGCTCATCGCGGTCCACACCTGGCAGGGCTCGTCCACCTTCCGCGAAGGCGGAGCGGGAATCCTGATCGACTGGGAGGCTGTCGAGCAGGAGGAATCGGCGCTACTGGCGGAAAATCTAGCCGGTATGGCCGACCAGTACCCGGACGTGCCGGTCACCCGCATCAGTGAACCCGGTGCCGCTGCTCCCGTCATGCTCAAATATGCCGACGACGCACAGTTGATAGTTGTCGGAAGTCACGGCCGCAGTGCGATGGCCGGCGCCGTGATGGGCTCCACCAGCCAGAATCTGCTGCACCATGCGCCAGGGCCGGTCATGATCTGTCGCGCCTGAATTGCTGTGCGCCTTTATTAACCCCCCGCGGTTAATAAAGGCGCACAGCAGGGGTCAGGCGAGACCCGTGCCCACCAACTGACCTACTCCGTACGTCACGGCCATCGCCAGCGCGCCACCGATCACCACGCGTAGCACCGCTCTGGTCTTGCGAGCTCCGCCGAGCGTCGCGCTGATCGTCCCGGTCAGCGCAAGTGCGATCAGCACCGCGAAAAATGCGATAGGGACGCGGATGCCTGTCGGCGGCACCAGAATTGCGACCAACGGGATCGCCGCGCCGATCGTGAACGAGATTGCCGACGAAATCGCTGCATGCCAAGGATTGGTGAGATCGTCTGGATCGATGCCCAATTCGACTTCTACGTGCGCCGCGAAGGCGTCGTGCTCGGTTAATTCTTCGGCGACGCGGCGGGCCGTCTCCGGACTCAATCCCTTGTTCTCGTAGATCTCGGTCAGTTCCTGAAGTTCAGCCTCCGGGGTCTCGAGGAGTTCCTTCTTCTCCTTCTGCAGGAGTGCGCGTTCGGTGTCTCGCTGAGCGCTGACCGAGACGTACTCACCCAGCGCCATGGACACAGCGCCGGCAACCAGACCAGCAAAACCCGCTGTGAAGATTGCTGAGCGCTCGGTTGTGGCTGCCGCAACACCGACCACGAGGCCTGCGGTCGAGACGATTCCGTCGTTTGCACCCAGAACACCTGCACGCAGCCAGTTCAGGCGATTGTTCAAACTCGGTGCATGAGGTTCCGATTCCCCACCGGGCGCCCCGTCGGTCAACTGCACACTGTCTCCGGACATGGCAACAGATTAGGACGATCAGTCCGGTTGCGATAGCAATCTGAGCCTGTCCTTCGCGCACTGATATATTCCGATTGGCACCCCAACCAAGCATTTGTTAGGTTTGGAATCGGCAGACACCTGGAGGCATTGTGAGCGCAGTACGCACCGCTTTTGTCAGCGGCGGAACCGGTGGAATCGGGTCGGCGATCGCCCTGACCCTCGCCGAACGCGGACACGACGTCGCCTTCACCTACCGAAACAACAAGGGCGCTGCCGAGCAACTGAGCGAGCAGATTCGAGCGCATGGTGTGCGCGCCCACTCGTACTCGCTCGACTTGACCGACGAGTTGTCGATCAGCGCCGCCGTCAACGATGCGGTCAGTGATCTGGGCGCATTGACGACCCTCGTCCACGCTGCGGGACCGCACGTCCCGATGACGCACCTCTCACGTGTGACGCCGGCGTTCTTCACCGAACAACTCAACCAGGAGGCCGCGGCGTTCTTCACCCTCGTCCACACCGCCCTGCCTGCGCTGCGTGCATCCTCGGGTTCGGTGGTGGCGGTGACAACCGCGGCAACGGATCGCTTTCCCGTGCGCGACGGACTCTCCGCTGGCACCAAAGGGGCTGTCGAACAACTTGTTCGCGGATTCGCCGCAGAGGAAGGACGCTACGGCGTCCGGTTCAACGCTGTAGGACCAGGCATGTTGACGGACGGAATGGCGGAGCGCCTGATCAGCTCCGCCGAACTCGACCAAGGCGCGCTCGACGTGACGATGAGCCGAATCCCGTTGAAGCGCTTCGGATCAGCTGCCGACATCGCCGAAGCAGTATGTTTCCTCGCAAGCGACGCGGCCGGATTCATCAGCGGTCAGAAGCTCAACGTCGACGGTGGCTACACCGTCTGAGCGCTATCCGCCCAACTTGCGAAAGACCAGTCGCACGGCAAGTTCCAGGTGCGCCATCACCTCGTCCGTCGTCATCCGGCCCGCAACCCACGAGACGAGACTCGACATCCAGACGTCGTCGATCACCTTCACCGCGTCCAACTGCTGCTGCGAGACTTCCTCGACACCGATCGCCTTCGCGAACATCTCGGTCACGACCCCACCGAGCGCGTTGAGTTCCGGGGTCGCCGACGCGTCCGCGAACATGTACGCCCGAACCAACGCTTCGTAACGGAGGTGATCGGTCTCGAGGACCTCCGTATTCTTGCGCAGCACAAACAGAATCCGGTCCGACGGAGTCTCGCCCGGGATTACAAAGTCTTGGAATCTGTCACGCAAACCCTCGAACATCCACAACAATGCGACGACAAGCATGTGGTTCTTGGACGGGAAATACCGGTAAACAGTGCCGATCGCGACGCCGGCGCGATCGGCCACCGATCGCATCTGCACCGCGTCGTAGCCGCCTTCGGAGGCGGATTCCATTGCGGCGTCGACAATCCGGCGAAAACGCGCTCGCTGCGACGGCGTCGTACGACGTCCGGTCACCGAGCTACGTTCGACCACCGACTGGTCTGCCTTGTCGCCACCTGCCATGTCCACAACCCTTATTAGACGTCGTTTTGCCGACTCCCAATGTAGCCGCCCAACGCAATTGTCGGGTGCATGACTGCCCGCTTCCGAACTGCCCGCCAGTGGAACTGGCCCAGATCAGGAAGCGCGCCGCGGCCGATCGGATCGGCCGCGTCTACGTGGATCTTCCGACCAGTCGCGAGAGGGTGCGCGTCGGCCCGGAGCTGGAGCCCGGCGTCTGTCGGGTTGTGGTGCCCGTCGTTCCGGTCGGCGTTGCCCAGTTGGAGCAGGCTGGGCGCGGCGAGCTGGCGGCCTCCGTCGATCGGTCTGTGGCTTCTTGGCAATGCCGAACCGAGGCTTGCCGAAGACCAGAGGAATCCAGCCGCGACCGCTGCTCTCGGCCGAGGCGACAGCCTCGGGCTCACGGAAGGCTGCGTGCGCGATGAGCCCGAACATCAGCAGGGTGGTGATCATCGACGTTCCGCCCGCCGAGATGAGCGGTAGTTGCAGACCGGTCACCGGAATCAGGCCGACGACGTAGGCGATGTTGATGAACGCCTGCACGACGATCAACGTCGTTGCCGTCGCTGTCATGACTTTGAGGAACGGATCAGTGGACCGTTTCGCGATCCGCAGCCCGACGATCAGAACCGCGGCAAAGAGAGCGACGACGATCAGCGCGCCGACCAGACCCAACTCTTCACCGATCACGGCGAAAATGAAGTCGTTGTGCGCCTGCGGGAGATAGCTCCATTTGGCGTCGGACTGCCCCAGACCGCGACCGAAGATGCCGCCGTTAGCCAATGCGTACTTGGCCTGAGTGCTCTGGAAGTTCAAGCCTTGCGGGTCGAGATCAGGATTGAGGAAAGCCTTGATGCGATCCGAGCGGTAACCAGCAGTAAGCCCGAGCACGAGAAATGCGACTGCGGAACCGAGCGTGAGGCTGATGAACGTCTTCATCCGGAACAGCCCGAACCACAGCACCGACATGAAGATGATGCCGATGGTGATGGTGGTTCCGAGGTCCTTCTCCAACACCACCAGAACCAGAACCAGCAGCGTCGTACCGCCGATCACCGGCAGCGCGCGGTTGACGTCCATCCGCGCCTTCATGAACGACGCAACCGTCGCTGCGGACCAGATCGCCAGAGCAAGTTTGGCCAGCTCCGACGGCTGGAAGGAAATGCCCGCGATCACAAACCAGCTGCGAGCACCCATTTGTTCCGAGCCGATACCTGGAATCAGCACCAGGACAAGCAGAACAAGACACAGGATCAGCAGCCACGGGGACGCTCTACGCATCGTTTCGGTCGGCAACCGCACGACCCCCACGAACATCACCAAACCGATCGCTGCGAACATGCACTGCGGCCAGAAGCGGGCGTAGGACGTCCCGGACAGAACATAGGATTCGACGCCCGAAGACGACAGCACCATCAGCAGTCCGAACGCGACGATCAGCACGACCAGACCGACGATCATATGGAAATCGAACAGTGGCCGATTCGTCCACATCGCCGTTCGAGCGCGGAAGGGTGTCGATGTGCGGTCACGTTTGTCCGACGCTCCACGGGGTGAGTTAACTGGCTCTCCACTCCCGCGACCGTTGGGCTTGTCTTCACTGCGACCGGTCACCACACAAGTATCGTCCCACGACTCCTAACCCATGGGTAACACAAGTCCCATGAGTCACACGGGCTCGGCCTCCCGAGGTCCATGTAGACCCACGAAATACCAGGTCACGTCCTTCGCCGGCGTCGGTCTGCCACCGCTCCCGCCAACGAGAGCGTCAACATGACCACGCAGACGGCAAGCGCGATCCCGAACGCACGTCCGTATCCGTCGGGCGACGATCCGAGCACACCGAGATACAACCCCGATACCGCGGCCAGCGAGATGGTCGCTGACAGGCGCTGAGACAGTTGAAGGAAACCCGCCGCAACACCGTTCGCGCCCGGCGGTGCATATTCGAGAGTCAGCACCCGATTGGGCGCGTCGACCAAACCGCTGGCAACTCCCGACAACACCGCCAGGACCACCAGCACCGGGATCAGATGTTCCCGCGGAATCAGATTGACCGCTGCGATGTAGCCGAGGATGACAAGGATCTCGCCGACGATGGCAAAAACCACCGCACTTCGGCCGGACCTGGCAACCAGCCGCCATCCGAAAGCCGACGTCAATGCCATCGCGAGTGAGCTACCGGTCATGATCAACGCCGCACTCAGCGGGGCGAAGCCCAAACCCTCGATCAGATAGAGGCTGAGCACCGCGTTGACGGCGAGGATGGATCCGAACCAGAAGAGTGCAACCGTCGTACCCAACCGGAAGCCCCTCGAGGCGATCAACGACGGAAGCAGTACCGGCGTCCCGCCGCGCTCGGCGTACCGACGTTCCCAGAACCAGAAGGCAACGGCAGCGCCGAACGCACCGATCAGGAAAGCCGCAGCCACAGTGACACTGGTTCGGGTCACGATGGGCCACAACAGGAGCCCGGTCGTAGTCGCCAGCAGACACAGCCCAACCGGATCGATCGATGCGCCCGATCGGGTAGTTCGATCACGGCGCAGAAAGCGAAACGCCAGAATCAGTGTGATCAGAGCAAACGGCACGTTGAGAACGAGAAGCAACCGCCATCCGAAGTCGGCGTCGGAATACTTCAGCAGAACGCCACCGAGGATCGGTCCGGAAACGCCGGCCAGACCACCCGCGGTGCTGTACGCGCCTAACGCCTTCGCCCGAGCCTTTCCGGACACCCGGTCGGTGATGATGCCGAGCACCTGCGAACTGATGGTGCCTGCGCCGATCCCTTGCCCAAGACGAGCCAACACGATCATCGACGGATCCGACGCACATGCCCCGAGGATTCCCATCACAGCGAAAATGCTCAGCCCCGCCAAGAACAAGCGTCGACGCCCGACGACGTCACCGAGTCGGCCCGCCGGCACAAGGGCCAAGCCGAAAGTCAGCGAATAGCTCGCAAGGATCCACTGCACCTCGGAGGTCGACGCGCCCAGCGACGCCCGGATCGACGGAACCCCGATTCCGAGCACCGCCGAATCGAGAAGAGTGGTGAAGCCCGCGGCTACGCAGACGATGATCTCCCAGCGGACGGCCGAATCGAGCTTGGTGGATTCGGCCGCCGCTGTGACCGTGTGGGACAGGACCCGTTACCCCGCAGCTTCAGACGCGGCCCGACGCGTGAGCGGCGGTCGCAACCCCAAGTGCTCTCGCAGCGTCGACGTGGAGTACTCGGTGCGGTACGCCCCACGCTCCTGCAGTTCCGGGATCAACCAGTCCACGATCTCGTCGAGGCCGGTCGGCACCAGGTACGGCGAGATGTTGAAGCCGTCCGAAGCTCCGTTGCGCACCCAATGGACCAACTGATCTGCGACCTGCCCCGGAGTGCCCGCAAAACCCGAACGCTGCGAGGTCTCGATGGCGACCTGACGTAGGGACAGATTCTTTGCCTCGGCGAGAGCCCGCCATTCACGTGCGATCGCAATGGGGTCGTTGCCGTCTCGTGCGGAACCGCGCGTCTCGGACACCGGGCGGGCAACCGGATCTTCCTCCGGTAATGGACCGTCCGGGTCTCGGTCGGAAAGGTCCTTCCCCCACACCAATCCGACGAGGGACAGTGCGGTTTGGCCGGTGAACTGACCTTCGAGGACCCACCGCGCCTTCTCTTCGACCTCGGACTCGTTCTCCGCCAACACGATCTGCGTGCTGGGCAGGATCTTGACGTCGTCCTCCGGTCGCCCGACGCTACGCAACCGAGCCCGAATGTCGTCGGCGAAGTCGAGTGCGCCGTCGAAATGCGTCCCGTGTCGCGAGAAGATGACGTCGGCGTGCGTCGCCGCGAAATCGCGTCCACTCGGGGAATCACCCGCTTGGAAGATGACCGGATGCCCCTGGCGGCTTCGGGGAAGCGTCGGCGTCACGGAGATGTCGAACTGTGAAGTCTGCCTGCGCACGTCGCCGACGGCACCCGGAGTAGACCAGTTCTCGGACGTGCGAGAATCCGAGATCGCGTCGTCGGCCCACGAATCCCACAGTGCCCGCGCGGTTTCGATGAACTGCCCGGCACGCTCGTAGCGCAGGGAGTGGTCGAGGAAACCACCGCGACGGAAGTTCTCTCCCGTCCACGCGTTGTCGGTGGTCACCGCATTCCAGCCGGCCCGTCCGTCGGAAAGTAGGTCGAGGCCGGAGAGTCGACGCGCAAGGTCGGCCGGTTCGTTGTACGTGGTGTTCTGTGTCGCGACCAACCCGATCTTGTCGGTGATACCGGCGAGGGCGGCCAACTGCGCAATGGCGTCGGGGCGGCCGGCGATATCCAGATCGAGAATCTTGCCGTTCTGCTCGCGAAGCCGCAGGCCTTCACCGAGGAAGAAGGCGTCGAACAGACCTCGCTCGGCGGTGAGTACCAACCGCCTAAACGTCTCGAAGTCGATCTGGGATCCGCTCGCGGAATCGGACCAGATGGTGGTGTGGTTGACCCCCTGGAAGAAGACACCGAAGTGAACGTGAGCGTCGGGTCGAGGTACGGCGGAGCGTGATGCAGTCATAGCCGAAATGTCCTTAGCGCGAAGTCAAGTCAGGAGGAGTGGACGAATCGATTTGCGGGCCGCTGCAGGCCGAGGTTGCCCCTCAGAGTCGATCCCGGAACCGGGCGTCGCGTCAACCCGGCCTTGGACAGCGTCGGAAGCACGAATTTGGCCAGCACCGGAAGGTCCTCGTCGATCACGAGAGCATGGAAATGAACACCGTCGAGGTGTCCGGCCAATTCCTTCAGAACCACGGCCGCTTCCCCCGGATCTGCAGCCAGGAGCAGTCGGCCGGTGACGACGGCATTCCCGTACGAGTTCAGCTCGGTCCTCCGCTGCGCCGCAGACAGATTCGGCGTATCGAATGCCACATCGAGCTCGGCGACCACCAATGACGCGCCCTCATCGCGCGCCTTGGCAGCCGACTGTGCAATGGTCTCCACCGAATCACCGGAAACGAGAACAACATCCGGCTGGCGTGGATCGATTTCGCCGTAGCGGCCGAACACCACCAACTGGCCTTGAGGCGGCCGCGGAACGATTGCGGGCCCCTTCACCGAGAACGTGTCGCCCTCGAAATTGACGTAATGCAGACGATCACGCTCGAGGAAACGCCCACTGAGATAGTCACGAACGACGGCGTCGTCCTCCCACGAGTCCCAGAGATCGGTCACAACGGTGACCGAATCCCGCTGCTCTTGCTGACGCGCCGACTCCGTTGTTACCGGAGCCCTCCCCCACGCCCTCGCCGCGGCATCGTCTTCGACCGGAACAGCAAGCCAGCCGCCACGCCCACGCGAGGAGTAGTCCAACGTCGCCAATTGCGAGGACGTATGAAACGGTTCGGCGTACGTGGTCCCGACGACGGGGACCAGCCCGATCGTGCTGGTTGTCGCCGCCACGTACGACGCCCTCGAGACGGCATCGATGCGGCCGACGACGTCACCACTCGGGGGGAGGATGGAATCGTCGAACGTCGCGAACGTGAAGCCGGCATTCTCGGCAGCCGCGACGCGATCGCGCACGGCTTTGCCCGTGAGCAGCTGGTCCGGGCGGTGTGAGCTTCGGCGCCAGGCAGCGGGGTGAGTGCCCTCGCCGTCCAGTTCGATACCCACGGCAAATACAGTCATGTGTCCTCCATCGGTCCTGGCGGTAGCACCCACACTGCGGTTAGGTAGCGGGTTGCTGCGGCATCATCGAGCCAGGTCTCTCAGCCACTCTGGATGGTGGATGCAATCTATGCGGGCCACGCTGGGCAAGTCAAATCGCGCTTGTCGAATCATATTGACCTACAACATATTTCAATACAATCATCCTGATCGAAAGGGTTGCGCAACGCTAGCCGACGTAGACACGAAAGAGCCCCGCCCGACTCGCGTCGGACGGAGCTCTCGGTGTGCGCTGGAACGCTACTTCGCGCCCATCCATGCCTGATCGAACAGCATGATGCCGGTTGCAGTCGGAACCACACCGTGCACGTTCTTCTGCCAAGCCCAGAACGACGTGAGCCCGCCGATCGGCGCCGACGGAACCGTCTCGTTCCACAGCGTCTGAATTTTGCCGATGATCGCAAGAGTCGACGAATTGTCCTTGGCCTGTTGTAGATCTGCGATCAGCTGATCCATCGCCGGGTTCGCATATCCAGCAGTATTCGCCATCGAGGTGCTGTTGGTCGTGGAGAACAATCCGAGATCGAGAATCGACTCGTACATTCCGATGCCCGCGTGCGCGAGGTCGAAATCGTGCTTGACGTAGACGTTCTGCACGATGTCGCCGGCGTTGTTGGCCAAGATCAAGTTCACCTCGAACCCGACGGCCTGCAACAGTGACTGCACGGCGAGGCCGATCGAGTGGTCCTTCGGCTCACTGAGAACGACGTAGTCGAGGCTGCCGTCGTACCCGTCTGCCTTCGCCTGATTCAGAAGTTCCTTCGACTTTTCGGGGTCGTAGGCAATACCCGGTGTGTCTACATGCCATTGAGACGTCGGACCGAACAACTCCGAGCCCGGCAGTCCCTCACCGTTTTCCACTCGCTGATCGATCAACGTGGTGTCGAGCGCGTAGCCGATAGCCTGACGGACGCGAACATCCGAGCCCGGTCGGCCCTCACGGTTGTTGACAATCTCGGCACTACCGGCATTGAGCACGTCGATGTAGCCGGGGTAGCCAGCGGACTTGGCGGAATTGATCGCCGACGTGAGGCCGCGAATGTAGGCGACATCGAGCTGACCGCTGTTCAATGATTCGAGATTGGCCTGCGGACCGTTGAGCGCAACCATCCGCAACTTGTCCAGCTTGGGGGCGCCGCCGTAGTAGGACGGGTTGGCCTTGAAGATTCGCTCGACGCTCGGTGTGAAGACATCTTCGGTGAAGGGTCCGGCTCCGACGGCGGTGAACTTGTCGCCCTGCTGCGAACTCGGGGCGACGATCATCCCGTGCCCGAGAGCGAGCATCGACGGAAAACGCATCCACGGCGTCTTCAGCTTGAATTCCACTGTCGTCGGACCGCTTGCCTGCGCCGATTCCACCGAAGCCAGCCACAGTTCGGCGCCATTGCCCTTGCCCGCGTTGTACCGATCGATGCTCGCGATCACGGCGTTGGCGTCGAGGGTGGTGCCGTCACTGAACTTCACACCGTCGCGAAGTTTCAGCGTCCAGGTGGCTCCGTCGTCAGCTGTCTCGAGCGATTCAGCCAACTTGGGCTCGAACTCGCCGCTCGCAGTGTCGTAACTCATCAGGACGTCGTACACAGCAGCGAAGGCCTCACCGCCGGAACCGCCGCGCGCGGCCGTCTTCGTCGGGTCGAGTGAGGGAACGAGCACCTGTACGCCGTACGTCATGGTCCCGCCGGCCACCGCAGTTCCCGGATCGGGCTGCTCGTTGACCATGCCGGTCACGACGTCCGCCGACGCGGTCGTCGTATCGGTCCCGCTGTCGTCACCGTTGCTCGCGCAGCCCACCAACAGAACCCCGGTGCCGAACAATGCGACGGCGACCCGGCTGACTTTCCCGATGCGCCAAGATCTCGAGTGCGACACGGAGATTCCACCTCACTTTCAGTAGACGCAGCCACGGATCGGCCGCAATCGGCTAATAGTGATGTCCTCTGTGGAGTGACGCCCAGCACGTTCCCGGTGACCGGAAACATTCACGGAGACAAAGGATGCGCATAACTGAGATGATCGGGCCGAGTGGTTGACGGCGACTGACATCCGAATACGAAAAAGCTCCAACCTTATGTTCGAAGAACATGAGATTGAAGCTTGTCGATAAGAATTATGGTGGCCAGGGCCGGGATCGAACCGGCGACCTTCCGCTTTTCAGGCGGACGCTCGTACCAACTGAGCTACCTGGCCGGACGGCACCCGAACCGAATGCCTATCGCATTGCTTTGTTCTCAACCGATTGATTGAGAACAAAGCTTTGCGACCCTGACGGGACTCGAACCCGCGACCTCCGCCGTGACAGGGCGGCGCGCTAACCAACTGCGCCACAGGGCCTTGCTTTTTCCTTGCTGTGAAACCGTACTACATCTTCGAGCCGCTCCCAAACCACTGTCCTGGCCTGGCATTTGTGCATCTCAAAGCGTGTCGTGCGGGTCAAACCATACTGCATCGTTTCGCTTTCGCAAAACGTACCCCCTACGGGATTCGAACCCGCGCTACCGCCTTGAAAGGGCGGCGTCCTAGGCCGCTAGACGAAGGGGGCCCGCCGGATCTCTCCGAACTAGTACCCCAACGGCGTTCCGTTGGGAGCTTGGATAGCTTATGGCACGGCATTCGGAAATCACAAATCGCCTGTTCACGGGCAGAAAAGTGCACTATTCAGTGTCAGGGAACTCGACTTGGGGCCACCCGTCACGATGGAACGTCTCCAACCACTGCGGCGTAGCCATGGCTTCGAGGACTACTTCGAGAGACTCCTCGAACCACTCGCCCAGATCTCCACTGGAGGCAATCAGGTCTGCCATGTACCGCTGGCCGGCAAGGCTCGCTGCCAGTACACGCGTGAATTTGTCCGGGTCGGCGTCTTCTCGGAGCAAACCGTCGTCCTTGGCACGCAATGCCAACTCATAGGCGGTCTTTCCCCAGACCTGCCCACCACCGGACTGCACATCCTTGTAGAACTCGGGCTCGATGATCAGCCGGAATTCCGCCTGCACGATTACCTCGGCACGGAAGACCTCGGCAATGTCGAGCACGAGACCGTGCAAAGCGACGAATGGATCGAGGTCTGTTCTCTTGGCCCAACGATCAGTAATTCCAGTGAAGGTTTCGATAGCCGAGGTCAGAACCGCTCGCGCCAACTCTTCCTTGGACTGGAAATGGAAATACATGGCGCCTTTGGTGGCGCGGGAGCCCTCGAGGATCGTGTTCACCGACGCAGCTGCATAGCCGCGCTTGGCGAATTCGACTGCAGCCGCTTCGACCAGGGCGGCGCGGGTACGCCGCGCACGCTCTTGTTGACGTGCCATTTACGGTGTTGTGCCTCTCGCAGAGTTGGTACGCAGAGCCGCCGTGATCGGCGCCTGTCATCCCCCGAAACTTCACAATATCCCCTCCAACACACCCTACGTAAGGACTAGAGCCATACCCGCCAAAAGTACTAGACGCAATCGGCTGTTCAGGGGACAAGAACCGACTTTATGCCCAAAAGACACCAAGTGGTATGGTTTTGGCCGCTCGGGTGCGCCGCAGGGGGTGCGCATCCGAGCTTTTTCGTGCCCGAGATTCTGATAATTCGACCTCGCAGACGGAACTGCTTCGCCGACCGATGGACAGCAGTCCCAAGGTTTTAAACAACTAGTGCAATTGTTTATTCCCCCTTTTCCGTCGAAACCGTACTGGCAGCATCGAAACAACACAGTTAGACTGTCTAAATGAACGTTGGAGAGGGTCGCAGCAAGGCTCGAGACGAGATCGACGTACTTTGGGACGATCTGGGTGCCTTCGTCCGACGTCTACGCACCAAACGCAACGACCACAAGCTCACGCCGAGCCAGATCCAGGCCCTCGGCCACCTCGACCGACAAGGTCCGTCGACCGCCAAAGAGTTGGCAAAATTCGAGCGCGTCACACCGCAATCAATCGCAAAGACCGTGGCGGCGCTCGAAGAACAGGGCATGGTGACGCGAAGGGCGGATCCATCGGACGGCCGCGCGGTCTTGGTCACGATGACCGAACTCGGCACATCGACCCTTCACGAAGACCGAACGAAACGAACAGAGTGGCTGGCTGAGGTCATCGACGCCGAGTGCACCGAAGCCGAGCGTGACTTGCTTCTGATCGCCGGCCGAATCCTGCGCAGACTAGGCCAGGGCGAGTCCCCAGCATCGACATCGATATCAGAGGAGTCACTGATGAACTCGTGACCACCGTCGTCGAAACGCCGACCCCCCAAACTCCCGTTCCACTGAAACTGAGTCTTGCTCTCGGCTCCGGAACCGTTCTTCAAGCGCTGAACTCGTCGATGATTGCCGTGGCAATCGTCCCGATCGCCACATACTTCGGTTCCAGTTCAGGCACAGCGTGGGTCATCTCGGCCCTCTACATCGCGACTGCGGTCACGGCGCCGGCGGCTGGTCGACTCGGATCGATCCTCGGCGCCAAACGCGTCTACCTCGCCGGATTGGGCCTGATCGCTGCCGGATCGATCCTCGGCTCGCTCGCCCCGTCGCTGGGCTGGCTGATCGCCGCACGAATCCTGCTCGGAATCGGCACGGCGACACAGTATCCGAACGCAATGACCGTCATCCGCGAATACGCTGACCGCCACCGGACTCAAACCCGTTCAGCTATAGCAACACTCACCATTTGCGCTCAATCGGTCGTCGCGCTGGGGCCCACTCTCGGCGGGTTGTTGGTCGGCACACTCGGTTGGCAATCGATCATGTGGGTGAACCTCCCACTTGTCGTCGTCACTGCCGTATGGGTCTTCTTCGCCGCCCCGAGCGACTCCGCCCTGCCCGACCGGGCCGGCGCCGCTGCGTTGTTCAAATCTCTCGACCCACTCGGCATCACCCTGTTTCTCGCTCTGACGACATCGACGATGCTCTTTCTCCTCTCTCTCGCCGAGCACGCGAAGTGGTACCTCGTCCCGTCGACGGCCCTCTTCGCGTTCCTGTTCGTCTGGTGGGAACGTCGAACGGCCTCGGCGTTCATCGACGTCCGTGCCGTCGCTCGAAACCGCGCACTGAGCATGACTCTCGGCCGGACGCTTCTGACGTACACGGCGTTCTACTGCATCTTCTTCGGGCTCCCCCAGTGGCTGCAGGTAGCCCGCGGAATGTCACCGATCAGCGCCGGACTCTTCATGCTGCCTGTCGCTGCGGTCGGGATCTTCGCGACCATGTCCGCGTCCAGGGTGTACGGGAAATTCGGCGCACGGATCACCCTCCTGATCGGCACCGCCGCGTTGGCTGTCGGCGGGATTCTGATTGCCTTTGTCGAATCGAGTTCGACTCCCCTAGTGGCACTCCTGCTGATAGCGGCGATCCTGGGCATCCCCAACGGCTTCAACAACATGGGAAACCAGAACCTGATCAACTCGGTGACCACCTCCGCCGACGTCGGAACTGCGATCGGTCTGTACCGAACAATCCAGTACATCGGCGCCAACCTTGCGGCCGTCGTCATCGAGCTGACCATGCGCGGAACCATCGACGACGCGGGTCTGCATCGCACGGGCGGGACCATCGCCGTCATCGGAATCGCCCTTCTGGTGGGGGTGGTGTTTTCACGGACTCTGCGGTCCCGTTAGACTCTGCGCCGCGCCCCTATAGCTCAGTTGGTAGAGCTACGGACTTTTAATCCGCAGGTCGTAGGTTCGAGTCCTACTGGGGGCACAAACACAGACCCGGCGCCTCATTCAGAGGCGCCGGGTCTTGTGCATTCGTGCCACATCGATTCGTGCCACATGAATGCAACAGCAGGTCATCGAAGCAGGAACTCGAGGGTCACGCGCTCGAATGCCTCCTTGGCTTCGATCATCACCCAGTGCCCGCAGTTCGGAAATACATGCAGTTCGGCGTTCGGAATCAGTCGCATCGGAATCATCGGCATGTCCGGTGGACACTGCCGATCATCGAGCCCCCATGTCAGCAAGGTCGGGCATTGCACCTTGTGCATCATCGACCAGTACGGCGGCACATCCGAGTTGGACATCATCTGCTGCTGAGCGGCAAAGGCTTTGGATCCGTACATCGCGGTCAATGCCTGGTGCGAGGCCGGATCGTTGGCCGTTTGCCATCGTTCCTCGATCCGCTCCTCGGTGATCACGGATCTGTCGTAAACCATGCACTCGAGCCAGCGAACCAACTTCTCACGGCTGGGAGCGTCGGCGAATTCCTGGAGGAGACGCGTACCTTCGCTCGGGTTCTGACTGAAGATGTTCGGGCCCACGCCTCCGATGGTGACCAATCTGCGGACGCGGTCAGGGAACCTCATCGCGACGTTGACCCCGACAACTCCGCCCATCGAATTGCCGATCATCGCAGCGGATTCGATTCCCAGCGCATCCATGAATCGAACCACCGCCGAGGTTGCCGTGAGAACTGGATGACCGTCGACGGCATCGCTCACGCCGAACCCCGGGAACTCCAGGAGGTAGCAGTGGAAGTGCTTTGCGAACACCTCGAGGTTCCCCCGGTAATTCCGCCATCCACTCACGCCGATCCCGGAGCCGTGCAACAGGATCAACGGCGGACCATCGCCCGCCTCGTGATAGCGCAAAGTCCCCCTGTCGGTAGCGACTTCGCGTTTGGTCCCTTCGTAAGTCACGTCCATACCGCAAGATTAGAACGTGTTACAGATTTGCGACGGCTGATTGCGGAACTTCGCAATCACTGTCAGAAGCATCCCCCGCTGCCTCGACGCCCACTGCGATTCGTGGACTTCTGCTCGCTCGGTTTCGACTTCCCCGTCCCGGCCTTCACACACCGGTTGGGGCGCCGCACCTGCTCGAAGTGCCCGGCGCTCACCACATGACCGGCCACGCTGACCTTGACCGGCGCGTCCGCGCGGGCGGTTCCGACTTGCGCCGATCCCAACGTCACGGCGCAAGCAGCCACAACGACCAGCGCTACCTTCTTCGAGATCTTCATATGCACGGCCACTTCGACACGGGTCCACTCCAGATGCTGAACAGGTGCGCGCACCGAAGGAACACGCTCGGCGTCGACGATATTCAGTCAGGGTGGCCGGCCGCGATCCTTTTGCTCACCAGCATCTGAACAGTCGACGACAAAAGTTTTGGCGGCACGTCAACATCCCGAGGGCGTCAACGAGCCGACGCCCAACGTACGCACCGTTACTGAGAAATCCGTAAATCCGGGCAACCACACAGCGACGGGCGTGGACGTTCGCGTTTGGACTCGCTACGCCACAATCAAACGCCGAACCGCCTCGACTGCCGCCTCCCGACGTCGAGGGATGGAACGAGACGACTTGAGCGCGAGCATCCGGGCGATATCCGTGATCAGCAGGATCAACTCCGTGGGATTCCACGCGGGGTCGATGTGTCCCTCGAGCTGCCCCTTGCGGATTTCCGCAACTTTAGGCCGGAAGGTCTTGCTTCGTATGTCGTCCTCGCTCATGACGTCCGGCGCTTCGAGATCCGCCCATTGCTGCAATCGGGCGTTCTCGGGATGGGCAACGTAGTTGTCGAAGAGGCGACCTACATAGCCCGGCAAGTCGTCACCTCGAAGTGCTGTCTCCGCTGTTGTTTCGGACGTCCACTGTTCGGTCACGGCAGCGAACAACTCTTCCTTGCTTGCGAAGTACGCATAGAGACGGTCTTTGCTGGCACGCGCTTGCGCGGCGATCCGATTGATCCGCGCGCCGGCCAGCCCGTACGTGGCAAATTCGTCCTTTGCGGCCGCCAGAATGCGGTCCCTCGTAGCTTCCCCTGCTGAGCGCATGTTGACAGCCTAGAACGAATCGACCGTTGCCGAACCATCCGGTTCGGCGTAGCGTGCAGAGTTGACGAACAATTTGGTTCGCGAACAAGTCGTGCCACTTACCGTCGACTCGAGGAGAGACATGAATCTCGACGAAGCCCGAACTGCTTTCGCCCGGCTCCGTGCTGCGGAAAGTGGTGTATCACCAGCAGAACTCGACGAAGTGTGGGCCGCGCTGGAAACCGTCGCCGCCGAAGAAATCCTCGGCGAGTGGAAGGGTGACGACTTCGCCACCGGTCACCGGCTTCACGAAAAGCTGTTCGCGAGCCGTTGGTACGGCAAGACCTTCAACTCGGTCGAGGACGCCAAGCCGTTGATCTGCCGAGACGAAGACGGCAACCTCTATTCCGACGTCAAGGGCGGCAATGGCGAAGCAAGCCTGTGGAACATCGAGTTTCGTGGCGAAGTCACGGCAACGATGGTCTACGACGGTGCGCCGATCTTCGACCACTTCAAGAAGGTCGACGACTCGACACTGATGGGCATCATGAACGGAAAGTCGGCGCTGGTTCTCGACGGTGGGCAGCACTACTACTTCCTGCTCGAGCGAGCGTGATTCGCGCCGAACAGAATTCGAGATCCTCCATGCAGATGACAGCGGCGCTCTCACACGGCCCGCACTCCCCCTTCACACTCGACACCGTTGAAATCGACGAACCCCGCGCAGACGAGATCCTGGTTCGCATCGTCGCTACCGGCCTGTGCCACACAGATCTGTTCACGAAGTCGGTGCTACCGGAAAGGCTCGGCCCCTGCGTGTTCGGGCACGAAGGGGCGGGGGTGGTCGAGGCCGTCGGCTCGTCGATCGACAGCATTGCGCCCGGTGATCACGTGTTGCTGAGCTACCGCAGTTGCGGTGTGTGCAGGCAGTGTCTCAGCGGCCATCGGGCGTACTGCGAAAGCTCACACGGGCTCAACAGCTCTGGCGCACGCACCGACGGCTCGACGCCGGTCCGGCGAAGCGGAACTCCGATACGGTCCGCATTCTTCGGCCAGTCCAGCTTCGCGGAATACGTCATCGCCACTGCCGACAACACCGTCGTCGTCGATCCTGCAGTGGACCTGACCGTCGCGGCTCCCCTCGGCTGCGGATTTCAAACCGGCGCGGGTGCCGTGCTGAATCTACTTCGCCCCGAGCCCGACTCGACGTTTGTCGTCTTCGGAGCCGGCAGCGTCGGACTCGCAGCGCTACTGGCAGCGAGGGCTGCCGGCGTTTCCACCCTGGTCGCCGTGGACCCCGTTGCGCAGCGGCGCGCACTCGCCGAGGAATTCGGCGCCGTCACTGTCGATCCGACCACCGAGGACGCGGTCGAAGCAGTACGCGCCGCCACCGACGGAGGTTCGACACATTCCCTCGACACCACCGGAATCGGCTCCGTGATCAATCAAGCCGTCACATCACTTCGAGCACGGGGAACACTGGCGGTAGTCGGACTCGGAGCGTCCACGGTCGAGATGAACATGGCCGACATCATGCTGAGCGGAAAGACAATTCGAGGATGCATCGAAGGAGAGTCGGAAGTCTCGACGTTCATCCCCGAACTCGTCGAACTCTTCACTGGTGGCCGGTTTCCGATCGACCGCTTGGTGACGCGCTACGCCTTCTCCGACATCAACAAAGCCGTCGAAGATCAAGCGTCGGGGCGCGTCATCAAACCCGTTCTCGTGTGGTGAGGGGCGAAATGTCTCATTCGTCGACCCGACGGAATTCGCCCTAGACTGCGCTCCTGCACTAGACGTCGGAGCAAGGTGGGGACGATGACAGAACACACCAGTACAGGCGCGGGCCACGGCCGGGCCGTAATGCCGATCATCCGGATGCGCGCACGCAGCCGCGACGAGGACCATCGAGCATCGACGCCACTCGAACTGTTCTTCGACCTGTGTTTCGTGGTTGCAGCCGCACAGGCCGGAGTTCAACTGGTGCATGCTGTCGCCGAGGGCCACTACGCCGACGGCATCGCCGGCTATATGTTCGTCTTCTTCGCGCTGTGGTGGGCGTGGGTGAACTTCACCTGGTTCGCGTCTGCCTACGACACGGACGACGTCCCTACCGGGTCGCGACCTTCGTACAGATTTGTGGCGTGCTCGTCTTCGCCGCCGGAATCCCCGACGCATTCGACGGAACCGACCGTACGACGGCCATCGTCGGCTACCTCATCATGCGAATTGCGCTCACCTGCCAATGGCTTCGAGCCGCCAGCGGTGAATCCGGTGCAGCGCGAACGACTGCTCTGCAATATGCCGCCGGGCTCGTGATCGTCCAGGCCGGCTGGATCGTGCTGCTTCTGATGCCGGCGTCGGCGTGGATTCCGGGCTTCTTCGTTCTCATGATCGCCGAACTCGCGGTGCCGGCGATCGCCGAACGCAACCACCAGACGCCGTGGCACCCGCATCACATCGCCGAACGCTACGGCCTCTTCACCATCATCATGCTCGGCGAAACCATCGCTGCCGCGACCATCGCGGTCCAATCCGGCATCCGGGATTTCGACGCCGCCGATCTACTGATTCCGATTGCCGTCGGCGGAGTTCTGATCGTGTTCTCCGCGTTGTGGATCTACTTCGCCGTCCCGATCCACGAGTACCTCGCAGACCAAGGCAATCGCGCCGTCCTGTTGTGGGGATACGGGCACTACTTCGTATTCGGATCCGCTGCGGCCATCGGCGCCGGCATCGAAGTAGCCGTCGAGGAAGCAGTTGGCGAAGCGCACATTTCGACGTTCGCAGCATCTGCCGCGGTCACGATTCCGGCCGCGATGTTCCTGATCTTCGTGTGGCTCATGCATTCACGCCACTTCAAGCGCGACAGGATCGAGCAGGCCGTTCTACCGGTGAGTGCAATCCTGGTTCTCGCCTGCACATTTGCCGGACACTGGGCTGTCCCGCTCGCCGGACTGGTGGCGGCGGGAACCGTCGGAGTCGGTGTCGGCCTGAGTACTCGGTCGAAGAGCTGACTCAGATTTCCGGAGCCGGAGCCTCGCCCTTGCTCTGCGGCTCGTGCTGCTTGAGCTCACCGCGCATCTTGTCGAGATCCTTTCCACGCTTTTTGTACATGTAGCCGAGCGCGACAAGTCCAAGGAACAACGCAACGCCCAGGACGGCACCGACAACGGATGCTCCGCGGAATCCGGGGCCGTCGACGTCGAGGATCCGCTCGCCCGCATGCGCAGCGTTGTTGTTGCCGAGAACAACTGTCAGAGAGAGCAGATTCGGCAGCGCGAAGATCACACCCAACGCGAGAGCCGTGATCTGCATGATTCGAGCATGCTTGCGCTTGCGCACCTGCCAGACCGCCCGGAAGAAGATGAGCGGGACCAGGGTGCACACGAGACCGAACAGCAGCCCCCACGCGATTCCGGCGCTGAAACTGCCGTTCGCCAACGACGCAATGCGCTGCGCCCACCAACGCGGAAGGAAGGCGGCAAGGATGAAGTAAGCGATGACCAGGACCACCGCCATCACTGCGATCCCGATGGCCTTCTTCGCCCACGGCGGCATGCCCGGTTTTGCGGTGGCCGGTGAAGTTTCCGGTGTCGTCATGACAATTCCTCGTCTAGTCGGCGTCTGTACTGACGAATCTATCCGTTACGGGCGTTCCTCATCCGCATCGAGAACGATCCGGGCAAGCCGCTTCGGCGCAACGAGGGTGAACGAGGTGTAGATCCACTCCTCCAGTTGCGACCATTTCTCCTCGGAAACGTCGGTGCCGATGTCGAGTGCAACCCACCCGTGTCGACCGAGTCCGTAGCCCGCAGCACTTGCGCCTGGTTCGGTGGCCACCACCGCTTCGGCTTCCTCCTTGCTCAGCTTGACGGTCAAGGAGGTGGCTTCGAGGTTGCAGAACACGAAATTCTTGCCGCGGACCCGGAACGTCGGGTGGCCGTCCCACGCTTCGATGTCGACGCGCTCCGCTTCCGGCAGCGACAGCGAGATCTCTTCGAGTCGACGCATGTTGTCGGGCATGGAGACGATTCTGCACGCCCGATACCGAGCTTGACACCCGCGACACAGCTAGGCTCGGCGACGACCGCGTCACCGAACTCCGAACACAGGGAGACTGGCATGCGCACGTTAGTTCATCTCGTTCTGCTCATTTGTGGAATCGCCGTTGCCGTCGGCTCGTTCATGTACGTACTGGCCGGGGTCAAACCCGACAACGTTCGCCTCGAGGACCTGCGGGACGGCTTTCCGGCCGGGTGGGCAATCGAGCAACTCGGCGATCAGTCCGTGACCTTCTACCGGTCGATGGCGATACTTCTGCTCGCCGCCGCCGTATTGATTCTGATCGCCGCATTATTCGGTTCTCGCATCGCAGCATGGATCGGAATTATCGTGGGATTGGGGACTCTTGGCACGTTCTACTACCGCGTGAACGATCAGTTCGACAATGTCATCAGGGAAAACTACTCCACGATCCTGACAAATCAGACAGGATTCATTCTGACGGCCGGCGGACTGATTCTCGCTCTCCTAGCGTGCCTGGTCCCCCGCGAGAAGACCCGAGCCTGACCGCTCGGCAACCGGAGGGTTACCGTCGACGCCGACATTCACTAGTGTCTGCAACAGCCGGGTACTGACGAGTAGTACCCCAGAAGAGGTAGGGCATCAATGGCATCGCTTGACGACCTTCTATCCCAGATCCCCATCGACCAGATCGCGCAGCAACTCGGCGTCGACCAGGCAACTGCCGAATCGGCGGTCAAGACTGCACTTCCGACCCTCGTCGGTGGCCTCGGCGCCAACGCGCAGGATCCCGCCGGTGCAGCCTCGCTGGAAAGCGCGTTGCAGTCTCACGCCGACACCAGCCTTCTCGACGACGGCGTCGACATCAGCAAAGTCGACACCGCTGACGGTCAGAAGATCGTCTCGAACATCTTCGGCGGCAACACCGATCAGGTCGCCAGCGCACTCGGCGGTGTCGGTGGCGGCGGTGGAAACGATCTGGTGAAGCAGTTGCTGCCGATCCTCGCTCCCATCGTCCTGGCTTACCTCGCCAAGCAGTTCACCGGTGGCGGAGCCGGCGCGCAGACCCAGACCTCCGGTGGCGGCGGACTCGGGGATCTCCTCGGCGGAATTCTCGGCGGCGGCGGCAATTCCGGCGGCGGCATCGGCGGAGCACTCGGCGGAATCTTGGGCGGATCCGGGGGCGGCGGCCTCGGAGACCTGCTCGGCGGCCTCCTCGGCGGCGGCAAGAAGTAATACGCTCGACAGATTCGCACTGCGGCGATCCCGTTCGGGATCGCCGCAGTGCTCGGTTCAGTCAACCGTCGAAGATCGAAACATCCTCAGTGACAAGGCAAACGCAACCAACAGCAGCGCGCCCACAAAAGTACTGACCCCGACCCAACCGCCACCCGCGTATGCAAGACCCGCGAGGGCGCCCGCCACGGACGAACCCGCGTAGTAGGCAAACAGATACAACGCCGACGCCTCGGCCCGGTGATCGGTAGCGATCAGCCCCACCCAACCGCTGGCCACCGAATGTGCGGCGAAGAATCCTCCGGTGAAGAGCAGCATCCCCACGAGCGTCAACGCCAGATTGTCCGGAACGGTCAGTGCCAGGCCGATACCGATGACGACAACCGACCCGAGCAGCACGCTGCGCCTACCCAGTCGGTCAGAGGCCCCGCCGGCTACCGCCGAGGTGAAAGTTCCGGCAAGGTAGAAAAGGAACACCAGGCCCACAAGCGCTTCGGGAAGGCCGAAAGGTGCTGCCGTGAGCCGAAACCCGAGGAAGTTGTAAATCGACACGAAGCCGCCCATCAGGATGAATCCCAAAGCGAAGAGTGTTCGCAGCGACGGGTTCGCAAGGTGGCGTCGTAGATTCGACGCGATCGTGCGCGCCGATATCGGTTGCGGGCGAAAGAACTTCGACGCGGGAAGCCGCCGGATCATGTTGAGCGCGAACAATGCCGACAGCGCGGACGCAGTCAACAGCGCCCAACGCCACGTACTGAAATCGACGACGGCCGACGGAACGAGCCGTCCGATCAGCCCACCGATCGTCGTGCCGGCGACGTACCTTCCCATCGCTGCACCGAGGTCCTTCCGATCGACCTCCTCGGCCAGATAGGCCATCGCCACCGCCGGGACACCGGCCAGAGCCAATCCTTGTGCTGCGCGTCCGACCAGCAGAACCTCGATCGTCGGACTCAGCGGTAGAAGTAAACCGATCACACAGGACGCCGACGCCGACGCGATCATCACCCGTGTGCGACCGAACCGCTCGGAGAGCGCACTGGCTGGAATGATTGCCAACGCCAACATGCCCGTCGTCGCCGAGACGGACAGCGCAGACACCGCAGGCGAGACGTGGAAGTCTTCGGCGAACGCAGGCAGCAACGCCTGTGCCGCGTACATCGAGATGAACGTCGACAGCCCGGCCGCGAACAACGCAACGGTCACGGTTCGATATCCCGATGTTCCGCGGCGAAGCGGCATCACTTCGGATTCGATCACATTCTCGACAGTCACCACGTACCTCCAGGCATCACTTACCTCCGGTAAGAATCCTCCCGCCCCGACTCGGCAAAAGAAAATGCATAAACTTGGTGTTCTATATGCTCCAGAGGTATATAGATTGGGTTCGTGATGCTGACCGAAGACCTCGAATGGTTTGTCGTGCTCGCCGAAACCCAACAGGTGACCGCTACCGCGGATCTGACTCACCTGTCGCAACCGACCCTTTCGCGCAAACTCGCTCGCCTCGAACGACAGATCGGCGTGACACTCTTCGACCGTCAGGGACGCCGACTCGAACTGAACCGGTACGGCGAGATCCTCTATCGACATGCTCGCATCGCACTGCGCGCCCTCGACGCCGCGCAGACCGAAATCCAGTCGCTGGCGAGCCCCGAGAGCGGCACGGTCCGGCTCGACTTCCTCCACTCGTTCGGCACCTGGTTGGTGCCGCACATGCTGCGCGGATACCGCGTCGAGCATCCCGGAGTGCGATTCGAACTGCATCAGGACAGCGCGCAGTTCCTGGTCGACAGAATCGCCGCCGGCACGTCCGACCTGGCCGTCGTCTCGCCTCAGCCGCGCGATCCGCAGGTGGCGTGGATGCAGATCGCCCAGCAGTCACTGGCATTGGCTGTTCCGGCTGATCATCGCTTTGCGAAGTTGCATTCGGTCGAGCTTGCGGACGCGGCCGACGAACCGTTCATCGGTATGCATCCGAACTTCGGGATGCGAAGAATTCTCGATGAACTGTGCGCGGCCGCAGGATTCACTCCGAATTTCG
This sequence comes from Rhodococcus sp. 27YEA6, assembly GCF_044908235.1. NCBI lineage: Bacteria > Bacillati > Actinomycetota > Actinomycetes > Mycobacteriales > Nocardiaceae > Rhodococcus > Rhodococcus sp. 27YEA6. The sequence goes on along the minus strand of NZ_JBIYCY010000001.1, from coordinate 539,499 downwards.
TCTTCGAGAGCAGCGAGCTGGCAACGGTCGGCGGACTGGTCTCCGCGTCCTTCGGTGTCTCGGTCATGCCGGTTCAGGATCCACCGATCTGGGCCGAAGGAGTCGTCTACGTACCGATCGAAGGAGCACAGCGAAAAATAGGGCTGATCTGGTCGAAGAGCCGCGAGCTGTCCGATCCCGCCCGGACGTTCCGCGACTACGTCGAAAGAACGACTTGGTAGTGAAAGTGCCCCCGGATAACTACGGATCGGTAACATCCCTCGAGGGGAGCAATTTTCATGCCATTCTTTTCAAACCTACGGTGCCGTAGGCTGGGGCGAAGTCGCGCATTCACTCAACATGGAGGCAAGAAATGACGAGGATTCTGACGCAGCTGGAGCTGCTACAAGAGCTGCAGCCGGTTGCCGAGGAGAACGTCAACCGCCACATCTCCATGGCCAAGGAATGGCATCCACACGACTACGTTCCGTGGGACGAGGGCCGTAATTTCGCAGCCATGGGCGGCGAAGACTGGAGTCTCGAACAGTCACAACTCGGCGAGGTAGCTCGCGCCGCGATGATCACCAACCTGCTCACCGAGGACAACCTGCCGTCGTACCACCGTGAGATCGCCGAGAACTTTTCGCAGGACGGTGCCTGGGGAACGTGGGTCGGCCGGTGGACCGCCGAGGAGAACCGCCACGGCATCGTGATGCGTGACTACCTCGTCGTCACGCGCGCAGTCGACCCCGTCGAGCTCGAGCGCTTCCGCATGGAACACATGACAAACGGTTACAGCGCACCCATCGACGAGGGCGACGCCGGCCTGCTGCACTCGGTCGCCTACGTGACCTTCCAGGAACTCGCGACGCGCGTCAGCCACCGCAACACCGGCAAGGCCTGCGACGAGCCGATTGCCGACAAGATGCTTCAGCGCATCGCGGCCGACGAGAACCTGCACATGATCTTCTACCGCAACATCTGCGCCGCCGCGCTCGATCTTGCTCCCGATCAGGCGCTCAAGGCTGTGGCGAACATCGTCCAGAACTTCCAGATGCCCGGTGCCGGCATGCCGAACTTCCGCCGTAACGGCGCCCTCATGGCCAAGCACGGCATCTACGACCTTCGCCAGCACCTCGACGAGGTCGTCTGGCCTGTCCTGCGCAAGTGGAACATCTTCGAGCGCAACGATTTCAGCGCCGAAGGCGAGAACACGCGCGAAGAGTTGGCGGCCTTCCTCGAGACACTCGCCGCCAACGCGACGAAGTTCGAGGAACAGCGCGATCGCATGCTCGCACGCGAAGCCGCCAAGCGCGAACAGCAGGCTTCTTAGTTTCACCAGCTATTCTGTGCCCGGTACCGGATTCGGTACCGGGCACTTCCAATTGTCACAAGTATTTGTTCAGAGGTAGACATGTCATCCCTTCGTATCGGTTCACTCGAGCTGCACAGCCCCGTGGTCCTCGCACCCATGGCGGGCGTCACCAACGTCGCCTTCCGCACGCTGTGCCGTGAACTCGAACTCGAACGTGCAGGCAGCACGTCCGGGCTCTACGTCTGCGAGATGGTCACCGCCCGCGCGCTCGTCGAACGCCAACCCGCCACGATGCACATGACCACGTTCGGTCCGACCGAGACGCCCAGGTCGCTGCAGCTGTACACCGTCGACCCGGATACGACTTACGCCGCGGCCAAGATGATCGTCGACGAGAACATGGCCGATCACATCGACATGAACTTCGGCTGCCCGGTACCCAAGGTGACCCGCAAGGGCGGTGGATCGGCGCTACCGTACAAGCGTCGACTGTTCGGTCAGATCGTCGCGGCAGCCGTGCGCGCCACCGAAGGCACCGACATTCCGGTCACCGTCAAGATGCGCGTCGGCATCGACCCCGAACATCACACGCACCTCGACGCCGGCCGGATCGCCGCAGCTGAAGGCGCCGCTGCCGTCGCACTTCACGCACGTACCGCGTCGCAGCGCTACTCCGGCACTGCTGACTGGAACGAGATCACGCGCCTCAAGGAACACGTCACCGACGTGCCGATCCTCGGCAACGGCGACATCTTCGACGCCTCGGATGCTGCCCGCATGATGAACGAGACCGGCTGCGACGGCGTCGTCGTCGGACGCGGCTGCCTCGGACGGCCATGGCTGTTCGCGGAACTCAGCGCAGCTCTCAACGGACAACAGATCGCCACGCCGCCGACGCTCGGCGAAGTCACCAAGATCATCGCCCGTCACGCCCAACTGCTCGCCGCACATCACGGTGAAATGAAGGGTCTGCGCGAACTTCGCAAGCACGTCTCCTGGTACATGCGTGGGTTCCCGGTCGGATCGGATCTGCGGGTCTCGATGGCTCTGGTCAGCACGTTGTCCGAACTGGACGATCTGCTCGGACAGCTCGACCACGACGTCCCGTTCCCCAAGGACGCCGAAGGCCCGCGCGGACGCCAAGGCTCACCCGGTCAGGTAGCACTCCCGGAAGGTTGGCTCGACGATCCCGAAGACGACCTTGTGCCGGTGGGAGCTGACATGATGCACTCTGGTGGCTAGCGAAAACACGCCGTCGGATTACTCACATCACTTTCTGAGTGAAGCACTCAGGATTCACCAGTAATATGGCTCCAGCTTCGTCGACAACCGGTTGACGCCGGCATCTGAATGACGAGTTACTGACAGTCGACGACGGGACAGGTTGCATCGGTGGGTGATGATCACGATTCGGGCCCACCTCCGCCCGAGAGCCGCGCCCCCTGGGAACGTCCGCTCGCAGACAAGCGCTTCCGCAACGCCCGACCGGACCAACCGGCAACGCCCCAGCGCCCTGCCACACCCCAGCGACCAACACCGCAACCACCCAGTCCCCCGGAGCGTCGCAGCAGTGGACGTACCGGGCGACGGGACTCGCCTCCGACCGACGACTCTGTTTCGGTCGCCGAGTTGGTCCGTCGGGTAGGCGACAAGAAGCCGCCACCAGCCCCGGCTACGCCGCCCAAGCCGGCGCCGAACAAATCCGTACCACCCAAGACTCAATCTTCAGCAGCGTCGTCGCCGCCCCCCGCCCGGCCGATTCCCGCCCGTCCGACCGTTCCGCCCGCCGCTGCGGACTGGATCACCGAAGAACATCCCGTCACCTCCGCAGTGCCGCGGGTAGTCGGTGACACCGGCGCCACTCGTCTGGCGCAAAGCAAGATTCGCCGCCGCCATCGCGCAAAAGTGATCGGCCGATCGGCAGTAGCGTTCCTGGCCGTCATGTCTCTCGCGTTGACCGGCGTCGTGTGGGGCTATCTGCGCTCGGTCGAAGGCGGATTCGATCAGATTGCGGCACTCGACACCGAGTCCGACGACATCATCGACGCCGGTGGTCAACTCGGCGACGAGACGTACCTGATCATCGGCACCGATACCCGCGCCGGTGCGAGCGGTGAGATCGGCGCCGGAACCGTCGAAGACGCCGAAGGCGCCCGAGCCGACACGGTCATGCTGGTGAACATTCCCGCCGACCGAAGCCGCGTCGTCGCCGTCTCCTTCCCGCGTGACCTCGACGTCGAACGTCCGATCTGTCAGGGATGGGACAACGACGCCGGCAAGTACACCAGCGAAACCTTCCCGGCAGCGAGCGGCGACAAACTCAATGCGACGTACGCACTCGGTGGCCCCAAATGCCTGGTCAAGGTCATCCAGAAGATGTCCGGCCTGAAAATCGGGCACTTCGTCGGAATGGACTTCGCCGGTTTCGAGCGCATGGTCGACACCGTCGGCGGTGTGAACGTCTGCTCCCCCGGACCGATCGAAGACGGCATCCTCGGAACCGTCCTCGCCTCCGGCGGCACGCAGATGCTCGACGGCCGTACCGCCCTCAACTACGTGCGTGCTCGCCACGTCGAAGCCGAGGGCAACGGCGACTACGGGCGCATCACCCGTCAGCAGAAGTTCCTGTCGGCGCTGCTCCGCTCGGCCCTGTCCAACCAGGTCCTCCTGAATCCGAGCAAGCTCAACGGATTCATCAACGCCTTCACCAGCGACACGTTCGTCGAAAACATCGACACCAAGTCACTGGTCACCCTCGGTCGCTCGCTCCAGAACGTCGACGCAGGCGCGGTCACGTTCTTGACGGTCCCCACGGACGGCACCAACGACTGGGGCAACGAGATTCCTCGCACGGACGAGATCAAGTCCCTCTTCCAGGCGATCATCGACGACGATCCGCTTCCGGGTGAAGAGCGCGAGGACACCACACCGTCGTCGACCAGTTCCACGACAACCGCTCCTACGTCCAGCACGCCGCCGGCCGCCACTTCCGTCGAGGCAATGAGCGCCTACAACATCTCGGTCGACGTCTCCAACGCCTCGGGAATCGCCGGGCAGGCCGCGACAATCGCCGACAGCCTCGCGGCCTACGGTTTCCAGATCTCCACAGTCGGTAACTTCAGCGCAGCCACCGGCCTGGCGAATGCCCAAGCGTCGACCACCGTCGTGCGCTACGCCGCAGGTTACGAGGCTGAAGCGGTGACCGTCGCGTCCTCGATTCCCGGCGCGGTTCTGGTTCTCGCTCCGAGCATGGGAGACATGATCGAGGTCGTCGTCGGAAGCAATTTCGCCGGCACCGTCGTCGCCCCCGCGGACCCGGGAACCATCCTGGCGGCAAATCCGACGTCGGTCGACACCAGCACCTCGACGGCTCTGCCCGCCGACATCGCCAGCGTCAACGCCGGCGACACCACCTGCGACTGACACGCGTTCATTCACCTTGCGTTCACCTGGTGCTTGTGACTTGGTCTTTCACGGCACGTAGGCTCTGACCTCATGCGCGTGGCTTACAACGAACAGATGACCGAGCTTGCAGACACGCTCGGCGAGATGGCAGGACTGGCAGGTGCCGCTATGGAGCGCGCCACCCAGTCCCTGCTCCAGGCAGACCTGTCCCTGGCAGAACAAGTAATCGGCGAACACGACAAGATCACCGAACTCAGCACCATCTGCGAGGAGCGCGCGTTTGCGTTGCTCGCCTTGCAGGCTCCCGTTGCCGGAGATCTGCGCTCGGTGGTCAGCGGAATCCAGATCGTCGCCGACATCGACCGCATGGGCGCACTCGCCCTGCACGTCGCCAAGATCGCGCGCCGCCGACATCCCAACCACGTGCTTCCTGAAGAGGTCAACGGCTACTTCGCCGAGATGGGACGCATCGCTGTCTCCATCGGTGCGGCCGCCAAGGTCGTCCTCGAGACCCGCGACCCCGAGCGCGCTGCCCGTCTGCGCGAAGAAGACGAAGCGATGGACGACCTCCACCGCCACCTCTTCACCGTCCTCATGGACCGTGAGTGGAAGCACGGCGTTGCCGCCGCAGTCGACGTCACGCTGCTCGGCCGCTTCTACGAGCGATTCGCCGACCACGCCGTCGAGGTCGGCCGACGTGTCATCTTCCTGGTGACCGGCAAGCTGCCCGAAGAGCCCGAAACCACCGAGAAGGTCGACAACCTCACCTCGTACCCGGATCTCTGAACCCAACCGTCCACGTGAGTAAAAGGCGGCCGCGCACTTGCGCGGCCGCCTTTCCTATTCAGTTCTCGTGCAACCAGGTTTCCAACGTGGGTCCTGCAGTTGTGGATCCCGGCGCGGGCAGCAACGCCCCACCCTTCATCGCCTTACCCGCTCCCGGCATCGAGATCGGGATCAGCCACTTACGTCGGCCACGGTATTTCAAGATCTCGCGCGTCATGGCCGGGATCTCGAGGACCTCGGGCCCGGCCAGGTCCGGAGCCCTCCCGGTCGGACCGTTCTGAGCGCAGGTCACGAGCGCCTCGGCAACGGTCTTCGCTGCCACCGGTTGTGACCGCATCCGAGGAACCATCGCGATCGGCCCCAGTCCGAACAGCGCGATCGTCTTCTCGCCGAACTCGAACCACTGAGTGGATCGCAGGATCGTGAAAGGAATACTCGACGCTTCCACCGCGCGTTCCTGCGCAGCCTTCCCCTGGTAGTAACCGAAGGACTTCAATCGCGGATCGTCGCAGTTCACGATCGAGAGCAGCACGTGATGCTTAACGCCTGCTCTGGCTTCGGCCGCGGCGATGTTCTTCGCTGCCGTCTCGAAGAACTCGATTGCCTTCTTGGCACTGTTGGTGACGTGATCACTCACGTCGACGACCACGTCGGCACCGACAAATGCTTCGTCCAACCCCGCACCCGTGGAGATGTCTACTCCCGTCGATCGAGCCGCGGCGACGACGTCATGGCCCCCGATTTTCGCCTGCTCGACGACCAGCTTTCCCATCTGGCCGGTTCCGCCCAGAACAACAATTCGCATGATGCCTCCGTCAAACCCGTGCGCCCGGCTCTCTTCGGCCTGGTCACATACTGGACGACGCAGCCTCCCGAAGTGTGACGGTCGGGCGAATCAGTCGCTGTACTTCTGCGAAACCCGCCCACGCCACCGCGACCAGATCGGATCCAACGCTGCGCTCGCCTCGTGTGCGTGATCGGCCACGGCCCGTGCCAGCATCCCTGCTCCCGCCAGCGGCGTCACGTGCCCTTCGACGTCGTCGGAAGTCTTGATCCCCAACAGCATGGTCGTACCGAGCACGCGATGGCCACCGAGAATTCCCGGCAGCGAACGGCCCGGCACGCTACGCAGGTCGAGAGTTTCCACGAGCAGCGCGTCACCGTCGACGGTAATGCGCTGATCCGAGCGAAGGGCACCGCCGGTTTCGCCGGTCCGGCCGAACACGATCATCTCGTCGAGCAGCGCAACCGCATCGGATTCCAGTGAAATATCCACGCGCCTGGTCACATCCGCGCCGCCCGCGACGACAAACGGTGCCGCGCGCCAGATCAGCGCCGCACCGGCGCCGACGCTCGCCGAAGCCGACCACGACGCCCGGCCGCCACGCGCGTTGTACGCGACGGTCCCCGACGGCTCGATCACCTCGAGGCACGTACCCGGAGCGACTACGAATTCGATACGCAGGTCGTCGCCGGCCAGCAGCGTTGCACTGTGGCCTACCAAGGCAATTCGCACGGTGAGCCCGCGAGCGTCGACGAACCGCGGGGCCAGGAAGTCGCCCGAGATCAGCTCTCGCGCAACAGCGGTGTCACCCACTCTCTCGACGACGACCCGCGTAGCTCCAGTGCGCATCAGTGAGCGTGAGAGTGGCTGTGCCCGTGACCGTGACCGTGACCGTGGTCTTCTTCATCGGCATGGAAGTGCGGCGCCATCGGCCCCGGATCCTGCGGGGTGTGACTACCCGCGCGATGAGATGCGATGACCTGGCGGAGCCACGCACTGAGCTGGTCGATCGTTGAGTGATCCTTCTGGCTGAGCGCGAGAACTGGAAGTCCGTCACGCGCGGCCGTGGCATCGGCAACCATCTGGACCGCGTCGACGTCGACGTACGGGGCCAGGTCGATCTTGTTGACCACCAACAGATCTGCCCGCTCGATTCCGGGACCGCCCTTGCGGGCGACGTCTCCGCCGCCCGCGACGTCGATGCAGAAGATCTGGGCGTCGACCAGTGCCGGACTGAACGTGGCGGTCAGGTTGTCACCGCCGCTTTCCACGATCACCATGTCGAGGGGATGGAACTGACGCTCGAGGTCTTCGACCGCAATGAGGTTCGGCGTGACGTCGTCACGAATAGCCGTGTGCGGGCACGCACCGGTCTCGACTGCGACGATGCGCTCGATCGGCAGAACGTTGGCCGCGCGCAACAGTCGCGCGTCCTCGTCGGTGTAGATGTCGTTGGTGACCACCGCGATCTCGTACTCCGCCGCGAGTTCGCGGCAGATGGTGGCGATGAGGGTGCTTTTGCCGGTGCCGACGGGGCCGGCAACGCCGAGCCTCAAACCTCTTGCAGCAGTGGTGGTGTTGTTCAGGTTGTCAAGCACGGAAAATCCTCCTGGATCGAGCGTGGTGTTCGAGTGACCATTGTTCGACCAACGGCCCTGTTGTTGCGGGTATATCTGCGACGCCCTCGACGGCTACGGCAGCCGCGGCGACGGTTTCGATGGTCGGGGCTGCTCGGAGCAACCATTCGACCGGTTCTGCCGGATCCACCGGCAGTAGCTTCAATGCCGCCGACGCCACCGTTTGGGCGTCGTCGTACAAACAAGATCTGGCTGCCTGTAGGTCGTCCATCCCGGAGACCGCCGTGAAGACGCCCAACGCGAGCGGACGCATCGGATGCCCAGGCAGCGCCATGAGCATCTGCACCGCGGGGTGCTGCGGCCACAATCGCGACGCCAGTCTCGCCAGCCCACGGCCGAGCTGAATCGACGCCTCACGCAGCGGTGCGCTGGGAGTCCGAGCGAGCAGTTCCCTCGAGATGTCCTCGAGTTCGCCTGCACTACCCTCACTTACGGCCCAGCGGCGCGTGACCACCGTTGAAGCGGCCTCGACAAGTCCGACTGTTTCGAGTCGACCGCGAATGAAGTCAGGGACCTGACTCTGCAGGAGTCCGCCCGCCAGTGCCGGTTCCAACCCCGACGAGTGCGCGTGACCGCCGGTAGGCAGACGCCCGTCTGCCAAGAGCATCGATGCTATCTCGGCAGACGCCGTCTCGATCGACATGGTTTCAGAACAGCATGTAGCGCTGAGCCATCGGCACTACGTCAACGGGGTTGGGCGCGATCAGGTCGCCGTTGACCTTGATGGCAAACGTCTCCGGATCGACGTCGATGGACGGCAGCGCCGTGTTGTTCGGCATGTCCGCCTTGGTGAGGTGTCTCGTCGGACGAACACCGGTAAGGGTGCGGGTGAGACCGAGACGATCGGCCAGACCGTCCTCGATGGCCATCGGAGAGACGAACGTCGTGGACAGGTGCGGGGCCGATCCCGGAGTCGCCGCGATGGCCGGGCGAACGAACACCGGCTGCGGGGTCGGGATAGCAGCATTCGGATCACCAAGCGGCGCAGCAACTATCGCCCCGCCCTTGATCACGGCAGAAGGACGGACTCCGAAGAACGCGGGATCCCACAGCACCAGGTCCGCCATCTTCCCGGCCTCGACCGAGCCGATCTCGTGATCGATACCGTGCGCCACCGCGGGGCAGATCGTGTACTTGGCGACGTAACGCCGCGCACGCTCGTTGTCGGCCGGCATGCTGGTGCCCAGCTTGCCGTACTGGGCCTTCATGACGTGAGCCACCTGCCATGTCCGCAGGGTCACCTCACCGATACGGCCCATCGCTTGGGCGTCGGACGAGGTGATCGAGATGGCTCCGATGTCGTGCAGAAAGTCTTCTGCGGCAATCGTTGTCGGCCGGATCCGGGACTCGGCAAAGGCAAGATCCTCCGGAACCCGGGGATTGAGCGCATGACACACGATGAGCATGTCGAGGTGCTCGGCAACCGTGTTGACGGTATGCGGCAACGTCGGATTGGTCGATGCCGGAAGAACGTTCGGCTCACCTGCCGTCACGATGATGTCCGGTGCGTGCCCGCCGCCGGCGCCTTCCGCATGGAACACGTGGATCCCACGTCCGGCGATCGCATCCAAAGTGTGCTGTACGTAACCGGTTTCGTTGAGACTGTCCGCGTGCAGCGCTACCTGGAGGCCGAACTCGTCGGCTGCTCGCAGAGCGGCGTCGATCGCGGCCGGAGTGGAACCCCAGTCCTCGTGAACCTTGAATCCGCCTGCGCCCGCGAGAGCTTCCTGGCGCATGGCCTCATGGCTGACGGTGCTGCCCTTGCCGAGAAGAAGGACGTTGAGCGGGATGTGGTCGAGGGCGCGGTGCATCATCGTCAGCGACCAGGCGCCGGGCGTGACGGTGGTTGCCTTGCTTCCTTCGGTGGGGCCCGTTCCGCCGCCCGCCACGGTCGTCGTACCAGTGGCGAGTGCTTCCATCATCTCGACTTCACTGAGGAAGTGCACGTGAGTGTCGATCGCACCCGCGGTGAGGATCTTTCCCTCACCGGCGATCACGTCGGTGCTCGGCCCGATGAGCAACTTGGGATGCACGCCATCCATGATGTCGGGGTTACCGGACTTGCCGATCGCAACGATGCGTCCGTCGCGAATTCCCACGTCTGCCCGGACGATTCCCCAGTGATCGAGAATCACCGTGTTGGTGATGACGACGTCGAGAGCACCCTGGTCGCGAGTGGTCAGGCCCTGGCCCATCGACTCGCGGATGCTCTTACCGCCGCCGAAGACCATCTCGTCGCCGGTCGCGGTGTAGTCGTGCTCGATCTCGATCCACAGATCTGTGTCGGCCAAACGGATCTGGTCGCCTGCGGTCGGGCCGTACAGGGAGGCGTAGCCGCGTCGATCGATCCTGCTCATTCGGCTGTCCTCTCAACTGTCGTCGCGGCGTCGTCCGGTGAATCCGCCTCGACTGGAACATCACTCACACGCACGTTCACCGAGGACGCTCGCAAAGGTTCTTCGACCTCGACGCCGGGCGTGCCGAACGGCATGACGGTCTTGGGCTCGCGCGCATGTGTCGGTAGGTCTTCGTCCGGCACGATCTGCAGGCCCGGAACCCTTTTGAGTCCGCCGAGCGCGATCAGTGTCACCGTTCTGCTGACCCCGGGTTCGAACCGAACCGACGTTCCCGAGGGGATGTCGAGCCGGAAGCCGTCTGCCGCTTCGCGATCGAAGGTCAACGCCGGGTTGGCCGCGGGAAGGTGGAGATGTGAACCGATCTGAATGGGGCGATCGCCGTCGTTGACGACGACCATCGTGATTTTTTCCGCGTCGATGCCGAACTCGAGCGGTTCGGTGGACACACGTACTTCGCCGGGAATCATCGAATGGGCTCCGTCACGGTGACCAGCTTGCGACCGTCCGGGAAAGTGGCCTCCACCTGGACGTTTGCAATCATCTCGGGTACCCCTTCCATCACGTCGTCGCGGGTGAGCACTTGCCGACCGGCGTTCATCAGTTCCGCAACCGTCATTCCGTCACGCGCGCGCTCGAGAATCCAGCACGAGATCAGTGCCATCGCTTCGGGGTAGTTCAGCAGTACCCCGCGCTCGCGGCGGTCACGGGCGACCATGCCCGCGACGCTCAGGAGCAGCTTTTCGGTATCTGAAGGGGTGAGGTGCACTGACAAGCCCTTCCGGTTGTGAAACGACATCGATCGACAGCGTGCTGTCGGGCCGAGATTAGCATTGTCCGAAGCGTCGTCAGTATCCACGAGATTCACGTCGTCGGCTACTTCTGCGCCAACTCGGCGCACTTGCGCTGCTCATCGAATTATTCGGGCGCCCAACGACGCTCAGCTCTGCGCACCGGAGTGGGAACTATCACCACAACCAAAAAGTTTCACCCCCGTCTCCTGTTGGAAACGGGGGTGAAACATGATCGTGCAGGGTTGATCCCGGGACCTATCCGAAGCGGCCGGAGATGTAGTCCTCGGTGGCCTTCTGCGTCGGGTTCGAGAAGATCTTCTCGGTGTCGTCGATCTCGACGAGCTGACCGGGCTTGCCGGTTGCCTCGAGGTTGAAGAATGCCGTCTGGTCACTCACACGCGCAGCCTGCTGCATGTTGTGCGTGACGATGACGATCGTGAAGTCCTTCTTCAGCTCGGTGATCAGGTCTTCGATCGCGAGAGTCGAGATCGGGTCGAGCGCGGAGCACGGCTCGTCCATGAGCAGGACGTCGGGCGAGACCGCGATGGCACGCGCGATGCACAGACGCTGCTGCTGACCGCCTGAGAGGCCGCCACCGGGCTTGTCGAGGCGATCCTTGACCTCGTTCCACAGGTTGGCACCGCGCAGCGAACGCTCGGCCACCTCGTCGAGCTTCTTCTTGCTGCGCTCGCCCTGCAACTTCAAGCCCGCGACGACGTTGTCCTTGATGGACATGGTCGGGAAGGGGTTGGGTCGCTGGAACACCATGCCGATGGTCTTGCGAACACCGACCGGATCGACGTTCGAGCCGTAGATGTCCTCGCCGTCGAGCAGCACCGAACCCTCGACGCGCGCACCGGGAATCACTTCGTGCATGCGGTTGAGTGAACGGAGAACGGTGGACTTGCCGCAACCGGACGGGCCGATGAAGGCGGTGACGCTCCGGGGCGGGACGGACAGGCCCACATCGGCGACGGCGTGGAACTTGCCGTAGTAGATGTTGACGTCCTTGAGATCCAGACGCTTGGCCATTACCGGCTCCCTACTGAGTTGTTGACGCTGTTGAGTACGAACATGTTCCGAGGCCGCATCACTTACTTCTGACCTGTGAGAAGTGACCGATCAGCTTCGCGACGATGTTGAGGATCGCGATCAGCAGGATCAGGGTCAGTGCTGCGCCCCAGATGCGGTTGGTGCCGGCGTCGGTGGGGTTGTTCATCTCGGCGACCATGACGGAAGGCAGTGTGCCCATTTCGCCGTTGAACAGGTCGAAGTTGATGAACGGTGCGTAGCCGACGAGGATCAGCAGCGGTGCGGTCTCACCGAGCACGCGGGCCAGGGCCAGCATGACGCCGGTGATGATGCCGGGAAGTGCCGTCGGCAGAACGATTTTCGAGATGGTTTTCCACTTCGGCACACCGAGCGCGTACGACGCCTCTCGCAGATCCATCGGGACGATGCGCAGCATTTCCTCGGTGGAGCGGATGACGACCGGGACCATCAGAAGGACCAGAGCCAGTGACACCGCAAACGCGGACTTGGGGAAGCCGAAGGTCGCGATCCACAGGGCGTAGATGAACAGCGCTGCCACGATCGACGGAACACCGCTGAGGATGTCGACCATGAACGTGGTCAGCTTGCCCAGCTTCGACTTCCGGTCGGCGTACTCCACCAGGTAGATCGCGACGAAGATACCGAGCGGGATGGAGAAGACCGCGCACACGATGCCTTGCAGCAGAGTGCCGATCAATGCGTGATAGATACCGCCGCCGTCGGCCGACGCCGTCAATCCGCTCAGCGAGTTGGTGAACCAGGTAGGCGACGTCAGAGCGGGCAGGCCCTTGGCGATGACCGTGAAGAGCACCCAGACCAACGGGATGAGCGCGATGACGACTGCCAGGCTCACCAGGATGGTCGCGATGACGTCCTTGGCACGACGACGAGCGCCGACGCCTTGGAAAGTGGGGGCCTTGACCGGCCGGTCCAGAGTGGAGGTCATGGGTCAGTCCTTCTTTCCGGCGATCACTGCGCGGGCAGCCGCGTTGACGACGAAGGTCAGTACGAACAGCACCAGTCCGGCCGCGATGTACGCGCCTGCCTGGATGTCGTTGTTGAACTCCGCGTAGCCGAGGGCGATCTTGGAGGCGATGGTCGAGCCGCCGTCGAACAGCGACCAGCCGAAGGCCTGAGAGGTGGTGCGCAGGATCAGGTAGAGCGCCATCGTCTCACCGAGTGCGCGTCCGAGACCGAGCATCGAGCCGCTGATGTAGCCGGACTTACCGAACGGGATGACCGTGGTGCGCACAACTTCCCAGCGCGTGGCGCCGAGGGCGAGTGCGGCTTCGATCTGTGATCGCGGGGTCTGGATGAACACCTCGCGGGTCACTGCGGTGATGACCGGAAGGATCATCACGGCGAGGACGATGCCTGCGGTGAAGATGGTGCCGCCACCGGTGATCGATCCGCTGCCGTCGGCGAAGAGCGGGAACCAGCCGAGAGTGTCGTTGAGCCACACCGCGACCGGGGTGATCGCCGGAGCGAAGACGAGAAGTCCCCACAGGCCGTAGACGATGGACGGCACAGCTGCCAGAAGGTCGATCGTGTACGACAGTGGCCGCGTGAGCCACTTGGGTGAGTACGAAGTCAGGAAGATCGCGATGCCCAGTGCGATCGGCATCGCGAGCACCAGTGCGAACAGCGAGACCAACACCGTGACCTGGAAAAGGTCGAGGACACCGAACGCCATCGCGTTGATGTTCTGCGTGACCCATTCACGGCTGGTCAGGAAGTTGACCTGGTTCCGGCTCAAAGCAGGAACAGCACGCCAGATCAGGAACGCGCCGATCGCCGCGATGACAACCGTGATGAAGATTGCCGAACCGGATGCGAGCGAGCTGAAGATGCGGTCACCCGGACGGGTCACCGTCTTGCTGTTGCCGCTACCCGGACCGTCACCCTTCGGAGGATGCTCGGTTTCTGGAGCCTTGGTGGAAGTAATCGTGTCCTCCGTGGTGCCGTTCGGACCGCCCACCCCGGCCCCGCTGGTTGCGGGGCCGGGAGAACGAGATGTCGAGGTGATGGGCGCGTCACTCATGCGCGCTCACTTCCTTCACGTCTGAATGTAGATCCATGAGCTTGTCCGCACGAGTCTCTAGGTCAGCTGATTGCCGTGATGGACGCGTTGAGGCGATCCTGGACGTTGGACGGCAGCGGGACGTAACCCTGCTCGGCCAGGTTGGCCTGACCCTCGTTGGCCGCGCTCGTCAGGAACGACTTCACTGCTGCGGAGGTGTCCGCGTCGTAGCCCTTGGAGCAGACGATCGAGTACGTGGCGAGAACCAGCGGGTAGGCGCCGGCTTCGTTGGTCTTGAAGATCGACGCGAGGTCGAGCGTCAGGTCGCCGGTTGCGTCGGACTTGAACTTCGCGCCTGCGATCGACTTCGCGGCCGTGTCGTTGGTCAGTGCGACTGCCTCGGAGCCGGTGTTGATTTCGGCAACCGAGAGCTTGTTCTGATCGGCGAACGACTTCTCGACGTAGGTGATCGAACCCGGTGCCGTGGCAACTGCCTGTGCAACGCCCGCCGAACCCTTGGCGCCCTCACCGACGCCACCGGTGAAGTCGGACCCTGCGCCCGACGTCCAAGCACCGTTCGATGCCGCGTCGAGGTACTTCTGGAAGTTGTCGGTGGTACCCGAGGAATCGGAGCGGATCACGGTGGTGATCTTCTCGTCGGGAAGCGAAGCACCGGAGTTGAGCGCGGCGATTGCCGGATCGTTCCACTTGGTGATGCCGCCGTTGAAGATCTTCGCGAGAACCTCTGCGTTGAGAACGAGCTTGTCGACGCCGTCGAGGTTGTATGCAACTGCGATCGGGCCGAAGACGAGGGGAAGGTTCCAGGCTTCGCCGCCGACGCAACGCTCCTTGGCCTTGTCGGCCTGCTCGTCCTTGATGGCCGAGTCGGAGCCGGCGAAGTCGATCTGGCCGGCGATGAACTGTGTACGACCGTCGCCCGAACCGCTGGGGTTGTACGCGACGTTGACCGTCTTGCCCTTTTCCTGGCACACGGAGATGTAAGTGGCGACGAACTGGTCCATGGCGTTCTTCTGTGCCGAGGAACCAGCGGCAGAGAGGTTGCTCTTGCCTTCGCACGTTGCGTTCGATGCGGACGCGTCCACACCCGTCGACGACGAGTTGTTGTCGCTGCCACATGCGGCCAAGGTCATGGCGCCCACGGCCACTACACCGAGCAGGGCACCACTGCGCTTGAGATTCACCAAGATCCTCCGGAAATCGCTACCGCCACGCCCACGATCGGGCGGCGACATGAGACGCAGAATGATTGAAATCTGCATCAGGCAACACGGCGCTGCCCACAGAGAAAAGTAGGCGGGCGCGGTGTCCGGCTGGACCACACATGGTTAACGGAGAATGAACAGACTGGACATTTCTGCGTGTCCGACTGTGACGTCAGAGCGCGCGGGCGTAAGCCATGTCCACGTGGAAGCGATCGAAGCCGAGTCGTTCGTACGTGTGGAGGGCGGCCGTGTTGTCGCCTTCGACGTACAGAAGGACGGTTCCGAGGCCGCGATCACGCAGGTAATGCATGCCCGCGAGAGTCAGCACTCGGCCGAGACCTCGTCCCTGCGCCGCGGGATCGATCCCCACGACGTACACCTCCCCCAGCTCCGGATCGTCACCTTCGGGTGCGTGCAACTTGGTCCAGTGAAAGCCGAGAAGAGTATCGGGATCGGTGTCCGCGAACGCCATGAACAGACCAGCAGGGTCGAACCAACCTTCGGCCGTTCTCTCGTCGATCTCCGCCTGGGTCCAGCCGCCCTGCTCGGGATGCCAGGAGAAGGCCGCATTGTTGACGCGAAGGATCTCGGAATCGTCTTCGGGTCCACGATACGTCCGAATCGTCACACCTTCGGGCACAACGATTTCCGGAAGCTGCGGAGCATCGAGTGGTCGACGCAGCTGCAGGAGTTCACGAACGCTGACCAGATCGAGGGTCTTGGCGAATTCGACTGCGGCGTCGACGTTTCCGTGCGCCCAGACACGCGTGCCCGGCCGGCCCTCGTCGAATACCGCTGCGGCAAGCCTGGTTCCGATGCCGCGACGCCGCGCCTGCGGGTCGACCACCAACTCGGCCATGTCGGGATGCTCGTCCGAACCGGCTTGCAGCTGCGCATAACCGACGACTGCATCGCCGTCGAGTTCGAGGAAGTGTCGCGCGGCGCCGCGCCCGGCAACGGCATGGCGCCCCTGTTCCGACACGGGCGCCTTGCCGTCGAACTCGGTTGCGCGATCGAGAAGCGCGGAAACCTGCTCGGCGAATCCAGCCGGCAGTGAATCTGTCCAACCCACGTCAGACCACCGATCCGTCGGCCGCGTCGTAGTCGACGTCCTCGTCGTCCTCGTCGTCCTCGAACTGAACGGGAGCAGCTGCGCCACCCTTGGCCCTGGTCGGACGCACTGCCTTATATCCGACATTTCGGACTGTACCGATCAAGGACTCGTATTCGGTGCCGAGTTTCGCCCGCAGACGACGCACGTGGACGTCGACCGTCCTGGTGCCGCCGAAGAAGTCGTAGCCCCACACTTCCTGCAGCAGCTGCGCCCGGGTGAATACCCGTCCGGCGTGCTGCGCGAGGTACTTGAGCAGCTCGAATTCCTTGTAAGTCAAATCAAGGGGCCGTCCACGCAGTCGTGCCGTGTACGTCCCCTCGTCGATAACCAGTTCGCCCAGCGTGATCTTTCCCGACGCTTCCGGACTGGCCACACCGCCGCTGCGGGCGACCAACAACCGCAATCGGGCGTCCACCTCAGCCGGACCGGTACCGGGAAGCAGGATGTCGTCCAACCCCCAGTCGGCGTTGACGGCAACGAGTCCGCCTTCGGTGAGGACGGCGACCACAGGTACTGCGGATCCTGTGCTTCCGAGCAATCGACACAACCCGCGTGCGGCAGCCAGATCGGTGCGCGCATCCACCAATGCCACGTCCGCGGAACTTGCCTCGAGTAGCGAGGAAACCTCTGTGGGGGCAGGCCGAACCGAGTGCGCCAGCAACGCCAACGCCGGTAGTACAGCTTCCGGGTTGGGGTCGGAGGTGAGGAGGAGCAGTTCCACACGGCCTCCTATCTAGTAGCCCGCGCAACCCGTGAGGGCAACGCTCGAGTAGTTCGACGCTTTTGGTCGGTCCCTACATTAGCGTGCCTGGTACCGGGGCCGTCGCATCGAACCCCGACCGGAGTCCGTCACAATGGTGCGGTGCGCAAACTGATCATCGGCATCGTCTTTCTCCTCGGCCTCGGACTGGTGGCCGATTTCGGCGCGGCCGCGTACGCCGAGTACCGGGTTTCCCGCGAGCTCCGAACCGGCGCATCACTCGAGTCGGATCCGGAGGTCACCTTCAACGGGTTCCCCTTCCTCACCCAGGCACTCGGCGGGAAATACAAGGACGTCTACGTCAGAGCTACCGGCGTCCAGAGCGACGTGGTGGGCGAAGTGACCGTCGAGGCCGATCTGCGCGGGGTCACCGTTCCCTTCTCCGACATCGTGAACGGCAATGTCACCCAACTCCCCGTCGACAAACTCGACGGCCGGATGGGAATCAACGCCACCGACCTCGGAAAGCTGCTCAATATCCCTGACCTGCAGGTATCTTCGCCGCCTGCCAACAAGTCGGATGGCACCGGGGGCAGCGGCGGAACCGGAGCGAGCACCGCGGGCGCCGTCGTGCTGACGGGAACGGTTGCCGTCGGTCCGGTCGAGACTGCAGTGAGCGTGCAGGCCAACCTGGTTCTGGAAGGTGGGCAGGTCAAGATCGTCGCCAGCAATCTGTACTTCGGTCCGGAGGGCAAAGCCGATTTCTCGATCCCCGCAGCACTCGAACCCGTCGTCCTCGGACTGTTCAGCTACACGATCGATCCGCAGGCACTCCCCTACGGAATTCAGCCGAGCCTGGTCTACGCGGAAGGCGGAAGAATCGTGATCGAAGGCAGCGCCGAAAACACGACGATCGATCTCGCAGAGCTGCAGAACCGATGACCGGGATCACAATTCTGCTGGTCGCGCTGGTCGCCGTCGTCGCGGTCGGGCTCTTTCTCAAGTCGCGCAACGGAAAGGTCCGAGTCACCACGCCGGCCGCGACCGGCGCGGCGGACAGTCGCCTCGAACTGCTCCGCGCCGCTGGAGTCTCTTCGCCGAACGGCGGACCCGTCGTACTGCATTTCTCTGCCGACTGGTGCGGACCGTGCGCGGCAGTACGCCGCGTCGTCGGTCAGGTCGTGATCTCGATGGCCGACGCTCCCCGTCCGCCGGTGGAGATCGAGCTCGACATCGACAAGGAACCGGCTCTGGCACGCGAGATGAGTGTCCTCTCGCTGCCCACCACCTTCATCCTCGACGGTGGCCTGGAGGAACAGTTCCGGGTGTCCGGAGTGCCATCCGCAGCCGATCTGAAAGCTGCACTCGTACCACTATCCGGACCCCACGAGCCAAAATCCGAGAATTCGGGGTAAACTCGCCGACGTGCAAACCCGCCACGAGCTGATGCTCACCCGACGCCGCGCAGTAGACCTGTGCCGCCTCGGGGGCTGTTGCTGTACCTGTTGCTGATCACCTCATCCGTCAGATCTCTCTGACCTTCGAGCTTTCGCTCACGTGATCAATCCACCGAGTGGGACTTTGACGTCCCGTTTTCTCGGTCCAGGCACAGCATCATGCAATCCAGCGCAGGAGCACTCCCGATGTCCACAACCACACCCCAGCTCGAGCAGGTCGACGTCCGCGGACCTCGATTCGCCGCGTGGGTCACCACCGGCGTTCTCGTACTCACGCTCATCCTCTCGACCTTCTCACTGCCCGCCGCCACCGTCGTTCTCGCACTGCAGGCCATAGTCTTCGCGGTCGGAGCGGTATTCGGCCCCAAGCGCAGCCCGTACGGCCAGATCTTCGGCAAGCTCGTCGCCCCGCGACTCTCGCCGGTCAGCGAACGCGAACCCGTAGCGCCGCTGCGCTTCGCGCAGTTCGTCGGCTTCGTCTTCGCACTCGCCGGCACGGTCGGTTTCCTGGCCGGGTCGACGATCGTCGGCACCGTTGCCACCGGCTTCGCCTTGTTCACGGCCCTGCTCAACGCCGCGTTCGGCATCTGCCTCGGCTGCCAGATCTATCCACTCGTCGCAAGGCTGCGAAATACCGGCCGCGCTACCACCGCGTGAAAACGCTTGCCCCACAACCCTGCTGAACCCCTGCTAGAAAACGACCGATGCAAGACCACATCGAAAGGAACACCATGGCTCGCTCCGACGTCCTAGTCTCCGCTGACTGGGCTGAGCAGAACCTCAACACCCCCAAGACCGTTTTTGTCGAGGTGGACGAGGACACCAGCGCATACGACGGCGGCCACATCGAGGGTGCAGTCAAGCTCGACTGGCGCAAGGACCTCCAGGACGGCGTCCGACGCGACTTCCTGAACCAGGAGCAGTTCTCGGATCTGCTCTCCGCCAAAGGCATTGCGAACGACGACACCGTCGTTCTCTACGGTGGCAACAACAACTGGTTCGCCGCTTACGCTTACTGGTACTTCAAGCTGTACGGCCACCAGGACATCAAGCTGATCGACGGCGGCCGCAAGAAGTGGGAACTCGACGGACGCCCGCTCTCCAAGGACGCAGTCAACCGCGAAGCCACGCAGTACAAGGCAGAGACCCCCGACTTCTCGATCCGCGCTTTCCGCGACGAGGTCATCGACGCCATCGGCAGCAAGAACCTCGTCGACGTTCGTAGCCCTGACGAGTTCTCCGGCAAGATCCTCGCTCCCGCCCACCTTCCGCAGGAGCAGGCGCAGCAGCGTGGCCACGTCCCCGGAGCCATCAACATCCCGTGGAGCACCACCGCCAACGAGGACGGCACCTTCAAGTCGGACGACGACCTCGCCAAGCTGTACGCGGAAAAGGGCTTCGACGACACCAAGGAAACGATCGCCTACTGCCGCATCGGCGAGCGTTCGAGCCACACCTGGTTCGTCCTGCAGGAGATCCTCGGCAAGAACAACGTCAAGAACTACGACGGCAGCTGGGTCGAATACGGCTCACTCGTCGGCGCACCGATCGAATTGGGAGCCTGATCATGTGTGGAGCACCTACCCAGGGCCAGACCCTGCCTGCCGGCGTCGACGTCGAGAAGGAAACGGTCATCACCGGCCGCGTTCTCGCAGCTGACGGCCAGCCCATCGGCGGCGCATTCGTGCGTCTGCTCGACGGCTCCGGAGAGTTCACGGCCGAGGTCGTGGCATCGGGAACCGGCGATTTCCGCTTCTTCGCCGCTCCGGGCGAGTGGACCGTGCGTGCACTGTCCAGCTCGGGCAACGGCACCTCCACCGTCGCTCCCGAGGGCTCGGGCGTGCACAACGTGGACGTGACCGTCAGCAAGTAATTCCTGCTTTGTCAGGCGGCCCCGCACCCCTCCGGTGCGGGGCCTTCTGCATTCCGGCTCCCGATTTTTCCGGTCGGTCGCCGCGGTCTAAGATGTACCCGTGGTCATTTTCTTCGAGGTACTCCTCGCACTCGCATCCGTCATGATCGCTTGGTTCTCCGTGTACGTCGTGTACCGCTTGGTCACCGACGAGTCGTGAGTCAGGCTCCGGATTCAGGGTCCGACGCGACCGCTGACGATTCCGCCGCTGCAGGTGCCGTGAGGCGCGGCAGCGGGGACGAAGCTGTCGCCATCGCCGTCGAGCGCTCCAAGTCGACGGCGTCGCTCAACATTCCGACCCTGCCGGACCTTCCGTTGCCGGAGGACACCGCAAACCTGCGCCTCGGCCCGGATATCAATCCCGAACTCCTCGCGCTTCTCCCCCTCGTCGGTGTCTGGCGCGGCGAAGGTGAAGGACACGACGAGAACGGCGACTACGCCTTCGGTCAGCAGATCGTCATCTCGCACGACGGCGGCCCGTACCTCAATTGGGAGTCCCGGTCCTGGCGCCTCGACGCCGAGGGCAAGTACGTGAGCCCCGATCTGCGCGAGAGCGGTTACTGGCGCATGGGCGGCGACGGCATCCCGGGCAGCGTCAACCAGGAAGTGGTCGAACTCCTGCTCAGCCACAGCTCCGGCGTCGTCGAAATGTACTACGGCCGTGCGCTCACCCAGGCGTCGTGGGAACTTGCCACCGACGTGGTGATCCGCAGCCAGTCCGGTGCACTGTACGGCGGCGCGAAGCGTCTGTACGGCATCGTCGAAGGCGGCGACCTCGCGTACGTCGAAGAGCGGATCATGTCTGACGGTGGCCTGGAACCGCGTCTCTCGGCCCGCCTGACGCGCTACATCGGCTAGCTCTGCTGTGCGCCTTTATTAACCCCCGGCGGTTAATAAAGGCGCACAGCAGATTTATCCACAGGCACCGACAAATTCCACAGGCGGGCTTCGGAGCGGCATCTTCGACCGATTCTTGTCGGTCCGCGATCTGACGGTATTCGCATGAGCTGCGACTACATCGATCCTGATCTCCGAAGACTCTTCGACTTCCAGCACGGACTCGCGACCAACAAACAACTACGCCCTTTCGGCTATTCACCGCGCCGCATCCAACATCTGGTCGGATCGGGTCAATGGACTTCCGTCCTCCACGGCGTTCAATCCAGCACCAACGGGCCGCTCAACCGAGCAATGATTCTCGAGGCCGCACTGCTGTTCGGCGGCGGAGAGACTTACCTGAGCCACCGGACTGCAGCTGAAGAGTGGGGACTCACGCACATCGAGTCCGAACTGCCGATCCACATCACGGTCCGATACGGCAGATCCTCCCGCTGTCAGAGTCCGACGGTCAGACCCGAACGCTCCCCGGCGCGCCCCGTTCCGTTGGGGTGGTCCACTGCCCATCCCGGAGTGATCGTTCATCGTTCACGCGCTCAGGCCCACATCGGCGTTGCCACTCAGCCTGCTCGTACTTCGCTGGCCGACACCGCAATTGACCTGGCGGTTGCAGAGCCGTCGGCTCGCGACGCCGCTCGTTCTCTGATTCGCTCCGCCACGGCGTGCAAAGTGTCACGGATGGAATTGCGCACCCGAATGGAATGCCGCCGGCCGAGGCGATATGTCAAAGCGCTGTCCTCGACATTGGACCTGTTGGATCGCGGTGTCCAGTCGGTACTCGAACATCGCTACGCAATCGAGGTCGAGCGCGCACACGGTTTGCCGGAAGCACGACGGCAATCGCCGGTCCTCGTCGATGGGAGAACTCTCTACGAGGACGTCGACTACCGCAATTGCGGTGTCGCACTGATCGTTCGACTCGACGGATTTGCCTTCCACTCTTCTCGGGCGACTGCGCTGCGGGATCGTCGGCGAGGAAACGCATCCGAACTGTCAGGCAACGCCACACTGGTCTTCGGTTGGGAGGAGGTGGAGGGGGCCTCGTGCCGAACTGCAGCCGAGGTCAGAGCGATCCTCGAGCGCGGTGGATGGTGGGGGCCTAATCCTTGTCCACGCTGTGCGCCTTTATTAACCGCCGGGGGTTGATAAAGGCGCACGGCACGAAGCGACCCCCGAGCCACACCCACGCTTTCGCGCGGATCCCGGTCGGACTGATCGGGGGCTCGGGGGTCGGGTGGCTGCCTGGGATTCGCCGGCCGCTCACGCGGTAAGTGAATTCCATCAGCGATTGCGGCTAGCTGGCAGCCACCTCACGCGTCCGTCTGTACTTCAATTTCAGACCACCTCCTTCCTTGTGTACAGGAGAAAGTACGCCCACTTCACGATGACGGCAACGTATTTTCCACAGAAACTTTTCCGACGCATATCACCTGGTCAGCTGGTGTGCCGTCCGGAAGTTGGTGGGTGACGACAACAACGGTTCGCGAAGAATCGACCAGCGTTGCGTCGCGACTGAGCAACTCGCGGAGCAACTGATCGCCCGCCTCCGCGTCCATGTGCTCGGTCGGCTCGTCGAGCAGCAGTACCTCCGCGGGCGAGACGATCGCGCGCGCCAACAGCAACCGACGACGCTCACCGCCCGAAACCGCTCGCATGCCGCCGACCAGGTAGGTGTCGAGCCCTTCCGGCAGTTCCGACAGCCAGTCGCCGAGACCAACTGCGGCAAGTGCCTTCTCCGCGTCCTCGGCGGTGAGGTCACCCCGCGCAACGCGCAGGTTCTCGAGGACCGACGTCTCGAAGAGGTGTGCGTCTTCGGCGAAGTACCCGACGTGCCTGCGCAGTTCGGCCGGATCGACTTCCGAAACATCCACTCCGCCAACGCGCACTGTTCCCGCGATAGGCGGCAGCAGTCCCGCCATCGTCATCAGCGCGGTGGTCTTTCCGGATCCGCTCTCGCCGACGACGGCAACACGAGCACCGCGAGGAAGATCCACCGACAGCGGTTCGGTCACCTTTCCCCCGGGCCAACCCGCCCGCAACGCGTGCACACTCAGGACCCCGTCCTCCGGCCACGCACGATTTCCTTCAACGTGTTCGGCGTCGGCTCGATCGAGTACCGCCATGATGCGTGCCGACGCCAGCCGCGCCTTGGTCAATGCCACCGCCGCGCTGGGCAGTATCGCGGTTCCCTCGAAAGCCGACAGCGGAAGCAGTACAAGGATTCCCATGGACATCGGTGACATGTCGGTGGTTCCGTACAGCGTAATTCCGATCAACAGGGCACCGAGGACGCTCACGCCGATTGCCAGGGGCGTCGCCGCGGCGGCAAAGGCACTCGGTACCGCCGCGCGATCGGTTGCATCGACCACCTCGTTCTCGGCGGACACAGCCTCGCTCACCGCCTGATCCAAGCGACCCGATACCCGGAGCTCGGCGGAATGGTCGAGGGCGGTCACCGCGGACTCACTGAATCGCGCTGCGGCAGCAGAACTGTCGGCCTCGGCGAGACGAGCAGCACGAGCCGAAAGCCAGGGTGCCGCGATCCCGGACACCGCCAGCGCAACAGCCAGGATGAGCGCGGCCGGAACCGAGATGAACAACAGGATTCCCACCGCAGCAAACGCGAGGACAATCGAGACCGCAATCGGGATCAGTGCTTTGACGACGACGTCGCCCAGTGCATCCACGTCGGCGCCCGTACGTGAGAGCAGGTCACCGCGTCGTAGTCCGGCTGCTGCCGCGGGATCTCCTGCGGCCAACTGCTGGTAGATCCTCGATCGCGCCGCGGTGGTTCCGCGCAACGCGACGTCGTGCGTCGTCAATCGTTCGAGATAGCGGAAGACACCACGTGAGATTCCCAATGCGCGTACGGCAACTACCGCAACACTGAGATCGAGAACGGGGGGCATCTCCCAAGCACGCGTGATCAACCATGCGGACAGCGCGGCCAAGGCGAGTGCGCTACCGAGTGTTGCCACACCCGCCGCTACCGCCGTCAGTACGCGTCGTGGCCGAAGTTCCAGTAGCCGCAGAGCACGCAGAAGCGGATCGTGAGCGTCACTTCTCATGAGCGCGCACCTCGACGATCCGGTCAGCTGCGGCAAGCACACTCGGACGGTGGCCGATCACGACAACGGTGTCGCCACGCTCCGCCCGTGCTCTCAGAGAAGCCAACACTGTCCCTTCCGAATCCGAGTCGAGGTGAGCGGTGGGTTCGTCCAGGACAAGAACTGCGCGGTCCGAGGCAAGCACGCGTGTCAGTGCCAGCCGTTGCCGCTGCCCCAAAGACAGACCTGTACCGCCGACGCCGATCACGGTCTCGACGCCCGCAGGCAGCTCGGCCAGTACCGCGTCGAATCCCGTCGCAGCAGCGGCGTGGGTCAGTGCTTGCGCATCGACGACCCCGGTGAGATCGAGATTTTCACGAACGGTGCCGGGTAGGAGGACCGGATGCTGGGGAAGCCAGGCCAACTGACTCCACCACGCGTGCTCGTCCAGGTCTCGGACATCGACGCCGGCGACCGTCACACGCCCACTGCTCGGTTCGATCAACCCGAGCAGCGCGTGCACTGCCGTCGACTTGCCGCAGCCGTTGGGACCGGTGAGCACGGTGATCGCCCCTGGCGATGCCACGGCGGAAAGTCGAGACGGTGCGACTCCCCCACGAGAGGCCACACCGAGTCCGTCGAAGACGATGTCGGCGCCTCGAGCGACCACCGTCGTGCTACCACCCTCCGGCGCGGCAGAATCCGCCTCGATAACCTCGAATGCCTTGTCGGCTGCCGCCATTCCGTCCTCGGCGGCGTGGAACTGGGTTCCCACCATCCGAAGTGGCAGGTACACCTCGGGGGCGAGGATCAACGCGACTATCCCCGGCTCGAGTGACATGTCGCCGTACACCAGTCGCAAGCCGATACTCACGGCCACCAACGCGACGCAGAGCGTTGCGAGCAGTTCCAGCACCATCGAGGACAGGAACGCGACGCGGAGAGCTGACATCGTCGTTCGCCGATGAGCGTCACCGAGTTCACGGACGCGCTCGGCAGGACCTTGCTGACGACCGAGCGCCCGCAGCGTCGGCAAACCGGCAAGGAGATCGAGCAGTTGCGAAGACAACGTGGTCATCGCTGCCAGCGTCTTCTCCGACTTACCCTTTGTCAGCAGGCCGATCAGAATCATGAAGATGGGGATCAGCGGCAGCGTCACGAAGATGATGACCGCAGACGTCATGTCCTGCACCGCAATGACTATCAGGGTGATGGGTGTCAGCGTCACCGACAAGACCAGGGCCGGAAGGTATCCCGTCAGGTACGGACCAAGGCCGTCGACACCTCGGGTGACCACGGTCGCGATCTCGTCACGCCGCGGATCCAGATCGCGAGGACTCATCGCCGTCGCCGACGTCAGCACGCCGTTCTTGATCTCGGCAACGACGCGAGTCGACGCCCGGTGCGCATACCTGGTCTGCAGCCAGGTCCCCAGAACTCGGACCGCCACAGCTGCGGCGAGAACAACCAATTCGGTTGTCCACGAGGAAACATCCACAGTTCGAGTGGTGATCACTCCGGCCAGCACCCGGCCGATCATGAGCGCCGCGACGATGACCATCACGACGTTCACCATCGACAGAGCAACAGTCAGGATCAGGTAGCCGCGCGCAGAAGCGGAATGTCGCCACAGCCGCGGGTCGATCGGCCCCCGGCGACGCTCCCGAGTGGTGGGAGCGTCGCCTACTTCGATTGTCACGTGAATTCGACCGTCAGTTCTTTCGTGTTTCGAATGTGTCGTGATTCAGGGTTCGTGACTACCACGTCTTCTCCTTGAATCGGAGACCGATCGACGCCGGAATCTGCTTGGAGGAGATGCGCTGTCGGAACACCCAGTACGTCCAGCCCTGGTAGATGATCACCACCGGTGTCATGAATGCCGCGGCCCACGTCATCACCTTGAGCGTGTACGGACTCGACGACGCGTTCTCGATGGTCAGGCTGTACGCCGGATCAAGCGTCGACGGCATGACGTTCGGGAACAGCGAGGCGAACAGCAGCACGACAGTGGCGATGACGGCCACACAGGTGAGAACGAAAGCCCAGCCTTCGCGCTCGGCCCGCGTCAGGAAGACGACGCCGATCAGTGCCGCAGCAGCGGCGGCTACCAGAATCCACGTCCATCCCTTGCCGTAGGCGAGTTGCGTCCAGAGGACGAATCCGCCGGCGACCGGAATAGCCGGAATTGCCAGTCGTGCGGCAATTTTCACGGCGTCTTCACGAACCTCGTCGGCACTCTTGAGTGCCAGGAACACTGCGCCGTGGAGAGCGAACACCAGCGCGGTGGTCAGACCGCCGAGCAGCGCGTACGGATTGAGCAGATCGAAGAATCCCGACTCGACCTGCTTGTCGGCGTTGATCGCCACGCCCCGAACGATGTTCGCGAAAGCCACGCCCCAGAGAACTGCCGGGACCCAGGAGCCGAAGATGATGCCCCAGTCGCAACGCTGACGCCACTTGTCGTCGTCGATCTTGCTCCGCCATTCGATGGCGCAGATCCGAACGATCAAGGCCACCAGGATGATCAGCAGCGGTAGATAGAACCCGGAGAACAACGTCGCGTACCACTCCGGAAATGCCGCGAACATCGCGCCACCGGCCGTGATCAGCCACACTTCGTTGCCGTCCCACACCGGGCCGATCGTGTTGAGCGCTACCCGTCGACGCGTATCGGCCGGGAGGTCACTGCCTCTGCCGACGATCGGCATGAGCATCCCGACACCGAAGTCGAACCCTTCGAGGACGAAGTAACCGATGAACAGTACTGCGACGAGCACGAACCATACTTCTTGAAGTCCCATGATCGCCTCCTAGTACGCGAACGACAGTTGTTTGGGCTTGTCCGGATCTTCCGGCTCGTCATGATCTGCATCGCCTGGTGGATGCATGTCGTGCTCCAACGGGCCTTCCTTCGCGTACCGCACGATCAGCTTGAACCAGACCACACCCAGCGCTCCGTACAGGAGGGTGAAGGTGATCAGCGAAGCCCAGACGGTAGCCGACGCGTGGTCCGAAACACCTTGGTCGACAGTGAGTCTGATCATGTCGACGCCGGTCGGGTTGGGATGCACCACCCAGGGCTGACGGCCCATCTCGGTGAAGATCCAGCCGGCGCTGTTCGCCATGAACGGAGTGGGGATCGCGACCAGGCTGAGGATTCCGAACCACTTCTGGTCCGGGACCCGCCCCTTACGAGTGACCCACAGTCCCGCGAGAGCCAGTGCTGCCGAACCGGCGGCGAGGCCGATCATGGCGCGGAAAGACCAGTACGTGACAAAGAGATTCGGTCGGTAGTTACCCGGTCCGAAGTCCTGCTCCGCCTGCTCCTGCAGTTGGTTCACGCCTTGCAGTTCGACGCCGGTGAACTTGCCCTCGGCCAACCATGGAAGAACGAACGGCACCTTCAGAACGTGCGTCACGCTGTCACAGTTGTTGTGAGTACCGATAGTGAGGATCGAGAAGTCCGGATCCATCTCGGTGTCGCACAGCGATTCCGCCGACGCCATCTTCATGGGTTGCTGCTGGAACATGAGCTTGCCTTGGACGTCACCGGTGTAGATGATTCCGATTCCGGCCACGATCATGACGAGCAACGCGAATCGTGTTGCCGGACGGTACATCGTGCGCGCGTCGGACTCGAGGCGTTCGGCTTCGGCGGCCTCAGCCTGCTTGGCGCGGCGCATGTTCCGCACCATCCACCAACCACTGATGCCGGCAACAAACGTCGCCGCCGTCAGGAAGGCGCCGGCAACCGCGTGCGGGAAGGCAGCGAGAGCGGTGTTGTTGGTCAGCAGCTCCCAGATACTGGTGAGCTCGGCACGACCCGTTTCAGGGTTGTACGTCGCACCGACCGGATGCTGCATGAACGAGTTGGCCGCGATGATGAAGAACGCCGACGCGTTGACGCCGATCGCCACGAGCCAAATGCACGCCAGGTGTACAAGTTTGGGCAGCCTGCCCCAACCGAAGATCCAGAGTCCGATGAAGACGGACTCCATGAAGAAGGCGACAAGGCCTTCCAATGCGAGCGGAGCTCCGAAGACGTCACCGACGAATCGCGAGTACTCGCTCCAGTTCATGCCGAACTGGAACTCCTGCACGATGCCGGTGGCTACACCGAGTGCGAAGTTGATGAGGAAAAGCTTGCCGAAGAACTTGGTGAGCCGATACCAGTGGTCCTTTTTGGTGACCACCCACATCGTCTGCATGATCGCGATCATCGGCGCAAGTCCGATGGTCAGCGGAACAAGGATGAAGTGGTAGACGGTAGTGATACCGAACTGCCACCTGGAGACGTCCAAAGTATCCATTGGCTACTCCGAGAGTAGGGCCCTGGGACAGGCTTCGGGGTTCGAGACGCGGGCAGTCGCTCGGCCCCTGCGGACACGGTACTGCTGTCCGGTTTGGACCGCAGGACTTTGCTACTACCAAATGTAGTAGAGACCTGTCGCGATTCCTATTCGCCTATCGCCCTGCTGAATCCGAATCAATTGCACGTTCAACCAATTCCGCGAATTCCCCGGAGACCTTCGGCTCTGGCAATGTGAGCCCGTCGAGTGTATGGACGCGTGCGGCCAGCGTGACGCTCGAAACCATCCACACTCCGTCGGCCGCAATCAAATCCGCAGGTCGGAGGGTTTCGTATCGGCAATCGAAGCGAGCACTGCCGGCAACGTCGAACAGGGCGCGCTGCGTAGTGCCCATCAAAATGCCCTGTGCGGGAGGCGGTGTGATCAAAGTCCTGTCCCGAACGATCACCACCGTCGAGCGTGGCCCCTCCAACACATTGCCCTCGGAACTGACGAAGATCACATCGTCAGCACCCAAATTCGCCGCATATCGAAGCGCTGCCATGTTGGTTGCGTACGACAACGTCTTCGCGCCCAGTAGCTGCCAGGGTGCCCGGGCAGAGAGATCGACAGAGAAACCTCGCTCGAGAGTCATCACCGACAACCCCGATTCGCGGACCTGTCTGACCCGATCGGCCACCGGACCGACCATCACGAAGGCTGTCGGCTTGTCGCCGCTCTCACGGCCGCGGGTCAGAACGAGACGAAGGGCGCCTTCCTTCTCGGTCCCCCATTCCTCGGCAGCCATCTCGATCGCCAGACGCCAATCATCGAGAACCGGAGCGGGCAGGCCGAGTGCCCGTGCGCTCAGAACCAGTCGACTCAGGTGTCCCTCGACCACCCGGGCGCGGCCGTCGCGTACCAACAGCGTCTCGAAGACTCCGTCGCCGCGCACCACCGCCAGGTCGTCGGCGTGCAGAAACGGTGCGTCAGCATCGAGCACCTCATGGTCGAGAGTCACCAATACGCGATCAGGCATGCCATCAACCCTAACGATCCGCCAAGCCGCCGGGGCCGCCCTGTAACCGCGATCCCGCCCACACTCCTAGACTGGTCTCGTGGTCGACAACGCTCTTGTGCCCAACAGCCCACTTCTGACTTCCCCCGGCGCGGTCACCGCACCGGACGGTTCGGCCGACATCGGTGTCGCGTGGCACTACGGCGATCCTCTCGGCGAACAGCGAACCGCGCAGCGCGCAGCAGTGGTGGTCGACCGCAGTCACAGATTCGTGATCGCCATTCCCGGCGACGAACGCCTCACGTGGCTGCACACGATTTCGAGCCAGCACATCGCCGCGCTCCCCGACGGCAAGAGTGCCGAGAACTTGAGCCTGGACGTCAACGGACGCGTCGAGCACCACTTCGTGCAGACGGACCTGGCAGGTGTCACCTGGATCGACACCGAGGCCGACCGCGGACCCGACCTTCTCTCCTTCTTGAAGAAGATGGTGTTCTGGTCCAAGGCCGAACCTCGAGACGGCAACGAACTCGCGGTCCTGAGCCTGATCGGACCCGAAGCGTCAACTGTCCTCGCCGCACTCGAGGTTCAGACACCCACCGAGGCCTACGACGCTCACGCCTTGGCCGACGGCGGATTTGTCCGCCGCATGCCGTGGCCTACCGAGAACTCTTTCGACCTTCTCGTCCCACGTGAGCAACTGGCAGCGTGGTGGACCAGGCTGACCGATGCCGGCGCCAAGCCCGCCGGCAGTTGGGCCTTCGAGGCACTGCGCGTCGAAGCGACGAGGCCTCGCCTCGGACTGGACACCGACGAACGGACCATCCCGCACGAGGTCCACTGGATCGGTGGGCCGGCCGAGCACGGCGCCGTCCACCTCGACAAGGGGTGCTACCGCGGTCAGGAAACCGTCGCCCGGGTTCACAATCTCGGCAAGCCCCCGCGCCATCTCGTCATGTTGCACCTCGACGGCAGCGCCGAAGCCGTCCCGGAACCGGGTGACCCGATCACGGCGGGCGGACGGGCCGTCGGACGCGTCGGGACCGTCGTCAATCATCACGAGCTCGGCCCCATCGCACTCGCTCTGATCAAGCGCAACATCCCGGTCGACACCGAACTGATGGCCGGCCCCAGCGCTGCGTCCATCGATCCGGATTCGATCGTGGCGGACGACGCACCCCAGGCCGGACGTGAGGCTGTCAACCGATTGCGCGGAAAGTGACGGGCACGGTCGACGCGGTCTGCGTCGTCCACACCGAACGTGACAGTGGCGTCAGGCGAGTCCCCCGTACCGCGATCGACAAGCGTCCCGTCGACGGCCGCGTCGCGGTCGGCCGACTCGGTCTGGGTGGCGACTACGTCTGCGACACCGAGTTCCACGGCGGCGCCTTCCAAGCTGTCTACGCGTATCAGCGCGACGAAGCGCAGCGCTGGTCGGACGAATTGGGCCGACCTCTCGGCCCCGGATGGTTCGGCGAGAATCTTCACATCAGCGGGATGCTCGTCACGGACGCCGTGATCGGCGAGCGTTGGCACATCACCGGAGCCGAGGCGTCGGACGTTCTCGAACTCGAGGTGACTGCTCCCCGCGTCCCGTGCGGCACCTTCGGCATCTGGGCCGCGGAAAAGGGCTGGGTCAAAAGATTCACCGAGCGGACCGACGTCGGCGCCTACCTTCGCGTCAACCGGACCGGCACGATCGCCGCGGGCGATTCGGTCACCCGAGTCCACGTACCGGATCACGGAGTGACTGTTCGAGAGGTCTTCGCCGGAACGGACCCTGAGCGGCTTCGACGGCTGCTCGCAGAACACACCGACCTTGCACCGAACGTCACCGCGCGCGTCCAGAGGTTCATCGAACAAGCAGAAGCGCAGGTGCACTCGTGAGTATCGAATTGGTGGAAGTGGTCCGCTCCGGATTCCGCGAATGCGTGCATCGCGGATCGGCCGTCATTCTCGGCGCCGACGGCGAGGTCGTTGTCGGACTCGGGGAAATTCACACACCCATCTACCCGCGCTCGGCGAACAAGCCGCTGCAAGCCGTCGCTGCGCTTCGTAACGGCTTTGCACCCACCAGTCCGGAAGAGCTGGCCGTCGCGTCGTCCTCACATGCGGGCGAGGCCGATCACATCGAACTGGTCGCAGCGCTTCTCGCTCGCTACCAACTCGGTGTCGACCAGTTGCAGTGCCCCTCCGATCTGCCGGGCAACGAACTGGCCCGAGCCGAACTGATCGCAGCGGGCGAGCTTCCCAGCCCGATCTACATGACCTGCTCGGGCAAGCACTCCGCGATGCTCGCCACGTGCGTCGTGAACGACTGGCCGCTCGAGACGTACATGGAGCCGACTCATCCCCTGCAGCTCGCGATCCAGGAGACGATCTTCGAACTCAGCGGCGAGGAAGAGCAGGAACTCGGCATCGACGGTTGCGGCCTCCCGATCGTGCCGCTCTCGCTCACGAACCTGGCGCGGGCATTCGGACGCCTGCCCTCAGCTGAGCCCGACTCACCCGAACGAGCTGTGGCCGACGCGGTCCGCGAGAACCCTTTCCTCGTCTCGGGCACCGGCCGCAACGATCAGCGCCTGATGTCCGCCGTGCCGGGTCTGTTCTCCAAGACCGGATACGACGGCATCTACGCCGGAGCGCTTCCCGACGGTTCCGCTTTCGCCCTCAAGATCGACGACGGTCACGAGCGGGCGCTCCTGCCCTTGGCGGCAGCTCTGCTCAAGCGGATGAACACCGAGTGGACCGAGGAGTTGGCGGCTCTCGCATCCGCTCCGGTCTTCGGCGGCGACGCCCGAGTGGGGACGATTCGCGCAATTCCCGGAAACTTCTGAGCAGTTCTCACAAAGTTCTGACGAGTTCTTTCAGCATCCTGGCAGCTCGCGGCCATAGTGAGAGCAATCAGACACGGCGGTGAGGCCTTCGTGGAAGCGGAAGCGACTTTTCCACGCTAGAGTGTGTGTCAGGAAACTTACACACTCAAACGGGGCCGCCAAATTCCCCAGGCCGCCCCGCGAAAGCGCGAGGGGGTCAGCCATGGGCCGCGGCCGGGCTAAGGCAAAGCAGACCAAGGTTGCACGCGAATTGAAATACAGCGTACCGACCACGGATTTCGACAGCCTGCAAAGAGAGCTCGCAGGTGGATCGACCAACTCGCATCGGAGCAGTGTCCGATCGGACCAGACTTCCGATAGGGAAGGGCATGCGCGAGAGGACGACTACGACGACTGGCGGCGTTGACCGCGCACTGCCACCGCGCAGACTGTGAAATGAGGAAGAGCTGATCGCTCTTCCTCATTTTTGCGTTCGATTTTCCGCCTCGCGCCTGCTTGTACGGACACACAAAACTGCCCCACCGGATCTCTCCGATGGGGCAGCTGACGTTGCGGTCTAGAAGCGCGGGTGGTCTCCGGCCAGGAACGCACGCTCTGCAGCGGCGTCCGACGCCTTCTTGACGCTACCGAGCGTCCAGCAGTCGATGTGGCGTGCGGTGAGGACGGCAAGTGCACGGTCGACGTCCTCGGGTGCGACGACGGCGACCATGCCGACGCCCATGTTGAACGTCTGCTCCATCTCGGCGCGCTCGACGCGTCCGCGCTGCGCGATCATGGCGAAGACCGGAGCGGGGCTCCAGGTTCCGCGATCGAGTTCGGCGACCAAGCCCTTGGGCATGACGCGCGCGAGGTTGTTGGCGAGGCCGCCACCGGTTACGTGGCAGAACGTGCGCACGTCGGTCTCGGCAGCGAGTGCCAGGCAGTCCTTGGCGTAGATCTTGGTGGGCTCGAGCAGTTCCTCACCGAGCGTGCGGCCGAACTCGTCGACGTGTGCGCTCAGGTTCATGCGGTCGATCTCGAGCAGGACCTTGCGGGCCAGTGAGTATCCGTTGGAGTGCAGTCCCG
This sequence comes from Rhodococcus sp. 27YEA6, assembly GCF_044908235.1. NCBI lineage: Bacteria > Bacillati > Actinomycetota > Actinomycetes > Mycobacteriales > Nocardiaceae > Rhodococcus > Rhodococcus sp. 27YEA6. The sequence goes on along the minus strand of NZ_JBIYCY010000001.1, from coordinate 505,813 downwards.
AAGAACCCATGGCGATGACGACGTCACCGGGGCGAACGCGATCCGGTCCGAGTAGCTTCTCTGCCTCCACGACGCCGACACCGGTGGCGGAAAGGTCGTAGTCACCGTCGGCCATGATGCCGGGGTGCTCGGCGGTCTCGCCGCCGAGGAGAGCGCAGCCGGCCTGGATGCAGCCCTCGGCGATTCCGCTGACCAATTCCGCGACGCGCTCGGGGATGACCCGGCCGACGGCGATGTAGTCCTGGAGGAACAGCGGCTCAGCGCCACAGACGACGAGGTCGTCGACAACCATGGCGACGAGGTCGAGTCCGACCGTGTCGTGCTTGTCCATCGCCTGCGCGACAGCGAGCTTGGTTCCGACGCCGTCAGTCGATGCGGCGAGCAACGGCTCCTTGTAATCACCCTTGAGGGAGAACAAGCCGGCGAAACCACCGAGGCCACCCATGACCTCGGGGCGGCTGGCCTTCTTGGCCAGAGGGGCGAAGAGTTCCACCGCCCGGTCGCCTGCGGCGATATCGACTCCTGCTGCCGCGTAGGAGGCGCCTGCGGTGCGGTGACTGTCCTCGGTCATCGGGTTACTACTCCAGCCTTGTATTTCTCGCGAGCACGTATTGCTCGTGCACAGGTAAGTGGTCTTGCAATGTGAAGTGTTTGCAATCCTCGTGACGCGAGATGGATCGTTCGACTCGAGACCCAGAGCGCGCACACAAATACCGACGATTACGCCCATACGCTACCGGACCGGCCCCCTCGGTGAGACCTCGCGTACCCCGAGACGTCAGTTCTGCAGCCGGGCACCGATCGAGGCGTGCAGTGCGCGCAGACTGTTCTGCCCGAGTGCGACCGTCTCGGATTCGATGTGTTTGAGGAGGTGTCCGTCGTGGACGACCTTCTCGCTCGACTGGATAAGTACCGTCCCGGCTCCGGTGAAATCGAACTGGCGTTCTTCGCCGGTGTTCGCGCCGAACATGCTTCCGCGAACCGCGCCCAGGAAGCTCTGCATCCAGTCGGCATCGAAGTGGTGGGACGGCGACGGGCAGTCGGCCCAACCCACCAACGCCTGCGGGTCGATGCGCAGCGGCGGCTCCGCGAACATGACCGGGCCATTGGACGACGCCAGGAACTTGCCTGTCCCCAGTAGCGTCAAAAAGCCTGGGACGATGGACTGTTTGAGGTCCAGGCTGGTCTCGAAGGCGAGGAGATTGGCCGCGCGAATCGTGAGGTTGCCGTCGTCGAGGTCGTAGGAATTGATGTTGAATCCGCGGTCCCCGAGGATCAACTTGCCCTGTCCCTGAGCGAGCACCCAGTCGTCCGCGTAGAGCGGTGAAGAAAACCTGGCCGCGACGATCGCCGTCATGCTCGTGCGCCCGAGCGGCTCGAAGTTGATGTTTCCGTAGTACGCGATCATCGCGCCCTTGGACGTGAACCACGGTTGTCCGGCCATCTCGACGCAGAAGGCGTAGTCGTTGCCCGGGACGTTGTCGTTGGCGGGCAGAGTTGCCGGATTGTGAATTTCGATACCCATGCTCTGTGCCCTCTCAGAACTTCTGCTCGGACGCCTGGACCCAAACGGTGCCGGCGCCGGTCATCTTCAGCTGGATGGACTCCCCCGAGCCCTTGCCGACGGCCTCGCGCCAGCCGACGTTCGCGGAGATGTCGACGTTGATCTGACCGATGTGGCACACGTATGCCTGCGGGTCGACGACGACCTGAGGATTGTTCGGACCGACCTGCAACGGAATCGCGCCCCCGTGCGAGAGGACCGCGACGCTTCCCTGTCCGTGCAACTGCGTCGTGAACAGCCCTTGACCGGTCATGGCGCCGCGTACTGCTCCGCGCACACCGCCCTGCGACGTGAGAGCGACTATCGAACTCTGGAGGTAACCGTCGTGTGCGAGGAGTCGGTCGGCTTCGACGGTGAGCATTGACGACCCGTCGAGGTGGATGACCTCGACGTACAAGCCGGCATGCCCGTAGAAGACCTCACCGTTTCCCTCGGCCGCCATCATGCGTGCATGCTCGCCGGACATCATGCGGCCGGCCATCCCGGCGATACCGCCCATGTTCGGCATGGCGCCGGGCCCACCGCCCATGCTGTGCGGGATGAAGCGGACGTCACCGGTGTAGTAGAGCATCGACCCGGTGCGGGCGAGCACGTTCTGGCCCGGCGCGAGGGTCGACTTGACGACCTTGCTGTTCACCAATTCCAACGGCATGGTTCAGCGCTCCTCGGGCTGGATGTAGACGACTCCGGATCCGTCGAATCGCAGCGAGAACGCTTCACCGCTGCCACCGCCGATCGCGGAGCGCCAGGTGACGTCGGTGACGAAGCTCTGGTTGAGCTGGCCACGGTGAGCGACGAATGCGTCGGGATCGGCAACCAGCGGATACTGCGGGCTGACTTCGAGCGCGATGATCGGTCCGCCCTTCGACAGCACGGCCACCAGACCGGTGCCGCTGACGACAGTCGTGAACAATCCCTGTCCGGAACCTGCGCCGCGGAGGCCGGCAAATTTCACGTCGGTTCGCAGTTGTCCGACCAATGCGAGCAACTGTGACGCTTCCACGTGCAGAGCGTCGTTGTTGAGCTCGATGATCGTGATGTCCTGGGCATCGACCGCGAAATAGACGGTGCCTTGACCACTGACTTCCATCAGGGACAGTGATTCACCTGCCGCCTTCTGTTTCAGCGCGGCACGCAGCCCGCCACCACCGCCCATTCCGGCGTTCTTGAAGGTGATCGCACCCTCGTACGCCACCATCGAGCCGTTGATCGCTTTGATGGTGTCCCCCACCAGGTCTGCGACCAGGACCCGGTGCCCATCCATTCTCAGTTGCGCCACGGAGGGCACTATGCCAGATGCTCACGACGTATGCCGTGTCGTGGAACAGAAAGTCGTGAACAGAAAATCTGCCGCCCACATGCTGTGGACGGCAGATTCTCGGCTGTCGAATTTCAACGATTCTGATGTTCAGGGGCGGCTGAGCGCGCTCGCATTGTCGTTGTCGCGAGTGGCCGTCGAACCTGCGGTGCTCTCGAGCATCCCCTCGAGGACGTTCTTGCCGATCGACGTTTCCTTGGGAAGCGCGATCGGGTAGGTCCCGTCGAAGCACGCGGCGCACAGACGGCTGGCCGGCTGCTCGGTGGCGGCGATCATGCCCTCGGTGGAGATGTATCCGAGGGTGTCCGCTCCGATGGAACGACGCACACCGTCGAGCATCTCCTCGAACGTCGCATCCTGTCCGCCCGCGCCGTTGGCAATCAATTCGGCCGGTGAGGCGAAGTCGATGCCGTAGAAGCAGGGCCACTTGACCGGCGGCGAGGCGATACGGACGTGAATTTCAAGGGCGCCGGCTTCGCGGAGCATCCGGATGAGCGCACGCTGGGTGTTACCGCGGACGATCGAATCGTCCACCACCACAAGGCGCTTGCCGCGGATGACTTCCTTGAGCGGGTTGAGCTTGAGCCTGATACCGAGCTGACGGATCGTCTGCGACGGCTGGATGAAGGTACGGCCCACGTAGGCGTTCTTCATCAAACCCTGGCCGTAAGGAATGCCTGAGCCCTGTGCGTACCCGACTGCTGCGGGGGTGCCGGACTCGGGAACGGGGATGACCAGGTCACCTTCGGCGGGATGCTCGCTGGCGAGCAGACGGCCGATCTCGACGCGGGTCGAGTGGACCGAACGGCCACCGATGACGCTGTCGGGACGGGCAAGGTAGACGTACTCGAAGACACATCCCTTGGGCGTCGGATTCGCGAAACGTGAGGAGCGAACGCCGTCGGCGTCGATCGCAAGCAGCTCACCGGGTTCGATGTCGCGAACGAACGACGCACCGACGATGTCGAGGGCTGCCGTCTCGCTGGCGACTACCCAACCGCGGTCGAGTCGACCGAGGCAGAGCGGGCGGATGCCGTGCGGATCGCGCGCTGCGTACAGCGTGTGCTCGTCCATGAAGGTGAGGCAGAACGCGCCCTCCAACGTGGGAAGCAATTCCATTGCGGCCTGTTCGATGGTGCTGTCGCCGGCAGCGTGTGCCAGGAGACCACCGATGAGGTCGGAGTCGGAAGTCGCTGCGTTGGGGCGCTTGTCGTTGACCAGGCCGGCTGCACGGGTGCGGCTCGCGAGTTCAGCGGTGTTGACCAGGTTGCCGTTGTGGCCGAGCGCGATGCCGGTTCCGGCAGTGGTGGTACGGAAGATGGGCTGCGCGTTCTCCCACGTCGTGGAACCGGTGGTGGAGTAACGGCAATGTCCGACGGCGACGTGACCTGGCATCGCTGCGAGGGTCTGCTCGTCGAATACCTGGCTGACCAGGCCGAGATCCTTGAACACCAACACCTGGGAGCCGTCGGCTACCGCAATGCCGGCAGCTTCTTGACCACGGTGCTGAAGTGCGTACAGGCCGTAATAAGTGAGCTTCGCCACATCCTCTCCCGGCGCCCAGACGCCGAATACACCGCATTCTTCGCGGGGCTCGTTCTCGTCCTCGTCGGACGGGTTCGAAGCGAGGAGATTTGGACTGTTGACCGACAGATCGGCACGAGTCACCGGGCGCTCCCTTTGTGGGCAGGGGTTGGGGGGCATCCACAGTCTACGGCCATTTTGGGACTCACTTCCCCTGAGGGCTGCCTTGGCTCTCAGATCACGCCGAAGCGAACCGGATGGTCTCTCACTGTTACTGCGTCAACCACTCTGTTGCTGCGCCAACCCCTCTGTTGCTAGGTCAACCGCAGCAGTGGGAGCCAGTGCGCAATTTCGGGAGCGCGGCTACCTGAGGCGTCGACTCTTCCGTCACCTGAGGCCTCGGAGAACTCGAGCAATCCGGTGACCATCTGCAACCACGTCCGAGCGTCCGTCTCGACGACGTTGGGCGGGGTTCCGCGCGTGTGACGCGGACCTTCGATGCATTGCACCGCAACAAACGGTGGGACCCGCACCTCGACGCTCGATCCGGGGGCGATCTGTTCGAGAGTGCGCGCACTCATCTTCACTGCCGCACCGAGTTCACTGCGCGAAGGCTTCGGCAGTTCCGGATCTCGAAGCCACGGGCCGACGGCCAGGACGGCGGCACGAAATTCGGCGGGGTCGACGGCGCGGCGGGGCGGCATCAGTTCACTCCCTGTCTGCGAGTAGCGATACGAACGGCAAGTGCGCCACCGGCATTCGTGGCCAGGTGCAGCAGGGCGGGGGCAAGTACGCTGCCGCCACGGCGGTGCAGCCACTCGAACAGCAATGCCGAAGCGCCGGTGAACGCCACTGCTGCGGGAACGTTGTCGCCGGCACCGCGAGCGGGAGCGACGTGCCACAGCCCGAAGGTCAGTGCGTGAACAGCCTGCGCGGTCGGCCTGTTCAGTTCGCGGCTCCAGACGGCCGACATCGCGCTACGGAACAACAGTTCCTCGGAGAGCACCGTCCCGAACGGGATGTGCAGGATGATCCATTCGAGGAAGTCTTCGCGGCCGTCTGCTCGCTCGTCGGCAGCGAGAGTCGCGCGCAAGGACGGAACGGCCAAAGCGACGCTGTAGCCGGTAAGGACCGCCCCCGCCGCGGCTCCGCCGAACTGAGCACCACCACGAATGCCGGTGTGCGCCAAGCCGAGTTCCTCGCGGGTGTAACCACGTGCGAGTAGGACTCCGATGGCCGACAGACCGGCCGCGGTGTTGACCACGGCGCGGGCTCGGGGCGAAAGACCGAATGCCGGAAGCACGACGTTGCTCCAGGTGATCGCGGTAGCGGAGAGCACGATCGAGGCGACTCCCCTCACTTCTCGGGGCCCTCTGATTTCACGGCGACAACCAATGCCGACCGCACTCGCTCGGTTTCTGCGGCCGTCCACCCCTCGGGCTGGGCAACGCTGATCCAGGCGTCCAGAACGGAGGTTCCGTAATTGTGACCATGGCCGTCCGGAACTCCCGCGGCGTTGCCGAGGTCGGCCGACACCTGCCAGAACGTCACGACCGGGAACCATTTCATCGACGGCGAGCGGTCGAAACCGGGCACTTCCTTGAGCCACTCGGGCCGATTGAACATGAGGTCGGGTGACCACCAAACCACTGGATCGGAAGGGTGCTGGACAAACAGAACCCGCGGCTGCGGCCACGTCATCCCGTCGGTCGGAATGTCTTCGGAGCGATCCGCGAACCGCACGCCGGCCAAGCCGTCCGCGTAGACAGGAGCTACTTCGGGAGTGCCTGGATCGCGCCTCTTCTCGATCGAACGCCACAACTGCGTCGCGTTCGGCGGGCCCACCCACAGAATTCCGTCGGCGGTATCGCGCGCCGCCTGCAGTGTGTCGAAGGCTCCGGCGCCGGCCATGACGCCGAGGCTCTCGCCGTAGACCATGAACTTCGGCCTGGTGGCTTCCGGTTCCTGGAGCCATCTTTCGTGTACCCGCTCGATCAACAGGCGTCCGGCAGCTTGCGCCTTCTCCTGGTCGGCGAGGAACGAGATCCAACTCGGCAAGTACGAGTACTGGCTGGCGACAAGAGCAGTGTCGCCGTCATGCACAAGTTCGATTGCCTGTGCCGCAGTGGGATTGACCCATCCCGTACCCGTCGTCGGAATGACCACGAGGACCTTGCGTTGGAAGGCGCCGGTTCGCTCCAGCTCCTTGATGACCAGATCCATACGCTCTTCGGGATCTTCGGCGCTTTCAAGTCCGGCATATACGCGAATCGGATCCATCGCAGGCTTACCGGTTGCCGCTTCGAGTTCCTGCGCGTCGAGTCCGCGCGAGACGAAGTTTCGTCCCTCGAACCCCAATGTGTCCCAGGGAGCGGCTGATTCGGGGCTACCCGATTTCATCGGATCGTGCGGTTCGACGACGCCGTCGCGAGTGGTCGAGTTCTGCAGACTGAAGATCGAGTTGGTCGCTGCATAGATTCCGCGGACCAGGACGCCGTCGACCAGCATGAAGAACAGGACGGTGACAACCAGGACACCGACGCCATTGGCCACCGACCGTGACCAGTGGAACCGCCGCATCAGCTGTCGGGCAATCAGTTTCACCAGATCATGGAGGACCCGCCAGATCGAGATGAGCAGGCCACCGACGAGCAGGCTCAGTCCGAGGGTTCGGATGTAGCCGGAAGTGGTCGTGCCTTCGGCATCGGTCAGTGCCGCGATTTCACGTTGCCACCCGGCCGCGTAGACCAGCATGATGATCGCCGCGACGATGGACGCGACCGGAACGAAGACCTTGATCGCGGAAGGCACCGGCTCGGGCAGTGGCCACCACCGTCGCCCGCTGAGCAGGTATCGCTCGACAGCCCAACCGATCGCAGTACCGACGCCGTAGCCGATGGCCGAGTTGATTCCGCCGATCAGACCTTGGAAAAGCCAATCGCGCGGCAACAGCGAAGGGGTCAACGACCAGCAGAAGAAGAACGCGGCAAACGCGATGCCGGTGAAGTCGAGTTTGAGGAGCCCCCACGCCCACTCGGTGAAGCGGTTGTCGAGCTTCTCGAGGGGTGCGGGAACAGCCAGCCGCAGGTGGTGTTCCTGCGGCTGGCTGTCAGAAGAAGTCAGTTCTCCGGAATCGACCATCTATCACCCGAACAGTGCGGGCAGCGTTCCCTCGAAGGCCTCACGGAGCTTGGCCATCGTGACGGAGAAGTGTCCCTGGACCTCGACGGAGTCGCTGCCCTCGTCGACGACCCCGATACGCGTCCACGGCAAGCCGCGGGCGGTGCACATACCGGTGAAACGAGTCTCCTCGGTACGCGGAACTGCAACGAGGACGCGTCCCGACGATTCCGAGAACAGGGTCACGAACGGATCTGCGCCCTCGGGAATCAGGATGCGGCAACCGGTTTCGCCGGCCAGCGCGGCTTCGACGACAGCCTGGGCCAGTCCACCCTCGGAGAGGTCGTGGGCTGCGGTGACGAGACCGTCACGCGAAGAGGCGAGCAGAATGTCGGCGAGCAGTTGCTCACGGGCGAGGTCGACCTTCGGCGGCACGCCACCGAGGTGACCGTGCTCGACCTGCGACCAGATGGAGCCGTCGAACTCGTCGTGGGTGTCGCCGAGCAGGATCAGCGTCTCGCCGGGCTCGAGTCCGAGGCCCGTCGGGATGCGGCGGTGAACGTCGTCGATCACACCGAGGACGGCAACCACCGGCGTCGGCAGGATTGCCGTGGATCCGGTCTGGTTGTAGAAGCTGACGTTGCCGCCGGTGACGGGGATGCCGAGGGTGGCGCAGCCGTCGGCAAGGCCGCGAACGGCCTGCTGGAACTGCCACATGACACCCGGGTCCTCGGGAGAACCGAAGTTCAGGCAGTTGGAGACGGCCTTGGGCGTTGCGCCCGTGACTGCCACGTTGCGGAAAGCCTCGGCCAACGCGAGCTGCGCACCGGTGTACGGGTCGAGCGCGGTGTAGCGGCCCGAAGCGTCGGTGGACAGTGCGATCCCGCGTCCGGTCTTCTCGTCGATGCGGATGACACCGCCGTCGGCGTTCTCGGCCAGGACGGTGTTTCCGCGGACGTAGCGGTCGTACTGCTCGGTGATCCACTTGCGGCTGCACAGGGCAGGCGAGGCGATCATCTTCAGCAGGGTCGCTTCGAGCTCGGCGTCGGTTTCGGGACGCTTCAGTCCGGCCGTCGTATTCGCGATCAAGGCATCCTGCGTTGCCGGACGCTCGACGGGGCGGTGGTAAACCGGACCCTCGTGCGCGACGGTGCGCGGGGGAACGTCGACGACGGTCTCGCCGTGCCAGGAGATGGTGAGGTGCTCACCGTCGGTGACCTCGCCGATGTCGGTGGCCAGGACGTCCCACTTCTTGCAGACCTCCATGAACGCATCGACGTTCTCGGGCGTGACCACGGCGCACATGCGCTCCTGCGATTCGCTCGAGAGCACCTCGGCCGGGGTCATTCCGGTGGCGCGCATCGGAACCTTCTCGAGGTTGATGTGCATGCCGCCGTCGCCGGCCGCGGCCAGCTCGGAGGTGGCGCAGGACAGCCCGGCGCCGCCGAGGTCCTGGATGCCGACGACGAGGCCGGCCTTGTAGAGGTCGAGACAGCACTCGATGAGCACCTTCTCGGTGAACGGGTCGCCGACCTGAACCGCGGGCAGCTTCTTACGTCCGCCGGTGTCTCCACCCTCGTCGTCGAACGTCGCCGACGCGAGGACCGAGACGCCGCCGATTCCGTCGAGACCGGTGCGTGCGCCGAACAGGATGATCTTGTTGCCCGCGCCAGAAGCGAAGGCCAGATGCAGATCCTCGACGCGCATGACGCCGGCAGCGAGAGCGTTGACCAGCGGGTTACCTGCATAGGACTCGTCGAAGACCGTCTCGCCGCCGATGTTCGGCAGGCCGAGGGAGTTTCCGTATCCACCGACACCACGCACGACACCGTCGACGACGCGACGGGTATCGGGGGCGTCAGCAGCACCGAACCGAAGCTGATCCATGACGGCGATCGGACGAGCACCCATGGCCATGATGTCGCGGACGATGCCGCCGACACCGGTCGCCGCACCCTGGTAAGGCTCGACGTACGACGGGTGGTTGTGGCTCTCGACCTTGAACGTGACTGCCCAGCCGTCACCGATGTCGACGACGCCGGCGTTCTCACCGATACCGGCCAGCATGTTGGCGCGCATCTCGTCGGTGGTGGTCTTGCCGAAGTATCCGAGGTGGACCTTCGAGGACTTGTACGAGCAGTGCTCGCTCCACATCACCGAGTACATCGCCAGTTCGGCGTCCGTGGGACGGCGGCCCAGGATCTCCTTGATGCGTGCGTATTCGTCGTCCTTGAGACCGAGCTCCTTGAACGGCTGAGCGGCATCGGGATCAGCCGATGCGTGCGTGACGGTATCGACCTGGTGAGCAGACACTGGAGAGTGGTCCCTTCCCTACGGGAGTCAAGAGGCAAGCCGGCGCGGAGCGGGACACCACGAATGTGCCCAACGAAAGAACGTGCCGGGGGACAGTCTATCGGTGTGGGCCGACTACTTCCGCAGACGGCAGCACCCGCAACACCTCCGGGCCTGCGAAGTATCGCCCGTCACACCCGCCCCGGTTGGGTGATCCGGTCGGTTTTCCTAAAGTCAGGGCCGGCCCACTCTCTCCCTCGAAAGGCCTCGCATGCCCCAGGATGTTCGTCAGTCCGACCTCACGGCACAGTCCCAGTCGGTGACCACTCCCCTCACTCCGGCTGCGATTTTCCTGGTCGCGACCGTGAATCCGGGTGGCGAGAACACCACACGAGAACTACTCGCCGACGTCGCCGGCCTGCAGCGCGCCGTGGGGCTGCGCGTCCCCGGATCAGGTTTGGATGTGGTGACAAGCATCGGTTCGTCGGTTTGGGATCGACTGTTCGCCGGTCCGCGCCCCGCGCTACTGCACCCGTTCACCGCTTTGCAGGGCGACGTTCACTCGGCGCCGTCGACTCCCGGCGATCTGCTCTTCCACATCCGCGCGATGAGCATGGATGCGTGTTTCGAGGTGGCTCGGCAGATCACGAAGCGACTGCACGGCGCAGCCACGGTGGTCGACGAGGTTCACGGCTTCCAGTACTTCGAGAACCGCGACCTCATCGGCTTCGTCGACGGCACCGAGAATCCGGTGGGCCGCGACGCCGTCGCCGCCGTGACTGTCGGAGACGAAGATCCTGCGTTCACCGGAGGAAGCTACGTCCATATCCAGCGCTACATCCACAAGATGCGGGACTGGGAAGCAATCACCGTCGACGAGCAGGAACGTGTGATCGGACGCAGCAAGCTCGAAGACATCGAGATGACGTCCGAAGTGAAGCCGGCCAACTCGCACGTAGCCCTCAACGCAATCAAGGACGAGAACGGCAAGGCTCTCGAGATCCTGCGTGCCAACATGCCGTACGGGCGCCTCGGTGACGACGAGATCGGCACCTTTTTCATCGGCTACTGCCGCACGCCGGCGATCACCGAACGGATGCTCGAGAACATGTTTCTCGGCAACCCTCGCGGCAATTACGACCGTCTGCTCGATTTCTCGACGGCCGTGACGGGCTCGATGTTCTTCACTCCGAGCGCCGACTTCTTCGAGGATCTACCGGCTACACCCGCTGGGCTCTCTGCCCGTTAACTGCCCGCTCCCCCAGCTACCCGCCCTCTAACTACGCGGCGTGAGGAACGCACCGAGCGCGTCGGCATACATGCGGACATCTGCCGCGCCCATCAGCTCGCGGGCAGAGTGCATCGCGAGCTGAGGCGCGCCGACGTCGACGGTGGACAGTCCGGTGCGTGATGCCGTGATCGGTCCGATGGTGGAGCCGCACGGCAAATCGGCGCGGTGGACGTAGCGCTGCATCGGCACTCCCGCCTGATCGCACGCGAGCGCGAATTCGCCGGCACCGGCCGCATCGGTGGCGTAGCGCAGGTTCTGGTTCACCTTGAGTACCGGCCCACCGTTGATCTCGATCCGATGAGCGGGCTCGTGGCGGTCCGGGTAATTGGGGTGCGTCGCGTGTGCCATGTCGCCCGACGCGCATACCGAGCCGGCCATCGCCTGCAGGAATTCTTCGCGGCCACCACCGCGTCCCAACACGATCCGCTCGAGCACGGTGTTCAGCAGGTCCGAGAAAGCTCCGCGATCGGACATGCTGCCGACCTCTTCATGATCGAAGAGTGCAAGCACTGGGACCTGCTGACCGGGCGACTCAGCCGCGGCCAGAAGTGCTTGTGTCCCTGCATAACACGTGCCCTGATTGTCGAGCCTGGGGGCGCTGACCAATTCCTTGTCCACCCCCACGACTGCGCTGGGTGCAAGGTCGTGTGTCATCAATTCCCAGCCGAGAACCGACGACGCGGCTACACCCGCACGCTCGGCGACAAAGCCGATGAAAGACTTGGGCTTCGAACCCACGCCCCAGATTCCGTTGACGTGCCTCTGCGGATCCAGCGTCACACCCTTGCGATCTTCGGACAGGTGGATAGCCAGCTGCGGAACACGAAGAATCGGGTCGTCGATGCGAACCAGCTTCTGCTCCACAGTGTTTCCCACCCGGACACTCAATCGTCCGGAGATACCGAGATCGCGGTCGAGCCAGGAGTTCAGCCACGCACCGCCATACGGTTCGAGGCCCACCATCTGCCACCCGGCCGAAGTGAGGTCGGGATGCTGTTTGACCCGCAGGTTGGGGCTGTCGGTATGACCTCCGACAATCCGGAACGGAGCGGCGTTTCCCACGCCCTCGGTGCTCCAGGCGATCAGCGAACCGCCTCGCACGAGGAAGTACCGTCCGGGCTCGGCTGCCCACGACTGCGTTTCGTGGACTTCGACGAACCCGCCGGCCGTCAGCTCGGTCGCCACCGTCGCGCACACATGGAACGGCGACGGTGACGAATCGACGAAGCTGCACAAGCCGTCTGCGTCGGCCCCGGTCAGAGAAGCCGCCCCGGCCCGAGCCGCCCGAGAAGTCTGAGAAGTCATGCCTCTCATCATGCCCGAACAGGTGTCCGGGACATCGGTGGCCACGAATCAGGTGAGCACAGAATCGGTTAGCTCAGGCGTGAGGACCGGATACGCAGAACTGATTCCCATCAGGATCGAGGAGCGTCACCCAGCGGAAACCGTCCATGTTCTCGCGGTGGTGCTCAGTTGCCCCGGCCTCGACGAGCCGCGCCACCTCGGCGTCGAGATCCGGACTCCCCAAATCGAGATGGATGCGATTCTTACCGGCGGTGGGGTCCGGGACCTTCTGGAATGCGAAGTTGGTGGCGCTGTCAGGGACCGCGACGATGTAGAACCAACCGTCGTTCTCCTCGACGATGTTTCCGCCCAACTGCGCCGCCCACCACGTTGCGAGCGGACCGGGATCGAGACTGTCGAAGGTGATCATGCCGAGTGTGAGAGTCATGCGCACACGCTAATGGAAGCCACCGACAAAGACTCTCGATCTCGGGCTGAGATGAGACGATCGTCGAGTGCGACTCACAACGCTGCGCGACCGTGTTGCAGAACCACTCTTCGCCGTTATCCACTTCGACCTCGAGCCGAACCTGATCACCTTCACCGCAACAGGTCTTGCCGTCGGCCTTCTCGCGGCCGCCCTGCTTTATGTCCGGAACTACTCGCTCACACGAACGAACTAGCGGGCGCGGAGATCACTCGACCGCTTCGAGTTCCGCGACACTCCCGTCCGAGATCACCCGGACGTGGCGGGTGATCTTCTCGATCGGCCAGTCCCACCATGCAATTCGCACCAACTTCTCGATGTCTTCGGCACTGAAGCGGCGCTTGATCTCCGTTGCCGGGTTGCCGCCGACAATTGCGTAGTCCGGGACGTCGCGCGTTACGACGGCGCCAGTGGACACGATCGCCCCGTGACCGATCCGGACACCGGGCATGACTGTCACGTTCCCGCCGAACCACACGTCGTTCCCCACGACGGTGTCACCGCGCGACGGCAAATCCTGCACCAAATCCATGTGCCTGACCCAATCGCCGCCCATGATCGGGAACGGGTAGGTGGAGACACCGTTCATACGATGGTTCGCGCCGTTCATGATGAAGGTGACACCGGTGGCCAGGGCGCAGAACTTTCCGATCACCAGTTTGTCGGGACCGTAGTGATGCAACACGTTTCGAGTCTCGAACTCTTCGGCGAACTCCGGATCGTCGTAGTAGGTGTACTCCCCTACCTCGATCAACGGGTTGTCGATCAACGGCCTCAGCAACACCACTCGCGGTTGCCCGGCCATCGGATGAACATTTGTGGGATCCGGCGCGTTCACTGTCTACTCCGATCCGTCGGCGCGGTGTCGCCGACCGCAGCAAGACTATCTGGTTCCTGCTGCGATCGACCGACAAGCGAAAACGTACCCGTGTCAGCCCAGGAGGCCCTTGGCGATATGGGTGACCTGAATTTCGTTGCTGCCCGCATAGATCATGAGCGACTTGGCATCACGCGCCAACTGCTCGACTCGGTACTCGGCCATGTAGCCGTTTCCACCGAACAGCTGCACGGCTTCCATCGCGACCTCGGTCGCTGCGCGCGAGGAGTACAGCTTCATCGCCGACGCCTCCGCCAGGCTCACTTTGTCTCCGGCTGCGGTGCGCTCGATCGCATTGAAGACCATGTTCTGCACGTTGATTCGAGCGACCTCCATCTCGGCGAGCTTGAGCTGGATGAGCTGGAACTGCCCGATCTCGCGTCCCCACAGTTTGCGGGACTTCGCGTATTCGATACTCAGACGGTGGCATTCGTTGATGATGCCGAGAGACAGGGACGCGATGCCGATGCGTTCGGCGGCAAAGCTCTCCTTGGCGCTGGATTTGCCGTCCGACTTTCCGCTGTCCTCGGTCTCGCCGAGCAGACGGTCCTTGGTGATGCGGACGTTGTCGAAGAACAGCTCACCTGTGGGTGAGGAGTTCATGCCCATCTTCTTGAACGGCGGGCTCTGGGTGAGACCCTCCATGCCCTTGTCGAGGATGAAGGCGAGCACCTTGCGATCGCGACGATCAACCGACGCATCGCCCTCGTCGAGCTTTGCGTACACGATCATCACGTCGGCGTACGGACCGTTGGTGATGAAGGTCTTGTTGCCGTTGAGAATGTAGTCGTCGCCGTCGCGGCGTACGTAGGACTTCATGCCGCCGAAGGCATCCGAGCCGGAGTCCGGTTCGGTGATCGCCCAGGCGCCGACGGTCTCGAATGTCACCAGGCCGGGGAGCCAGCGTTCCTTCTGCGCGAGTGTGCCGCGGCTGCGGATAGTTCCGGCGGCCAATCCGAGGCTGACACCCAACGATGCGACCAGGCCGAGGCTGACTCCGGCCAATTCGCTGTTGAGCACGACGCCCATGCTGCCGGCGCCGCTGAAGGCGCTCGACTTCTCACCGTCACCGGAGGGCGCATCGCCGCGCTCGCGTGCCAGCGACTTCTCGAGGCCCTCGCGTGCCATGTCGGCCAGACCGAAGGTCGAGTACAGCTTGCGAATGATGTCGAACGGCGGCAGCGCACCGCTTTCGAGCTCGTCGACGTGAGGTCGCACCTCTTTGTCGATAAAGCCCCGCAAGGCGTCGCGGAACATCAGGTCGGTGTCGGACCACTCGTACATGTGCCTGAACTCCAGTCGGTGAACGATCGAGAGACTGCCGAACGACAGCCACACACCGAATATAGAACACGTTCCAAAACCGGAACAGGATTCAGCTGATCAGTCCCATTCGCTGCGAGATCCACGTCAGCTCCTGCTCGACGCCGGCCGACCACACCGAAAAGCTGTGACCACCGGGAAGCTCGAGATACCTGGCGTCCATTCCGGCCGCTTTGGCCGCTTCGTACACCTTTTGCTGACCGGGCTTGAACTCATTGTCATCTGTTCCGACGACGAACACTCCGCCCGAGTTCGGGAACTTCCGAGTCGCCAGCAGGTCCATCGGATTCACCTTCACGAACGCCGCTTCGTCGCCGCCGAATATCTCGTCGACGGTTCGCTGTCGGTCACCGAGCGAAGGCTCCAATTGACCGGACAGATCGAGGAATGTCGGGTACACCTCGGGGTAATTGGTCGCCATCTGCAGTGAGCAGGTGCCACCGTAGGAGAGCCCGCCGATTGCCCACGCTCGCGGATTCGTGTCGATCTGGAACGCATTCGCCACCGCAGCGGGCAAGTCCTTTGCCAGATACGTGCCGACCTTGCCCTGTGACGAGTCGGTGCACAGCGGATTGGCCATCTGCGACCCTGTTCCATCGGCTATCACGACGACTGGAGCCAACCCCTCGTGATCTCGTGCAAAGGCATCCATTGTCGCGGTCAGCTTTCCGCCCTGGAGCCAGTCCTCGGGCTTGCCAGGCTGACCTGCCATGAGCACGAGCACGGGAAGAAGCGGACGCGGATTGGTGAAGTACGACGGCGGCAGATACACCTGCGCGTCGCGCGCGGAGAATCCTGAAATCGTCCCGGGGACAGGCAAAGTCGTGACCCGTCCGCGAATCGGCATGCCCTCCGGCGCTTTCCACACAGTGTCGGTGGGATCGCCGGTGACAACAGGATCGGTCGGACCGGGAACTTCACTGAGTGAGATGCGGTCGAAATCGTCGTGTCCGAACGCAATTCCCACAGTCGGGTAGGCAGCGAACACCAGGTTGATCTGCGTCGCGGCGGTGACGATGACCAGAACGGTCGCAACGACGGACACCACCGCCTTCGCGATCGTTCCGCCTGCCTTGATTCGCGGCCCGAGAAGTAGCAACGCGTAGATACCGATTCCGATCCACACGTAGATCGACATCTCGATGGGATCGGGGAACGGCACGATCACCTTTTCGACGGTGATCCAGACGGCGATCATGATCACCAGCGCGATCAGCCCCGCGATCGGCACCGCTCTGCGGTAATACCAGCGCACGTTCGAACCGAGCAGCCACACACCACCCAGGACCCCAAGGACAGTCAGGATCACCGGCAGCGGTCCCGAGATCAAACTGATTCGGTAGAGCCAGTCCACGTCAAGCCTCTCGCGCGTAGAAATGTCGCACGCACGAGGCTAGACGACGACGCTAGTACTCTGTATCAGGTGACATTCATCAAGGTCTGTGGCCTACGCGACGTTGACACGGTCGACCTCACGGTGGGCCTGGGCGTCGACGCCATCGGTTTCGTCTTCGCCGAGAGCGTCCGCAAAGTCGACCCCACACTCGCAGTCGCTCTGCTCGCGCGAGTTCCCGAACACATCCGTGCAATCGGAGTCTTTCTCGGCAACCCGATCGATCAGATCCTCGAGATCGCGAAGATCACCGGGCTTCGCACCGTACAGGTTCACGATCTTGTCGACGCCGAGCAAGTGCAGCGGCTGCACGATGCCGGCCTCACCGTCATCCGCGCGGTCGTCTCCAGCAACGTCCGCGACGGTTACAATCTCGACCTCGGCGAGGACGAACTCCTGATCGACGGCGCAGACGCCGGATCAGGGGTGCCGTGGAACTGGGCCCAACAGCAATCGCGCCCGCAAGGCCAGTGGATCCTGGCGGGCGGGCTGTCCCCGGACAACGTTCGCGACGCACTCGATGCCACCGGCGCCTGGGGCGTCGACGTCTCCAGCGGCGTCGAATCCTCCCGCGGCGTCAAGGACCACGCGTTGATCGAGAAGTTCGTGAGCGCTGTCCGCCAGACCGATCACTCGAAATAGGACGCGTAGTCACTGAAAGCGACTTGACCGGTGGGACTCGCTTTCACGGCGTCGGCAACGGCCGGCGGAATGGGAGCCCAGTGTGCAGGCATCGCTGCCGCCAGTGACGGCTTCAAGATGTAGAGCAGTGCGAAGTTCACTATCCAGAGCGGCGGCGCCATCGACATGCCGACTTCCGAACTCACATCGCCTTTGGTGTTGGTCACCAGCTGCGCTGCTCCCGAAATCTGTTGCGCTGCAAATCCGTAGACTGCCTGCACCGTGTATGCCGACTGATAGAGCGCAATCAGAGTGTGCGTCGCACCGTTGTTGCGCAACCAGGTGCCCACGAAACCGCCAGGGGCGATCAGCGTATTCACCTGTCGCGTCGGCGCATCCGCGTTGGCCGGACTCTCCAGCAATCCGTCTGGATTCACGTACAACCCGTAACTGGCCAGAACCGACGGCGTCGTGCCGGAATAGAGGGGCCGCCCGTTCGTATTGGTGAGAATCCGGGCGCATTCGTCGATCACCGCGGCGTCCTCGCGATTTCCGCCGACCCCTCCGCCGGAGATGAGATCGCGATACTGCTCCTCGGTCAAAGCGTCGGCTGGCTCGAGTCCGATCTGCGCGGCAATCTCTTCCGCAGTCTGCTGACCGAGCGGCTGGTTGAGTTGATCCGGAGTAGTCATCTGCGTGGGCGCGACGCTCTCGTAGCCAGGCGCCCCAGCAAATGGGATCACGAACCCGGTATCGACTGTGTCTGCAACGGGTTGCGCGCCGGCCATCTGAGTGGCGGCACACGAAAGTACGCACACCCCAACCAAAGCCAGCACCGACACGGTCCCGCGATGAGACCGTGCTCCACGTCTACAGCCCTCGTTTGAGAAAGCCTTGCCTGCAATTCCCTTGCCGCGCATAGGTCAACCTCCCGGGACACAGTCCGGCGAATCAACTCGAGCTTGCATCTCAGTCAAACGCTGTGACCAGCGCCGTGTCAAGACACTGGTCAGGTCGAGGCACGGCGACAGCTCGCTCGATACAGGCGACAGCTCGCCCGCTACAGTGATGCTTCCATCTGAAGTGACCTCACCCCATTTGAATTGCAGGACATCTCTGGAGGCGAGCAGTGTCTGACAAGCGCGGGACCGTATTGATCACCGGTGTCGGTCGGAGCAAGTCGATCGGAGCGAGCCTCGCATTGGGCCTTGCCGAGGATGGTTGGGATCTGGCTATCGGCTACTGGGAGCCTTACGACGAACGCGTCGGGTTCGGGCGCGGAGCGCACGATCCGCAAGACATTGCCGAGAAGTGTCGCGCGCTCGGAAGCCGTGTCGACCTCGTTCCCGGAGATCTGGCCTCGCCCGACGTGGCCGATCAGCTCGTTGACGCTGCCGCAGCGCGGAACGACCTCCGTGGGATGGTGCTCTCACATTGCGAAAGCGTCGACAGCTCGATCCTCGATACCACCGTCGAGAGCTGGGAACGACATTTCGCTGTCAACGCTCGCGCCTCCTGGCTGCTGATCAAAGCGTTCGCTGAACGGCTTCCGGAACAGCGCGACGTCAGTCAGGTGGCCGGGCGGATAATCGCACTCACCAGCGACCATGCGGCCCACAATCTTCCGTACGGGGCCAGCAAGGGCGCTCTCGACCGCATCGTCATCGCCGCCGCAGTCGAACTTGGATCACGCGGCATACGAGCCAACGTCGTCAACCCAGGACCTATCGACACAGGATGGATGACACCCGAGATCAGACAGGCCACAACCCTCCAGACTCCTGCCGGCCGGCTGGGTACTCCCGGCGACACTGCAAACCTCGTTCGGTTTCTGATGTCCGACGCCGGAGGCTGGATTACGGGACAACTCCTTCACTCCAACGGCGGATTCAGTACGAACTGAGCCTTGGCCGGACTCAATTCAGGCTTTGTAGGTCGGTAGCGTCTGGCCGAGCCTCTTACCCATTTCGGCAGCCAAAGCCGCGAGCCCGCTGGCCGGACGCACCATGACCTCGAAATCGACGATCTTGCCGTCCTCGTCGAATTCGACCATGTCGATTCCCTTGAGACTCTTGTCGCCGATGTTCGCACTGAATTCGAGCACGACCTGCCGACCGTTGGCTCCGGCGAACTGACGGTGGTACTCGAAGTTCTCGAACACCTGGATCACCGTATTGAGGATGAGCACAACGGCATCCGCGGACTGGTACGGCTTGAATCCCGTGGGCGATCGGAACTGCGCGTCGGGCGCGACGATCGTCGGTAGCGCCGACAGATCGCCGGTTTCGATCATGGTGTGCCACAACTTCAGTGCAGCTCCGACTTTCGGTTCGAGCGTCAATTCCGTGCTCATGCTTCTACCCTTCCCTCGACGTTACCTGCCGCTTGTTCTACCGGCACTTGACTTGCGACGGACCACGCACTCAACACAGTTCGCACCCCGGTCACGAGTTGCAACGGCTGATCGATCATGACGTGATGTCCGGCTTCGGGAATCTCCGCCACGATGGCCTCCGGCCCGAACAATCCGCGCATGTGCTCCATGAGTCGATCGGACACGATGCCGTTCTCAGCTCGGAAATAGGCTACGCGGCAACGTGGTTCACTGTCGAGAACATCTTCGGCGCCTACTCGGAGAAAGAAATTCGGATCGAACTTCCAGGACCAACCGCCCTCGACTTCCTCCATCGACGTGGCCGCCACATGGTCACGCACCGCAGGCAGACCCGAATCCTGCGGCGGAACGAAGCGGAACCGGCCCATCGCGTCTTCCCTGGTGGGATAAACCTTCTTGGGGCCGAACGCATTCTGGCGTCGAGCCGCCTCCTCTTCGGGCGTACGCGCCTTGAGCGGAGAATCGATGATGACAACCCCGTCCAACAGTTCGCCATGCAGATGCGAGGCCACGAAAGAAACAATCCCACCCATACTGTGCCCCACCAGAATCGGCTTGCCGTCGATTCCCCCCGCCTCGGCCGCCGCCAGCACCTCGCGAGCCCACTGGGACATCGCGTAGGCGTCGCGAGTGTGACTGTCGCCGTGGCCCGTCAAGTCGAGAGCGACGACGCGGCGCCCCTCGGCGAACTGCGGCGCAATGTGATCCCACCAGCGACTGTGGGCGGCGCCGCCGTGAATCAGCACGATTCCCGGCCCCGCCGGCCCCCAAGCCCGAAAGTGCACCGAGGCACCCTCGACCTCCACCGACCCCGTCTCGACCGGCGCTGCCAACGCCCGAGTGAACCAACCAGGCGCGTCTTCGACCACATTGCTCATCGATCGAACATACATAGTCGTCAATCGGTTCATCCAACTCTTCCCAGTTCGTGATCCATCACCTATATTGAATCCGGCCTCAAGTTCAATTCGTTTCGCCGAAGGGGAGAGATGACCAACCGCCAAGTACGCCTCGCCGCCCGCCCGACAGGACTTCCCGACGCTTCCACCTGGGAATACGTCGATGCCGAGATCCCGTCCGCCGGACCGGGCGAGTTTGTCGTCAAGGTCGAATACCTCTCCCTCGACCCCGCGATGCGCGGTTGGCTCAACGACGTCAAGTCGTACGTTCCGCCGGTCAAGCTCGGTTCCGTCATGCGCGCCCACGGCGTCGGACGCATCACCGAATCACAGCACCCCGATTACCAGGTCGGGGACATCGTGGCCGGATCCTTCGGCGCTTCCGAGTACGGCGTTTCCGACGGTACAGACGTCACTCGGGTCGACGAATCGATCGCTCCCCTGCCGACCTGGCTCGGCGCTCTCGGTTTCCCCGGCGTCACTGCGTATTTCGGATTACTCGACGTCGGAAAGCTGAAAGACGGTGACACCGTCGTCGTGTCCGGTGCCGCGGGTGCGGTCGGCAGTCTGGTCGGCCAGATCGCAAAGCTTCACGGATGCAAGGTCATCGGCATCGCCGGCGGTCCGGAGAAGTGCGCGTGGCTCACCGAGGACCTCGGCTTCGATGTCGCCATCGACTACAAGAACGAATCCGTATACAAGGCGCTCAAGTCCAACGCTCCCGACGGTATCGACGTGTACTTCGACAACGTCGGCGGAGAAATTCTCGACGCCGCTCTCTCCCGTCTGCGCCTCGGAGCTCGGGTGGTCATCTGCGGCGCCATCGCGGGCTACAACGCCACCGAACCTCAGCCAGGCCCTGCTCACTACCTGTCACTTCTCGTCAACCGCGCCACGATGGCCGGCTTCGTGGTCTTCGACTACCTCGATCGCTACGCAGAAGCACAAGAGCAGATCGGAAAGTGGATCAAGAGTGGCGAATTGACTGCTCGCGAGCACGTCGTCGACGGCGGTATCGACGCGTTCGGCGACAGCCTCAATCTTCTCTTCGCCGGAGCGAACACCGGAAAGCTGGTCTTGAAGGTCAGCTGAGTCGGCCACACACGCAGATCGGCCACCGGTATTCCGGTGGCCGATTCGCTTGGGTCAACTGACTCCGGACGGAGTGGGAACGCTGTCCTCCCCCAACCGCGGCGGGGCCGACCGATAGGTTGCCGGCGTGCCGCTCATCCGAATCGGATTGGCTACCTGCCGAGTCGGTGCATCGCGACGCGGGTCGTCGATGGACACCACCGGATCGAGATTCAGCCGTTCCGCCAGCGCTATCGCGTCGGCGATGTCGTTGAGAGGCCCACACGGAACACCTCGCTCGGTCAGTGCCTCGAACCACGAGTCCGCAGAGCCCTTGGCCAATGCAGCAGTGACGGCGTCGAACAGTTCTTCTCGATGCGCAACCCTGTCGCTGTTGGACGCGAAACGCGCATCAGCGGCAAGTTCGGAAACTCCGAGAACCTCTGTCAACGAACTGAATTGCCGATCATTGCCGACCGCGAGGACCAGCGGACGGTCCGCGGTGTCGAATACCTCGTATGGTGCGATGCTCGGATGCCGGTTGCCCATTGCCTGCGGCACCACGCCCGCGGCCACGTAGCCGGACGACTGGTTGGCCAGTGCGGACAGCAACGAGGACAACAGATTGACCTCGACGTGCTGCCCTTCGCCTGTGCGATCGCGATGGCGCAGCGCTGCAAGGATTCCCACGCTGGCATGCAGGCCGGTGATGACGTCGACCACCGCGACACCGACCTTGGTGGGAGTCTTGGGATCGGGTCCGGTGATACTCATCAATCCGCCGACCGCCTGAATCAACAGGTCGTATCCCGGCAGAGAGTTGTTGCCACCGAAGCCGCTGATCGAGCAGTAGACCGCACGCGGATTCATTTCTCGGACAGCGTCGTAGCCCAGCCCCAGACGGTCCATCGTTCCCGGCAGGAAGTTCTGCACCACGACGTCCGCATTGCGAACCAGCTCGCGTGCACTCTCCAGATCCTCGCGCTCGCGCAGGTCCAGAGTGACCGACTTCTTGTTACGGTTCACCGACAGAAAGTAGCTCGACTCGTCCCCCACCCACGGTGGGCCCCAGCTGCGAGTGTCGTCCCCGACACCCGGCCGCTCGATCTTGACGACCTCGGCACCCAGGTCGGCGAGAATCATCGTGGCGTACGGACCGGCGAGGACGCGGCCGAAATCAGCGATCACCAACCCGTCGAGCGCTCCGACAGCGTCTGCCGTCACCGGAAAGCTTCTTCACCGGTGAGAGCTCGGCCGATCACGAGTTGGTGAACCTCGGAGGTGCCCTCGTAGGTGAGAACGGATTCGAGGTTGTTGGCGTGCCGGATCACGGGGTACTCGAGCGTGATGCCGTTGGCGCCCAGAATGGTTCGGCATTCACGGGCGATCTTGATGGCCTCGCGGACATTGTTGAGCTTGCCGGTGCTGACCTGCTCGGGGCGAACCGTCCCGGCGTCCTTGAGGCGCCCGAGGTGGATGGCGAGCAACTGCCCCTTGCCCAATTCGACTGCCATGTCGGCGATCTTGGCCTGGGTGATCTGATACGCGGCGAGCGACTTGTCGAAGACCTTGCGATCACGTGCATATGAGATCGCAGTCTCGAGGCAGTCACGTGCTGCACCCATTGCCCCGAAGATGATGCCGAAGCGTGCCTCGTTGAGGCAGCCGAGCGGGCCGGACAGTCCGCGAGCCTTGGGCAGCATCGCCGAGGCAGGCAGACGCACGTCCTCGAGCACCAGCTCCGAGGTGACCGACGCCCGGAGCGACATCTTGTTCTTGATCTCGGGGGCGGAGAATCCCGGAGTGTCGGTGGGAACGACAAATCCGCGCACGCCGTCGTCGGTTCGAGCCCAGACCACGGCGACGTCCGCGATGGAGCCGTTGGTGATCCACATCTTGGTGCCGTTGAGGATCCAGTCGTCCCCGTCGCGCTTGGCGTTGGTTCGCATACCGCCGGGGTTGGATCCGAAATCGGGTTCCGTGAGACCGAAGCAGCCGATGGCTTCACCCGCCGCCATTCGCGGGAGCCATTCTTCCTTCTGCTCTTCACTTCCGTTGTGGTGGATCGCGAACATGGCGAGCGAGCCCTGGACCGAGACGAGGCTGCGAATGCCCGAATCGACAGCTTCGAGTTCCTGGCAGGCCAACCCGTACGCCGTGGCGCTCATCCCGGCACAGCCGTAGCCCTCGAGGTGCATGCCCAGTACGCCGAGCGCGCCCAGTTCCTTGGCCAGCTCACGAGCCGGCAGTGCTGCCGCTTCGAACCATTCACCTACGTGCGGGCGAATGCGATCGTCGACCATCTTGCGGACCGTGTCGCGGATCGCGATCTCCTCTGCGTCCAGCAGGGTGTCGATGGCAAAAAGCTCGGACAGGGACTGCGGCGTGGTCACGGGGCCTCCAGTGTTCTCGGGCGCAATCCTTTGCGAGAACGATTGCGCAATCGTTTGCATCGCCTAGAGTAGAGCCCGGTTGCGCACCCGTCAATCCCCGAACTGCCGACCGACACCGAACCAACTCAGAACCGACGCACACCAGGAGCCACGACGCAGATGACGCCCGATCCGTCGAACCGCAGCAACGGCCGTCCGCCGACGCTGCGCGAAATCGCCGACCAGGCCGGGGTCCACATCTCGACGGCGTCGCGGGTCCTCCGTCAGCCCGAGCCCGCCGACGGCTGGTCCGACTCCGCACTCCGGGTTCGTCAGGTTGCCGAGGAACTCGGTTACCAACCGAACCTGTGGGCAGCCAGCCTGCGTACCCGCAAGACCACCACCATCGGCGTCGTGATGCCGAGACTGACAGACGTTGTAGTGGCCACCATGTTCCAAGGCATCGAGGAAGCCGCCACCGCAGCCGGGTACTCCGTCTTGCTCTCCAGCCCGCCCGACGATCTGGAAGCGCAACGCAAAGCGGTCGAGTTCCTGGTGAGCCGACAGGTCGACGGTCTCATGCTGAGCAGCATCCACCTGCCGGGTACCGATTTCGTCGACTCGCTCCCCCTGCGCTCACTGCCGATCCTGCTGCTGAACCGGCACATCGACTCGGCGACGTCATCCGTCAACCGAAGCCTTCCCTTTGTCAGCGGCGACGACCGCCTCGGCGGCTACCTCGCGGGGAAGCATCTACTGGACTGCGGCTATCGCGATCTCGGAGTGATCGCGGGGCCGGATCACGCCAGCACGTCGAGGGAACGCGTCGCGGGTTTCCGCGATGCCCTGGCCGAAGCCGGTCTGGAACTGCCGCCGAACCGAATAGTGGCGTCCGAGTTCGAAGTTCAAGGGGGTGTCGATGCGGCGGCCACACTGCTCAGCGGGAACACGCGCCCTGACGCCGTTTTCACGGTGAGCGACACCATCGCGATCGGCGTACTCGGTGTGGCCCGTGATCTCGGGTTGAGCATTCCCGACGATCTTGCGTTGGTCGGCTACAACGACATTCCGGTTGTCTCCCAACTCCCGGTGCCCCTGACGACGGTCAGGTCCCCCGCCCGAAAGATCGGTGCGACCGGGCTCGAGCACCTACTCGCACTGATCTCCGGCAAGAACGTCGAATCCGTGAAGCTTCCCGTCGAACTGATCGCGCGAGCCTCCACCAGAAAGCCTGCCAGTCACAAACTCTGAGCAGCTACCAGACCTGAGATTCGTCGATGCCCAACTGTCGCGCGTAACCGGAGTTGAGTGCGTCCCAGCCGTACTCGCGCGCCCGTTCACCCACGATCGGCCCGAAGGGCTCGCCTGCCAGAAGGGCATCGAGTACGTCGAAGCACAGATGCCACCCCGCAGCGAGCGCCGACGCCATCCCCTCGGCGCGCGACCTCTGCGTCAGCACGACGCGGGTACCGCCTTCGATCGGGGTCAGGTCCCACACCAATTCGTCCGGGCCCCACTCGTGTTCGAGCCGCCGAGTGGTCTCCACGACGTGAACGGTGACCGGCAGCGACATTTCGGGGGCGCCGTCCTCGGTGAGCATGGTGATCACCGCATCACCGGTACGGCTCAGGTTCCGATCGGCGGTGTACGGCGTCCATTGCGCCAACATCTCCGGGTCGGTGATCGCCTCCCACACCTTCTCGACGGAATACGGCAGCACCCGAGGAAAGCTGACGACTGTGTCGTCACCGTCGACGCTCACCGTGACGTCGGACAGGG
Organism: Rhodococcus sp. 27YEA6; assembly: GCF_044908235.1. Lineage (NCBI taxonomy): Bacteria > Bacillati > Actinomycetota > Actinomycetes > Mycobacteriales > Nocardiaceae > Rhodococcus > Rhodococcus sp. 27YEA6. The sequence continues at coordinate 480,203 of NZ_JBIYCY010000001.1, read as the reverse complement.
CACTGGGCTGATACGGCTGGGCACTCATGGTTCGATCTCACCAGGAACCACCGACACGGGCAACCGCCCGCTCGGCGTTCAGAACGCAAACACCGCCGATGCGGCCGCGACTGTCTCCTCCACCACCGGAAATTTCACCACGGACAAGTCGTGTCGAGCTCCTTCGAACTCCACCAGACGCGTCGCGGCGGGAATCAAGGCGAGTGCTGCCCGCATCTCCTCCGTTGTCGCAAACTCGTCCTTCGAACCGTGGACGACAACGGTCGGTGTGTTCAGTTCGGGCAGGTGTTCGGTTCTGAGCTTCTCGGGCTTCTTCGGTGGATGCAGTGGATAGGAGAGAAGGACCAGGCCGTCGACAAGTCCCGGGTTCTCCGCCGCAAGCATCGACGCCTGCCGACCGCCGTACGAATGTCCGCCGAGCAGAACGGGTCCGGGCACCGAGTAGTCCTTGCGAAGAGCAGCAATCACCTCGGCAATGCCCGCGCGATCCTCCGCAGCACGCGACGGATGCGGAGGCCCCGAAGCTCGACGCACCCGAAACGCGAGATCGAAGCGCAGAACTTGCGCTCCTGCCGCAGCAAAGCCGTCGGCAACAGCACGCAACAGCACGGTGTCGCAGTTACTTCCCGCGCCGTGAGTCAGTGCAAGCGTGGCGACGGGCGACGCGAAGGACACAGAAGCAGGTCGATGAAGGAAACCGTGCACCGCACCTTCGTCGACCGTTTCGACAGTAGTCATGGACGCATCCTTGTCCGACCCGCTCGGGCCTGTTCGACCGCGGCAGTCATGCTGCCCTCGTAAACCGGACCGTGTCCGGGAAACAGCACGCCGGCAGGTGCACCGGCGATATTGTCCAACGCCTGGTCGGTCGCTTCACGGTCATGATTGAAGGGGCACACCAGAAATTGTGGTCCGGCGACACTCGACGTCGCGTGTCCGGTCACCAGAGCGTCACCCGACGCGATCACTCCTGCGTCGGGAACAAGGTAAGCGCTGTGGCCGTCGGTATGCCCATGAGTGGGAATCGGCACGATCCGACCGGGAACGTCCAGCGCACCACCGGACGCAAAGGACTGTGCCCGAGGCAGTTCCGCACCTTTCAACGCGCCGACTCCGATCACGTCGCGAAGCCATTTCGGAGCACCTCGCCGCCACAACAGCAACGGAACTCCGGCCGGCGACAACTGTTGCAGATACTCCCTCTTCGCATGCGGCACTTCCAACGGATCCATCAGGACCGGAACCTCGAGCCGAGTCACGATGTCCGCGATCCCACCGATGTGATCGATGTGCGCGTGCGTGACGAGAATTGCCCGAACATCCCCGAGCTGGTGACCGATCTGTTCGATCGAGCGTTCGACGTCGGTGCCGTTGGCCGGATATCCGCCGTCGATCAAGGTCAGATCGGACCCCTCTTCGACCAGGACCCAATTGGCGTGACCGCACCGAACCAGATGTGTGTTCTCGATCTGCGTGATCGACAGTGCCGCAGTAGTCATGCTTGGTAGTCTGCGCCACGTGTCGGAATCCGTGAAGCAGGCCAGCAGCCGCAGCATTCGAGATCGCGCCGAAGCATCCTTGGTGGCAGCCGCATTCGCACTGCCCAGCGCGGTGAAACGTCGAATCACCGGACCACCCGTCGTCATCGAGGGCAACACGCTCGACGCCGACGCACACCTTCTGCTCACGCTCGCGAAGACGCGGCCACTCCCCTCGCATTCAACCGATCCCCAGTCACTCGCCGCTGCTCGCGCCAATCTCACCCGAACCGCGATCATGATGGGCGGCAGGCCCACGCCCGTCCACACCGAGGAGATCTCCGTTTCGGGTGCCGACGGCCCGCTTCGCGCCCGGCTCTACGTCCCGACAGCCGACACCGGCGCTCTGCTCGTCTACTTCCACGGCGGCGGGTGGGTACAGGGCAGCATCGAATCCCACGATGCCCCGTGCCGCCTGTTGGCCGAAACCTCCGGCGCACGGGTCATCTCGGTCGACTACCGGCTCTCACCCGAATTCGCTTTCCCCACACCGGTACACGATGCCTACGCCGCCTACCTCGATATCGTCGACCGCGCCGACGAGTTCTGCGCAGACCCGACGCGCATCGCTGTCGGGGGCGACAGCGCTGGCGGGCATCTTTCCGCAACGGTCGCGCTGCGTGCCCGCGACGACGGCAAGACCCCACCGGCGGCGCAGCTGTTGATCTACCCCGCGACCGACTTTCACGAGAAGGCCCCCTCGCGAACGACGTTCGGTGAAGGTTTCTTCCTGACCGAGGCCAACATGAACTTCTACGAGTCCAGCTTCCTCGGCAGCAATGCCGATCGACTCGATCCGATGGTGTCGCCGCTACGCGCCCCCGACGCGACCGGACTGCCGCCGGCCATCGTGATCACGGCGGGATTCGATCCACTCCAGGACGAAGGCGAAGCCTACGCAGCTCGATTGCGCGACAACGGTGTTCACGTGACCGATCGACGCTATCGCGGGTTCATCCACGGCTTCGTCAACGTTCTGGGACCGAGCGTGAGTTCGCGCACCGCCGTCGCCGAGATCGGCGGAATGCTCCGCGTTCTACTCACCCACCCAGCAAAATCTCCCGCAACGTATCCACCAGCGGATCAACCGGCAGCTCAGGGCTGATCGCACGCTGTAGCCCCAAACCGATTCCGACGCTGAGTATGCGCAGTGCCGCGGCGTTCGGGTCCAGTGCCGGCGTCACGCCGTTGGACTCGGCAAGATGTTGCACCACTCCGGCAATCAATCCGCGCACCTGATCGGCACCCGTCGCGATCTTTTCGCGGATCTCTTCGCTGTGCCGCGATCGCACCGAGAACTCGACTTCGAGCAACGTCCATCTCTTGTCCCCGATGGTTCGCTCGGCCCATCGCGCGAACTCGGCCACCGCGTCGTCGAGCGTCGAATTGGCTCCGAGCTGTGAGGTGATCTCGCCGACCTTGGTCAACCTGATTCGGCCGAGCACCTCGGCGCACAACTCGTCCTTGTTCTTGAAGTTCGAGTACACCGCACCTTTGGAATAACCGGCATCCTCAGCGATCTGATCGAGCGACGCGGCGGCGTACCCGCGATCGAGGAAATGTTCGACGGCCGTCGCCAACAAGGTCTCGCGGGTCATCGCCTGCGCTTCCTGCCTGGTCAATCGCGCCATCGGAACCTCCTCGCGGTTCTGAGTATCGAGATTCCAACGGTAGCCGAATACCGGAAGCGCACCGCAGGCGCACTCCCGAAACCCAAATTTGGGGTACCCACGTTATTCAGATACTGATAGTCTCCGAAATATGACTTCAGAAGTGACCGGCACCACCGCGCCCGGGTCCGGACGACACAGCGCGCCTAGACGGGGATTGGCAATCGGATGCGGCGGCACCCTCGGCTTCGCCTGGACCGTTGCTGCCCTCGCCTCGGTTCGGGACGCCCTCGACTGGGATCCCCGCGAAGCCACCGCCATCATCGGCACGTCCGCCGGAGCCGAGTTCGTGACAATGCTCGGCAGCGGAGTCGGCGTCGACGAGTTGGTAGCCATGCAACTCGGAGAGCCCGCCGCACGTCCCGAACTCCTCGCCCACACAGCATCGGCGCCCGGAAGAATCCCGCCACTTCCGAGTTTGGGGATCGGCAATCCACGACTGGTGACGCGTCGAGATCTTCCCGTTCTGAGCCGGATGAGCGGTATCGCACCGCGTGGTGGCGGCGACCCGTCCTGGCTCACCACGCTCGCCGAATCTCTCGCCCCTGGCGATTCGTGGCTCCCACATCCGTGCGCGTACATGGTATCCATGGACTACAGAACCGGGCGACGGGTCGCGTTCGGGGCACAGGGGGCTCCGAAAGCGACAGTCGGTGAAGCGCTTCGAGCGTCTTGGGCGATTCCCGGCTGGTTCCCACCTGTCACCATCGACGGCGTCAGGTACATCGACGGCGGCGCGGCGTCCACGGCATCGGTAGACCTCCTGCTCCCCCTCGAACTCGACGAGCTGGTTGTACTGGCGCCCATGGCATCTCGAACATTGAAGCCGGCGCGCGGCGCCGCCCGTATCGAACGCGGCGCCCTGCGGAACTCCATGTCCAAGGGCCTCGACCGGGAAATCGAACTGGTGCGCGCTGCGGGAACCAGGGTCTTGCGCATAGACGCCACCGACGACGATCTCGCCGTCATGGGCGCCAACTTCATGGACGGCCGACGGCGGCTCGCCACCTTCGAATCATCCCTACGTACAACACGTGCGAGCGTGAAACGCGAACTCGATGCGCGCCCGTTCCACTCCACCCCGTCCCACCAGTGAAAGCGCAGACTCAGTGAACAACAGAACTGACCACTTCGAGGTCGTGATCATCGGTGGCGGGATCTCCGGGATCGGTGCCGCAATTCACCTGCAGCGCCTCGGGATCGACAATTTTGTCCTGCTCGAGAAAGCGGACTCCCTCGGCGGCACCTGGCGCGCCAACACCTATCCCGGTTGTGCCTGCGACGTCCCGTCCGGCCTGTACTCGTATTCCTTTGCCGCCAATCCGGATTGGACCCGACTGTTCGCGGAGCAGCCGGAGATCCGCGAGTACATCGAGGACACGGCCGTCCGCCACGGGGTCGACAAGCACGTTCGCTTCGGGGTAGAAATGCTCTCCGCACAGTGGGACGCATCGCAATCACTCTGGAAGATAACAACTTCCAGCGGTGAACTCACTGCTCGTTTCGTGATAGCCGCCGCCGGCCCGTGGAACGAACCCCTGACGCCGGCGATTCCCGGGCTGGAAACGTTCGAGGGCGAGGTGTTTCATTCCTCGCAGTGGAATCACGACTACGACTTGACCGGAAAGCGCGTCGCCGTCGTAGGTACCGGCGCTTCCGCAGTCCAATTCGTGCCGCGCATCGTCTCCGACGTGTCCGCCCTTCACCTTTACCAACGCACCGCTCAATGGGTCCTTCCCAAACCCGATCACTACGTACCGCGGATCGAAAGGTCCGTCATGCGATTCGTACCGGGAGCGCACAAGGCTCTACGCAGCATCGAATACGGAATCATGGAAGCGCTTGGATTGGGGTTCCGCAATCCGTGGATCCTGCGTATCGTGCAGAAACTCGGGTCGGCCCAATTGCGCTTGCAGGTGCGCGATCCGAAGCTACGCAAGGCGCTGACTCCCGACTACACCCTCGGTTGCAAGCGACTACTCATGTCGAACTCGTACTACCCGGCCCTCGGCAGACCCAACGTGACCGTCCATGCCAACGCAGTCGAAGAGATCCACGGCAACACCGTGATCGGAGCCGACGGAGTGGAATCGGAAGTGGACGCGATCATCTTCGGAACGGGCTTCCACATCCTCGACATGCCCATTGCATCAAAGGTATTCGACGGAGAAGGTCGATCACTCGACGATCATTGGCAGGGAAGCCCGCGGGCGTACTTCGGTTCCGCCGTCAGCGGATTCCCCAACGCGTTCATTCTGCTGGGCCCGAGCCTCGGCACCGGACACACGTCGGCCTTCATGATTCTGGAAGCCCAACTGAACTATGTGGCACAGGCGATCGGCCACGCTCGTCGGCACGGCTGGAAAACCATCGACGTGCGCCCGGAAGTACAGGCAGCCTTCAACTCTCAAGTTCAGGAGGCATTGGGTACCACAGTCTACAACGCCGGTGGTTGCGAAAGCTATTTCTTCGACGTCAACGGCCGCAACAGCTTCAACTGGCCGTGGTCGTCAGGAGCCATGCGTCGACGGCTACGGGCCTTCGATCCATACGCCTACAACCACACGCTGTCCGACAACCCTGCGTCAGACGACACCCCCGCTGAGCCCACCACCACCCCCGAACCGGAGTACACCACATGAGCCTTTTCGGCACCACCTACCCGCCGATCGATCTCGACGGAGCAGTCGTCGTCATCTCCGGAGGTGGCCGCGGAATCGGCCGGGCCACAGCGGAGTTGTTCGCAGCTCGCGGCGCACTCGTCTGCGTCGGCGACCTCGACGAGGAGACGGCCGTCGACACCGCCGCATCCATCGGCGCACGGGTCCGCGGGTACGCTCTGGACGTCACCTCACGCGAATCCTGGGATGTGTTCGTCTCCACAGTGATCGGCGAATTCGGTCACATCGACATTCTGGTCAACAATGCGGGCGTGATGCCGCTCGGCAGCTTCCTCGACGAGTCCGACGCCACCAGTCGAGTAACCCTCGACGTCAATGTCTGGGGCCCGATTCACGGGATGCGCACCGTGCTGCCCGGCATGGTGGATCGGCGACGCGGCCACGTCGTCAACATCGCATCCATGGCAGGCAAGCTACCGGTGCCAGGAATGGCCGTGTACAACGCAAGCAAGTTCGGTGCGGTGGGCCTTTCCGCCTCTGCTCGTGTCGAATTCGCAGATTCCGGCGTCAGCGTCAGCGCCATCCTGCCCAGCGCGGTGCGCACCGGGCTCTCCTCCGGTGTGCCACTCGGAAAGGGCATGCCGACGGTTGAACCCGAGGTCGTGGCCGAAGCTGTCGTCGACACGGTCGCGCACCGGCGAGCCGAAACTACTGTTCCGCGTTACCTTGCGGGCTGGGACCTCATCGACGCTGTAGTACCCGAATGGATGATAAACATCGGACGCCGGGTGATCGACGATCGCCGCGCGCTGACATCGGTAGATCCGAACGGGCGTGCGGACTACGAAAAGCGAGTGGCACGTCAGGCCGAAAACGAGGAGCACGATCGGAGATGAAGCGGGTAGTTTCGTGGCCATGTACATCCGCCGCGAAACTTCTTCCGACCGTGACGCAATCTATTCACTGCTCGGGGCGGCGTTTGCCGACCAAGCGCCGCCCGGCGAGTCTCCCTACGAGATCGAACTGACACGTCAGCTCTTCGCCTCGAACGACTACTTACCGAAGTTGTCCCTTGTCGCCGTCGCCGGTGATGAGATCGTTGGTTTCGTAATCGGAACACGCGGATGGGTCGGTCCCGTTGAGGCGGTTGGCCTCGGCCCGTTGGCAGTCACACCGGACAACCAACGCAGCGGCGTCGGTTCGGCGCTGATGCACGCGGTGATCGGTGCGTCCGACGCTCTGGACGTGCCACTGCTCGCCCTCCTGGGCAGCACCGAGTACTACCCGCAGTTCGGGTTCGTCACCAGCACGGACGCCGGGATCGAGTCTCCGGAAGCCGAGTGGGGCGAGCACTTTCAGATCAGGACCCTCACCACGCACCGCCCCGATCAGACGGGGAAGTTTTCATACGCAGCGCCTTTCGGGGTCGCTTGACCCTCAGCGCGATGTAAGAGTTCTTTGACATCCAGCGCACGTAGACCTACGCTCAGGCATGTCAAAGAACTCTTACACCTGGGAGGCTTCATGAGCACCACGGCACGGTGGAGCCTGATCATCGGTATCGGCGTCGCAGCAACGCTAGCCTTCAGCTTTTTTGCAGCATTGACCGCCGATGATCGGAAGACGTTGGCCTTCATCGTCTTCGCAATCGTCCTGGCACCGGCTTGTATCGGGTCGGCGTGGGCCCTTTTTCCATCGGAGAACGACAAGGCCCCCGCCTACCCCGAGGACACCGTCGAAACAGAATGGAGTCGCAAGGCCGGCTTCGGCGCGTTCACCGACTTGATCACTGCCATGGGGATCGCGCTGATCGCGCACAATGTCTTCGGCGCTCCCGAACTGCCGCTCGTAATGTTTACAGCCCTCGGTCTGGCCGACTTCGGAATCCGGTACTGGGCAGTGTCGAGGGACCGCACCCCACATTCGAGATCTGACGAGATCTGATGCGCAACAACCTTCAAGAACTTCGTACGGCAGCCGGATTGTCACAGCAAGCGTGCGCCGACGCGCTCGGCATCACACGCCAGACCGTCATCTCGATCGAGAAGGGACACTTCGACCCACGCCTGTCACTGGCGTTCCGAATCGCCGAATACTTCGACAAACGCGTAGACGACATTTTCTCCAGCTGACGCCGTCTCGAACTGACGGAAGATCAGTCGAGCTGCGGTTTCAGTCGAGCTGCGGTTTCAGTCGAACAGAGTTGGCGATCCGTTTTCGTCGTTCCCGTCTTCGACGGCCGTTGCCTTCTTGCCCGAGCCCTTGCGGACGACGGTCAACGTCGTCGTTCGACGCGACAACCTGTGCCCGTCACTGTGTTCGAGCAGCGCCATCCCCTGGCGAACTTCGACTACCGTCCACGGACCAGCATGGCCGGCTGCCTGCACGAGGTCACCGGACTCCACCTCAGTTGCCATGACCACTCCTTGTTCGTCGTGTCCTGCACGTTCTCCTTCCTATTATCGACGCGGCCACCTGGTAGTCGACGCGCAGGGTACCTACGCTGCAGCTGCAACCTTGACCGCATGGCCGACTTCGGCTCGGAATGCCGCGTATTCGGGTGAGCCTCGGAGATCGTCGGGATCGACGCCGGTTCGTGGCAGATCGATTTTCAGGTCGAGCGCGACCTTGCCCGGTCGGCTTGTCAGAACTACGACGCGGGAGCCGAGAAAGGCCGCCTCGTCGGCACTGTGAGTGACGAAGACACTTGTTCGCCCCGATTCGGCACTGACACTGCGCAGGTCCTCCTGCAGACGCTCGCGAGTGAGGGCGTCCAGCGCGGCAAAGGGTTCGTCCAACAGGAGCAACGACGTTTCGGCCGCCAAGGCACGAGCAATTGCCACCCGCTGCTGCTGCCCGCCGGAGATTTCCCAGATACGCCGGTCCGCAGTGCCGACCAGACCGACGCGGTCGAGAAGCTCGTCGCGCCTTCGCCCGCGCTCGCTCTTTGCAACGCCGGCGTATTTGAGTGCCAGATCGATGTTGCCGCCCACCGATTTCCACGGAAAGAGCCGTGGCTGCTGAAACACCACTCCCGCACTCGACCCGGGAATCGGGTCGGATCCGGAGACCTGAACCGTTCCACTGGAAGGACTTTCGAAACCCGCGATCAGCCGCAGCAATGTGCTCTTGCCGCAACCCGACGCTCCGACGAGAACCAGAAACTCACCAGGTGTGACGTCGATCGATACGGGCCCGAGTGCCGTGACGGACTCTCGACCGTGGCCGTACCTGTGCGAGACGGTGTCGATTCGGATCGCGCCCGGGCGGTCGGCAGCGAATCCACCCGAGGCCTGCTGTGCGGTCACGCTACTGGTCAAGGACATCGGGAAGCCCCTTCACATAGAGGGCATTCTGAAAGACCGCCAGATCAGGCACACTGTCGATCTGCTTCTGCTCGGCCAGGAATTGCGCTGCACTCTGCAGGTTCACTGCCAGATTCCCGGGAGCGCCCTCGGTGCCCAACCATTCCGGCGAGGAGATCTGCTCCGGAGTGAGGAACACACCCTGTTTCAACTGCGCTGCCGCGTCTTCCTTCGAGGCGCCTAATTGTGCGGCAACAGCTTCCGCTGCCGCGTTCGGATCAGTGGCGATCGTCGTGAGCGCGCGGGCCTGAACCTGGCGCCAGGTGTCGACGATCTCGGGGTGATCCTTGGCAAACGCAGTCGACACCACACCAAGATCGAGTGTCGGCTTTCCTGCTGTCGCGAGCTCACGGCTGGCGATCAACTGTGTTCCGTCCTTACGGAGTTCGTCGAGCGTGGGCAGCCAGGTGTAGACGGCATCGATGTCACCGCGCTGCCAGGCTGCGAGGGATGCTTGCGGCTGGAGATCCACCAATTGGACGTCGTCGGCACTGAGTCCGGCCTGGTTCAGCGCTGCCAGCAGACTGTAGTGCGCGGTCGAGGCGAATGCCGTGGCCACTTTCTTGCCGCGCAGATCTGCGACGGTCTTGATTCCGGTTGCGTTGCGCGCCACCAGGGCTTCGTTGTCGCCGGCCACGTCCAGAACAAACGCGACCTGATACGGAATGTTCAGCGGTGCCGAGAGTCCACGAGCAACCGGACTCGAACCGATTGCGCCGAAATCGATTTCACCGGCGATGAAGGCGGTGTTGATGTCGGCTCCCGAATCGAACTTCGTCCACTTCACGTTGTACTCGGGCAGTGCGTCTTCGAGCCAGCGATTGTTCTTGACTATCAAGTCGCCGCTCGGGAACGACTGGTAAGCGATACGGATCGTTTCCTTGGACGAATCCTGGCCCGAATGATCAACCGAGCACGCACCGAGAACAAGGGCAAGGACGCCGATCAGCACCGTGAACGCCGTCCGGGCAGCCCTTCCTTCATTGCGCGTCGAATTACTGCTGCGCTTCAGATTGCTGCTGGCGTGTTTCTGATTGTCAGTCATACTTTTCCCCTCCAGGGAACGGCGCGGCGCTCTGCAGCCCGCAGCAGTCCGTCGATGATCAGGCCGGAGAATCCGATGGCAAAGATCCCCACCAGCACGACCGGTGTGTTGTTGTAATTGCTTGCATCCTTGACCATTCCGCCGATTCCGGGGATGCCGTTGAACAGTTCGGCCGCGACCACCGACGAGTACGCCATACCCACCGACAGCCGAATGCCCGTGAAAGTTTCCGGTAAGGCCGACGGGACGACGACGTCCCGGATCACCTGCGCCCGTGAGGCTCCCAGGGCCCTGGCCGCTTCGACCAGTCCGACCGGCGCCGCGACCACAGCAGCTGTGGTGGCCACCGCTGCCGGCGGAAGAGCAGCGAGCGCCAGCAATGTAATCTTCGGCGCCTCGTCGATTCCCAGCCAGATCACCAGCAGGAAGAAATACGCCAGGGGCGGCAGTGCGCGCAGGAACGTCAACCACGGTTCGAGCAGGCTCCGCAGCCATGTCACCGATCCCATGGCCAAACCGAGGATCACGCCCAATCCGACGCCGATGATCACACCGACCAGTACCCGTCGCAGCGTCATGTAGAGGTGCTCCCAGAGCAGGTAGCCCTGGTAGCCGCGCACTCCGTCGTGCGTGGTCATCGTGTTGACGAAGGCATGCCAGACCGTGCTCGGGAACGGCACGAAGGTCTCACTCCAGGTGCCGCTCGCGGCAGCGACCTGCCACAGGGCCAAGAATGCGATCACGGAAAGCACCGGCAGTCCGACAGTGGTCGCACTCGAAGTCCACGGCCGACGCGGCTCACGGTTCGGTTCCGTGACTGATGTTGGTTCTATTGCTTCGACAGGAGTCGACATCGCTGTTCTTCCTCGACGTACGGAAAATTCCGGCACACATGCAGCAACGGGCGCATATGCAGGGGCGAAGGCGCACAGAGCGGCGCCATTCTCACTCAGGAGAGTCGGAAGGAATCAACAGCAACAGCAGTTGGCACCAAGACGGCACAGGTCGACGGCGATGCGTCGTGTCAGTGGCGTCGAGGGCATGGGGGTAATTACTACCTGTGTCTGCAATTACCCGCAAATGCGGGGGAAATAGGCGTCAGTCGGCCAAGCGAACCGACAGCGAATACATGAGCGGGATCTCGGGTCGTCCGGCCGGGACTCCCCAACGCTTGCCGCCGAGTTCAGCCATCTCCTCGAATCCTTGCCAACCGTTGGCGTACGGGTACTCGTCGAAGGACTCGAGCGTCAATCCGGCGCGCCGCAAAGCTCCTAGCACCTCGGAAATGGACCAGTTGAATTCACATGAGGGGAAAGGATTTTCGAAGTTCTCGACTCCGTTTCCCTCAGCGCCTGGCAAGATGAGATCGGCCGAATCTGCCACGTAGTCGCCCACGCCACGGGGTTCGGTCACGGGAGTCCCGCCTCCGTACGGGTATGTCAGCGACCACTTCTCGTCGAAACACATGGCAAACGGATGAAACTCCACCAGAACGAATCGACCGTTCGGCGCGAGAACACCGGCAATCCCCTCGGCCCACTCGTCGAGATCGGGTAACCAGATCACCGTTCCGTACGAAGAAAAGACTCGGTCGAACTTTCTCTGGCCAGCGGCAGCAGCGCGGAGCCACGCAGATACATCGGCACGCTCGAAATCGGCGGCAATTCCGGATTCCGCGGACAAGGTTCGGGCGAAGTCGATCGCGGAATCCGCGATGTCGACGCCGGTCACCGCGGCACCGAGAGCGGCCAAACTCAACGAATCCTGACCGGAATTGCACTGCAGATGAAGAATCGAGGAGCCGTCGATCTCGCCGAGCAGCGCCAGTTCTTCCGGATACAAGGTCGACCCGCCGTTGCGAAAGAACTGTGCCTGGTCTCCTTTGTGACTGTTGTGAGCGACGGTCGCCGCATTCCACGACAACCGATTCATCTCCGCTGCATCCATCACTACTGCATCCACCTCTACTGCATCCACTTCTCGACCCACAACAAGTCCGCCCGAGTTCACCACGTCCCCGGTCACGTCGGCAATCGATTTACTGGGCTGGAAACCTATCCGAACGAAGATGCAACAGGTTACAGTTTTTCGACGGACCATCGAAGGAGAACCAGTGCGCTACGGACTCAGCCTGTTCACCAGTGATCGCGGCATCCGCCCTGCCGATGCAGCAAAGGCTGCGGAGGCGAATGGATTCGACGCCTTTTACGTTCCGGAGCACACTCACATCCCCGTCTCGAGGGATTCCGATCACCCCGGAACCCAGTCGGCCGAATTGCCCGACGACCGTTACATGCGCACACTCGACCCCTGGGTTGCCCTCGGCACCGCCGCGTCGGTCACGAACACCATCCGATTGGGCACCTCCGTGGCCCTCCCCCTCGAACACGATCCGATCACTCTCGCGAAAACCATCGCATCGCTGGACCATCTTTCCGGCGGACGCGTGGTCTTCGGCGTCGGATTCGGCTGGAATGCAGAGGAACTCGCCGACCACGGCGTACCGCCCAACAAACGCCGGACCGCACTCCGCGAGTATCTCGAAGCCATGGGCGAACTGTGGTCGAAGGAAGAAGCGTCGTACGACGGCCAATTCGTGAAGTACGGACCCAGCTGGGCGTGGCCCAAACCAGTTCAGAAGCCCCGTCCTCCCATCCTCTTGGGCGGCGGCGGCAACGAGAAGACTTTCAAGTGGATCGCAAAGTCTGCCGACGGGTGGATCACCACACCCATCGAGCAGGAGATCGACGGAAACGTGGAACTGCTCCGAAAGATCTGGGCCGAAGCAGGTAGAGTCGGCGAGCCTGAAATAACCGTCCTGGCAGGCAAACCCGATTCGGAGAAGCTCGCCCACTGGGCAGACATCGGTGTCACCGAAGCAATGTTCGGCACTCCGGACAAGAGCCCCGAAGAGGTTGTCGGATACATGGAACGTCTGGCAGCCAAGCTCGGACGGTGAGGTCCGCCACAGCATCTTGACCTCAACTGCACTCGAGGTTTTAACGTCGGTATTGCACAAGACAGTGCAACGGCAGCAAAACCCGAGACAGAAGAGGGGCGAGGAGTGACCACAAAACTGGTTGGCACCCAATCTGTTTCGGACGACTCTGTTGATGCGGAGCCGTCCATCCGAAACTCCTTCGTCGATGCGTTCCGGAACCATCCCGCCGGCGTCTCGATCATCACCGCAACGGGCGATGACGGCCCGGCCGGCATCACGTCGTCGTCGGTGATCTCGATCAGCGCCGATCCTGCAGTTCTGGCGTTTTCACTGCAGTCGTTGCGAGGCTCTGCGAGCGTCATCGCTTCCGCCCGCAGTTTTGTTGTTCACCTGGCAAATTCGGCGAACGAACGACTGGCTTCCACGTTCGCAACCCGCGGCGCTGTGCGCTTCGGAGACGATATGCCCTGGTCGTTTCTCTCGACGGGTGAACCGTTCCTACATGGGACAGGCCACGCCCTGCGTGCGGTTCCCTTGAATGCCACTACATGTGGCGCCGCAGTGATCGTCACTGCACGCGTCGTCGACGTCATCGATCCGCAGCACATGTCAGCGCCGCTCGTCTATCACAATCGAACCTATCGAAATCTCTCGACTCACAACATTTCCTCAAAGGAAGGCATGTCACATGACTGAATACGTTCTCCCCGAACTGGATTACGACTACGCCGCTCTCGAACCGCACATCTCCGGCGAGATCATGGAACTGCACCACAGCAAGCACCACGCCACGTACGTGGCGGGCGCCAACAGCGCAATCGAGCAGTTGGCTGCTGCGCGCGAAGACGGCACGATCACCGCGAAGGCGCCGCTGCTCAGCAAGAACCTCGCCTTCCACCTCGGCGGCCACACCAATCACTCCATCTTCTGGAAGAACCTCTCCCCCAACGGCGGTGAGCGGCCAGAGGGCGAGTTGGCAGCCGCAATCGACGAGCACTTCGGCACCTTCGACGCATTCGTCAACCACTTCTCCGCTGTAGCAACCACTTTGCAGGGGTCCGGCTGGGCGGTACTGGCCTACGACACGGTCGGGCAGCGCCTGGTCATCGAGCAGCTCACCGACCAGCAAGGCAACATCAGCATCGGTATCGTTCCGTTGCTCATGCTCGACATGTGGGAGCACGCTTTCTACCTGCAGTACAAGAACGTCAAGGCCGACTACGTGAAGGCCTACTGGAACGTCATCAACTGGGAAGACGTTGCACAGCGATACGCGACGGCCACAGCGGCGACGGGCTTGATCGTCCCCGCCTGATCGTCCCCACCCGATCACTGCCATATCACCCCGATCAGCCCAGCTCGGCACGGTGGCTCCGTTGCCGAGCTGGGTTTTTACACCCCCGAGATCGATGTATGTGAAGGCAGGTAACATACACCGAGCGCGGCTGACTCGGCCGTCCGCCGATTCGACTCCGAGGGGAACCAGTGCTCGATATCAGTGGTTTGATCGCGACGTGGCGTCCGACGCTGGACACCGCAGCACGCAATGCATGGGGACTCTCGTTCGGCGACGGTGTCGAGAAGACCGAACGCACCCCGTCCGTACTGATCAGCGAAGGTCCACACCGCGATCTGTATCGCTTCGGCGCATTGTGGAGGCCAAGAGGTAATCCGGTTCTCCTCGTACCGCCCCTCGCGGTTTCAGCCGACTGTTACGACCTTCGTGCGGGCCAAAGCCTCGCCGCGCACCTACTGGATGGGGCGAACACGCCCTACCTCCTCGACTACGGGACCATGCGGTACTCCGACCGCGGGATGGGTTTCGAGGCCTGGGTCGACGACATCATCCCGAAAGCGATCCGTACGATCTCGGACCTACATGACGGCGCACCGGTTTCGCTGATCGGGTGGAGCCTCGGCGGGACCATGTCTCTGCTCACGGGCTCCGCTCACTCCGACCTGCCGATCGCATCGATCACGGCAATCGGAACGCCAATCGATTACACGAAGATTCCCGCTATCAGCCCCTTGAGGCTGATCGGCAAATACACGGGCGACACCCCACTCACGTCCGCGACCAATCTTGTCGGCGGACTACCTGCTCCACTCGTTCAGGCGAGTTACAAGGTGACGGCGTTGCAGCGCGAAGTTCTCAAGCCATGGTTCATCATGCGCAACCTCCACAACACCGAGACACTGGCTCGCATGGAATCGATAGACAAGTTCATGGCAGCCATGCCTGGATACCCTGGCAAGGCTTTTCAGCAGATCTGCGAACAACTCATGCTCGGCAACAATCTCTACAACGACGCCGTCACGCTTGCCGGACGCGAGATCAAACTGTCAGCTCTGAGCGTTCCCGTTCTCGCGATCGGCGGCACCACTGACGTGATTGCACCCATCGCTTCGGTGGAAGCGATCACGTCGGTCCTCACCGGAGCGCCGTCGGTCCGGTTCGAGAAGGCGCCGGGAAGTCACCTCGGGCTCGTTGCCGGCCCCACCGCGAGAGACTCCACCTGGGCGCACATCGACGAATTCTTGAAAGAGAATGCACCGCAGTTGGTTTCGACCAGCTAAATCACGGCGTTGTGATGCCCGCGGCTACAGCTGCCTTGTGCCAATCCGGGAATTCACTCAGCAAACGGGTGTACAACTGGGCGTCGTCGACGGTGTCGATGTCGTCCAGCGCGAAGAATCCGGCATTGTCGACCACCCTGCCGTCGAGGTCGTCGAGCTTCTCCAGCACTCCGTAGTTGGCCTTGCCGATTCCGACGAACTGCCAAAAGGCCGGGAGCCCAGACGCTTCGCGCATCAATTTCGTGATTTCCTTGCGCTCGCTGAAGCCACCGTCGGTGAAGAACAGGACGAGCGTCGGCGCCGAACCACGTGTCAGGCCGGAAAGAATCTCAGTCATGATCGGCACTTCACGATTTGCGGCGCCGATCTTGTCGTAGTTGAATCCGCCGTGCGAGCCGCGCAAGTACAGGTAGGTATCCGACCACTCTTCCGCGTCATGGACAGAGATCTCGGGGAGTTTGACGAAGCTGACTGCATACAAGTACGGCTCCAGCTTGCCGTCGTCATCGAGTTGGATCGCAACGGGAATCATGCGTTCGACAACACGATGCACCACTCTGGTGCGGTACTGCTTGGCCATACTTCCGGTTTTGTCGATCACCAGGACCACCCGTGCCCGAATTCCGTTGCCACCCTTCGTCAGCAGGACCTTGGCCACTTCGCGCTTTCGGAGGTCCAGCTTCTCCCGCTTCACCATGGAGAGTTTGGCTTCGTCGGGCACGGTCCGAATGCCGTCTGTCGTTTCAGCAGAGCCGGCGGGTCGAGCCGGCGGTTCCTCGTCGACCGACACTCCGAATGCTGTTACCAGGTCCGCCAATCCGCTGTCCCAGCCAGCTGACACGTTTCGCAGCTTCCAGCCCGCGCCGCGGCGATAGATCTCGACGAGAACCGCTGCCCTCTCACTCGTCAACCCCAAAGCCTGAGCCACGATGGCGGTGGAACCAACCTGCTCCACCACGACACCAAGGCCCCCGACAGCAGACAGGGTTCCGTTTGCCGCCGCATCAAGTGCCACGGCAACACTCAGCTGATGGATGTCAGCGGGCAACCTCGCAATGTCGATTTCGATGACGCCGCCGGACTCCAAGCGCACCGCGCCTTCGGGTGAGACCGGCTGATTGAAGAAGACAAAATCTGCGTCGTCCCGTACTTTGTTCCGTTCGTCGAGCTGGAACACCATCAGGTCTACCGTGCCCGGGGCGCTACCGTTCACCGCCACCTTCAGCGAAGTTCCCTCAACGACTGTGTTCGCTCCACGCGCCAGCTCCATACCGGAAGATTAGCTGGCCACCAAAGAATCAACGGCCCCGCGGTCGGAAGAATCACAGCACACTTTCAGCAATCGCGAGGATTCTCGAGGCAGACTGTTCGTGGAAGATTTGTCGCACGCGGGACCAAGAGCCTGAACATCGACAGAATCCTAGGGTCGATCAGGAGGTCAAAATGCCGCACGGCCAGACGCGCACCATCCCGATGTTGCCACTCTTGCCACCTCTGACGAATTTCGACGACGCAAGTCGCTCGGTCGTGTCCTACCTCGACGAATATCTTCCGCTGGCACTGTGGTCGATCACGCGGTTCGACGGGTCCAATCAAATCTTTCTCACCGTCTCACCCAACCCACTTCACATCGAAGTCGGCGAGACCCGGGCTTGGCCAAACACCATGTGCAGCGAGGTGGTACTCGGAAATGCGCCGCCAGTCTCATCGAATCGCGCGCTCGTGCGCGCACTGTCCCGTGATGGCAGGTGGGAAGGCATTGGCGCATACGTCAGCATCCCAATCCTCCACAACGACGGCAGTCTCTTCGGCACTCTGTGTGGCGCCGACCCGAGTGCGGGCGACTCCGCACTCGAGGACAACCTGGCCCTCCTCAATCTCCTGTGCCGACTTCTCGGAACCATTCTCGATGTCGACTATCAGCGCGCGCAGTCAGTCCGACTGGCCGAAACTGCGCAACTCGATGCCGAGACCGACCCGTTGACAGGTCTTCTCAATCGGCGCGGGTGGAATCGCATCCTCGAGGCCGAGCAAACTCGGTACCGCCAATTCGCCGATCCGGGAGCTATCATCATCGTCGATCTGGACGGCATGAAGACCATCAACGACGAACTCGGCCACGCCGCGGGCGACGAATACGTTCAAAGGGCCGGCAAGATCTTGGCAGCGTGCGCGCACCCTGGTGCGGTGGTTTCACGGTTGGGCGGAGACGAGTTCGGAATCGCTCTGCCCGATACACAGCCGCGCGCCGTCGACTACCTGCTCGAGTGTTTGGAGAAGGCGTTCCGGAATGCCGACGTCTGTTGTTCGATCGGTCGAGCCGACTTTTCCATGACCCAAAGCCTTTCCGAGACTTGGGATACGGCCGATGCGGAGATGTACCGCCACAAGCGCTCGAAGCACTGATTCGACTCCTCCACGGCCGGTTGGCACCGCATCGGAGGATCCCTTCGATGCGGTGCTCGGTCCGTGTTCTGTTGTCGCCAAAGAGGTTTGACCTCTCAGGTTTTGAAGGTGGTGTTCGCCGGCCTGGGTTGCTGTCCGGGGTCGATCGAGGGCGGCGGGATGAACCAGGGTTTGTTGTCGACTCCGATTCGGATTTCCCATTTCCCGACGAACCCTGATTTTCGGTGCATCAGCCGGTGGTGTGAACGGCACAGCAGGACCAGGTTGTTCATCACCGTCGGGCCGCCGTTCGCCCAGTGCCGGATATGGTGCGCATCGGTCCAGGCGGGCACGCATGTGCAACCCGGGAAGGCGCAGCCTTTGTCCCGGGCGATCAACGCCACTCGCTGTTCGGCGGTGACCAATCGTTTTCCTGGTTGCGCATCCAAGGGCGCGCCGTGATCGTCGAGCAGAACGGTCGACAGGAAACAATCACACCCGAGAAGCCTGGTCTGCGATACGGACAGTGGTCCGAGCCAGGGCATGTGCCCGACATCAAGATCCGACACAGCCATTCCGTCATCAGCAGTGGAGGGTGTTGCGGCGCAGTCCCGATGCTCCGCGAGATCCCGAGCATTGATGTGCACATTCACGTGCGGACGCTGACCACCATCGGTTCCGGTCTTAGCGCAATCGAGATACCGGCGGATTAGTTCCGTGAACCCGTCCGCCGTCCGTTTCGCCGCCGACCGAGAATCCGGCGTCCCATCCGGTGCCGGGGTGGGCATCGTCAGATTCGACAACGCCGACAACAACATTTCACCGGTGAGGGCATCGAAATCCCCACGCACCACCACCCGACCGTTCAACGTCGACGCGATCCGCAACTCATTCCGATCCACATCCTCGGCGGGCGGAATCTCATCCGATTCGAAAATGCGCTCTAACGTCGCGATCACGTTCCGCACTTTCGTGGTTGTCGCTTCCACTCCGGACGCGGCAGCCAACAACAAATCGATACAGCGAGGGAGCGCTTCCTCCGGCATGCCCTTCGGTGGTGATTCACAGAACGCCACGATCAACACGGCATGATCGAACGAACAATCCCCGCCATCGAACCGAGCCGCCACCGCAGGAAACGGCCGCAACGCCGCACCCAACGCGGCGATCTTCTTCCCGTCCCGAACCTGCAGCATCGTGTTCGCCGCCAACCACGCACCCACCCCGCGGCTCGCAATCACCTGATCATCCGGCCGCATCGACAACTCGTCCACCACAGCCACTCGAACGGCTTCCAGGCGCAGAATCTCCGCACTCGCCTCGACAGCAGCAGCACGCAACTCGGCAGCAGTCAACCGCCACAGGCGTCCGCGTAACCCCACCGCAGAACCCGACACCACGTCCGACAACAAGACACTCATTGAATCCCCCGATCCCCTCCCCAAACAATACTCGAACATGCGTTCGAGTCAATACCTCGCTACCAGCGCAAATAAGAGCAGGGAATAGTTCGACGGTCGCACGCGTATTATTTGAGTAAGCAATACTTGCGGTCGCAAATAAATGGAGGGCGTCACCGATGACAACTGATGAACACGTACGTGGTCGTGTGTGGCGCGACCTCGTCGTCTCCCACAGCGTCATCCTCGGCAAGATGGAGGCGGATCTTCGAACCACCACCGGGCTCACCCTTGGCCAGTACGACGTTCTGCTCCGACTGCACGAAGCTCCGGGAAACACGATCCGAATGGGCGATCTGGCCGAACTGGTCCTGGTCACCACCAGTGGCGTGACGCGCGTCGTCGATCGATTGGTCGAGGCCGGATTAGTGGAGCGCGTTAGACCGGACAACGATCGACGCGTCGTGACGGTATCGATGACGCCTGCGGGCAAGAAGACGCTTCGAAAAGCGTCCGCCATACACACGCGAGGGATCGCCGAATACTTCTCCGATCTCATTGAAACCGAGGAGCTTCCGGTGCTCGAACGCTTCTTCTCCCGACTTGCCACACATCACACGAATCAAGGCGGCGCATGCGATGCGCACGTAGAACAGCTTTCCATCACCCCCACGAACAGATAGCGAGAAACAACATGGCTTTCGAATTGGGCGTCTACCATTTCGGTGAACTCACCCCAGATCCCACCACCGGCGCGATGATGAATCCCGGTGTCCACCTTCGTCATTTGGTGGAGCAGGCAACAGTTGCCGATCAGGTTGGACTCGATGTCTTCGGCGTCGGCGAGCACCATCGCACCGACTTCGCAGTCTCAGCCCCTGCCGTTGTGCTCGCGGCAATGGCTCAGGCTACCGACAACATCAAGCTGTCCAGCGCCGTAACCGTACTCAGTTCCGACGATCCCGTACGTGTGTTCCAACAGTTCGCGACAGTCGACCTGCTTTCCGAAGGCCGTGCCGAGATCATTGCCGGCCGAGGTTCGTACACGGAGTCATTTCCGCTTTTCGGGTACGACCTGTCCCAGTACAACGAACTCTTCGCCGAAAAGCTCGATCTACTACTGAAACTGCGCGACGAGAACCCGATCAACTGGGAAGGACAACTTCGCCCACCACTGATCGACGGTGACGTGACGCCCCGCCCGGACCGTCAGATTCCGGTGTGGATCGCAGTCGGAGGTACTCCGGCCTCTGTCGTCCGTGCCGCGAAACTGGGCCTGCCCCTCTCACTGGCCATCATCGGTGGAAGTTACCAACAGTTCGAACCGTTCGTCGATCTATACCGCAGGGCTGCAGCGGAGTTCGGACACGATCCGAAGAAACTGGCTGTCTCGATTGCTTCGCCAGGATTTGTCGATACCTCGAAGCAAACAGCACTCGACACGTCGTACCCGTACTTCCAGGCCGGGTGGATGCAGAATCATCATCAGCGCGGAAACGGAGTTCCCATGCCCCGCAGGGCATATGAAGCGCAGGCAACCACCGCGGGTGCGTTCTTCCTCGGCGGCCCGCAGGAAATCATCGACAAGACGATGGCGCAGTACGAACTGTTCCATCATGACCGCATCATGATCCAGATGGGGTTCGGCAACGTGCCACAGAAGGACATGCTGCGTGCGATCGAGATCCTCGGCACCGAAGTAGCCCCCGTTGTGCGTAAGGAAATCGAATCACTGAAGTCGTCCCAAGAATAGGAGTTTCGATGAGCACACCGCTCAAAATTGTTGCCGTTGTCGGCAATCTCCAAAAACCCTCCAAGACTCGTGCCCTCGTCGACCTGATCGTCGAAACCTTGGGAGACTTCGAGCAGATCGACACACGAGTTTTCGAGATCGTGGATCTGATTCCAGGTCTTGCAACTGCTCTGGATCGCGATCACGTCGACTCAGTGACCGCCGAAGCGCTGGCAGCAGTCGAGTCTGCCGATATCGTCATCGCGGCGTCACCGGTGTTCCGCGGTTCGTACACGGGAATGTTCAAGCATTTTTTCGATCTCGTCGACCAGTACGCGCTTGCCAACACTCCGGTGATTCTTGCCGCTACAGGTGGTAGCGACCGCCATGCTCTCGTGTTGGAGCATGCCCTGCGGCCACTGTTCGCTTTCTTCCAAGCGCTGACCGCTCCGGTCGGGATCTATCTCAGCTCAGGTGATTTCGACGGAACGACCATCCTCAATCCCGAGGTATTCGAACGTATCGAGATGGCAGCAAAGGACGTCCTGCCGGTAGCGAGGATGCTCGCGGAGCGGCATCGAGTTGCGCTGACGTGAACGCCCCTCGTCTGCACAACAATGACCCGGAACCACCACCAGCGGTCACGACTGGCAATGCGGCTGATCCAGCACACTTACGCCGCTGATCCACATCGCATCACCGAACACCGTTTTTCAGTGATTCTTCAGCTCCATCGCAGTAGCGTCGAAAGGGCCACCTCATGTCAGGAGCCCCCCATGACCACCCCGGATCAACCCACTGTCCAGCAATCCGTTCCTCAGCACCCGATTCGACCACCCGTCAATGCGGGCTGGGCAGTGGTCTCGCTGCTGTTCTTCTGGCCGCTTTCCTTCTCCGCTTTCACGCACGCCTTCAACGTGTATCCGCTGTGGGCTGACGGCGATGTGGCCGGGTCGCGGTATGCGTCCGATCGAGTGAAACGGCTCGGTCAGATCTCGCTGTGGATCGCAGGCGGCCTACTACTCCTGGTCTGCATCCTGTACGCGATTGCGGCAATCGTGTGGTTCGCCAACGGTGGCCACGATTACGGTCCGCGGCGTATGCGCTGAACAGCCACCCTGGACAACCACACCACCAGGACATCACCTCATCAATCGATCGACGAACTCCATGGTCTGGTCCATCGAAGCGACCGTCGTTTGACCGTGGCTGATTCCGGCGAGTTCTTGATACTCGAACTGCGTTCCCCGCGAACGCATGTCGACCAGTTGCGCCCAGGTAAGGGCGACAGGAACCGTTGTGTCCGACACGCTCTGCACCACGCGCAGTGGACGGTCGTAGCCGTCGACCGGCACCTGCATCATCTCGCGGAACAGGTCGTACATGCGCGGCGTCCATACCGACCGAGAAAACAACGAGCTCAACTGGATTCGTTCGGCTCGAATGTGTCGGCCGAGATCTCCGGCGCACAGTGTCCGAGCCTTTTCCATCCACTCGATCCCCTGCGGCGAGAGAACCTCGCGAATGTTCTCTTCGGGTCGTTGATCGTCGATCCCGGCCAGGACGTACAGCGCATATCCCACCAGCCCGGTGATACCGATGTCGGGAAACAGCGGGCCGCCCAACGGAAACAGCCCTTCCATGTGTGTGGGGCCTGCGACGACAACCGAGCCACGGAAATCCAATTCCGGTGCACGAGTGGTGGCATCGTGTCCCGCGAAGTACGCCGCATGACCACCTTCGGACAAACCCGCGACCATCCACCGCGGACTCAGCACATTGCCGTACAACTCGTGCGCGGCCCGCACGATGTCGACGGCATTCGCCCCGGCGGCATGTCCGTCGAGATAGGCCAGCACCCCGTCGGTACCAACTCCCGAGTAGTCGGTAGCGACCACCGCGTACCCCTGCTCCAACCAGCGTTCGATCGGTTCGATCTCGCCCGGACCGAATCCGGTCGACGAGGGTGCACACTGATCCGCACTGCCCAAAGTTCCGTGGGCATAGGAGATGACGGGCCAACCGCCCGCCGGTGGGGCGCCTTCCGGCAGAAACACGGACCCTGACGACTCTCCCCATCTGTCAGCGGTACGCAGAGTTCGATAAACGACCCGCTGCGTCTCACCGGCGCCGACCGGAAACACTGCGGCCGAGAGTTCGCCATAGGACTCCAGCGCGCCCGCGACTTCCGGTTCGTCCGCCGTCGCCACTGCAACACCTGACCCCCACCCGAGACCCGACAACAGAATGCTCGCCACCACGGCCGCAACAGAGGTTCTACCCGAACGACTCACCACGCCAACCCCTCCCGACCTGTGCAGAGCATGATGTCGATATGCAGATCATCATCACCGGTCACAGCCTGCCCGGACGTGAGTGTTCCGAAACCGCAACCTTCGAAGAGCGCAGCAACATCCACGTCGGCGTTCAGCGCCGAGGCAAGCCACACGAAATCCTCGACCTCGTACCGGGAGATACCGAGACAGTGCGATGGGAACTGACAGCGAGTCTGGAGCGAAAGTCCGGTGCCTGGGACTTACTCGGTCCATACATCCAGGGTCCACCTCGCGGACGCTTCATCTACCTGTCCTGGGTGACGGTATCCGATGACCAGACGTTCGAGATGTTTCGGCGCGCAAAGCTGATGCTCGACGCGATCCCCGAGCACATCGCCGAAGAGGCCGACGCTTCCGGCATGCTCCACGGAGACCTCGGCCTCACCGACGCCGCAGGTAAACCACTGTGTGCGGCTATCCGACCGCCGACGATCACATGGTCACCCTCGCCTTACTGAGCATCGTTCAGTAGTGTGGAGATCGAACACTTAGTCTGCCCGGTGGCCCCACACGATCGATACGGAGTCCGAACTGATGAGCACCGAACACCTCGATGTCCTGATCGTCGGCGCCGGCTTGTCCGGCATCGGTGCTGCGTATCGACTCCAGACCGAGCTTCCCGGCAAGTCGTACGCAATCCTCGAGGCCCGTGCGAACAGTGGCGGAACCTGGGACCTCTTCAAATACCCTGGCATCCGATCGGATTCCGACATGTTCACGCTCGGCTACCCGTTTCGGCCGTGGACAGATGCCAAAGCAATCGCCGACGGTGATTCGATCCTCCGGTACGTGCGCGACACCGCGCGAGAGAACGGGATCGACAAGAAGATTCGGTACAACCGGAAGGTGACGGCCGCATCATGGTCGTCAGCGGACTCGACGTGGTCAGTCACGGTCACGACCGGCGACGAAGACGAAACATTGACCTGCAACTTCCTCTATCTCTGCAGCGGTTACTACAGCTACGAGGGCGGATACACCCCCGACTTCCCCGGACGTGAATCGTTTGCCGGCGAGGTTGTGCACCCGCAGTTCTGGCCCGAAGAACTCGATTACTCCGACAAGAAGGTCGTTGTGATCGGAAGCGGCGCCACCGCAGTCACATTGGTCCCCACGATGTCACGGGACGCAAGCCACGTCACGATGCTCCAGCGATCACCGACATACATTCTGGCTCTGCCGTCCAGCGACAAATTATCGGACACCATTCGCGCAGTACTGCCGAATCAACTCGCGCACAGCATCGCTCGATGGAAGAGCATCGTAGTGAACCTGAGTTTCTACCAACTGTGCCGGCGCAGTCCTGCGCGCGCAAAGCGGTTGCTGAACCTCGCGATCAGTCGCCAACTCCCGGAAGAGATCCCACTCGATCCTCACTTCACACCCACCTACGATCCCTGGGATCAACGCTTGTGCGTCGTACCGGACGGCGATTTGTTCAAAGCCCTCCGATCCGGCAAGGCCTCGATCGAGACCGATCGCATCGACACTTTCACCGAGACCGGAATTCGTCTCGCGTCAGGTCGCGAACTCGAAGCTGACATCATCGTCACTGCAACAGGATTGAAGATGGAAGCGTGCGGCGGGATGTCGATCGAAGTGGACGGCGAACCCGTCACCCTCGGTGATCGTTACGTCTACAAGGGCATGATGATCAGCGACGTACCGAACTTCGCGATGTGCGTCGGCTACACCAACGCCTCGTGGACTCTGCGAGCAGATCTCACGTCGATGTACGTCTGCCGACTGCTGACGGAGATGGACAAGCGCGGCTATTCGAAGTGCGTGCCGCACGCGAGCGAAGAGATGGACCAGCGGCCGATCCTGGACCTGGCGTCGGGGTACGTCATGCGTGCTGTGGAACAGTTCCCGAAGCAG
The DNA here is from genome assembly GCF_044908235.1 of Rhodococcus sp. 27YEA6. Taxonomy (NCBI): domain Bacteria; kingdom Bacillati; phylum Actinomycetota; class Actinomycetes; order Mycobacteriales; family Nocardiaceae; genus Rhodococcus; species Rhodococcus sp. 27YEA6. The sequence continues at coordinate 454,715 of NZ_JBIYCY010000001.1, read as the reverse complement.
GGATCGAAGTCACCGTGGAACATGCGTCAGAACTACATCCTTGATCGTCTTCACTCGACGTTCGGGAGCATCAACGACCACATGACGTTCTCGAAGGCGCCAGCTCGACATTCGACACCGGTACCGAGCAAGAGTTGAGCGGACCACGAACAACCAGGTAGAGCAATCGGGCGAAGCCACCAATCGATCCGACGACAAAGAACACACCCGAACCTGCGACTACTGCACAGAGCGCACCGAGAACGATGATCGCCGACGCCTCTACCATTCGACCGGCGGACTCCGATCCGAGAACGTGTATTTCATCAACTCCTTCGTCCATAAAACTATTTTCAGCCAACCGTCCAGCCGGTTTGTAGGGACTTTAGTCGCGAGTCGGATCAAAATGGACTCATAATTGCAGGTCAAGCGTTCAGTTGGCCATTCCGGCCGGATGATCTCCAGTCCGTTCCGTTGTGATGGTCGGCAACAGAGTGCTGGTCGAATACATGGACGATTCACGAATCGACACGGTCGTATCAAATCTCCGTGCCTCTCCACCCACTCTTACGCAGGGTGTGGCCCAGCAGCGTGACCACCAGTGAAAACATCGGCAGGGCAATGATCACCCTCGCGGCAAACACCCCCGATCTTCCCGGCCGCGTCCTTCGCAGCGACAAGATCAACGAACTCGCGCAGGCCTGACAGCTTGACCTCGAAAGACGAAACCGCGGGCGACGAGTTCCAACGCCACGGCCACCGAGCAGGTTTGTGCCAACAACAACCCTGCCAATACAAGAATTTGCACAGCACCGGCCTGAACGGCCGATCCCGTCGCGAGCAACACACCGACAAAGGCTCCGGGCAATGTCACGAGGCCGACGGTGCGCGTCTGGTCGACTCCAGGCAGCAGAGCATCGGAGGCAGCGGTGCGGGCTACCTCCCACCGCGCATCGCGTTGGGAAAATCCAAGGCTCAGTGCTGCTTCCACTTCCCCGTACCGGTCGTCGACGGCGTCGAGTCCGCGTTTGGCTGCCATCGATGTTGCAGTCATCGCGCCACCCAGAACAATGCCGCCGATCGGCACCAGAGCGACGCCTTGCAGCGGAACCACTCCGGACAGCAGCATCAGTGGCAGAACCACACCGATTCCCGACGCCAACGCGATGGTCAGCCAAACTCCGGACGTCCCCGCGTTCGAGCGTCGTGCCGCGGTGAAAGACGCTGCAACGAACATGCCGACGAGCACGAGGAGCGCCGACCAGATGTGGGCCAAGGCGGCGGCAAGGATCAACGAAATCGCAGCCAACTGAAGAGCGCCACGAGCGAGGGCACCGGGGACCACCCGAACGCTACCGAGATAGGTGAATCGGTAGACGAGCGTGGCGACAAGTGCCATGACGATGCAGAGCACAGCCAGACGGATGCCGGAGTCGGCTATCGAAAGGCTCATGGGTCTCAGTGTTCCCTACGAGCCGAGTCCGATCCGAATTCGAGAACCGCTCAGAACACCCAACCGCGAAGGGCGACGAATCGCAGGCCACCGACAATTCCGCTCACGGCGATCACAAGCCCGGCTTGAAGAAGCCCGTCGGCGCCCGGGAGAAGGAAGCCGAGCGCACTGATGGCGGCAGAACTGGCGATCAACCCGACCAGTGCGAGTCCACCACCTTCCCACTGCGCGGTGAACCAGTTGACGCGATCCGCGGCATGGAAGGTGAGCCGGCGATGCAGCTCATTGGCCAGAATGGTGCTCAAGACCGCACCAACTGCGTTGGCGACCAGCGCTCCGTCACCGCGCAGCGCCAGAAAAGCGGCAAAGTACAAGATGTTGCTGGCTCCGCCGACGAGGGCAAAACGAACGAGCTGAGCAAAGGCGCCGTCGCCAGCAAGGGCGCGAAGCCTCGTTGCCGCGAAACCTGCACTCCGCGTACCCACCATCGAGATCGGATTGCTCCCGACCCAGATGTCAGACGTGCTCATATCGGCTTCTCTCATACGGACAATCGGAACCACACGTTCCGCTTAGTAATATAGCACTAACGGAATCGATCATTCCGCTTAGTGCCGTAGACTGTGAGGATGCCGACAACACACCCCGACGCTTCTCATGCGGGGACCTCGGCCGACTGCTCACAGCCGCGCCTTCGGTCCGACGCCAAGGCCAACCTCGAGCGCATCCTCAACTCCGCTCGCGAGGTGTTCGCTGCCCAAGGACTCGACGCCACGCTGGCAGACGTCGCGAAGCACGCCGGCGTCGGCGTCGGCACCGTCTATCGCCGCTTCGCCAGCAAGGACGAACTGATCCAGGCACTGTTCGACACGCGGTGTTCCGAGATCGAAACGATCGCCGCCACCGCCCGAGAGATGCCCGACGCCTGGGAAGGTCTTGTCTACTTTCTCGACGTGATCTCTCTGCGCATGGCAGACAACCGCGGATTCGGCGATCTCCTGATGGACGGACGCTTCACGTCCGACACCTTCGCTCGCGCGCGCGCCGGGATCGCTCGACACACTGCGGTACTTGTCAATCGCGCCAAGGAACAGGGCACCCTGCGCAGCGACTTCGAAGTCAACGACATTCCACTTCTCATGCAGGTCGTCAAGATGGCCCAGAAGTTCGGTGGCGACGAGGCCCCTCAGGCTTACCGCCGCGCACTCGGGTTCATGATCGACGGACTCTGCGCGTCCCGCACCGACCATCGGGAACTGCCCGTGCCGGCGCTGTCCTCCGAGCAACTCGATCACGTCCTTCATCGGTTTCAGGCAACGCCCGGGAAGAACTGCTGAGTCGATTTCGGGGTCGACGCCGTTGCGGCGTCGACCCCGAAATTTGCTGTCAGTGGGCGATTACCGGTTCACCTTCCGGCGAATCCGGAAGCAGTCCACTCCGAAGAACCAGTCCGGTCAAGACCGCACCGACCACGAATATGCCTGCGGCCCAATAGAACGTCGTGGTGTAACTCTCGACGGCGGCCTGCGCCTGAGTCAGCGGATTCATCTCGCGGCCCACCAGGTAGTTGGTGGAAGCCGAGGCGGCAATCGTGCTGAGCAGTGCAGTTCCGATCGAGCCGCCCACCTGCTGCATCGTGTTGACCGTGGCAGATGCGACGCCGGCATCTTCGTGATGCACGCCTGAAGTTGCTCCCTGCATCGACGGGGCGAAAATGCTGCCCATGCCGAGTCCGGTGACGACGAGCCCCGGCAGAATGTGGACTGCATAGGTGCTGTCCACCGAGATCTGGGCCAGCAGAGTCATTCCGATCGCCGCGATGACCATTCCGCTCACGATCAGCACTCGCGGACCGACGCGCGGCAGCAAAACCGCTGTCGAAAGCGTTGCCGCTGTCACGATTCCGAACACCATCGGCATGAATGCGAGGCCGGTCATGATCGGGCTGTACCCGAGGATCAGCTGCATGTAGTACGTCAGGAACAGGAAGACTGCGAACATGCCTGCGCCGGAAAGGAAGATCGCCAGGTACGAGCCCGCCCGGATTCGGTCGAGGACCACCCGCAGCGGAAGAAGTGGGTGCTCGGACTTGGTCTGCCAGTAGATGAACGCCGCCATGAACACGACGCCGGCAACGAGCCACGAGATAGTGGGAGTTGCACTCCACCCGTCCGACTCGGCCTTCGAGAATCCGAAGACGATGCTGAACAAGCTGATCGACACCAGGATCGTTCCGGGGATGTCGAGCTTGGGTCGCGAGTCACTGGTGTGCGGCGCGAGCAACAGGACTGCTCCGACCAGAGCGATCGCCGCGAAGAAGAGATTCACGAAGAGGCACCAGCGCCAGTCGACCCACTCGGTGAGTGCGCCGCCGAGCAGCAGTCCGATGGCGCCACCACCGCCGGCAACGGCACCGAAGATACCGAACGCCTTGGCACGCTCACCTGGATCCGTGAATGTCACGGACAGCAGCGACAGGGCTGCCGGGGCAAGGAGCGCACCGAATACGCCTTGGCCGGCACGAGCGGCAACAAGCATTTCGAAGTTGACGGCTGCGCCACCGATGGCGGAAGCGACTGCGAAGCCGATCAGGCCGACGATGAAAGTTCGCCTGCGCCCGAACAAGTCGCTCAATCGACCGCCGAGTAGCAGCAAACTGCCGAACGCCAATGCGTATGCCGTGATGATCCACTGGCGGTCCGAATCACCGAACTCCAGTGAGCGCTGCGCAGCAGGCAGCGCGATGTTGACGATGGTGGCATCCAAGACCACCATCAGCTGCGCAATTCCCAGAACCGCGAGAACCAGCCACCGCTTTGCGTGGTTGTCCCCTGAAGGCGCTGAGGACTGCTCGAATTCAGTCCGTTCAGCAATGTCTGACATAGTCCCTCGCCCAACCTATGCGGAGATGGCTTCTCCGGTTAGCAAAAACGCTACACGAAAACGGAGAGGCTGTCTCCACTTGGCGGGTAGAGTGGGGACATGAGTACCGCAATGGAGCGCCCCCTTCGCGCCGATGCTGCACGTAATCGGCAGTTGATCATCGACGCCGCACGTGAATTGTTCGCCGAAGAAGGGATCGACGTCACACTCGACGACGTCGCCCGGCGCGCGGGGGTCGGCGTCGGAACGGTCTATCGGCGGTTCGCCAGCAAGGAAGAATTGATCGACGGAGTCTTCCAGCAGAACTTCGCCGACATGGCAGCGGCCGCGGACGCGTCACTTGCCAATCCGGATCCGTGGGACGGACTTGTCACCTTTGCCGAATTTGCCTGCAGCCGTATGTCGGTCAACCGCGGACTCAAAGACGTCCTGAACGGAACCGACGAGGGATGCGAGCAAGTCGCATGCCAACGATCCATCATCGAACCGTCGGTCGAGAGGATCTTCTACCGGGCCCAGGAGGCCGGGATGCTGCGCACCGACGCCGTACCGACGGACCTGTTCGGCCTCATCTTCATGGTGGGCGCAGTCACCGAATTTGCTCAGCCCGTCAACCCGACCGTGTGGCGTCGATACCTCTCGGTAATGCTCGACGGCCTACGCACGGAGGGCTTGCACCGTGACGCACTGCCCCTTCCTCCACTGAGTTCGGAGGAATTGCACGAGGCCAAGCAATGCCTGAAAGACCGCCGCCGTTGAGCGGTTCGGTCAGATCTGCTCACGAGGAATGAAAATCCACATCACGATGTAGATCAGAAACTGCGGGCCGGGCAGCAGGCACGAGAGTACGAACAGCAAGCGGACAGTCGACGACTTCCAACCGAAGTACCGAGCGATTCCGGCGCACACCCCACCGAACATTGCTCCCGAGCGGGCGCGGGTGAGCTTGCGGGTATTCATCGGGGAGGTCATGTGTTGTTTCCTTTCAACGGAACTCGCGGTTCATCCGCGTCGACCTCCACTATCCGCTGCCGATCCACCTGTGCGCATCAGGCCATGGACCCATCTTTTCCGACGCGGTGTGTCCTCAGGTACGAGTCCGTCCCCGCGTCTGACTCAGGGTTCTCCCCCACACCCCGGCCTCGGACCTCAGCCTCGCACCTCAGCAGGGAAACATGCGTCGAAGCCGTTTCGGAGCCGCAAAAGGTTGCCAGTTGTCGACGTCCTGTGCCAGACGATCGGCAACGGTCCACAACGCCGACGGGTTGTGGGTCAACCCCATGTGACTGCCTTGCACCGCAATGCTTTCCGACAGGCCTGCCGAGGTTTCACAGCACGCTTGCCATGGAACGATACCGTCGTGCCTGGAGTAGACCGACGTGGCGGGAACAGAAATAGGCGATCCCTGTTCGGATTCGATGCCGTCGACCGGAGGCAGTATCGCGTGATTGCCGGACAAACGAGCGTAGAGAGATCCGACTCTCGTCTGCTCCAGACTGGTGAGACCGAAAGGACTTCCGAGTGTCACTACCTGACGCACCGAATCCGGCAGGTCCCTCGCCAGCTTTCGAGCGTAGATACCGCCCAGACTCCAGCCGATTACCGACACCTTCTGCTCGTATCGATCTGCTACCTCGGCCAATGCGGCAGGCAGTCCGTCGACCACCGTCGCCGTCGGACCGGTGTTCAGACCCAGATTCCAACCGTGAACCCGGTATCCGAGAAAGCTCAGGTATGTCCTCAAGGCGAGAGTCGACACGTCCGAAGTCAGCAATCCGGGGAGAACGAGGACCGGGTGCCCGTCCCCACGCGGCGATCGAAGCAACCAAGGAGCCGCGAGAAGCAGTGAAGCGATGTCGACCAGTCCGCGCGTCGGTTCGCTCAGACACATCGCCAAGGATGGTGGCCCCGGAACGAGTGGGTCGACTTCACGAATCAGCGTCGATCGCTGCGCCCAATCGAATTCGGTCTCCGCGAAATCGATCGCCGAGACTTCCGCAACTACGGACACCTGAACTCCTGTCGGCCGGTGCCCTCGTCGGGGCGTGTGGTTGGGCGGTTCCGCGAGCTGTGTGCTCAACCCGCGGAACCTTGTCCTCATCCACCACCGGTAGCGAACCAGGACCCGTTCTGCCCACAGATCCGTGACCAAAGGCCTCTCGACCACACGAACGCTGTGTGATCCAGAACACTAGTTTTGGTTACGTTGCATCTACGTTGCGTAGATGTTTCGTCGCTACCAAGGAGAACCTCGACAGGTCTTGTCAAGCACTGCGGCAGGCCGTTTCCTCCGGCAGAGCCGTCGGCGCTGCAGGTCCGAAGGGTCTGAGTGAAGTCACGCTGCCAATCGGTTGCGGCTCGATTGATCCCCTTTTCCAGTCGCTGCAACCAGCCTGGAAGCCACGATCGGTACAGACAGCGGTACCCAGATCCGACAGTTCGCATGCCGGATCTGTTTGTCGCGGCGTTTGTCGGCGCAGACATTCCCACCGATCCGCAAGACAGCTGTCAGCCTGAAGCCTCGAAAGTCCAGTTCCGGCAGTGGGTCAGGCGCCTACGGCGATGTGCCAGGCCTGGCGTCCCGGCGCGTGACTGATTTCCATTGGCGACCGGATCGGGGCAACGAGAACAGCAGCAGCACAACTACTCCAGCGAGCACGATACCGATCAGATTGACACCGAGCTGAGCCAGCGAACTCAGCACGACATTCCACTTACCTGCGAAGACCGCAACGACCGCCAATCCCGCAGCTGGCACCGTCGTCACCGAGATGAACACCCCCACCAGGACCGTAGAGGTAGAGGTGACCGTTGCCAGCATGCCAGCCGCTCCCGCCAGCAGTGCTACCACCAGTGAGAACGGCCCCACCTCGTAGATGAAGTCGAATGCGCGGGCGTTCTCGACATCGCCGATTCCGACCCAGCCCAGACGAATCCACAGCATGGTAGCCAGGCCGGTGAGGGCCATCGCGGCCGGAAACGAGATCGCGAGGGTACGAATCGAATTTCGCACGAGATCTTTGTCTCGACGTACCAGACCCACTGAAAGCGCTGCCAGCGGCCGGAACTCCGGCCCCACCACCATTGCACCGACCAGGGTCAGCGGCGACGCCGTGGCAACACCGACTGCCGAGAGCAAAAACGCGATCACCAGGAAGGCCAGGAACGCCGGAGTCAGTCGGGCACCTTCGCGCACCTGACCGAGCAACTGCTCCCACACCACTGTCTCGTCGGGTCTTCTCGGGGCCGCAGTGTCCGCCCGTTCTGCGGAGAAGGACAGCATGGTTCCCGCCGGCTCGAACGAAATACCGCCAGCCCTCACCAGGTCCAGAGCAGTCAACGCGGCAAGCACGTCGTTCGCGCATGCGCGGGCTACATCGGCCTCGATCACATCTCCCGGCGGATCGACAGCGGCTCTGAGTGCGAGTGTCACATGAGTAGCCCCAGGTTCGGCGGCCAACATGTTCAGCACATCTCCTGTCCGCTCACTCGGCGAGATGACACGCAGATGCAGCACAGTATTGTCTCCTTCAGCCGGCGGTGGCCTCGGGTGCAGGCAGCATCGACGGCCGGTCCATCACCGGAAACCATAGCGGGCTCGGACTGTCACAACACCGTGGATTCTCAGCGCTACGAGCCACACTCCCCCGGCGCACATACATCTACCGCACTGCGTCAGTCGCTAGGGCGCTCACGCAGCCGCGGCGGTAGTCGGTCCAAGTTGATAGATCGCGTTATCGCGGAGGAGCGCCCACCACACGTTCAGTCTCCGCCTCCCAACGCAAGAACCGCCTGCGTATGACACTGCTCCTCGGCCCGTTTGCGGGTACAAAAAGCCTACGACTGAGCGTTGTGCCGGATACTGTGCTGCGCGGACAGATAGAAGGCCCGCAACAGCCTGCGGTCGTACCTGCGCGGCCGGCGCAGATTTCCACTGACTCGGCCCGAATCTCGCGGCACAGGTGCTAGACCCTGAGATGCCGGCCAATCTGTCTGCGCTTCCGAACGCAGACACGTCACCACCCGTGGCGGCGACATCTGCCCAGCCACCCGCACCAACTACCCGTTTGCGGCCTCGACCGCGGCGTCGTCAATCCGAGAGGCGTTGTATGCCTTCTTGTTCCGGAACCACACTTCCGACTTCGTCCGGCCGAATTTTCGAAGTCCGTCAGGCGATTGATAGGTCGAGTCGTCGAGAACACCGGGCGGCCGTTCTCCTTCAGCCATGCGAACAGCAGCACAAAAAGAGCCATACCCGGCGTCCCCAGGCAGCCCCGAACCGACAAATGTTCGGCCAGTATCGCCCGCGAAAAACGGTAAGGAAATAACAACTGGCAGAAACAGGACCCGCGCAGTCGCTGAACTGCCGTTCGAGCTAGCGCTCAGTTCGAGCAACTCTCGGGTGGCAGATTTTCGGCGGCCCACGTTGTCAGTTCACTGAGAGCGGGGAGCAGCGCCTGCCCCGACGCTGTGAGTTCGTACTCCACGGCGATGGGCGGACCTGCATCGACGCTCCTCGTCACCAGGCCTGCCCCTGCCAACTCCGTCAGGCGTTCCGAGAGCACCGAATCACTGATCCCGCCCACCGCGCGCTTGAGTTCGGAGAATCCCGCCGGCCCGTTCAGCAGCGTGCCGAGAATGACGCCGTTCCACCGTTTGCCCAGGAAGCCGAACGCGCGGGCCAGAGCCCCGTCACATGCGCGGGGCTCGTGTCCCGCTTCGCTCTTGCTTGCCACCCCACCATCCTAGCCACAGTGCTAACGTATCCGTAGGCACTATTTTTTTACTAGCAACTAGCTTTACCGGGTGATGCTCGGTCGAGCTACCACGGAACGGAAACCCCCGATGTCTCTCGACGCAGCCACCCCATTCACCGCCCAGCAACTCGACGAAGCCGGCCGCGAACTCCTCTTCACTGCGGCTCGCACCGCCAACTCCTTCTCGAACGAACCTGTGACCGACGACGAACTGACTGCGATCTGGGAGCTCGCGAAGTGGGCACCGACCGCGGCCAACACCAATCCGCTACGTGTGCTGTTCGTCCGTACCGAGGAAGGCAAAGCACGCCTCGTCGAGCACATGGCAGACGGCAACAAAGCCAAGACCGAGGCCGCTCCTGCAGTTGCCGTTCTGGCGGTGGACACCGAGTTCTACAAGCACATCCCCAACCTGTTCCCCATTCGCCCGGAGATGAAGGACTACTTCGAATCCGACGAGGCTGCCGCCAGTTCGACGAGTCGGTTCAATGCCGCACTTCAGGCCGGCTACGTGATCCTCGCGATTCGCGCACAGGGTCTGGTCGCCGGCCCGATGGCCGGGTTCGACGCCGACGGCATCGACGGCGAATTCTTCGCAGACGGACGTTTCAAGACGATCCTCGTGGTGAACATCGGCCATCCCGGTGAGAACCCCTGGTGCGATCGTCTGCCGCGCCTCTCCGATGAGGATGCGCTCAGCTGGGCCTGAGGACAATTCGGACAAATCAAGCAATGCGGGAGAGTTCTGCGGAACTCTCCCGCTTTGCCATCTCCAGCGCGTTTCAACTCTGCCCGCAGTGGGTACATACCCGCGTCTCGCAAAATCTCACGTCCAGAACAACATCCGACACGCTGCAATCGGAATTAGTTGCAGTATCTCAGTTTTTGGACGACAGTCGAGGGAAACCCCTCGGCCTACGGAGGCTGCGGGGAAAGCCCTTGTGCGCCGGTCGGTGTCGAGGGAAGACGTTCGAGCGAGCAGAAGTCCGAAGAAAGTGGGTTCGGAAATATGGGCGCCCTATGGGATTTTGTCGTTGCACGACGACAACAATTGATGACCGACTCGTACCTACATGTTTCAGCAGTTATCCAGTCCGTGATCATCGCGACGATTGCCGCCGTGATCATCGGCATTCTCGTCTACCGGAGCCCGGCGGGATCCTCCATCGCTACGGCGTTGGCCAGCACGATCCTGACGGTTCCTTCATTCGCCCTCCTCGGACTGCTCATTCCGATTCTCGGTCTCGGCGTCGCTCCCACGATCACCGCGTTGATCTTGTATGCCCTGCTCCCGATCATTCGGAACACGATCATCGGTCTGGATGCAGTCAACCCGGCGATCACGGACGCAGCCCGCGGTGTCGGAATGAATCGTATGCACGTACTGAGTCGAATCGAGCTACCGATCGCGTGGCCGTCGATCCTCACCGGCATGCGGGTCAGTACACAGATGCTCATGGGCATCCTCGCCATCGCGGCGTACGCCAAAGGTCCTGGTCTGGGAAACCTGATCTTCTCCGGACTCTCGCGTGTCGGTAGCCCGAATGCTGTTCCGCAAGCGCTGGTCGGCACCGTACTGATCGTCATTCTCGCTCTGATTCTCGACGGAATCTACGTCGTCATCGGTCGTCTCACTACTTCGAAGGGGCTGCAATGACTGAAACCATTCCGTCTGACGTATCCACAGATCAGAAGGTATCCGGGGTCGAGATCGTCCTGGAGTCCGTCACCAAGCGGTACCCGGGCCAGAAAGCTGCAGCGGTGGACAATGTTTCGCTGACTGTTCCGGCTGGTGAGATCGTGGTCTTCGTCGGACCTTCGGGTTGCGGCAAAACAACGACGATGCGCATGATCAACCGCCTGATCGAACCTACCTCCGGCAAGATCACCATCGACGGCAAGGACGCGCTGTCGATCGACCCGGACAAGCTCCGCCGTGGCATCGGGTACTCGATCCAGCAGGCAGGCTTGTTCCCGCACTTCACGATTGCGAAGAACGTCGCGACCGTCCCGGGTCTGATCGGTTGGGACAAGAAACGTATCGCAGCGCGCACCGACGAGATGCTCGACCTCGTAGGCCTCGATCCCGATACCTATCGCGACCGCTACCCTCGCCAATTGTCCGGTGGGCAGCAACAGCGTGTGGGCGTGGCGCGGGCGCTGGCTGCCGATCCTCCGGTGCTGTTGATGGACGAACCTTTCGGTGCCGTCGATCCGATCACCCGCGGCCTGCTCCAGGACGAACTGATGCGTCTGCAGTCGGAGTTGGGTAAGACCATCGTCTTCGTCACGCACGATTTCAACGAGGCAGTCAAACTCGGTGACCGTATTGCCGTGCTGGGCAATCAATCCAGCATCATGCAGTACGACACTCCAGAAGCGATTCTCGCCAATCCCGCAAACGACATGGTCGCCGGATTTGTCGGGGCGGACGCCTCGCTCAAGCAGCTGACCCTGACACGCGTGCGCCAGATCAAACTCAAGCAGTGCCTCACCGCCCGCGAAACCGATTCGGTCGATGATTTGAGAACCGCACTCGCAGCGCGTAAGTGGAAGTGGGCCCTGATTCTCGATCAGCGCGGACGGCCGCTTCGCTGGGTCTCGCCCGGCCACCTCGCCCATGCGTCGACTCTTCGAGGTGTCGGTAACGAGATCGGCGAAGCCGTGTCCATCCAGTCCACCCTGCAGGATGCGTTGGAAGCTCTTCTCGCAGAGAGCAATGCGTCCACCGTGGTCACCGGACGGCGTGGCGAGTACGTCGGTCTCATCACCATCGACACACTGGTCAGCCATCTCTCCGAAATGCGCGAGGAGCATGCGCACGACCACGACGAAGAGCCAGACACCGAGAACGTCGAGGGTTGAACATGACTGCCACGACAGAGGAGCGCGTCTCCGCGCCTGAGATGGAACCGGACGCCCCCGATCTGGGTGCGGCCGAGAACGCCGCCACGCGCCGTGCGGAACGGATGCGACTGTATGTGCAGCCGGTCATCGTCCTGATCCTGGTTGCGGGCGTGTTGATCTGGGCATTCAGCCGAGATCTCAACGCGACGCAGAAGGCGAGCATCAACCTCGACAACATCGTCACTCTGACCTGGCAGCACGTACTGATCACCGCCGCCGTGGTCATCATCGTCGTCGCCATCGCGGTTCCACTCGGAACCCTGCTGACCAGGCCGAAATTCACCCGCCTGGCACCGTTCTTCGTGGGAATAGCCAACATCGGAGCCGCAGCGCCTGCCATCGGCCTGCTCGTGCTGTTCTATCTCGCGACAAGAACGACCGGCTTCTGGATCGGCGTGTTTCCCATCGCGTTCTATTCGTTGCTTCCGGTGCTGCGCAACACCATCCTCGGCTACCAGCAAGTGGACAAGACCTTGATCGATGCGGGGCGCGGGCAGGGAATGTCTTCGCTCACGGTCCTACGTCAACTCGAGTTCCCGATGGCCGTCCCGTACATCCTTGCAGGACTGCGTACTTCGCTCGTTCTGGCCGTCGGTACCGCGACGCTGTGCTTCCTGGTCAGTGCCGGCGGACTCGGCATTCTGATCGACACCGGATACAAGCTCCGCGACAACGTCACCCTCGTTGTCGGTGCCGTACTGGCGGTGTCGTTGGCCTTGCTGATCGACTGGCTCGGCGCGCTCGCCGAAACCTATCTCGGGCCCAAGGGATTGCGATGACCAAGACTTCGATCACCAGAACGTGGGGCTGGAAACTCGCGGTTGCCACGATCGGCCTCACACTTGTCGCTTCATGTGGTCTCGAGTCCGGTGGCGCACTGCCCCTGGCCGTCGGCCCCGGCAGCATCGAGCCGGTTCCGGAGCTCGAGGGTGTGAAGATGACCGTCGGCTCCAAGGACTTCACCGAGCAGATCGTGCTCGGGTACGTCATCGAATTCGCGATGGCCGCTGCGGGCGCGGATGTTCGAGACCTCACGAACATCCAGGGCTCGAACAGCACCCGTGACGCACAGTTGAACGGCCAGATCGATCTTGCGTACGAATACACCGGAACCGGCTGGATCAACTACCTCGGCAACGAGACACCGCTTCCCGATTCGCAGGCGCAGTTCGAGGCCGTCCGCGATGCGGACCTTGCTGCGAACGACATGGTGTGGACCGATCCGGCGCCGATGAACAATACGTATGCATTGGCGATGAGCAAGGAGACCGCTGAGAAGACCGGTGTCAAGACCGTTTCCGACTACGCGAAGTTGGTCGAATCCGATCCCGGAGCTGCGGTGACATGCGTCGAGACCGAGTTCAACGTCCGCCAGGACGGATATCCCGGCCTGGCAGCGAAATACGGTTTCGACGCCTCTCGTGCCCAACGCCAGATCCTGCAGACCGGCATCATCTACCAGGCGACAGCCGATGGCGATCAGTGCAAGTTCGGCGAGGTGTTCACCACCGACGGTCGCATCATCGCACTCGATCTCGTTCTGCTCGACGACGATCTCCAGTTCTTCCCGAAATACAATCCGGCACTGGTGATGAAAAAGGACTTCGCGGAAGCACATCCGCAGGTAGCAGAAGTCATGGCACCGATCTCGGAGCGACTGACCAACGAGGTGATGACCGAGCTCAACCGGCAGGTCGACGTCGACGGCAAGGAGCCGGCGGACGTGGCCCGCGACTGGCTGGTCTCGGAAGGCTTTGTCACGGCGCAGTGATCGGCTGACCGCAACCCAGCCGAGTAGTTACCGTTTGCGTCCGACGCAGAACACCCGCCGGAACGGAAAGAGCGTTCCGGCGGCTGTTGCGGGGTAGGCCTCCCGCAGCAGATCGGAATACTGACGCTCGAACTCCGGAGCGTCAGCTTCGCCGAGAACGTCGAGCACGGGCCGTAACCCCGTCCCCCGTACCCATCCGAGCACCGGGTCGGCACCTGCCAGCACGTGTACGTACGTCGTCTCCCAGGCGTCGACGTCGAATCCGTGTTCTTGGAGACGCTGCGCGTACTGAACTGGACTGTCGACGCCTTCCGGGCCGCGTAGGACGCCACCCAGTCGCTCACTCCATTCCGCTGATTCCGCGAGATCTCGCATGAGCGCATGGGACGGAGCATCGAAGTTACCCGGCACCTGCCACGCCAGCCACGATCCGGATTCCAGGGTGTCCGCCCACTGGTCGATCAGCTCGCGATGGCTCGGAACCCACTGCAATGCAGCGTTACTGACGACCACGTCGTAACCGGTGGCGTCGAAGGACATGATGTCCCCCAACTCGACGGTGACGTTTCCCGGTAGGTCTGTAGGGGCCTGCGCGACCATTTCGGGAGACGAGTCGAATCCGGATACCGAGGCGTCCGGCCATCTTTCCCCGAGCATCGCGGTCAGGGTGCCTGATCCGCAGCCGAGGTCGGCTACCCGCGTCGGGTCTTCGGTGGCCACCCGTGACACCAGGTCCACGAACGGGCGTGACCGCTCACCCGAATAGCGGCCGTAGACTTCGGGATTCCACGTGACAGTGCGCATGAACCCATCCTGCACCCTGTTCCTGAGAATTGCCGCCCGTCAGATCTCGCTCTTCACGATCCGGCCATTCGAAAATCACCGACGCGGCACCACGGTGGACAGTACGTTCGGCAACCTCGACCAGTCCGCGGTGATGTAACTTGCGTGCTGCCCGGCCAACAGGTCGAGACGCTCGCTCGCCTCGGTTTCGGTGGCATGGGTTCCGTCGATCTGCGGAGCGACCTTGTGCGCGTCGGTCATGACGAGCAGGTAGCCGCGATCGTGGTACCAACTCGGATCCACGACTCCGGCGGTGTAGTCGAGAGCGTCGCCGTCGAAAATCACGAACCACGGACGGATCCCCGGGTCGGTATAGCGGTCGAGACGTGGGTCTCCCGGTGATGCACGGTGAACAGCGGGAAAGGCGGCGCCGAGTTCGACGAGCCCGGCGGAGGACAGATCTCGCAGGTGCGTCGCATACTGCCGGTCCGTCCACTCCGTATCGAGAGGGTTTCCCTCCTCGATCGTTCCCGGTATCAGCTCGAACAGAAATTTCCCGGTCATTTCGGAATTGCTCGGCCATCCACGCTCGGTGACGGCGGCATCCGGGGTGGAGTAGGACTCCCCCATCAAATCGGCCGGCGTGAAAACCGCGTCTCCGAGTGTCCCGAGAATCAGGGCGTCGAGATCCGCGGGCCCACGCCCGTACCCGGCAGTGAACCCGTCCTTGATTTCCAACTTGATCATCACCGGCGGGTGCTCGGGATTGGCCTCGTGCCACGCCCGCATATCTGCCAGGCATCCACGGAATCCCTGATCTCGTAGACCGCTTCGCAACCCGGATGCGTCCTGAGCGCCGACGCAGTTGCTGTCGCTCACCACCGGATTCATGTGCGACACACGCCAGTCCGGACCGCCCCCGTTGGTCCACAGGTCCAGCTCGAGCAACGACGCCCCGGAATCCAAAGCGTCGGCGAAGTACGGAAACGTCGCCTTCTCGTAGGAATTGTGGACCCCGACTGACGTGGTCTCGGAAAACGAGCGCACTTGGTTCGTAG
The DNA here is from genome assembly GCF_044908235.1 of Rhodococcus sp. 27YEA6. Taxonomy (NCBI): domain Bacteria; kingdom Bacillati; phylum Actinomycetota; class Actinomycetes; order Mycobacteriales; family Nocardiaceae; genus Rhodococcus; species Rhodococcus sp. 27YEA6. Next base: position 439,124 of record NZ_JBIYCY010000001.1, on the reverse strand, counting down.
TCGTCTCGGCGCCGGCAGAGGGCGCCGAGACGACCGCCACGAACGCACTCATACCGGCTACCAGGATTGCTCGCATGTTCGACACTCTCGCAGAAATCACCCCGCGGCAGGATGGAATCGTCAGAGTTAACTGGACGATCGTCCTAGATTGCGTCGGCGGCGAGACTTTTCCGCAGCTCGTTCTTCTGTATCTTTCCCGTTGCGGTGACGGGTAGCCGCTCGACGAACCTGATCGAACGCACCTTCTGATACGGGGCCACCTTCGCAGCCACGTAGTCCGTCAATTCCCGTTCCAGCAATTGCAAGTCCGACGCAGATTCGGACGCGAAGTCGCGGTTCAATTGAACGAAGGCCGTCACACGCTCGCCGACCACCGGCACCGTTTCGCCGACGACGGCCGCCTGCGCAACAGCGGGGTGCGAACACAGAATCTCTTCGAGCGGCTGCGGATAGACGTTGTAGCCCTTGTAGATGATCATGTCCTTCGACCGCCCCACCAGGAAAAGGTGCCCCGCCTCGTCCAGTCGCCCCATGTCGCCGGTCGCGAGCCAACCACCGCGGAACTGAACCGCAGTCAGTTCCGGCTGATTCTGGTACCCGTCGGTGATCTGCGGCCCGCGAGCCCAGACCTCACCGACCTCGCCGGGCTCGAGGACCGCCGAATTCTCGTCTCGGATCTCGAGTTCGGTGTCGAAGATCGCGACGCCGACGCTGTCCGGCGGCGTCGCGACAAGACTGTTCAAAGGCGCACCGGTCAGGCCCATCGTCGCTTCGCTCAAGCCGTAGCCCTCTGTGACCCAGGCATTGCCGAAAATCGATTGCAGGCTCCGCAGCGAAGTCGTGTCGAACGGGGCTGCACCGGAATTGATCGCACGCACGGAGGACAAATCGTGCGCTCCGATCTTGCTGCTCGCCAACAACGCGTAGTACATCGCGGGCGAGCCGGTGATGTGCGTGACGCCGAGGCGCTCGATGTCTGCCAACATCCGGTCCGGATCGAAGCGCCCGGTGAAGACAACGGTCGAACCGAGCAGTGTGCTGACGTTCTGTCCGACCAAGCCCAGACCGTGAAAGAGTGGCGCCACTGCGATGTTGACGCCTTCGCCCGGGACCAGCGCATGCGGACCCCGATCCGCGGCCGACTGCATTCGAAGCCCACCGAGTTCGTCGAGTTCGGTGAGTAGCCCGGATCGCCAGGACGCCATCTGGATCACATTCGAAACGAGGTTACGATTCAGTACGCGAACAGCTTTGGAGCGTCCGGTCGTACCACCGGTCAGCTGCAGATGAGCGACGAGTTCCGGATCCACGCGGTACGACGCCAACGGTTGCGCTTGCAGTAAATCGTCGAATGCAAGGACTCGCTCCGGCAGAGCCGTTTCAGTCGCCGGCGCTGAGGGTGTCGTGGATACACACACCACTTCATCGACACACTGTGTATCCGCCGCCAGAACGATGCCGACGGATTCGGGATGCGAGATGACCATCCGCGCCTTCACATCATCCAACTGATCGTGGAGACCGGCGGGCGGGAGAGTCGGATTGACCGGCGCCACAGCAGCACCCGCGCACAGCACCCCGTAGTACGCCACGACATACCACAGGTTGTTCTGCATATGGAGCGCCACGACGTCTCCCGGTTGTACTCCCAGTGCACGCAATCCCCCGGCCGCTCGTCGTGCTTGGTCGTGTAACTCGGCGAAGGTTAGTGCAAGATCGCCGTCTTGCAGCGCAATTCGGTCAGGGTAGGCGCGAGCAGCTCCTGCCAGAACTGCGTCGATCCCCACCGTCGGATAGTCGAGGCATCGAGGCATATCGGTCGGCCAGGCGAGCGTCATGAGTAGAACCTCCAGCTGTTCGGTATGGATGGAATGAATCTTCTAGTCGATCCGGCGGACCAGCGACTCTTGAACGACAGTGGCTACCAAATCTCCTTGCCTACTCCAGAAGTGCCCACTCGACAGCCCCCGACCGTCACAGGACGATGGGCTGCTCTGAGAGAAGAGCATCCAGTCGTCAGCACGGAAGGGTCGATGGAACCACACAGCGTGATCGAGGGAAGTCACGATCGCCCTGGATTGCCCCTTGAGCATCGAGCGATGCGGTTGGATGTCCAATGACGCTGTCGACGCCAATGTCATGTCAGAGCCGTACGTGAGGGCGCAGACGTGAAGCAACGGATTGTCGGGCAAGGCCTGAGCGGGTTTGAGCCACACCGTCTGCTCTGAAAGTCCCTGTACTGCACGGTGGTCCGATATCCGATCCTGCGGAACGAAGCGCAGGGACATCACTCGCACTGTTGTCGCGGCGTGGTACTCCTCAGGCCGCTCTTGCGCCCAGTGCTCGTACGGATCCGGAAGTTCCTCGGGTGGCGGCACTTCGGGCATCTCCAACTGCCGATCCGCGCCGCCTTCGGGCAGTTTGAAGGAGGCCGACAACGTGAAGATCGGTTCGCCATCTTGTCTCGCAGTGACTCGACGGGAGCGATACGATCGCCCGTCTCGGAGTCGCTCCACCTCGTAGACGATCGGTTTGGTGGGATCGCCCGCGCTGAGGAAATAACCGTGCAGCGAGTGCGCAAGATTCTCTGCTGGAACGGTACTGCCCGCGGCGGTCAGCGCCTGAGCTGCCACCTGCCCGCCGAACGCCCTCCTCGGATGCCCGGCATGGCAGTAGCCGCGAAACTCGTTGCTGCTCAATTCTTCCAAAGTGAGTAGGCTCTCGAAGTCAGGCGATACATGATGATCGAGTACGAAGGTCATCGCGATCGGCCTATCTGGCAGCAACAACGGGAGCGTTGGGGCGCACCAAGTTCTTGTCACGGGCAGGGTCGATGATGACGATGCCGACAACGGCCACGACGAGCGCAACCCCACCGAGGATCTGGAAGGCGGTTGCGTAGCCGTCGCCACCGTCGCCGGCCGCGTCGACGATGCGTCCCATCATGTACGGCGCGATGAAACCACCGAATGCCATGAGCGACAAGAACACCCCGAGTACCCCGGAAATTTGCTTCGGCGGGCACAATTCGCTCACACAGGCATTGAGAAGCGGTAGTACCGGAGTGCATATCGCGTAGCCCAAGGACACCATGAACACAGCCATGACAGGCGTACTGACGAACGGCAGGAAGACCAACATCGTACCGCCGATCAGCATGCCGACCGCAGGAAAGACCACCCGAGCAGCCCGCATGCTGACGCCTTTGGTGATGAGCCTGTCGCTGAGCCACGTGCTGCTCAACATGATCGCAAGGCCGATGAGGCTGGGGATGGAGAACATCGATCCAGCCTGGAGGCGCGAATAACCGAGGCCCAGTTCGAAGTACGACGGCAACCAGGTGAGGACTACCGCTGCCAGTGCATAGGCGGCTGCAATGAGCAGAACACCGCCGATGAAGGTGCGGGTGCGGAAGATGTGCAACCAAGGCACAGCCGGCTCAGCGTCAGTCACGGGCGCCGATGCCGTTTCGCGATCCGAGCCGTCAGGGCTCGAGTCGGCATCATCGGCCTTACCCGAGTTGCCAGTTCGTCCGTACGGACCCTCCTTCCACACCGCCAGCCACAGCGCAGCCCACAAGACCCCCGCGATCGCCAATGCGACCAGCGCAGAGCGCCAGCCCCAGGTGACCGCGACGTACGCGAGAATGGGCGCGATCGCAATCTTCGCGATCGATGCCGAGCAAGTCAGAACTGCTCCTGGCAGCCCGCGCCGCGCCGGCGCATGCCAGGAGTACGCGGCGGAGAACAGCAGGGGCGAGTTCGGCCCTTCGGCGAAGCCGAGAATCATTCGACTCACCAGCAGGGTCACGAAGCTGGCCGAAAGAATGAGCGGCAACATCGCCACGGACCACAGGACCACCAGCAGGACGAGCGCCCAGCGCAGTCCGAGCCACTTGTCGAGAGCGCCCGAGAACAAGCCACCGAGCGAGAGCATCAGAAAAAAGGCACTACCGGTCAGACCGATGTCGGAGGCGGAGAGTCCCAACTCCTTGGCCAAGGGCTGAGCGATGATGCCGAGGACTGCTTTGTCGGCAAAGTTGATGACATACATGGCGACCAGCACGCTGGTCATCCCCCAGGCCACTGTCCTGGATTCGCCTGCTTCTCCGAGCTTGGCCCGAGGCCGGTTCACCTGCTGTTCGAGTACCACTAAATCTCCTTGAACTGGTAAGGGAAGATTCGCCACGGCTTTGCCTTCGACTCCCGAGACGACCGGGTCGGTGATGGGCATCACATCGTGAACTGAGCAGAATTCAACCACTGAAATCGCTTCCCAGCAAGCAATTCGGTAGATAATGTGAATTTGCCATAACTTGATGAAATGGCAAGTATCAAATCTGGTCGCTATCGATTCCATAGTTAGCGCATATTCACTTACGCACATCCCACACGAAGATGCCGACCTCGAAGTCGGTAACGAAGGAGCACGCCATGAACGACGCCGTCATCGTCGACGCAGTTCGCACACCGGTCGGAAAGCGGAACGGAGGGCTGTCCGGGGTCCACCCGGTCGACCTGTCCGCACATGTCCTTCGCGCCCTCACCGAACGCAACGACCTCGACCCGAGCACAGTCGACGACGTCTTGTGGGGCTGCGTCAGCCAGGTCGGTGAGCAAGCCGGCGGCGTCGGCCGATACGCCGTACTGGCCGCGGGCTGGCCCGAATCGGTCACCGGTGTGACGGTGGATCGGGCATGCGGATCCTCGCAGCAGTCCTTGCATTTCGCTGCGGCCGGAATCATCAGTGGCCACTACGACATCGCCGTCGCCGGCGGCGTCGAAAGCATGAGCCGCGTCCCCATCGGCTCCGCACGCAGCGCCACCCAGTTCGGCAAGCCGTTCGGCCCGCTGGTCCGCCAGCGATACAACGGAGTGGAGTTCAACCAGGGTGTGGGCGCAGAAATGATCGCCGAGAACTTCGGGTTGACCAGAACCCAACTGGATCAGCATGCACTCGACTCTCACGAGCGAGCAGCCGCCGCCATCGACTCGGGCGCCTTCGAGAATCAGATCAGCCCGGTCAAGACGACGGCCGAGGACGGCACGGTATCCGTCGTCGACACCGATGAGGGCGTCCGGCGCGGGTCGACTCTCGCGCGATTGGGCGCACTCCCCACACCGTTCAAGGACGAGGGACGTATCACCGCTGCCAACTCGTCACAGATCTCCGACGGCGCCGCTGCGCTGTTGGTCACCAGTAGCGCATTGGCGGCACGCAGAGGGTGGAAGCCGATCGCCCGAGTCCACACCGTGGCATTAGCAGGCGTCGATCCCATAACCATGGCTACCGGCCCCATCCCGGCCACCGCCAAGGCGCTCGAGCGTGCGGGACTGTCACTGTCCGACATCGGGGCATTCGAGATCAACGAGGCTTTCGCTTCGGTCACTCTGGCTTGGCTGCAGGCGACCGGCGCCGACTATGCCAAGCTCAACCCTCTCGGCGGCGCGATGGCACTCGGTCATCCTCTCGGCGGTTCGGGCGCACGTCTGACGACGACCCTCGTACACCACATGCGCGACAACGGCATTCGGTACGGATTGCAGTCGATGTGCGAGGCTGGCGGTCAGGCCAATGCCATGATCCTGGAACTGATCTGAATCAGGCCACGCGCCCCGGACTCCTTGGAGGAAGCACATGCAACTAACTCAATTCGTTCACCGATCCATGCGAGCAGCCCCGGAAACCCCGATGACAGTGTTCGGAGATCGAGTCCGAAGCTGCCGACAATCGGTCGAACGAATCACGAAGCTGGCGGGCGGAATGCAGGCGATGGGTTTGCAACCCGGCGATCGCGTCGCGATTCTGGCATTGAACTCGGACTGGTACCACGAGGCGCTGATCGCCTGTTGGTGGTCGGGAGCAGTGGCCAGTCCCGTCAATACTCGTTGGAGCCCATCGGAAATCACGTACGCGCTCGAGGATTCCGGCTCGACCTTCCTACTGGTCGACGACAACTTCGCTTCCATCGCGATCGCCCTTCGCGAATCGTGCTCGAGTCTGGCAACCGTGATCTACTGCGGCGAAGGACAGGTTCCCGAAGGAATGCTCGACTACGAACTGGTGATCTCGGAATCGACTCCCGTTGCCGATCTACGCGTCGGTGGCGAGACCTTGGCGCTTCTTCTCTACACCGGCGGCACGACGGGCGTGCCGAAGGGTGTGATGGTCAGCCATCAATCTCTGATCACTTCGGCTCTGGGCACACTCGCCGCGGGAAATGTCGCCGTCAGCGGCGGAGTGAACCTCGCGGTCAACCCTCTGTTCCACATCGCCGGGATAGTCGGATGGTTGGCCCAGTCGTTGATGGGCGGCACTCAGGTCTTCCTGTCGCGATTCAGTCCGGGCGTATTCCTCGAAGCAGTCGACCGCCATCGGCCGACGACTGTCGGCCTGGTCCCGACGATGCTCCAGATGTTGATCTCGCACGAGGACACGACTTCCTACGATCTGACCAGTGTTCGGGTCCTGAGATACGGTGCATCCCCCATTTCTCCGACGCTCCTGCGGCAAGTCATGCACATGTTCCCCAACAGCGCCTTCGCGCAGGGCTACGGGATGACGGAAACCGCCCACATCAGTGTTCTCAGCCCCGCCGACCACCTCGAAGGCGGCGAGTTGCTCCGAAGCGCCGGTCGCATTCTCCCGCACTGCGAAGTCCGGATCGTCGATCCGACCGGAACGGAACTGTCTCCGGGAGAGATTGGCGAAATCGTCACGTTCGGCAGTCACATCATGCTCGGATACTGGAACAAACCGACCGAGACCGCCGAGGTACTACGCGACGGATGGATGCATACAGGCGATGCTGGATACCTCGACGAGCGTGGTTACCTGTTCATCGTCGATCGCATCAAGGACATGATCGTCACCGGCGGCGAGAACGTGTACTCCACCGAGGTCGAAAACGCCTTGGCTCGGCACGAATCCGTGGCAGCGTGCTCTGTCATCGGATTACCCGATTCCCGATGGGGAGAACGCGTGCACGCCGTAGTAGTTCTTCGAGCGGAATCGAACGTCGACGCCGACGCACTGCGCGCACATGTGAAGACCCTCATCGCCGGGTACAAAGTTCCTCGCACCTTCCAGTTTGTCGACGCGTTGCCGGTCAACGGTGCCGGCAAGGTACTCAAACGCGATCTGCGCGCGTTGGCCGCAGCGCCGGAGTAGCCAATCTCCCAGTCAGGCTCGGGAACCATCCATCACTTGCAGGGAATTTTCAAATTCCTTGACAACTGCACCTATCTCGGCCAAAGTGAATATGCGCTAACCGCGATTCGAAACTCATTCATCAGCTGGCGGACACTTTCGCCCAGATTCCGAGGAGTTTGTCATGACCAGCCTCGACGCCGGAGTCATCGGCACCCGAATTCCCGAACACTCGGTGGAGGTCGAGCGCGGACGGCTCGCCTTCTTCGCCCGTGCCACCGGTCAGGACGACCCGATCTACACCGATCGGAGCGCCGCCGAGCAGGCCGGACACCGCGACATCCCCGTCCCGCCGACGTTCTTGTTCTGCCTCGACATGGAGCGGCCGAATCCGTCCACGTTCTACGCAGATCTCGGAATCGACATCCGGACGATCCTGCACGGCGAGCAGGAGTTCACCTATCTCCAGACCGCTTACGCAGGTGACACCCTCCATTTCTCCACTGCGGTCACGGATTGCTACGCGAAAAAGGGTGGTGCACTGCAGTTCCTGGTTCGCACCACCGAGGTGTCACGTGACGGAGAAGCGATAGCAACCCTTCGCTCCACCACGGTCATCCGTGATCCCCGAGCTTGAAACACTCATTCAACCTAGACTGCAAGGACATTGAACATGGGCACTCTCGACGGCAAGGTCGCCATCGTATCCGGTTCCGGCCGCGGTATCGGCCGTGACATCGCACTCCGCCTCGCTTCCGAAGGCGCATCCGTAGTGGTCAACGACCTCGATCCCGAACCTGCCCACGAAACGGTCGAAGACATCAAGGCCGCCGGTGGACACGCAATCGCTTGCGTCGGATCTGTGACGGACGACGATTTCGCAGAACGTTTTGTCGGCACCGCGATCGATGCATTCGACGGACTGGACATCATTGTCAACAATGCCGGATACACCTGGGACACCGTCATCCAGAAGATGACCGACGAGCAGTGGGACACCATTCTCGACGTCCATCTGAAGGCGCCTTTCCGCATTCTTCGGGCCGCCCAGCCTTACATCAAGGCCAACCCTACCGACTACCACCGCAAGGTCGTCAACGTCTCTTCGGTGGCCGGCCTCTACGGAAACCCCGGACAGTCCAACTACGCAGCTGCCAAGGCCGGAATCGTCGGTCTGACAAAGACTCTCGCCAAAGAGTGGGGTCGATACAAGGTCAACGTCAACGCGGTTGCCTACGGGTTCATCCTGACTCGCATGACCGAAGCGGTTGCCGGCGACGATTCGTTTGTCGAGATCGGTGGCCGCAATATCAAGGCCGGTGTCAGCGCCGCTGTCATGGAACGAGTCAAGACGTCCAACCCGCTCGGCCGTCCAGGTACTCCCACAGAAGCTGCCGGCGCTGTGTACGTGCTCTGCACGCAGGACACCGACTACGTCAGCGGACAGTGTCTGACCGTCGATGCCGGCTCACGCTAGCCTCCCAACCAGCGAAAGATGCTTACTTCCATGACGACTGACGCCAGTCCAAGCGGCCCACTCGCGGGCCTTCGCATCGTCGAACTCGGCGGTATCGGTCCCGGACCGTTCTGCGGAATGATCCTTGCAGATCAAGGCGCCGACGTGATTCGGATCGACCGAAGCACCGAGGCTGGAAACCAGTCCGGACATCCTGTCCTGCATCGCAACCGGCGTTCGGTAGCTCTGAACCTCAAGGATCCGTACGACGTCGACACCGTCTTGAAGCTCATCGACACCGCCGACGCGGTCATCGAGGGGTTCCGGCCGGGAGTCACCGAGCGTCTGGGGTTCGGCCCGGACACTTGCCTGGCCAGGAACCCGAAACTCGTGTACGGCCGGATGACCGGGTGGGGCCAGGATGGGCCGCTGGCGCATGAACCAGGCCACGATCTCAACTACATCGCTCTTACCGGCGCACTCGGGGCCATGGGAGCCCCCGGGGATGTCCCTCCGGTTCCGCTCAATCTGGTCGGAGACATGGGCGGTGGCGGAATGCTGCTGGCACTCGGTATCACGACCGCCATGCTGCGAGCACGAATCGACGGCCGCGGACAAGTGGTCGACGCGGCGATGACCGACGGCACCGCCCTCCAGTTGGCCTTGATCCACGGGCTACTCGCGCGTGATCGCTGGGTTGACGAGCGGGCATCGAACATGTTCGACGGCGGCGCTCCCTTCTACCGGAACTATCGTTGCGCCGACGGCGGATTCATGGCTGTGGGTTGCGTGGAGCCACAGTTCTACGCCGCAACCATGAGAGTGCTCGGTCTGACCGAGGATCCACTGTTCGCACAACAGCACAACAGAGATGCGTGGCCGGCAATGGCTGACCGACTCGCCGAATTGTTCGCGACCCGTACCCGCGACGAATGGGACTCTGCATTCGACATGCAGGGTGCCTGCGTCTCCCCGGTGTTGAATTTCAACGAAGCAGCGGCACACCCGCACAACGCCTTCCGTGCCACGTTCGGCAAGTTCGGCGACGGGCACATCCAACCGAATCCAGCTCCTCGCTACTCCGATACACCGGCCGATGACCCGCGTCCCGCACCCGTCATCGGTCAACACACCGACGAAGTGCTCGCCGAAATCGGCGTAGTCACCGCCACACGCTGAAACCGAAAAGGATCGCATCATGGGAACACTCGACGGCAAGGTTGCCATCGTCTCGGGCTCGGGCCGCGGCATCGGCCGCGAAATCGCTCTCAAGCTCGCCTCCGAAGGCGCCTCGGTAGTGGTCAACGACCTCGATCCCGAGCCCGCCGCTCAGACTGAACATGACATCAAGGCCGCAGGCGGACAGGCCGTCTCGTGCATCGGCTCCGTTGCCGAGGACGGATTTGCAGAACGCTTCGTGGACACTGCTGTCGAATCGTTCGGTGGACTCGACGTCATCGTCAACAACGCCGGTTACACCTGGGACAGTGTGATCCAGAAGATGACCGACGAGCAGTGGGACACCATCCTCGACGTCAACCTCAAGGCACCGTTCCGGATCCTGCGTGCCGCTCAGCCGTTCGTCAAAGCCAATCCCACCGGCTACCACCGCAAGGTCGTCAACGTTTCGTCCACCTCGGGTGTCTTCGGCAATGCAGGACAATCCAATTACGGCAGTGCAAAAGCCGCCGTCGTCGGTCTCACCAAAACGCTGGCCAAGGAGTGGGGCCGTTACAAGGTCAACGTCAACGCTGTCGCCTTCGGCTTCGTCGTCACCCGAATGACCGAGGTGACTGCCGATTCCGACACCAAGATCACGATCGACGGCCGCGACATCCGTGTCGGAGTCAATCCCGACCGCATGGCAGCCATGGCAACCACCATCCCCTTCGGCCGTGGAGCAACTCCGGTTGAAGCCGCAGGCGCCGTTTACCTGCTCTGCACACCGGAGTCCGACTACGTCAACAGCCAGTGCCTGGTTGTCGACGGCGGACGAGTCTGACACCGCTCCCCTCGATCATTCGGAGAAACTATGAGCCGCAGAGCATTTGTAGCCGGGGTCGGCATGATCCCGTTCACCAAACCAGGTAAGAGTGACGACTACGACGTCATGGGCGCAAGAGCGGCCACAGCGGCGTTGAAGGATGCGGGCCTCGAGTACTCGAAGGTTCAGCAGGCCTATGTCGGGTATGTGTACGGCGATTCCACGAGCGGCCAGCGAGCGCTGTACAACCTCGGCGAGACCGGCATCCCGGTGATCAATGTCAACAACAACTGCGCCACCGGTTCGACTGCACTCTGGCTGGCCCGTCAGGCAGTCGAAAGTGGCGCAGTGGAATGTGCTCTGGCGCTTGGCTTCGAGCAGATGCAGCCCGGAGCCCTCAAAGGCGCCTGGACTGATCGCCCGCGTCCGCTCGGCCGCTTCGACGAGGTCCTCGAGGCTGCCGCCGGGATCGACACATCAGTTCCGCGGGCTGCGCAGTACTTCGGTGTGGCGGGTATCGAATACATGGAGAAGTTCGGCATGAGGGCCGAAACCTTCGCCAAGGTCCAGGTCAAGGCACGCAAGCACTCGGCCGACAACCCGTACTCGGTGTTCCGCACACAACTCACCGAAGAAGAAGTGATGGCAGCGCCGACACTCTTCGGCCCGGTCACTCGATACCAGGCGTGCCCACCCACATGTGGCGCCGCAGCAGCGATCATTTGCTCCGAAGAGTTCGCCCGCGCCAACGGACTTCGCACAGACGTCGCGATCAAGGCGCAGTCGATGACGTCCGATCTACCCAGCACTTTCAACGAAGGAAGCATGATCAAGGCCGTCGGCTACGACGTCACCGCTTCGGCGGCTCACAACGTCTACGAGGCCTCGGGCGTCGACCCCCGCGATATCAAGGTCGTCGAGCTTCACGACTGCTTCACGGTGAACGAGGTGCTCTGCTACGAGGCTCTCGGACTCGTGGAAGAGGGCGGCGCAGAGCAGTTCATCCTCAGCGGCGACAACACCTACGGCGGACGAGTGGTGGTCAACCCGTCCGGCGGCCTTCTGTCCAAGGGCCACCCACTCGGTGCCACCGGTCTCGCCCAATGCACGGAGTTGGTATGGCAGCTTCGCGGCGACGCCGGTCCACGTCAGGTGGACGGTGCAACCCTCGCTCTGCAGCACAACCTCGGCCTCGGCGGTGCCGGAGTCGTCACCCTCTACGAAAAGGTGAGCTGAGATGGATACCGGAGACACCCTGGACCTGACGGTCCCGAAGATCACTCGCACCACACTGGCTCTGTACGCCGGGGCTTCGGGTGACCACAATCCCGTCCATATCGACATGGATGCCTGTGCGGCAGTTGGTATTCCCGACGTCTTCGCCCACGGCATGTTGTCCATGGCGTACCTCGGACGACTTCTCACCGATAACTACGAGCAGGAGCGCATCCGTTCCTTCTCTGTCCGGTTTTCCGCGATCACCCCGGTGAACTCGACGCCGCAGTGCACCGGCACGGTCGTCAAGGTCGAAGACGGCCTCGGTCACCTCGATCTCACCATGACGCTGCCCGACGGCACCGTGACACTGCGCGGTTCCGCAGTCGTCGCGGTCAACTAACCCTCCACGAGAAAGCAGAACGAGATGAAGCGCAACCTCTTCACCCAAGAGCACGAGGACTTCCGCGAAACGATCCGCACGTTCATCGCCAAGGAGGTCACTCCGTTCTACGCAGACTGGGAACGTGACAACCGCGTCCCACGAGAGTTGTTCAACAAGCTCGGCGATCTCGGTGTCATGGGTTTCGACATCCCCGAGGAGTACGGCGGAACCGGCACGATCAGCTACAAGTTCCAAGCGGTGATGGACGAGGAAACCTCGCGCGCGGCGGTGAGCTTCGGCCACTACACGGTCAGTACAGGCATCGTCCTGCCGTACCTCTTGCGTCTGGCGAACGAAGAACAGAAGCAGCGCTGGCTCCCGTCGATCGCCACCGGCGAGAAGACGCTGTGCATCGCCATGACCGAACCCGGCACCGGTTCCGATCTGGCCGGCATCCGTACCACTGCCAAGCTCTCCGAAGACGGCACGCACTACGTGCTGAACGGGGCGAAGACATTCATCACGGGAGCGGTCAATTCCGAACTGTGCGTGGTGGTTGCACGCACGTCCGCGCCTGCAGAGGACGACCGCCGCTTCGGCCTGAGCTTGATGGTGGTTCCCACCGACGCACCCGGCTTCGAATACGGTCGCAAACTCGAGAAACTCGGCCTGCGCGCCAGTGACACCAGCGAGCTTTCATTCACCGACGTCAAGGTTCCGGTTGCCGATCTCCTCGGCGAGCAGGACAAGGGGTTCTCGTACCTGGGGCAGAACCTGCCGCGTGAGCGCCTCTCGATCGGCAGTCGTGGCGTGGCATCTGCCCGTGCTGCAATCGAATTCGCGAAGGCATACGTCCAGGAACGCCAGGTGTTCGGCAAGCCCGTCGCAGCGTTCCAGAACACCAAGTTCGTTCTCGCCGAGTGCTCTGCCGAGGTCGAGGCCGCGCAAGCACTCGCCGATCGCGGCATCGAACTCGACGATTCAGGCGAACTCACTGCCGCCGACGCGGCGCGCATCAAGCTGTTCGGTACCGAGGTCGCCGCGCGCGTGATCGACAAGTGCCTGCAATTGCACGGCGGCTACGGCTACATGCTCGAGTACCCGATCGCACGCCTGTACGCGGACACTCGTGTGAGCCGCATCTACGGCGGTACAAGCGAAGTCATGAAGACGATCATCGCCAAGGACATGGGTCTGTAGAGACCAGAGCCAAATCTTCCCAGTCACACGAACGATCGAAGGAGTTCCCATGCGTGACGCAGTCATCGTCGACGCCGTCCGGACCGCAGTCGGTAAACGAAACGGTGCACTTTCCCGAATGCATGCAGTCTCACTGTCTGCACATGTTCTCGAGGCCTTGGCCGATCGAGTAGATCTCGATCCGGCGCTCGTGGACGACGTGATCTGGGGCTGCGTCGGCACGCTCGGGATGCAGTCCGGTTGCATCGCCCGGTCTTCGGTCCTGGCGGCCGGTTGGCCCGAACATGTGCCCGGGGTTACCGTCGATCGCCAGTGCGGGTCGTCTCAGCAGGCAGTTCACCAGGCGGCTGCCGGCGTGATCTCCGGCCAGTACGACGTCGCGATCGCGGGCGGCGTCGAGATGATGAGCGCTGTACCGATGGGCTCCGCGCGTGCGGACGCACGTTTCGGTGAGCCGCACGGGCCGCTTGTCTGGGAGCGCTACAACGGTATCCGATTCAACCAGGGCGTGGGCGCCCAGATGATTGCCGAAAAGTACGGCATCTCGCGAGCCGAACTGGATCAGCATGCGCTGGATTCGCACGAGCGCGCCGCCGCCGCCGTCGACGAAGGTCGCTTCAAGGATCAGATCACTGCTGTGACGGTGACCGACGCCGACGGCCGCAGCAGTGTCTTCGAGAAGGACGAGGGTGTGCGCCGCGGTGGCACCCTCGAAAAACTCGGATCGCTCAAACCTGCTTTTTCCGAGGATGGTTCGATTACCGCTGGTAATTCGTCGCAGATCTCCGACGGTTCCGGCGCGCTGCTCGTGACCACCAGCGAGTTCGCGAAGTCTCAGGGTTGGACACCCATCGCGCGTATTCACACCGCGGTGGTCACCGGTACGGATCCGGTCACCATGCTCGAGGGTCCGATTCCGGCTACGGCGAAAGCTCTTGCAAAGTCCGGTCTCTCGATCGGTGACATCGGCGCATTCGAGATCAACGAGGCTTTTGCCTCGGTGTCGCTCGCGTGGCTCCGTGAGACCGGCGCCGATTACGAACGCATGAACCCAAACGGTGGCGCGATGGCACTGGGTCATCCGATCGGCGGTTCCGGCGCACGTCTGATGACCACTCTGGTACATCACATGCGAGAGAACGGCATCCGCTACGGATTGCAGTCCATGTGCGAAGGCGGCGGAATGGCCAATGCGACGATTCTCGAGCTGATCTGAGATGACGGCTACAGAGATCCAGAGCCCTGACATGAGTTCGAGTTGGCCACTCGGGCTGCCCCGCAGCTTGGAATATCCCGACTGTGGTGCCGATGCGATCCTGGCCGGAGCGGCCCGCTCGTACCCGGACCGCCTCGCGCTCGTCGACGGCGACACGTCACTGACCTACTCGCAATTGCGTGATCAAGCGCTGCGCGTAGCGCAGGGCCTGCGGGAGCGCGGTGTCCAGCCGGGTGACGCCGTGGGACTGCACATGCCGAACTCGATCTGGTTCATTGTCGCGTACTACGGCGCACTGTGCGCCGGAGCAGCAGTGGCTCCGATAAATCCGGCCCAGCCCGTGGCCGAATTGAAGCGCCAACTCGACGACGTCGACGCCAAGGTCGTCTTCACCCATCCATCTTGTGCTGCAACGGCAATCGAGGTCAACGCACTGTCCACACCGCCTCGCATCCTGGTACTGGTTCCGGGAGCCGGCGCGCAGTCCGGCCATTGCGAAGGTCTCACCTCCATCACAGACCTCGCCTCGTCGAAACCGCTGGCCGACTACCGGGTGGATCCCGAACTTGTTGCTCACCTGCAATTGACCGGCGGCACGACCGGAAAGTCCAAGGCCGTACGAGTGCTGCACCGGAATCTCGTGGCCAACGTGCTCCAATCCGCCTGTTGGCGCTCCGGTCATCGAACCGAACTAGTCGACGGGGCACTTCTCGTTCGGCCGATCGACGGCGCGTTGACGCGTTACTCCATCGTTCCGGGTGAGGGCGCGTCGATCTCGATCGCGCCGCTGTTTCACGGACTCGGTCTGGTCAGTCACAACTTCACCACCTTGCTCGGTGGCACGGTGGTACTCGGGACGCGCTTCGATCCGGACCGATTTCTCGCCGACGTCGACAGGTATCGAGTGACGTACATCGGCGGGTCTCCCACCATGTACTACGCGTTGCTACGCGCACGAACCCTGCGTGAGCACGATCTGGGTTCGGTTCGGATTCTCGGATCCGGAGCAGCCCCACTCGACACGACGGCGATCCGTACACTGCGAGGGGTCTTTCCGAACGCACTCGTCACCGAAGGCTACGGGCTCAGCGAAGCAACAATGGGTCTGACGATGGGTTCACCGTGCGAAGAACGCCCCACCCCGTTGGGGAGCGTCGGCCTCCCCTTCCCCGACACCGAGATTCAGATCCGCGACGAAGTCACCGAAGCTGTACTGGCAGCGGGCGAGACCGGTCAGATCTGGGCCCGAGGTCCGCAGATCGCCGACGGATATCACAACGAACCGGAACTCAGCGCCGGCCAGTTCATCGGCGGTTGGCTTCATACCGGAGACATGGGTTGGCGTGACGAGCAGGGCAACCTGTTCATCGGTGGGCGCTCCAAGGACTTGATCATCTACAAGGGGTACAACGTCTACCCGCAGCCACTCGAAGAGTTGGTGTGCTCGCACCCCGACGTATTGCAGGCGGCTGTAGTCGGCGCCCCCGACCAACTGGCCGGGGAGATTCCGGTGGCCTTCGTCGTGGTCGACTCGGAGTCAGTCGATCGGGTCGAGCAGATTGCCACCGAGATCATGGAGCACGTTGCCACGCAGGTTGCTCCGTACCAGAAGATACGTGACGTATACGTACTCGACGAGTTGCCGTCGACCCAGACGGGGAAGATCCGTAAGAACGAACTTCGTGACAGTCTGGCGCCCTGAGCGTTCGTCCCTCACACGACTACAGTTGCGCGGTATCCGAGAGTTCTACGGATACCGCGCAACTGTTCGCTCTTTCGTCAGGGTTCAGCCAGGTTGGCCACGGCCGAGCCTTCTCACTACCAGAGCTTCGGTAGCAGATCGGTGTTCGTCGCTGGCGCGAATCAGTTCGGCCGAATCCTGATCCCGGACGGCCTGGAGAATCCTGCCGTGGTCCTCGGAAACCTGCCGCCTCGACGACGGTTCGTGAATGTACAGGGCGCGGTAGAAGTCCGACATATACCAGAGCCGATCCACTTCCTGCAGCACGCGCTTCAGGGGCGAATACGAGAACAGGCGGAAGTGGAACTGACGGTTGGCTTCCTGAAACTCGGGTCCCTCCTCGCTCGGTTCGGCCTGGTCGACCCGCTCCTGGATTCCTTCCAACTCGGCGACGTCGACGCCACCGAGATCGATCGACGCCAGGATCTCCGTTTCGAGCAGACGTCGCATCAGGTAGAGCTCTGAAAGATCTTCACTGCTGAATCTGGCGACGGTGTACCCGGTGTTGGACTTGTGTTCGAGGACCCCCTCTGCCTGCAGGGTCGAAAGTGCCTCGCGGACCGGAATTCTGCTCACGTTCAACCGCTCGGCGAGCTCGCTTTGGTGAACCTTCTGTCCAGGCAACAGCTCGCCCGAGACGATCATCTGCCGGATCTGTTGCAGGCAGCGTTGTGCACCGGTTGGTTCCTTCACGGTGGACACGATAGTGGTCGCGTCGACCTCACCTCGCTTTGAACTGCGGTTGCACTCGTGCGAGGTTGGCCTCGATGCCGGCGACGCAGTCTTCGGTCCCCCACAGAACAACCTGCTCCGCCAACTCTCGCTCGAGCACAGTGGCGACCTCGTCCCGCAGCCCTGCGCGCAACGTCGCCTTCATGGAGCGGACGGCCAACGGTGCGCTCGAGGCAATTTCGTGTGCGTACGCGAGCGCCTCCTGCCGAATGTTCGCATCCTCGGCCAGACGGTCCACCAAGCCGAGTTCGTGCGCCTGTGTGCCGGTCAGCCGCCGCGCCGTGTACAGCAGATCGGCTGCGCATTGTGCCGAGACGATTCGGGGCAAGGTGACGCTGAGCCCGAATCCCTGATGAAACCCCAACGCAGCGAAGTTCGCGTGCAAACGCGTCGAGGGCCCGGCAACGCGAAAGTCCGCCGCGCAGGCGAGGCCGAGCCCACCACCCACCGCGGATCCCTGCACTGCCGCAATCACGGGAACCGGAATCTCGAACAACCGCAATGCCTCTGTGTAGATCGTGCGTACCGTGTCGGCACGATCGGGCCCCAGTCCGCCCTCACCGAAGTTCGCGCCGGCGCAGAAGTGTTTGCCTGCCGATGCGAGAACGATCGCTCGAATATCTCCACCGTTGACGAGATCGTCTGCCGCATCGGCGATCTGCTGCAGGAGTGCCTGATCGAAGTAATTGGCGGGCGGACGTGAGAACTCGATGGTTCCTACGTGTCCGTCGATTTCCAGGTACACGGCGTCGGTCATGATTTCAGCTCCAAGGTCGGTTGAGGGTCGGTGATCAAGCGGGGCAGGGAAGGCATTGCCGCGACGGCCGTTCCGAGTTGCTTCGCAAGCGCGATCTCGTCCCCGAACTCCGATCTCCAGGCATGCAGTCGACGCGTGAGTTGTTGCAAGCGGTATTCGCGGGTCATGCCGATCGCACCGTGCGCCTGGTGGGCGGCGCGCACGCTCGCGAGCGCATTTTGCGAAACCACCAATTTGGTTGCACACACTTCGAAGTCGGCGTCGCGACTGGTGAGCGCATACGCAGTGCGATCCACGGCCAGCGTGGACATCGATGCCATCTGAGCGAGGGTGACGATGTGCTGCTGGACGGCTTGGAATTGCGCGATGGGCCTGCCGAACTGCACCCGCTCCGACACGTAGCGCCGGGTCAGCGTCGACACCGCCTCCATGGCTCCCGCCATCTGCACCGATCGCAGGAAGGCGCCGAGTCTACCGAGAATCCGGGGATCGACCGGGTTGTCACCGTCGACGGTCCGCGCTTCGGAGAACGTCAGGCTCTGACGCGGTTGCCCCGCAAAGTCCGTCCCGGAACCGATCTCGGCGTCAGAGATGTTCAGGAGTACAACTCGATCACCGAGAACTGCCGCCAGCACTGACGCGGCGCTCCCCCACGGCACATCGTGAAAGGTTCCCGATACCAGGCCGTCGCTGGTCCGACGCGCATCGTCGTGCTGCGATCTCGGCGCGACGGTTGCGATTCCGGAGGGCACCGGTAGCCCAGCCGCTGCTGCCAGTCTGCCGGCAAGGTACGTCTCGGCGAGGGGCAACGGCGCAGCGTGCCTCGCGGCAGCGCGCTGCACAGTCACGGCGTCGAGGAGCGAGCCACCGGAACCACCTGCAGATTCGGGAAGACCGACCAGTGGCAACCCCAGTTCCACTGCCGCGTCCCATAATCCGGTTGGCAGACCGTCGATCTCGGCCTCCGCTACCACCTCGGTGCCGGACTTCTCGGCGAAAAATTGCTCGACCATCGCTTCGAGGTCGGCGTCGAATGTGTACGCGTTGATCTCTGACCCCGAATTCATCGGTTCAACCCTTTCATGATCACGGTGCGGAGAATTTCGTTGGTGCCGCCGCGAATCGACCACGACGGCGCCACCAGCACGGCCCGGGCGAGCAGTGACTCGTACGGATCGTCGGATGCAAGGTCGGGAGCCCGGCCGAGGTGCCGCGCGACGGTCGCAACACAGTCCTGTTCGAAGCGTGTTGCCATCTCCTTGATCAGCGCGGCCGCTGTGACCGGCGAGCGACCGGCGTCAACCATCCGTGCGATGGACAGCGACATCCCGCGAAAAGCCCAGCAGCGTGCGGTAATCGAGCCCAGATCGGCGAGGGCACCTGGACCGCCTTGCGCTGCTTGGTTGGCCGCCCAGTTCTCGAGGACCGGCATCAGCGACATCCAACGGTCGACGCCACCTCGCTCGAGTGCGAGTTCGCCGGTGTTTTGTCCCCAGCCCGCTCCGACGTCTCCGAGGCGACGCGAATCCGGCACGAAAACGTCCTGGAACGACACCTCGCAGAAGTCCTCACTACCGTCGATGAACGGAATGGGTGAGACGGTCAGGCCCTCGCTGTCGCGATCGACGATCAGCTGAGTGAGTCCGTTGTGCTTGTCTGCCGAGGTTCGAAGCAGGGCGAGTATGTGTGTGGCGTGGAAGGCGCCGGTGGTCCAGATCTTGGTGCCGTTGACTTTCCAGCCACCATCGACACGTTCGGCGCGAGTGCGCACTGATGCCAGGTCCGACCCCGAGTCGGGCTCACTCATCCCGATCGAGAACGAGAACTCACCGCTCGCGATACCGGGAAGGAAGTACCGCTTCTGTTCTTCCGTGCCGTTGGCGGCGATGCTCGGACCCGACTGTCTGTCCCCGATCCAGTGATACCCGACCGGTGCTCCCCGCGCGAGAAGTTCTTCCACGACGACCAATCGATCCACTGCTGACCGTCCGCCCCCACCGTATTCCTTCGGCAGCGACATGCCGAGCCACCCACGGCTACCGAGATCTCGCGAGAACACCGGATCCACCGCCCCCGACATCCCGAGTCCGAGTGGATAGCTACCGGGGGTGAGCCGCTTGTCGAGGTATTCCCGTACTTCTGCCTGAAGTTCGAGTTCCTCGATCGTCAGCTCTGTTGCGTCGAAACGCATGGACGTCTCCGATCAGTTGAATTCATCGACTAGGTTCTTGAGGAACGTATGCAAAAATGTATACAATCTTGAATATGACTGTCTGCCAACAGTACCCGGCTGATTGTGCGGCTAACTGGCCAGCAAGACGGCGGAGCCGATCTCGAACAGGCGCTCAGGCAGATCGTCACGACGACGTAGTCGGCCGATACGCACGGCGTTCTCCACAACCGTCAGAGCAGCATTGACGGTGATTCTGGCCGTCGCGGGTTCCAGTCCCGGACGAACGGCGTCGAGCATCTTGACCCACAACGCGACGTACTCACGCTGATTCTGTTCACACGTGCGGCGGAACTTGTCCGGCAATTGGTCGAGTTCACTGATCAACAACCCGATCAGATGACGCTCGTTGATCGCGAAATCGATATGTGCCGCAAGCAATCCGGACAACGCGTCCTCCGGCCCGGTTGCCGCAGCGAGCGCCTGCGCGACACCGATCCGGCGCCGCTCGCCGCCTCTCGAGACCGCCGCGATCAGTAGGTCGATCTTGGCATCGAAGTGGTTGTACACATTGGGGCCCGTGGTTCCGGCAGCCTCACCGATGTCCTCGGTGTTGACCGCCTGATACCCGCGCTCATCGAACAGACGAATGGCTTCGGTCAACAAGAGTTCACGTCTCGGCATCGCCACCGGAACGTGACCGGTCGGCGTCTCCATCTTCCCCTCGGAGTGACCGAGTTCCGTATGCACCGCCCGCTCCGCCAACTCTGCCAGCAGCAGTTCCATCTGACGTCTCGGTAGTGACACCCGATGCGAGGACACGCTGTTGAAGACGGCAATGAGAGCCCAGGCGAGCAGATAGCTGTCTTCTTCGTCGAGCTCGGGACGTTCCGTTCTGATCAGCGCAGCATCGCGTGCGGCAGCGCTCTTGAGCGTCGCGCGCATTTCCTCCCGTTGCTCGTCGGGTAGGTAGCGAGCTTCGCGTTGCCACAGGAGAGAGAGCCCTCGACGACGAGATACCGACGCCGCAAGCTCCGCGATCAGCGATTTCAGATCCTCGGACCCGGCGACTCGATCGTAGAGAGATTCGATACCTGCGTTGACCGCTGCGTAAAGCAGATCCGGCTTGTTCTTGAAGTGCCGATAGAGGGCCGGGGCCGTGATTCCGACTGCCGCAGCGACCTGCGCAACGGACACATTGTGATACCCGTGCTCACGGAAAAGTTCGCCTGCAGCAGCAAGAATTTGCTGCTTACGGTCGTGGGGCCTACGTACGACCATCGTGACTCTCTCCTTCGCGACAACCGGAACTCGAACAACCTGGGTTGCATCGTCAAACGCATACCTATGAGTTATTATTCACTTATTGCTGTAAAACAACAGCTCATTCCGCAATTTTCTCTCAACATCTGGTTAGAGAACCTTACCTCACCGCAGAACCGGATACCTGACTTCAGGGTACCGAGCCCAAGGAGAATCGCGTGCAACGAACCGTCTACAACAGCGATCACGATACGTTCCGTCACATGATTCGGACGTTCATCGCCCGTGAGGTCGTCCCACACTTTCCAGAATGGGAGGAAGCCGGCATGGTTCCTCGATCACTGTATCGACAGTTGGGTGACCTCGGAATATTCGGAATCGAACTGCCCGAGGAGTACGGCGGCGGCGGCGAGGCGAGCTTCAAGTATCAGGCCGTGATCCGCGAGGAGACCGCACGGGCAGGGGTCACGTTCGGCGCCGACGTCGTCCATACGTGCCTGGTCCTGCCTTATCTGGTGGAGTACGGCAACGACGAACAGAAAGCGCGATGGCTTCCCGGTTTCCTCTCCGGCGAACTGATGACCGCCATCGCGATGACCGAGCCTGGCGCCGGTTCAGACCTTGCCGGGATCAAAACAACGGCGCGACTGTCCGGCGACGGCAGCCACTACGTCGTCAACGGATCCAAGACGTTCATTACCGGCGGAGTACAGGCTGACCTGATTCTCGTGGTCGCTCGCACCAGTCCGCCGAGCGAAGTGAACCGCCGCGCCGGTCTGTCGATTCTCTGTGTCGACACCACGTCGGACGGCTTCGGCGTCGGTCGCAAGCTCGAGAAGTTGGGGCTGAGAGCGCAGGACACCGCCGAACTCTCGTTCACCGACGTCCGCGTGCCTATCGAGAACCTCCTCGGCGAGGAGGGTGCTGGTTTCGGCTACCTCACCCGAAATCTCGTCCGGGAACGACTCGGCGCCGCCGTGGGGTCCTACGCGAATGCCAGCGCAGCAATCGAGTTCACGACCGAATATGTCAAAGAGCGCGAGGTCTTCGGTGCCCCCGTGGCTCAGTTCCAGAACACGAAATTCGTATTGGCCGAATGCTCGGCAGAAGTCGCGGCCGCGCAAGCTGCGGTCGACCGCGCACTCGATCTGGACGAGATCCGTGAGTTGACCGTCGCGGACGCCGCGAGGATCAAGCTCTTCTGCACCGAGATGGCCGGCCGCGTCATCGACAAATGTCTGCAACTACACGGTGGATACGGCTACATGCGTGAGTACCCGATCTCTCGCCTGTATGCGGACACACGGGTCAACCGAATCTATGCGGGCTCGAGTGAAGTGATGAAGACGATCATCGCTAAGGACATCGGCATTTGACACGAGCTGATTCGGCCCCACCTCGACAATCGAAGTGGGGCTGAATCTTTTGCGACTTCGCCGGGTCAGGCGGGGAGGAAGATGCTCTTGGCTTCGAGGTACGCCGCCAGACCTTCAGGGCCGAATTCGCGCCCCACACCGGAATTCTTGTAACCGCCGAAGGGACCAACGACGTCGAATCGTTGGCAGTTCACCGAGAAGGTACCGGTCCGGATCTGCCGTGCCACCTCGATGCCGCGCGCAGTGTCCGCAGTCCAGACCGCTCCCGAGAGTCCGAGGTCGGAATCGTTGGCAATCGCGATCGCGTGAGCTTCGTCCTCGAACGCAATCAGGCAGACGACCGGCCCGAAGATTTCCTCGCGAGCAATCCGCATGGAGTTGTCGACGTTGCCGAAGACCGTGGGTTCGACGTACCAGCCTGTCGAAAGCCCCTCCGGCACAGACCCTCCCGTCAAGATCTTCGCACCCTCTGCCTCACCGATTCCGATGTAGTCAAGCACTCGTTGCTGCTGCGCCGCACTGGTCATCGGGCCGATCACAGTCGCCGGATCGGTCGGATCACCAACTTTCATCACCGCGACCGCAGCCGCAAACTTCTCCGCAATCTCGTCATACCTACTGACCGGCAACAGAATACGCGTCAACGCGACGCAAGCTTGACCACTGTTGGCAAAGGATCCCGCCAGGATGTTGGGCAGCGCCTGATCGATATCTGCGTCTTCGAGAACTATCGCAGCCGACTTGCCACCGAGTTCGAGTGTCACTCGTGTGAGATTCGTGGCTGCAGCAGCCATGATCGCCTTACCTGCTACCACCGACCCGGTGAAGGCCACCTTGTCGATTCCGGGGTGGGACACGAGATGAGCGCTCACGTCCCGGTCGGCAGGCAAGACGCTGAGCACTCCCTTCGGAAGTCCTGCCTGTGAACATATTTCGGCCAGCAAGTTCGAATCGAGCGGCGTCTCCGGAGCCGGTTTCAAGATCACCGCACATCCGCTCAGAAGTGCCGGAGCAAGTTTCGCAGCGATCACTAACTGCGGCACATTCCACGGAACGATTGCTGCGACGACACCCACCGGTTCGTGACGGATCAACATCGGGCCGCCGACGCCCGCACGCGACTCTTCGAACGGAAACTGCGCCGCAACGGCACACGCCGTGCCGTATGCCGCAACGGCTCCCAATACCTGCGTGCGCATCGCCGAACTGGCCGGAGCACCGTTCTGCCGCGAGATCAGCGCTGCGAATTCCTCACTCCTGGCGAGGATCGCGTCCTTGATGCGGGTGACCACCGCAATGCGGTCAGTGAGGGGCGTCTGCGCCCACACTCCGGAATCGAATGCCGCCCTCGCGATCTCCACTGCGCGGTCGACATCTGCCGTCGACGCGGCTGGAACCGAACCGATCACGCTCTCCGTATGCGGCGATATCACCTCGATGACGCCGCTACCGGACGGTGTCACCCATTCTCCGCCGATGAATAGTTCCGTGTACTCGACACGTGCTTCCATGCTCGCCCACTCCTCAGGTTTAGTGTTCAACCGATCAGGACCCTGATCACGTGAATCTTCCTTCGACCATCTGATTCAGATCATAAAGTTAATTTGCAATAACGCAACCACGCGTCTTGCCAACCCTTGACACAGTTAAGGATTGAGCCTTACCGTAGCGGAAGACCCCCACCCGAACGAGTAAGGATGACGGACATGACGGCATTCGTGAGCGGACAGATCTACCCGGTAGCAACCGATCCACTCGCTGCTTACGGGCCACTCGTGGCCTCACGCACCGCCGAGGGATTCGACGTATTGCCGTACACGCGTTTCACACTCACTCCGACGACGCCCACCATCGGTGCGGAGATCTCGGGAATCAGCCTGAGCGGACAACTCTCGGACGAGACGATGTCGGAACTTCGCCGAGCGCTACTCGAATGGAAAGTACTCTTCTTCCGCGATCAAACTATCGAACGCAGCGAACACCGAGATTTCGCGAGCCGATGGGGCTCACTGGAGCAACATCCGTTTTTCAAGTACACCCAACCAGGCCAGAGTGAAGCCGACATTGTCACTCTCGCCAAAGACGCGATGACCGGCGGTGTGGAGAACAACTGGCACAACGACGTCAGCTGGCACGAATTCCCCTCGTTCGCAGCGGTCTTGCGTGCAGTCGAGGTTCCGTCAGTCGGCGGCGATACCTTGTGGGCCGATACCGGAGCGGCATACGAACTACTCCCGGAGGGCATCAAAGAACGTATCGATAACCTTGTTGCCGAGCACGATTGGATCAATTCGTTCGGCAAGCACATGGATCCGTCAACAGTGGCGAAGTTACGCCCACAGTTCCCTGCCGTTCGACATCCGGTGGTGCGGGTGATCCCCGAGACCGGGCGGAAGGTACTCTTCGTCAATCTCAGCTTCACTCAGAGGATCGTCGGGGTGCCCGAAGCCGAGTCCAACGAGCTACTCACCCTGCTCTACCGACACGTGCATCGCCCCGAATTCCAAGTACGACTCAAATGGCGGACGGATACGATTGCGTTCTGGGACAACCGAACTTGTCAGCACTATGCGGCCAGCGACTACTTTCCCGCTCGCAGAGTGATGGATCGAATCTCGATCGTCGGCGACAGGCCCGTGGGCACTCGCTGACGCGGGAGCCTCAGGAGCTGACGAACGACTCGACCATCCGTCGTTCGGCGGCCCTGTCTGCGAGAGGCCACGCCAAGAGCATCAACACGATCCGAACCACCCACTGCGACTCTTGACCTTCAGGATCCAAGCCCGCAAGTTCCAGCGCAGTACGCGGCAGCAACGGCGAGGACACGAGATACTCGTCGATTCCGTTGGCCCGCGCCGCCGCAAGGCCGTGGCTCATGGCAGCGTCGGATCTGATCGCGTCGACGGCGACGAGGATCGACTCCACGATGCGCTCGTCGCCGTGCAGTGATTCGACGGCAGTCGCGACCTGGCTCGCCACGGATGCCGCGCCTCGTGACAACAACCCCTCGCGGATCGCGGACTTGCCACCTACGTAGCGGTAGAGCGTTGCCCTCGAACAGCCTGCGCGGGCAGCGACGTCGTCGGCATTGAACCGATCGAATCCCTGTTCTCGAATCAGCTCCGCCGCAGCCGCGAAGATGCGCTCGGTTGCGAGTTCACTGCGGTTACCGCCGGCCAACCAGTCGGCGGCGCGACGCTCGTTTGCACCGGTCACTCTCCGTCACCTCGTCTCACTCTGAGACAGATTCAATCAGAAATCTCTATGCCAAGGAAGGCGGTGGGCCTCTGACCAGGGAGAAGCCTTGAAGGCCCAACGGGCGTGAGATTTTCACAAAATACCAGTTCAGAGGCCTTTTCCACCTGTTGACTTCTCCTTCCTGGCCGTGAAATCTTCCCTTCGTGACACCATCGACGCTCGACATCAACCCTTTCCTGCCGTCGAACATCGACGACCCGTACCCGCTATACGACGTACTCCGGCGCGAGCACCCCGTGTACCGAATTCCTGATACCGACTTCTATCTGGTGTCCACGTGGGAATTGGTCACCGAAGCCGTTTCCCGTACCGACGACTTCTCCAACAACCTCACCGGCGTGCTGGTTCGAACACCGGACGGTTCGGCAATGACCTTCGACATGAACGGCGGCGGCCAAGCTGTTCACGTTCTCGCGACTGCCGACGAGCCCGACCATCAACACCAGCGCAAACTTGTCTTGCCGACACTGGTCGCCAAACGTATACGAGCACTCGAGCCGGTGATGACCGAGTACACGCAGCAGTTGTGGGACAACGGCTTCGACGGTCGACGGATCGAATGGGTCACGTCGGTAGCGGACACGCTGCCGCTACAGATGGTTGCCACGCTGATCGGCCTGCCGGCACACGACGTCCCCCAATTGCTGGCGTGGTCGTACGACAACACCGAACTTCTCAGCGGCATCGTGACGTCGGAGCGTTTGACAGGCGTCGTCACCTCGGCGGCCGAACTCACCGGGTACCTCTACAGCAAGTTTCGTGACGCACGGGCTCACCCGGTGGATGATCTCCTCGGAGACCTCGTCCGTTGCTGTGACGCAGGCGAACTCAGCGAAGACGTGGCCGTGCTGATGTTGGTGCAACTCGTCGGTGCGGGTGGCGAATCGACCGCCGGACTGATCGCCAACTCTGCGCGGTTGCTCGCCGAGCGCCCTGAGATTCAGACGCAGCTGCGCGAGGACCCTCTACTCGTGGGCGCGTTCCTGGAAGAAACGCTCAGGCTCGAGTCACCCTTTCGCGGACATCACCGACATGTCAACGCGGACACGACACTCGGTGGCATGACACTGGCCGCCGGCAGTCATCTCATACTGCTGTGGGGTTCGGCGAACCGCGATCCTGAGTCATTCACCGAACCACAGGTGATGAACCTCGACAGGGTCAATCCCCGAGCGCATTTCGCCTTCGGTAAAGGAGCACATTTCTGTGTCGGGGCCGCGCTGGCTCGTCTGGAAGCAAAGACCGCGATCGCAGTCCTTCTCGAAAACAGTTCGCACGTCACAATCGATTCCGAATCCCCACCACGTTGGGTCCCCAGCATGTTCGTGCGCCGCCATCAAAGCTTGCACCTGAACGTCTCACCCTGTCGTGAGGTCACACCATGAGCCCGAAGAACTGGTCACTGCCTTCTGCGCCGAGTGGAAGCTCGGTAGTGCCGAGACAATCGCATCGTATTTCAGTGAAGATGCTGTTTACCATAATATTCCGATGGAACCGATCGTCGGACGCGTCGAGATCCTGACTTTCCTGGAAGGCTTCATCTCGGCCTTCGGTGGGATCGAATTCACGATTCATCACCAGTCCGCCAACGGTGCGACCGTACTCAACGAACGGACCGACCGATTCGACCTCGGCGACAAACACGTAGTCCTGCCGGTCATGGGAATCTTCGAGATCATGGACTCGAAAATTGTGGCATGGCGTGACTATTTCGATCTCGCACCGATCAACAAACTGTTGGCCGTGCCCCCGGGTCCGGAGATCCGGGGGCACAGTCGAGAGGTCGAGTGATGAGCCGCTACCCGAAGTCAGGCATGTTCTGCCCGCTGTCCTTGTAGAACTTCCACGTGCCGTCCTGCGGCGACTCCATGATGCGGTAGACCTCGGTTGCCCCCACAATCCACAACTGGCCGTTGTACCAGTGCAGAGTGGAACCCGATTCGACACGGCCGCTTGCGAGTTCGTTGCCGTCGGCGTCGACGACCGCAACCTTGTTTCCACCCGCGGTCCAGCCTCCGGTGAGACCACCATTCTCGACTGTGTCAGTAAGCACCGGCTTCGGGTCCGCTGTCGGAGAAGTCTCCGGCGACGTGGTTCCCGGCGTAGTCGGTGCCGAGGTTGTCGTGTTCGGTGTCGTCGTGTTCGGTGTCGTCGTGGTGGTCGGGGCCTCGGTTGTGCTCGTCGGCTCGGTAGGCGTTGTCGGAGAGGCGGTCTCGCTCGTCGACGGAGCTTGTGAGGTGGTCGATTCCGACTCGACAGCTTCCGGCTCGGTCGCAACCATCGCTTCGGCCTGCATCCTGCTCAGAGGGTTCGCGCCGTTCGGCGCCGGGGTGCTCGGATCCCAGGTGGAGACGTTCTCCCAAGCCTGGTTTGGCTTGCTTGTGCTCGAACTACCCTCGCACGCGGTGCGACCACTAACCCAGTCTTTGAAAGACATGCCGGCGCCGGTTGTATATCCCGACGAGGTCATCGGGCCATTTATGGTGTAGACCCTGATGTAAAGTCCCGAGCGATCCGAGTCAGATACGCTCGACCACTGAAGTTGCGTAGCGGTGAAGGTCCTTGTGTCCTTGACGGTGTTGTTACTTCTGTTCATCAGTTCGACCTTGTAACCCGTTGCCCCGGGTACAGCGCTCCAATAGGGGTTTCCACGCTGGCTCGTGACAGAACCTGAGGTCGAGCACCCGATACTTGCGGTCAGCGGCGTCGGATAGAAGTTGCCCGTCGCCACCTGTGCGCCAGTCGAATTGACCACGTCAGTTGGATTTGCCAACGTCCCAGTGGCCTGAGCCAGACCGAAAGCCATTGCAGCAGCGCCGCCGACAGCGATCAACGACCGCAGCGACTTCATGCGGGTGCTAGCCCGTCGCATTTCAATCATTATGAGCCTCCTGAAGCTCCCCGCAGGTTTCGTCAGCATCGACGCGGGCGTCATTTGTAGTGGCGGCGCGGGCATTCTCCAGACGCCGGTCTTTAGTTCGTCCAAATGCGATGACCAGCACCGCGCCTACCAATCCGCCGCCAAGGAAGGTTGCGAGCGGGCTGGAAAGCCAAGCAACGACATAGCCGAGCCCGCCGACGCTGATGAACACTCGGTCGGCCTCGGTGATGGTGTAGGGCAGTCGATCAGCCACATTGTTGGCATCGCCCTTGAGCGTGGCGAGCACGGTGTCCGCTCCTGCCGATTCGAGTTCGACCACGCGGTGGGTGATGCGCACGCCTTGGTCGTTGTCGACGCTGATCACGTCGCCGACAGCCAATTCAGTTGCAGGCACGGTCTTCGCCAGCGCCAGCGCACCGGTGGAAATTGCAGGTTCCATCGAACCCGAGCGAAACACCAGTGGTTTGATCCCGAATATCAGGGACGCGAGAGTGGCGATTATGCAGATGAGCCCGGCGACCGCAGCCACATTCAAGGCAATTTCCTTGCCACGACTGCGTCCCACGCTCACCTCCTCATCGGTGCTGTCCATCGCGATGATCACTGCCCCGTTGCGGTGAAGTTGAAGCCCAGATCGGCGATCTTGAACTGCTCCGTCTGACCCGCGGTCGAATCGACGGTCACCTTGATGCACACCTGCTCCGAAACACCGGCAGCGAGTGATCGGCCAGAGACGAGTGTCGGGTTCCCGGAGAACGCTTGCTGCGTCCCGATGATCGGTCCTGAACAGGTACTGCCGTCGTTGGCGCCGGTCTGATGTAGGGAAACCTTGAGCTTCCCGATCAGCGCGGACGAACCCGTGGCCGTTGCCGATACCGCCCACTGGAAGTTGGCAGTTCCGGTGTTCTGAACCGTCAATGCCCCGGCCTCACTCTGGCCTGGCAGCATGCTGCTGCGCTTGAGTTCGGTGAATTGGTGTGCGGGCCGCTGGTTGTCGACTTTCAGCTGGACCGACGAAGTGCTGAACATGCCGGTGGTCGCAGTAGCGCTGTCGGACCACGCCGCCATCGTGCCGACCGCTCCGAGGCCCAGGACCATGCCCAGTGAGAGCACGGCCCGGGTCCGTATCCAACCGGTCTCGCCCAGACGGCTTCGCATCCGCGCCCCGAGACGCGCGTCGCCGCCCGATTTCTGTTCTGTAGACATTCTGCTGTCCTATTTCGATTCGGAGGTTGGTGCCGATGGATCGGCGGGCAATACCGGCGCGCCGAGTTCAGGGCCGGAAAGAGTCGGGTCTGTGCCACTTTCGTCGTCACCGGCCTTGCCCCGCTTGTCGCGGATGCCACTGACGACCATCCACACGGCATATACAGCCAGGCCCGCAGCTACGCCTGTGGTGAGAATCGAACGCGATTGCCCTTTGATCACCGAGTTCACCCGGCCCAGATACGGCGCCGAGTAGATGACCCGACCACGGATCTGCTCGGGCACCAGCGACCACGAGTCGGCGACGGGGTTGTTGTCGCCGCGAGTGTGGATGCGACGCTCCCCTTCCCCCGTGTAATAGATGCCTTCGATGCGGTGGGTGACCACCGCTGGATCGCCGGAGACGGGCTGGAACGTGATCACCTCCCCGGTGGTCAGATCCTCGTTGGGGGTCGGCTTGACCACGATGAGCGTGCCAGGGGGCATGGTCGGTTCCATCGAACCGGTGAGAACCGTGTACGCGGTGGAGCCGGTGAGTCGAGGGATAACGACCATCACCGCGAGAATGCCGACCATCAGCAGCAGCAGTACCCACGAGACGATGGTGCGAGTCCACCACCATAGGGTGGTCTTGTCGTCTCCGCCTTGTTCGGGATCATGTTGCCGCTCAGATGTTTCCACGTGTGCGCTGTGCCGGGGTCGATACTCGGCACGTTCGCCTGCACGCCGGCTTCTCGCGGTGACGGTCATGACTGGCTCACTGAGCTTGCGTCGAAAGTGAACGTCGCGTTGGACTGCTGGCTCGCTGCCGCGCCCTGGCCCAACGTGGCCCGCAGGCACAACACCTGCATCTGCCCGGCCGGAACCAGCTGTTCGGAAAAGGCCGCGCCGTCCATGGCACCGTTGTAGAGCTCAGTGCCCACGTCGCCAGTGGCGGTGCAGGCCGCCTCGTTGGCTACCTTGGCCACGCGCAGGCTCAGCGGCGGTGGGGTCGCGCCGTTGAGTACAACATCGGAAAGCACGTAGTTCATTTGCACGTTGCCGGAGTTGATCACCGGCAGAGGCATCTGAATGCTGTCGCCCGGGCCCTTGTTGTCCAACTTGAACCCATCGAGGTTGAACTGCTTGACCCCTTCACCGCCGGCAGAGATATCGAGCATGCCTGCCTGGATAGTGCCGCCGGTCGATTCTGCGGTATCGCGCCACAGCGCGCCGGTCTGCTGCACCGAGACGAACCCGATGAGCAGAACCGACGACGCTGCGATCGCCCATTTGTATTGGGTCTTCACGTGACCTTCTTCTGGTTACGGATTAACTACGGGGTGAGCGTCTGCTCGAGGGTGACCGAGGCTCCCGACAGCGTGGCTGCCTGGCCAGCGCCGTCCGTGTTGGTGGTGTCCGGCTTGAACGTGATCGTCGTGGTGATATCGCGCGTGCCAGTGCCCGCGGAGACGCTCGCGTTCTGACCACCGGCAGTCGCGACCTCCAGCTTGCTCGCGAGAGCCCCGGAGATTCCGCCGACGGTAGGTGTCAGCGTCGCCTTCAGGTTGGTGCCGACGAGGGTGTAGTTGTACGTGGCGGTGTAGGTGAGTACGTCACCGGGGACAATTTTGTCGCTGGCCGGGTTGAACGTGTTCGCGCCGAGCTTCCATACGCCGGAGCCGGCCGCTTCGCTGATCGTCATCGAGCCGGCATTGACGGTCTGGCTTCCGCCAGCGCCGGTCGACGCGTTCCACGCAGCCATGGTTCCGGCACCACCTGCGAGCAGAACAGCAGCCGCACCTGCGGCGATGGCACCCTTTGTGGTCTTGTTCATCTGGTATTCCTCCTGTGCAGTTCGCGGCGGGACATCCGACGCGCTTGGTTGAGCCCGGGCCGTGCGGATGTGCACTCCGGTGAAACAGCCCCAGGAAGGGGCATGGGAAATGAAGCCGCCGAATTGAATTCGGTGACCGAGAAGGTTGGCGATGCGCGGAGATGGTCGAGATCGCCCCGCGCATCGCGAGGTCTAAGTGGCCGGTTGGGCCGGAGTGGTTATCCGCCGAGGCTGCCGAACAGGTCGAGACTTCCGAGCGAACCGGTGCTACTTCCGAGCGAACCGCTACTGCTGCCACCTGGATCGGTGGTTTTCGCCGTGACCTTCACCGTCACCGCGGTAGAGGCCGGGCTGGTCCCACCCTCATTTGTCGCAGTGGCGGTGATCGGATGACTGCCGGGCGTGGTGATCGTCAGGTTGCAGCTGAAGTTCCCACTCGTATCCGCGGTGGCGGTGCAGGTGGCGCCGCCTCCGGTCACGGTGACGGTACTGTTCGGCTCTGCCTTGCCGGAGACCTTGACGGGTGTGCCCGCCTCTACTTCGGCCGAACCCAGAGTCAAACCGGTCGGCGCACTGGGAGCAACAACGACGGGCTCGCCCTCCACCAGGACGAGACCCCAGCCGGGGTTGATCTCGTATCCCTGCAAAACTTCGCCGGCAGGGATGCCGATCATGAAACCAGCCATCACGTTGGCGTTCTGTGCGAGAGGCGTTTTCACCAGCTCGATCCGCGTCGACGAATTCGCATTCGGCCCGATCACGAACTGCTGGCCGACCTGACCGTCGAGCTTGCCCCGCACTGTCGCAGTGCCGCCGCCCGAGACGGACCAGCTCTCACTGAAAAGAGTGAGCGTGGCAGGAAGGTCGCAGACATTACGAACATTGAAGGCCAACTGCGTGCCCTCGTCACCGGGGATCGGGATGTAGTCGGTTCCACTGGGATCGAAGGCCGCCGGCTTCACCCAGGGTCCACCGTTCTGGGACATCTCCAGGCACTGGTCGGTGATGTCGTCGCCCGGGGCGGCCGCGGCGCTACCAGGTGCAAGCAGCGCACCCGAGGTCGCGAGGAGCAGTGCAGCCGGCAGAGCCGCCAACACAGCAGTGGCGCGCCGGGGGAGACGGGATTCTCGTCCGTCCCCGACCGGGAAAAATCGAGGCATGTGAAGACTCATTTCGTCTGTCCCGTTGCCGGGCATTGGGTGAAGAGATGGCGGAACGAGGTACATCCGCCATCGGTGCCAAACATGTTGCAGAAAGCTTGCGAGCCGAACCGTGACGCTGTGCATGCCCTCGCTCATACATAGCAACCGCTCCGCTTCGGATCAATTTTTATCACACGTATCAGCTTTTGTGGCGGTTTTACTGGTCAAACGTTCAGAAGGAATTTCGACATCCCTCAAGGGCTAATTCTGCACCCTGACCAGTACCGTTAGAAATAGTTAGCTGTGCATCACAACTATTTACCAAAAAGTGTTCTGCGATCGAACGGGCGATTCATTCCGATCCAAACAAGAACAAGTTCTAGATACTCTTGGTATGTCCGGGAATCCACGAACGAACTCGCCGAGAACAGCGACCCTCGAGCAAACAGAAGGATCGAGCCGTTTCGAGACCCCCGCATTTCGTCCACTAGCGCCACGGACACGGGCGCCATCGATCGCTGCGCCCCGCCGGATCGGCCGGCCAGGACAAACTCTCGCGCGCTCCGAAACCAGCACTCCACCAATAACTTTGTCCGACCATCGAATCGCGACTGCCCGTTCTGCATCCAAAGCTGTGGGCCGGGAAGCAAATTCGCTCCCCGGCCCACGTGCATCTACAGTTGCGAAGCCGGTAAGGATTTGACTACCGGCACCCAATCCCAAGGTAAAACGACGAGCATCTACGCCCCGAAGACGGTCTCACCTCCGACAACCGTGCGCAGGACCGACAGTTCATTCAAGTCTGTCGAATCGCTGCGCAGCGGATCTCCGTCGAGCACAACAAAATCCGCCAAAAGTCCCACCGCTATCCGACCTTTGTCCGATGACTCACCGGTGAGACGAGCGGCTGCGCTTGTGTAGCCGGCCAGCGCCTCGGACGCGGAAACCCGTTGCTCCGCACCCAGAACGCGACCTTCTCGCGTCACACGATGTACGGCGGTGTTCATCGTGAAGAGCGGGTTCACTGGAGTGACAGGGCAGTCGCAATGCAGCGCGTAGGCAAGCCCCGCCGCCACGACCGACGCCACGGGGCTGATACGCTCGCCGCGACCCGGTCCGAGAAAACGATCGCGGTGCCGGTCACCCCAGTAGTAGACGTGGTTCACGAAGATCGACGCCACCACCCCGAGTTCGACCATCCGCGCGATCTGATCTTCCCGCAACGTCTGAACGTGCTCGAGTCGATGCGAAACTTCGATGTCCGGGTGCGCCGTCCGTGCCGCTGCAATTGCGTCCAATGCAAAATCGATGGCCTGATCACCGTTGGTATGAATCGCAACCTGTCGGCCGACAGCGTGATGTTCCTCGACGAGTGCCCCGAGCGCGCCTGCCGGGATTGCCATTCCGCCGCAGTGGCATCCGCCCAGATCGTGGTACGGCGCGGTCAGCGCAGCGGTGTGCAACTGAATCGACCCGTCCGAAATGAGTTTGACGCCGCCCACACGAACTCGCTCGGTCGGATCGGCGAGTTCACCCAACTGATCGTGCACCCCGTGGCCGAGATAGAGGCGCGCACGCAGCCTCAAGTCACCATCGGCGTCGAGTTGCCGGTACGCCTCGTACATCTCGGCCGTGACGTACATGTCGTGGAAACTCGTCACGCCCACCGACGCCATGACTTCCTGCGCGCGCAGCATCGCGATCTTGGACGCGTTCGGGTTCATATCCGGAACAAGTCCGTGCACCAGAGACATTGCCGGAACCTCGCACAGTTCACCGGTGGGTACACCGTCGCTGTCCCGAACGATGACACCACCTTCCGGATCGACCGTGGTGGCATCGATTCCGGCCTTCTCCAGTGCGACCGAGTTGACATAGATCCCGTGAGCAGACAAGTGCCGCACCAGAATCGGATGATCGGTGGAGGCTTTGTCCAGATCAGCTACGGTCAGGCCTCGATCTTCCGCCACGAGGCTGTCGTCGAAGCCCCACGCTTCGATGGGCTCGCCAACTGGTGTGATCGCGGCCCGCGCGGCCAACGCCGTGATCAACTTCTCGATGGTCGGGCACGTATTCGTCGTTGCGTCGACCCCACTGAGCATCAAACCCCACATCATCGGATGAAGGTGCGTCTCGATGAACCCCGGAACAACCACCGCTCCGGCGAGATCGACAACGGAGGTTTCGGAATCGGTCAGCGCCGAGATCTCGGCGTCAGTTCCGAGGGCGACAAATCTGCCGTCCTTGACTGCCACAGCGGTCGCGTTGTCGCCGACCGCACCGTCCATGGCCCTGATTTCGCCGTTGATGTAGATGTGGTCAGCCGCCATGGTCATACGCTTGTCTCCATTCGTTTTCCGACAACAGTCGTCGAGGA
Source organism: Rhodococcus sp. 27YEA6 (assembly GCF_044908235.1). NCBI lineage: Bacteria > Bacillati > Actinomycetota > Actinomycetes > Mycobacteriales > Nocardiaceae > Rhodococcus > Rhodococcus sp. 27YEA6. Next base: position 403,800 of record NZ_JBIYCY010000001.1, on the reverse strand, counting down.
TTTCTTCGCGGGTATCCGCGTCGCCACAACCACTCCGGCCAAAATCATTCCGGCACCTGCAAGTTGGACGAGAGTTGGGGTCTGCGCAAGCATCACCGCGCCGAACAACAGTGCTGACGCCGATTGCAACACGAGGCTGGCGGCGACTGCACTGGCAGGCAGACGCTGACTGGCGCTGGCTACCAGCAGCCACCCGATCACCTGAGATACCAACGCGAGCAGCACAAGCCAGCCTTGAGCTACGAGCGAAGGGGTCAGATCCAAAGTTCCACTCACGAGGCCGTATGCACCTGCCGTGAGGGCAGTGGCTCCCGTCGAGACGAACATCGGCAACGCCGTTCTGCCCGCCGCCCGAGTAGCCAGACCCATGAGGAAGATGTAGACCGCGTACGCGCCTGCGGCGATCACGGCAAACGACACTCCGACAGCAGGATTCGACCCGGTGAGCGTTGTGCTCGTCCCGGCTACCAGAGCAACTCCGACAAAGAGCAACGGAAGGCTGGCGACCAGTTCCCGGCCGATCCGTTGGCGCAGGACAACGTAGCCGAGGATTGCGACGAACAGCACCTGCAAATTCAGGATCACAGTCGAAAGACCTGCCCCGATCGAATGAATCGACTCGTGCCAGAGCACCAGATCGATTCCGAGGAACGCGCCGGCAAGTAGAGACTTCACGATCCAGGGCGCCGAGACCGAAGGCCGGGGTGACCGACGACGCTGAACGAGCACGAGCATGCCGAGAGGGATGAGCGCATAGAGACACCGAAAGAATGCACCCGTCGACGGAGACACTCCTGAGAGTTCGTAGAGCACCGAGGTCAACCCGAGGATGCATGCACCGGTGACGACTACGCGCAGGTCACGACGGCGTAGTTGATCGCCGGACAGCTCGCGTGGCGATACTTCATCACTCATGGTGATAATGTATCACCGACGCGAAGCCTGTCATACAGGGAAGATGCGTGCATGAGAACTCCGGTTACCCGTGAACGCGTGATCGCTGCCGCAGCCGATCTGGTCGACAGCAAAGGCGCCGACGCTCTGGTACTGAGTCAACTCGCCGAGACCCTCGACGTCCGGCAGTCAGCGCTGTACAAACACGTCGACGGGGTCGACGACGTCCACCATCAACTCAGCCTCCTCGCACGCAGCCTTCTCGCCGAACAACTGCGTGCCGCCGCGGTCGGTCTCTCGCGCGACGACGCCGTCATGGCGCTCGCGGACGCATGGCGTGCGTTCGTCCGAGTACACCCCGGGCTCTACGCCATCACCGACCGCTACCCCACTGCTCCGCATCCCGATCTGGTCTCCGCCGTCGGCGAGGTGGTCGACGTCATCAACAAGGTGATCGCGGGATACGGTCTGAGCCCGGATGATTCGGAGCAGGCGGCGTGGTCTCTTCGCAGTGCGCTGCACGGCTTCTGCATCCTCGAATCGGTAGAGGGACAACCGGCCGGCACCGACCCGGATCGGGTGTATCGACGACTGGTCGAACTTCTCTGCGCCGGTATTGCTCGTATGTAGATACCGGCTCCTGTTATCGTCGGATGAAACAACACAGACCAAAAAGGATCAGACATGGTTGGTGAACTCGACATCTCCGGATAAAACCGGGCATGACGGCCACCGGCAGACGCCTCGGAGCGCTGCCGTCGTGGCCATGTTGTCGTTCACTTACCCGACTCTTCGCGGAGCAGCGTTGCCGCGCCCGCACAACACCTGAGGTCTATTCATGTCCGATACCTACATCGTTTGCTCGAATCTGTCTTTTGCCTGGCCGGACGACACTCCGGTCTTCGACGAATTGTCATTCACCGTGCCCGGCGGCCGAACCGGGCTGGTGGCCCAGAACGGCGTCGGGAAAAGCACTCTGCTCAGATTGATCGCCGGCCAGTTGCGGCCGCGCGCCGGCAGTGTGTCCGTCGACGGCGTTCTCGGATACCTTCCGCAGGACCTGCCACTGACGGGCGATCTGACCATTGCCGAGGTCTTGGGCATCGCCCCGACGCTCGCTGCGTTGGACGCAGTCGAATCCGGGGACACACGAGAAGAACACTTCACGACAATCGGGTCCGACTGGGATATCGAGGAACGAACGCGAGCCCAACTCGGTCGACTCGGTTTGGCCGACATGACGTTCGATCGTCGCCTCGACACTCTGAGCGGCGGGCAGGTCGTCTCGCTCGGACTGGCGGCGCAACTCCTGCGACGCCCCGATGTCCTTCTCCTCGACGAACCCACCAACAACCTCGACCTGGACGCGCGCCGCAGGCTTTACGACGTTCTCGACGACTGGAGTGGTTGTCTGTTGGTGGTCAGTCACGATCGAGGACTACTCGACCGCATGGACCGCATCGCCGAACTTCACAGCGGCGAGATCAGCTTCTACGGTGGCAATTTCACCGACTACGAAGCCGCGGCACGCTCGGCTCGCGAAGTGGCGGAGAAGAACATCCGCAACGCCGAGCAAGAGGTCAAGCGCGAGAAGCGCGAACTGCAGCAGGCCCGAGAACGTGCTTCGCGACGCGCAAGTAACGCTGCCCGCAATCTCGGGAACGCGGGCTTGCCCAAGATCTTTGCGGGGACCATGAAGCGCAATGCTCAGGAGTCGGCAGGCAAGGCCAACGAGACACACCTCGCCCGGGTCGACGCGGCGAAGGACCGACTCGACAAAGCGGGCCGCGCTCTTCGAGACGACCAGACGATTTCACTCGAATTGCCTGGCACACATGTACCCGCCGGCCGGACGGTGTTCCTCGGTGAGCGAATGCAATTCGCGTTCGGTGATCATGCGATCTTCGCCGACTCCGGAATCGACCTGGCCATTCGAGGACCGGAGCGTATCGCGTTGACCGGGCCGAACGGCGTCGGAAAGTCGACGTTGCTACGCATCGTCAACGGGGATGTGGCGCCGACTTCCGGTGAGATCACGCGAGCCGACGGTCGAGTGGCATACCTGTCGCAGAGGCTCGACCTACTCGACCCCGCACGCACCGTCGCAGAGAACTTTGCCTTGTCTGCTCCAGGCCTACCGGCACCGGAACGCATGAACATCCTGGCGCGCTTCCTCTTTCGGGGTGCGGGTGCTCATCTTCCCGTCGCTGCACTCTCGGGCGGTGAACGACTGCGGGCTACATTGGCGTGCGTTCTCTTCGCCGATCCGGCCCCGCAGCTGCTTCTTCTCGACGAGCCGACCAACAACCTCGACTTGGTGAGCGTTGCTCAACTCGAAAGTGCCCTGAATGCATATCAGGGGGCGTTCGTGGTGGTCAGCCACGACGAGAGATTCCTGGCCGAGGTCAAGGTCGAACGCTGGCTCAGGCTCTCGGACGGCCGTTTGACCGAGGTCGCCGCACCAGGCGCAGTGGGCTGACACGAGAAGTGAACAGGCGAAAGGCCTTCACACACGATGTGTGTGAAGGCCTTCGTCTGCACTACTGGTCAAGGCGTCCTGGTGTACACCGGATCGTCGAAGGATCGACGTTGCGTCACCCAGTCCGTGGACAGGATGTTCTCGATCACGTCTTCACGGGATTCGTCGAACACGACAATCCGATCGGCGATTCGCCATTCACCGTGGCGCCTTTCGAACCTGTCGACGTAACGGCATTTGATCGTCGCAAGCGTCTGCACCGTATCCGTACCGGAACGCTCTTGCCGCAGAAAGCACAAACAGTACGACTCGCACTGAGCGACATCGCCGTTGACGTCGATCAGTATGTTGGAAATGCAGTGAATCGACGAGTCGATCGTCTTGTGTCTGAGCTTCATGTCTTCGATCAGCCCGTCGACGGTTCCGATGTAACCACCGTGGTTGTCTATCGCGTCGTCGAAGTAGCAGAGGGCCACGCTGTCGAAATCCTTCCGATCGACGGCCCGAGCGTAGCGATACAGAACTTCGGTGATTTCTTGCTTGTCAGCGAGGGACACGGTCAGGCTCCTGTTCTACCCGATGATCAATCAACCTGCAGTTCAACACCCTTGGTCTCCTTGATGAAGAAGACCGTGACGAGGGTGATCACCGCACAGAAGACGAAGTATCCAGCCGGAGCGAGAGAGTTACCGGTCAGGCTGATGAGATAGGTGGCGATGAAAGGCGCGGTGCCACCGAGGAACATGTTGGTGACGTTGTTACCCAATGCCAGACCGCTGTACCGCACAGATGCTTTCAGCATTTCGACATAGGTCACGTACGAAGCACCGTTGACAACGGAAACGCAGATGAAGAGCACTGACTGACCGACAACCGCCTGCCAGATGCCAGAACCGGCCATCATCATGAACATCGGGATTCCGAGAACCACTGCGGCGGCACTACCGGCGAACAGCACCGGCCGACGCCCGTACTTGTCTGCCATGTATCCCGAGATCGGCAACGTGATGACGCCGAGAACCAGTGCAAGAGAGGTGGAAAGGAAAGCAACGCGCGACGAATGACCGCCGGTGGTCTGCAGGTACGTCGCGGCATACACCGAGGCGATGTAGTAACCGCCGGTGATGAGTGCGCCCAGCAGGATGATCTTGACGACGCTGCCACCGGAGGTGCTGAGCAACTCACGGATGGGAAGCTTCTTGGTCTCACCCTTGTCCTGCAGTTCTTCGAACTGAGGAGTGTCTTCCATCTGGCTGCGGATCCAGATACCGATGCCACCGATCAGCAGGCTGAGCAGGAACGGGATACGCCAAGCCCATTCGAGGATCTGCTCTTGCGAGAACACCGACGTCAGGCCGAGGGCCATGAGCGAAGCTGCCAGCGAACCCAGGTAGGTGCCGGTATTGACCATCGAGGTCTGCGTCGCACGCCACCGTTTGGGAGCGGACTCGGAGACGAACGCGTTGGCGCCGCCGAGTTCACCGCCGGCCGCGAAGCCCTGCAGGCAACGAGCCAGAACCAGGATGGACGTCGCCCACACACCCAACGTGGCGTAAGTCGGCAGCAGGCCCATTCCGGCTGTCGCGAGAACCATCAGGAGGATGGTCCAGGACAGCGCGTTCTTGCGGCCGTACTTGTCGCCGATGTGGCCGAAGAAGATGCCGCCGGGCACGCGTAGGAAGAAGGCCACGGCGAATGCTGCAAAGGTACCGAGCAGTGCTGCGTTCGGGTCATGGGAAACGAAGAACAGCGCGGCGATCGTCGTGGCCATGTATCCGTAGATACCGAAGTCGTAGTACTCGACGACTGTACCGACGATGGCCGCGCGAATTACCTTCGTCGTCGACTGTCGTTCGGTTGCCACGCTGCTGCCCTCGGTGGATTCGGCTCTCGCCATGGTCTCATTCTCTGACATGTTGTTCCCTGCCTGGATTGGATACTGACTGGATTCGGTGCCGCGCAGACGTCGGACGTCAGGAGTGCGCGATGGAATGGACCGGTGCGCTCTCAGCGCTGGTCCTGGTGTAATTCGCCGCATTACGTCCCGCTACGCGGCCCATGGTCAAAGCGTTGGCAACCGCATTGCCGCCGCCCACGTATCTCAGTCCGAGGATTCCGGCGCCGGCCTCACCTGCGGCGTACAGACCCTCGATAGGTACTCCGGTGCTGCCGAGCACGGCCGCATCGGTGTTGATCTCCATTCCCGCATGCGTACAGACGAGCTCTGCCGGAAGGATTTTCGCGGCATAGAACGGAGCTGTCGCAATAGGATCCGGATTGCCGACGGCACCCTTGTTCCGCAACGTGCGATGGCGGAGGAAGTCGTCGTCGTGACCGCTGGGCAGTTGGTCGTTCCATCGACGCAGGGTTTGCGCCAACGTCGCAACCGGAACACCCGTAGCCACTGCGAGGTCTTCGATCGTGTCCGCACGAATCGTGCCACCGGCGGCAACTTCTTCCTCGATGCGTTCGGGATTCCAATCCGCATATCCTGGAGCCAGATTCACGCGAGCGTTCTCGTCGAAGATCATCCAACCGTATCCACCCTGATGGTCGATGATGCCGGTCGAGACCGCGTACGAGCTGTCCTCGTCCATGAAACGACGGCCGTCCTGGTTGACGTAGATCCGCGACTTCGGCGGAAAGCCGGCCTGCCAGTGGTGGAATCGCTGGAAGTAGACGGTGGGCAGCATCAGACCCCAGCCGTCGCCCGCCAGGGAAGCACCGAGGTCTTCGGCAAAACGAAGATGGTCTCCGCGGCTCCCCTCGGCTGCGACGACGAACAAGGCCTCTCCGGCCTTGTTCGCGTCCGGGAAGTGGCGTTCCACCAAACCCGGATCTTGCGCGAATCCACCGGAGGCAACAACGACGGCGCCCGCAGGCACCTCGATGTCGTCGGCGACAACACCGACAACCCGACCGTCTTCCTCGATCAGCTTCTGCACCCGTGTTCCGAAGATGACCTCGATCCCGTGCTTACGACGAGCCTTGTCCAGCACCTGAATCAGTCCGTATCCCTGATCCTTGGGCACGTGGCCGCGCCAGACGTCCTCGACGCCGGCTTGGGCGAGTCCCGGCTGGTGAGCGTTACCTGAGATCGCCGCGGGAATCTCGACGCCGAGTCCGATGAGCCATTCCAGTGTCGGACCGGCGTTTTCGCAGAATGCACGAATCAATCCGGGTGAGAGCATCCACTGGTTGAGGTCCATGTAGTGCTGGAAGAACTTCTCTGCCGAGTCGTCGACTCCGAGGCCGGCCTGCACGCTCGTTCCGGCGGCCGTGAAGATACCGGCCGACAGCGCGGTGGATCCACCGAGTTCGGTTTCGGATTCGAACAGCAGAACGGATGCGCCTTCTTCAGCTGCCGACACCGCAGCGGCGAGACCTGCTCCGCCGCCACCGATGACAACGACGTCCCAGTGTTCGGTCATGAAAGTTCTCCAGTCTCCGCGATGATGCGGTGGTAAAGACCGTTCGACACCAACCCGCCGTCGACAGTGAGTTCCGTACCGGTGGTGTAGGTCGAACTGTTCGAGAGCAGGAACAGCACTGCTTCGGTGATCTCGTCGAGAGTTCCCATGCGTCCGAAGGGAACCGACTTCAGTGACGCGGCGACGAAGTCGTTCGCGCCGCCGAGCAGCGCCGTACCGACCAGTCCCGGGTGCACCGAGTTGACGCGAATCCCCCACTGCGCGAAGTTACCTGCGGCCGACTTCGACAGACCGGTCAGACCCCACTTGCTCGACGAGTAAGCCGGAGAGAAGTATCCGATCTGACCGGCGATGGACGAGATGTTGACGATCGATCCGCCACCACTCTCGCGCATCAGCGGCGCCACCGCCTTCATACCGTAGAACGGGCCGAAGAGGTTGATCTTCATGGTCAGCTCCCAGATGTCGTTCGGGGTGTCCATGAATTCGAGCCGACGCGAGATACCGGCATTGTTGACCAGTCCGCCGAGTTCCCCACGGGTGGTCCGAATTTCGTCGACAACCCGGTCCCAGGCCTCGGCATCGGTGACGTCGAGAATATGAGCGGATGCCGATCCGTCTGCGGCGACGATGTCGTCGACCACGCCGGATGAATCCGAAACATCGGCAATGCAGACATGCGAACCGCGCGCGGCGAGAGTGCGCGCGTGATGCGCCCCCATCCCGGCAGCACCGCCGGTAACGAGAACGACGCCGGGATATGTCGTGGACTCAGACATGCCGCGAACCACCGTCCACCGCAATGCTGTGCCCGGTGACGTAACGCGCGCTGTCCGAGAGCAGGAACAGCAGCGGGCCGAAGACCTCTTCGGGCGAGCCCAGACGATGCAGCGGTACCGAGTCGAGTGCGTTCGCGAGCGCGATCGGATCTTCCTGGACCCACTTCGTCATCGCCGTGTCGATGTAGCCGGGTGCAATGGAGTTGACCCGAATACCCTTGTCGCCGAACTCCACTGCGAGAGACTCCGTGAGGTGCGCAACGGCAGCTTTCGACGTGCAGTATGCGCCCCTCCCCTTCCGCACACGCAGCGCAGACACCGAAGACATGTTGACGATGGCGCCGCCGGGACCGAGGTGACGTGCCGCCGCCTGAGCACCGTAGAGCACTCCCTCGACATTGACACTCAGCGTTGCGCCGATCTGCTCCGGGGTGATCTCCTCGGCCAGCGCAAACGGGAAGATACCCGCATTGTTGATCCAGAAATCAACCCGGCCGAACTCCTTCAACGCCAACTGCGCAAGCAATTCATGCTCGTCGGGCTTGGTGACGTCGACCCGAGCTCCGACGACGCGACCCGGCTTGTCCGCCAGTGCATTCGATTCGAGGTCCGTGTTGATTCGTGCGGCCGTGGCGAGCATCTGCTCTTCGTTGATGTCGGCGCCGACGACATGTACGCCGCGCGTTGCCAGTCCTTCGACGAACGTCGCACCCATACCCTGAGCCGCGCCGGTCACCACTGCGACCTTGCCTGCCAACTCCGGGTACACCGCCGACATCTGCGTCACAACGGTACGGCCCGGGTTCGTCTGGTCAGAGCTTTCGGTCATGATGTACTTCTCCTACTGAATATTGTTGTGCAAGAAACATTTCGGTACTTCAAGCTTGTTCGGACGCTCGGGGCGCGTCGTCGCGGGAAACGGTGCGGCGGGCGATCTTCAACTCCTCACCGACCCGAACCACGTGATCTGTGACAGTTGTCATCCGCACCAGTCGCGAGTCTCCGCCGCGAGCGGTGGCAACGATCTGCAGGTACCCGTGCACTGTGAGAGCACTCTCGTCCACCGCCTCGACGACGAGATTGGTCAGAACGTGGCGATGCACCTCGTCGGCAGCTTCCGCCGCCGCGAAGAAGCGAGCAGCAAAAGCCGCAAGGTCGTCGAAACCGACCACGGGTTCCGGATAACTGGGGGAATGAAACTCACCGCCATCGGTGAATGTCTGCGCCCAATCCTGCTGGCGCCCAGAGTCTATGCAATGACTCTGGTGGCCGTACAGCTGGTGGATTGCGGCAACGTCCTCCGTTGCCACGACGCTGTAGTTGCTCATGAAGGTTCTCTCCGAACACGCTGCGCTGCATCCACCCGAAGGTTGTGCAGCTTCGTAAAGTGTGCGATAATCGCACACACTGTGCGATATGTTCAAAGCGTAGGTGGCATACCTCACAAACGTCAAGAAAGGGATTTGATGTCAGAGCTGAGCGAGGAACACCGACCGCGCAAAAGTGCAGTTCAAGTGGACTCCAGCATGTCGAAAACGCTGCACCACGGACTCGAGATCCTGGAACTCCTGACGTCCTATCCGCACGGCTTGTCGGTCACCGACATCGCCGACGGAGTGGGAGTCCACCGAACCGTCGCACATCGGTTGATCCGCACGCTCGAGGCTCATCACCTGTGCCGCAAGGACTCCTTCAAGCGCGTCACTCTCGGCGCCGGCCTGGTCACCCTTGCCGAACCGGTGGAACAGGATTTGCGCACTCTCGCTCGCCCGATACTTCAAGAACTTGCCGAGGCCACCGAGGCGACAGCGCACCTGGTGGTCCGCGAGAGCGATACCGAAGTGCGCGCGCTGATGGTGGTCGAACCGCGCAGCGCCAAGGTTCACGTCGCGTTTCATCCAGGGCAGGTCGATCCGATCGACCGCGGCTCCGCCGGGCTTTCCATCCTTGCCTCACTCCCGCCGACGAGCGGGGAACGAGAGGAAGTGACGGCGGCACGCGCACGCGGCTACGCAGTGACCGTCGGCGAGGTCATCCCGTCCGTCCTGGGAATCTCGGCGGTGATCCCCGGCCGACGCCGCGACGCCATCTCCAGCCTCGGAATTTCGGTCTTCGACTCCGAGGACCAAGCAGCGCTGGGCGCCGAGGTCATGGCAGCGGCAAAAACCCTCGGCAGCATGTTGCGCTGATCCGAACACCAGTCGAGCCCCGGGAATACCCGGGGCTCGACTTTGTTGACTCCGAATGAGATAGTTGAACAATCAACTACCTGACATCAGCTTCACGGATACAAGGAGTACGACATGCCTGCTGTGACAGTCGAGAACATCTTGGCCCTGCCCCGTCTCGACGAGCCGGCAGAGTCAGCAGTCGACCGCCCCGTCAAGAGCATCACCACCGCACCGGTCGGATACGAAGGTGAAGGCTTTCCCGTTCACCGCGCCTTCGCCGGCATCGACCTCTCCGCCCTCGATCCCTTCATACACATGGACCAGATGGGCGAGGTCAACTACGCACCCGGAGAACCCAAAGGCACACCGTGGCACCCGCACCGCGGCTTCGAAACCGTGACCTACATGATCGACGGCATCATGGAGCACCAGGACTCCAACGGTGGCGGTGGCATTATCGGCGGCGGCGACACCCAGTGGATGACCGCGGGTGGCGGCATCCTCCACATCGAAACTCCGCCGGAGCACCTCGTCCTCAGCGGCGGCCTTTTCCACGGCGTCCAACTGTGGGTCAACCTGCCTCGCGACAACAAGATGGCATCTCCGCGGTACCAGGACATCACCGGTAACAAGGTGGCCCTGCTTTCCTCGCCGGACGGCGGAGCCTTGGTACGCGTCATCGCCGGAGACATCGCCGGCCACGCCGGACCTGGTTCGACGTACACACCGATCGCGCTCTCCCACACGACTGTGGCCCCGGGTGCGAGCCTGACGCTTCCGTGGAACCCCGAGTTCAACGCGATCGTCTACGTCCTCGCCGGCGAAGGCACGGTCGGGGCCGAGCGTCGGCCCATTCGTGTCGGACAGACAGCTGTCTTCGGACGCGGTGACTCCATCACCGTCGCCGCTTCCGATCGCCAGGATTCACGGACCGAATCTCTCGAGGTATTCGTCCTCGGCGGCAAACCGATTCGTGAGCCCATCGCGATGGCCGGGCCGTTCGTCATGAACACCAAGTCCGAGGTCATGCAGGCCTTCGAGGACTTCCAGGCCGGACGCCTGGGATCCATCCCGGCGGCACACGAGACGCTGAGCTGACATGTCGTCGGTAGTCGTCCAGCGAGCTGACGAACGTGCGCATCTCAACTACGGCTGGCTCACGGCGCGTCACAGTTTCCCCTTCGCCGGAAACTTCGATCACGCCGCGTACGCGCACGGACTTCTGTTGGTGAACAACGACGACATCATCGAAGCCGACTACGGTTTCGACACTCATCAGCACCGCGACACCGAGATCGTGACGTGGGTGCTCAGCGGATCTCTGGTTCACCAGGATTCCGCTGGGCACTCCGGAGTCATCCATCGCGGACTCGCGCAGAGAATGAGCGCCGGTACCGGAATCCTGCACTCCGAGCGCAACGATCGCTTCCGGGCCGACGGCTCACGTGTCACCGAGCCCGTTCACCTCGTCCAGATGTGGATACCCCCGGACGAATCCGGAGTGACTCCGAGCTATCAGGAACTCGACATCAACTCCGAACTCGACGGCGGTGGCCTGATCACCCTCGCGTCGGGGATGCCCGCGCATCGCGATCACAGCGCGATCAGCTTGCACAACAAACATGCGGCACTGCATGTTGCTCGCCTCGAGACCGGTGGGTCGGTATCTCTCCCGGATGCGCCGTACGTGCACGGCTTCATCGCCGGTGGCACTGTCGACGTCGAGGGAGTCGGATTGCTCGGTCCGGGAGATTCGTTGCGACTCAAGGATACTGGCGGTCAACGAGTCGAGGGAATCGGCGATGCGGAGATACTCGTGTGGGAGATGCACGCGTCGACGAACTGACGACACCACCGAGTACGCCCAATGTTCGGACTACACAGCAGGTTCGTCGTAGGGTGGATGCCGGTAGTGGCGGATCCCGATTGTGGTGGATCCCGGTGGTACAGAAGGAGGAGCCATGGCATCTGGTCGAGCACAGGCCCCACGGACGACACCGCACATCGATGTGCACCGCTCCGGCGATCGCTTGAAATCCCGCGTCTCCTGGCTGGATTCGAAACATTCGTTCTCGTTCGGACAGCACTACGATCCGGACAACACTCATCACGGATTGCTGCTCGTCAACAACGACGACACCGTACTGGCGGGAACCGGTTTCGACACCCATCCGCACAAGGACATGGAAATCGTGACCTGGGTGCTTCGCGGTTCGCTCGTGCACCAGGATTCCATCGGCCACACCGGCGTCATCTATCCGGGACTCGCCCAGCGCATGAGCGCCGGTACCGGAATCATGCACAGTGAGAAGAACGATTCGTGGCGTATCGGCGGCGAACAGCATTCCGACCCCGTGCATTTCATCCAGATGTGGGTGGTACCGGACGAAGGTGGACTGACCCCCGGTTACGAACAGCTCGAGATCGACGACGAGTTGCTGCGCGGCGGTCTGATCCCGGTTGCCTCCGGGATGGAGCGCTACAAGGATCATTCGGCGATTCGCATCAACAACAAGAACGCCGCCATGCATGTCGCACGCATTCTGCCGGGCACCTCCGTGAATCTTCCGGGCGCACGGTTCCTGCACGTCTTCGTCGCGCAGGGCACTGCCGAGATGGAGGGCGTCGGCACACTGTACGAAGGCGATGCTGTCCGGTTGAGCGATTCGGGTGGCCAGCAGCTGACCTCCGACGCCGGGGCCGAAGTCCTCGTCTGGGAGATGCATTCACGTATCGGTGGTTGAGACCCGGTCTCGGCAGGACTCGGCGCGCTGGAGATACTCGACAGATGAGCATCGACAACTCCGCCGCGCCCGTCAAGAAGCTTGACCCACTCAACACATTGATGGGTGTGCGCGCCGTTTCGGTCGAGCCCGGGGACCTGGCCTTCGCGCAGGCCGTCGGCGAGCGATTCCACGATCACCGTGGCAAGACCGTGCTCGGTTCCATCGGAGTCATGATCGACGGTGCCATGGGTGGCGCGGTGTACTCGGGACTGACCTCGGGCCATCAGTCCGTGCTCGCGCAGGTCACGGTCAGTGCGGGCGCCGACATCCCCGACATCGCGGACGTCGGTGCCACCGGAACACTCGTGCATCTCGACGACGGCGTCGGACTCGCATCCGGGCAACTTCGCGACGAGAACGGCACCCTTCTGGCAGTGATGGCCGGTCGCGCCATGGTGGTCTCGCGTCCCCCCGTCGTGGGAATCGACGACTACGTAGAGGGCGAGCCGCTGCCCGTCCCGACGCCGGAGAAGACAAGCAACCTGAGCGGGTTGTCCGGGTCCGACGTCGTCGAAGGAATCCGCGACGGCAAACTCGAACGCGGTCCACTCGCCGGTCTCCTCGATCTTGCTGTCGTCGACGTGACCCCGGGTTCCGTCGTCGGTGAGTTCGCAACCGTGGCCTGGATGGCCAACCCGTTGGGCGCCGTTCAGGGCGGTGTCCTCATCTCGGCAGTCGACGCCATCACTGGCCTGTCTGCCCAGACCCTGACCAGCGTCGACCAGGACTATCGCGTCCTCGACCACAAGATCGACTTCCTGCGCTCACCCGACATCGGCGGGCCGGTCTTGCGCGCCGAGGCCTCCGTGATTCGTGCCGGGCGCAGGCTCGCGCTGATCGAAACTCGCATCGTCGACGCCGGCGGACAGGTCTATGTGCGGGCCACTTCGAGCGTTCAGATGCTCTCCCAGCAAGTTCACAGCGGATAACCAGTTCCGCACCAGGTCGCCCGTCCACCATTGAGACAACAGCCCACACAATGGAGGTACAGCGGCGTGAACAAAGACATCGAAGCGAGCAGGTTGCGCGTGAGCCGTCGGCGGGCTCTCGCCCTCGGCGGAACCATCAGTCTCGGCGGGCTCATCGCAGCGTGCTCCGGCAACAGTGGCACCGCCACGACGACTTCGGCTGCGGCTGCGTCGACGACAACGACTTCCGGCACTTCCGCCGCGGCCACGTCCGGCGACGCTGTCACCGCACTTCTGGCCAAAGCACCGCAGTGTGTCATGAGCAAGGAAGAGACACAGGGCCCCTACTGGTTCGACGTCGACTCCATTCGCGGCGACATCCGCGAAGACCGTCCGGGCACCACGCTGCAGGTTGCGATGCGCGTGCAGGACAACAGCCAGTGCAACGTCGACGGCAGCATCGGCGCGGTCAGTAACGCCGTCGTCGAGATCTGGCACTGCGACGCCGGCGGCGTGTACTCCGGCTTCGAATCCGGTTCGCTGAGCGCCAACGGCGGCGGTGGCGGCGGAACTCCCCCGGCCGGCGGGATGGGTGAACCTCCGTCAGGTGCACCCGGAGGCGGAATGGGCGAACCACCGTCAGGCGCCCCCGGCGGAATGGGCGGCGGCATGGGAGGGTCCGGTGAGACCTCCGACGGTTCGTACAGCGTCGGCGACACCGAAGCCACCACCACCGACGACGGTACCTATCTGCGCGGGGCGCAGACCACCGATGCAAACGGCATCGCACAGTTCACCACGATCTTCCCCGGCTGGTACATGGGCCGCACCACCCACATCCACGTCAAGGTTCACATCGACAAGAAGACGGTCCTCACGTCGCAGACCTTCTTCGACGAGACCCTTCTCGACGAGGTGTACTCGCAGTCCCCGTACAGCGAGCACACCGGTCGTGAGAACAACACGAACAACGCCAGTGACAGCATCTACGACGACACCGGCCTCATGACCGTCGAAAAGCAATCGGACGGGTCCTACCTCGCCGTCATCAACCTGGGTATCGACGCCTGAGGTAGGAGCCCGGTCAGTTGCCGACGTATGCCGCGAGGTGCTTTCCGGTGAGTGTGGAGCCGTCGGCGACGAGCTCCTCGGGAGTGCCTTCGAAGACGATCCGACCGCCGTCGTGACCGGCTCCAGGGCCGAGGTCGATGATCCAGTCGGCGTGCGCCATCACGGCCTGGTGGTGCTCGATGACAATAACGGACTTACCGGAATCGACGAGTCGATCGAGCAGGCCGAGCAACTGCTCGACGTCGGCCAGGTGCAGTCCGGTGGTCGGCTCGTCGAGGACGTACACGCCGCCCTTCTCACCCAGGTGGGTTGCCAGCTTGATGCGCTGACGCTCACCGCCCGACAGCGTCGTCAACGGCTGGCCGATCGTGAGGTATCCGAGCCCCACGTCGACCAGTCGGACGAGGATCTTGTGCGCAGCGAGGGTCTTGGCCTCACCCTCGCCGAAGAACTCCTCGGCCTCGGCCACCGACATCGTGAGAACCTCGTTGATGTCCTTGCCACCGAATTTGTATTCGAGTACCTCGGCTTGGAAGCGCTTGCCCTCGCACTCCTCGCAGAGAGTGGCAACGCCGGCCATCATCGCCAGGTCGCTGTAGATGACGCCGTTGCCGTTGCACGTCGGGCAGGCGCCCTCGGAGTTGGCACTGAACAGCGCCGGCTTCACGCCGTTGGCCTTGGCGAATGCCTTGCGAATCGGGTCGAGCAGCCCCGTGTACGTCGCCGGGTTGCTCCGACGCGAGCCGCGGATCGCGCTCTGATCGACCGACACCACGTCTTCGCGTTTCGCGAGCGAGCCGTGGATCAGCGAACTCTTGCCCGACCCTGCCACACCGGTCACCACGACCAGTACGCCGAGCGGTACGTCGACGTCTACATCTTGGAGGTTGTGTGAGTTCGCTCCACGAATCTCGATTGCTCCGGTGGACTCCCGCACGGTCTCTTTGATTGCGGCCCGGTCGTCGAAGTGACGGCCGGTGACGGTGTCGCTGGCACGCAAACCGTCGACGGTGCCCTCGAAGCAGACGTTTCCGCCGGCGCTACCCGCACCCGGACCGAGGTCGACGATGTGGTCGGCGATCACGATCGTCTCCGGCTTGTGCTCGACCACGAGCACGGTGTTGCCCTTGTCCCGCAGGCGCAGCAGTAGGTCGTTCATCCTCGCGATGTCGTGCGGATGCAGGCCGGTGGTGGGCTCGTCGAAAACATACGTGATGTCGGTGAGCGAGGAACCCAGGTGACGAATCATCTTGGTGCGCTGAGCTTCACCGCCGGAGAGGGTTCCCGACGGCCGATCGAGACTGAGGTAGCCGAGTCCGATCTCCACGAACGAGTCGAGCGTTTCACCGAGCGTCGTGAGCAACGGCGCGACCGAAGGCTCCTTCAGTCCGCTGACCCATTCCGCGAGATCGCTGATCTGCATCGAGCAGGCGTCGGCGATGTTGACGCCCTTGATCTTCGACGACCGCGCCCCCTCGCTCAGTCGCGTCCCGTCGCATTCGGGGCAGGTGGTGAACGTGATCGCCCGCTCGACGAACGCCCGGATGTGGGGCTGCATCGCGTCGACGTCCTTGGCCAGGAACGACTTCTGAATCTGCGGAATCAGACCCGTGTACGTCAGGTTGATGCCTTCGACCTTGATCTTGGTCGGCTCTTTGTAGAGCAGATCGTTCAGTTCTTTCTTGGTGTACTTCTTGATCGGCTTGTCGGGATCGAAGAAGCCGCAGCCTCGATAGATCCGGCCGTACCAACCCTCCATGCTGTAGCCGGGGACCGTGATCGCACTCTCGTTGAGCGACTTGGTGTCGTCGTACAACGCGGTCAGATCGAAATCGTTGACCGCCCCTCGTCCCTCACACCGCGGACACATGCCGCCGGTGATCTTGAAGCTGCGACGCTCTTTCGTCTGGCGGCCACCACGTTCCATGGTGACCGCGCCCGCACCGGAGATGGAGGCGACGTTGAACGAAAACGCCTGGGGCGAACCGATGTGAGGCTTTCCGAGACGGCTGAACAGGATGCGAAGCATCGCGTTGGCGTCGGTTGCGGTTCCGACGGTCGAGCGAGGGTCGACGCCCATCCGCTGCTGATCGACGATGATCGCGGTGGTCAGGCCGTCGAGAACGTCGACGTCCGGCCGCGCGAGCGTCGGCATGAATCCTTGAACGAAAGCGCTGTAGGTCTCGTTGATCATCCGCTGCGATTCCGCGGCGATCGTACTGAACACCAGCGAACTCTTCCCCGAACCGGAGACGCCGGTGAATACCGTCAGCCTCCGCTTCGGGATCTCGACACTGATGTCTTCGAGGTTGTTCACCCGCGCGCCTTGCACGCGGATCAAATCGTGGCTGTCTGCGGTGTGCAAGGCAGTCATCGTGTCTCCATCTGTCAGTCGATCGCCGACGGTCTCAGCGCAGTTGACGGGCTCAGCGCAGTTCTTGAATACGGATCAGGTTTCCCGCTGGGTCCCGGACGGCGCAATCGCGAACGCCGTACGGCTGCTCGGTCGGTTCCTGGACGACGTCGATGTCGCCGGCCTGAAGCCGCTCGAACGTGTCGTCCAGATCTTTGGTGGCCAGGAGAAGTCCGCCGTAGGTGCCCTTGGCCATCATCTCGATGATGGTGCGGCGCTCCTCGTCGGTGATTCCGGGATCGACGGCCGGCGGATGCAGCACGATGGAGGTGCCGGGCTGGCCGGGCGGCCCCACCGTGATCCAACGCATCCCGTCGTAGCCGACGTCGTTGCGAACCTCGAAGCCGAGCGTGTCGCGATAGAAGTTCAGGGCGGCTTCAGGGTCGTCCTGCGGAAGGAAACTCGAGTGAATGGTGATGTCCATGGCGATCACGTTAATTGCGGCTGCGCGGTCTGCGCTTCTCGATTCCTGATCGGTCTGGTGACTTGTTTGGACACGCAGGACGGCATTCCTGCCGTCGACTGCTCGGCCTCGCGCCGATAGACACTGGGCGGAACCCCCACCAATTCGGTGAACTTGCTGCTGAAAGTGCCGAGAGAGCTGCAACCGACCTCGAAGCAGACGTCCGTGACACTGAGGTCTCCGCGCCGCAGTAACGCCATCGCTCGCTCGATTCGCCTGGTCATCAGGTAGGCGTACGGCGGTTCTCCGTATGCCTGACGGAATTGGCGACTGAGATGCCCCGCAGACATGTTCACTCCCCGCGCGAGCGCCTCCACGTCCAGAGGCCGCGCGTACTCCCGGTCGATACGGTCTCGCACACGTCGTAGTCGCGCGAGGTCCTGCAGGTGCGGATCTGCGGCAGGTCTGCTGGTCACGTATTCGATCGTGCCATGCCATACCGACGTTGCCCAGCACAAGAGATGAACTCGGCGTGGAGCGATCGCGCACACACCGAGCAGTTCGTCATGATCGTGTAAGGATGGAGAAATGACCACGGCTCATCGCTCAGGCATCGACCTCACCCACCTCGACGGCGACACACGGGCGCAGGACGATCTGTTCGTCCACGTCAACGGAAAATGGCTCGCCGAATACGAGATTCCGGCAGACCGCGCAGTCGACGGGGCCTTCCGGACGCTCTACGACAAGGCCGAAGAAGACGTACAGACCATCATCACCGAAGCCGCGGAGTCCAACTCGGCCGCCGGTACCGATGCACAGCGCATCGGCGACCTGTACTCGAGCTTCATGGACGCCGACGCCGTGGAGGCCGCAGGCCTCGGCCCCATCGACGACGAGCTCGACGCCGTCGCCGATGCGCCGGACCGGTCGTCGCTGGCCACCGTGATCGGACGCCACCAGCGCGTCGGCGTCGGCGGTGCCATCTCGCATTACGTCGACACCGATGCCAAGAACTCCGAGCGGTACCTGATCCACTTCAGCCAGTCGGGAATCAGCCTCCCCGACGAGTCGTACTACCGCGAGGACAACTACGCGGAGATCCGCGAGAAGTACGTCGCGCACATCGACAAGATGTTCACCCTCGCCGGCGTCGGCTACGACGCCCAGCGTGTGTTCGAGCTCGAGAAGAAGATCGCGGCCGGGCATTGGGACGTCGTCAAGCGTCGTGACGCAGATTTGAGTTACAACCTGGTGGGCTTCGAGGAACTGACCGAGCAGAACCCCGGTTTGGACTGGGCGGCATGGCTGTCCGGTCTCGGCGCCGATTCGGAGAAGTTCGCCGAGATCGTGGTCCGCCAGCCCGAATTCCTGCACACCTTCACCGCACTCTGGGCGTCGGAGTCACTGGACGACTGGAAGGCATGGGCGGCGTGGAAGGTGCTTCATGCCCGCTCCCCTTACCTGCATTCGGCCCTGGTCGACGAGACTTTCGCTTTCTACGGCACCACACTGTCCGGGACCGAAGAGAACCGTGAGCGCTGGAAGCGCGGGGTAAGCCTGGTCCAGGATCTGCTCGGCGAGGCCGTCGGCAAGCTCTACGTCGATCGACACTTCCCCGCAGAGGCGAAGACCCGCATGCTGGAACTGGTCGCAAACCTGCAGGAGGCGTACCGCCGCAACATCTCCGACCTCGAGTGGATGAGCCCGCAGACTCGTGAGGCTGCATTGGCCAAGCTCGAGAAGTTCACCCCGAAGATCGGTTACCCCGACAAGTGGCGCGACTACGCCGGACTCGAGATCTCGGCAACCGACCTGGTGGGCAACTACCGTCGCGGATACGCCGCCGAGTACGACCGTGACCTGGCCAAGCTGGGCGGCCCCGTCGACCGTGACGAGTGGTTCATGACGCCGCAGACCGTCAACGCCTACTACAACCCGGGCATGAACGAAATCGTGTTCCCCGCAGCCATTCTCCAGCCGCCGTTCTTCGACGCGGCAGCCGACGACGCTGCCAACTACGGCGGCATCGGCGCCGTCATCGGCCACGAGATCGGTCACGGGTTCGACGATCAGGGCGCCAAGTACGACGGCGACGGCAACATGGTCGACTGGTGGACCGACGAGGACCGCAGCGAATTCGGCAAGCGCACAAAGGCTCTCATCGAGCAGTACAACGAGTTCGAGCCCAAGGAACTGCCGGGCCACCACGTCAACGGCGAGTTCACGATCGGCGAGAACATCGGCGACCTCGGCGGCCTGTCGATCGCGATCGCGGCGTACAAGATCGCGACCGAGGGTATCGAACCTCCGGTCATCGACGGACTCACCGGCTTGCAGCGCGTGTTCTTCGGGTGGGCGCAGGTATGGCGCACGAAGGCCCGTGAGGCCGAAGCGCTTCGCCGTCTGGCCGTCGACCCGCACTCGCCGCCGGAGTTCCGGTGCAACGGCGTCGTCCGCAACCTCGACACGTTCCACGAGGAGTTCGACGTCAAGCCCGGTGACGCACTGTATTTGGAGCCGGAGAAGCGTGTGAAGATCTGGTAGCAGGGGCAAGCCCCTGTGCGCGCTTAGGGACCCCCTGGACTCCCTGAGCGCGCACGGGGCCGAAGGCCTACCGGGCGTACATGATCACCCCGACGCCGACCAGACAGATCAGCGCACCGGCGATGTCGAAACGATCCGGGCGGAATCCGTCCATCACCACCGCCCACAGCAGTGAACCTGCGACGAAGATCCCGCCGTACGCGGCGAGGATGCGCCCGAAGTTCGCATCGGGTTGCATGGTGGCGACCAGACCGTAGAGGCCGAGCGAGATGACGCCGAGCCCTACCCAGATCCATCCCTTGTGTTCGCGAATTCCCTGCCACACCAACCACGCGCCCCCGATTTCGAGCAGCGCGGCGAGTACGAACAGCAAGAGCGAACGTGCGACGGTCATGCCGCACACAGTATCGCTACAGACGTACTCCGGTCTCCGCGGAAAAGAAGTACACCTCGCCGGCCTTGGGCAGCAGATGAAGCGACTCCCCCGGTGCCACCGACATCTTCCGGTCGACGCGAATGACGATTCGACCGGATCGGCTCTGCCACTGGCAATCCGGTGAGCCTTTCGCGTACACGAACGATTCGGCTCCCAACTCTTCGAGCAGGTCGGCATCCACGGCCAGCGAGCCCTTTCGCCACGCGCCCACCAGATCCCACGACTCCGGGCGCACTCCCACGACGACCCGCTCCCGCTCGGACGCCCCGGTGGGCAGCGGAATCCGCAGGTCACCGAGCACTGCGACGGTACCCTCGACCGGCGCTTCGATCAGGTTCATGCCGGGCGATCCGATGAAGGCGGCCACAAAGGTGTTGACGGGGTTGTCGTAGAGTTCGCGCGGCTTCGCCACCTGCTGCAAGCGACCGTCCAGCATCACCGCCACTCGGTCCCCCATCGTCATCGCCTCGACCTGATCGTGGGTGACGTAGACCGTCGTGGTGCCGAGTCGACGCTGTAGGGCGGCGATCTGCGACCGTGTGCTGACGCGTAGTTTGGCATCCAGATTGCTGAGCGGCTCATCCATGCAGAACACCTTGGGATGGCGAACGATGGCTCTACCCATGGCGACTCGCTGGCGTTGCCCACCGGACAGCTTGGCCGGTTTACGTCCGAGCAGCGGTTCGAGCTCGAGCATCCGCGCGGCCTCGAGTACCCGCTCCCGGCGCTCGGCCTTTCCTACTCCGGCATTCTGCAGCGCGAAGCCCATGTTCTGCTCGACGGTCATGTTCGGGTACAGCGCGTAACTCTGAAACACCATGGCGACGTCACGTGCTCGCGGAGCGAGGTGCGTGACGTCCGTGCCGCCGATCTCGATCCGACCGTCCGACGCGGACTCGAGACCGGCGAGCATTCGCAGGCTGGTGGACTTACCGCAACCGGAAGGTCCTACGAGTACCAGGAACTCACCATCGGCGATGTCGAGGTCGAGACGGTCGACTGCCGGTCGATCGGTTCCTTCGTAGCGGTGCGTGACTCCCGCGAATTGCACGTTGGCCATGAGTGTTCTCTCCTACTACTTCGGCAGCTTGGGGGTGATCTGCCGGTCGATGATCTGCTGCAACTGCGTGGCAACGCCGGCGAATGTCGATGCGACGTCGGCCTTCTGGAGAGCGATCTGCTCGAGTCCGGTGCCGATGATCTGATCCCCACCCGGGACGAACACGCGTGCGTAGTCCTGCGAGCGCGTACGCGAGAGCTGATCCACAGCGGTACGGGAGTTGGGGTTCGCGTCGAGGAACGCCTTCATGCTCGGCTCCGAGGTTGCCGACTTGCGGACCGGCATGTAGCCGACGTTCTGCGAGAAGTACGCCGTGTTCTCACCATTGGTGATGAAGTCGATGAACTTGAGCGCGTTCTTCTTACGCTGATCGGAGATCTTGGACGGGATGGCAAGCCCGGCACCGCCGGTGGGGCAACCGGGAGTTCCGTCCACTGCCGGGAGGAAAGCGGTGCCGAAGTCGAAGTTGGCAGTCTTCTTGATGCCGGACAGATCGCCCGTCGACGCGATGGTCGACGCCAGAATGCCGGTACCGAATTCGTTTGCGATGTCAGTGGAGACCGCGGCGTACTTCTTGTCGTGAATCATGCTGGAGAGGAACTGCCCTGCGGCAATGGTCTTCTCGTTGTCGAGCTGCAGATTCCACTGGTCGGAGTACGAGCCGCCGAACGTCCAGATTGGGCCTTCGTAGGTCCAGCCGAGGTAATCCTTCGCGTTGCCCCACCCGTGTGCCAACTTGCCGTTGCCCACGACCTTCTGCAGCTCGGGTCCCCACTCGTCGAACTCCTGCCATGTCGCCGGCCCACGGTCGGGAAGACCTGCCTGCGACCAGACCGCCTTGTTGTAGTAGAACAACGGCGTCGACCGCGCGTAGGGAAGCGCATAGTGCTTGCCCTGGAACAGGTAGTCGGCGAGCAGTGAATCGACGTAGTCGGCCGAGTCGACCCCCACCTCGGAGAAGAGTCCGTCGAGCGGCTCGATTGCCCCGGCCAGTGCATAGTTGAACCACCAGACATCCGACAGCACAACCACATCGGGCACATCTCCACCGGAGAGGGCAGCGTTGAACTTCTGTGCCACCTCTTCGTAGTTCTTGCCGCCGTCCACCAAGTTGACCTTCAGGTCCGGGTACTTGGTCTGGAAGCGGTTGATCAGTTCCTTCTCCACGTCGGTGGACTTACCCGGATGGTTCGACCAGAAGGTGATGGTGTTGGAATCACCCGACGCACCGGATGTTCCCGCAGCATCAGCGCTCGACCCGCCGGATCCCGCGCACGCGGTCAGTGCGGCTCCGGCGGCGATTGCACCGCCGAGGCTCAAGAATCCGCGCCTGTTCATGTTTGCCATTACTGCTCCTCGAGAAAGAAATGTGACGGGAAAGCTGTCAGCCCTTGACCGCACCGGAGGTGAGGCCCTTGATCATGTGTCGTTGCAGCAGAAGGAAAATCACCAGGATTGGTAGCATCGTCAGCACCGTTCCTGCCATGACCGGACCCCAGTTGGTAAGTCCGTCGTTGTTCTGCAGTTGGGTCAATCCGATCGGCAGCGGCGCTACCGAGGAATCGTCGGACATGAGGAACGGCCACAGGTACTCGTTCCATTCGTTGACCACCGTGATGATGCCGAACGCCACCATCGTGGGTCCGGAAACGGGGAGCACCACGCGCCAGAGCAACCGCCAGTGGCCGGCTCCGTCCATCCGCGCCGCCTCGACGATCTCCGAAGGGATCGAGAGGAAGTGGTTGCGCATGAGGAACGTACCGAAGGCTACACCCGCGAGCGGAACTATGATGCCCTGGAACGTGTTACGCCAGCCCCACTCTGCCACGAGCGCGTAATTCGAGATCACGGTGATCTGGTTCGGAACCATCAATGCGGCGATGATTCCGAGAAAGACGAAGTTCTTCCCCGGGAAGCGCAGGAAAACAAGCCCATAGGCGCTGAGAGTCCCCAGAACGAACTTCGCCGCCGACAGAATCGTCGTGATCACTATCGAGTTCCGCAAGAACATCCAGAACGGGACCGATGTGGTTGCTTCCGAATAGTTTTCGGGATGCAGCGACGACGGCCACCACGTTGCCGGCTGCGTGTAGATCTCCGGGCGCTCCTTGAACGAGGTCATCACGATCCAGTAGAGCGGCAGGACGATGATGACCAACGCGATCACCATTGCCGCATAGCCGAGGATCTTCACACCGACCTCACGCCGGTCCACGTTCTTGCGGTCCGGCCCCGGCCTAACGACGGAAGTCGGAGCAGCGCTTTTCTTTTCCTCTACCGCTGTCATTTCTCTTCTCCCCGATCCATGGCACGAACCTGGTAGACGGTGATGATCAGCAGGATCAGGAACATGATGGTGGCAACCGTCGCACCGTAGCCCGCCCGGAAGTTTCGGAACGTCTCGTTGTACACCTGGTAGACCATCGTCGTCGTCCCCGTACCCAGCGGGCCACCACGGGTCATGACGTTGATGATGTCGAAGACCTGGAGCGAGTTGAGCATGACGGTGATGGAGAGGAAGAACGTCGTCGGGCGCAACTGAGGTAGGAGAACCCGGCGGAACTTGGTCCACGGCTTGGCACCGTCGATTTCGGCGGCTTCGTTCAACTCTTGCCGAACTCCTTGCAGCGCAGCGAGATAGATGACAAACGTGTAGCCGAGGTTCTTCCACATGTATGTCACCGTCACCATGAACAGCGCCCAGTGGGGGTCCTGATAGAAGTCGGGCGATTGGAGTCCGACGCGGTGCAGGAGATCCTGGATCAGACCGAAGTTGGGGTCGAAGACGAACTGAAACGCGACACCGATCGCTGCACCGGAGATGACGAACGGAGCGAAGATGGCCGACCGGACCAGGTTTCGCCCGACGAGCTTGCGATCGAGAAGCATGGCCAACGCCAAACCGATGACCATCGAACCCACCACTGTGACCAATGTGAATACCACTGTGTTGGTGACGATCTGCCAGGTGTCGCTTCGTCCGAACCACTCGCGGTAATTGCTCAGCCCGATGAACGTCGCCTTCGGGTCCGCAATGTTCCAGTCGAAGAACGAAAGTCGGATGTTGTCCACCAGCGGGCGATAGGTGAACAAGATCAGCAACGCGAGATTGGGACCTACCAAGAGCGCGAACAGCGCGTAATCACGCCATGGTCTGCCCCACAGACCTGGCTTGCCTGAAGTGGGCAGCGTTCTTTCCGGACTCGATCTCACTGAGGCAGTCTGACCGCCCGCAACGAATGAATGGTGAACGTAAAAGACACTCGAGCTGAACGCGACACGAAAAAGGCCCTGCGCGAATACTTCTCGCGCAGGGCCTTCCTCGTCGATGTCTAGCGGTTCCAGTCACCCAATCCGTCGGCGCCGCTGAGGACTCCACCTGCGGTGTTCTGCACGATCACCGGGTCGCCCTTGCCAGCGTTCTCGAAGAACCACTTGGCATCCTCGGTGCTGACATTGAGGCAGCCGTGGCTGACGTTGGTGAAACCCTGTTGCGCAACCGACCACGGAGCTGCATGGACGAAGATGCCACTGTAGGAAATTCGTGTCGCGTACTCGACGTAGGTGCGGTAACCCTCGGGAGAATCGATCGGGACGCCGTACGTGGACGAATCCATGTACATGTCGCGCAGCTGCTCGCCGACGATGTACGTGCCGTTCGGTGTTTCGTGACCCGGCTTGCCGAACGACGTCGGCATGGTGCGCACGACCTCACCGTTGCGGGTGACGGTGACCTGCTTGGTGTTGTCGTCCGCGACGGTGACGAGTGCGTCACCGATGTTGAACGTGGAGTGCGAATCACCGGCGTCGACGGTCACGGAGATGTTCGCCGGCCAGAACTGTGCCGGCTTCCAACGGACCTGGCTGTCGTTGATCCAGTAGAAGCTGCCCTCGACCGGAGGATCGGTGGTCACGCGAATCGCGCGCTCGGCCGTAGCACGGTCGCCGACGGCCTCGTTGAAACGAATGATGATCGGCTGCGCGATGCCGACTGTCTCACCCGCGGACGGATTGAGCGACGGCGCGGAGAAGTTGGGGACGCCGATGGGCGCCTGGATCGGCGTACCCGGGATGCCCGGAACCGGAATTGCCGGGTCGAGGTACGGAACGCCGGGGATCACGGGCAACGGAATGTCGGGTCCACCGGGAAAGAGCGGAACAGCCGCGGAGGGTCCGGCCAGAGCGAGGCCGGCGGCCACTGCTCCGACGATTGCCACGGCAACCCGTGACGTCCGACGACCCTGTTTGCTGCCCATGTCACTACCTTCGCTCGACTGACCACGTACTCACGTGGATCGTGCGCGGCCGGCATCGATACCCGCCTGGTACCGATGCCGATGCACCATTCGGACGCACCCGCTCGGAGCACACCTACACACCCGAGCACGCCGAAGAGAGCAAACCGCACATTTCCATAGTCATTAACACACAAAAGCGGCAATCGAGCAATTCGGATGTTCGCCCAAACGTTGCTATCCCTCGCTCCGGGCAGCCGCCAACATGGATTCGATGGAGATGAGTTTGGTTCGCGGCCGTCCGGTTGCGGCACCGGATGCGCGTTCTGCCTTGTCGATCCGCTGCCAACCTTGATAGTCCACCTGATCCGGCGACCGGTCTGCCAACAAAACCTGCAACTTGTCGGCATCCTCGGTCGGGGTGGCGAGGCGCCCACCAGCGAAGTCGTCGAAGATCATCGACACGGTCTCGGCGGAGCAGTACTTGTTGGTGCCGATCACGCCAGTCGGTCCGCGCTTGATCCAACCCGCGACGTAGACACCCGGGATCGGCGTGCCGGTCTCGGTGTCGATTACTCTGCCGTTCTCGTTGGGGATCACGCCGCGAGCGTCGTCGAAGGGCAAGTCGGCCATCGGTGTGCCGCGGTATCCGACCGACCGAAGCACCAGTGAAGTGTCGATCGTCTCCTCGGTTTCGGTAGGCCGGGCGGAGAGCTGACCGGTCGGCGTTGCCACCAATTCGTTTTTCACGATCCGCACCTGTGAGACTGCACCGTCGCCGAGGACCTCGACGGGAGAGGTGAGGAACCGGAGAACGATCCGCTTTCGAGAAGGATCTGCGGTACGCGAAGCAAATTCCTGCGCCTGCTTGACCTTGAGCAGGACGGACGGCTCGGCGGCATCGCTGTCCACGAACGCCTGACTGGCCTCGTCGAGTTCGGCTTCGATCGGGTCGACGACTACGTCCACGTTCGCCATCTGTCCGAGCGCCAACAGTTCGGGATTGGTGTACGCGGCCTGCGCCGGCCCACGACGCCCGAGAATGACCACCTCACGAATCTTGCTGTTCCGCAGCGCTTCCAATGCATGCTCGGCGAGGTCCGTCTTCGCAAGCTGGTCAGGGTCGGTCACCAGGATGCGTGCGACGTCGAGTGCGACGTTGCCGTTTCCGACGATCACCGCTCGCTCGCCGGACAGATCGAAAGTCCGATCGGCATATCCCGGGTGGCCGTTGTACCAGGCGACGAACTCGGTGGCGGCGTGACTTCCCGGCAGATCCTCGCCCGGGATCTCGAGCTTGCGATCCCCGGCAGCGCCCACCGCGTAGATCACTGCGTGGTGATGGTCCAAGAGTTCCGAATGCGAGATGTGGGTGCCCACCTCGACGTTGAAGTGGCAGCGCACAGTCTTCTTCGCGACGACGGCGCGGAACTGATCGGTGACCCCCTTGGTTCCGGGATGGTCTGGCGCCACGCCGGCGCGCACCAAACCGTATGGAGTGGGAAGTCGATCGAACATGTCGACCTCGACGCGAGGCTTGCCGGTCAGTTCCATCGCCGCATAGCAGGCAGCCGGGCCGGAGCCGACGATCGCCACTTTCAGCGTTCCCAGTTCGGGATCGATCTTGGCCATCGTGATCGGCTCGGGCCAATCCGGGCCCATCGGATGCTTCTCGAAGTACGAAGCGTTCATCTGCAGGTACGGCGCGTCGTCCTCGTCGAGTTCGTTGTCCGGGAAGATCGCCTCGACCGGGCATTCGTCCACACACGCACCACAATCGATGCAGGTGTCGGGATCGATGTAGAGCATTTCGGTGGTCGCGAACTGAGCTTCGTCCGGTGTCGGGTGAATGCAATTGACCGGACACACGTCAACACACGAGGCGTCGTTGCAGCACGGCTGCGTGATCACATACGCCATGACATTCCCCTATCCCTGAAACACGAAGCTCGAACTGGTTCCCAGACTATAACGTGTTCCAATTTGGCGCGAGAATCGTTTTCAGATCACCCCATTGCGCTTCAGCAGCCATACCGCCTGCACGGTGGCGTGACCTCGCCATTCCAACGCCGCGGCGGGTGAATAGCTGTCGAAATCCACCGCCCAACCGCCGTCGCCATGTTGTCGCGCAGCGAGCGCAGACAGTTCGGACTCGATCACTGATGCGTCGAACAACGCGCGGGTCGGGCCGCCGGGAAGCGGTGAGAAATCGAGGGGCCGCATGAATTCGCCCTCGGCTCCCCCGTCCACGTGAACCAAGCCGTCAGCCGGGACACGCGAACCAAGAGTGCTCACCAACGACGACGCTTCGGGACTGTTCCGGTGAACCGCGTCGAGAAACTGCAAGGCAAAGGCCAGCTCGAGGGCATGGAGAGAATCCGCCCCGTCGATCGCGTCGAGGCAATATCGAACGGCAGAGGCGAACCACGGATGTTCGGCGACGGCCTCGTCGTATTCGGCAACGCGAGCCGCTGCAGCACACACGATGCTGGTGATCTGCAACGACGGCGCCAACGGATCCGCATCCACCCAGAAGGGCGCACAACCGGCCGGGTCGGCGATCGGGAAGGCGAACGGCAAACCGCCGTCTGCCAGCGACTTGGTCTGCAACCAGTCGCACAGCTCGATGGCTCTGGGCGTCGGCGTTCCGATGTCGGCAAAGGCTTCGAAGGCGTGCAGCGCGCCGCCAGGTTGGCTCGATGCCGAGCGAAGATCCGGTTCGAGTCCCCAGCCGTACCCACCGTCCGGGTTGCGATAACCGTCCACGGCCGCACAAACCGCGGTCCGGTCACCCTGTCCGAGAATCAAATTCAGTCGATGCCGATCGAGAGTTCTGGCATGTCCCGCCATGAACCCGACGGCCGCCCTGAGATCAACACTCATGAACGACGACTCAAGAGTCGTCGCCGTCGAGCCGGAAGCCGACCTTCAACGTGACCTGGAAATGCGCCACGGCGCCGTTCTCGATGTGACCGCGAGTTTCCACCACCTCGAACCATTCGAGGTTGCGCACCGTCTCGTTCGCCCGGGCGATGGCGGTGCGAATTGCCGCGTCACTGCTCTCGGTGGACGAGCCGACGATCTCGGTCACCCGGTACACGTTGCTGCTCATGGCATTCCCTTCGTGTCAGATTCGACGAACCAACTCCTGCGCCTCGGCGCCGAGCCTCGCAAGGCGAAGATCACCGAGAGCTGTCACAGCACTACCCAACCTGTTGGTGGTGAAACCGAGCGAGAGTCCGCTGGACAGGTCCGCATACGCGCCTGAACCGCCGACTCCGTAGTGGCCTATCGCATTCCGCGGCTGCCGCCGCGCGGCAATGATCGGCGGGTGGTAACCGAGAGTCCAGTTGGGCCGCACCGCCAGCACGTAATCCCGATCGCGAGTCTGGATGGTCGACATCTGGTCGATGGTCGATTCCTTCAGGAACCGCTTCCCGTCGATCACGCCGCCGTTCGCGATGGCGCCGTACATCTTCGCGAGAGCACGCGCGCTGAACACTCCGTTCCAGCCCGGCATGACGGCGTCGTGGACAGCCGGGTTGCGCACCATGACGTCGAAACCGTCCGGCATCGCGGCCTCCGCGAGTCCGCGAGTCGGACCGACGTGTGAGAGCACGGTCGACGCGAAGGCCCAGTTCAAGCCGGCAGGGTTGATATGTGGGAACAGCTTCGCGATCCGTGGACGTTCGGTTTCGGGTACGCGGTACCAGAATTCGTCGACTCCGAGGGGCTTCGCTATCTCCGCTTGTACGACGTCGATGAACGGCTGACCGGACACCCTGGCCACAAGTTCGGCTACCAACCAGCCGTAGGTCACAGCGTGATAGCCGGGGCCTCGAAGCCGACGCGGATCCGGTTTCTCGGCAGCCAGGGCGGCAACGACCGCGTCGTAGTCCATCAGGTCGAGAGGATGCGGCATCAAGCCGCGAACTCGGTGAAGGCCCGCGCGATGTGACATCAGTTCGCGGACGGTGATCTTGTCCTTGCCGGCCGCCGCGAATTCAGGCCAGTACCGAGCAACCGGGGCGTCGTAGTCGATCAACCCACGTTCGGCGAGTCGGTGAACGACGGTGCTGGCGACGCCTTTGCCGGTCGAGAACGACAGCGACACCGTGTCGTGGTCCCAGCGCCGATCACGATCGGCATTGCCGGCCCAGATGTCGAGCACTTTCTCGCCGCCCAGGTACACGACCAGCGCGCCGCCGCCTTGTTGCGGTTGGCGATACATCGCGAAGAAGCGGTCGGCCAAGGGAAGGAATCGCCGGTCCACGTACAGCTCGGTGCGCGAAGGCACCTCCACCCGGGCGAGTGAACCCCGTCGTGCACTGGGAGTCATCGCGTCCTCCGATCCCCGCTGATCAAGTTGCCCGGTCACCCGATCGGTGGCAGGAGCTTGACACCATTGTGACCACTGTCACGCAAGAGGCTCAGGGCCGGGGTGCCCTCACGGGGTGACCCACGTCGAAGTGCCGTCGCTGAAACATCCCTGACCTGTGGCGATATTGAAAACAAGGGTGGGACCACCTGAGCAGATCGCCCCGACGTCCGCGTCACCCACTGCCGCTCTGCCGCCAGGTCCGCTGAGCACCACGGCAAAGGGTGAGGAGTCGGTGCGACCGAGTGCGAGCGAACCCGGGCCGTACGCGACCGCGGCAAGTAACCCACCGCGCGACTCCGCCGCAGCAACGCCGCCGAAGAGTCCGACGCCCGCCGACCTGCCACCGTCTCGAGAATCCGCGACGCCGACACCGTCGCCCTCGACGTGTGAAATCGCGTAACTGGAGGGATCTGCCACCGCTCGGCATGCGGATGACCCGTCGACGATCGTCTGATCTTGCCCGCGCGCCGAACAATCCAACGTCGCGGCTGACGCTGTTCCGCTACCGAGTGACAATCCGAAGGCGGCAAGAATCACACCGCCCGCCGCTAAGCTTGCTGCTCGCATTTTCCGGCGATCCATATCCAACCCCCACAGTGCATTCGACGTGACCGTACATTCGACGTCTGATCGAATTACCCGATATGTCCGCCTCTGACGCTACCCGTCTTTGTTCTTCCGATCGCGGTCCTTGCTCGGTTGAACACGTTTGGGTTCACCGGGCATTTTGGGATAGTTCGGCGGGTACGGCAGATCGCCCAGTCCTGCCGCCAGATCCTTCTCCCACATCTCCAACAGAACATCGAGGGCAAAGGCCTTGTCGTGCATGGCTTCCATCGGATCACCACGATCGGCGAGCAAGCCGGGAACCGTGGCGATGGTGCAGTCGTCTGGATGCACGTCGCGCAGTTCGTCCCAGGTCACCGGCGTCGACACAGTTGCGATCGGCGTCTTACGAGCGGAATACGCCGCCGCGATCGTCCGGTCACGGGCATTCTGATTGAAGTCGATGAAGATCCGTTCACCCCGCTCTTCCTTCCACCACGCGGTTGTGGCGCGATCGGCACTACGACGCTCGACTTCACGAGCAAGGGCGATACCCGCGTGACGGACCTCGACAAAATCCCAGCGCGCCTCGAGCGGGATGTAGACGTGAAGGCCTCGGCCACCGGACGTCTTGGGAAATCCTTCCAATCCCAACTCGGCGAGCAGAGGGCGAAGGACCTCGTCCGCGATGGCAACGGCCTCGTCGAACCCGGTCCCCGGTTGCGGATCGAGATCGATGCGCAGTTCGTCCGGGTGGTCGGTGTCCGGGCACCGCACGGCCCAGGGATGAAACGTGACAGTCCCGAGATTGGCGGCCCACACGATGTTCGCAGCACTTCGCACTCGAAGGACGTCGGCCTTGCGACCCGACGGGAACGTGACCTCGCAGGATTCGACGTGCTCGGGCCGTTTTGCCGGCAGCCGCTTCTGGTAAACCTCTTCGCCCTCGATGCCGTCGGGGAATCGCTGAAGATGCGTGGGCCGATCTTGGAGCGCCCGCAACGCTGCACCCTGCAGCGCCACCGTTCGGTAGTACTCGACAAGATGCCGTTTGGTTCCGCCGTCCTCACCCAACTGCGGATAGTAGATCTTGTCCGGGCTCGACAATCGGACCGCGATCCCGTCGACGTCCAGTTCCTCTGCCGGGCTCGCCATCACTTACCGCCTGCAAGAACATCCGCGAAGTCGTATCGCACCGGAACCTCCAACTGATCGAATGTGCATTCGTCGGGCACCCTGTCCGGACGCCAGCGCAGGAATCGTGCAGCGTGCCGAAAGCGTTCCCCTTCCATCTGGTCGTACGCCACTTCGAGCACCCGCTCAGGACGAAGCGGAATCCAGGAGCGGTCTGCGGCCGATCTCCACCGGCTGGCCTCTCCCTCGGCTACAACGTCGTCCCCGAGGCGCAAAGGTTCGAGTTCGGCCAACAACTCGATCCGCCGCGCCGCGGTGAAAGCAGAAGCGCCACCGACCATCTTCAATTCGGAACCGTCGTACAGACCAAGAAGCATCGACCCGATACCTGGCTGACTCTTGTGGGGACGGTAGCCCAGCAGTACGACATCCGCGGTCCTGGCGTGTTTCACCTTGATCATCTCGCGCTTGTTCGGCAGGTACGGTCCCGCCAGCTTCTTGGCGACAACCCCGTCGAGACCCGCGCCTTCGAAGGTTTCGAACCAGGCCATTGCTTCGGCGCTGTCGGCCGTCGCTGCCGTGACGTGGCAACTCGGCCCGCCACCGATGCAACCGAGGAGCAGCGCACGTCGGACCCCGAAGTCCTCGATCGAGACGTCGCGATCGCCGAGCGCCAGTAAATCGAACCCGACAAATTGCGCTGGCGTCTGTTCCGACAACAATGCGACGCGGCTCGCGGCGGGATGAATCCGCTCGGAGAGCGCTTCCCAACTCAGACGCGTCACACCGTCGATCTCACGGGGAACCACCAGTTCTCCGTCCACGACACATTTTTCGGGCAATTCAGACTTGACAGCTTCCACCGCTTCGGGAAAGTACCGCGCCAGGTCCTTTCCTCCTCGCGACCCGAGCACCACTTCGTCACCGTCACGAAAGATGATTGCTCGAAATCCGTCCCATTTCGGCTCGTACGACCACGTCGGGTCACCGGACTCGGGCTGAGGCGGCACAGTGGCCGCGGCCTTCGCGAGCATCGGGGCAAGCGGCGGCATCAGGGGTAGCTCCACCTACCCATACTGACAGTCCGGTTGGCAATTCGACTACCGATGTATTGGAATAGGTCCCGAACAATCCACGAACCAACAGAATTATCCAAGAATCAACAAAGGGGTCCTTATGTCCGGAATCGTCCGGCGACTTTGCACTGCGGTGATCGCAACTTCTGCAATCGCCGCCTTCACCGTCGGTTGCGGTTCCGACATCGAGCCGAAAGCCATTGCGGAATCATCTTCCTCGGTTGCCGATTCGACCACTACCTCCGCGGCCCCGACCACCTCGAAGATCACCGGCCAGGAGGGTTCGGACGACGGCGGCGACGTCGACATCGACGTGTCGATCGGTGATTGCGTCAAGCTCGGAGGCACCACGACGGCCGCAGAAATCGACAACGCGGACTGCGGTAGCAAGGATTCCAACTACAAGGTGGTCGCCAAGGTTCCCACCTCTGATCTGTGTGCCTCCGACGTCGACTCGTACTACTACGAGACCCTCGCGGGTGACGAGCAGGGCGCTGTCTGTCTCGACGTCGACTGGGTAGTCGGCGGATGCATGGACCTCGGCAGCGGAATGGATGAACCCGCCCGCATCGAATGCTCGGATACCAGCGGCACCAACGTCGTCGAGGTCGTCGAAATCCTGCAGAACTCCACGTCGATCGACGAATGCGGTTCGGGGGCAGACTCGGGATTCGAGCACCCGGAACGTAAGTTCACGGTCTGCGTCGCAACGCTCTGATTCGAGCGCCCTCCCGAAAAACACCTGTGCGCCTTGACAACCGATCTCGGTTGGCAAGGCGCACAGCGCTTTCTACACCAATGCTTTCTACAACCAGCCCCGACGTTTGAAGATCGTGTAGAGACTTCCACACGTCAGGAACATCATCGAGAGCGCAAACGGATAGCCCAAGTGCCAGTGCAGTTCCGGCATGTCGTCGAAGTTCATCCCGTACACGGTTCCGATGAGCGTCGGCGCGAAGAGAATTGCCGCCCACGCCGAGACCTTCTTGATCTCCTCGTTCTGCGCGTAGCTTGCCTGCGTCAGATTGCGCATCTCCTCGTTCTGGTTCTGCGACACCAGAGTTGCGTTCACCGTGAGGATGTTTCCGAGCAACTGACGAAAGCCGTCGGCCCGCTCCACCACAGTCGTCGCATGGTCGGTGACGTCGCGCAGGTATCGCTGGAGTTCCTCGTCCGTGTGGTACTTGTCGAACCCTGCCGACAACCCACGCAGCATTCCCAGCAGCGGACGCGTCGCCCGCTGGAATTCGATCACCTCACGGGTCAGTTCGTAGATGCGACGCGAAACTCCGGGATCGCCACTGAATACTTCGGTTTCGATCTCGTCGATGTCGTTCTGCAGTCCGGCCACCACCGGGGCGTACCCGTCGACGACTGCGTCGAGAATGGCATAGAGAACGGCCTCGGTACCCAACCGCAACAGGTCAGGATCGTTCTCCATGCGAGTCCGCACCGCCGACAGATCCGGCGATTCACTGTGACGGACGGTCAGAATGAAGTTCGGACCACAGAAGATGTGCAACTCGCCGAATTCGACCCGCTCGGTCTCGTCGCGGTACCGCGCAGCACGCAGCACCACGAACAGTGTCTTGCCGTAGCGCTCGAGCTTGGGGCGCTGGTGCGCGACGATCGCATCCTCGACCGCCAGTTCGTGGAGGTCGAAATGTTGTGCAGCGG
This sequence comes from Rhodococcus sp. 27YEA6, assembly GCF_044908235.1. NCBI lineage: Bacteria > Bacillati > Actinomycetota > Actinomycetes > Mycobacteriales > Nocardiaceae > Rhodococcus > Rhodococcus sp. 27YEA6. Next base: position 369,373 of record NZ_JBIYCY010000001.1, on the reverse strand, counting down.
CATACAACTGGGCGTCGTCGGGCCGGTACATGCCGATCCACGCCATCGACTGCGAATCCGGAAGGCATGACAGCGCTTCCGCCAGCGTGGACGGTGACGCTATCCGCTCGCCGTCGCGGTACACGCCGCTGTTGACGACGGTCGATTCGACGGGCGCCACCGCCTCGGGCGGGGCAGCCTTGACGACGGTGCGTGCGGCACGCGAGTGTCCGGGATGTGAGTCACCGAGCCCCGCGGAACGACGCGGCAGTACCGAACGTGAACGACGAAATTCGCGCATGCTGAACAGCTTTCGAGGGAAGAGTGAACGACGACGCTTGCTTCACAGCAAAGCCGAAGCCGATGAACACACGATGAAGCTGCAGCAAAATACCGGATCAACCCGGGCGGCTACAGCTTCAGTTGGTACTCGGAGGTTGGCCACGCATTACAGCCACACCTCCTCTTCCCTGAATTCCTACGCAAGTCCGCGCACGACGCCAACATGCTACCCCGACTGTCAGAGCACGACAAACCGAACGACAAGCCGCAGGACAGCACGAACCGGTCGGAGAAAACCCGCTCGACGAATGCAGCTTTCAGTCAGTTCGCAGCGCGCAATCCGCCGATCAACAGTTCGACGATCTGGTCCGCCAACGACTCCGTCTCCGCCAACGTCTGCCCTTCACGCCTTCGGTACCAGAGGTCGATGCCGTTGAGACTGCTGAGGAGGACTTTTGCCGCCATTCGAGGTGAGCCCGCACGAATGGAACCATCCGCGACACCTTCGGTCATCACGTCGACGAACAGATTCTCGTAGTCGAGTCGCAGCGAATTCAGTTCCACGAGGACTTGCTGTTGCCTCGGCTTGAGCGCGGAGTTCATCTGACCCCGGACACCTTGGTGGATCGTGTGGTGGTACCCGAGATGTGTCATGAGATTGACCAGGTGGGCGTGCGACATCGCTTCGAGACGGGCGAGGCCGCTTTCTGCCCCGCCCATCCGAGACTCGACCTCAGCGCGGAGCAGGCTCATCCCGCGCTCGTAGATTGCCAGGTAGATGTCGAACTTCGAACGAAAGTGGTAGTAGACAAGACCTTTGGTGGCGCCGATTCGATCGGCCAGTAAATCTACAGTCGTGGCTGCGTAACCGTCTTCGGCAAAGGCGTCGGCGGCGCTGGTGATGATCGCGGATCGCACGTCCGGAAGATCACTACTCATTCGACTTCCACTCCCATTCACACTGCCTGCCGGCCCTTGACTGTTTCCACGCCATCGCATAGTAATACTGAGTAGTATCCCAGATCAGAGAGGTTTTCCAATGTCGTTGGATTTTTCCGGCAAGGTAGCGATCATCACGGGCGCAGGCGGCGGACTCGGCCGTTCACACGCATTGGCCCTCGCCGCACGCGGCGCACGCGTCGTCGTCAACGACATGGGTGGCTCGGTCAACGGCAGTGGCGGCGCTGATACCGCAGCAGCCAAAGTAGTGGCGGAAATCGTCGAGCTGGGCGGCGAGGCCATCGCGGACCACTGCGACATCACCGACGTCGACGCCGTTGCCGCCATGGTCGCGACGGCCGTGGACAAGTGGGGCCGCGTGGACATCCTGATCAACAACGCCGGAATCCTGCGCGACAAGTCGTTCATCAAGGCCGAGCTCGACGACTTCCGCAAAGTCATCGACGTGCATCTGATGGGTTCCGTCATCTGTTCCAAGGCAGTCTGGCCGCACATGGTCGAACAGAACTACGGACGCATCCTCATGACTACGTCAGCATCGGGAATTTACGGCAACTTCGGCCAGGCGAACTACGGCGCCGCGAAGTCCGGCGTCGTCGGCCTGATGAACGTTCTCGCCATCGAGGGCGAACGCAAGGGCATCCGCGTCAACTCGCTGGCCCCGACCGCCGCGACCCGCATGACCGAAGACCTCCTCGACGAGAAGACTCTCGCTCTGCTTGCACCCGAATCGATTTCACCCGGCGCACTGTTCATGGTCTCCGATGACGCACCGACGAAGACCATCCTCAGCGCCGGCGCCGGCGTCTTCGCGATCGCTCGCATGGAGGAGTCGCAGGGCGTCTACATCCCCGAAGGCGCACTCTCCCCCGAGGTCGTCGCCGAACGGTGGTCCGAGATCAGTGACATGACCGATTCCGTCCAGGTGCCCGCGGCGTTCGATCAGACCCGCCGGTTCGTCGAGAAGGCCGTGTCGGAACAGCCCAGCAACTGAGCAGGGCAACCAGACAACTGATCGACCCCGCTCCCCCTAAGGTGTGGTGGTGACCACACCTACGGGAGTATCGATCGTCGACATCGTCGACAGACTGGGAATGACGTTCCTCAGCGGTGGCGACACCGTCGACGGCGCCCGCACTGTCAGCCGCGTGACCCTGCACGAAGGGTCCGAAGCTACCCAGGACAGTGCGGGCGCCGTCGTACTCGGCGCAGGTCTCGCAGGTTCGGCCGATATCGCAACGGCGGTAAGAGAATACGGCTCGGCAGGTGCGGTAGCGCTGATCGTCAAAGAGCCCCTGGACTTCGACGGCCTCGTCGAGAAGGCGGTGGCCGACACCGACGTCGCACTCCTCGGAATGGTCAAGGATGCAAGCTGGCTGCAAAGCGCGTCGTTGATCAACGAGATCCTCGAATCCGGCAACAACGGGGACCGCACGTCGGCCGCCGACGCCGACCTGTTCGATCTTGCCAACTCGATCGCTCAGGTATTGAACGGCCCGGTCACCATCGAGAATCAGTCGAGCCGGATCCTCGCGTTCTCGGCGGATCAAGCCTTCGGCGACGAGGCACGTAAGCAGAGTGTCCTCGGACATCAAGTGCCGCAGCACTATTCCGATCGGCTCAGGTCAATGGGGTATTTCAACAAGATCTACGGCTCTACCCTGCCGGTATTTCTACCGGGTATCGGGCCGGGCATCAGGCCCCGCGTCGGCATGCGAATACATGCGGCATCGCAGATCCTCGGTTCGATCTGGGTGATCCTGGACGAGGAGCCGAACGAATTGCAGGTCAAAACGCTCGTCGAGGCGGCGGGCGTGGCCGCGATGAGTTTGCTTCGCGCCAAGCTGGCAGCCGATTCCGCACGACGGCTGAGGTTGGGCGAGGTGATCACGTTACTGAGTGGCGGCACTTCAGCGAAGGAAGCGGCCGAGCGACTGGGCTACGGCCGCTCGAAGGCAAACGTACTTGCGGCCGGCTTCCGTAGCGGCGCCGGTGCATCGTTGGAGGCCGAAGCCGATGTCGATCAACTGGCCCTGACACTCAATACCTATCTCGACCAAGTATTTCCGCTGTCGGTGGCGGCAGCGATCGGCGGCACCGTCTACGCCGTCATCCCACACACCCGGCACCAGACCGACGACGACTACGTGCGTCGGATCGCGTCGGAGTTTGCAGACCGTTCCCGTTCGGAAAAGTCGGTGGTCATCGGAATCGGTGCGACAGTGGCCGACGTGATGACGCTGGAGAAGTCACGCGACGAAGCCGACCGAGCACTTCGCGTTCTGAGGTCGACGTGGAATTCTTCGGGCCGGACCGTCGCGCGCGCCGACGACGTGCAGATCAATTCCCTACTTCTGCGCCTCTCCGACGCCCTTGCGGACGAGAACGAGACCGCATCGGGTCCGCTCGCGGTACTGCGTGAGTACGACCGCAGTCACGACATCAACCTTGTCGACACTCTCCGCGCCTGGCTCGACACGTTCGGCGACATTCCGGCTGCTGCGTCCTTGGTTCACATCCACGTCAACACGTTCCGGTACCGCCTCAAGAAGCTTGCCGGGATTGCCGGCATCGATCTCGATGATCCGGAAACTCGATTCAGCCTGATGCTCCAGCTTCGTCTCTTCCATCCGACAATGTTGTAGCGATCTACCAAGTCTCACGAAACATTCGTAAATCCGGACGATGTTCTCGTTCTTTTGTTGGGTGAAGATTCAAGCAATCGTCTTTTGCTCCTGACCCGACAGACCTCGCGTCACTCGGGCGGGACCACACCTTCCGGAGGCACCATGAAACAACGGTCCTACGCACTACTGGCCGCGGCAACCGGCACTGTCCTTGCCCTGACCGCATGCTCGTCGGGTGGATCATCAGGTTCGGGTGGGGGTGAGCCGCTCACCGACGGCACCTTCAAGTTTGCACTCGTGGCCGACCCCGGCGCTCTGAATCCGCTGATGACTGCCGCTTCACCGGCACACGCACTGGCACGTCTGAGCTACGACTATCTGCTCAACCCAGATCCCGATACCGGCGTCACCAAGCCGTGGCTCGCCGAAAAATGGGAAGAGACAACTACTTCCGCGTCGTTCACCATTCGCGACGGCGTCACCTGTACCGACGGATCCGCCCTGACTGCTCAGACTGTCGCAGACACCGTCAACTTCATCACGAACGCCGCAAACAAATCCGCTCTCCGCGGGGTGTACGCACCGGCAACTGCAACTGCCAACGCCGACCTGGCAACACGGACAGTGACTGTTACGACTCCGGAGCCCTCGCCCTTCCTGCTCCTCAATCTGGCGCGGATTCCGATCATGTGCGAGGCAGGGTTGAAGGATCCGACGGCGGCAAACAAGACGACCTTCGGATCGGGCATGTTCCAGATGACCGAGGCAGTCGCCAACGATCATTACTCCTACGTTCGGCGCGACGGATACAACTGGGGACCTGACGACACCACCTCCGACACTGCCGGAGTGCCCAAGAATGTCGTCGCGTCCATCGTGACCAATACGAGTACGTCTGCGAATCAGCTGTTGTCCGGTGATCTGAATGCCGCCGCCGTCTCCGGCGCCGATCAGGACCGATTGAATGCCGCGAACCTGAACACGGTCAAGCAGCCGGCTCCGGCAGGCGAGATGTTCTTCAATCACAGCCCGGGTAATCCGACCAGCGATCCGGCCGTGCGCAAAGCCCTTGTCCAGGCGCTCAATCTCGACGACCTCGCCGAGATCTTCACCGCCGGCCGCGGAACCCGGTCTACCACGATGGTGTCCATCGAACCGAGGGCCTGCATCTACGACTCTGTCGCCGGAAACCTGCCGGCCTTCGATCCCAGCGCAGCCGCAGAAACTCTCGAATCAGCGGGCTGGAAAATCGGTGCCGACGGTAAGCGCAGCAAGGACGGCACACCGCTCCGACTTCGGATGGTCTACGAAACGTTCGGTGACTCGACCGATGCTGCCGCCGACGTCGCACTCAACGCTTGGAACAATCTGGGCGCAACTGTCGAACTCACCAGCGGAGACTCGAACAAGATCCTCGATGTAGCACTCAGCGGCAAGGACAACACCGCGTGGGATGTTGCGTGGGAGCCGATCAACGTCGCGCTGCCCAGCATGCTCGTACCCTTCCTCTCCGGTCCGGTGCCAGCTGCGGGACTCAATTTCTCGTCGATCTCCAACCCTGCCTACGACGCAGCCGTCGCCAAGGCTTCGGGACTGACCGGCGAGGATGCTTGTGCCGCTTGGGCAGACGCCGAATCAGAGATCATCAAAGCAAACTCCGCGGTACCTTTTGCCGACAAGATCACGACTCTCTACTTCAACAATGCGGGTCTCGCATTCGGCCGTAATTTCACCGGTTCGGCCCTGCGCCTGTACCAGTAGACCGCCGGTAGCGACCGGGGAAATCGTCGTGTTTCGCCGGTCGCTGTCGGTATACGGACAGGTATTCACTGATCCTGACGGTTTTCGTGGGAGCGGACGAAAATCGACCCGATTTTCGTGAGGATCGACAGAGATGCGCGTCACGTCATGCGCCAAGATTTAGCAGTCAACACTCAACCGCGCCCTCACGTTTTTCGCTCGGGCCCCTGCTCCATCACGGAGGCACCATGAAACACCGCTTCTATCCAACACTTGCGGCAGCCGCAGGGCTCACGCTTGTGTTGTCTGCTTGTGGCTCGGGAGGCACGTCCTCGGGCGCCAGTGGCGGTGAACCGGCCACCGACGGGACCTTCCGTTTCGCCCTGCAGGCCGATCCGGGTGCACTCAACCCGATCATGTCGGCCGCCTCGGCGACCGCCGAGTTGTCTCGTTTGGCGTACGACTACCTGATCTACCAGGATCCCGATACCAGTGAAGTCGGACCGTGGTTGGCGGAGAAGTGGGAGGAGACCCCGACCTCGGCGTCCTTCACCATCCGTGACGGGGTGACCTGTACCGACGGATCGACGCTGACACCGCAGACCGTCGCGGACAATATCAACTTCGTGGCCAACCCGGACAACGGTTCACAGTTGCGCGGGTCCTCCGTACCGACCGGCGCCACTGCGACTGCCGATCCGGCAACGCGCACTGTCACGGTGACCACTCCGGCGCCGAGCCCGTTCCTTCTTCTCAACGTCGGTCGCCTGCCGATCCTGTGCGAGGCCGGATTGAAAGATCCGACAGCGTCGAACAAGAAGTCGCTCGGCACCGGCATGTTCGAAGTCACCGAAGTTGCCGCCAACGACCACTACACGTTCCAGCGTCGCGAGGGCTACAACTGGGGCCCCGACGGCACGACCTCCGACACCCCGGGCGTCCCCAAGACGGTCGTCGCCGCCATGTCGCCGAACGTGAGCACCGCCGCAAATCAGCTGCTCTCGGGTGAACTCAACGCAGCTCCGATCGCCGGTCCGGACAAGGACCGCGTCGCGGCAGCCAATCTGGACTCCGTCGGTCGGCCACTGCCGGCAGGCCAGATGTACTTCAACCAGATCGCGAGTAATCCCACCAGCGATCCCGCAGTGCGCAAGGCCCTGATCCAAGCGGTCGATCTCGACGACCTCACTCAGGTCATCACCGCCGGACACGGGGTCCGGGCAACCAGCCTCGTCGCCGTCGAACCGCGCGCCTGCGTTTACGACTCTGTCGCAGGCAACATTCCGGACTTCGACCTCACTGCCGCCAAGGCAACACTGGACGGCGCTGGTTGGACCGCCGGCGCTGACGGCAAGCGAAGCAAGGATGGCAAGCCGCTCAATCTCCGTCTCGTGTACGACGGCACCGACGATCCGCGCAACGCGGCGGCCGAACTTGCTCAGTCGGCGTGGTCCGAACTCGGCGCAAACGTCGAGGTGACCGGGGGCGACTCGAACAAGATCATCGACGTCATTCTGAGCGGCAAGGACAACTCTGCCTGGGACATCGCCTGGGTCCAGGTCAACTCCTCGCTGCCCAGCACCTTCACTGCGTACTTTGCCGGGCCGGTTCCCGCAGCAGGCAAGAACTTCGGATCGGTCAGCAACCCCGCCTACGAAGCAGCAGCCACCAAGGCTTCCGGTCTGACCGGTAGCGACGCTTGTGACGCCTGGGCCGACGCCGAGTCGGAGCTCACCAAGACGATCGCGGCCGTGCCCTTCGCAGACTCCGTCATGAACGTGTACTTCAACAAGGCCGGACTCTCATTCGGCAAGTCGCTCAACGGTTCTGCGCTGCGTCTCTACCAGTAGGCCGTCCGCCCACTCTGAAATATCTTCCCGCCCCAGCATCCCGCCCTCCGGAAAGACAGCCCATGAGTCAAACTATTGAAGCCGCGAAACCAGAAGCGGCGCCTCAGGCTCGAGCAAAGTGGCTCGAGTCCGACAGCTGGCCCGCATATCTTCTGCGTCGTTTCGGCACCTTCGTGATTTCACTCTGGGCGCTGGTGACTGCGGCGTTCCTGATGCTCCAACTGATTCCGGGAGACCCGGTTCGGTTGGCACTGGGAATGAACGCACCGGTCGAACTGGTCGAGACAACGAGGTCTCAGCTCGGTTACGACCTTCCCTTGTGGCAGCAGTACTTCCGATTCGTCGGCGGGTTGCTGAGCGGGAATCCCGGTGACTCGATCACCTTGAGGACTCCGGTCTTCGAGGTGATCGCGTCCCGCCTACCGGCAACACTCGAACTGGCTGTACTCACAGTCGTCACGGTGCTGCTAGTGGGCATTCCGATCGGCCTCATCTTCGCTGCACTGACCCGCAACGGTCGACGACGCGGAGTCGAGATCGGTTACACCGCAACGTCGGGCACCATCGCCGTGATCCCCGAGTTCATGTTCGGTACGGCGCTGGTCTACCTCTTTGCCGTCACGTTCCCTGTTCTGCCCGTCGCCGGCCGAGGTGGACCGGAAAGCTACATCCTCCCGGTCGCGGCCATGTCGATCGGTGCCATCGCCTCGATGTCGCGCATCGTCCGTGCAGAGGCGCTCGGCGTGTTGGACATGGACTATATCCGTACGGCGCGCGCCAAGCGAATGCCCGTGGCACGAATCTACTTCCGTCATGCAATGCCCAACCTCATGACGTCGACGCTGACGCTCGCCGGACTCCTCCTGGGTGGTCTGATTGCCGGCACCGTGCTCATCGAGAGCATCTTCGCCTGGCCCGGCATGGGCATGGCGCTAGTCAAGTCCATCACCGAGAAGGACTACCCGCTCGCCCAGACACTGGTCGTGATCTACGGCGCCATCGTCCTTCTCATCAATTTCATCGTCGACGTGGTGCTCGCTCTCATCGACCCACGATCCACAATTCGGGAGAACTGAGTTGAGCACCTCACCTACGGCCCCCACTGCGGCCCCCAAGACGCCCCCGCGACGACACTGGATCGTCGGAACGTTCCGCACCCCATTGGGAATCCTGGCCCTCACCTTCCTGACCGCTCTGATCGCCCTCGTCATCTTCGGACCGATGATCTGGGGTGACGCCGCTGTCGCAGCCAACCCGAAGGCACTCTCTCAGGGACCGAGTTCCGAGCACATCTTCGGCACCGACGCCGGCGGGCGTGACGTCTTCGCCCGCACGATGACCGCCGCGAGACTGTCGGTGCTCATGGCTCTCGGAGCCGTCGCACTCGGTGTCACAATTGGCCTGATACTCGGTACGCTCCCGACGCTCGCTCCCCGCTGGGTCGGACGAATGGTCGTGGCATTCCTCAACTTCGCCATCGCATTCCCCGGACTGCTCCTCGCGATCTTCCTGTTGGTCGTTCTCGGACAGGGTGCTGGCAGCGCGGTGATCGCCATCGGTCTCGCCCTGGCCTCGCCGTTCGCGAGGTTGACGTACGCACTGGCTTCGTCGGTCAACGGACGCGACTTCATCGACGCAGCACGCATCCTCGGGGTTACCAAGCCGGGGCTGCTGTTCCGCCACATTCTCCCCAATATCCGTGAACCACTCATCGTCAATGCCAGCATCGCTGTCGGCAGCGGCCTGGTGGTCTTCGCCGGACTCTCGTTCCTCGGCTTGGGCATTCAGCCGCCTGCATTCGACTGGGGCCGGATGCTCAACGAAGGTCTGTCGAAGATCTTCGTCAACCCGGCCACCGCACTCGCCCCCGGCATCGCCGTCGTGCTCGCCGGCTTGACCTTCACGCTGCTCGGCGAGGCCATTGCTCGCGGCGCGGGAGTTCGCAGCCCGATCAGCAGTCGCCTGCCGAAGTGGAAGCCGATCAACCGGAAAACTGCCCAGGCCGATTCGGCGCCCACCGACGAAGACGCGGTACTGACCGTCCGTAACATGTCCGTCGCAGTCCCCGCGGGTGACGACTGGCGTCGCCCCGTCGACAACATCAGTTTTACAGTTCACCGCGGCGAAACCGTGGGCATCGTCGGTGAATCCGGGTCCGGAAAGTCACTGAGTTGCATGGCAATCGCGCAGCTGACCGACCACCCCACCGTGGTCGACGCCGGGCTCATCGAGTTCGACGGCACCGTGCTGATGAAGGACGGCAAGCGGCCGGACGACGCGGCTTCGCGCAAGGTTGCCCGCCAACTCGGCACACGTATGGCGATGGTGTTCCAGGATCCGATGTCGTCCATGAATCCGTCTCTCAAGGTCGGATACCAGGTCGCCGAGATCGGTTGGCTCCACGAAGGTATGAGCAAGGCCGACGCGAAGAAGGCGGCAGTCGAGCGACTGAACGCCGTCAAGATCCCCGACGCGCCCAGGCGTGCGAAGCAGTACCCCCACGAGTTCTCCGGCGGTATGCGTCAGCGCGCGATGATCGCCATGGGTCTGATGGGTAAGCCCGCTCTGATCATCGCGGACGAACCCACCACTGCGCTCGACGTGACCGTTCAGCGTGAGGTCCTCGGGCTGCTCCACGAGGTTCGCGAAGAAACCGGCGCCGCAATCCTTCTCATCTCGCACGACATGGCCGTCATCACCGGCATGTGCACCCGTGTCCTGGTCATGTTTGCCGGCGAAATCGTCGAAGACATCGCAGTAGACGATCTGATTGCCGGCCGTGCAAAGCATCCGTACACCCGCGCGCTGATCGCCGCGGTCCCCACCATGAGCACCGATCGCGACAAGCCGCTTGCCACCGTCGACGAAGCCTGGCAGGTGGAGAGCCTCGACGCCGAGGAGAGCACCGCCGACATCGAGTTGGAAGAACTGTTGGCTGTTGCAGAGGAGATCCGATGAGCAGACTCGAATTCCGTGACGTCAACGTCCACCTCGGTAGCGGTTCGAAAAAATTCCACGCCGTCAAGAACATCAATCTCGACATCCCCTCCGGATCGGTGGTCGGTCTCGTCGGTGAATCGGGTTCCGGAAAGTCGACACTGGCGCGAGCAACTGTCGGCCTGGCCGAGCCCAGTTCCGGCCAGATCCTTCTCGACGGTGTGGACGTCGCTCACGCCCGCGGCGCGACGGCTCGTCTGCGCCACCGGATCCAGATGGTCTTCCAAGATCCGTACTCGTGCCTCGACCCGCGAATGACCATCGGCCAGTCACTCGCCGAGGCGCTGCGGTCCACCGAGCGTCGTGACAAAGCTCGGCGCAGCCGCGGCGACCGCGCTGCCGAGGTCGCTCGACTCCTCACCACCGTCCAACTGCCGGTGGAGAAGGCGCACGAATACCCATCGTCGTTGTCGGGTGGTCAGCGCCAACGCGTTGCCCTCGCGCGGGCTTTGGCAGCCGCACCGGCAGTTCTGCTTGCCGACGAAATCACCTCCGCTCTGGACGTGTCCGTGCAGGGCGCGGTTCTGAATCTGTTGGTGGATCTGCAGAAGCAGCTTGGTCTGACGGTTCTGTTCGTCAGTCACAACCTGGCGGTGATCCGCTACGTCTGTGACCACGTCGCAGTCATGCTCGGCGGCGAGATCGTCGAGCACGGGCCGGTTCTCGACGTGATCGATTCGCCGAAGGAGCCGTACACGGCAAAGCTGTTGTCCGCGATCCCGACATTCGGGGAGCCGATGTTCCAATGACAACGCCGACCACTCTCGACTCCCCCGCTGCCGTAGCCCGTGCCGAAGAACGTCGTTCGGCGAGAATCCAGGATTACGCGTCCGTGGTTACACCGACCAGCATCGCCGTATCGGCGTCGGGACGCATTGCATACGTACGTACCGAATCGAATCCGGCTGCGGATACCAACGAGCACTCGATCTGGTTGGCTTCCCCGCAACTACAGCTCACCGCGGGACCTGCCGACACCTCGCCGGCTTGGCATCCCGTTTCGACGCTGTTGGTCTTCGTTCGGCCGGATTCCTCGGGCACACCACAACTGTGGAAGGTCGACGCCACCGGGGGCCCGGCAACACAGCTGACCACCACGGCGCAGCTCCCGCTCGGCGCGGGGGCACCGGTGTTCTCTCCCGACGGCGCTCGGATCGCCTTCAGCGCCCCCGTCGACCGCACTGCCGCCGGATCGTCATGCCTCTTGGTGGCGAAGCGCCTCAACTACAAGGTCGACGGATCCGGTGTCCGGGGCAGCGTTCGGGCGCACTTGTTCGAGTTCGATCTGGCCGCCGGCTCGCTTCGGCAGCTGACGGACGGCGATTGGGACGCTTCGCATCCCGCGTACAGTCCCGACGGCACCGAACTGGCTTTCACCGCGGCGATGGACGGCGACGCCGATCTGACGCGGGCGAGTTCCGCCTGGACCGTATCGCTGACTGATCTCGCCTCCACTCCGCGGATGTTGGGGCACGCACGCGGCATCGCAGGACCACTTGCATGGACACCTGCCGGCGACGCGGTCGTAGCCGTCGGTTGGCACACACCGATCATTCACAACAACGAACTTCTTGTCCTGCACCGCGACCAGCGAGTGGAAGACCGCAGCCTGACGTCCGGACTCGACCGAAACGTCATGCCGGGCGGAACCGGTTATCCCGGTGGCGCACCGAGTTTCACCGCCGACGGCGACATCGTCTTCTGCATCCGCAACCACGGCTCCACCGAACTGCACAAGGTCGATTTCGGATCAGGCTCCGTCTCACCACTTCTCACCGGCGAGCAGACAGTGGTCTCAGGCCTTGCCCTGACGTCCGGGCGAGCCGTCGTCGCGCTGGCAACGGCGACATCCTTCGGCGAGGTCGCCGTCATCGACCTCGAGACTCGTGCAGTCGAAACGGTCACCGAATTGAACACGGAACTGACAACTTCCGTCGCGTTTCCAGTCGCCTCCGAGCGTTGGTTCGACATCAGCGACGGCACCCGTGTTCAGGGTTGGATCCTGCGCGACCCGAACGTCACGGGCGCCGGTCCGCTGGTTCTGGACGTCCACGGCGGACCACACAATGCCTGGACCGGAACGCCCACCGTGATGCACGCATACCACGCGGAACTGGTCGCGCTGGGATTCACGGTCTTGATGATCAATCCGCGCGGAAGTGACGGCTACGGAAACGACTTCTTCGACGGTGTGCGGGACGGCTGGGGTGAGGCGGATCGTGCCGACCTGCTCGAACCGGTCGAAACCCTTGTCGCCGAGGGGATGGCCGATCCGAAGCAACTGGTACTCACGGGCTACAGCTACGGCGGATTCATGACGTGCGCCCTGACGTCCGTCACCGATCGGTTTGCCGTAGCGGTCGCCGGTGGTCTCGTTTGCGACATCGCGAACACAGCCGGCCCCTCGGACGAGGGCATCTTGCTGCAGACGGTCGAATTCGACCCGCAGTCATCTCGGGTACGGGAACTTTCGCCGCTGGGGCGAGTCTCCCAGGTGACGACACCGACGCTTATCCTTCACGGCGGCAGCGACGTCCGTTGCCCGGTCAACCAGGCCGAACAGTGGTTCGGTGGACTGCGTTTGGCCGGCACCCCGACCGAGTTGGTGGTTTTCCCGGACGCGTCACATGCCTTCGTGTTGACGGGTCGGCCGTCCCACCGACTGGAGTACAGCACTCGTCTCGTCGACTGGATCGAACGGCACCTCTCCCCCAAGCCCGCACTGACCACGGTCGATCCCGACTACTGGCAGTACCGACTCGACACCCTGAGTGCGAAGTACGGGGTGCCCGGCGCCTCACTGGGAATTCTGACCACAACCCGCAGCGGATTCTCCCGCACCGTGGTCACGTCCGGTGTCGTCAGTACCCGCACCGGCGTCGCGGCTACGCCCGACACGCTGTTCCAGATGGGTTCGATCAGCAAGGTCTGGACGGCCACCCTGATCATGCAGCTCGTCGAAGAAGGATTGCTGGATCTCGACTCACCTGTCCGGAACATCCTGCCGGACTTCGCAGTTGCCGACGCGGTAGCCACCGAAACGGTCACGACTCGCCACCTGTTGACTCACACCAGTGGCATCGACGGTGACGTTTTCATCGACGGCGGGCGCGGCGACGACTGCGTCGAGCGATACGTCGCATCACTGAAATCAACGGTGCAGCTCTTCGCCCCCGGCACCGATTGGTCGTACTGCAACACCGGCTTCGTGATCGCCGGACGAATCATCGAGGTTCTCCGAGGTAAGAGTTGGGACGCGGTTCTGCGCGAGCGGATCATCGAACCGCTCGGCCTGACCAAAACCACGACCCTGCCTGAGGAGACGGCACTGCACCGCGCTGCAGTCGGGCACGTCGGCGCTGCCGACGACCTCGAGCAAACACCACAATTCCTCATCCCTCGCTCGATGGGCCCCGCCGGTCTCATCAACAGCACCGCCGAGGACCTTCTTCTGTTCGCGCAGGATTCGATGCGCGAGGATCCGATTCTGCTTCAGCGGTCCACCCATCTGGCGATGCTCGAGGAGCGCCGCCAGATCGGTGACGTGTCGTCAGCGGACATCATGGGAACCACGTGGCTGCTGCATAATTGGGGCGGGGTACTGGCTCATGGCCACAATGGCGGAACTCTCGGCCAGCAGTCGTTCTTGCGAGTGGTGCCGTCGTGCGGTCTAGCCGTGGTCCTGATGGCCAACGGTGGAGCAATGGACGCTCTCTCCGGCGATCTTCTGGCTGAAGTAATCGGTTCCATAGGCGGCGTCAGTGTGACACCGGCATTCTCGCCTGGTGACCCCCACACCCGCGTCACGTCCTCACCTGAAGAACTCGATGCGCTGTGCGGCCTGTACCGCGATGCCGCAGCCGATTTCGTCTTGGAAAGGACCGGCGGTTCCCTGACCGCCCGCCGCACCGATCACATCGACCCTTCGGTCACCGCCGAAAGCGCAGAGTCCGTCTCTCTCAGCCTGATCGAAGTTCACCCTGGAGTATTCGCGACCCAACTACCTCAATCAGCGGGTTGGATCCGGATCACTTTCTCCGACAACGGGAGTACACAATTGCTACACGTCGGAAGCCGCGCGTATCCGCGAGTGAACAACCGATGACCATTCTCCGCGATCTGGCCGAGCGCCAACTTCCTCAGATCCTCGAGGACGCCATCGCGCTCATCGAAGTCGAGTCGCCGTCACACGATCTCGAAGCTGTTGCCCGCAGCGCGAAGTGGACGTCAGACCTTGTCCACGAACGACTCGGCGTGACACCGGAGTCGATAGTGACGGAAGGCCGTACCCATCTGGTGACCCGTTTCGGCAGCTCACCGACGCGGCTGATGCTGCTCGGTCATCATGACACCGTGTGGCCGATCGGCACCCTGACACGCCTGCCCGCAGCCGTCACCGACGGAGCGCTCCGAGGTCCGGGCGGACTCGACATGAAACTTGGTGTCGTTCAGGCAATCCACGCCCTCGCTATCGTCCGGGAGCTGCACGGCGACGATGCACTCGACGGAATCACACTCCTCGTGACCGGTGACGAAGAAATCGGTTCACCCACGTCGCGGTCCCTCATCGAGGAACTTGCGGCAGGCGCGGTACTGGTTCTCGAGGCCGGCGGTGACGGTGGCGAACTGAAGACTGTCCGCAAGGGGGTGTCGCTGTATCGGATCCATGTTGCCGGTCGCGCCGCCCACGCCGGGCTGGAGCCGGAAAAAGGCATCAACGCTGCAGTAGAACTGGCTCGTCTCGTGATCGCGATCAACGACTTGTCCTCGCCGGCACAGGCAACCACCGTCACCCCGACTGTCATTTCAGCCGGAACCACAACCAACACCGTTCCGGCAGAAGCCTTCGTCGACGTGGACGTGCGCGCAACCAGCGCCGCCGAGCAGGAGCGCGTCGATGCGAATATCCGAGCCCTGCAGGCAATCCACCCCGAAGCCGTAGTCACGGTCTCGGGTGGTGTCAACCGTCCACCTCTCGAAGGGACGATGTCCGCACCGTTGCTGGCGTTGGCGGAACGCGTTGCGCTCGAGCATGATCTGACTCCGCTCGTCGGCCTCGCCGTAGGCGGAGCCTCGGACGGAAACTTCACTGCCGGTATCGGTATCCCCACCCTCGACGGCCTCGGTGGCGTCGGCGGCGGTGCACACGCCGAGACCGAGCATGCGCTCGTGTCCGCAATCGCTCCGAGGACGGCGTTGGTTGCGGGCCTTATTCGTTCGATCACGTCTGAAGGGGGCCCTCGTGTCGAAAAGCAAAGCGGTTGAGTTTCGAGAACTGGTCGATACCCGCGAAATAGCCGATCTATCCGCCGTTTTCGACGAGATCTGGGCTACCAGTCCCGGACCGGCTCATTTCGGCACTGCGATGTTGGTTGCGCTTCACCACGGTGGTCACTACGTGGTGGGAGCCTTTTCCGAAGGCGAAATGATCGGTGGTTGCGTCGGATTCTTCGTCGAGCCTCTCGGCGAGGTTCTGCACTCACACATCGCCGGAGTACTACCGGGACACGCAGGCAAGGGAATCGGCCGCGCCCTCAAGCATCATCAGCGAGACTGGTGCATCGAGCGCGGCGTCAGGACGATCCGGTGGACCTTCGATCCACTGGTCGCACGAAATGCCTATTTCAACATTCAGCGTCTCGGAGCCGAACCGGCCGAATACAACCCGGATTTCTACGGGTCGATGGCAGACGGAATCAATGCAGGCGACGCCAGCGATCGTATGCTCGTCAGTTGGGACCTCGACGTCGGTGGATCTCCGAGTTCTACTGTGGCCGTGAATGATACATTCAAGGTGCTTCAACCCACCGAAGACGGTACGCCTCGAATGCTCCCGATCCCACCCGACTGCGTCGATATCGCAGTCGGAATACCCAGAGACATCGAGCATCTGAGAACAGTCGACCGCGCCTCTGCCTTTGCCTGGCGACACGCGCTTCGCGAGTACCTCGAACCACTGATCGCCTCGAAGGAATGGCAATCGACCGGCTTCGACCCCAGCGGCTATTACATGTTCACGAAAATCTGCGAGACAACCGGAGAAGAGCAAGTCCATGCACATTGAGTCCGTCGAATTGCGCGAACTGCGCATCCCTCTCGTCTCCCCCTTCACCACGTCATTCAGCACCCAGCTCGAGCGCAACACCCTCGTCCTGAAAGTGAGCGGCACCACCGACGGCCCCAACGGTCCGGTGGAGACCGTCGGCTGGGGCGAGTGCGGCTCGCTCAGCGATCCGTACTACAACTCCGAATACACCGCTGGTGCGCGGGCGATGCTTCGCGAGTATCTCGTTCCGACGCTGCGTAAGTCGCAGTCGGATCAGCCGCTCTCGGCCGAGACGGTCGGCAGCGTACTTCACCACGTCGTGGGTCACCAGATGTCGAAGTCGGCTATCGAAATGGCAATCCTCGATGCTGAATTGCGGGCTCGTGGACAGTCTTTCGCTCGGTACCTCGGTGCCACTCGCACTCGGGTGCCCTCGGGAGTGTCCGTCGGCATCCAGGACAGCATTCCGCAGCTACTCGAAACCGTCGGCAACTATCTGTCGCAGGGTTACGTGCGAATCAAGCTGAAGATCAAGCCGGGCTGGGACATCGCTCCCGTGGCTGCGGTGCGCAAGGAGTTCGGCTACGACGTTCCTCTGCAGGTCGACGCGAATGCCGCGTACACCCTCGTCGACGCGCAGTTGCTGCGCCGCCTGGACGAATTCGCATTGCTCCTCATCGAACAGCCGCTGGCCGAGGACGATTTGGTGCAGCACGCCAAGCTCGCCCAGTCCCTCTCGACTCCGATCTGCCTCGACGAGTCGGTCGAGTCGGCCAAGGATGCGGCGGATGCCATCACGCTCGGTGCCGCTTCGGTCATCAACATCAAGCCGAGCCGTGTCGGTGGATATCTGGAAGCCAAGCGCATTCACGATCTCGCCTCGGCACACGGTATTGCGGTGTGGTGCGGCGGAATGCTCGAGACCGGAATCGGCCGCGCCGCCAACGCGGCCCTCGCGGCGCTGGACGGGTTCACGCTGCCCGGCGACATCTCGGCTTCCGATCGCTTCTACAAGGAGGACATCACCGAACCGTTTGTCATCGAGGACGGCCACATCGCTGTGCCGCAGGGACCGGGCTTCGGTGTGACTCCGCGCGAAGACGTCATGGATCGCTTCACGGTCGGAACCGAGATTCTGTAGGTCCGTCACACAGTCACGCAGCAGCCACCTCCACCTTCACCCCGGAGGTGGCTGTTCGTCGTTTGTGTCGGTAGGGAGGTGCATAGTGATTCGGACATGACGTTCTGCACCGAAAGGCCCCCGATGAGTAGCTGGTCCGATCGCCCGATCTGCGCGTTCGACCTCGAGACCACGGGGCGGGATCCGTCGACCGCTCGTATCGTCAGTGCCTGCGTCGCGGTGATCGACGGTTCGAGTGTCGAAACACGCACGTGGCTACTCGATCCCGGCGTCGAGATCCCCGCCGGCGCCTCGGCTGTTCACGGCATCAGCACCGAGTTCGCGGCGCAACACGGCCAGGATTATTCCGAGGGCTACGAAGAGATTCGCGAGGCTCTGCACAATTCCTGGGCGCGCGATCACGCCGTCGTGGCGTTCAATGCCTCCTATGATCTGACGGTCATGCATGCCGAGGGTCTGCGCATCGGCAAGCCTGCATTCGTTCCGGGGTTGGTGATCGATCCGTACGTGATCGATCGGGCGATGGATACGTTCCGCAAGGGCAAGCGAACGCTTGCGGCCGTGTGCGAGCACTACGGAATTTCATTGGAGTCGGCGCACGAAGCCGAGGCCGATGCCAAAGCTGCGGCAGCGTTGGCCCGC
The DNA here is from genome assembly GCF_044908235.1 of Rhodococcus sp. 27YEA6. Classification (NCBI taxonomy): domain Bacteria; kingdom Bacillati; phylum Actinomycetota; class Actinomycetes; order Mycobacteriales; family Nocardiaceae; genus Rhodococcus; species Rhodococcus sp. 27YEA6. Next base: position 351,109 of record NZ_JBIYCY010000001.1, on the reverse strand, counting down.
GAGTTGGCCGTGCGGTTCCCCGACATCCTGGGGCTCGATCTCATGGTCGATCAAGCCGATTGGCACGCAGAGCGGCAACGCGATTTCGCCGAGTACCTTCTCAGCCAAGGGAGGGACGTGGCAGATGTGAACGGCCAGTGGCCGATTCGCATCATCGCCTGACGTCCTCCCCGGCTCGGACGACCGCGCGCTACGCCGGGACCGGCGGCCACACCGGCGCAATGGACCACGGACGGGCTGTTTCGAGCTGCGACGCAACCTGAATCAGCAGATCTTCACGGCCGAACGCGCCGACCAACTGCACGCCTATCGGAACGCCGGCCGAGTCATGACCCATCGGCAAGGAAATCGCCGGCTGACCTGAACTGTTGAACGGACTGGTCAAGCCGCTGTACCCGGCCGAATGCTCCCAGATCGACATAGGATTCGCCGTATCGAGCAGACCGAGCGGAGCTGCCGGCCGAGCCATCGTCGGAGTCAGCAACAGGTCGTGATCGACAAAGAACGCACCGATCACCTGGGCGGCCCGCTCGAGTTCCTGCAATGCCTTGACGACGTTCGTCGCACTTTCGGACTTCGCGCGGTCGTAGATCATCCGCGCCATCGGCTCGAGGTCGTCGTCGCGGATCGCGCGATTCAGGGCGGCGAGTCGTTCGTCGACCTCGATCGTCATCGGAATGCCCATCAACACCGAAAGCCCGGCAGTGAGCGCATCGAGCGGAAAGTTCGGGGCACCCTCGGTGACATCGTGACCGAGTTCTTCGAGCAGGCCGCCAACACCGGTCGCGACGGCCGAGCACTCCGGGTCCACCGGGGTGCCGTCAGGAAGAGCGTTACTCAAACCGATCCGCAACCGTCCGGGATCGGCACCCACTTCCTCGATGTACGGCCGCTTCGGCGCCAGGATCACGTAAGGATCGCCCACTGTCGGCCCGGCGGACAGATCGAGAAGCAACGCAGTGTCGCGGACACTTCGGGTGAGCGCGTGATGAGCACTCATCGGCGACGAGAAGAGCGTGCGCGCCGGTGCCGTCGGAGTACGTCCTCGGCTCGGCTTGAGGCCTACCAGGCCGCAGGCCGATGCGGGAATACGGATCGATCCACCACCGTCGCTGGCATGCCCGCCTGGCACAATCCCGACGGCAACAGCTACAGCCGTGCCACCCGAAGATCCGCCGGGCGAACGATCAAGGGCGTAAGGGTTACGGGTGGGTCCGAACAGCGCAGGTTCGGTACTCGCGTTCTTGCCGAACTCCGGGGTGTTCGTCTTGCCGATGACAACCAGACCAGCCTGGCGGTAGCGCTCGACGAGCGTCGAATCTTTTTCTGCCACAGCGTCGGCGAACAATCGAGATCCATTGGTGCTCGGCAATCCTGCGACGTCCATGCCGAGGTCTTTGATCACGAACGGGACGCCCTGCAGTGGACCATCCGGCAGGCCGCCTGATACCTCGTTGCGCGCTTCCTCTCGGCGCTCACTGATCACCGCGTTGACTGCCGGGTTGCGCTCGTCGAGCCTGTCCAGACTGAACTCGAGGACTTCCTTGGCGGAGACGTCGCCGCTCTTGATCGCTTCGGCCAGGCCGGTCATGTCGTTGTTGTCGAACAAATCCTGCATCGATGCCCTCATCACTCGTGTCGAACTCTGCCGATAGTGAGGTCCGTCATATCAACCGGAGTGGCGACGCAGTTCCGAAATTCCGCTTGGCGGGACCGATCAGAGAATCAAGCCCTCACAGAATCAAACCTTGCCGCCGCGCTTCCACGACCGCTTCGTGACGACTGCGGACGTCGAGCTTTCCCATCAGATTCCTCATGTACGTCTTGATCGTTTCGACGCTCAGGGACAACCTCTCGGCGATCTCGGCATTGCGCAGTCCGAGAGCGACGTACCCCATCACCTCCCGCTCGCGTGGCGACAGGACAACGGTGTTCGCGACTGGAGTGTTCGCGGAAGGTTTCGGCGACGCCAACGCCCGCAACTTTGCCTCGACCGCGAGGACCTGCGCGCTGAGAGCCATGTCCTCGAGGTTCGCCGCGATCTCGCCGAGCGCCAGGACGCTCTCGGTCAACCCTTCGGATATCTGGGCATCGCGGTTCGAACCATGTTCCACCGCAGCGGTATCGAGCATCGCCACCCGACGATCCACTTCGTCGCGAATCTCGAATTCTCGGGCCAACGCGTACGACGATCGCATCATCGTCTCTGCGATCACGTCGCCGATCGGCAGGTTGGCACGCAGTCCTCCGTAGATCGCTCCGCGAGTAACCCCGCGTACGACGATGGGGACTGCCATCAAGGATTCGATCGCTTCGGTGCCCACTTCGTAGTCGTAGTCGTGAGTGATGTGCGACGAGTTCGCGTAGTCCTGGACCGCGCCCGGTCGTTGTTCTGCGATCGCCCGACCGCCGAGTCCGCATTCGGCGTCGATCCGCAGGTTTCGCAGGATGTTGCTGCGCGTGCCGACGTGACCGGTGATGGTCAGCGACCGATCGCTGACGCAGCCGCCGAACAGAACCGGCAACTCGGTTTTGGGGTGCAGCCGACGCAGTTCGGCGCGCAACGCGTCGTCGTCGCTCGGTCTCAGTACCCTGTTCACTCTCACCTCCACGTACCCAATTCAGAGGGTAGCGGCACCTTTGGCTGGGCAATAGCGTGCATCCAGGCCATTTGTAGTGCCGATCACACTTATCGTGATACCAACCGTGCCACGTCGCCTTCGGAGGAACCGTGTCTGTCCCGACAGCTGTTGCAGCCAACAACACCCCGCTCAGTCCGCTGCGTTTTCTCGAGCGCAGCGCCGCGGTGTTCCCCGAGCGCACCGCCGTCGTTCACGGCGACCGGACCTACTCGTACCGAGAGTTCGGTGACGAGGTCGCGGCTCTGGCCCGCGTCCTGCGTGAACGCATTCAGCCCGGTGACCGCGTTGCATACCTGGCGCCGAACGTACCCGAGATGCTGTTCGCGCATTTTGCCGTTCCCCTCGCCGGCGGGGTCCTGATCGCCCTGAACTCACGCCTCGCCGGTCCCGAACTCGAATACATTCTCGATCACTCGGGAACCACGATCCTGTTCGTGGACTCCGAATTCGTCGGTTCGGTCACCTCGTCCAAGGCAAACGTGGGGAGCCTGCGTGAGATCGTCGAGATCCCGGACTCCACCGTCCCCTATCCGGACGTTCCCACCGGAATCGTCACCGGGCAGTACGCCGATCTGATTGCCGAAGGCGAAGCTCTCTCCGATCAGCCACTGCACTGGGGCGTCGACGACGAGCAGCAGTGTATCGCCATCAACTACACCTCGGGTACCACCGGAAAACCCAAGGGCGTCATGTACTCCCACCGCGGGGCGTACCTGAACTCGCTCGGCGAGACATTCCACAACGGCTTCGACGGAGCGACGAAGTATCTGTGGACACTGCCGATGTTCCACTGCAACGGGTGGTGCACGCCGTGGGCCGTCACTCAGGCCGCGGGCACACATATCTGCCTGCGAGCGGTCCGCGCCGATGCGATCTGGGACGCCATCGACAATCTGGGCGTGACACATCTGTGCGGCGCTCCTACCGTCTGCTCCACCATCGCCGACGCAGACCAGGCCCACAAGGTCGACGCCTTGCGCATCACCACCGCCGGCGCTCCCCCGTCACCGACGATCATCGGAAAACTCGAAGACATCGGTGTCACCGTCGTTCACGTCTACGGCCTCACCGAGGTATACGGCCCCTACACGATCTGCGAATACCAGGAAGCCTGGGACGACAAGCCGCAGTCCGAGCGCGCCGCACTTCTCTCGCGTCAGGGAGTCGGCATGGTGCAGGCCGAAAATGCTCGCGTTGTCGATGCCGAGATGAACGACGTCCCCGCCGACGGCCAGACCATGGGTGAGATCGTGCTCCGCGGCAACAACGTGATGCTCGGGTACTACCGCGACGAGGCCGCGACAGCCGAAGCATTTGCCGGTGGTTGGTTCCATTCCGGCGACCTCGGCGTCATGCATCCCGACGGATACATCCAGCTCAAGGACCGCGCGAAGGACATCATCATCTCAGGCGGCGAGAACATCTCCACCGTCGAGGTCGAGCAGGCGATCATGAGTCACCCCGCGGTGATCGACGTGGCAGTCGTCGGCGTTCCGGACGAGAAGTGGGGCGAGCGCCCGAAGGCATTCGTGGTGCTGGGCAAGGGATTACAGGCATCCGCCGAAGACATCGTCGAGCACACCCGCACTTTGCTGGCCGGGTACAAGGTTCCCCGCGACATCGTCTTCCCGCTCGACCTTCCTCGCACCCCCACCGGCAAGGTTCTCAAGTTCCAGCTACGCGCCGACAACTGACGCCGACGAAACCTGGATACTTGCATCCATGACCGAGCGCTCCGATGTACCCGGAACTGACCCCGCACAGTTTCGGGTACACGTCGCGTCTCAAGCGATCCGGTTGTTCTCGGAGAACGGGTACGAAGCCACCACCGTCGAGCAGATCGCCGCTGCCGCCGGTGTGTCGCGTCGGACGTTCTTCCGGCAGTTCCGCTCCAAGGAAGACGTGATCTTCGCCGATCACGAGTCCCTCCTCGAACACGTCGCAGAGTTCCTCGCGTCCGATTCCGCCGACCCCTGGGCGTCCGTGTGCGAGGCCGCGGGACTGGTGTTCGATTTCTTCCGCAGGAACCGAGACCTGTCGATGCGGCGATACCGCGTCGTACAGCATGTTCCGGCTCTTCGCGACCGCGAACTCGTCACCGGATTCCGCTACGAGCGCCTCTTCGTCGACTACCTGCGCAGCGCTGTGCCCCGCGAACCTGTCCTCGAGGTTGTCGGTTTTGCCGCAGCTGTCACCGCGTGCCACAACTACCTCTTGCGAAGCATGATCAAAGGCGACGAGGACGCCACAGCTGATGCACTAAGTCAGGCATTGCTCGACGTTCGGCGGACGTACGGCGTGGCACCCGGGTACAAGACCAGCACGCCAGAATCGAAGTCCGTGCTGGTAGTAGCCTTTCCCCCGGGCACGTCCGCTGATGAGATCACCAGAAAAATCCACGAACAACTCGGCTGACACTGCTCGTGCACCGAAACTTCACACACCCATCCCTTGACCTGGCACTCAGTGCCGTGTTTGACTGGGGTCATGGGCACCGGTCTGTCCGCGAATCTCGCTGGTAACGCCGGAGCCGCACCGACCGCCTTCAAGCCACCTTCACCAAGGAGCGTTCCCATGGCAGGAAACCCGGATTTCAATCTCTTCGCACTGAACGAAGAGCACGACGAACTGCGGGCTGCTATCCGCGGACTCTCCGAGAAGGAAATCGCGCCGTACGCCAAGGACGTCGACGAGAACGCACGTTTCCCCGAGGAAGCGCTCACCGCTCTCAACGCGTCCGGCTTCAACGCCATCCACGTTCCCGAGGCTTACGACGGCCAGGGCGCCGATTCCGTCGCCACCTGCATCGTCATCGAGGAAGTCGCCCGCGTCTGTGGATCCTCCTCGCTGATCCCCGCTGTGAACAAGCTCGGCACCATGGGCCTGATCCTCAAGGGTTCCGAAGAGCTCAAGTCCAAGGTGCTCCCAGACCTCGTCAACGGCGGAATGGCGTCGTACGCACTGTCCGAGCGTGAAGCCGGATCCGACGCCGCTTCGATGCGTACCCGCGCAAAGGCTGACGGCGACGACTGGATCCTCAACGGCTCCAAGTGCTGGATCACCAACGGCGGCAAGTCCACCTGGTACACCGTCATGGCTGTCACCGATCCCGACAAGGGCGCCAACGGCATCTCCTCCTTCATGGTCCACAAGGACGACGAGGGCTTTGTCGTCGGACCGAAGGAAAAGAAGCTCGGCATCAAGGGCTCCCCCACCGCCGAGCTGTACTTCGAGAACTGCCGCATCCCCGGGGACCGCATCATCGGCGAACCGGGCACCGGCTTCAAGACGGCACTCGAGACCCTCGACCACACGCGTCCCACCATCGGTGCTCAGGCTGTCGGCTTGGCCCAGGGCGCACTCGACGCGGCGCTGGCGTACACCAAGGACCGCAAGCAGTTCGGCAAGTCCATCAGCGACTTCCAGGCTGTTCAGTTCATGCTCGCGGACATGGCGATGAAGGTCGAAGCCGCACGTCTGATGGTCTACACCTCCGCTGCTCGCGCCGAGCGCGGCGAGAAGAACCTCGGTTTCATCTCCGCTGCGGCGAAGTGCTTCGCTTCGGACGTTGCCATGGAGGTCACCACCGACGCCGTGCAGCTGTTCGGTGGCGCCGGCTACACCACCGACTTCCCGGTCGAGCGCATGATGCGCGACGCCAAGATCACGCAGATCTACGAAGGCACGAACCAGATTCAGCGCGTCGTGATGTCGCGTGCGCTGTTGAAGTAAGGCACTTCGCGCCCCTGTGCGCCTTTCTGGTAGTTCTGACTACCGGAACGGCGCACAGGGGCTTGCCCCTAATTTTTGAGGAGAATTGTGGAACTCGTAGGCGTAATCGGCGGCGGCACCATGGGTGCCGGCATTGCCGAAGTTTGTGCAAAAGCCGGTAGCTCGGTACTGGTGCTCGAAACCAAAGAAGAATTTGCCGCCGCTGCCCGCGAACGGATCGCCAAGTCGATCAACCGCGGCGTCGCCAAGGGCAAGATCACCCAGGAAGAAGCCGACGCCGCGATCGCACGCGTCCGCGTCACCTTGGACATGGAAGAGTTCGCCGATCGCGATCTGGTGATCGAAGCTGCTCCCGAGATCGAAGCTCTCAAGTACGAGATCTTCGGCAAGCTCGACAAGATCGTCAAGCCTGCAGGCATTCTGGCGACCAACACGTCGTCGATCCCCGTCATCAAGATCGCCAAGGCCACCTCGCGCCCCGGCCAGGTTGTCGGCGTTCACTTCTTCAACCCCGTGCCGGTCATGCCGCTCGTGGAGATCGTGGTCAGCCTGACGACGTCCGAAGAGACCGTTCTCGCCGTCACCGACTACGCCAAGAACACCTTGCGTAAGAAGACGGTTCGCGCGGGCGACCGTTCGGGCTTCATCGTCAACGCTCTGCTCATCCCGTACCTGTGCCAGGCTGTCCGGATGCTCGAATCCGGCTACGCCACAGCAGAAGACATCGACGAGGCCATGAAGGGCGGCTGCGGCTACCCGATGGGCCCGCTGACGCTGCTCGACACCGTCGGTCTCGACATCGCTCTCGCAGCAGCGGAGTCGCTGTACGCGGAATTCGCAGAACCGCACTACGCTCCGCCGGCGCTGCTTCGCCGCATGGTCGACGCCGGTCGCCTCGGCAAGAAGACCGGTCGCGGCTTCTACGAATACGCCTGAGTCCGACCGCTTCACTCTTCCGGCCCCTCACCTGTTGCAGGTGAGGGGCCGGAGTTGTTTTCGGGCAGATCTAGCCGAATCCATTGACAAATTCGCGCGGCGCAGCAAAAGTCATCATTTGACAACAACCGTTGTCACATGAGCGCAGGCGGAGGGTCAACCAGATGAGCAGCGATCCGGACACCGATACTCGTCGACCTAAGCCCCAGGCGCGACCAGAGCCCCGGGAACTACGAGCCGATCCGATCGGCCCCGGTTCCCTGACGTGGACACACTTCGGCGACGTTCGCGGTCTGCTGTATCTCGGACGCGCAGGCACGCTGCAGAACATGCATCCCGCGGTAAGTGGAGCGCTGCAGGACCATTCGAATTTTTTCGACAACCCGCTCGACCGCCTGTTCCGCTCACTGCCGCCCATCTACGGCGTCGTGTACGACCGGACCGAAGAGGGCACAGGCACGCTCGTTCGCAACTTCCACACCGATCTCAAAGGAATCGACGAAACCGGCGGGCGCTACCACGCCCTCGCTCCTGACACTTTCTGGTGGACACACGTCACGTTCTTCGAGGTGATACTCGATTTCAACGAGCGATTCGCGTACAAGAAGTTCACGGCGGAGCAGAAGGACCAACTTGTCCGTGAGGCCGTAACTTGGTGGCGCTGTTACGGACTCACCGATCGACCGGCTTTCGACGACTACGTCAGCTTCCGCACGTATTGGGAAGACATGCTCGACAACCACCTGATCAACACCCACACCACAAAATGGTCGACGCGCATCGCCGAGCACGACATCGCACCGGCTCCGAAGGTTCCGACGTGGCTGTGGCGTCTTAGCTCTCGCCCCACGATGGCCGTGGCGAACTGGATCGGCAAGGCACTGATGCCGGAGAAGGCACGCAAGACCCTTGAATGGGAATGGACGCCGCGCGACGAACGGATGTACTTCTGGTTCGCCCGCTTCCTGACATTGACAGATCGGTTCTGGCATCTGCTGCCGCTACGACTGCGGTATGCGCCGCGCGCCTACTCGGGCATCCGCGCGCAGGGTCTGTGAGCACTCGTCGGTAGGCTGGAGTGCGTGCCAGCCCAACTCCCCTCCGACGCGATCAGTGTCCGCGTGGACAGCTGGACGTGGGCGGTTCGGCTGTTCAAGACACGCTCGCAGGCGGCGACGGCCTGCCGATCGGGACACGTTCGGGTCAATGGAACGTCGGCAAAGGCGGCTCAGCAGGTGAAAGCCGGCGACGAGGTGCGGGTGCGTGTATCCGGCATCGAACGCATTGTCGTCGTGGTCAAGCCGATCACGAAACGAGTCAGCGCGGTGCTGGCCGCCGATTGCCTGCAGGACAATTCGCCGCCCCCACCACCGCCCGAACTGATCGCGTCCATTCCGCGACGTGATCGTGGCGCCGGCAGACCGACCAAACGCGAGCGACGCGACCTCGAGAAGTTGCGCGGCCTCGAGCCCTGATTGCTACCTCGAAACAGGCTGACGCAGAACCGTCTTCAGTTTCTCGGGCGGTGTACGGCGAGCGTCGCTGAGATAGATCTCGTGATGATCGCCGTTGAAGCTCAGGCCGTTCGACGGGATGAACGTGTTGTGCAGCCGGTCCAGGGTAGGAGCTTCGTCGTCGTACGAGCCGACGTGAAGAATCTGGACGGACAGACCTTCCTCCAACTCGAGAAACCTGACCTTGTCGAGAGCGGCAATCTCCTTCTTGGCCCGCACTGCCTTGGCCCGGACTGCGTCAATCGACGCAGACAGTTCGGTCTCCGTGATCCACTCCGGTTGCGAGATCATCATCGTCCAATCCCACGACGACTTGTCCCGCGTCACGAACACCTCGGGGTCATCTGCCCGCCACAACCCTTCCAGCGGGCCCACGACGAAGTCGCGATCCAGTTCCTTCTTGCTCGCGAATTTGGTCGCGTAGGACACCGAATACAGCGCTTCGAGCGCCTCGGAGTACTCGGTGGCAGTGTTGGGATCACCGTGACCGTCGACGGCGAAGTAGCCGAAGCGCGGGACGGTCACGAGGGCAAAATCGCGGCGCCCGGGGGAATAGAGATCCTTGTATGCCTTCTTGACGTCGTACTTCTCCATACGCCACCCACCTGATCACTGGCCGAGTTTCAACGTTCGGAAACCTATCCGAGAACACCGACATTCCGATAGCGGACCACCGTCCCCTTGTTAATAGACCAGTGGACCTTTACTCTGGACGGGGTGACTACACCCCAGGCGACCGACGTCGCTCGAGTTCCGCGCCGCAGACCGTTGCGGATCGTTGCCATATCCGCGATTGTCGCGTCGATCTTGGCTCTGTTGTTCGTGTACCCGTGGTGGAGCTTGTTCGTCCGGCCGGACTGGCCGACAGCGGTGGCAGTTTTCGGCACCGTTCTATTTGCCGCCCTCCTGATCACCCTGCCTGCCACCATGATGCTCAGCCACGGACACACTGACCGCGATCCAGTTCGCCTGGTCGGCGACGCCCTCCTCGGAATCATCTGGGTCGTGTTCGTGTGGACCCTGCTCGGTGAAGTCCTGAGGCTCGGACTGCTCGTCGGCGGCGTGGATGACCCGCTTCGATCGAGGATCGTCGCCGTTGCGGCACTGATCACCTCGGCCGTTCTGCTGATCTGGGGCTATCGGGAAGCCATGAGACTGCCACGGATCAAGCAGGTCGACGTCACCATCCCCCGCCTTGGTGCGGGGATGGACAAACTTCGGGTAGTCGCGATCACCGACACTCACTTCGGGCCGATCAATCGCGAGAAGTGGTCCGAGCGCGTGATCGCGGCAGTCAACGATCTCGACGCCGACATCGTGGCCCACGTCGGTGACATTGCCGACGGAACAGTGGAGCAGCGCCTCGGCCAAGCCACCCCACTCGCGTCGGTGGAAGCCAGACTCGCTCGTGTCTACGTCACCGGGAATCACGAGTACTTCCACGAGGCTCAGGAGTGGCTCGACTACATGACCTCGATCGGCTGGGATGCCCTGCACAACCGGCACCTCGTCGTCACCAAGGGCGGCGACAACCTGGTCATCGCCGGAGTCGACGACGCCACCGCTCTGGGATCGAAGCTCGACGGTCACGGCGCGAACTTCGATATGGCCCTTGCCGGCACCGACCCCGATTTGCCGATCCTGATGCTCGCCCATCAACCGAAGCAGGTAACTCAGTCCGCTTCCGCGGGAGTGGATCTGCAGCTCGCCGGTCATACCCACGGCGGACAGATCTGGCCGTTCAACCTTCTGGTCAAACTCGATCAACCGTCGGTGCACGGGCTCACCCGTCACGGCGACCGCACGCAGTTGTACACAAGCCGCGGAACCGGGTTCTGGGGTCCACCATTCCGCGTGTTCGCACCGAGCGAGATCACCGTCCTGACGCTGCACAGCGCCTGAACGGGCTCAGCTCGTTCGGGTTGCCGCTCGCGCCGACAGCCCGACGAGCTGATTGATCAGACCTTCACGTAGGCCGGTTGCGAACATGTCGGCAGCAGGGGGCGCCTGCATCTCGTTCAGTACGACGACCATGGATTCGGCAGGCTCGGCAGTCGGCCACAAGCCTGCAACAATCACCAGGGTTACCTTGGCGAATTGAGCCGCGTCGCCCTCCGAGAGGTGAGGCAATTGCGAATGAATCAGCGACGCAAACCTTCCCGAGTTGACCGTTGCCCGCTTCTTGAAGTCACGGGCGAAGTCGACGGAGATGTTTCTTTCGAGGACACCTGCCATGACGCTCATCAACTCACACAGTAAACGCTGTGCGACAAGCGATTCCGCAACCGTCGATGCCACATGGATTTCAGTGGCGAACGGCGAGTCGTCACCGGTCGGGGTCAACGACTCGGACAACCCGTCCAACCACGCAACCCAGTTCTCGTCGAGCACTTCGAGAAAGATGGCTTCGCGACTGTCGAAGTAGCGAAGCACGTTGGATTTCGCCAGTCCGACGCTCTCACTGAGCTCACGCAGGCTGATGTCGGCGACAGGCCTGGACCCGAGCATCGCGCGGGCCGCATCGAGAATCGCGCACCGACGTGCTTCGATCTGCTCAGGCCTGCGCGCGCGCTGAAATCCGTGGGTCGCCACCATCACGCAAGATTATCAGACTATCGTTCTATTGTTCGCTGCGATGCATGTCAGTTGTCCGAAGACGCGTGCTGCGCCACGACAGGTCCGCCACCTGCTTACGCGTCGCGGCCTGGGATGCCTCGTCCTGTTCCGCCACGCGCTCGACCAACCAGGAAGCGAGTGTGGCAGTCACGATGCCCAGCAACGCAATTCCGCCGATCATCAATGCTCCGGCGATCATGCGCCCGGTCGTGGTAACGGGCGCCATGTCTCCGTAACCGACGGTCGTGACCGTCTCCATCGCCCACCACAATGCCGTTCCGTACGACGTGATGGCAGCGCCCTGCGCGTGACGCTCGGCATCGAGCATGGCCAGCGCCGCGACACCGATCAGCAAGGCCGTGGCACCAGTGGCGTAAATAACCACCCGTCCACGCAAGCTTTGCCCGCTCGAGCGGTGAACTATCGCAAGCAGTGTGACCAACCGAAGTAGGCGCAGCGGACGCAGCATGGGCAACACCACCATCGCCAAGTCCAAGAGATGCCTGACGAACCAGCGACCGCGGGCAGGTGCCAACCACAGGCGAACTGCGTAGTCGACGGCAAAAACGACCCACGCAGCCCACATCGTCCATTCGGTCAGACGATGTGGAAGGCCCGTCGGTTGCGCCAGCACTTGGTACGCGTACGCCACCAAGAACAGGCAGGCCGCAGCGGTCAACGGGATGTCGATGGCTAGCTGCCATTTCTCCAACGTCCACGCAGCGCGGCGGTGCGCCGACTTCGTCGATTCGTTCATCCGAGAAGTCTGACACCACCGCTACCTAGTGCCCGGCAGAACCGACTCAGATCCGAGTGTGCGTCAAGATGTTGAGCGCCGTGGGAACTGCCTCGATCGTGATGGGCAACGGCCCCACCCGATCACCGTCCGCGTAGGCGATGATGCCCTCGGAGACCAACCGCACCTTCTTCGACCGATACGTCTGCACCGCATCCAAGGAGACGTGAGTTCCCTTGTACACCCGCGGAAACAGGCGCACCAGACGCAACCTCGAACCGTGCCCGACGACGGTCAGATCCAGCAACCCATCAGACTTCGACGCGCCCGGAGTGATGAGCATGCCGCCACCGTACGAGCGGCCGTTGCCGACAGCCACGAGCGTCGCGTCCACCGTGATGACCTCGTCGTCGAGTTCGATCCGGTACGGCAGCGGCTTCATCTTCGCCAACTCGGCGAGCATCGCCAAGTTGTAGCGCATCGGTCCCTTGGGCCACGACATCCGATTGGCCCGTTCACTGACCAGCGAATCGAATCCGCTCGCGATGATCGTTCCCGACCAGACGACGGAACCGTCGGCCAGCGTGATCTTCGCCAGGTCGGACTGCTGCACGACGCCGTCGGCGATCACATCGGCGGCTGCCTCGGGATCGCCTGTGGGAATGCCGAACTCACGGGCGTGATCGTTACCGGTGCCCGCCGGGATGAGCCCGATAGGAGTATCGGTCAACGCGGCAGCCTGCAATCCGATGCTGATGGCACCGTCACCGCCGACCACCACCAGCGCGTCGGTACCCTCCTCGATCGCACGACGGGCCAATTTCTTGGCGTCGTCGGCGTCGGTTCCGATGATCTCGGTGACGGCAACTCCCCGAGCGCGCAGTCGCGCAACACCTTTGCGTCCTGCCGCAGGCGCGTGACCATGTCCCGCCATCGGATTGATCAGGACGGTAACCTTCTCGATCTGACTGCGGGTTTCGGTCACGGAATCAGCTTTCCAGGATTGAGGATGCCGGCAGGGTCCACTGCATTCTTCACTGCGCGAAGGATGTTCGCGCCCAGTTCACCGATCTCGTCCTTCATCCATGGGCGGTGATCGGCGCCGACAGCGTGGTGATGGGTGATCGTGCCACCGGCGGCGATGATCGCATCGCCAGCGGCAGTTTTCGCCTTGTGCCACTGAGCGATCGGATCCTCGGTCTGCGCGCTGACGACGGTGAAGTACAGCGAAGCACCGGTCTTGTAGGTGTGCGAAATGTGGCACATCACGAGCGGCTGAGTCCCCTGCTCGACGAGAGCCTTGGTCAGCGCCTCGGTGACCGAGGAGCGCAGGTTCGCGAGGTTACCCCAGGTGGTTGCCGTCTCGAGGGTTTCGCACAGTGCGCCGACGTCGAGCAGAGCGTCACGCAGATACGGCGCATCGAATCGCCCGTGTTCCCAGCTGTTTCCGGGCTCCTCACCGAGCGACGTGCCGCCGTGAGCGGTGAGAATTGCGCGGGCCTCCGCCATCCGTTCAGCGGTGTGCGAAGCGGTGCCCTCGTAGGTAGTGATGCCGAGGCAACCACCGGTGAAGGCGTTCTCGCCGATCTTGTCGGTGGTCGCCAAATTCACGCCACTCTCGGCCTCGTCGGACAACCGCAGCACGGTCGGAGCCGATCCTTCCTGGACAAGCTCACGCAATGCAGCTGCGCCGGTGGCGAAGTCGGGGAAGCTCCACCCTTCGCGCACGGTGGTCTCGGGCAGACGGTGAACCCGCACACGCACGTGCGTGATGACGCCGAAGGTGCCCTCGGAGCCGACAAAGAGCTCACCCAGATCGGGGCCTGCAGCGGATGCCGGCGCACGCCCGGTCTCGATCACTCCACTCGGGGTGACAACGGTGAGGCCCTGAACCATGTCCTCGAAGCGCCCGTATCCAGCCGACGCCTGCCCCGAAGACCGGGTGGCGGCAAACCCGCCCAGAGTGGCGAACAGGAAGCTCTGCGGGAAGTGCCCGACCGAGAAACCGTGCTCACGCAGAAGCTCCTCGGCCCGTGGGCCGGTAGTTCCGCCGCCGAACGTCGCAATGCCCGATTCCTCGTCCAACCCGACAAGCTGATCGAACCTGCGCAGATCGAGAGAAAGAACTGCGTCGAACCCGTCACGAATGGGATCGAGCCCGCCGACGACGCTGGTGCCACCACCGAACGGGACCACTGCGATCCGGTTGGCAGAGCAGTATCGGAGAACCTGCTCGACCTCTGCGTCTGTCCCTGGAGTGACGACTGCGTCCGGTGCGTCCTGCGGCTCGACGCTACGACGGCGAAGCAGATCCGGGGTGCTCTTGCCACCGGCCCGAAGGATTCGATCGGAATCCTTGGTACTGACGTACTCGGCCCCGACCAGCCCGGACAGCGCTTCGACATGCGACTGGGCCATAGCGGACGGAGCCACCTGGACGTCTTCGATGGCGAGACGCGATCGAGTCGGTGCGGAGACACCGAGAAATCCGGTCAACAATGATGTGACTGCGTCCGACAGTTCACGCTTCTTGGCCGGATCGCCCCAGGCGTCCCACTGCATCGGCGGTTGCAAGGCAGACTTTTCGGTGCTCATAGACACTAGTGTTACATATTTGTGTGATGTGTAAACATCTCGGTGGATCAATCCATCCATCAACCCATCGTCTTGGAACCGTCGATGGCTTCGCGAAGCATGTCCGCGTGGCCCGCATGCTGGGCCGTCTCGGCGATGATGTGCAGCAATGCGCGCCGCGCTGACCAGCGAGCTCCCGCTTCGAACCACGGCGCCGACGGCAGTGGATGCGAGATGTCGAGGCTGTCCAGCGAGGCCACCAACTCGTCGGTCCTGGCCGCGATCCCCTCGTACTCGGAAACGATGCCTGCCAAGGTTTCACCCTCGACCATGGCGAATTCGTTCGCCCGTTCCTGTTGCATCTCTTCCGACCACTGGGTCGGGTCGAAGTCCCCACCAAGTCCGGCCGGCCCTTCCAGAATGAAGTCGACCCATCCCTTTTCCGCCTGACCCACATGCTTGATCAATCCGCCGAGGCACAGTTCACTCACGGTCGGCCTCGAAGCGGCCTGCTCGTCGGTGAGGTCCTTGACGGTGAAGAGAAGGAATTCACGATGCCGACGCAGGCTCTGGAGGAGATCCGCGCGCTCGCCGGTGACGGTGGTGATCGGTGCATTCATGATGTTTTCCTTCGCTCGTGGGTTCGTGCCCTGTGAGAACTACGTTAGAAGTTATTGCGGACAGAAACGGTCCTCATTAGAAAACGATCAAGAAAAAACTCCCGGCACCCACCGATGAAGGTGAGTGCCGGGAGTTCGAGCGAGCTAGACGAGATCAGACTGTGCGAGCCAAACGATCGGCCAGCAGGCGCGTGAAGTGCGCCGGATCGCTCAGTTCACCGCCCTCGGCAAGCAACGCCATGCCGTAGAGCAACTGAGCCGTCTCCGTCAGGTTCTCTGCATTGTCATTGGCGGCCTGCGCCTCCCGCAGACCCGAGACAAGCGGATGCTCCGGGTTGAGCTCGAGAATGCGCTTGCTGTGTGGAACAGGCTGACCCGAAGCCTTGTACATCTTCTCGAGCGTCGGAGACATGCTGAACGCGTCGCCGACGATGCAGGCAGCCGACGTGGTCAGGCGCGTCGAGAGACGCGTTTCCTTGATGTCGTCGGACAGGGTTTCGGTCAGCCACGTCAGCAGCTCGCCGAATTCCTTCTCCTTCTCTTCGCGCTCGGCCTCGGCCGCCTTCTTCTCGTCCTCGGTGTCGAGGTCGACCTCGCCCTTGGCGATCGACTGGAAGGTCTTGCCGTCGAAGTCCGAGACAGCGTCGACCCACATCTCGTCCACCGGGTCGGTGAGAACCAGAACCTCGAGGCCCTTGGCCTTGAAAGCCTCCATGTGCGGAGAGCTTTCGATCAGGTGACGAGATTCGCCCGTCATGAAGTAGATCTGTTCCTGACCGTCCTTCATGCGCTCCACGTACTCGGCGAGAGTGGTCACGCCCTCTTCGCTGTTGGTCGAGGCAAACGACGAGATGTCGAGCAGCGTCTTGCGGTTGTCGGCATCGGCCATCAGGCCTTCCTTGAGCGCGCGTCCGAACTCGGTCCAGAAGGTCGAGTACTTCTCGGGCTCGTTCGCCTTCATGTCCTTGATGGTCGAGAGGACCTTCTTGGTCAGACGACGACGGATGGCAGCGATCTGCCGGTCCTGCTGCAGAATTTCACGAGAGACGTTGAGCGAGAGGTCTTGTGCGTCGACGACACCCTTGACGAAACGCAGGTAATCGGGCACCAACTCTTCACAGTCGTCCATGATGAAGACGCGCTTGACGTAGAGGTGGATGCCGGCCTTGCGCTCACGCATGAAGAGATCGAACGGCGCCGTCGACGGAATGAACAGCAGCGCTTGGTATTCGAAAGTACCTTCGGCCTTCATCGGGATGACCTCGAGAGGCTCGTCCCAGGCGTGGCTGACGTGCTTGTAGAACTCCTTGTACTCGTCCTCGGACACCTCGTCCTTGGAACGAGTCCACAGAGCCTTCATCGAGTTGATCGTCTCGGTCTCGATGGTGACCTCGGGCTCCTCGCCCTCGGCCGGCGTCGACGTACGAGCGACATCCATGCGGATAGGCCACGCGATGAAGTCGGAGTACTTCTTGACCAGTTCCTTGATCTTCCATTCCGACGTGTAGTCGTGCAGGCCGTTCTCGGAATCCTCGGGCATCAGGTGCAGGGTCACGGAGCTACCCTGAGGCGCCTCGTTCACATGCTCGAGCGTGTACGTGCCTTCGCCGGTCGATTCCCAGCGCGTCGCGTGATCTTCACCGGCGCGGCGGGTCAGCAGCGTGACCTTGTCCGCGACCATGAACGTGGAGTAGAAGCCGATGCCGAACTGACCGATCAGTTCTTCGGATGCCGCTGCATCCTTGGCTTCCTTGAGCTTGCGACGGACCTCGGCGGTGCCGGACTTGGCGAGCGTGCCGATCAGGTCGACGACCTCGTCACGCGACATGCCGATGCCGTTGTCGCGGATGGTCAGGGTGCGTGCTGCCTTGTCGATGTCGATCTCGATATGCAGATCGGAGACGTCGACGTTGAGGTCTTTGTCCTGGTAAGACTCGAGGCGGAGCTTGTCCAGCGCGTCCGAAGCGTTGGAGATCAACTCACGAAGGAAGCTGTCCTTGTTCGTATAGATTGAATGAACCATCAGATCCAGCAGCTGACGTGTTTCTGCTTGGAACTCGAGCTGCTCGGTATGCGCGGTCACTTCGATCCCTTTCTCTTCTCGGACTGATCACAGGAATTTTACTTGACCGCGAATACCGCGGGTCGGCCCCCGCACAGACAAGGGAGGCCACGCGACCTGCGCGTGACCTCCCGTTATCTTCACCACCGATCTACTCGGTGACGTTCACCATCGAATAGTTCGAGACGCCGGCGGCCAGCACCCTGAGGTGATCGTCAGATGCGCCCAAAGTGTGTTCGATGGCCACCAGCCGCGAGACGTAGTGCCCGACCGGATACTCGGCTGTCATACCGATACCACCGTGCATCTGAATTGCTTCCTGACCGATCTGATGCGCGGCGCGACCGACAGACAGCTTCGCTCGCGACGCGATGGTCGGATCGATCACTCCGTCGGCGATGGCCATGGTGGCGTACAGACTCATGCTGCTCGCCAGTTCGAGCGCCACGTACATGTCGGCCGCACGATGAGTCAGCGTCTGGAACTTCGCGAGCGGAACACCGAACTGCTTGCGCTGCTTCAGGTATTCCGTCGTCAGTCGCAGAGCTTCGGTCATGATCCCGATCGACTCGGCGCACAGAGCTGCCTGCGCCCGAACCTCTGCTTCGACGATCGCGGCCGTGACATCGCCGCCCTCACCAAGTGGTTCGGCCGCGGCATCGGTGAACGTGAACTGCGCACCGCGACGGCCGTCGTGGGTGGCGTACGTGCTCCGTGTGACACCTGGGCCCTCCGCATCCACCAGGAAGAGCCCGGGGCCGCCGCCTGGAAGTGTGGCGCTGACGATCACGACGTGCGCGCTGTCGCCCTGCAGAACTGGGTTCTTGACGCCGGTGATCGTCCACCCCGATCCCTCCTGCGATGCATTGGTCGTGACAGTGGCGACCGGCCAGCGCGTGCCGGGTTCCGTATGCGCGAAGGCCGACAGAGTGGTCCCGTCGCTGAGCGCCGGCAGGAGCCGCGCCCGCTGATCTGCCGAACCAACAGCCGCGATCAAACCGCCGGGGATCAGAACACCACCCAGATACGGCTCGGGTGCAAGCGCGCGGCCCAGTTCGGTCATCACGACCATGGTCTCGACCGGCCCAGCGCCCATCCCGCCGTCGGCCTCCGCGAATGGCAGGCCGAGCAGCCCGAGCTCGGCGAACTGCTTCCACACCGAGGCATTCCATCCCTCGTCAGTGGCCGAGGTGGCGTTACGCTTCTCCGCGTCGTAGCTGCGGTTGAGCAATTCGCGCGTCGTGTCGCGAAGCATCGTCTGCTCGTCATCGAGTTCGAAATTCATGTCAGATGCTCACAATCCGAGAATCGAGGAGGCAATGATGGAGCGCTGCACCTCACTTGATCCGCTGTAGATGGAAACCTTCCGGTAGTTCAGGTAGCGCGGCGCCGCTTGCTGCGCCCACTCCGGCGAGTCGATCTCGACCGTATTCACCGGCAACGAGTCCGGACCCGCAACATCCATCAGCAATTCCGTTGCTGCCTGCTGCAATTCGGAGCCGCGGAGCTTGAGCAGCGAGGACGCCGGGTTCGGCTTGCCGTCTGCCGAACTCGCCACAACTCGCAGTTGAGTCAGATCCAGTGCAAGCAGTTCGTTTTCCAACTCAGCCAACCGAGCCGCGAACAACGGATCCTCGAGGAGTGTGCCTTTTCCGACGCGGACCTCCCGCGCCTTCTCTTTTGCCGTGGCGACAAGGGTTTTGGAGAACCCGACCCGTGTGACCCCCGTGCGTTCGTTGCCGAGCAGGAACTTGGCGTAGTCCCAGCCCTTGTTCTCCTCGCCGACAAGATTCTCCGCAGGTACGCGGACGTTGTCGAAGAACACCTCGTTGACCTCGACGCTGCCGTCGATCAGTTTGATGGGGCGAACCGTGATGCCGGGAGTTGCCAGATCGATGAGCAAGAACGAAATTCCGGCCTGCCGCTTCTGGGCACTGGCATCTGTGCGAACCAGACAGAAGATCCACTCGGCGTGCTGAGCGAGAGTAGTCCACGTCTTCTGACCGTTGACGATGTAATCCGCGCCGTCACGGACAGCGGCCGTCTTGAGTGAAGCGAGATCCGAACCGGCTTCTGGTTCCGAAAAACCCTGGCACCACCAGATATCGGCGTTGGCCGTAGCGGGGA
This sequence comes from Rhodococcus sp. 27YEA6, assembly GCF_044908235.1. Taxonomy (NCBI): domain Bacteria; kingdom Bacillati; phylum Actinomycetota; class Actinomycetes; order Mycobacteriales; family Nocardiaceae; genus Rhodococcus; species Rhodococcus sp. 27YEA6. The sequence goes on along the minus strand of NZ_JBIYCY010000001.1, from coordinate 331,550 downwards.
GAAATTTCTCCTTCTGCTCCTGCGAACCGAAGGCAGCGATAACGGGCCCAACCATGCTCACGTTGAACGGCAACGGGTTGGGTACCGACGCCAACTGCATTTCCTCGGAATAGATGTGGCGCTGAACCGGAGTCCAGTCCTTGCCACCCCATTCGACCGGCCAGTGTGGAACCGCCAACCCGTGTGCGTTCAGAATCTGTTGACCCGCAACGATGTCCTCACGAGTCAGCTTTCCGAATCCGGCTGCACGTGCTCGAAGTTCGGGCGAGAATTCGGTGGTGAAGAACTTTCGCATCTCCTCGCGGAACGCAACTTCCTCAGTGGTCAGTTCGAGATTCATGTGGAGTCTGCTTTCTTCTTGCAGGATTTCAGAACAAGATTCGCGCGACGGTCTGCGCAACGACGGCAGGTTTGCCCACGCCTTCGATCTCGACGGTGTTGGTGATCTGACTCTGTAGTGAACCGTTCGGCAACTCTTCAATCGCGGAGAGCACTGCAGTGTTTCGAACCTTGGCTCCGACCGGCACCGGACTCGGGAATCGAACCTTGTCGGACCCGTAGTTGACGACCATCTTCGCCCCATCGATGCGGTACACGGACTTCGACAGAAGCGGCAGGAGCGAGAGAGTCAGATACCCGTGGGCAATCGGACCGCCGAAAGGTGATTCACGCTTTGCCCTTTCGTCGTCGACGTGAATCCACTGATGGTCACCGGTCGCGTCGGCAAATTGATGGACCATCTCGCGGGTGACCTCGACCCACTCGCTCGAGCCCAGCGTTTCACCGACCGCCCCCAGGAGATCGGCCTTGTTCTCGAACACCCGCGTCATCTGATCCTCCACGTTCCCGAACACTGTTAGGTTAATTGGATAATAAACTCACGGTGTAAGGTTGTCCAGTACTTTCACACGAAAGGGTGTGCGATGGCGCGACCGCGGATTCCACTACTGAGCAAGCCGATCATCAGGGACACCGCCCTGAAATTGGTCGACGAGCACGGTTTGACCGACTTCTCGATGCGCAAACTCGCCACCGTTCTCGGCGTGCAAGCACCATCGCTGTACAGCCATTACGCCAACAAGGACGAGCTACTCGACGACGTCGCGAACGTCATCATGGAGTCCGTCGACGTGAGCGGCTTCGACTCTGACGATTGGCGCGGTGCGCTTCGCACGTGGGCGCGGTCCTACCACGCTGCCCTGGGCAAGCATCCCAATATCGTTCCCTACTTGGCCTACGGTCCGAGCGTCAGGCCCATCGCCCTTGACCGCGCCAACGCCATCCACGGCGGGCTGGTGCGCGCCGGATGGCCGCAGCGCACGGCAACGCTGATCGGCGCTTCCGTCAAGTACGTGGTCATGGGCGCTGCGACAGCGACGTTCTCTGGCGGATTCGTGGACGATCCGGCGATCTACGCCGAGCGTTACCCGCACCTCACGCGAGCACATCTGTTGCGCGAGCGTGCTACGGAAATCGATGGTGCCAGTTTCGAACTCGCGCTGGAATCCCTATTGGACGGGCTGGAAGCCAAATATGCACTGCTGCAGACCACTTCAGAGTAATCCCCTGAAAACTGTAGGTCGCTACTTTCGGTCAAGCACGCCGAGCATCGCAACAAAGGCCGCCTGACGATCCCCGAGAGCGGCAAAGAATTCCCGATCCGATGCTTCGACCGCACGATTTGCCTTGCCTGCCAGGGCCGCACCCGCCTGGGTCACCACCACCGAGCGTGCCCGAGCGTCCGTCGGGTGTGGACGTCGTTCGACCAATTTCTTGGATTCGAGGGTCCGAATCACCTGTGACGTCATCATCGCGTCGGTGCGCGCATACTCGGCAAGATCGCGTTGAGTTATCGGCGTCTCTGCATCCAGCCAGGTCAGTGCTGCGAGCAGAACGAACTGCACGTGAGTCAGGTCGAAAGGCCGCAGCGCCGCGCGAATCGAGGCCTGCCACGCGTTGGTGACACGCCACAACATCAGACCCGGACTGTCGCCAGCATCCTCGAAGTCGGTTTCCAGTTTCTTCACCACAGCGTCAGTGTGTCAGCTCGTTGTCGAGCGCAGAATCTCGACGTCGTTGCCATCCAACGGAATCAAGCCTCGGCGGAGCTGATACCCCCAGTCGGTGTCGAGGTCAATGCCAATCGACTCCGTACGTCGCCGAGAGGAACGGGCGTGAACGGCTCGTATCGCACTCGACGCCGAAACGGCTTGAAGCACCCCTCGTCCGCCTGCCAGATCTCACCCTCTTCGATCACACCGAGGGCTGTGAACTCGCGCAACGGATCTCGATCACCAATGGACTCGACCGGCGAATAGTAGACAAGCACATCGCCCGCCTTCATCCGCGCCAATCCGGACCTCTTCCCGTGCCCGATCTGCGCGATCCCAAGATCCACTGCGCGACGCACATGTTCGGCAGAGACAACCCCTAACCAGGCGTTCATCGCCGACCACCAGGCGAACCGAGCGCAAGTTCAATCATGATTTTAGTATGCGCGCTTATTATATTCCTCGCAACAGATCGACTCTTGAACGTGTTCAACTTCAAGGCGTACGCTGAACTTGAACACGTTCAAAGGAAGGGAGCCCATGAGCAGTCGCGGGATCGAAACCAGGGAAAAGCTGGTGGCAACAGCTTTGCGGCTCTTCCGCGACGAAGGCTTCGCAGCGACGACCATGCGCAAGATCGCGACCGAAGCGGAGATCTCCCTCGGGAATGCCTACTACTACTTCGCCAGCAAGGACGAACTGGTTCACGAGCTGTATCTCGTCATCCAACGTGATCACCGAGAGCGTGCGCTTCCACTCCTGCGGCAGGGTGCCTCACTCGCGGAAAATCTCGCGATCGTTCTGCACACCGGACTCGATGTCATGGGGCCATATCACGGGTTCGGTGGCGCGTTTCTGCACGTTGCCCTACCAACCGCATCGCCGTCCAGCCCGTTCTCGGCCGAGTCGAGCGATGCGAGATCGATGGCCGTCGAATTGATGCGCGAAGCACTGGCGGCGTCGAAGCAGAAGACGCCGGCGTCCTTGGAGACCCAGCTCCCAACACTCTTGTGGCTTAGCTATCTGGGCGTGACGCTGCACTGGGTCACCGACTCGTCTCCGGGGCAAACTCGTACCCGATCCCTCGTCGACGGCCTGGTACCGATCATCGCCAAAGCGCTCACACTCGCCCAGCTGCCAGTGGCACGAGGTCTGGTCGGCGATGTCGCCGCCCTGATGACAAAAGTCGTTTCTGCAGAGGGGAACACAAAACCATGAAGACCGTTGTTGTCTGTGGTGCGTCGGGTTACGTAGGCCAACACCTTCTTCGAACGCTCGAATCCAACGGGGTCGACGTTCGGACGATCGGCCGGGGAGGAACGAGCGATGCCACGTGGTCCGACGAGCACGGCGTCGCCGATGTACTCAGCGGCACGGATCTGCTCGTCAACCTCGCCGGCCGCTCCGTGAGCTGCCGCTACAACAAGTGCAATGCCGACGACATCTTCTCCTCCCGAGTGGAAACGACTGCACTGTTGGGTCGTGCGCTGACCCGCACGCCGCAGCCACCCTCACTCTGGGCGAATGCCAGTACCGGCACGATCTACCGAGACGCACGAGATCGACCGATGGACGAGAAGAACGGAGAGCTGGGTAAGGGATTCTCCGTAGCGGTCGCGCGAGCGTGGGAACACGAATTGTTCTCAGCCCCGACGCCTGTTCGCAAAGTGGCACTTCGGATGTCGATCGTCCTCGGAGCCGGCGGTGGGGCGATCAATCCGTTCGTCAACCTCGCCCGAATGGGCTTCGGCGGACGAATGGGCGACGGCCGACAGATGTTCAGCTGGATTCACATCGCCGACGTCATTCGCGCGATCATCCACGTCTACGAGAATCCGGAGATCTCAGGCCCGGTCAATATCGCATCCCCGTATCCCGTAACCAACACCGACATGATGCGGATGGTACGAGCGAAACTTGGCCGACAATATGGGTTTCCGACGCCGGGCTGGATGCTCGAGTTCGGCGCACGAATCATCCGCACCGAGGCTGAACTGGTAACGAAGAGTCGCTGGGTTTCACCAGGGGTGCTCGCGGACAGCGGCTTCCAGTATCAATTTCCGACGTTGGAGTCTGCGCTGAACCAGATCGCTCAAGAGATCCCGCGAGGGTTGCTTCCGGTTTCACTCGGCTAAATATCCTGCTCTCCGGTCCGCCCGCCGTACGTCGCAATCTTGTACTCCGTCGCAGCCAAAGACAACGTGAGCTCCTTGATCTGCCGACGAACGGTGTCCCGGTGTTCGAGCAGCATGTCGAGCCTCTCCGGAACTGTCCCTTCACCGGCGTCGACCAGTTCGACGTAGTGCTGCAGGTCGCGAATCGCCATACCCGAGATGCGCATGCGGGTCAGAAACACCAGCCTGCGAACAGATTCCGGACCGTACACACGATGTCCGCTCGAGTCACGATCGACCTCGACCAGACCGATCTTCTCGTAGTAGCGCAGCGTATGTGCCGAGACATCCAGCAGGTCCGAGACTTCGGCGATCGACATCGGCTCCTGAACGTCCCCTGCATCGACGAGTCGGTGAATCACCTCGATCGACATTGGCCCGTCCACTTCCCCAAGTGCCTCGAGTGCCTTACGCATCAAGTCTTCCGTAGCCATGACTCTCAGCCTAGAACGGGCGGACGGGTCCGGCAGCATCCGCGAAGTCTGCACTGCGAGCCAGGTCGGCCCAGACGCATACCTCGGCGAGATTCTTCCGATACGACGCGGAGACACGCTCCACGGCTTCCTTTCCGAGTGGCAGACGAAGTGGCACATTCTCGCTGTGCACAAGCGAGGTGATGATCTCTGCTGCTTTCTCCGGATCACCCTCCTGAACACCGTCTGCGGCCGCCATGTCCCGCAGAACGGGATCCAGCAAATCACGGTATTCCGATGATGATTCGGCGAAGCTCAGAACGCCAGGCGTGTTGAATGCTGTACGGAATCGGCTGGGCTCGACGATCATCACCCGAACGCCGAACTGCGCGACCTCACCGGCGAGAGCCTCCGACCAACCCTCGAGAGCGAACTTCGACGCCGAGTACGCCCCGACACCGGGAAACGACATACGGCCGCCTTGACTGCTCATCTGCACGATCGTCCCGCTGCCCTGCACTCGCATCGACGGGAGGACGGCGCGCACCAACGCGGCGGGTCCGATCAGGTGCAGTTCCATGAGATCCCGCAAGGTCGAATCGTCCACCATCTCCGCCGCGCCGACCATCCCACGACCGGCATTGTTGACCAGCACGTCGATGCGACCGAAGCGCTCGAGCGCATATTCGACGACGCCCGGAGCCGCTGCGGTGTCTCTGACGTCGAACGTCACCGCCGAGAACCGATCCGGATTCGCCGACGCAATATCTGCAACGGACTCGGGACGACGAACTGCAGCGACTACCGCGTCCCCCGATCGAAGTGCAGACAGTGCGAGTTCACGGCCGAAACCCTGAGAAACTCCGGTGATGATCCAGGTCTTTGTTGTCATGGTCGGCAACGCTAGGGGTTAGAGCGCGCTCCAACGCAAGCCTGTGGTTCTACCGCCGAACTACACGCCGGCCCACACCGGTCGTTCCCCGCGAAGGAAACCGTCGACGCCGGCTTTGAAGTCGTCACTGCTGTAGATCATGCTCATCAGATCATCGTTGTCGGCAATCACTCGGGTTCTGATGCGTCGCAGGGACTCCCGAATAGTCCAGACGGTCATCGGGGCGGCGGCAAGTAGATCGCGAGATACCTGGGCAGTCAGGGGCGCGAACTCGGACTCTGTTGCACAGTCGCTGAGGAAGCCGCTCCGCAGAGCCTCGCCACTCGACATCACCCCAGCCCGAGCGATCAACGACATCAGACGCGAACTGCCGATCCTGTCCGCCAGCAACGCCACGGAATGGATCGACAACGAGTTTCCGAGTGTGCGCGCGATCGGTAGGCAGAAGCGTGACCCCTGCGTCGCGATCCGCACATCGCACGCTGCCGACAGCAACAGCCCTGCTCCCGCGCACACACCGTCGATGACCGCGAGGGTGGGAACCCTCACTTTCTCGAGTTCGGTCAGTACGCCGACGAACCGGCTTTCGTAGTCGAGCCCGTCCTGAAAGCTCGAGAAGGTTTGAAAGTGGCCAATGTCGGAGCCCGCCGAGAACGCCTCTCCCCCAGCACCTCGGAGAGTGAGTAACCGAATCTCGCGGTCGGAGTCGGCGCGCCGGCAGGCTCCGGCAATGGCGTCGTACATCTGCGGGGTCAATGCGTTGCGCTTTTCCGGCCGGTTGAACACGACGTCGAGGGTCTCGCCACGACGGATGATCAAGATTTCTTCGTGCGTTTCAGTCATGACACTCACGTTATTTCCGGTAGAGAAGAGTCGAAACACATTGCACTTGAATATCTTTGCGAATTCTCGATGCAAAGTTGCAGATAGTGCGAACGGAGAAGCGTCGACGAGGCCAGGAGACGGTGATGCCAGAACCGAACCTCGCCGACGCAGTATCAAAGGGGCGTCATGCCACGACAGCAAAAAGTGTCATGCCACGACAGTGCGCTGCGGCACGCCCGAATACTGGCTCAGCGGCCTGATCAGTGCATTCGACTGCCCCTGCTCGATGATGTGCGCCGTCCATCCGGTGATGCGGCTCATCACGAAGATCGGCGTGAACATCTCGACGTCGAAGCCCATGAGGAAATATGCAGGGCCCGTGGGGAAATCGAGATTTGGCTTGATTCCGGTGGCACTGACCATGGTCTTCTCGAGGATCTCGTACATCTGCACCCACTTCTCGCCGTCGGTCGCTGCCGCGACGTCGAGGAGGGCCTGCTTCATGGTCGGAACACGCGAATCACCGTTCTTGTAGACGCGGTGCCCGAAGCCCATGACCTTCTCCTTGGCAGCCAACTTCTCCGACATCCAGGCTTCGGCGCGGTCGGGGTCGTCGATCTCGAGCATGTCGTGCATGACAGCTTCGTTTGCACCGCCGTGCAACGGGCCCTTGAGCGTGCCGATAGCAGCGGTCACTGCGCTGTAGATATCCGAAAGTGTGGACGTCACAACACGAGCGGCGAACGTCGAGGCGTTGAAGGAGTGCTCTGCGTACAGGATCAGCGAGACCTCGAAGGCCTTCACGATCGCCGACTCCGGAACAGCACCGAAGCACATGTTCAAGAAGTTTTCGGCGAAACCCAGGTCCGACTGCGGCGCGATGGGATCCTGACCGCGCCGGCGGCGGAAATCGGCTGCGACGATGGTCGGCAGCACAGCCGTCATCCGCAGCGCCTTGGCCAGATTGGCCTTCTCCGAGTTGTCGTCCTCCGCCGGATCCTCGGCGCCGAGGTAGCTGATCGCCGTGCGGACAACATCCATGGGGTGGCAGTTGTCCGGCATCTTGGTCAGGAGTGAGAGCAGTGAGCGGTCGGCACGACGGGCCGCACGCTCACGCAGGCAGAGTAATTCGAGCTGCTCGGGAGTCGGCAGTTCGCCGTACCAGAGCAGGTGCGCAACTTCTTCGAAGCTGCAGTTCGCGGCAAGGTCCTGCACTGCGTAACCGCGATACGTCAACGAATTCGTCTCGGGCACTACCTTGGAGATAGCCGTCGTATCGACGACAACTCCGGCCAAGCCCTTGTAGATCGTCGGAATCTGTTCGGTCATGTCCTACTCCCCTCCAAGCTGAAATTGAAAATGCCACTGTCGAATTCGTTGTAGCGCTCGTACTCGAGAATCTCGTACAACCTGCTGCGATGCTGCATTTCGCCGAGCAGTCCTTCTTGCGTGCCCTCCGCAAAAATCTCGCGCAGACCCTTTTCGATAGCGAACATCGCCAGCCGAAGGGTGGTCACGGGGTAGATGACGGCGTTGAAACCGATCTCTTCCAATGTCTTCGCCGAAATGAGGTTCGACTTCCCGAACTCGGTCATGTTGGCGAGGAGCGGAGTGTCGACTGCTGCGCGGAACTTCTCGAAGTCTGCTTCGGTGGCAAGAGCTTCGGTGAAGATCAAATCAGCACCGGCATCCGCGTAGGCCTTTGCTCGCTCGATCGCCGCGTCGATACCGTCGATTCCGGCAGCATCGGTGCGCGCGCAGATGACGAAGTTCGGATCACGGCGCGCCGACACTGCAGCACGAACACGGCGAACCATGTCTTCGGTGGGCACAATCGCTTTGCCGTCGAGGTGCCCGCAGCGCTTCGGGTTGATCTGGTCCTCGAGATGCAGACCGGCTATGCCGTCGTCCTCGAAGATCGTGACCGTGCGGGCCGCGCTCATGGGTTCACCGAATCCGGTGTCGGCGTCGATGAGCGTCGGGAGGTCCGTGACGCGCGCGATCTGCTTGCTGTGGCCGGCGACCTCGGTCAAGGTGGTCAGTCCGATGTCGGGAAGCGCCAATCCGGCGGAGTACGCACCACCTGAAACGTAGACACCCTCGAACCCGATTTCCTGAATCAGTCTGGCTGTCAGCGGATTGATCGCACCCGGGAGTCGTTGAATCTTTCCGGACGTCAGCCCCGCCCGGAAGGCAATCCGCTTGTCGGCTGCAGACGTCGCTGCTGCGATGAGGCCCGACATCAGAAAAGTCCCTTGGCGACCTTGGGAGCCCGAGCGAGAACGTCTTCGGAAACGGTGAAGGTCAGCTGATCGAGTTCGCCTGCCTTCAATTCGGCGGTGCGCTGAGCCGCATCGAGGAAGCGGTCCTGTTCGCTCGGCTCGATGACGCCCTCGGCGAGGGTGCGGAATTTCGCGACGTACTGATCGCGAGCGAACGGACGTGCGCCGAGCGGGTGCGCATCGGCCACCGCAAGCTCGTCGACGATGACTTCGCCGCTCTTCAAGGTGATCTCGGCGCGAGCACCGAAAGCCTTCTCGTCCGGATCCGTCGAGTGGTAACGGCGTGTCCATTCGGGATCTTCGCGCGTGGAGATCTTGTTCCACAGCTCGATCGTGTCCGCGCGCTGTGCACGCTCGGACGCGTAGGAATGTTCGTGGTGCCACGTACCGTCCTGTAGCGCAACGGCAAAGATGTACATCACCGAGTGGTCGAGGGTTTCACGCGAGGCGGTCGGGTCGAACTTCTGCGGATCGCCGGAACCGGTGCCGATGACGACGTGGGTGTGGTGACTGGTATGCAGGACGATCGACGCGATCTGGTCGAGATCACCGACACGAGAACGCATTCGGCGAGCGAGGTCGATCGGCGCCTGGCTCTGGTACTCCGCGGAGTGTTCTTTGGTGTACGAGTCGAGGATGGCGCGCTTCGCCTCACCCGAACCGGGCAGCGGAACGTGGTACTCCTTGTCCGGGCCACCGAGTAGCCAGGCGATGACGCCGTCTTCGCCTTCCCAGATCGGTGACGGTGCGCCCTCACCGCGCATCGCGCGGTCGACCGCCTCTACGGCAACCTTGCCTGCCAGCGCAGGCGCGTACGCCTTCCAACTGGAGATCTCGCCCTTGCGGGACTGACGTGTCGCCGTCGTGAGGTGCAGCGCCTGGCCGATTGCCTGGTAGACCGTCTCGGTGTCCAGGCCCAGCAAAGTTCCGATACCTGCCGCAGCCGAGGGGCCGAGGTGTGCGACGTGGTCGATCTTGTGCTCGTGCAGGCAGATAGCCCGAACCAGGTCGATCTGGATCTCGTAGCCGGTCGCCAGACCACGAATCAGGTCTCGACCGTCACGGCTGGTGTGCTGAGCGACGGCGAGGATCGGCGGGATGTTGTCTCCGGGGTGCGAGTACTCGGCGGCGAGGAACGTGTCGTGGAAATCGAGTTCACGAACCGCGACACCGTTGGCCCAGGCGGCCCATTCAGGCGAGAACGTACCGGGGATACCGAACACGGTGGAGCCCGGCGTATACGGATGCGACTGTGCTTGCGCCCGCGCATTCACCACGGGACGGCGCACCAGGGAAGCTGCGGCAACTGCCGCGTTGTCGATGATCCGGTTGACGATCATGTCGGATGTGGCGTCGGTGACGTCGACGGAATCCGTCGCAACTTCCGCGATCTTCCACGCGAGGTGGTCTTCCTTGGGGAACTCTTCGGCAGAGCGGTGAGTGCGTACGAGATGCGTCTTCATCGGTCCTCTTCTCACGTTCTTCGGTATCTATTTGCACGCTACGCAGCTCATTCACCTCGGGATAGGCCCTCGCAATTGCCTATTTGTGCAATGACAATGCTGCAATGTTGCGAATGTTGCGAATAGCTTCTCGGTAGGGTGAACGCGATCGGCACCGAGGAGATTCGATGAAGAAGATGTACGCGGGAGCGCGGCTGCGACGGCTGCGGGAGGAACGAAACCTGTCACAGTCCGCACTGGCGAAGGCACTCGAACTCTCCCCCAGCTATGTCAATCAACTGGAGAACGATCAACGACCGCTGACGGTGCCCGTCCTTCTCAAGCTCAACGCCGAGTTCGATCTCGACGTGCAATTCTTCGCCTCCGATTCCGACGCACGCCTGGTTGCGGACGTTCATCACGCCTTGGCCGAAACTTCGGAATCTGGAGACGTATCTCTGGCCGAGGTGGACGAATTGGTGGCCCGCATGCCGGCGGTCGGACGCACCCTCGTGATGTTGCACCGCCGCCTTCACGCCGCGACAGAGCAGTTGGACCAGTTCTCGACGCAGTTGTCCGGCGAACCAGCGTCCGATGTGTCACTCGTACCGATGCCCTACGAGGAAGTTCGGGACTTCTTCTACGACCGAAAGAATCACATCACCGTTCTGGACGACGCTGCCGAGCAGATGTTTCTGGACAACGGATTGTCCGTGGGCGCAGTGGATTTGCAACTGGCACGACTACTTCGCGATCAGCACGGCGTCACCGTGACGATCCGTACCGACGAACCCGACAAGCTCGGCCCCAAGCGTTACTACGATCCGAACAAGTCGGTCCTCACACTCGCCCGTCGTCTGTCGGCAGGACAACGCGCGTTCCAGATCGCAATGCAGTTGGCCTTCTTCACGCAGGCCGACGTAATCGATTCCCTTGTCGCCGAGGATGAATCATTGAGCGCCGAGTCCGCAGCGCTGGCTCGCGTCGGACTCGCACACTACTTTGCCGGCGCACTACTACTCCCGTACACCCAATTCCTGCAATCCGCTGAGGCCTTGCGGTACGACATCGACCTGCTCAGCCTCAAGTTCGAGGTCGGCTTCGAGACAGTCTGCCACCGGTTGTCCACTCTCCAACGACACGGCCAACGCGGCATCCCTTTCTTCTTCGTCCGAACCGATCGCGCCGGAAACATCTCGAAGCGTCAGTCTGCTACCGCCTTTCACTTCTCCAGAGTCGGAGGCAGCTGCCCGCTGTGGGTCATCCACGAGGCATTCGCGAGCCCAGGTCGCATCCTCACTCAGGTCGCGAAGATGCCCGACGGCCGGACATACCTCTGGGTGGCGCGCACTACCCACAGCGGCGGACTCGGGTACCTCGCACCCGAGCGCAACTTCGCCGTCGGACTCGGTTGCGACATCGGCTACGCCGATCGCATGGTCTACTCACACGGAATTCAGACGGACGACCCCGCGACCATCGTGCCGATCGGCGCGGGGTGCAAAGTCTGTGACAGGCCAGCGTGCTCTCAACGCGCCTTCCCCCAACTCGGCCGCTCGATCTCCGTCAGTGAGAACAGCAGCAGCCACCTTCCGTATCCGCAACAATAGGGCGCAAACAATAGGGCGCACCGACTCCACCTGCAGTTTCCCGGAGCTATGACGCTCTTCTGCTTCCATGGACGTCATGCAACCCGATGCCGTGACCCCTCGTCGACTGGTTCTTCGCCGCCTTTCGGCCGTGGCCGGTGTGGCCGGCATCGTGACTGGTTTGGTTGCCTTGATCGCAACTCAGTTGGACGTCGATCACAACATCGTGATCGTTCTGGCGTCAGTGGCGCCCTTGTTGATGATTGCTCCGCTGATCGGTGCCGTCGTCTCGGGTATCGGGCGTCAGTGGATCGTGTGCGCCGCCTCGATCCTCGTCCTTGGGTTGTTCGGATGGTCTGTGAGCCCGCTGTACATCGGCGGAACTGGGGAGTCGACGTCTGCGAACGGTCCATCGATTCGAATCATGCAGGCCAACTTGATGGTCGGTGCAGCGGATCCGGAGTCGCTTGTGGCGATGGTCCGCGAACGCGAGGTCGACGTGGTGACGGTCCAGGAGTTGACGTACCAGGAAGCCGACGCGCTCGAAGCCGCCGGGCTTGACGAGGTTCTGAGCCACCAATTCCTCGTCCCGTACACCGACGGTGGTGGCGGGGCAGGAATCTACAGTCGCTTTCCACTCTCCAATCCGCGTAGCCTCGACGGATTCTCACCCGAAACGCTGTCCGCAGAACTGAATGTCGGCTTGGCGCAGCCAGTCACATTGTTCGCCGTGCATCCGGCACCGGCGTACATCTCACCGGCCTCGGTGTGGGCGGACGAGCAGCGAAGGCTCGGGTCTTACATGGACAAAGTCGCCGGGCGGGACAACGTGATAGTGAGCGGCGACTTCAACGCGTCGTACTCGAACAAACAGTTCCGGAATCTTCTCACGAACGGATACACCAGCGCCGCCGACCAATTGGGTTCCGGCCTGATCCCGACCTATCCGACCGACAAGCGGTATCCGGCGGTGGTCGGTATCGACCACATCATCACGAAAGGCGCCGTGGCGACATCCTTGGAACGGATCGAGATCAAGGGATCCGATCACCACGGCCTGATTGCCGACATCACGTTGTCTTGAGTAAATACTGGATTGAGCAAGCACCAGGGCATGGTTGTGCCCCGGTGCTCACGTCTTCAGTTGTCGCGATTCACGCCGCGGTGGGCGGACTGTTCCCGCCGATCGGCTGCTGATACGGATCAACCGACATCGGTGGATAGAACACCGATTTCCGATCCGGTCCGATCTCCACCCGCCACTCGGTGTGATGCAGCGTCCGATGATGATGACCGCACAACAGAATCAGATTATCGAGATCCGTTGGGCCACCATCGTTCCAGTGAACAATATGATGGGCATCGCACCACCCCGACGGAGTCCCACATCCCGGAAACGCACACCCACCATCCCGAACCGCAAGAGCCCGCCGCTGCGGCACCGTCGCCGTTCTCGCTTCCTTACCGCAGTCGAGCGGAACACCACTCTCATCCAACAAAATCCGCGTGACCGTGCAATCGCACGCCAACATCCGGGCAGTGTCGATACTGATCGGGCCCACCCAATCCGCCCACGCGAAACCCAGTTCTTCGGTAGACGGCAACAAATCCTTGAGCGCCTGCATATCCGTCAGGTCTTTCGCGCTGGCCGTGACCGTGACGTGCGGTTTCACCCCGCCCTCGATCGGACCCAACCCCGCCCGCTCGTACCGCCGCAGTAGTTCGCAGAACCCGTCCGCCCGTCGTAGCGCCGGCGTACGGATGTCTTTGACGCCGTCCTTCTCCGGCGTCGGCGCCGACAGGCTCGACAACAACGTGATCAGACGCGCCCCGTTCACAGCATCCAGATCACCCTTCACCGTCACGCGCCCGTACAAGCCTTTCGAGGCGTAGAACTCGTTACGCTCCGAATCCTCACCGACCGGAACGCCGTCCTCACGCTTGCCGTACTGCTTCTCGATCCGCCGGATCGCCGCCCGCACCGCATCACAATCCGCGATGTTCTTCGACGCCAGGCCAAGCAAGATCCCGCGGGCCTTGTCCACATCCGCCAGGGTCATGTTCTTGGGCGGATGCTGACAAAACGACGCAACCTGCCGGGCTTTCAACGCATCCACGTCACCGCGATGAAACGCATCGCCCACCACGGGTTCGAGCATCAACAACCGCGCCAACCCGACCAGCAGACTGCACTCACCGATCTCCAAATTCGTCGAACCATGCAACCACAGCGCGATCGCCCGAAAACCCTTCCCGCCAAGAACCTCACGGGAAAACATCTCCACGATCAACAACACCAACCGCGACTGCAACTCGTGCCGGACACGCACCAGATCGAGAACCTCACTCTTGAGGTCCTCGCCATCCAGCTGCCACGCTCCCCGACTATCCATGCCGAAAGTTTAATCGAACATACTTTCGAGAACCAGAGACAAAACGGACAACTTCAAAAAGGTGCGCGACTCGAGACCTGTTGAATTACAGGCTCGTTCACGACTGATACAGCGCTAGGTCGGAGTGACTATCGCAAAGTTCGGATCCGGCTCGTCGAGGTATCCGGCAAGTTCTGCGAGCTTCGCCGGGTCGCCGGAAACCGAGATGGTTCCATTCGCAATCTCGGCACCCAAGTCCACACCACCGAGCAGCACACCGAGTAAGTCGCGCCGACTCAAACTGAACATCGCATCCACAGACCCAGCATCTGCAGACCCACCTTTCACGTCGAAATGGATCAGAACTCCGTTGCTGAGTTCCGTTCGGTGAACGATGTTTTCGTCAGTGATGTTCCAATCGACGACGATGTGCGAGCCCGCTGCGCGCACTCCATCCACGCGCAGCGATACTGCATCGAAGACTTGACTTACCGACAGCGCTGCGGTGATGTCGGGCGCCGCGGCAACCGTGGGCGTCCCCACTGAGCCGTTGCGCAGTTCGTATGCACCGGTGAGGTAGAAGTTCCGCCAGGTGCCGTTCTCGGCGCCGTACCCGAGTTGCTCGAAGGTATCGGCCTGCAGATTCTTGGCCTCGACGTTGTCCGGTTCAGCGAAGACCACGTAGTTCACCACCTGCGCAACCCAGCGAAAGTCGCCGCGCTCGTACGATTCCCGAGCTTTCCGTAACAATTCTGCTGATCCGCCCATGAACTCCACGTGACGCTTGGCCGATTCGACGGGTGGATGCTCCCACAGATGCGCAGGGTTACCGTCGAACCAACCCATGTATCGCTGGTAGATGGCTTTGACGTTGTGACTGACGGAACCGTAGTACCCGTGCGTGTGCCACGCTTGCGCCAATGCAGGTGGCAGCTCGATCGATTCGGCGATCTCGAGACCGGTCCACCCCTGATTGATTCGACGAAGTGTCTGATCGTGAAGGTACCCGTAGAGGTCGCGCTGCAATGACAGGAACTCGGTGAGCCGTTCGGTCCCCCACGTCGGCCAGTGGTGGGACGCAAATAGAACGTCGGATCGTGAGGCGTAACGATTGATCGATTCCGTCAGGTACGCAGACCAGACGTGAGGATCTCGTACCAGGGCACCGCGAAGCGTGAGCAGGTTGTGGAGAGTATGAGTTGCGTTCTCCGCCATACACAGTGCGCGCAAATCCGGGAAGTAGAAGTTCATCTCGGACGGGGCCTCGGTTCCGGGCGTCATCTGGAATTCGATCCGAACGCCGTCGATCGTCTCCGTGTGACCTGTCTTCGAGATCGACACCGTCGGCGAAATGAGCGTCGGTGTGCCGGTTGAGGTGGTCTGCCCCAACCCGGCTCCGACGCTACCTCGGGGACCTCGGGGTAAGGCCGCTCCGTACATGTAGGCCGCACGTCGAGCCATTGCCGTTCCCGCATAGACGTTTTCCTCGACCGCGTGCTCCACGAGCCCGGTGGGTGCGACGATCACGCATCGCCCGGCGGCGACGTCGTCGTCGGTGGTCACACCTTTGACCCCGCCGAAGTGGTCGATGTGCGAATGTGTGTAGATCACCGCGACTACTGGTCGATCACCACGGTGTTCCCGGTACAACGCGAGCCCGGCAGCAGCGGTTTCCCGGGAGATCAGTGGATCGATGACGATGATTCCGGTATCTCCCTCGATCAACGTCATGTTCGACAGATCAAGTCCGCGAATCTGATAGATCGAATCCGTCACCGCAAAGAGTCCCTGCTTGGCGACCAACTTCGACTGACGCCACAAGCTCGGATTGACCGTTGGCGGGCAGTCCTCGTCAAGGAAGGCGTAGGAATCGTTGTTCCACAGGACTTTCCCGTCCGAATCGGCAACCAGCCCCGGATCGAGCGCGGCGACGAAACCCCGCTTCGCCTCGGTGAAGTCGGCGTCGTCGGAGAACGGTAGAGTCTCGGCGACTCGGGCGTTCGCGGCTTCGATTGCGGCCGATGCCGCACGTGGGTCGATCATAAGTCAGCCTTTCACGCCGAATTGCGGCAATGCGCATTGCCGCAATTGAAGAGAACAGCAGGGCTAGCTCAGCAACTGCGCCTTTGCCGCCGCGAACTCGGCATCGGTCAACACGCCGGACTGATGAAGCTGTCCCAACTCCTGCAGCTTGGAGACCAGATCGTCCGCGCCTGAAGGGGGAACGGACTGCACGGGGGCGACCTGCTGCTGCGGCGGCGGCTGTTGCTGCTGGTACTCCTGCTGATATTCCTGCTGCTGCTCGCTGGCCTTTCGTTGACTCCGTCGATCCATGGCGTTGGACGTCGCCTTTGCGGTTCCAGCCACTACCGCCGTGCGCGCCACCGTGCCGAGCAACCCCGGCCGCCCTCTGCGTCCACCTCGAAAAACCATGCCGAACTCCTTGGGTAATTGTCGCTACTGAAATGCTGCTTCGACCGCTGCGACGACTACCTCGCGCGGTATCTGAACGTGAAGGACTACGTCGCCGCCGCCACCGCGAACCGTCGACGCGAGCTCACGCGCCCACGTCTGCTCGTAGACGATGACTGCGGCGGACGTTCCTGGTTCGAGTGACTCACGGACCACGTCCAGGTCCTCGTCACTGATCAATGCCTTGGCTTCGATGGACAGAATCGCCAGTCCGATGTCGGTGAGATCTTCGTCGACATCGATCTGCGACACCTGTCCGTCCGCGTCCTTGGCGATGTACACGAGGTCGAGCAGAGTGACAAAACCTCGTTCCACCACGTTCTGCAGCGCGGCGACAGCTTCAGGATCCACAGTTGAACCTGGGAATGCCAGCACCACGAGCTCGACCGGTCCGATGTTCATTGCGTCGTTCATCCATCAAGCCTGGTGGCTCGGACGCTTGGGAACCTCACCCGCAGGGGATGAATTACCCGATGCGATCGAGTTATTTGTTGCGACGAATGACTTCGCGAATCGGCCGTACGTGTACGCCTTCTGCTGCGAGGGCTCGCCGGGCTTTGCCTCGGGTGACGAGCACACCGACGATACCGAGAATCCAAACCGGATATTGCACCATCCAGGCGACACGGAATCCGTCGAACGTGTACCCGCCCATGTGTCCGAGGATGACGCCCATCACTTGAATCACGATGAGGGAAGCGAGGAATCCCCCGATGTTGACCATGCCTTGCGCGGTGCCCATCGCCGAACTCGGGTTCGACGTACGCGCGTAGTCGAAGCCGATCACCGAACCCGGTCCACCCACCGAGATGACGACCACCAGGATCGTCAACAACCAGAGCGGAGACGGTTCGCTTCGTGAAAGCACGATCGTCCACATGAGCGCGCTGGCGACCATGATGGTGAGAACCAACCACGATCGACGCATGGGATAGCGACCGGTGAGAATACCGAGGATCGGGCCGGCCACGATTGCCGAGATGACTGACAGCGTCAGCAGCGAGCCGACCGTCGTGGAGTCGAGGCCTTGAGCCGATTTCAGGTACGGCACACCCCACAGCAGCGCGAACGTCGTGATCGAGAACTGAGTCCCCATGTGGCTGAAGAACCCGAGTCGGGTGCCGGGCCGCATCCACACCGTCTTGATCTGTCGCCCGATCTCCTTGGCGCCGGCCGGCACGGCGACCACGTCGGCACCGGGAGGCGCGTCGCGGATGACACTCAACGCCAGCGCAAACGCCAACAGTCCGACAGCGGCAGCGCTGCCGTAGGCAAAAGTCCAGCCCGGTCCGGACAACAGCAACATGAACGGAAGCGCAGACATCACCTGGCCCAGCTGACCGAGGATGCCCGTGAACTGCGAGACCAACGGCACCTGCCGGGGCGGGAACCACTGCGGTACCAACCGCAACACCGAGATGAAGGTGAGTGCATCCCCGGCACCGACGGCAATACGTGCACCGATCGCGACGGGCAGCGATTCGGTGAAGGCGAGAGCCAACTGCGCGGACATCATGATGAACGCACCGACTGCGATCATGATCCGCGAACCGTAGCGGTCGAGGAGGACTCCCGCCGGAATCTGCATGCCGGCGTACACGACGATCTGCAGCACGACGAAGCTCGACAGAACGCTGGGCGAGATCGAGAACCGATCAGCAGCAGACAGACCCGAGACGCCGAACGAAGTGCGGTGAAGCACGGCGATCACGTAGGCAAAAACACCGACACCCCAGACCAACCACACTTTTTTCATCGGGTCTGTATGTTACTCCTGTCTTTCGCAAGGCTCAGGACATGATTATTCGCGGCCCTGAGAGACCCAATTCAAATCAGCCGAACGGAAGCCTTCGGTAATCGCGGCGAGGGAGTCGAGGCGAGCGATCTGGTCTTCGCTCAGAACGATGTCCAACGCTCCGGCGTTTTCCGTGACTCGTGCAGCGAACCGCGTGCCGGGAATCGAAACGGAAGGCAACCCGTGCTGACGGCCCTTGGCATCGAGCCATGCCAGGGAAACCTGTGCAGGCGTCGCGCCGAGCTCCTCACCGACGGCGCGGACCACGTCGAGAACCTTCTGATTGGCAGGAAGTGCTGAGTCCGAGAAGCGGGGGAAGCGTCGGCGTAGGTCGTTGTCACTGAGCGTCGCCGCATCGAACGATCCCGCCAGGAAGCCTCGGCCCACAGGTGAAAAGGGCACGAACCCGACTCCGAGTTCCGCCGCGGTGGGTACTACCTTGTTCTCGACGTCACGGCTCCAGATGCTCCATTCCGACTGGATCGCCGCGATCGGATGTACCCCGTACGCACGACGCAGTTCGTCACCGGTCGCCTCGGACAGTCCGATGTTGCGGACCTTGCCCGCCTTCACCTGCTCCGCGATCGCGCCGACGGTGTCTTCGATCGGCACGTTCGGGTCGACCCGGTGCAAGTAGTAGAGGTCGACATGATCGACGCCGAGTCGTCCCAGAGACTCGTCGAGTGCCCGCGGCACGTAAGCCGGGTCTCCGTTGATCCCGCGCTGACCGTTGGCGATGTTGCCGACCAGACCGAACTTGGTCGCCAACTGCACTTCGTCCCGGCGGTCTTTGAGAAGCTCTCCCACTGCCCGCTCACTCGAGCCCTCGCCGTACACGTTGGCGGTGTCGATGAACGTGATCCCGATGTCCACCGCATGGTGCAGCGTGGCGAGCGCCTCGGCCGGATCCACCGGGCCGTAGACCGGGGCGACGGACATCGCGCCGTATCCCTGGGCGCTGACAGTGAGACCTTCGGCCAGAGTGACGGTGGGCACGGTCATGAAAACTCCTCGATTCGACTGAGCGACAACCCCGACAGTCTTCACCGAATCGAAGCCTCACGCACCGATTAACGTCACGCTGATCGGGTTACCCTCGAGTGATGGCATTCGATTGGCTCGAACTCGTACTCACCGCCCACCGCGAATTCGGTTCACGACTCGCTGCGGTCGAGGACTGGAACGCACCCACGCCCGACTCCGACTGGCACGTCGAACACCTCGTCCGCCACGTCATCGAGGAGCAGCAGTGGGTACCGCCGCTCCTGGCCGGACTGACGGTCGGCGAGGCGACACCGGACATCGTTCCCGTCGGGGACGACCTGTGGACCGAATGGCAGAAGTACTCCGATGCCGCAATCAAAGCGTGGAAATCGACGGACCTCAGTGCCCACGTTCACCTCTCGTACGGCACGGTGAAGGTGGAACCCTATCTGCGCCAGCAGACCTCGGACGTCACGATCCACACCTGGGACCTTGCGCGAGCGGTCGGAGCAGACGAGCGGCTCGATCCAGACCTCGTCGAGGCCGTCTGGTCCGACCTCGACGGGCAGCGCGACATGCTCGCCGAGAGCGGACTCTTCTCCGATCCCGTCGACCTCCCGGACGATGCGTCGTTGCAGGACAAGCTGATTGCCCTGACCGGTCGCGATCCTCGTTAGACGTTCAGCGACACACCCGTCGTGCGAGCGACGCCGTCCCAGCCGCCGGCAGGTGCACCGAGGCCGAGCAGAGCCGCAACCGTCGGCGCGACGTCGATCGTGCGAGCCTGCGTGTCGATCTTCCGTCCACCGTCCAGAGCGGGATGTCCGCCGCTGAGGAAGAACGGAATGGGCAGTGTCACGAAGTGGCCGTGGTTGCCGGGAATCGGGTTGGACAGTGGAGTCGGATCACTGAACCGCCAGCCCTGAGCGCAAAACGCAACGACGTCACCGGCATTGGTGCCGAGATCGAATTCGGCGGGGAGGTGGCTGGATTCGACGCCGTCCACACCATCCACGATCTGCTGAATCCGGCTGACGGCTTCCGCCCGTTCGCCATCGGGTCCGATGAAGTAGATCAGGTCTGCGCCACCGTTCTGGGCGATTCGAATCTTGCCTGCCAGCAACGGGTCCGCGTTCAGCGGTCGATCCAAGCCGATGAGCCGCGCGGGCTCCGACCAGTCCATGGAGTGGTCGGCCAACACGATCAGAATGCTCCGATTCCAGCGACCCGTGTCATGAAGGAAGTCGACGAAACGGCGAACCTGGTTGTCGGTGTTCTGAAGTGCAGCCGTGCGGGCGATACGGATGGACGGACCGGACAGATCCAGGTGCCCGACCCGATCGACGTCACCGAGGTTGGTGAACGAGAGCCGCGGCGAGTTCCCGCCGACGATACGGATCAAGGCGTCGATCGTGAAGTTGTCCGGCGCATGCTCGGTACCGGGAACGAGCGGCTGAGGATCCCACACCAATGAGGCGCGGTCACCGAACAACCCGTGCAGGTAGCGCTTCGACAGCACACTCGCAGTGGTCAATCCGAGTTCGGTGCGTACCCGATCCAGGACCGTCGATGCCTGCAGGTCGGAAGGCCGATCGAGGTCCCGCTTCTTGTCGATGGACGAATCGTAGACGGAGTTGGCGGGTACACCCGAACGCGCCGGCAGCACTCCCGTCATCATCGCCGTGTGGTTCGGCAGCGTCTCTGCGATCGTGATGGCACTGGCGTCCGGGTAGTGGATACCGCCGGCCGCAAGCCCGGTCAGCGTCGGGGTGAGCTCCGATCGCAGCTCGTCCGGCCGCATGCCGTCTACGACTATGACATGCACGTCCAGGTCTGGGATTCCGGCGCTGGTGGGAACACTCGCGCGAGCGGGCGTTCCGAGCAATGCCGTTCCGGCGACAACACTTCCACCGATCAGAACGCTACGACGCGAAACTTCGATACTCACTGGTCGACTCCTGGTCGGTACGAGGCCTGATCGAGGGCGGCCGAGGTGGGTGAGACTCTACTGCCCGCGCCTGCCGGCAGACGGTAGCTCACGGCGTAGTGCGCATTGCTCTGCGGATTGGTGAGATCGTCGACGTAGTACCAGTCCATCTGAGTACCTTCGCGGGCGATTTCGAATACGCCGTAGCCGTGCGAATCCAGTTCGACGTACCGCACGTGGCGGTTCACGGCCTTGAATGCTTCTTCTGCCGCAACGGTTACCGTGCGCGGTGGCACTTTCAGCATGTCGTCGATATTGGGCGACGTCACCGACGGGACGACGAACTCGGCGCCGACGGTCGGCCCACCCGGATAGTTGGCGGCGTTGGTCGGTAGGTCGCAGGCCCATGACGTGTGGATGTCACCGGTGATGAAGACGGTGTTGTCCACACCGTTCGAGGTGATCGCGTCGAAAAGCCTGGTGCGGTCGGCGGTGTACCCGTCCCACTGATCCGTGTTGTACGGGACACCGGCCTGCGGCACACCCACCAGTTCGGTCAACGCCGCGGTGGTCGCCGGTTCCAGCGGCGGGAACACGCAGGGCGTGATCATGACCGGATTGCCGACGACCTTCCACTGCGTCGGGGAGGTGACGATTCCGTTGGTCAACCAATCCATCTGTGCGCGTCCGGTAATGGTGCGCGACGGATCGTCGACCTGCTTCATGGTCGGTTGCTCGTCGCGGTAGGTACGCAGATCGAGCATCGAGATCTCGGCCAGATTCCCGAAGCGGAACCGACGATACAGCTGAACGCTCGAACCATTACCCGACGGGCGGACGGGCATCCACTCGAAATATGCCTTGGCCGAGTTGGCCTTTCGATCTGCCCAGTCACCTTCGACACCGGGAGTGTGGTTTTCGGCGCCGTCCCGGTACGCGTTGTCGGCCGATTCGTGATCGTCCCACGTGGTGATGAACGGGAGCTTCAGGTGCAGAGCTGCCAGATCCGGGTCTGTCTTGTACTGCGCGTGCCGAATTCGGTAGTCGGCCAGCGAAATGATCTCGTGGGCCGGCTCGTGAAGGCGAACGGATCCGTTTCTCGCGCCGTACTCCCCCTGCCCGTACTCGTAGATGTAGTCACCGAGGTGGATGATCGCGTCGAGGTCTTCGCGGAATGCGAGGTGACGATAGGCACCGAAATACCCCGCCTCCCAGTTGGAGCAGGACACCACGCCGAAGCGGAGACGATCGAGATCTGCCGAGTTCGACGGAGCCGTGCGGGTGCGGCCCACCGGAGAAACAGCCGAACCCGCAGTGAATCGGTACCAGTACGTCGTCGACGAATCGAGTCCGGTGACGTCGACCTTCGCGGTGTGATCGGAATCCGCCGAAGCAGCAACACTTCCGGACGCAACGACGCTCGCGAACCCCTCATCGGTCGCGACCTGCCAGTTGAGAGTCACCGCCGGCCCGACGCCGGAACCGGGCGTCGCGTCTGCCGTCGGGGTGATGCGGGTCCAGATGATCACCGCATCCGGCAACGGGTCACCGGATGCCACGCCGTGCGCGAAGCCCGGGCTGCCACCCGGAACCTCGGCACCGGCGTGACTCGCCGAAGCGACACCGAGACCTACTGCGCCGGCGAGGGCCGCCGATCCCTGCAGCAGGCCACGTCTGGATATTCGATCGAAGGCATTCGTGTGCACGCTAGGAGTGAACCCGCACCTGAACGGGCGTTCAAGAGAGCTTCGGGATGTTCACCCAGGCTTCGCCTGCGCTTCTCTGGAAGTTTGATCGAGTCGATCCCGATTACAACCGGTAATCGAGGGCCGAGCCTCGAACCACACCGACCTTGACTCCGATGTAACCGCCGAGTGCACCCCCGGCCGCGATCAGGATCCAGAACGCCGGCGGAAGCAGAGCCTCGGACCCGTCGACCTCGGAGAACGCGGAATAGCCTGCGATCAACGCGCCGAACAGGATGGGCAGTATCAGCAGAGCGGCAAAGAAAGTCACCCACACCGATACGACGAGTCTATTCACGACGGACGGCGTTTGTCGGCAAGTCGAGTCGCTCGTCTGCCGGAAACACACCCCGCTGACGCCTATGCTTGGAAAATGACCGAACCCGACATCAAGCCCAGAAGTCGTGACGTCACCGACGGACTCGAAAAGACCGCAGCGCGCGGCATGTTGCGTGCAGTAGGAATGGGCGACGACGACTGGGTCAAGTCGCAGATCGGCGTCGCCTCGTCCTGGAACGAAATCACGCCATGCAACCTGTCCCTCGATCGCCTGGCCAAGGCCGTCAAGGAGGGCGTACGGGAAGCCGGCGGGTTCCCTCTCGAATTCGGCACTATCTCCGTCTCCGACGGCATTTCGATGGGGCACGAGGGCATGCACTTCTCCCTCGTCTCCCGTGAAGTGATCGCGGACAGCGTCGAGACCGTCATGCAGGCCGAGCGTCTCGACGGATCGGTCCTTCTCGCCGGCTGCGACAAGTCGTTGCCCGGCATGATGATGGCGGCGGCCCGCCTCGACCTCGCCAGCGTGTTCCTCTACGCCGGCTCCACCCTCCCCGGCGTCGCCAAACTTTCCGACGGCAGTGAGCGGGAAGTCACCGTCATCGACGCGTTCGAGGCGGTTGGCGCCTGCTCGCGTGGGCTGATGAGCCGCGCCGACGTCGACACCATCGAACGGGCGATCTGCCCGGGCGAAGGCGCGTGCGGCGGCATGTACACGGCAAACACGATGGCCAGCGCCGCCGAGGCCATGGGAATGTCGCTGCCCGGCAGCGCTTCACCGCCCGCACCGGATCGTCGCCGCGACGGCTTCGCCCGCGAGAGCGGCAAAGCCGTTGTCGAGCTCCTGCGTCGAGGCATCACCGCCAGGGACATCCTCACCAAGGAAGCATTCGAGAACGCCATTGCAGTCGTCATGGCATTCGGCGGATCCACCAATGCGGTGCTCCATCTCCTCGCGATCGCGCACGAAGCGTACGTCCCGCTGACGCTCGACGACTTCGCTCGCGTCGGCGCGAAGGTCCCGCACCTCGCCGACGTCAAGCCTTTCGGAAAGCACGTCATGACGGACGTCGACCGTATCGGCGGCGTCCCCGTGATCATGAAGGCATTGCTCGACGCGGGACTCATGCACGGAGATTGCCTGACCGTCACCGGTAAGACCGTGGCGGAGAATCTCGCGCACATCACCCCGCCCGATCCGGACGGCAAGGTCCTGCGGGCGATGAACAAGCCCATTCACCCCACCGGAGGCATCACGATCTTGAAGGGGTCACTCGCGCCCGGCGGCGCGGTGGTCAAGTCGGCAGGATTCGAGTCTGATGTATTCGTCGGCACTGCACGGGTTTTCGAACGCGAGCGCGCCGCGATGGATGCTCTCGAGGACGGCACCATCACCGGCGGTGACGTTGTCGTCATCCGCTACGAAGGCCCGAAGGGTGGTCCCGGCATGCGCGAGATGCTGGCCATCACGGGCGCGATCAAGGGCGCGGGTCTCGGCAAGGACGTCCTGCTGCTGACGGACGGACGATTCTCGGGCGGCACCACCGGCCTGTGTGTCGGACACGTTGCGCCCGAGGCCGTCGACGGCGGTCCCATCGCGTTCGTTCGCGACGGCGATCAGATCCGGCTCGACGTGGGTACCGGACAACTCGAATTGTTGGTCGACGACTCCGAATTGGAAGCCCGCAAGAAGGGCTGGGAGCCGTTGCCGCCTCGCTACACACGTGGTGTGTTGGCCAAGTACTCCAAGCTCGTGGGATCAGCCTCGGGTGGAGCAGTGTGCGGCTGATCCCAGCCCGCCGCTAGATCGGCCGGTACCCGGCGCCGACACCTCCGTGGGCATTGATCGTGTCCACGATGGAGGTCATGTTGGTGCCGAGTTCCGGCCCCAGGCACGGCACCCAGAGGTAGGCGTTGACCATCGCGACCAGCGTCGTCCCGACCGTGACCGGGGCTCCCGAATCACCGTGGTCGACGCAGATCTGAGTCCAGGTGGATGCGTCGGCGCTCAGGTCTCCCCAGACGACGCCGCAGGTCGTGCCCGTCGTACGGCCTTCCTTGCAGGCTGTAGCCGGGAAGCTGGCTGGAGCGCCGATCGAGGTGATGGTTGCCGCGCCCACCGTTCGAACTGGTGTGACCTTGCCCGGATCGAACTGGATGACCCCGTAGTCCAGGTCCGGGTTCGACTCGACGAACGTGCCGACCACGCCTGCGTCCTCGTTGCTTTCCGGGATCACGAACGATCCAGGACCACCGCAGTGACCTGCGGTGATACCTACGAGTCTGCCGCCGTTGTCGTGACCGATAGTGGTCAACGTACAGACCAGCTGATTGTCGATGATGATGCCCGAACCACCACCCATGGGCGTGGGTGCAGCAACCGCATTGCTGCTGACGATGAACCCGAGTCCGAGTGCCAAGACCAACGCTGCCAGAGCCGAAACAATTCGCTGCAACATCACAATCTCTCCGCCGGTAATCTCCCCGCTGCAAAAAACGCATACCCCGGAAAGTGCGGACCTACGCAGCGTTTCTAGTCGGTAGCTCCGAGCGCTTCGAGCATCTTGCGTGCCTCCTCGAGCTGACGACTCAACTCGTCGACTCGCGCTGCAGCCATGTCCCGTGCAGCGACGATGATGGACTCGACAGCCTCGATTGCGGTGGGCTCACCCAACTCGCGGACAGCTCGCTCGACCGCATCGGGTGCGACCGGAACTGCTTTGCCCGGACGCTTGGCGCCCTGTGTGACCGTCACGCTCCAGTCGTTGTCCGCGCCGGCATGGATGGTGACGCTGATACCGGCCGGCAGTTTCTTCGCACGCTTGACGGCCGGACGAGGTGTCGCGGCAGGGGCAGCAGTGGCAGTCGGTACCGGAGCGGGTGCAGGCTGCGCACGCGGCTTCGGTCGAACAGGCTCTACGAGTGGCTCCATCAGGGGCTCGGACTCCACAACTGGTTTGGGCCGTGGCGCCGGTTTGGCCGGTGCCGCGGAGACGCGGTTTATGCGCAATTCCTCTGCCTCGAAAGGCAATTCGTCGTTGACGCCTTTGGGGCGGATTATCACGGTGTTG
This sequence comes from Rhodococcus sp. 27YEA6, assembly GCF_044908235.1. Classification (NCBI taxonomy): domain Bacteria; kingdom Bacillati; phylum Actinomycetota; class Actinomycetes; order Mycobacteriales; family Nocardiaceae; genus Rhodococcus; species Rhodococcus sp. 27YEA6. Next base: position 305,237 of record NZ_JBIYCY010000001.1, on the reverse strand, counting down.
CCGTCCACCGACACGACTTTCGCCGAGGTACCGGCTTCGATCCCCAGGCTGGGAGTCGCCTCGCGCAGATAGACGGTGGCGCGCTTGCCTTCGGCGACAGCCGTGGCGAGCGCTGCCAGATTGTCCGCAGTGAGGTGATCCGGCGTTGATGCGGCAGCGCCGGAACGTCTACGGGGTGGCATGCGCAGGTCCTTTCAGAAGTATCTCGTGCATTTCGGTATCGACAGTGCTTTTCTCGGGGCAACTCTTGCACAAGCCACCGACGTGTTGACTCTCACCGCCCGCCTGAGCCCGAGGATCCGTAGACGGTTCGGCCAATTCAGTACTGTTCTCGGGGCACCGCGTGGAAGATGGTGGACAGAAATTCGTTGCGGCAATAAGGAGCACGGTGAGCAGTTCGGAGTCAGAGTGGATCGACGAGGTCACCGAACCCGCCCCTGCTGAATCTCACGTTGCCGAACCTCACACCGCTGATCCGGTCGACGTCGATGCTCATCTGCTCAGCCGGATTCAAGCCGACATCGAGGAGTCCCTCCTCGGCGGACCGCGCTGCTTCACGCAATCGCAGATCGCGGAATTCGCCGGTGTGACACGCGAGCGTGCCGATCGTTTGTGGGTCGCGATGGGCTTTGCCGTCGACGAGGATCCCGACGCCGTCATGTTCACCCAGCAAGACGCCAACGCCCTCAAGACGATCATCGACATGGTCAATCGAGGAGTCATCTCGCAGAGCAGTGAGGTGGCTGCCGCCCGTTCACTGGGGCAGTCGATGTCGAGGTTGGCTGAGTGGCAGGTCTCGCTGATCAGCACACACATCATCGACCAGCTCGCCGACTCGGCAGATCACGAGCCCGAAGCGATCCGGAAGATCGTTCTGCGCCTCGGCGCCGAGATCATTCCCGCTGTCGAATCTCTGCAGACGTACGTGTGGAAGCGCCACGTCGCGTCGTCGACGGGCCGCAACGTCGGAAACCCGGGCGAAGAAGTAGCGAGTCGTGTTCTGGTCGTGGGTTTCGCCGACATCGTCGGGTACACCTCGCTGACCCGCGGCCTCGACTCCGCCGAACTCAACGATCTGCTCGAGCGGTTCGAGTCCGCGTCCACCGAAATCATCGGTCGCAACTACGGCTGGGTGGTCAAGACCGTCGGTGACGAGGTCATGTTTGCCGCCGAGAGTCCTCATCACGCCGCCGAGATCGCTTTGCAGATCCAGCAGGCGGTCCTCGCCGATCACGACGATCCGCAGCTTCGGGTGGGTCTGGCCATGGGGCCGACGTTGGTTCGCTTCGGAGATCTCTACGGTTCGGTGGTCAACAAGGCCGCGCGTCTCACCAGCTCTGCTCGTCCCGGCACTGTGCTGATCGACTCCGAGCTGGCCACCCAGCTCGGCTCGGACGCCAATTTCAAACTGCGACACCTTCGTCCGCGACGAGTGCGCGGCATCGACAGGCTCGAGCAGTACGTGCTACGCCGCAATCTGGAGCCGTGAGCTCTCAGCTCGACACTCCGCGTGCAGCCAGAAAGTCGTCCACGATCTGCTCACACGCAGCCTCCCCGAGAGGCGTCAGCGTGGCCAGCTTGGTGAGCACCAAAGGTCCGACCAACTGAGCAAGTGCGACGTCGTAGTCGTACTCCCCCAACGCGTCGATCGCGTCCGGCGAGCGCAGGATCCGATCGAACGCGTGTCGGTACTGCTCGAAAACCGTCTGGCGCAGCGATCGCAATTCGGGCTTGTCCGTGGACAGGGCATCGACGCTCGAATAACCCTTCAGTTCCGGCCCCAAGCCGAGCCAGCACATCGCCGTCACCTGGATCGGTGCGCTTTCGATGGCCTTGGCCTGACTGGTCAACAACTCGAGCAACTGCGCGCGGAGATCGCCTTCACCGGACATCTCCGGCACCGGCGGCAGTAGACGTGCAAATGCCGCGGCGAGTAACTCCGTGCCGCTGTCGAAATGGCGGTACAGCGTCGCACGCGCGACGTTGGCCAACTTGGTGACGGCATCGATCGTCACGGCGTCGACGCCGCCTTCTGCCAGCAGCGTGGTCGCTGCGTCGAGCAACCTGGACCTGGAACGATGTTTGCGCGGGTCCTCGTCGTTTCCCTGCTGTTCGATTCCCTGCTTGTCGATTCCCACCGTCACAACTTCAGTTATACCCACTTGGGGGTTGTGGAACTGCTGTTCTTGTAACGATACTGATGGTCTTGTTTCTATCGGGAGGTTTCGTGAGTAGCGATACGACGCTCGAACAGTCCACGTGGACCATCCGACAGATCTGGATGCTGACGGTCGCGTGCTGCGCCGTCGCGCTGGTCGTCGCAGCGATGGCCGCTCTCAACACGGCCCTTCCCGACTTGGCCCGCGATACCGGTGCAACACAGAGCCAGCTCACGTGGATCGTGGACGGGTACACGCTCACGCTGGCTTGTCTCTTGTTGCCGGCGGGCGCACTCGGCGATCGATACGGTCGACGAGAACTGCTCATGTTCGGACTACTCGTTTTTGCTGCCGGCTCGTCGATTCCGGTCTTCGCGGACGAACCGTCGTGGGTCATCGTCTCCCGCGTGATATCCGGCGTCGGCGCCGCATTTGTCATGCCGGCGACGCTGTCTCTACTCACTGCAGGTTTCCCGCCGGCGCAGCGTGCCCGCGCCGTCGGAGTCTGGTCCGGCGTCGCAGGGTCCGGTGCAATCGCCGGACTCGTCGTCTCCGGGCTACTCCTCGAAAAATGGTCCTGGCATTCGATTTTCGTCAGCCTGGCCGTCGTCTCGGTCCTCATCCTCGTGGTGTCGTTCACGATCGTGACGTCGAAGGACACGGAGGCAACTCCACTCGATCTACCTGGTACAGCGCTGATCGCCGGCTCGATCGGACTGTTCGTCCTGGGGATGATCGAGGCGCCGGCCCGTGGTTGGCTCGATCCGGTAGTTCTCGCGTTGCTGGTCGGCGGAATTGCCATGACAGCAATCTTCAGCTGGGTCGAATTACGCACTCGCCACCCACTTCTGGACGTCAGACTGTTTGCCAATCGTGCATTCGGCAGCGGCGCAGCGTCACTGACCCTGCAATTCCTGGCGACTTTCGGCTTGTTCTTCCTGATCGTGCAGTATCTCCAACTGGTGCTCGACTACTCCCCCCTGCAATCGGCGCTCGCCCTCATGCCGATCGCCGTGCCGGTGATGGCGCTGTCCGTGGTTGCTCCCCTGCTGATTCCGCGTATCGGCCTTCGCGCCCTCACCGCCACCGGGGTTGCCTTCCTCGGAACCGGAATTGCGCTCTTGACGCGCTTGGACGCCAGTTCGACCTATGCCGAAGTCTGTGTTCCCTTGGTAGTGGCCGCTATTGGATTGGGTTTGTCGACAACCCCCGCCACTGCTGCCATCGTCTCCAACGCACCGGACTCCAAACAGGGTGTTGCATCAGCAGTCAACGACGCAACCCGTGAGATCGGCTCCGCCATCGGCGTTGCACTGGCGGGAAGTATCCTCGCCGCCGGCTACGGAAATCACGTCCAGCCCGCGGTCGACTTGCTACCCGAACCGGCCAAGGAGCCGGTATCCGGTTCTCTGGCCGCCGCTCTCCACGTCGCCGAAGCAGCCGGGCCGCAGGGTGCCCAGTTGGCCGAATTCGCCCGTGAAGCCTTCATCAAAGGCATGGATCAAGGAGCACTCACGCTCGCTGCGATCATGTGGGTATCCGCGATCGTTCTGGGATTCTGGGCTCCGGGTCGTCAGCGAGACTGACCGCCTCGTCGGTACGCCGGGGCCTTGGTTGTCTGCTCCGACTGCAGAGTCTGCAGGAGGGGCATCGACCGGAGCGGCACCACAACCGAGAGAACCATGACGCTGGTCGACCGGGTGGCTATCCCCGACCGATTCAGTTCGAGCAGCGTCGCTTGCAAATCCTCGTGCGACGCAGCGGCAATCCGGCACAGCACGTCGCCGGAGCCGGTGGTGGCAAAGGCTTCGAGCACACCGGGGATCGCCTCGAGTTCCGCGGTGACGGTGTCGAGCGCCCCCTGGGCGATCTGCAAAGTCACGAATGCCTGTACTCCGAAACCCGCTGCAGCCAAATTGACGTGCGGCGCGTATCCGGCGATGACGCCCGCATCTTCCATCCTTTTCAATCTCGCCTGCACTGTCGCCCGCGCAACCTTGACCTGACGCGAAAGCTCCAACGCACCGGCTCTCGGGTGCTTGTTCATCGCGTCCAACAGAGCCAGATCCACTGCGTCGAGATTCACGTCTGCTCCACTCGTCGTTCAACTATGCAAATTGCCTACAAAACAGTGCCACCATCTTCGCATTCCGGCGCTGTGTCTACTTTCAACTACCTCCGTTGACTACCCAACCTCTCAAGGACTTATCTGTTTGTACTGGCAGTGCCGAACATAACTCGCGCACCGCGCTGTGTACATCGCACTCAGAGGGGACTCATCATGACCGTCGAACAGACTCTCACCGACGACGAACAGCTGGCCGGCCTGGATCTGGAGCAATTGCGCCAGTTGGTCGGCTTGGTCGAGTACGACAGCGATCACGATCCCTTCCCCGTGAGCGGTTGGGACGGCCTCGAATGGATCGTCGGAAATGCCACGCAGACTTCACATTTCTTCCAGTCCGCATTCGGCATGGAATTGGTGGCCTATTCAGGCCCGTCGACGGGAAACCGCGACCACCACGCGTTTGTACTCAAAAGTGGGGCCGTGCGGTTTGTCGTCAAGGGCGCTGTGGATCCGGCAAGTCCGCTGATCGAACATCACAGCCGTCACGGCGACGGTATCCGCGACATCGCGCTCAGCGTCCCCGACGTGGACAAGTGCATCGCACACGCCATCACCCAAGGCGCGACAGTGTTGAGCGAACCGCACGACGTCACCGACGAGCACGGCACCGTTCGCCTGGCCAGCATCGCGACGTACGGCGAGACTCGGCACACCCTCGTCGACCGTTCCCGCTACACCGGCCCTTACCTTCCCGGATACGCCGAACGGACGTCGTCGTACCGCAAGCGTGACGGCGCGCCCAAGCGAATCTTCCAGGCCCTCGACCACGTCGTCGGCAATGTCGAACTCGGCAAGATGGACCAGTGGGTCGACTTCTACAACCGGGTCATGGGATTCACCAACATGGCCGAGTTCGTGGGCGGCGACATAGCCACCGACTACTCCGCGCTGATGAGCAAGGTCGTCTCGAGCGGCAATCACCGAGTCAAGTTCCCACTCAACGAACCTGCCATCGCGAAGAAGCGGTCACAGATCGACGAGTACCTCGAGTTCTACCAAGGTCCCGGCGCTCAGCATCTCGCACTTGCGACCAACGACATCCTCGGAGCAGTCGATGCTCTGGTCGACGAAGGAATCGAGTTTCTCTCTACTCCGGCTTCGTATTACGAGGATCCCGAATTGCGCGCGCGTATCGGAGAGGTTCGAGTTCCGATCGAGGAATTGCAGAAGCGAGGCATCCTCGTCGACCGCGACGAGGACGGCTATCTTCTTCAGATCTTCACCAAGCCGATCGGAGATCGTCCCACCGTGTTCTTCGAGATCATCGAACGCCACGGCTCACTGGGATTCGGACTGGGAAACTTCAAAGCCCTGTTCGAAGCGATCGAGCGTGAGCAGGCCGCGCGGGGCAACTTCTGAGGTAGGTCAGCTGTTTTCGGTCCACGCCCAGACCACCGCGGGTCGCCCGGTGGCACTGACCCGGACTCGTTCGTCCGTACGTTCCAGCCCTGGCAACGCTTTGAGCGTCCGGTTCAAGTTGCCCGGGTCCGGACGCACACCGGAAAGCTCCTCCGCCACGGCCAGCGCGTACGACGCCGGAAACAACGGACCCAGTAGTGCCCGCGTGAATGCCTGATCTCGCCACAACAGGGTGTCAGCAAGGATCGGGCGGGTATCGGCGACTATCCGATTGTGGTCGAACGCAAGGTCCCCCGGGTTGTCCCAGCTCACCCATTCGGCCGAACCCGGCACCTCGTCCGACGAGATCACTGCCCACATCGTCACCGAGAGCGTCGGACCGCGGGGGTCTCGATTGGGTTCGTCGAACACGGTCAATTGACCGCTGACGAGGATCTTCTCGTCGGGAATTCCGAGCTTGGTGGTCACGGCTCGCCTGGCGGCGTCCTGCAACCGCTCACCGGCGCCCAGCAGTACACCGGGCAGCGCCAACTGCCCGGTGTACGGCTCCGCTTGCCGCGGAGTGACGGCAAATCGCAACATCCCGGGTTCCGGATTGCCGAACCGGAGCGCGATGACATCGATCGAGACAAGTGACTGGTCCACACCGTCCATCATGCAGGCACTGGGCATCGCATCTGACGATCGACCCGGTCGGCACCGTTCGCGGTCAGCACTACCGGCGCACCCATTTCCTCGCTCAGATACCGGGCGAAATCCTCCGGGTCGGCCGGAAGTTCCTTCGGCACGACCCCTACGGCTTTCAGGGAATCTGTCAGCGCCTGCTGGTGATCGAGATCCTTCCACTCTCCGACGGGAACGAACGGCAATCCTTCGTACGCGTGCACCCCGTGGATCGGGACGCCTGCAGCCCGCGCGCGATCCATCGCGTCGAGATGAGTAAGCGCCAAACCGTCGACGCCACCGCTCACCTCGATTGCGTAGTGCAACAACAACTCGTCGAGGTGGCCCGTCCGGAATCCGCCTTGATACTCACCCGTCCCGTTGTGCAGCTCGGGCAACACCTTCGCCAGCTCCGGATCCTCCGTCGGGAAGGGCCCAGCTCCGTGTCGTGTCATGTACGTGCGGGTGACGCCGAGTACGTAACTGTCCCGGCCCAACTCGTCGATCATCGCTCGCGCGTTGGACGGCTCGACCGTCGACCACGTGGTGTGTGGGTGAAACCCCCGCCACTCGTCGAGAAGGACACCTTGTGCCCCCTCGAATACCAGACGACCACGGGCACCCAACGCGCCCAGCGCATCCGGGTCGGCGATGTCCACGACGGCACCGAATTCCGCGTACATGTCGACCATGTCGTCGATCGGCGGAAAACCGTGGCGACTCTCCGCGATCAACGGTCCGTAGAATGTGGCCAACGCCGACAACTTACGACGCAAGGAATCAGGTCGCCGGCAGTCTCCCACCGTAGGCGCATTCGCAACTTCGAGCGCATACGCCGCGGTCTCACCGATCCCCTTGCCACACGAGCCGTGTCGGTTACCGCCGCGAGCATCCTCACGGGCCCTGTTGGCGGCCACGTGAATCGGCGTCGTCAACAATGCGCGCGCGTCGATCCGTATCAGATCGAACGGATTTCGAACTCCGAGCGCTTCCAGAGCACGCGCCTCCCGGGCGAGGGCGATGGGCTCGACCAACACGAATCTCGAGAGAAACGTCGGGACGCCGGACAGCGTTCCCGAACCGAACTGCGAAAACGTGTGGTGGCGCTCGCCGACCGTCACGTTGTGCGCTGCCTGTGCCCCACCGTTGAACCGGACCACTGCGGCCACACCCAAATCGGCTTGGTCGGAGCAAAGCCAATCGACGGTTGCTCCCTTCCCCGCATCTCCGAACCCGAGGTCTACGACGACGATATCTCGGTCTTCGAACGGCTCCATCATGCTCTCCTTCTATGCGAAATCAACATCGTCCGTATCGGTTCCGAGATCGTGGGGCAACCCGGCCACCGTCGCGGTGCTGCGCCCTGGAATTAGAGCGAGAGCCTTGCCGACGGTCTCGGCTTCAGCTCTTGAACCGATGTCGCGGAGATCCGCCAGTCCGTCACGCAGGTCGATGCGGTCCTCGCCGATTCCGACCGTCAGCGCGATCAGTTCGCACACCGCAGCGGGGTCGTCGAGTTTGACGAAGCGTTCACCGAGCAACTTCTTCCAGTGATCCGCGATTTCCGGATCGTTGAAGTACGACGACTGATCTGGCAGAACGAAGTAGACATTCCATCTTTCTTCGAGTTCACGGTAGATCGACGGGACCGATACGTCCTGACGTACCTTGTCGCCGATCACCGAACGGATGTGACGAGCCGAGAGTCGCGGCTTGTTCAGCTCGTCGCCGATGATGAAGAGGTAGCCTTTCCTTCCACGCTTCTCCCAGGCATCCGTACTGGTGTGGCGCGCCATGAAATATGCTGCCAATTCATAGCTTTCCGACTTCTGTCCACCACCGTTGCCCTCGAGGAAGATGGTCCGAAGCTGCTCGTCCATCGCGTTACCCGACTCGAACTGGCCGACTTGTAGTGGCACCTGATCGGAATCGGCGTCGCCGATACCACCGAACAGAATCTGCGGATCATCCGCGTATCCCTTGCGTTGCAGCAGCCCGTGCAGCTTTCCGAGCTTGTCCTGCATGATTCGAGGAACAGCGCCCATCGAGCCGGTGACATCGAAAAGCACTGCTATCGGGAGAGAATCGGGGTGCCCGGCCGAGTCTCGGCATTCACGCTTGTCGACGCCGAAGGGGTCGAGGGTCGGGTCCGCTTTCCAACTGCTTCGCGGACGCGACCGAAGCGAATCGGTGTAACCGAAATCGTCGACACCGCGTGCGGCACGAAAAGTCTTGCCCGCCAAATAGGTGTTGTCGTCCCAGTATCCGTAGCCCATGACAATCACTGTCCTTTCGTGGATGGAACGGCGAACGGACGAAATGTCCGCTGGCCATAGAGAAGATCGAGGAGTTCGTCGAACTCACCCAGTAGGTCGACCGCGTCGGGACGCAATCTCGGGTTGTCCTGCATGCAGCCGTCGGCAAACACCTTCATCCGTTCGTGGGTCTGCTCGCCCAGCATTCGGAGCATCAAATGATGAGCCATGTAGACGTCCCAGGCCGGAGACGCTCCTTCGCCGAGTTCCGGTGGGTACGAATCACGATCGGAACCGATCGTCGCCACCGGGCGGCTGCCCGTACGGGTGGCAAAGGACCAGCCGACCAGCACCACCCCGTGCCGATCAGGCTCGATCAGCACGTTCTCCGCGGTAATCGCCGTGTGCACCCAACCAGTCGCATGCGCTGCTGCCAGAGCCCGAAGTAGCCGTCGGTGCATCCACGCCCAGTCCCGTGGATCGAGGCCACCTGGATACGCCTCACGGACGTCGGCGAGACTCACAAAACCTTCGGTCAGATCGTCCAACACATCGATCTGACGTCTCGTGCCGCTGCCCACATGGGTGATTTGATCGATCAATCGCGGGAAGTACGAGACTGCCCAACCGGCTTCGCACGAATTCTCGATGTCCGTCAACACATTCCGTTCGGCCTCGATCATCGAGTTCGCCCGAGGGTCTCGCGGAATCTTCAGTACGACACCGGCATCGGACCGGTACAGGTTAGCGACCGAGCCGCGCGCTACCAGTCCACCCAACGTGTACTCGCCCCGCTCGCCGACATAAACGGGCCGAGAATCTGCCGGCTCGAACTCCGCTGTCCAACTGCGGTATAGCTCGTTCAACCGAGATGTTGCGGCCGAGTATCGCACCCGATCTTCGGGCTTCGCCCGGTCCGGATGAATGGCGGAGGCGAGCCGATGAAAACGACGCTTCGCAGCGCGACGGGTGTCGAGATCGCTGGAGCCTCCCCCGAACACATCGGCCGAAACTCGTGCTGCCTCGACGATTTCAAGTGCCGTGCTGATCGTTTTCATGGTTTTAGTCTATCCGACTAAAACGAAGACGGCAAGAATGCGTATTTCATCCGAGTACATGCGCATCACATCAGGACACGGCAATCACCTGGCGGTACCGAGGGCTGAAACAGCTTTGCGTAGCTCGATCACTGCCGGACTGCTGTCGCCCTCGCGGGTACACAGATCGATCGAACACTGCTCGATGTCGGAAATGCGCACGAAACTGATATCCGAGCGGGTGTAGTACTCGGCAATGGTTGCTGCCGTTATCACCACCGCCCGACCGTTGGCGACAACCTCGAGCGCTTCGTCCATCGTGCGGACAGAGGGACCGTACCGGACGGGTACACCACTCGGGCGCGGGTCCACCGACCACCATTTCACCCATTCGGGTGGTGCGCCGTCACTCGAAACCTGCACAGTCCCATCTATTTCAGAAATCTCGATGCTCGCGCGACCCGCCAGTCGGTGCCCTCGAGGCAGAGCCAACACCCGCGGTTCGACGCCTATCCGTTCGAGCACCACACCGTCGAGCACCGGCAGTGGCGGTCGCACGAAGGCCGCGTCGACGGTCGCGCTCGCCACCGCGGAAACCTGTTGGGACCAGTCCAATTGGACCAGCTCCACCTCCGCATGCAACGAATCGATCACCGCACGTCCCAAACTTCCGGCCGCCCCGTTGATGAATCCGATCCGCAACCGCCTGGCCCGCCGACGCTCGAGTGCGTCGAGCCCGTTCATCGCGCGAACGGCGAACTCGAGAGCGGGCCGCGCATCCGCGACGAACACCTCACCCGCGGCGGTGAGCACCACCGGGTGCGAACTGCGATCAACCAACTCGACACCCACCTGTTCCTCGAGTCGACGAATCTGCTGACTGAGAGCAGGCGCCGTGACGAACAACCGGTCTGCCGCTCGGCCGAAGTGCCCTTCCGCCACGACGACGAGCAACGAGGACACCAACCGCAGATTCAGATCTTCACCTCTTCTCGCCTTTTTCATTACCGTCCATTCGGTTGTCTTAGGCCGCCGTTCGCCAGCAAAGTGATGACCATCACGGTATCTGAACAGCGGAGTTAAGCAAACCGGCAATTGTCGAACGAAGTTCTACATGTACAGCGAATGCCACGTCAGGTCACAGTTGTCGCAGATCCGGACAGCCCGCCGAATCCGCGAAACCAGGAGATGTGATGAGCAAGTACGAGCACGAATTCGTCCACATGATGGATGGCGTCGAAAAGCAATTGGAAACCATCGACAATCCGCGGCACCAGAAGATCCTCCGAAACTACCGGCGCCACGCATTGCTCGAGGTCTCCGGTCGTTACAAGGAAATCCTCTCGCCCGACATGACCGTCGAAGAACCCGTCTACCGGTTGTTCGAAGACGGGCAGTCGATTGTTCTGGACGGCATGGACGCCGTCACCAACTTCTACCAGTCACTCGCCGAGACGGACACCCTTGTCATGTGGACCGGACAGTCCGACTTCGCGGTCTCCGACAGCGGATTCTCGGGTGAGACTCTCTTCAGTCAATTCGTCCCAGGATCGATTCTGGGAGACGGGGTGTTCGGCGCGGTGCACGAATCGGGTGGATCCACCCCCGCAGCCCCCGAACAGTCGTCGGACATCGACCCCGACGGTTGGTATCTCGTGCGTCGGACCTTGGCATTTGTCTGGCCGTACGACGAGCAGGGGCGACTCATCGGTGAGCATGTCTACGAAGATTCTGCTTCGAAAGTCGTGACCAAGGTGGACCCGAGCGAAGTCATCACGGCGGCGCGCGCAGCCGAACTGCTTGCCCCACTGCTCGAAACGCACCTGCCGTGAGCGCGCCCGTAGCCATTGTCACCGGCGCAGCTGCCGGGTTGGGCGCCGCTATTGCCGAGCGCCTTGCGGAGGACTTCGGCACCCTGCTTCTCCTCGACATCGAAGAGGCCGCACTCGCCGACACCGCAGCACGCCTGGAAAGCCTTGGCGTAGCAGTCCACACGGCACGATGCGATGTTCGACGTGAAGGTGACGTCAAGAACGCCTTCGACGTGGCTGCATCGGCCGGAAGCCCGACTGCACTCGTCAACGGCGCCGGAATCGGCGTCTTCACTCCGTTCCTCGAGATCACCGAAGACCAGTGGGACAACACCTTTGCGGTGAACACCAAGGGCAGCTTCCTGATGTGCCGCGAATTCGTGAGCAGAACCGAGGGTCCGGCAGCGATCGTCAACATCGCGTCGATCGGTGCCCGCTTGGGCGGTGACATGCTCGCGCACTACGGACCGTCGAAGGCCGCCGTGATCGAGATGAGTCACAGCGTCGCCCGGATCGGTGCGACTCGAGGACTTCGCTCGAATACGGTCATGCCCGGCCTGATCCTCACCGACATGTGGCTTCGAACCATCAAGGAACTGCGTCGACGCGATCCCTCGCTCACAGATGTTTCCGATGCTGACGTCTTCGATTCTTTTGTCGCACAGATGGTTCCGATGGGTCGAGCTCAGACGCCCGGAGACATCGCCGAGATGGTCGCCTTCTTACTCAGTGACAAGGCTCGCAACGTCACCGGCCAGACGATTGCCGTCGACGGCGGCGCCGTGATGACCTGATCGGGTCGATGACGGTCAGCCCCAGCGCGACTGGCCGCCGTCGAGCGGGATCGTGGCACCCGTGAGGTACCCGGCGTCTTCGCTGACGAGGAAGACGACGGCACGACCGATGTCGGTCTCGGGGTCTCCGACGCGTCCCAGCGGAATACCTGCGACAAATGCCGCTGCCTCTTCGGGATTCTTGTCCATCCACCACTGCAACGCGGGAGTCTTGGCGTGCGGGGCAACATTGAGAACGCGAATGTTGTCCTTGCCCCATTCACAGGCCGCAGCGCGGGTCAACGAGCGCATGCCTTCTTTGATGGAACCGTAAGCGCCGTAGTTACTGGCATCCCAGCGCACCGCCGCCGAGGTGACCATGTTGATGATGACGCCACCGCCACGACTGTTCATGTGGGGGTACGACGCCTGCATCATGCGCAGGGTGGCGAGCGGCCCCGTCGCGAAGGAACGCTCGAAGTCTTCGTCGAGCACGCTCGAGAGTGGGCCGGGCTTGCAGTCGTTGGCGTTGTTGACCAGGATGTCGATTCCGCCGAACAGTTCGACGGTACGGTCCACGGCGTCGGTGATGTCGTCCTTCTTGCTGACGTCGCAGACCACCGCCTCACCGCGCGCACCGATGTCAGCCAGTAGTCCGCACGTGGTGTGCAACTTGGATTCGGTGCGGCCGGCAACGGCGATCACGGCGCCCTCTTTGGCCAAGGCCAGGGCAATCCCCTGCCCGATTCCCTGACCCGCACCCGTGATGAGTGCAACTTTGCCTTCGAGCTTGCCCATGTGACTACTCCAATGTCCGTCGACGCAGAGGTCCCTTTGCGGGAGGGACCGGTCGATTCTGGTGACTGCCGCCGTTTGTCGTCTACACTCGACCTACAAAACAACCAAGCACTTGCTTGACCCTAAGGTGTGCGACCACGTCGCGTCAATCACATTGGGCGGCAATTCAGCTCGGCACCGCACCAGGAAGGCTCCACCGTGACACTGCCCAACCCCGTCGATTTCAGCGGACGCTCGGTGATCGTCACCGGCGGCACCAAAGGCATCGGCTACGTCATCGCCGAAACCTTCCTCGCCGCGGGTGCGAACGTGCTGGTCTGTGGCCGTAACGAGCCCGAAAACCTACCCACCGCCGACGGCCGTAGCGCAGCCTTTCGCGCCACTGACGTCCGCGATCCCGCCGACGCCGCAGCCCTCGTCCAGGATGCCGTCGAGCGCTTCGGCCGTCTGGACGTCCTGGTCAACAACGCCGGCGGCTCCCCCGATGCCGATGCTGCGACGGTGTCACCCCGCTTCGTCGAGAAGATCGTGGCCCTGAACCTGTTGGCACCCTTCAACGTTGCCCAGGCCGCAAATGCAGTGATGCAGACTCAGGACGACGGCGGTGCCATCATCAACATCGGCAGTGTCTCGGCGATCGACCCGCAGCCCGGAACCGCGGCGTACAGCGCAGCCAAGGCAGGCCTCCTCGTTCTGACCAAGGCATTGGCCCTCGAATGGGCGCCGAAGGTCCGGATCAACCACATCACCACCGGCCTGATCCGTACCGAGGCTGCCGCCGAGGTCTACGGCGCCGACGGCGGCGTTGCGGTCACCAGGACCATTCCGATGGAGCGCATGGCCGTGCCGGCCGATATCGCCAACTCCTGCCTGTTCCTGGCGAGCCCGCTCTCCTCGTACGTGAACGGCGCCGACATCGCCGTTCACGGCGGCGGTGAGTACCCGGCTCGCTACATGGCGACCCACCAGGATTGAAACAAATACGAAGCAGCCCCTGAGCGGATTCGCTCGGGGGCTGCTTCTTCGTGTGAACAACTGCGGGGCGCGACGAGGGGTCAAGCACCCCGCAGTTGAGTCTGGAGGGACTAGCGAGCGGAGAAGCTCACTCGTGCACCGGAAATCGCTACCTGATCACCCTTGGTGACCTGGAAGGCCAGGTCGTCGGGAGTTCCCCACGCAACGATGGACGGCGCCTCACCCGGATGGATCGCCGCAGCGAATCGACCTTCGAGACTGACAAGATCAGCCGGATGCACTCCGGCGACCCGAGCAAGCTCGAGTGTGCTGGCGGCCAACGTGCACAGGCCGTGCATGATCGGACGCGGCTGGTTGATCCGCGCCGCAGCCTGGGGATCGATGTGGATGTGGTGCTTGTCGCCCAGGAGCCGGTACATCGCCGTCTGGTTCTCCGCTGTGGTCAGCACACCGGTCAACGAAGGCTCGCCGGTCGGCTCCGCCGGACGTGAGGGTCCACGTTCTCCGCCGAATCCACCGGCACCGGGGGCAAAAAGTGACCAGGTCGCGACGAAGTATTCGCACTCCACCTTCACTTCGAACACGGCCGCTGCGCCCTTGTCCCACACCTCGCCGACCGAAGCCTTCAAGGTCACGTCACCGCTACGCGGAAGCGGAGCAAGCACTTTCAGCTCTTGCGAGCCGTGCAGTGCCGTCGAGGTGTCGAAGGCGCCCGCCGAACCCAGAGCGTCGGGAGCCCACTGCGCCAGCGTCAGAGCAAAGGTCGGCAGTACCCGAAGCTGATCCTCGAAGACGAGGTCCAGCTCGGTCGCCTTGGCGCCCACGGCAAGTGCGTACAGGATCGCGTCGCGCTCGGTGTACGACACGGTGCGGGTCCCGAGATCGGCTCCACGCCAATCGCCGGCGGTCTTCGCAGCTTCCGAAGTTGTCACTGTCTTTTCCTCTCTCAAACAGCGCCGAGAACGAGACCGCTGGTGGGTACTGCTGTTCCGGCTGTGACCAATACGTTTTCGACGCCCTCGGGCTGGTTGGTCGACGTGCCTCGCACCAGTCGCACACCTTCGGCAATTCCGTTGACACCGTGCAGGTACGCCTCGCCGACCTGACCACCGTGAGTGTTGGACGGCAGGCGTCCACCGATCTCGAGGTTGCCTTCGCGGATGAAGTCCTTTGCTTCGCCTGGCTTGCAGAAGCCCAGTTCTTCGAGCTGGGGAAGCACCAACGGAGTGAAGTGGTCGTACAGGATCGCGGCGTTGATGTCGTCCGGTGTCAGGCCGCTCTGGCCGTACAGCTGACGAGCAACCAGGCCCATCTCCGGGATACCGGAGATGTCGGGCCGGTAGTAGCTGGTCATCATGTGCTGATCCTTGCTACTGCCCTGAGCGGCGCCCTTGATGACGACGGGCTTGTTGGCCAGATCCTTTGCGCGCTCGGCAGAGACGATGACCAATGCCTGGCCGCCGTCGGTTTCCTGGCAGCAGTCGAGCAGGTGCAGCGGCTCGGCGATCCAGCGCGAGTTCTGATGGTCCTCGAGCGTGATCGGACGCTCGTAGAACCAAGCAGCCGGGTTGTTGGCGGCATGCTTGCGCGCCACCACTGCAACTCGTCCGAAGTCCTCACTCGTCGCACCGTACTGGTGCATGTAGCGGCGGGCGAACATGGCGACCCACTGAGCGGGAGTCGACAATCCCTGAGGAGTCATCCACGCATACGCGGCGCGGTCAGCCGTGCTGTCCATCGGTCGATCGTGTTGGCCCAGGCCGTAGCGCACACCGGAGCGCTCGTTGAAGGCGCGGTAGCAGACCACGACGTCGGCAACACCCGTCGCAACTGCCATGGCTGCCTGCTGCACGGTGGCACACGCAGCGCCGCCGCCGTAGTGAATGCGCGAGAAGAACTTCAGCTCGCCGAGACCACAGTTGCGAGCCACGATCGCTTCGCCGTTCGTCTCCGACGTGTAGGTGGACAGACCGTCGACCTCGGACGGATCGATACCGGCGTCAGCGAGTGCCGCGACGATGGCCTCACACGCCAACTGCAGTTCGGTGCGGCCGGAGTTCTTGGAGAACTCGGTGGATCCGATGCCGACGATGGCGGCGGCTCCCGAGAGTGGGCTGATCGCCATCAGGGCCTCTCCTCTTCCTTGAAAGCGACTGCGACGGTGCCGG
This sequence comes from Rhodococcus sp. 27YEA6, assembly GCF_044908235.1. Taxonomy (NCBI): domain Bacteria; kingdom Bacillati; phylum Actinomycetota; class Actinomycetes; order Mycobacteriales; family Nocardiaceae; genus Rhodococcus; species Rhodococcus sp. 27YEA6. The sequence goes on along the minus strand of NZ_JBIYCY010000001.1, from coordinate 289,111 downwards.
ATGCATGGTTGCCGAGGCTGTTTGCACCCTGCACCTTGACCACGACCACTCCGTCTTCCTTGGACACGACCTCACCGGTCATCGTCATGGTGTCACCCGGGTAGTTGGGCGCCCCGAGACGAATGGCGATGCGGCGCAGGGTCGATGCAGATCCGGCCCAGTCCGTGACGTATCGACCGACAAGACCGTTGCTCGTGAGGATGTTCATGAAGACATCCTTCGAGCCACGCTCCTGGGCCAGGCTCGGATCGTGGTGCACGTCCTGAAAATCGCGAGTGGCGATTGCCGTGGCGACGATCAACGTGCGGGTCAGCGGGATCGCCAACTCGGGCAATGCCTCTCCGACAACGACGTCTGCGTAACTGCGACCGGCAAGTACGGTCATGCGAGCACCTCCACACCGGATGCGAGCTGCGCACCCAGACGCGCTAGATCGGAGCTGGAACCACCGAGGGTGGCAGCAATCTGCTTGCCCCACAACAGGTGACGGTGAACCGGGTAGTCGGTGTCGACGCCCATGCCGCCGTGAACATGCGTGGTGCGATGCACGACGCGCTGTCCGCCGTCGGTAGCCCACCACTTGGCGACCAGTACCGAGGTGCCGAGATCCAGTCCCTCGGAGATGCGCCAGGCGGCCTGCCACAGTGTCACGCGCATCGCTTCGAGATCGATGTAGCAGTCAGCGAGTTGATGATTGACGGCCTGGAAGGTCGCCAGCGGACGGCCGAACTGCTTGCGGCCGTTCAGGTACGTGACGGCCTGCGCGACTGCACCCGACCCGACGCCCCATTGGATTGCGGCCAATGCCAGCTGAACGCGGTCGATCAGCCACGGAACCGTGGTGCCGTCAGCCGCACCGATCAGCTGCGCGGGGGCACCGGCAAAGGTGACGTTGGCACAGATCTCCCAACTGGTGGACTGCGTCTGTTCGAGCGTCACTCCCTCGGCACTCAGGTCGACCAGCAGCAGTGCCGTACCAGTGGAAGCGGTTGCCGAAACGAGAGCAAGGTTCGCGACGTGAGTCATCGGCACTACTGCCTTCTCACCCGTCAGAGTCCAGTTGCCGTCGGCGTCCTGCTCAGCCGTGGTCAGTGGGTCGCCGCCAGTGTACGGACCGAACTCTTCGAGACCGACGGTCAGGAATCGACTGCCGTCGGCAACTCCCGGAAGGAGTTCGGCGCGAAGGGAATCAGAGCCGAATTCGTTGACAGCCAATGCTGCAAGGGTCGTTTCCCAGATCGGCACGGCCGCAACGTGACGTCCCTGCTGTTCGAGCAGTGCGTACAGCTCGGACAAGCCGAGGCCACCGCCGCCGAACTCCTCCGGCAGGGCGATACCGAGCAGGCCGGTGCTCGCGAGTTCGCGCCACAGTTCACGGTCGACGCGCTCAGCGGAGAGTTCGATCTCCTTGGTGCGCTCGATCGTTGCCTTGCTGGTGAAGACCTCGTCGGCCAGTGCGCGAATTGCTTCCTGCTCTTCGCTGAAATTGAAGTCCATCAGTGCTCCTCGCGTACGGCCGGCCGGAACGCGGGAAGCGTCAGATCCGGGTCGGCGTCGATCCAGTCAAGTTCCACGGGCATGTCGACCACGACATCTTCGGGCGCGATACCCACCATGTTGGCGATCAATCGGGTTCCCTCTTCGAGTTCGATTACCGCAACGATGAGCGGGTAGTCGAACGCGTCGATCTTGGGGTGGTGATTGACCACGAAGCTGTACACCGTGCCACGACCCGACGCGTTGATCGTGTCCCACTCGAGTGACCGGCACTCCCCGCACATCGGGCCGGTGGGATGACGCAGCGTCTTGCAGGACGTGCAGCGCTGGATCACCAGACGGTGCTCCTTGGCTGCTTCGAACCAGAAAGCGTTGTCCGCGTTGAGAGCCGGACGCGGACGCAGTGCACGAGGAGCTTCGGGCGCAGCAGATTCCTGAGGTTTGAACCGCAGCGTCCGCCACCGCTGGGTGCCGACAACCTGATCGTCACCGTTGCGGTAGGTCTTGAGCGTCGTGACGAAGTGTCCGACACCGAGGCCGGTCTTCTTCTCCGGCGAAATCGACTCGATGACCTCGGTGTAGTTAACGCGATCGCCTGGGCGCAGTTCGGCGAAGAACTCCTGATCGGAATCGGTGGCCACGACAGAGCTGTAGCCGGCTGCGTCGAGGGTGGCGATCAGATCGGTCCACACCTGCGACGGGTCGTTGCCCGCCATCTTGTCGGTAAAGGTCCGCATGATCCAGACCTGGAGCATCTGAGCGGGAGCGACGACGCCGTCGCGTCCGGTGGCGCGGGCGGCGTCGTCGTCGAGGTAGACGGGGTTGGTATCGCCCATGGTCTCGGCCCAATGCCGGATCATGGGGATGTTGACCTCGTCGGGTCCCCAGGTGGTGGGAACAAGCGTCTGGCCGACAAAAGCGTCGAGTTGCGCTGAAATGTCGCTCACTTGACCCTCTTTTCGCGAACGAGTCCCAAGCCGATGGTGCCGACCATGTCCCGCAGAACTTCGTTGACGCCGCCGCCGAAGGTGTTCACGACACCCTGACGCGAGATCTGCTCGATCTGACCGGCAAGCAGAGCGCCCGGAGACTCGGGGCGGATGCGACCGGCGGAGCCGAGAATTCCGAGCAGGGTGCGGTAGACGTCGACGTGAGTCTCGGTCCCGTACGTCTTGGTGGCACCGGCGTCGGCTCCGGAGAGCGTGTCCTGTGCGACGGCTGCCGTCATCTTCCAATTCAGCAGTCGCATGGCCTCGAGCTTGGCGTGTGTGCGAGCGAAGTCCTGTTGCACCCACGGGATGTCGATGGCGCCGTTTTCCTTGGCCCAGTCCAGGACCAGGTTCCACAGACCGTACGTGCGACCACCGATGGCCGCCAGGCCGATTCGCTCGTGGTTGAGCTGAGCCGTGATGAGCTGCCAGCCGCCGTTGACCTCGCCCACAACGTCCTTCGACGGAACTCGAATGCCGGAGTAGTACGTGGACGTCACCATCAAACCGCCGACGGTGTTGATCGGTGACCACTCGAAGCCTGCATCCTCGGTGGGGACGATCAGGATCGAGATTCCCTTGTGCTTGGGGGCATCCGCGTCGGTGCGGCAGGCCAGCCACACGTAGTCGGCAGTGTTGGCGCCACTGGTGAAGATCTTGTTGCCGTCGACGATCCACTCGTCACCGTCGAGAACCGCACGAGTCTTGAGTGACGCAAGGTCGGTGCCGGCCTCGGGCTCGGTGTACCCGATTGCGAAGACGATGTCGCCGGCCAGGATGCCGGGCAGGAAACGTTCCTTCTGTTCTTCGGTGCCGTACTTCATCAACGTCGGTCCGACGGTATTGACCGTCACGAAGGGAAACGGCAGACCTGCGCGCTGAACCTCGTCGAAGAACACGAACTGCTCTTCGATGGAGCGTCCCTGTCCACCGAATTCCTTGGGCCAGCCGATACCGAGCCAACCGTCCTTGCCCAGCAACTTCACGATCTCGCGGAAGTACTCGCCACCCACACCTTGCTCGCCGGCCGCGCGACGCTTCTCTTCCGGCAGCAGCGCCGCGAAGTACGCGCGCAACTCCTTGCGGAGCTCCTGCTGCTCGGGCGATTCCCTCAGATCCATCGCTGTTTCTCCTATGGCATTCATGGCTGGCAACTCTTGGCCTGGACGCTAACCAGATGCCCAGGTGGGCGCTGTGAGTGTCTCGATGAGCGGGAAGCCGAAACATGAGCGGCGTCACATAGGGTGAGATATGCGCATGGACTCCTCGGATCGCGTCGCTCTCACCGACTTGGCCGCCAGGTACGCACAGGCCGTCGACCGCCGAAACACCACTGCACTTGCGGCTCTCTTCACTGACGACGTGGCATTCGTCTTGCCGCCGGCACTGAACGGAACGGGTGCGCCGACGGAGATACGTGGGAACTCCGTCGTCAGCAGTTCGGTGGTCGATGCCGTCTCACATCTGCACTCGACCCGGCACATCGTCGAGCAGCAGATCCTCGACCTCGACGGCCCCACCACCGCACACGGTGAGGCTTACTGCTCCGCTCACCACATCTATCCGCGGGGCGAGGGCCACCGGGACAACCGGATCGAGATTCGTTACCAGGACAGCTTCGAAAAGATCGACGGCACCTGGCTGTTCTCGCGTCGCGAACTGGTAGTCGATTTTGCCGAGGACGTTCCGGTCATCCTGCTCGGACAATAGGTACATGAAAAAATCGCGGTGATTCTGTATCTCCTCACGGGAGGTTTACCGGGCTAGCGTTCAGCAACTGTCACGCCATCTCGGCGTGCGTTCGGCTATGTCTTGGAGATTCACATGTCACGCTCGCGCACCAGAAGATTCCTCGCTGCCTTCGCAGTGGCCGCCGTCGCAGTCGGAACCGTAGCCGCGTGCTCGAGCGACAACTCCTCCGACGAGAACGCACCTCTTCGCATCGTCGCTTCTTCGGTTCCGCACGCCGAGATCCTGAAGTTCGTCGAAGAAAAGGGCCTGCTCGGTGACACCAAGATCGAGGTCAGCGAGATCACCGGCGATCTCGACGCCAACGAGGTGCTCGAAGCCGGAGACACCGATGCCAACTTCTTCCAGCACGTGCCGTACCAGGAATCGTGGTCGAAGGAAAAGGGTGTCGACGACCTGGTCGCCGTGGCGAAGGTCCACGTCGAGCCCCTCGGTGCATATTCCAAGAAGGTCACCAACGTGGCCGACCTGCGCCAGGGCGCAACGGTCGCTTTGTCCAACAACGTGACGAACTTCGCCCGTGGGCTGTACCTGCTGCAGCAGGCCGGTTTGATCAAGCTCGATCAGCAGTTGGGCGCCCCCGGCACCGACATCACGCAGATCAGCGAGAAGAACATCATCGACAACCCCAAGGGACTCACGTTCACCCAGGTCGATCCCCCGCAGCTGCCGCGCACGCTCGACGACGGAAATGTCGATCTCGCAATCATCAACGGCAACTACGCAATCGAAGGTGGCCTCAACCCGGCCAAGGACGCCCTGGTGCTCGAGAAGGCCGAGGGCAACCCGTACGCCAATGTCCTGACCGTACGCACCTCGCTCGAAAACGATGCGCGAGTACAGAAGTTGGCCGAGGCATTGACGTCCGCCGACGTCGCGACGTTCATCGAGCAGACCTATCAGGGCTCGGTCATTCCGGCCAGCGCTACCTGATCGAGACCCGTCATGGTCTTCTCGATCGAATCGGTCTCCAAGGAATACCGCAGCGGCACACAAGTTCTGCATGCACTCGATTCCGTATCCCTGAAAATCGAAGACGGCGAAATCTTCGGCATCATCGGCAAGAGCGGCGCCGGCAAGTCGACTTTGCTGCGCTGCCTCAACCTGCTCGAACGCCCGACCAGTGGCCGGATTCTGTTGGGCGACACCGATCTGACCGCGTTGAGCCCAGCGCAACTGCGCGACACACGCAAGCGGATCGGTGTCGTGTTCCAGCATTTCAACCTGCTGCATTCCCGTTCGGTCGCCGCCAACATCGCCTTCCCTCTCGAAGTGGCGGGATACTCGCGGGCAGATCGACGTGCCCGCGTCGACGAGCTGATCGAGTTGGTGGGCTTGGAAGACCGACGTGACGCCTTCCCCTCGCAACTGTCCGGCGGCCAGAAACAACGCGTCGGCATCGCGAGAGCCTTGGCGGCTTCACCCGACGTCCTCCTGTGCGACGAGGCCACGAGCGCCCTCGACTCGGACACAACCGATTCGATCCTCGACCTGCTCGCCGATCTCAATCGACGACTCGGTGTGACCATTGTTCTGATCACCCACGAGCTCAACGTGGTTCGACGGATCTGCCATCGCGCTGCGCTGATCGATCAGGGTCGCATCGTCGACGAGGGAACGCTCACCGAACTGGTCGCAGACCCGGACTCACCCCTCGGAGAGGCGCTACTGCCGACCGGAACGGTACGAACGTCCACGACCGGAATTCCGGCGCTCCTCACCTTTGTCGATTCACTGTCCACCTCACCCGTGATTTCCCAACTCTCACGAGATCTCGACGTCGACGTCACCGTGATCTCCGGCGGTATCGAGGACATCGGATCCCATCAGGTCGGTCGCCTTCGCGTGGAGTTCGCCTCACACACGGGACTCGTCAGCAACGAAGAGACAAGAAAGTCTGTCGAAGAACATCTTTCGCAGCGCGGAGTGAAGGTGACGTTCTCATGAACAAGACGTCCTGGCAGGATTCCCTGGGCGAAGCATGGGAAGCCCTACTCGACACGCTCTACATGGTCGGTGTCTCGTTCGTGCTCACCGTGATCATCGGTATCGCTCTCGGTGTTCTGTTGCACGCGAGCGCGCCTGACGGAATCCGTCCCAACCGCGTCCTCAATTCGGTTCTGGGCACCGTGGTGAACGTCGGCCGTTCGCTGCCGTTCGTCATCTTGTTGGTGCTCCTCATCCCGGCAACGAGGGCGATCGTCGGAACAGCGCTCGGCGCCACGGCAGCGATCGTCCCGCTGACCATCGGTTCGGTGCCCTTCTTTGCGCGCGTCGTCGAGAACGCCTTGCGTGAAGTCGATTCCGGACGCGTCGAAGCAGCGCGGTCCATGGGCGCCACCGACAAAGACATCATCACCAAGGTGCTACTGCCCGAATCCGTTCCGGGATTGGTAGCAGGAGCAACCCTGACGGCGGTGATGCTGATCGGCTTCTCGGCCATGGCAGGTGCCATCGGCGCCGGTGGACTCGGCGACTTCGCAATCAAGTACGGCTACCAACGATTCAACACACCGGTGCTGTTCGTCGCAGTCGTGATCTTGATCGTGCTGGTGCAGGCAATCCAGTCGACCGGCGATCTCGTGGTTCGTTCAATGGCGCACAAGCGGTAACTGATCAGCTCGAGACCATCGCGATCGCTGTTCGCAGTCCGCGCCGCTTACCCGTCTGCGGATCGACGCCGAACACTTCCTTGATTCCGCCTCGGATGCGGAACTTCAACTCCGAGTGCGTCTCCGGAGCGTCGTCCGGGGAAGCCGAGAGAAACCTGTTGGGCAGCGACAACTTCCAGATGGTGCGCAGAGTCAATCCGTACTGCTTCCACAGCGGCCCGGTCGTGTACGGGAGGTCGTACTTGTCACACAGGTCGCGCAACGGCACCGCGATTTCCGAGTACCGATTGCTCGGCAGATCCGGGAAGCAGTGATGCTCGATCTGGTAGCAGAGGTTGCCGCTCATGAAGGCCATGACGGGACCGGCATGAAAGTTGGCAGAGCCCAGCATCTGTCGTAGGTACCACTGAGCGCGCGATTCGTTCTCGAATTCCTCGAGCGTGAACTTCTCGGCGCCGTCGGGAAAGTGCCCGCAGAAGATGACGGCGTAACTCCAGTAGTTTCGGATGAGGTTCGCAACGACGTTCGCCGTCAACGTGGTCTTCCACGCGGGGCCGGTCAGGGCGGGGAACAGGATGTAATCCTTCGCCACCTGACGCGCGATCTTCTTACCGACGTCCTTGGCCATCTCCGATTTCTCGGACCACTTCACCTCACCCTTGCGGAGTTTGTCCGTTTCGAGGTGATGCAGTGCCACTCCCCACTCGAAGAGGGTCGCGAGCACAAAATTCGTGATCGGTTGAAAGAGGTAGTCGGCGTGCCACTTTTGATCGCGCGTGACGCGCATGATTCCGTAGCCCACGTCGTTGTCCAGTCCGACGATGTTGGTGAACTTGTGATGGGTGAAGTTGTGCGAGTGCTTCCATCCCGAGGACGGGCAGGTGTTGTCCCACTCCCAGTTGCTCGAGTGAATCTCGGGATCGTTCATCCAGTCCCACTGGCCGTGGATGATGTTGTGGCCGAGTTCCATGTTCTCGATGATCTTGCCGACCCCCAGGAGCGCAGTCCCCAGAATCCAGGCAGGCTTCTTCTTGCTGGCGAACAAGACGATGCGGCCGGCCACCATCAGAGAGCGCTGAAACGCGATCGTCCGCTGGATGTATCGAGCGTCGTGCGCGCCGCGCTTCTCCTCGATGTCGAGCCGAATGGCATCCAGCTCGCGCCCGAGTGCCTCGACGTCTTCCTCGGTCAGATGGGCATATTCCTTGATGTCGGTGATCGCCACAGTGTTTCTCCGTATCGGTTTTCTCCGTGCCGCAGGACTGGTCCGTCGGGCGGTACCCCTGGGAGCCGGTGAGGAAACGTCAGCCCCGATATTCATGTGCGTCTTCACGCAATCTATGCCAGAGTCGATACACGTGAGCCCCGAAAACAAGATCACCATCCGCACCGCTACCGAGAGTGACTGGCCGGCTCTCCAACTACTCGACTCGGTGGGGTTCGGTTTTCACCCGTCTCCCGCGGTCAGCGAACTGACGAAGGCGCTCTACAAGCCCGAGGACATCATCCTCGCCGTCGACGGTGACCTACCCGTCGGCGTGGCCATCGAAATCGACATGGAATTCACCGTGCCCGGCGGACGCCAACTCCCCACGCGCGGAATCACCTGGGTATCCGTCGCCCCGACTCACCGTCGTCGTGGCGTCCTACGCTCGATGTTCACAGCGCTTCATGCCCACATCGAGTCGACCGGAGCACCGCTTGCCGCCCTGACGGCAAGCGAGGCCGGCATCTACAACCGCTTCGGATACGGCCCGGCCACCTTCAGCGAAGGCATCACCCTCGATCGCCGCTTCGCACGATTCCGCCCCGAGGTGCCCGACAACGGTGGCGTGTCCATCGTCGACATCAAAGCTGCCTCGACGCTTCTTCCCGAGATCTACGACCGCTGGCGACTGCAGACTCCCGGCGCGCAGGTCCGTCCGCAACCACTCTGGGACCACATGTTCGCCGACCCGTCGGAGGATCGTGACGGCGCCTCCGGACTGTTCTTTCTGACACACGCGGACGGATACATCGCTTACCGGCACACGAGCGAGGGCCGCGACAGCATCGCCCGGATCGACGAGTTCGTGACGATCACCGAAGATGCGCACGCGGCGCTGTGGCGCACGATCTGCGGCCTCGACCTCGTCACCCGGATCGAGACACGCCAGCATCCTGCCGATCCACTCCGGCTGATGCTCACGGACTACCGCCTTGCCCGGACGACGACGCGCTCCGATCGACTGTGGCTGCGCATCATGGACGTTCCCGCGGCTCTCGAGGCTCGTGAATATGCTGCTGACCTGGACACAGTCATCAAGGTCGAAGATCCGTTCCTGAAGGCCGGCGGAACCTTCGCACTTCAGGTCAAGGGCGGCAAGGCCACCTGTACGGCCACTGACGCGGTGCCTGCGATCACGATGCCCTCTGATGTCCTGAGCAGCTTGTACCTGGGCGAGCACCAGGCCAAGACCTTCGCGGCGGCGCACCGACTCCACGCGTCCGATCCGCAGGAGATCCTGAATTTCGACTTCGCTTTCAACGCGCAGAAGCCCGCAATTCTCGGGTACGGATTCTGATGATCTTGCCGACACGGGCATCGACGATTTGTGCCCTCGGTCGTATTCAGGGTTAGCCTCGAACAATGGCGTTTGTCGAAAAGATGGTCAATAGGCTTCCTGAGCGGGTTCTCGTGCGCGTCCTGCCGCACGCAGAAATGCTCAAGTTCCTGGTGGTCGGCGGCATCGCCTTCATCGTCACCACGGTGCTGTTCTTCGGCATCAAGTGGACGGTTCTGCCTCAGCACCCGGTGACGGCCAACATCCTTGCGGTCCTGATCGCGACGGTTCTGTCCTACGTCCTCAACCGCGAATGGTCGTTTGCGCAGCGCGGTGGTCGACAGCGCCATCACGAGGCCGCTCTGTTCTTCATCGTCGCGGGTATCGGTTTGGCCATCAACCAGGTACCACTCTGGACCTCCCGGTACGTGTTCCATCTGCGTCAACCCGAGGTGTCGGTGTTGATGGAAAACTTCGCGGACTTCATCAGCGGATCGATCATCGGGACCCTGCTGGCGACGGCCTTCCGCTGGTGGGCCATGCGTCGGTACGTCTTCCCCGAAGAAGCCACCGACAGCCAGGTCGTTCTCGACATCGAAGCGACTCCCGGCACCAAGACGCCGACAACCGACGCCACCGCCCTCGACTGACTCCCGGATCGACGCACCCGATCGCTCGCGCTTCGATCAGAGTTCGTCGATTGCGATCAACCCGTCCTGCAGCGCCCGCGCAAGCAGTGCCATCTTTGTCGGCGCGATGCTCCTGAACGGGCTGGCCCATCCCTGATCATCATCGGCGACAAGCACTCCAGCCTGCAGTTTTCCCGCTCTGCACGACACGGTCACGACACAGTGATCACTGGTGCGTAGCCTCCGATTTCCAATTGGATTCGGAGGACCCATGGCTACTTGCAAAACTCGAGTTCTTGCGCTGTCGGCGGCAGGACTCATGCTCGTACTCGGCGCATGCAGCAAGGCCGAGTCGGCGAAAACGCCGACCGACCTCGACGTGACATCAGCGTCCGCCGGACACTACTCACTGGTCTGGGAACACGGCGGCTCGGAAAAGGTGCGTGTATTCGCCGCCACCGACCCGAAAAACCCAGCCGCAGAAGGAAAGGAAATTGGCACGGTCGACGGCTTCTCCACTGAGGTCGACGGCCTCGACCCACTGTCACGCTGGTACTTCGAGGTCATAGACGAGGACGGCACTTCCACCATCGCGTCAACCCGCCACGTGACGCTGCAGGGCGCAGCCAACGTGCGTGATGTCGGCGGATACGAGACAGCCGACGGCCGATCAGTCAAGTGGGGCCTGGTTTTTCGTGGCGACCGCTTGAGCGATCTGACTGCTGACGATCAACAAACGATCGAGAACGCAGGCATCCGGACCGTTGTCGATTTCCGAGGTGACAGCGAGATCGCAAAGGACGGAGCAGACAAGGTTCCCGCGAACGTGAAAGTGGTCAACACGGCAGTCCTGGATGCCGGCACTCAGGCTCTTGCCACAGCGATTACGAGTGCCCTGAAATCTGGTGACCCTGCAATCGTGGAGCAGGTGCTCGGGGGCGGTGAAGCCGTCCGGATCAGCGACACCGGCGCCGTCGACCAACTGTCCAAGCCTGACGGAATGACTGGGTATTCCCAAGCCCTACGGACCATCGCCGATTCCGAGTCCGCAGTCGCTTACCACTGCACGGCAGGCAAAGACCGCACTGGACTGATGACAGCTCTACTTCTCGGCATTCTGGGTGTTCCTGACAAGACCATCGTCGACGACTTCGTCCTGTCGAACACCTACAACAAAGCCAAGAACGAACAGACCTACACGTTTCTGTCTTCGAAAGGAATCGATGTCGATCTGTTGAAACCGTTGATGGAGCAGCGTCCCAGCCAGATTCAGCCAGTACTCGACAAGATTCGCGACCAGTTCGGTGGGTGGGAGAAGTTTTCGCAGGACGTGCTGAAACTTGACGCCGACACGATCGCAAAGCTCCGGAGCAAATTGCTGACCAAGCAATAACTGATCGACGTTCCGACAGCAATGACCGGCAGCCGCTCCGATGGCTGCCGGTCACGCCCGCACTCCTAGTTACTCAGCCCCAGCCGCTTCGAGCATTCGGCCATTTCGTCGATGATCAGTTCCAGCGACGTGCCACGACGACTCGCGGACAGCACGATTCGATCGGCTCCCAACCCGCGTGCCCACTCGAGTTTCGCTTCGTCGAGCCTGGGCAGTGTCGCACCGAGTACCAGCGAGACGTCGGCAGGATCTCGATCTGCCTTCACCGCAGCAGCTTTCATCGCTGCTACGGCCTTGTCGAGATCTTCACCGGCCAGTCCCAGCGGCTGGAAACCGTCACCCAACCGGCCTGCTCGCCGAGCAGCAGCGAGACTATGTCCACCGATGTAGAGCGGAACTCCGGATTCGCGGTGCGGCTTCGGCCAGCTGTACGCACCCTTGAACGAGAAGTAATCGCCGTCGAAATCGACTGCTTCCTTGCCCGCCCAGAGTGAACGCATCACCGCGATGGCCTCATCGGCTACCTTGCCGCGGCGCTCGAAGTCACCGCCGCACGCCTCGATCTCTTCCTTCATCCACCCCAGGCCGAGGCAGATGCGCAATCGCCCACTGGAAAGGCGATCGAGCGTCGCCAATCTTTTGGCGAGCACTACCGGATTGTGATTGGGCAGCACCAGAACTCCAGTGGACAAGCCCAAGGTGGTTGTGGCACCCGCCACGAACGAAAGCAGTTCGAGCGGATCCGGGATGTCGCAGTCATCGGGAAGATGCGATTTGCCGGTCGGAGAATAGGGGTACTCGCTCGCGGTGTCGGCGATGACCACCGAGTGCTCCACTGCCGAGATCTCGTCGAAACCCAGCGACTCGGCCGCACGGGCGAATTGCAGAATCCAATCAGGGTCTCCGCTTCGACCCAGTTCGACCGGAACGACCACGCCGAGCTTCATACCGTTTCCTCCAGTGTCGCCATCAATTTCGGACCATCCACGACGCGACCGAGGTACCGGTCCGCATCGGGATCTGTTGCAAGCCACACCGCCGCTGCAGCGGGTACGGATGCCGGTGTGGCCGCAAATCCGGCGTCCACGATTGCGTCCGCGCCACCACGGGCTTTCCCTGATTCCGTGATGACAAATCCCGGACTCAGGTTGAACGCTTTGATTCCGGCGTCTCGGTACTCGGAGTTGATCGCTCCGGCAATACGTCCGAACGACGCCTTCGACGCGGCGTACGACAGACCCCAACCACCCTCGCCGGGAGGCGCAGGCGGATCCATGGTCGCCGAACCCGATGCCAGATTGACCACTACGCCGTTGCCGCTCTTGATCATCGACGGGAGTATCACCTGGACCAGAGCGAGTTGGTGCAGATAATTCCCGATCGCCATCGCCTGAGCGTCGTCGATCTCGATGTCGAGCACCCGGTCCATGTTTCCGACAGTCTGCGCATAGGCGTTGTTCACCAGCACGTCGACACGTCCCCACTCGGCCAGCACCCGTTCACCGGCGCCGCGGACGGATGCCAGATCGAGCAGGTTCATCGGAACGGCCAATGCGCGCACACCGAAGGACTCGATCTCGGCAACCGTCGTCTCCAGGCTGCCGGGCACCGGAATCACTTGCTCGCCTTGCCTCGTTCGCGGGGCTGCCCGCCCCTCTCCTTCACGAACGGTGCGAGCAGTGATTGCAACGTCGAATCCGGCGCGCGCGAATGCCAGCGCGCACTCTCGGCCGATCCCCCGGGAAGCGCCGGTCACCAGCGCAACTTCACTCACAGGAACCGCGTGCGGCCGTGCGTCTCGAACTCCTTCTCCAGGTTCACCACGTCAGCTTCGGTCATCAACGTGTATTCGGGAGTGCCTCGGCCCACCCAGTGGAACACTGGTTCGTCGGTCCGCCAGCGATCGGCTTGAAGTTCACGTTTGAGTACCTTGTTGGAGCCCGTGACGGGCAGGTCGGTCGAAACGCGAACAAATCGTGGCGCTGCCTTGGTACCCAGATCCGCCTGCGCGGCAAGGTAGTCGGCGAACTCGACCGGATCGAAATCGGCGAGATCGGCGACCTCGATCGCAGCCATGACCTGATCACCCGAACGCGGATCCGGTACCGCGAAGACACCCGTGGCAATCACTTTGGGGTGCCGACGCAGGATGTGCTCGATCATCAAAGCCGAGGTGTTCTCACCGTCGACCCGGATCCAGTCGCCCTTGCGTCCCGCGAAGTAGATGAAGCCGGCCTCGTCGACGTAGCCGAGATCGCCTGTCCAGTACCAACCGTGGCGAATCTTCTCGGCGATCGCGTCTTCGTTCTTGTAGTACCCCTCGAACTTCTTCGATCCGGCCTTGTCGACCATCTCGCCGATGGATTCGTCAGGGTTCAGCACGTGACCGTGCTCGTCGAGAATTGCGCGGGGTCGCTCTTCGCGCGTATCGGGATCGACGATGACGATGTTCTCGCTCGCGGGACGGCCCAGTGCTCCGGCAGGTTGGTTCGGATCGAGCACTACTGAACCGGCACCTTCACTCGAACCGTATCCCTCGAAAAGTTGTGCACCGAAACGACGGATGAACTCTGCCTTGTCCCCCGGCGACGCCTCGGTCCCGAAGCCATGGGTGAGGGTGTTCTCGATGTCGTCGGGCAGTTCCGGCGTCGCCATGAGATACCCCAAGGCCTTACCGACGTAGGTGAAATATGTTGCGCCGTAGAACCGAACGTCCGGCATGAATCCCGAGGCCGTGAACTTACGAACGAGGCAGACTGTAGCTCCCTGCGAAAGGGCCGGCGCCCACAGAGCCATCAACGCGTTGCCGTGGAAGAGCGGCATGCAGCAGTAGCAGACGTCGTCGCGGTCGATGTCGTACTTGGCGCAGTTCGCGTAGGCCAACCGCGTCAGGCGCCCCTGGCTGCACCGTACTGCCTTGGACATTCCGGTGGTGCCCGAGGTGAAGAGAAGCAAGAACAGCGTCGACGCGTCGACACCGAGGTCGATCTGAGGCGACTCGACGTGATGTGCTGCAATCCTGTCCGGGTACGACGCGTCGTCGACCAGGACGAAACGATCTTCGGTCAGCCCGAGGTCCAGGCCGGCAAGCTTCTCGTAGCCTGCTTTGTCGGTGACGATCAGCTGGCAGTCGACGTACCGGACCTCAGCCTCGAGTTCAGCTCCACGCCTGGTCGGATTGATACCGACGATCGTGGCCCCGGTCAGGGCCGCGCCGCCGAGCCAGAACAGGAACTCCGGATCGTTCTCGAGAAGTACTCCGATGTGAAACGGTCCGGGCGCGCGAAGCGACTTCGCCAGCGAGCCGCGCGCTGCGCTCTCGCGCACCACCTCGTCCCAGCTCCAGTCCTGCGTCCGCGTCCGCAGGCCCAGGTGCTGATCACCGAGACGGTCGATCAACATCTGCGCGACGTCCTCGCGCTGAGGAGCTGCAAGAGCTGCATTCGAAGATGCTTCGGTGGCGGTGTTCGTCATCGTGTCCTGTGTCCTAGTCGATATCGGAATGTCGATTACTCCAACTGCGATACGACTCGAACGTATCGACGCCTCAGAGCCGGAACCGTCCCAGTCTCGCTCAGTGGTAACCGCCGCCACAGATATGATTTTCTCGTGAGATTTTGTGACGTGAAAAGCGCCACAATACGAAAGGCCATTCCATGACTGCCCCCGCAGATCCGCAGTTGCTTCTGGACCAGGCGGTCTCACGCCTCACTGGTCCAGGTGGGCCATTCGAGATCGTCGAAGAAGAGGTTCTCGGCACCGTCATGCCTGTGATGAAGAACCGCGGTCACGCCATCGGTGAACTCATCTCGGCATCTCGCGCCTGGGGCGACGGCGACTATCTCGTCACCAGCGATCGTCGAATCTCGTTCACCGAGCATGCCGATTCCGTTGCCGCGCTGGCAACTGCTCTGCGGGACAAGTACGGAGTCCGCAAGGGCGACCGTGTGGGCATCCTCGCTGCCAACACTCCCGAATGGGTCATGACGTTCTTCGCGACGCAGGCGCTCGGCGCGATCGCAGTCGGTCTCAACGGTTGGTGGGTTCCGCGCGAGGTCACTCACGGGATCGAGCTCTCACGTCCGAAGGTTCTGGTCGTGGATGCCAAGCGCGGCGCCGCCCTCCCCGAACTGCCGGCAGACATCACGGTCCTCACCATGGAAGAGGATGTGCCCGCGCTCATCGCGGAGTATGCAGGCTCCGACGTGCCGAGCACCGACATCGACGAGGACGACCCTGCCGTCATCTTGTTCACCAGTGGTACCAGCGGCCGCCCCAAGGGCGCACTCCATTCGCACCGCAACGTGATGGCCGTCGTCGACTACCACAAGTACAGCGACGCGATCGGCGCCGCATTCACCGGCCGTGAGTACGACGCTTCCAAGCCGAGCCCACTGCGTTATCTACTCACCTCCCCGCTCTTCCACATCGCCAGCCTGCACAATCTGGTGGTTCCCCGTCTCGCGACGGGCAGTGCCGTCATCCTGACCGAGGGCGGCTTCGACGTCGACAAGGTGCTCGGGTTGGTCGAACGCGAGCGTGTCACCAACTGGGGTGCTGTCCCCACGATGGCATCGCGGCTACTCGAGCACGGCAACATCGCCAAGTACGACGTCTCTTCGTTGACTGCATTCTCGCTGGCATCCGCGCCGTCGTCGCCCGCGTTCAAAGAACGCCTCAAGGAGCAGGTGCCGTTCGCACGCAATGCTCTGGTCGACAGCTACGGCCTCACCGAATGCAGCACCGCCATTGCGGTCGCCGTCGGCGCCGAACTCGAAGAATTCCCAGGCACTCTCGGGCGTCCGATCATCACCGTCTCGATGGAGATTCGCGATCCCTTCGGCGAATGGCTGCCGGACGGCATCGAAGGTGAAGTGTGCGTACGCAGCCCCTTCGTCATGCTCGGATACTGGGAGAACGACGAGGCGACCGAGTCGGCAATTGCCCCCGGACGCTGGCTTCGCACCGGCGATTTCGGGGTAATCGAGAACGGGCGTCTCCGTCTCACCGGTCGTCGTTCCGACCTGATCCTGCGTGGCGGCGAGAACGTCTACCCCACCGAGATCGAGCAGACGCTCGACGAACACCCAGACGTGATCGAGTGCGCTGTCATCGGCATGCCGCACCCCGACCTCGGCCAGGAAGTGTCCGCCGTGGTTGTCCTGCGTCCCGGAGCCGCCACAACGGAGGCGGAGCTGCGTGATTACGCCGCCGAGCGACTGTCCTACTTCAAGGTGCCGTCGAAGTGGCGCATCACCAGCGATCTGTTGCCTCGCAATGCAACCGGCAAGATGGTTCGGCGCGAGATCACCGTATGACCACGGAGCTGTCACGGATCGTCGCCGAGTCGGCGATCCGTGACCTGCTCTGCGAGTACACGCATCTGATCGATCAGGGCCGATTGCGTGAAGTCGCTGCATTGTTCGCCTCGTCCGACTACGGGCAGTGCGGGCCGGACGGGGTTGCCACCACGCTCATTTCGTCCGACGCCGACGCAGTGTTCGCAGCCTGCAGCGGCTTCATTCGAATGTACGGTGATCCGCCGGTTCCACGAACCAAACATCTGCTGACCAACACGCGAATCGCGGTCGACGGTGAATCAGCGACGGCACTCTCGTACGTCACGGTCATCCAAGGTACCGAAAATCTTGCCCTGCAACCTATTCTGGCGGGGCGCTACTTCGATCGCTTCACCTGCGTCGACGGGTCGTGGCAGTTCAGCTCGAGACTCTTCTGTCTGGACAACATGGGCGAGATGTCCGCGCATGCCAAGCGGGCACTGTAGAGGAACGACGACTGTGGAAATCGGCGTCAACATCTTGGGCCTCGAGGCCTTGTTCGACGGCAAGATTCGCCCGGTTCTGGACTTCGCCGCGCGTGCTGACCGTGCCGGGATCGATCTGATCTGCACCGGCGATCATCTCGGGTTCAATGCCGAAGCACACGCTCAGCGGGTAGCCGAACACAACTTCTTGTTCCCGTTGGATCACCCTTGGTACGAACCGATTTCACTTCTTTCCTCGATCGCCGCAGTGACCGAACGCGCTCGCCTCGGAGTATCGGTTCTGATCGCCACTGTTCGCCCAGCCGCCCTGCTTGCCAAACAGGTTGCAACTCTCGACTCATTGTCCGAAGGTCGAGCCGTCATGGGTTTCGGCGCCGGTTGGCAAGAAGCCGAATACACCGCTACCAACATGCCTTTCGACGCGCGATTCGGGCGCATGGAGGAGGCTGTCGCAGCGTGTCGCGAACTGTGGACCAATGCTCCGGCCACCTTCAAGGGACGCGACTTCGCCTTCGAGAACTACCACAGCCTCCCGCTGCCGATCCAAAATCGCGTACCGGTGCTCTTCGGTTTCGGACCAAGCCGGCGGAACTTCGACCGCATAGCACGCGTCGCCGACGGTTGGACCGTGAACCCGACCGACCTGGGAACGTTCACCGACAGTGTCACATTGCTGCGCAACACATTCGAAGCCCACGACCGCGAGCCGGATACCGCACGTGTGCAAGTGTCTGCGGCGCCGGTTCGGCGCGACAATCGGTCCGTCGACCTCTCGGCAACCGCTGACAAGGTCCTGGACTGGTCCGACCGCGGCGCGTCTGCCGTGGTGCTTCGGCCTGCCGTATTCGATTGCGCTGCCGAAGAACTACCGGAATTACTCGACTGGATGACCAGCATCAAGGAGGCGTGACATGGACCAGGCACTGCAGGATCTCATCGACAAGCAGGCAATTCGTGAGGTGGTTCTGACGTACTGCCGCGGCATCGATCGCCTCGACTTCGATCTCGTCCGCAGCGCCTACCACCCGGACGCGATCGACCATCACACCGGATTCGACGGCACCATCGACGAGTACATCGCCTGGGCCACAACAAAACTCTCCGCGATCGGCGGCACGATGCACCACATCGGCAACCACCTGGTCGAACTGCACGGCGACCACGCGATCAGCGAGGCATATTCGATGTCCACACACTGGGGCGGGCCCGAAGACATCGGAATGATCAACTTCACCAGTGGTGCGCGGTTCATCGACCACATGGAGCGGCGCGACGGCCGTTGGGCGATCAAGGAGAGATGGGCCGTACGCGAGTGGACTCGCTCGGACGAGGGCCGCTTCGTCAACCCCGAAGGGCCTGGTCCGCGTGGGCGTCGAGATGCCTCGGATCCGCTCACCGCACTACGAAGGTCCCTTGAATAATTTGGGGTTCAGTCTGCGAGGTCGAATTCAACTCGCGCTCTCGCGAACAACATGCGGATATCCTTCCCGAACGTGACTGCTGCCGTTCCCAATGCATTGACCGCTGCGGTCAACGGGTCCGATTCGATCGCGTCGAAAATCGCATTGAGAGCGTAGGACGGGACATGAATATTCCCGTGATCGAACGGATTGGACTCCGGTTGCGACGAATGGTCCACTATCTCGATCTTGACTTCCAACTCCACATTGTCGGTCCCCGCACCGAATTCCTCCTCGTGTAGGTGCTCGAATGCCGTTGTGCGATTTCCGAAGGGTTCCGGAAGTTGTTGTCCCACATGCATAGCGTTGAGGGCCGGACGAACCCAATCCCTGTCGGCTAATCCCGCATGCTCATACGCCTGCACAGCGGCCCAAAACGCGAGTCGACGAAGAGTCGCGACGTTCATGCGGACGACCGCTTCGGCAAGTGGTCGGTCCATACGAGCTAGTTCTTTGCCGGACTGGAATCGTTCGAGTTCAGGCATCGGATCTCCTCCCCACTCCTGCCGCTCTCGTTCAGCAGCTTCGGCGCGGAGGTCACTGATTTGCACAACCCTGGACGGCTCGCCGTTCTCGCCGTAAATCGTTATCCATTTCGACTCGATGTCCCGTTGTGGACGAGGAATCGGTTCAGGTATCGGTTCGTCCACAGGAACGCCATATCCCGGCATGTCCCACTGCAGCGATGGCCGCACCTCGTCACCACCTGCAGGCCACATACGCACCCGCCAAACATCTCCGGGTTCCGTCGATCCGGGCCAGCCGTAGTTTACAAAACCGCGGCCGGCAATCTCGACCAGATATGACCCCTCGGGTACATCACAGACAATGAACTCCCCACCCGGAGGTGAATCAAAGCTGATTGACCCCTGCGGACCAACCGTCAGAAACGACTCACTGACCTGCTGCCATTTCTCGCGATCGGATGTGGGTCGGGAGGACCAGACTTCGACCGTTGTATGCATGTTGAAGTTGTTCTGGTGCGGGCTCAGGACAATCACAACTGTGCCGTCACTGTAAGCAGGGCGCGAAGCCATCGCGAGTTCGAGCAGGTCCGTTTCCCTCCCGAAACCGTCATCGTCGCCGTATATGTAAAACTGTCCATAGTCCATGAAGAGCACAAGCGACTGTTCACTGAGTTTCACCGCGTTGTCTGCCACAAGCCGATACTTACACAGTGGCACGACAATCACGTTCGAGTTTCGAATGAACAGGATCCAAAACGCAAGCACAATAAGCATTTCGGCCGATTCGGACTATTCCGACTGATTTGAGAATTCAGTTCGCATCGAACACACATTCGAATAGAATGGATGCATGTTCAACCCGACAACAGAGCTCTTCGGTATCTCAGCACAGCTGACCGGTACCGAAACTGATTGTGCGCTGGTTGATCTCATGACCGATCTGCATGCATGCGAGGCGATGCTGGTCGAACGCAAGCTCGCTGTGATTGCCGAGTTCTTTTCGCGGCGAAGCTCGGAGCATGTCGCCAGTGGTGCGTGGTCGTCGACCGCACACGAGTTGGCGGAGTCGGAAGTCGGTGCGTCACTGACGATGGGTCGCGCGGCTGCCGGCAAGCTGATCGGGTTGGGGTTCTCGTTAAAGACTCGTCTGCATCGCACTCGAGCGGCGATGGCCCGTGGCGAGTTGGATCTGTACCGAGTTGGTTTGATCGATTCCGCGACCGCGAACGTGAAAGACGAATTGATCGACGAGGTGGAACGACTACTGCTCGAGCAGGTTCTCGCCCCACCAGTAGCAGGCGGAACGGGCTTGACGGGAAGGCGACTGACAGCGGCGATCGATCGGATCGTGGCGATGGTGGACCCGGAAGGTATGCGAGAACGCCGACGCCGTGCTCTCACCGATCGGTTCGTCGGAGTCAGCGCTGCCGAGGACGGGATGGCAAAGATCTTGGGAAGCGTTCCGGCAGAACAGGCTCGGGCATTCGACGGCCGACTACGCGAGTTGGCAATGTCGGTATGCCGAAACGACTCTCGAACGTACGAGCAGCGACGAGCCGACGCGCTCTTCGAGTTGACCAACGGATCACAATTCTTGCCGTGCAACTGTGGCCGAGCTGATTGCCCGCAGGATCGTAGCGGTGGTGTTGTCGTTCGTCGGCCCGTGGTTCACGTCGTGATGACTGATTCCACTCTGCACGGTGGCGGCGAGCCCGCCCACCTCGACGGGTACGGGGTGATCAGCGCTGAGCATGCTCGCGATATCGCCCGTGACGCCGTAATTCGAAACGTCCGAGCACCTGCTGATGACGTCGCAGAGCCGGTGCCTGCTTCGGCGCGCGTCTACCGACCGGGCGCCGTTCTCGATACCTGGTTACGGATCATCGCGGGCAGCTGCCAATGGCTGCATTGTGATGTCCCGGCCTGGAATTCCGATCTGGACCACAATGAACCGTTCCATCACGGCGACCCCGAATGCGGCGGTAAAACGGTCGCGTCGAATTTGAGTGCGTTCTGCCGCAACCATCATCGCCTCAAGCATTCCGACCGGTGGCGGTTCACGTCGAACGTGGATCGGACCATGTCGCTGACGTCGCCGACCGGGCATTGTTACCGAACGCGACCCGCAGGATTGATGGCTGGATCGCACGAACCGACACCGCCCCAGGGCGGTCGAAATCGGCGGACCCAGGCGGAGAACAAAGCTGCCCGTATCCAGAGTGAACGCAATCGCCAGCGCCGACGGATACAGAAACGAGCAGAGGAGCACGTTCAATACAAGCGGCGGAAATCACCGCGAGCCCGCCGAGAACCCAACGACTACGGGGACGACCCGCCACCGTTCTGAGATACCGAGCGGTGTCGAGGCGCGCCGACGGGTCGCAGGGTCAGTCTGACGTCGGCTTGGTGCCGTCTTCTGGTGCCGGATCGTCGTCGGCAAGCGGATCTATGGTGTCGACACCTTCGAGGACGGTCAGCTCTTCTTCCGCCTCGGCGAGGAGCCCTTTGGCTTCAGCTTCGACCTTCTTCACCCAATCGGACATCCCGAGCCTCTTCTCTTCCGAAGCGAGTTCCCGCTGTAACTGAACTCAGACTACGTCGCCGGCGACGAATTTCGCCGTCCCCTCGGGTCAGTACTCATGACCGAGTAATCATGATTCACGACGGACGGAGCACGCATGCCCGGACAGTTGGAAGGCAAAACCGCACTGATCACCGGGGCCGCCCGAGGTCAGGGCAGGAGCCACGCCGTGCGATTGGCGCAGGAGGGCGCGAACATCATTGCGCTCGACATCTGCCGTCAGATCGAATCGGTGGCCTACCCGATGGGAACCGCCGACGATTTGCGGCAGACAACAGCAGCGGTCGAGAACCTGGGACGAAGTATCGTCGCGCGAGAAGTGGATGTTCGCGATCTGTCCGCACTGCGAACTGCGGTATCCGAAGGAATTGCGGAGCTGGGCAGCGTCGACATCGTCCTGGCCAACGCCGGTATCGGCATGATGTCCCCGGATATCGACGATGCTCGCGCCTTCCGCGACCAGATGGAGGTCAACCTATTCGGCGTCTGGAATACCGTCCAGGCCGCAGCGCCCGCGATGATCGAACAAGGTACAGGTGGCGCAATAGTCCTTACCGGATCAACTCTGGGACTTGTCGGTCGTGGAGGTGACGGCACCGGCGGATCCGACGGCTACTGCGCGAGTAAACACGCCATCGTGGGGCTTGGGCGCACGTGGTCGCACTGGCTTGCTCCCCACAATATTCGTGTCAACTCCGTGCACCCGACTGGCGCGAATACACCGATGGTCGTCAACGACGCGGTCGCGAAGCTGTTTGCGGACTCCCCGACATCGAGCGGAGCCGACGTGGGCAACCTCTTGAACGTCGAGTTGATCGAAGCTGCCGACGTCAGCAACGCGATAGCCTGGCTGGTTTCGGATCAGGCTCGATACGTCACAGGTATCGCGTTGCCGGTCGACGCCGGGTTCACGGCCAAATAGACGCCGGATACACCGGCTGCGTCGCCGTCGATCAGTCGACGGTCGGCGCCCACTGCACGCCGTTGATGTGCCCACCACCGTCGACGAAGAGGGTGTTGCCGGTGACGTAACGGCTGTCGTCACTTGCCAGGAAGGCCGCAACGGGGCCGATGTCGTCGAGGGGATCGCCGATCCGCCCCATCGGGTTCTGTGCGGCCATCACTGCCACGTTCTCCGGATTGGCTTCGGCGACACGCTTGTACGCCGCACTCTGCGCACCGGGACAGATGACGTTGCAGTTCACCTGCTTGGGAGCCCACTCGCGGGCAGCAGTGCGAGTCAGGGTTCGCAATGCTTCCTTCGCCGCGTTGTACTGCACCGAGTACATGTGAGCATTCACGCCGTTGAGACTGCACATGTTGATCACGCGGCCCGTGCCGTGACGCTCCAGTTCCGGCAGGGCAGCCTGCATCGCCCAGAATGCCGCCATCACTGCCATGTCGAAACCGCCGCGCAATTGCTCGTCGGACATCTTCTCGAGCCGAGCGAAACCGAAAGTCCGCCAAGCATTGTTGACCAGGATGTCGAGGCGTCCGAACCGCTCGACGGACTTGTCGACCATGGCAACAACCTGAGCTTTGTCAGTGACGTCGGTCCGGACGAATTCCGCCTCCGCGCCCCATTCGTCCCGCAACCACTGGGTGGTTTCGAGGCCCGCTGCCTCGTCGATCTCGGCAACCAACACCGACGCGCCTTCACGCGCGAACGCGCCCGCCACTCCGCGCCCGATGCCCATACCGGCACCGGTGACCACTGCTACACGTCCGTCGAGCTTGCCCACTGGGCCCTCCTTCGTCAGAACCCCTGTGCGCCTTTTTGGTAGTTCCCACTACCAAAAAGGCGCACGGGGGCGAAGCCCCTACCTGGGGCGCGGCACGGTCTTGTCGATGAACAGTCCCTCTACCGACACACACAATTCGCCGTCCGCAGTTTTGATCTCACCGACGGTGTGAATCTTGCGGCCGTCCTTGGACAGGAATTTGCCGCTGATCGTGAGGGGCTCGAACAGCGGAGTCGGGCGATGGTACCGAGTGCTCAATTGTGCTGTCATGCCGGAAGTTCCACCCCAGGCGTTCGCGACGCCGAGAACGTGATCGAGCAGCAGCGCCGAAACACCGCCGTGCACATGGCCGGGAGGGCCCTGGTACGGCAGCGTCAACGTGACCACTCCCTGCACCGACCCGTCAGCGAGCCCTTCCAGAACGAGCGGCGGCGCAATGGCGTTCTCGGGGCCGGTCACGGGGTCGTGACGAGTCACGCCCTCACCGTTCCACATGTCGATCAACCGCTCGGCCACCTCGGGTGAGTGCTGTTCGAGATGCTCTGCAATGCTGTTGAGCTCCTCCGCAACCCGGTCCAGATTGGCGTTTCCGCGGTCGGTGCGCAGCATCGCGTCGACAACGCGACGCGCTGCTGCCGTGGCCCGGTCGACCGGGGCGTCCTGCGGCGGCGACGTCAGAATCGTGCCGCCCGGATGTGTCGCTGCTGTGGGGTGCGAACCGAGGTCCATCAGTTGATCTCCATTGTTGCGTGCGTGAGAACCGGGGAGTTCTCGCGTTCGGGGCACGTCGCCGCCAACGTCAGTGTGTTGCCGTCCTGCCATACCGAGGTGGTGATGGATTCGCCGGGGAAGAGCGAACCGGCAAACCGCACCGAGTAGTTCTTCACCCGCGTCGGATCTCCGTCGAGAATCCCGTCTACCACGGCCTTGCAGACGATGCCGTACGACGCGAGGCCGTGCAGAATCGGTGCATCGAAGCCCGCCATCTTCGCGAAGGAGGGATCAGCGTGCAGCGGGTTCATGTCTCCACTGAGTCGGTACACCAGCGCCTGTGAGGGACTCGTGCTCGACGTCAGTACCTTGTCGGGCGCTCGATCAGGCACCCCGGCAACAACTTCGGGTCCGGCGTTGCCGCCGAATCCACCTTCGCCGCGCGCCCAGATCTGCATTCCGGTGGTCCATAACGGATTCCCGTCCAGGTCCTCGGCCGCCGTCTCGAGAACGATCACAGCTGCCTTTCCCTTGTCCCAGACATCGGCGACCCGAGAGGAAATACGGGCAGCACCCGTCGACGGGATGGGCGCGTGAAGTGCCAGCGACTGCCCACCGTGCAGGATCTTTCGCAGATCGATGTCGATTCCCGGCATACTCATCGACGGTGCGGGCAGTACACCCGCCGAAACTCCCTGGCCTGCAACCATTGCAAACGTCGGGAGTACCTTCAGCCCCTTTTCGTACACCCAGGTCAGTTC
Organism: Rhodococcus sp. 27YEA6; assembly: GCF_044908235.1. Taxonomy (NCBI): domain Bacteria; kingdom Bacillati; phylum Actinomycetota; class Actinomycetes; order Mycobacteriales; family Nocardiaceae; genus Rhodococcus; species Rhodococcus sp. 27YEA6. The sequence continues at coordinate 264,192 of NZ_JBIYCY010000001.1, read as the reverse complement.
AGCGGGATCGAGAGCATTCACCCCTGCCCCGAGTCCCAATTGGTAGAGCATGACGTCGCGATCGGTCCACGACGCCTCGCGCACAGTCGGTTCGGCGGCCAACGCCACCTCGAGATCGATAGCCATCAGTTCTCCAAAGTTCCGGCTCGGTAGACCGTCACGACGCACGCGCCGCCCAGTCCGAGGTTGTGTTGCAAGCCAATACGAGCGCCTTCGACCTGCCGCGCATCCGCGGTCCCGCGGAGCTGCCACGTGAGTTCGGCGCACTGCGCCAAGCCCGTCGCGCCCAGCGGGTGTCCCTTCGAGATCAAACCACCCGACGGGTTGACGACCCACTGGCCGCCGTACGTGGTCGCGCCGGATTCGACGAGCTTTCCGCCTTCTCCGACCGCGCACATCCCCAGGCCCTCGTAGGTGATGATCTCGTTGATCGCGAAGCAGTCGTGCAGTTCGATGACGTCGACGTCATCGATGGTGATCCCGGCCTGCGCAAAGACCTGCTCTGCCGCAGCTGCCGTCATCGGCGCGCCGACCACGTCGATCATCGACTTCTCGGCGAACGCTGCCTCGGTGTCAGTGGTCAACGCCTGTGCGACGATTTCGATCGCCCGGTCTTCGAGGCCGTGCTCACGCACGAACTTCTCGCTCACGACGATCGCGGCTCCGGCGCCGTCCGAGGTCGGCGAGCACTGCGAGCGTGTCAGCGGCTCGTGAATCATCTTGTCGCCGAGTACCTGTTCGAGGGTGTACTCGTCACGGAACTGTGCGTACGGATTGTTCACCGAATGCTTGTGATTCTTGACCGCCACCGCTGCGATCTGCTCGACCGTGGTGCCGTACTTCTTCATGTGCTCGACGGCAGCGTTACCGAACAGCTGAGCTGTCATCGGCGATCGGGCGAACCCGTAATCCTCGACCATGATCTTCAGCTGAGAGTCCAAGGTCGTGACCTTGGGCATCTCACCGTTACCGGTCAACGCCGTTTTGGTCATCTTCTCGAAGCCGACGGCCAAGGCGCACTCGGCTTGTCCGGCCTGGACCCACTCGCGCGCCATCATCAGCGCCGTCGAGCCGGTCGCGCAGTTGTTGTTGACGTTGAAGATCGGAATGCCGGTCAGACCGGTCTCGTAGAGAGCTCGCTGTCCTGCTGTCGACGCGTTGAACACGTAACCGACCGCAGCACGCTGAATCTGGCCGTAGCCGATCCCGGCATCGGTCAGGGCATTCGAGACGGCTTCGGTCACCATGTCCGGGTATTCCCAGTCGCGGGTCTCGATCTTCTCGAACTTGGTCATGCCGACGCCGATGACGAAGGTGCGATTGCTCATGTGCAGGTCACTTTCCCGGTTCAGGGTCGCGAGGCAGACCCAGGATTCGCTCACCGATGATGTTGAGCTGAACATTGGTTGTACCACCCGCGATGGACATGCACTGCGAGTTCAAGAACATCTGGGTTGCAGACATCCGATGCTGTTCGCCCAGAAGTGAACTCGGTCCGGCCCACTCCATTGCCACGTCCCAGACCTGCTGGATGTGCTCGACACCGATCAGCTTCGCCACCGAGGATTCGGCACCCGGCTGCGCGCCGGTGAGCGAGCGCAGCGTGGTGCGCAGACCGAGCAGACCACCGGATTGCGCGTCGCACAGCACCTTTCCGAGCACGGTCAGCTGCTCGTCGTCGATGCCACCGGGCAGTCCGTCGACCAGGCTCAGAAGAGCCTCGCCACCCGATCCGAGCGACGAGTCGTTGGACAGCGAGACACGCTCGTTGGCCAGCGTGGTGCGAGCGAGCTTCCAGCCGTCGCCTGGCTCGCCGACCAGGCACTCGTCGGGAACGAAGACATCGTCGAAGAAGACTTCGTTGAACAGTGCTTCACCGGTGATCTCGCGCAGCGGACGAATGTCGAGGCCACTGTTCTTGATGTCGATGAGGAAGTAGGACAGGCCCTTGTGCTTGGGTGCGTCGGCGTCGGTGCGCGCGAGGCAGATTCCCCAGTGCGCGTCGCGTGCCATCGACGTCCACACCTTCTGGCCCTGCAACTTCCAGCCACCATCAACCTTGGTGGCCTTGGTGCTCAGCGCCGCGAGGTCGGAACCTGCGCCGGGCTCGGAGAAGAGCTGGCACCAGACGATGTCGCCGCGCAGTGACGGCGGGACGAACTTGGCAAGTTGCTCTTCGTTGCCGTGCGCGATGAGCGTCGGGATGACCCAGTTGCCGATGATCATGTCGTGCGGCTTGATCTTCGCAGCGCGTAGCTCTTCGGCGATGACCAGCTGGCTGACGGCATCGGCGGACTTGCCCCACGGAGCCGTGAAGTGCGGTGCGGTGTAGCCCTTTTCCGCGAGATACGTTTTCTGGGCGGCGCCTTCGAGTTCGAGTGCAGGAGCGAGCTCGGCTCGGACGTCGGCTCGGATCGCCTCGGCCTCGGGCGGCAGCTCGACGCTGAGCACGCGACGGGTTCCGGCAATGGTCAGCTCGGCAACGCGACGACGCCAGGATGCCGTGGAACCCAGCAGAATTCGCAGGGACTGCGCGCGGCGCAGGTACAGGTGCGCGTCGTGCTCCCACGTGTAGCCGATTCCGCCGAGCACCTGGATGCAGTCACGCGTGACGGAGAAGCCAGCCTCGAGGGCCGTGGCTCCGGCGACGGCTGCTGCGAGAGAAGCCTCTTCGGCACCGACGCCGTTGGCGGGAGTCAGCGCACGCGCAGCGTCCCAAGCGCAGACGCGTGCCTGCTCGGAAAGCGCGAGCATACGTGCAGCCTTGTGCTTGACACCCTGGAACTGGCCGATCGGGCGACCGAACTGCTGACGTACCTTCGCGTAGTCGGCCGACGTCGTAACTGCCCAGTCGGCCAAGCCTGATGCCTCGGCCGCGAACAGTGTTGCGGCAATGTCGAGTACACGCTGGGTATCGATGGTGAGGATCTCGGAATCGGTGAGCACCAAACCGTCGACGGTGACCTCGGAGTTACGACGCACGACGTCGTAGCTGGCCAAGTCCGTGACCTCGAGGCGGTCACGTCCGAGCAGAACGAATCCGCTGTCCGTCGCGAGGAGGAACAGGTCAGCGACATGGCCGCCGAGAATAAGGCTGGACGTTCCGCTGAGGGTGGTGTTGTCGCCGTCGCGGGTGATCTTCAGCGAACCCGGCTGCAGTGCAACAGCTCCGAGCGTGCTGCCATCCACGAGCGTCGGCAGTCTGTCCGTTTCTCCGGCATCGCTGAGAACAGCGCTGACCACTACCGTCGGCAGGAATGGTCCGGGAACCATCGAGCGTCCAAGTTCCTCGACGACGATGGCGAGTTCGACCAATCCGTATCCTGCGCCGCCGAATTCCTCGGCTACGTGTAGTCCGAGAAGCCCCTGCTCGGCAAGCCCGTTCCAGAGTTGGGGGCGAGTTTCGACCTTCGCCTCGACGGCTTCACGGACGACGGTGGGTGTTGCGTGACGCGCCGCCCAGCCCCGTACGGAGTCGCGGAGGTCACGATCTTCTTCACTCAATCCAATAGTCATGTCTACCTCGTCAATTCGACAGTGTCAGTACGGGTCAGATGCGTTCGATAATGGTGGCGGTCGAGAGAGCGCCACCGGCGCACATCGTGACCAGAGCCGTCGACTTGTTCGAGCGCTCGAGTTCGTGCAGCGCAGTGGTGATCAGACGAGCGCCCGTGGAACCGACGGGATGCCCGAGCGCGATCGCACCACCGTTGACGTTGACCTTGGACAAGTCTGCGCCGTGAACCTGCGCCCAGGAGAGCACGACCGAGGCAAAGGCTTCGTTGATTTCGACGAGATCGATGTCGTCCAAGGTCATTTTGGCCTTGTCGAGCACCATCTGGGTGGACTCGATCGGCCCGTCCAGGTGATAGAAGGGATCGGATCCGACCATGCCGGACGCGACGATCCGCGCGCGGGGCTTCAATCCCAGTTCCTGTGCGCGCTCTTCGCTCATCAGCAGTACCGCAGCCGCGCCATCACTGATCTGCGACGAGTTGCCGGCGGTGTGGATATGGCCTTCGATGACCGGCTTGAGCCCAGCCAGCGCTTCTGCCGTCGTCTCACGCAGTCCCCCGTCGCGAGTGACAGTGGCGATCTCACCGGTAGGCACGCCTTCCTTGTCCACCACGGGAGCCTTGACGGGCACGATCTCGCGGTCGAAGCGTCCTTCTGCCCAAGCCTGAGCTGCGCGGCGCTGCGATTCCAGACCGAACGCGTCGACGTCGGCGCGCGTGATCCCACGCTTCTCGGCAATTCGCTGCGCGGAGGTGAACTGGTCACCCATGTCGATGGTCCAGTCGTCCGGGTACGGGTTTCCCGTTCCCGGTGCGTTTGCCTGACCCAGGAACACACGGCTCATAGCCTCGACGCCGCAGCCGATACCGGCCGAGATCTGACCAGACGAAATCAGGCCGGAAATCAAATGCACTGCCTGCTGGGCGGATCCACAGGCGCAGTCGATAGTGGTTGCCGCGGTGCTGTACGGCAATCCGGCGTGCAGCCACGCCTGCCGCGTGACGTTGTTGGACTGCTCACCTGCCTGGGTGACACAGCCGCCGACGATCTGTCCGATGTCTTCCGGTGCGACGCCTGCCCGTTCGAGAACGCCGAGCTGCGCTGCTCCCAGAATCTCGGCGGGGTGCAGTCCCGCCAGGGCGCCGCGACGACGGCCGATCGGTGTCCGAGCGGCCTCGACGATGACTGCATGACCCATGATGTTCGCTCCTTCGTGGAGTTTTCGGTCGGTGAGCTGGCTCACCGTCTAATTTTCTGTAATTTATTCTATTAACGATGTCAGGGCAATGTCCGGATTGACATCAACTCTCAACTGATGCGGATTCAAAAATAGAATTGATTTCAATTTTGCGAACATGACGAACCCTCCCCAGAGAGGGGCGAAGTCACGTCAGTGCCGTGAGAGATTCACCAGAAGCAGGTCGCATCCCTTGCGGATGTCGTACTCCGCATCGGGGATGGAGATTCGACCGTTGAGGCACGATTGGATGACCCCGAACCACAGCTGCATCAGCAGACGCAACCCGGTGTTGTCTTCCTCGGTGGGGTTCTCGATCCCGGCCGCATCGAGAATGATCTGCCGGAAGCCGCGATCGATCTTTCCCACGTCCGGCACCGTCGCGACGTTGGCGGTACTGGACGACTGCAGCATCGCAGTCGAGAGAGCCGGCCGACGCAGTAACCCGCGAGTCGCGCGAACCAATACCTCGTACACCGCATCCTGCGGATTGTCCGACTGAACCTGATGCCTGACAAAGCTGGCACCGATCTGGTCGATCTGCTCGACCATCACAGCGACGAAGAGGTGCGTCTTCGAGGGGAAATAGCGATAAAGAGTGCCGATGGCCACGCCCGCCCGCTTGGCGACCTCGTGCATCTGTACCCGTGAGAGTTCCTTCTCGGTCCCCAATTCGGCCGCCGCTTCCAGCATCCGCACATGGCGCGCCCGCTGCTCGTCCGAACTGGGCTCTGCAGCGTCCCTGACCTCGGCAATTCTCGGCAACGTCGCCCCCATCATCGATTCTGTGTCCCGGTCGCGAACGACCTCGCCAATTCTCTCATCTCGACCACCCATCTCGGCATATTGCCCGCTCAGTGGGACCTGGCATGGCCTTCTCTCCCCGTGCGGTATTCCGTGGACACCCCACCCTCTTGGAGTAAGGACGCAATGATGCAGGACTGGACCACCGAGTGCGACGTGTTGGTAGTCGGCTCCGGCGGCGGCGCGCTGACCGGCGCATACACCGCGGCAGCTCGAGGATTGACGACGATCGTCCTCGAGAAAACCGATCGCTTCGGCGGAACTTCCGCGTACTCGGGCGCATCCATCTGGCTGCCGGGAACCCAAGTACAGGAACGTGCGGGACTCCCCGACTCGACGGAGAACGCACGCACCTATCTGCGCGCATTGCTCGGCGACGCCGAGTCCGAGCGCCAGGATGCCTATGTCGAGACCGCTCCCGATGTCGTCGCACTACTCGAGCAGAACCCGCACATCGAATTCGAGTTCCGTGCGTTCCCCGACTACTACAAGGCCGAAGGCCGGATGGACACGGGACGCTCCATCAACCCTCTCGATCTCGATCCCGCCGACATCGGTGACCTCGCCGGCAAGGTGCGTCCGGAACTCGACCAAGACCGCACCGGTCAGGATCATGCTCCCGGCCCGATGATCGGTGGGCGCGCACTGATCGGCCGACTGCTGGCCGCAGTCCAGAGCACCGGTAACGCAGAACTTCGTACCGAATCCATCCTCACCTCCCTGATCGTGGAAGACGGTCGGGTTGTCGGCGCCGAGGTCGAATCCGGCGGCGAAACCCAGCGAATCAAGGCGAACCGCGGTGTGCTAATGGCAGCGGGCGGCATCGAAGGCAACGCCGAGATGCGTGAGCAGGCCGGCACCCCCGGCAAAGCGATCTGGAGTATGGGTCCCTTCGGCGCCAACACCGGTGACGCGATCTCCGCCGGAATTGCTGTCGGTGGCGCAACCGCTTTGCTCGATCAGGCGTGGTTCTGCCCCGGCGTCGAGCAGCCGGACGGCAGCGCCGCATTCATGGTCGGCGTTCGCGGCGGACTCGTCGTCGACAACGCGGGCGAGCGTTACCTCAACGAGTCTCTCCCGTACGACCAGTTCGGCCGGGCCATGGATGCGCACGACGACAACGGTTCTGCAGTGCCGTCGTTCATGATCTTCGACTCGCGCGAGGGTGGCGGACTACCTGCCATCTGCATCCCGAACACGGCGCCCGCCAAGCACCTCGAGGCCGGAACCTGGGTCGCCGCCGACACTCTCGAAGAACTCGCCGCCAAGACCGGACTGCCGGCCGACGCATTGCGCAGCACTGTCGAAAAGTTCAACGACGCCGCAAAGCTGGGAGTCGACGAAGAGTTCCATCGCGGCGAAGACCCGTACGACGCATTCTTCTGCCCACCCAACGGCGGCGCGAATGCGGCACTGACGGCGATCGAGAACCGTCCGTTCTACGCGGCCCGCATCGTCCTCAGTGACCTCGGCACCAAGGGCGGATTGGCCACCGACGTCAACGGTCGAGTCCTGCGTGCCGACGGCAGCGCCATCGACGGCCTGTACGCCGCCGGCAACACGAGCGCGTCACTGAGCGGCCGCTTCTACCCCGGTCCTGGCGTTCCGCTCGGCACGGCCATGGTCTTCTCGTACCGAGCAGCCCAGGACATGGCGAAGTAACCAGCACAACGAGGACGTGGGGCAGGCAATGTCAGAATCACCTGCCCCACACTCTTTCGCACGGCGACGCGATTTTGTATCACTCCAGGTCGATACCGGGCAACCCGTCCACACTCTTCGCGTTCTTCTCGGCGCGATAGGCGATGAGCCGCTCCGGCCCCCTCTTCTCCGCTACGCGGTCGAGCACGTCACGATCGGATTGGTAGTCCATCAGCGGTACTGCGTATCCGCACGAATCCGAAATGCGCGTCAGATCGACCACGACGATCGACCGCAGCCCCGGGTGCTCAGGGAACCTACCGACAAGCTCGTTGAACGGTTCCGACCCTGCAAGCAGAACGTGTCCGTGACCGTGCAGTCGTACGATCTTCGGCGGGCCTTCAAACGCCATGAACATCAGTGTTATTCGGGAGTTCTCGCGCACGTGCGCGATGGTTTCCACGCCGCTGCCGGTGAGGTCGAGGTACGCCACCCGGGTGGATGTCAGCACCACAAACGATCCGACTCCCCCTTTGGGTGAGCAATTGACCAACCCGTCAGCAGACAACGGTGCGGTGGCAACGACGAACAGCGGTTGAGCCTGCAACCACGTGGTGAGCTTTTCATCGATGCCTTCGTAGACGCGCCCCATGTCGAGAGTGTAGTTCGCGCCGACTGGACGTCACGGGGCAGACGCTGCGGCGGCTCGAATCTCCTCACACATCGCTGCGAAGACGCGGTCGTCGGCGGGATTCGCCGGCACCGCCAGTGCAATGCCGTCGCAGAGACTCGCGTATTTCGAACTCAGCACCTCGGGGAGTTCGGCGTAGGTGCATTGCGTGACCAGCCTGTCGAGAACATCGTCGGTGAGGACGGCAGGTAGTCGAGCCCAATCACCTGCCCGCGCCATCACTGTCAGTTCTTCCCCGACCTCGGATAATCCGAGGACCTCCAGCGCGACTCGGTACGTCGGAGTGGAGTAGAGAAAGGCAAGTTCACTGCGCACCGCTTCTCGTTGAGCAAGTATCGCGGCAGGATCTTTGCCGGTGATCATCTTCGGAACGGCAATCAGTCGCGGCTTCCTTCCTCCTGCCGTCAACGATGGAATGATCCTCTCCGCGAGCACCTTCGGATGGGAGCTGGTGGGGTGAGAAACAAAACCGTCGGCGACGGCTCCCGCCAGTGAGCACATGCGAGAGTTCACTCCCCCGGTCCAGATCTCCGGAGCCGGAACATCGAGCGGCCCCGGATTGAAGTAGGGCTGCAACCGGTCGAAGGTGTAGTGCGTTCCGGCATGGTCGAGTTCACCGCCCTCCTGAAAAACTCGGAAGATCTCGCGTACAGCGCTGACGTAATCACGCAGTTGCGCAACAGGATCCGTCCACGGCATCGAGTACCGCCCGACGATGTTCCCACGCACCTGCGTCGCAAGCCCCAGTTGAAATCGCCCACCCGAGAAACCCGCAAGATCCCAGGCAGCCAAAGCCGTCACCATGGGACTGCGCGCAAACGCGACAACCATCGACGTCCGGACAGTGAGAGTACTGCTGTGCTCGACGGCCAGGGCCGCCACCGCAAACGGATCACGAATGGTTTCGGAGATGTGCACCGTGTCGAAACCAAGGTTCTCGATGCGTCGGACGTGCTGAGCTACCTGCCGCAGCGGAGTGTCGGCAGGTAGCGAGGTCACCAATTCCATATCAGCTCAAAGGCTCCAGGCGAATCGACAGCAGCTTTCCTTCGGTAGCCACCTTGCGAGCGTGTTCGTTGAAATCCGGGGCGGCACAAACGAACAGGGTACGACCGTCGGAACCGCCGAGTCCGCAAGCGAAGACACCGCTGTCGAAGGCAATTTCGTCGACTATCTCCCCGCTGGCGCCCACATGAAGAACACGGCTTCCGAGGGCATCGGCCACCCACATCGAATCGTCTCCGTCGATACAACACCCGTCCGCCGCAACGACGATCTGAGCGAGCGTGGTCTCCATCTCGGCTCCACCAGGCACCGGCCCGAACGACGCCCAGTCGCGGCGTTCACCCAGAGAGCCGTCGGCCTGGACGGCAAACGCACTGATTCGATTTCCCAGCGTTTCGTCCACGAGCAGATCTCCGGTCGATGTCAGAGCCATTCCGTTGGGGAAGTGGAGATCTCGCGCGACGACGTGCACCGATCCGTCGGGGTCGACGCGGAGGAGATCTGCCGTCTCGACGGGGGCCAGGTTCATCAGATCGAACCCGAAGTTGCCCACGTACGCTCGTCCTTGTGCGTCGACCAGCATGTCGTTGACGTTGGCACTGACGTACCCGGACAAGTCTGCGTGCACCACCAACTCGCCATCGGATTCTCGCCGCAGAATCTTCTGGTCCCGCATGGAGACGACCAGTAATCTGCCGTCCGGAAGCCACCCCAGCCCGGACGGCTGCCCTGGAACCTCCGCCTCGACGCGTATGTCTGTCCCGTCCTCGCAGGCCGAAATCACCTGGTAGGTGTAGAAGTCCGATACCCAGATCCGGTTCTCGTGCCAGCGCGGGCATTCGAAGTAGGTGTATCCCTCGAGAACTACCGCAACTTCTGGTGCCATCGGGCTCTCCTGCGTCGGTGAAGAATGGACTATCAGCCCCATTCAATCACCGGCACCGCTGTCGCGGTGTCCGATTCCCGACTAGTCGCCGGCGCGAACTTCGTCCAACACGTCGAAAGCGGATTCCCATCCGTCGTACACATTCCCGTCACCCTTGAATCCCGGAATTCCTACCAGGTGGAAGGTCATTTCGGTTTTGTCACCCCGTTCTGCGAGCGTGACCGTTATCCGAGGTGCGGCATCCACCGGATCACTCGGATTTCCCCAGGTGAAGACCAGCCTCTTCGGCTCGTCGACCTCGAGATAGGTTCCGCCGGTGGGGTACTCGGCTCCGTTCTCGTCGTTGATCATCAGGTAGCGGTACGTTCCGCCAACCCGGGGGTCGATCGTGACGTACTCCCGAGGACTGCTGACACCCTTCGGATGCCACCAGCGCGCCGCCTCGTCGGGGTCGGTCCACGCCTGCCAGACAAGGTCGCGCGGCGCATCGAAGATCCGGGTGATGGTGAATTCTGCAGTGGCATCGACGTTCTGGTCACTCATTGTCCTTCTCCTTCTTCGGTCGACGTTGCTTCAGCTCACGTAGACGCTCGTCGAGGAGGTCGAAGCGTTCGTTCCAGCCTCGCCGGTGTTCGTCGACCCAGGCGCTGGCGTCGTCGAGACCCTCTGCGCGAAGGGTGCACGTGCGCCATTGCGCGGTGGCGGTTCGTTCGATGAGACCGGCTCGCTCGAGCACCTTCAGATGCTGAGAGATGGCGGGTCGACTCATTTCGAACGGCTCGGCCAACTCACCGACGGTCATCGAACCATCAGTGAGGCGAGAGAGCATTTCACGCCTCGTCGGGTCGGCCAATGCGCTGAACACTGCATCGAGTCGGCCACTTCGCTCGTCCATGTAAGCAACTCCTTAATTAAGGAATAGCTTAAACATAGGACTCGACATCTTGCGCGTCAACCCTTTCAGCTCCAGGTATATCGAAGCCGCTCGACGGTTGTCGCCTCGTCCATCTGGGAGAAAGTCTCGCGCTCAACTCCCTTCACTGACACCATCGCTTCGATGATCGACTCCCCGAAGATTTCCTTCGCCACCGAGGAGGAGTTGAACTTCTGCACTATCTCGCGCAGATCGGTGGGGACTCGGGTCACCCCGCGCTCATCACGTTCCGCCTCCGTGAGAGTCGACGGGTTCACCACAATTTCCGGCGGCAATGGCGAGGCATTGCCGATACCGATATGCGAAAGGCCAAGTATCGCAGCGGTCGCCAGATACGGGTTGGCCGATGGATCGACGATTTTCACTTCGGCGTTGGCGCCGTGTGGATTCGACGGTGACTCGGCGCAGAACCTCAGTGCCGCTTCCCGGTTCTCGAGCCCCCAACAGACGTAGGCCCCCGACCAATTGTCCGGTCGCAGCCTGACCCCGGAGAGCGGTGAGGACGCAAAGATGGCCGTGAATTCCGCGAGGTGAGAGAGGATTCCACCCAAAGCTGACGATCCTTTGTCGGTCATCCCGTACTCCTGCCCGCCACCGGAGAAGACGGGCCGCCCACCTGAGTTCAACGAAAAGTGCTGGTGTGCACCGTTCCCTGCACCTCCGACCGTAGGTATCGGTGAAAACGAGGCCGCCAATCCGTGGGCTCTGGCAGTGCGGCTGATCAAGATCCGGGCCAGTATCACCAGGTCGGCAGCCTGAACAGGAGTTGCCGGAGCGATGGAGATCTCGAATTGATCCGGTCCGTACTCTGCATGCACTTGCTCGATATGAAGTTGTGCGCGTTCGGCATTGCGCAGAAGGTCCTTGAGGAAGTCCTCGCGGAGCAGGACTGCACCTAACCCGTACGCCGACCACGCTCCGTTGCACGCATCACCGAAAAGAGTGAACTCGATCTCGTGACCCACCCGAGCTTCCAGTCCGTCGGCGGCAAGCCGCGCCACGACGGCAGTGAGTGCGGACCGAGTACACACGGCAGCCGTCGCACCGTCTTGCTCGTGCAACGTCGCCGGCGCCCACGACACGCCCCCGCCGAGATCACGGAGGTCGGAGCGGTCGATACGCAACCGGAGATCACCCACGACGGAAAAGGAATCGGTGAAGGCAATCCGATCGTCGCTACAGAAGACGTTCCAGCTCGGTGAGACTCCCGCACCGGCTTTCTCGAAGACACCGGTTCGGCCGGCCGGCATCACCTTCGCGCGCGCGCGACACCCGCCATGTCGACGATCGAGCCGATGGTCAGAGCCGGTACTTCCCTCATCCAAAGGCAAATACCCCACCCGGTGACGCGCCAACCCGTCAGATCAGGTTGTCCTCCACCGGCAGTCCGAACGCCGCCCGGCCGTAGAGCGCCAACGCGCGCTCGGGTTCGTTGGCAACGTGAACGCTGCCCGCATGAACGTCACGCCACGCACGCTCGATCGGGTTTCCGCGAGAGAGGGAGTTCCCGCCTGCCGTCTTGAAAAGCATGTCGATCGCTTCCACCGAGCGTTCCGTCGCACGAACCTGATCACGACGCGCACGCAGCCTCATCGAGAGTGGGAGCTCCTGACCGGCCACAGCAAGTTCGTACATCTCCCGGATATTGCGATCCATCTGCAAAATCGCAGCATCGATCTCCGACGACGCACGTGCGACGGCGACCTGAGCGAACTGATCCTCGCTGAACCGTCCACCACCCAAACTCAGACGGACGCGCTCACGCATCACGTCCAGGTACCCCTCGTAACAACCGGCGACGATGCCCACACACGGCGCGGCAACCGTCGAGGTGAAGATGCTCCCGAACGGAAGTTTGTACAGCGGGCCAGGATTGACCGCTTGGCCAGGCCCACGCAGTTGTGCGGTCTCGTAGTTGCGCTTCAATCGGTGCTCGGGAACAAAGGCCTTCTCGACCACGATCTCGTTGCTCGCGGTGCCGCGCATCCCCACGACATCCCACACGTCACGGATCTCGTAATCGGTGCGCGGCACCAACACCGTCATGAAATCGACGGGACGACCATCCATGCCGACCACCATCGCTCCCAGCAACGCCCAACTCGCGTGGTCGCAACCGGAGGAGAAACCCCACTGGCCCGACAGTTCGTAGCCTCCGTCCACCGCCGTCAGTCGACCGACCGGCGCATAGGCGGACGAAATGAGCGTCGTCTGATCCTCTCCCCACACGTCGGCCTGCGCTCGGTCGTCGAAAAGTGCAAGGTGCCACGGGTGCACCCCCACCACCGACGCGACCCAACCGGTCGAGCCGCAGGCAGCCGAGATGGCCCTGACCACTTCGTAGAACTGAACCGGGTCGCTCTCGGCACCTCCGTATCTTTTCGGCGCCAGCATGGAGAAGACGCCGGCTTCGGACAGCTCCCGGATGGTCCGTTCGGAGATCTTGCGCGAATCGTCGACCTTCTGAGCGCGGGCCGCGATCTTCGGGAGCAGATCACGGACTGAACTCAGAACCTTGTTGACCATGGGAGACACTCCTCGCACCGAACCGTGAGGGAGCGGATCGGCAGATAGACATAACGGCTGCCCCGTCACGATATGTCGGTCACGCGTTCCGGTGATCGGAAGTCCCGGAGGCCGGGATCAGCCGCCGGATCCTCGCGCTCGCCGATGGTCCCGGCCAGTGAGACGAGACCCCAGAGGCAATTCACGCTCCCCTAGCGTCGGGCGTCGACACTGCCCCTGGAAAGGACGGGACTCATCGTGACGATCACTCAGTCCGACAACGACGAGGTTCGCGAGATCCAAGCTGGAACCGCGCCTACACGCTTTGCGCGTGGATGGCACTGCATTGGACTCACGGAGTCCTTCAAGGACGGCCAGCCGCACTCCATCGAGGCGTTCGGCACCAAACTGGTCGTCTTCGCCGACAGTGAAGGCAACGTCAAGATCCTCGACGCGTACTGCCGTCACATGGGTGGCGACTTGAGCCAGGGCACCATCAAGGGCGACGCCATTGCCTGTCCGTTCCACGATTGGCGCTGGGGCGGCAACGGCAAGTGCCAGAAGATTCCGTACGCACGCCGCGTCCCCCCGCTGGCCAAGACGCGCGCCTGGCAAACCCTCGACCAGGACGGCATGCTCTTCGTCTGGCACGACCCCGAGGGCAACCCGCCGACCGACGACGTGGCTATCCCCCGCATCGAAGGCGCGCTCAGCGACGAGTGGAGCGACTGGGTCTGGTACACCACGACCGTCGACACCAACTGTCGTGAAATCGTCGACAACATCGTCGACATGGCGCACTTCTTCTACGTGCACTACTCCTTCCCGACGTACTTCAAGAACGTCTTCGAAGGCCACGCCGCAACGCAGTACATGCGCGGCGTCGCTCGCTCGGACATGCGTCCCCACGCAGCAGGCACCCCGAAGATGGTCGGCAGCAACTCGGTTGCCACGTACTTCGGCCCCTCCTTCATGGTCGACGACCTGACCTACGAGTACGAGGACTACAACGTCGACTCTGTGCTCATCAACTGCCACTACCCGGTCAGCGCTGACAAGTTCGTGCTCCAGTACGGCATCATCGTCAAGAAGTCGGATCGCTTCCAGGGTGAAGCCGCCGACGCGATGGCCGCGAACTTCGGCACGTTCATCGCCAAGGGCTTCGAGCAGGACGTCGAGATCTGGAAGAACAAGACTCGCATCGAGAACCCGCTCCTGTGCGAAGAAGACGGCCCGGTCTACCAGCTCCGTCGCTGGTACGAACAGTTCTACGTCGATGTCGCGGACATCGCTCCCGAGATGACCGAGCGCTTCGAATTCGAACTCGACACCGCGCGACCCGTCGCAGCCTGGCAGAAGGAAGTCGAAGACAACCTCGCTGCAAAGAGGGCAGACGAAGATGCAGCCTCTTCAGTGCGCTGAGTGCAAGGCTCAGGTCCTGGTCCAGAAGAACAGTTGGGAACACACCACCGTTCAGTGGAGTGACCAGGCCCGCGCCCAGTGCCTCGAAATCGCCGACGACCGTGAATTCGGGCAGCGAGAGGGACGACCCGGTGCCCCTCGCAAGCAGTGCGGCGCCTTGATCGCGTCCATCGTGAACGCTGCAACAGCGGGCGAACTCGAGATCCTCAACGACGAGCCGGTGCCTCAGCCGATCGTCGACGACAGCGAACCCGTACCGACTCCGTTTCACTAGTCAAGCCAACATCTTTCGAAGAAGGTAGTAATGATCGATCCTCAGTACTACGGCCCGTGGGCAGTCATCGCCGGCGGTTCAGAAGGTGTCGGCGCAGGGTTCGCCGACGAGCTCAGCAAGATCGGCATCAACCTCGTTCTCATCGCCCGCAAGCCGGGCCCGCTCGAGGAGACCGCGGCCAAGGCACGCGCCAACGGCGTCGAAGTACGCACTCTCGCATTGGATCTGCTCGTTCCGGACGCGCTCGATCAGATCAAGGCTGTCACCGACGACGTCGAGGTTGGTCTCCTCATTTTCAACGCCGGCGCCAACAGCTACGGCCACGAGTTCGTCACCGGAGATCTGACGGGATTTGCCGGAGTCATCGAGCTGAACATCAACAAGCAGCTCGAACTCTCGCACCACTTCGGCGGATTGATGAAGGATCGCGGACGCGGCGGCATCATGCTGCTCGGTTCGCTGGCCGGATTCATGGGCTCCGAGCACCAGAGCATCTACGCGGCGTCCAAGGCATTCGGGCGCATCTTCGCCGAAAGCCTGTGGCTCGAACTCCAGCCGTACGGCGTTCACGTCGTCGAGTTCATTCTCGGTGTCACTCGCACACCCGCTATGATTCGCGCGGGACTGAACTTCGACATCCCGGGCATGAACGTCGCAGAGCCCGAAGATGTTGCACGTGAAGGTCTCGAACACCTTGCCGACGGCCCGATCTGGGTGGCTGCAGGAAACTACGAAGGCGCCAAGAAGCGCAGTGGCTTCCCCCGAGACAAGATGGTCAAGGGCGCTGCCGAAGCGATGCGCAAGCTGCTCAACCGCTGACATCTGCTGTGCGCCTTTATTAACCCCCCGACGTTAAGAAAGGCGCACAGCATGAGCATCGACATCACCACTCTTCTCGACGAACGCGAGATCACCCGCTCCATCTTCGAGTTCGCCCGAGCTATGGATGCGCGAGAGTGGGATGAACTCCACCGGATCATGATGCCGGACGCTACGGCAGAATTGGGCACCGGAACTCTGCGCGGACCCGCCGAGGTAGTGGCGTCCATCCGCTCGTTCCTCGACGAGTGCGGTCCCACCCAACATCTGATCGGTAACGTGCTGGTCGAGGTGGTCGGCGATCTCGCCACCAGCCGCTCCTATGTCAGCGACATGCATGTGGGCACCGGGAGCAAGGCTCACCTGAACTTCTTCACCCTCGGCGACTACCACGACTCATGGGCGCGGATCGACGGAAAGTGGCGAATGACGCACCGCACCAAGCATTCACACGCCAGTCAGGGATCCATCGAGGTTCTGGGCGCCGGCCCCAGCGGTTGGCGGAGCTGATTCAGCTCAACATCGACGAACGGCCGGTCGCGAGCGGACTCTTGCTGGTGAGTCCGCCGTCGACCACCAGGGTCTGCCCCGTCATGTAGCGAGATTCGTCCGAAGCCAGGTAGACCATGGCATGCGCGATGTCTTCGGGTTCGCCGAGGTAAGGCAGGGCGTTTGCCTGCTTCATGCCGTCGATGACATCAGCGGGGATGTTGTCCACGAGAGCGGGTGTCATGATCGCGCCCGGCGCTACGGCATTGCACCGAACGCCGTTTGCTCCGTACTGGACTGCGATGTACTGCGTCAGACGAATGACTGCCGCTTTGGCGGATCCGTAGGCAGACTGCAGGGAATCCCCGATCAATCCACCTACCGAGGCCGTGTTGACGATCGATCCTCCACCGGCACTGTTCATGTGCGGAATGGCAAGTCGTGAAGCGACGACAGTGCTGCGGACGTTGAGCGACATCACGCGATCCCACTCGTCCAAGTCCATCCGGAGCAGGTCGAGATCCTTGCGCGGGTTACTACCGCCCACGTGATTACACAGGACGTTGATGCCGCCGAATTCGGCGACCGCCTTTTCGATCATCGCTGCCAGAGAGTCCTCGTTCATGACATCGACGCCGAAACCCAGCGCAGTGCCGCCGGTCTCGCGTATCGCCGCCGCCGCTTCCTCCGCTCGAGCTGGATCGAGGTCGGCGACCAACACCTTGGCGCCCTCTGCCGCCATGAGTTGTGCTGCTGCACGACCGATTCCACTGGCGGCGCCTGTGATCACTACATTTTTGCCTTCGAGCCTGTTCATATTCATTCCCTTCGCGGGGAATCGCCGTACCCGGATCTCACGTGCCCGAAGTTGACAGCTCGGCGATTACCCGATCACTACCAGTCAACGCAGGATCGACAGCCGCGTCCAACTTTCTTGAATGAACTCACAAGTACGTGACCACGGCCCGCGCACCTGCTACACCGCCGAAATCGAGTGGCGACAGAAGACCTCACTGTGCTGAAGTGGCACTATGCAGAATTCTGTTCGACCGCTGTCCATCGACGACCTCGACCGTGCCGCCGAGGTTCTCGGCGAGGCGTTTGCCGACTACCCCTGGACGAACTGGTGCGTCGCCGAGGACGCCCACGTGGAACGCGTCGCGACTCTGCAACGGATCTATCTCGAACACCTGGCACTACCGTTCGGGCGTTCCTACATCGACGATTCCGTCAACGGCGTCATCGCAGTCCTGCCGCCGGACGCTCCAGAGCCTGATGAAGCGACCGTCGAGAAGATCGTCGAACTGCACGGAGATCGGTTCGAGCGCGTTCTTCAGGCTGACGAACAACTGTCTGCGCTTCCCGTCCCCGACAACGCGTGGTCGTTGGCAACGATCGGTACGACGCCGCGCTCACGCGGAACCGGATTGGGTTCTGCGCTACTGAAACATGCTTTGGCGGAACTGGATCGAACCGAACAGAATTGCTGGCTCGATACGTCGACCGAACGAAATCTACCGCTGTACCAACGGTTCGGTTTCACGATCGTCGGCCAGACCTCGCTCCCCGACGGACCGGACGTATGGCGGATGCATCGACTTCAGGGCTGATTGTTCGACTTCAGCACTCGCCGAATCATTTTCGACAACGACGCGTATTGGGTGATCGTGTTGACGGCGATCCACCTCGAGACCGGCCACGTCCGGGTCCACGAGAAAACCCCGACCGACAGCAGTTGATCATCGTCAAGGGTCTCGATGTAGTTGCGCAACATCGCAACAGCAGCTCCCAAGCGGTCACGAAGCTCCTGAGCCGGAATGTCGATGCTCGCGTCGACAACCGACTGGTTCAGTGCGGGTGTTTGCGTCCACTTGTAACCCGCCGCCGGCGTCTGCGGAGCCTCGTCTCGCAGCCCGGCACCTATCCACTCTGCGACGGCCTCTGCCCACCAGACACGCACAGCGAGTGCGTCGTGCACCGTCCACGCGTCGACGGCAACGGCGTCGAACGCATCGGCCTCGGCGACGCCGTCGAGTAACGCTTCGAGTTTCGAATACGCCGAGTCCAGCTCGCTCACCAGTTCTTCGCGTGACCAGGTCTGCGCCACAATGCCTCCGAACGATCAGTGGAGAAGAAAGAAGCGGGACCATCTCGACTCGATGGCCCCGCCTCCAACTTTAACGTCCTCCCGGATTCAGTTCAGCTCACCCAAGAACCTTCCGAGGTTCTCGGCGATTTCCTTCGACCTGGTGTGGTGCAGGTAGTGGTCTCCGTCCAGCAAGATCACCTCTCCGTGATCGACGGAGGCTGCCTGCCCCTCGTGCAGCTCTGTCCAGCCCTGAACTTCTGAATTGTTCACGGCGAACAACAGAATCGGAAGATCGGCTGGGAACGTCTTGCCGATTGCTTCAGCAAAGTTACTCGAAAGATGATCCATCTCGTTGAGATAGGTATCGCTGAAGTTGTTCTTCGCAGTCAACTGTCGCATCTCGTCCTTTGCGGCGGGATCGAGGTACTCGTCCGAGGCTTCACCACCGACGACCTTGGACAGCAATTCCGCCAAGCCCAATTGCCTTCCAACTCGGAGTGCGTCGATCGGGAATTTGGTATCCATGTTCGGCTGCCCTGGAACACTGCTGTCGATACCCACGAATGCGGTGACCTCGTCACGGTACTTCGCGGTGTAGTCCAGCGCATAGAGACCAGTGATCGAGTGCCCCATGAGGATGTATTCGTCAATTCCCAGCGACTGTACTGCCGTATGAATCTCTTCGACGATGTTCGCAGTCGTGCGGTCCTTGTCCGTTCCATCACTGTAGCCGTAACCGAAGGGCTCGATCGTGACGACGCGGTAGTCAGGTGCGAGCTCGTTGACAAGCGGTGTGAAGTCGAGAATCGGTGCGGACGTTCCGAACCCGGGTAACAGCACTATGGTCTGATCGCCATTGCCGCGGATCGAGTAGCTCATGTTCTTTCCGTCGACGGACACGAACTGGTTGCCCGTCTCCCCGGCCGGAACGCTCGCTTTGCTGGAGCCGACATTGAATACGAGCGCTATCGATACCAGCACAACCAGAACTACGGACACCGAAGCAACCACCTTCAGTGCAACGGTACGAATCTTCTTCATTCTCATCCTCATCTTCTCGGGCGTCGATACGGCTAGGAAAGGCTCGACATCGAGGCCGCACTGGTCTCGTCGAGCACACGCAACACGTTGTTGCCCATCAGCTTTGCCAAGTCCTCCGCGGACCAACCGCGTTCCGCCAGACGGTCTATCAACACCGCGAAACCGGATACGTCCTGCATACCGTCCGGAAAGTCGTCGAACCCATCGTAGTCACTGCCCAAACCGATGTGGTCGATGCCCGCGACGTCTCGGGCATGCTCGACGTGGTCGGCGAGATGGTCCACTGTCATCGCCGGTCGTGGGCCGACTCGCCCGCCTTTGAACCACTCGTTGTACTCGGCAGAAAGGAACATGGGTACAAAGGCGATCATGATGACCCCGCCGTTGTCCGCGAGCAGTCGCATGACGTCGTCGGGAACATTACGGGGGTGACCGCATAGCTGAGAGCACGACGAATGGCTGAAAATCACCGGCGCCGACGACGTCTCGATGGCATCTCTCATCGTTTCCACCGAGACGTGCGACAGGTCGACGAGTACGCCGAGCCGATTCATTTCGCGCACGATCTCGCGACCGAAGTCGGTCAGCCCGCCGTGTACTCGAGTGTCCGTCGCGGAGTCCGCCCACCCGGTGTTGTCGTTGTGCGTCAGCGTCATGTACCGAAGACCAAGGCGCGCCATCATTCTCAGGACACCGAGCGAGCTGCCGATGCTGTGACCGCCCTCCGCGCCCAACAAGGACGCGACCTTGCCCTCGCTCCAGATGCGACGCACGTCGTCACCTGTACGCGCGAATTCGAAAGTATCCGGATATCGCTCGATCATCCGGTACACGTAGTCGATCTGTTCGAGTGTGTACTGAACCGCCTCTGGCTCCGTCCTGTCACACGGGGTGTAAACCGACCAGAACTGCGCACCGACGCCGCCGCGACCGAGTTTGTCGATGTCGGTTTGGAAGATGGAATCCTTCTCGAGATTCTCCACCGAGTATGCGGCAGTTTCGCGAGCCGTCCAGGCCAGATCGTTGTGACCGTCGATGACCGGCGCAAGGCCGTAAGCATCCAGTGCCGCGGGGTGATTCACGTCCGGAAAAGGAGCGAGAGGTTTCATCATGAGTTTTCCTCGAAAAGTAGTGCGGGCAGGTCGAGGGCCCTCATCGCCTTCGACCTGCCCGAGATTTCATTCAGCGGAGAGAATCATCTCGCCGCGACTAGTCGGAAATCTTCTTGAAAAGCCTTGTCATGTAGAGATATTGCTCGCCATCGATCGTGAGATGAGCCATCTCACCCGAAGCGCTCTCGTTACTGATCGAGAACCGGGAGGCGGACAGAGGCACGACCTTGGTGGGCGGAGCCGGCGGCTCGCCGTCGATCTCGACCTTGGCGAAGTTCTGCACCTGGAATCCGCCGTCCTCGCCGCGCGTGAGTTCGATTCGCACGGTTGTCGATTCATAGGTTCCGAGAATGTGCGACAGGTCGATGTCTTCCGCATTCGGCTCGGACTTCGGCTCCGGCAGAACGAGATCGAGCTCCTGGGCGATCTCCTTCTCGATGTCGTGGGCCAGGGCGCCGCCGCCACGCGAGTTGGTCACCACGGCCATGGCGAGACCGAGCTCGGGGAAGGTGTGAAAACGAGTGATCTGGCCGATCGTCGCACCACCGTGCTGCGCGGACGTCACGCCACCCCAGTCGGACAGGATCCAGCCGAGACCCCAGGCCTGATCGACGCTCGAGACCGCGGTCAGGTCGAATTGCGGAGTGCGCATCAGGCGCGCGGATTCTTCGGACAGAATGCGTTCACCCGTCAATGCGAGTCCGTCACGCATGTGTGCAGCACCGAAGGTCAGGAGCGAGCTGACCGATCCGGTGATGATCCCGGCCGGACCGATACCGCGCGGAAGCAGCCACTGCTTGGTCGGAATCACCTTGTCCGGCGACGTCCGATCCGGGTTGGCCACGTGGCCGACGGCCGTGCGGAACAGCGGCGCGTCCTTGGCCTTGGTGATGATGTGCGTCAATCCGAGTGGCTTCCAGAGATATTCGACCAACGCCTCGTCCCACGTCATCTCACGAAGGACCTCGACGATGCGGCCGGCAACGGCAAAACCCGCGTTGCTGTAACTCAGATGCCCGCCGGGCTCGGTGACGCTGATCGCGGTCGCGAGTTCGTCTACGTACTTCTCGACGCAGTCGTCACCGTCACCGGTGTCGTTGAACAGGTCTCCGTCGATACCGCTTGTGTGCGTGAGCAACTGGCGGATCGTGATTTCCTTCGTGTTGGAAGGATCCGCGATCGTGAACTCCGGAAGCACCTCCACCACCAGGGTGTCCAGCGTCAGCTTGCCCTCGTCGACGAGCTGCATGATCAGCGTCGTCGTCCAGATCTTGCTCGCGGATCCGTACTGGAACAGGGTGTCTGCGTCGACGTCGACGCGCGTGTTCAGGCTCGTCACTCCGGTGGTGATGACACGGATGTCCGCCGCGCCGTCTTCGCCCAGCGCGATCACACCGACCTGCGCGCCCGGTACCGAATGCTTGGCTGCCAGTTCGTCGAGGCGTTCCTGCCACTTCGGGGCGACAAGTAGGTCCTTGGGCAAGTCGGTCACAGGTCGAACTCCTTCGATCATGGAAGCGAGCGGCGTAGACGGCGTTGCTGGGATCCGCTCAGGTCTCACTCGTCGGGAAGTGAGGTTGCGGAAGCAATAACCGTCCACCCATGATCTCAGTGTGCTCGCAGTCACGTCCTGGTCGATTGCACCGAAGTCGGCCCCGAAAATGGTGCAATCGGACGAGCGAGTGTTCAGGATTCGCCATTCGAAACGATCAGCGCTCGAAGGTTCCTTCCAAGCGATTGCGTGAACCCGGATGGATCAAGCGCGCCGCGCTGACCAATCCGTTAGCCGACCAGGTGCGGCGGCGAATCAGCAGGCACGGTTCCCCGCGATCGATGCGTAACAGCTCGCATTCGTCCGGGCTACCCAACACCGCTTCCACGACATGCTCGCCGCGAACCAGAGGCGCAACGTCACTCAAGTAGTTGTTGGGGGTGATCGCGGTGAAGTCCTGGCGCAGATAGTCGGGCGCCTCGTTCGGATTCACGAATCGGTCTTCCACCTGAATCGGAGTTTCGTCCTCGAAGTGCACCATCAGCGAATGGAACACCCGTTTGCCCACCGATTCACGAAGGAACGTCTGCCCGTGGTCGGTTTCTTCCTCACGAACGAAGACGACCTCGGTTCGATGACGGTGGCCGCGGCGCTGAATCTCGTCGGCGATGTTCTTGACTTCGAACAGCGGGGACGCGGTCTTCGTGGCGGCGACAAAAGTACCGACCCCCATCATCCGCACGATCAGACCGTCGCTGGTGAGTTCGCGAAGCGCTCGATTAATCGTCATTCGTGACAACCCCAGCGCACTGACCAGTTGATTCTCCGAAGGCAGCTGATCGCCTTCGGTCCACCGACCCGAGTTGATCTGCGAGACCACGAGGTTCTTGACCCGTTCGTAGGCAGGGGCGGACTCGCCGCCTGCCTCGTTGAACAGCACGGCGAGTTCTGCGTCCACTTCGGCAATCGCCATCGCCACCACCCGTTCGTCGAAAACCACCGAGTCGGTTCTCCCGTTCGGCCTCCGAAGTCTATCCGCCTCGTGCACCTTTCCGATCCATCCGCGAGCGTCCGCGCCGGACCTAACCCACCATGCGCCGCAATTGGCTCGTCGCAACCGAAAGCGCAGCAAGATCGTGTTGCCCGGACGCCTCGATCTCTGCGAGCGCGAGAGTGGACCTCTCGATTCTCGACGCATTCCTTTCTTCCCACCTCGAGAGTTTTTCCGCTGTCGTGTCACCCGCTTCCGCGTCGGCCAAGACGTCGAGGGTCAGGGCCCGCACCGTCGAGTACAACTCGTCCCGCAACGACAACCTCGCCAACGCGTTCCATTTTCCGTCCTTGCTCAATGCCGACACTCGATTGAGCATCGGGACGAGCCCAACATGCTCACCGAGCCGGAAATAGAGTTCGCCGGTCTCCGAGATCGTCCGATCGGCAAGGTCCGCGATCTCCACCACGTCGAGCAGTCCGAACTGATCGAGCAATATCTCCACTCGCCTGACCAGGTTCTCCGGCGCGCCCTTGTCCGTGATGAGGACCGTTCGCGCAGCCAGGTTCCGCTGATCTGCGCCTACCAGCCAGCCATCGAGCTCTGCCGACGCCTCCGCGAGGCGATCACCGAATCTGCTGATCTCGGCCCCGACGGCCAGCGGTTGCGGACGACGTGTCAGCATCCACCGTGACGCCCGGTCGAGCAGTCGCCTGGTGAGCAGGATCAACTCGTCGGATACGGCGGTCGAGATCAAGGCTTCGCTGATGTCGTGCCACAACTTCCACAGTCCGAACACCTCGGAAACCACGGTGAAGGCACGTACCGCGTCTTCCGGATCAGCGCCGACCTCTTCACCGAGCCGATATGCATAGGTGATGCCGCCCCGATCGATGACGTTGTTCGTCAGCACGGTCGCGACGATCTCGCGCCGCAGTGGGTGCCGGTCGAGGGCGTCGCCCCCTGCAACTCGAACGCCCTCCGGAAAGTAGTTCACCAGCGCCTTGCGGTAGATCTGGTTGTCGATCGAGCTTCCCGCCAACAGCGTGGATTTCAGATCGAGCTTGACGTGGGCCATCAGTGTGGCGAGTTCCGGCGACGTCAGCCCCGTTCCCGACTTCTCGGCCGCGGCGAACTGCTTCTTGGTCGGAAACCCTTCGATGACACGGTCGACGATCCCGCGCGATTCGAGGTTGGAAATCACTCTGCCGTGCACACCGATCATCGCCCCCGCATCCGCCCGCGTGGTACCCATCAGTTCGTTCTGCGAACGGTTGTCTGCGAGAACGAGTTCTGCGACCTGGTCGGTCAGCGATTCGAGTAGTGCGTCACGACGTGAGTCCGTGACGACGCCTGAGCTGATCAGGGAGTCGAGAAGGATTTTGATGTTCACCTCGTGGTCGGAACAATCGACTCCGGCCGAATTGTCGAGGGCGTCTGTGTTGATCCGTCCACCGCCGCGTGCGTATTCGATCCGTCCGGCCTGGGTGAGGCCGAGATTGCCTCCTTCACCGATCACTCGGGCACGCACTTCGTTGCCGTTCACCCGAACGGCGTCGTTGCTCTTGTCGCCGACTTCGAGGTCGGACTCACCGGAGGCCTTGACGTACGTTCCGATGCCGCCGTTCCACAACAGATCTGCCGGGGACCGCAAAATCGCCCGAACCAGTTGCGGTGGAGTCAGTTCGGTGACGTCGTCCTCGAGGCCCAGCGCCTCTCGTATCTCGTCACTGATCGGAACGCGCTTCGCCGAGCGTTCCCACACTCCGCCGCCGGCACTGATCAAGGTCGGGTCGTAGTCGGCCCACGAGGATCGGGGGAGCGCAAAGAGACGTGATCGCTCGTCGTACGAGCGCTCAGGCGACGGGTTCGGATCGACGAACACGTGCCGATGATCGAACGCCGCGATCAGGCGAATGTGCTTGCTGCACAACATACCGTTGCCGAAGACGTCGCCACTCATGTCTCCGATCCCCACCGCGGTGAAGTCATCGTGCTGGGTATCGACGCCGAGCTCACGGAAGTGCCGCTTGACACTTTCCCAGGCGCCCTTCGCCGTGATACCCATGGCTTTGTGGTCGTAGCCGACCGACCCGCCGGACGCGAAGGCGTCGCCGAGCCAGAATCCGTACTCCGCGGCAACCTCGTTCGCGATGTCGGAGAACTTCGCAGTTCCCTTGTCCGCGGCGACAACAAGATACGTGTCGTCTCCGTCGTGGCGAACGACCCGCCGCGCCGCGACAACGGCCCCGCTCTGCTTGTCGACGTTGTCGGTCAGATCGAGTAGTCCGCGAATGAAGGATCGGTAGCAATCGATCCCGGCCGCCAACGCAGCTTCTCGGTCTGCGTCTGCGCCCAGCCCTGGAACCGGTGGGCGTTTGACGACAAATCCGCCCTTCGCTCCGACAGGCACGATGACTGCGTTCTTGACTGCCTGCGCCTTCACCAATCCCAGTACCTCGGTGCGAAAGTCCTCTTTCCGATCCGACCAGCGCAAGCCGCCGCGAGCCACCGTACCGAAACGAAGGTGCACACCTGCTACATCGGGTGAGTACACGAATATCTCGAACTTCGGTCGAGGGTAAGGCAATACGGACAGCTTCTCCGAATCGAACTTCAACGAGAGCGCGCCGAGCGATTCAGTGGGATACACGAAATAGTTGGTACGCAACGTGTTACGGACCAGTTCGGACAACGCGCGCAGGATCCGATCGGCGTCGAGCCCTTGCACCTGCGCCACGGCCGTTTCCACGTCCGCTGCTGCACGTGCACCTCGATCTCCGTCGACGACGTCAGGATCGAAACGGCTCTCGAACAATTCGCACAATCTGCCGGCGATCTCGGGATGATCGGCAAGTACCTCGGCGACGCGACCGGTGCTGTAAGGAAATCCCGCTTGCTGCAAGAACTCCGCGTACGCCCGCAGCACCACTACCTGTTTCCAGCCGAGTCCCGCGATCGCGACCAATTCGTTGAACGAGTCCGGCTCGGCGTCACCGTTTCGAACCGCGGCAAACGTCGCCCCGAATCGCGCAGCAAAGTTGTCGAAGCCTTCGACCGGAGCACTCGGGTAGTAGAGCGTGAACTCGTAGATCCTGGACTGTTCGGTTCCCACCGGTGCGATCTCGTACGGACGTTCGTCGACCACTTCGACGCCCAGGCTCTGCAATACGGGCAGCACCTCGCCCAGAGAGAGCGGATCACCCGAGACGTACAGCCCGAGACGGTGAGTACCCGGTCCGTCGACAGATCGGGCCAACCGTGGACTTACTTCTCCGGGCGCGAGGCCCTCGAACACCGCCATGTCCTCGGCGGCTCGGACAGCGTCGAAATCCTGCTTGTATGCCGCCGGAACTCGCTCGGCGAACCGAGCACGCCTGCGCCGCTCGTCGTAGTGCGAAGCATCCAGAACGAATCGTTCGTCCCACGTCAGGCACGCGTCGACGACGAGGTCCCGAATCTCCCGTGCTTGTCGCGCCGACGCGAAGTTCGCGCCGCCGCCGACTGTGGCCGTGAAATGTACGACGGCCAAGGGGGATTCCGAGACTCGACTGGAGAACTCGATATTGTGGGCACCGAGTGCGTCGGCGAGTACCGACTCGGCCGTTGTTCTGATCGTCGTACTGAATTTCTCGCGCGGAACGAAGAGCAAAGCCGACAACTCTTGATCTCGCCCTGTCGCCGGGGAACTTCCCACCGGTTGCAAGAACAGATGGATCGATGTGCGGCCGTCCACGGAAGTGAGTTCGTCCAGCGCGTCCGCGATTCGGGCCGGCTCGGCCGCCAGGAGCACTGTGACCGGAATCGACTGAATCACTGCCAGCATCGATTGTCCGACAAACGAATCGACGGTGGATCCTGAGGCCTCGAAGATGTCTGCGACGCGTCCTCGCACGAGCGGGGTTAGCCTGACGTCGGCGACGATACCGGTCGCGGTGAAGAACCCGACGAATCGGTACGCACGGTCGCCGACGGACACGTCGATCTCGGTGGCGTATTCGGATCCACCGAACCCTTGCCGGAGGTACACCACTGCAATCGCGAGGGGCGCCGCTTTCGAATCCGAAGAGCCGGTTGGATCGGGGAGCACGCCGATGGCGTACGGCTCGTCACTGTCGACAGTTCGCGCACCACCGATGACACTGAAGTTTCCGGCGCTGCACCACCGGAGAAAGTCAGCTTCTTCGGCGTAGCCGTTCGAGTCCAGTTGCTCGCGCGCCTCGTCGACGAGGTCCCGCAGGGGCACGGAATCGCGGAAGGCACGCGCGATACGGTCGAGGATTCCGGCGACGTCGTCCGCGATCACCTGCGCCTGCGCGTCCGAACAGTGTGCGGGTAGTCCTATGTGGATCCATGATTCGGTGCGCTCCCCGGCCCGGGCGTCTTCGGTGCTGTGCGCCGGTTGTACGGCTGTGCGAAGCACGGGGTGCACCACGAATTCAGGTTCCACGCGGGCACGGGCAAGTGTCGCCAAGACCGCTTCGACGAGCTGCGGCATGTCGTCGCCGACGTATTGAATCGCGGGGCCATCCCCTAACTCCCCGGCCGGCGCGAGTCGCGAGATCGACGAGTTGTGTCCTCGTCGACGCGAAAGGTCCATGTGCGCGGCGACAATCGCCAGCTTGCGGTCTTCGGCGAGCGCAGCGTATCGATCCGCCGACAAGCCCTCGAAATACGTACTGGACACCCTCCTCACATTCTCGGAGTCCGGTGTCGTGTCGACTGAAACGAGGCTCATGTCAGCACCTTCCGTCGAAAGCCACGCTGCTTCCGACTTGTAGTGGGTTCGATCCGCAATCAACTTGTCTATACAGGCTTAGACAAGTTGATCATTGCAGAACGTGAGCCGCGACACAACAACTTCACCCCTGGACAAATTCGCCACCCTCGGCCATAGTCAGTCCATGCCAACTAGTGGCAATTAGATTTCATTAGATGAAATTCGTAACTATTCCGCCTCGAAGGAGCCCCCGTGACTACCCAGACCGCGCCCGACACCGACAGCGTCGATCTCGCAGAGTTCCGCAGCACTGTCCGAGCCTTCGCCAACGCCGAGATCCACCCAGGAGCAGCCGCACGCGACGAGTCCAAGGAGTTCCCGGCGCAGCTGGTCAAGCGCCTCGGGCAGCAGGACCTCATGGGCATTTCCGTGCCCGAGGAATTCGGCGGGCTGGGTCTGTCGACACGAACCCAACTGGTCGCCATCGAAGAAGTTGCACGCACCGACGCCGCGCTGGCATCGATCTACACCGCCCACTACCTGGGCCTCGAGCCGATTCTCGTCGGCGGCTCCGAAGAGCAGAAGCATCGCTGGTTGCCCCAGCTCGCGTCGGGCGAACTACTGGCCGGCTTTGCACTCACAGAACCCGATGCCGGCTCCGACATCGCCTCGATGCGTACCGTCGCCCGACGCGAGGACGACGGCTGGCATCTCTCCGGATCGAAGACGTACATCTCCAACGCCAAGGAAGCCGACCTGGTCGTGCTCTTCGCCAAGACGGACCCGAGCGCAGGATTCCGAGGCATCACCGCCTTCGTCGTCCCCAAGGGAACTCCGGGAATCAGCTACTCGGAGCCGCAGGACAAGATGGGAATTCGTTCGGCCCCGACGTACACCGTCTACCTCGACGACGTCGTTCTGCCGCTCGACTCCGTGATCGGCACCGAAGGTCGCGGCGGCAACATTGCCTTGACCGCCCTGAACCGAGCACGCATCGACGTAGCGGCAATGGCAAACGGCATCGCTCTGCGCGCTTGGGAACTGGGACGCGAGTACGCAACGGAGCGAAAGC
This sequence comes from Rhodococcus sp. 27YEA6, assembly GCF_044908235.1. Lineage (NCBI taxonomy): Bacteria > Bacillati > Actinomycetota > Actinomycetes > Mycobacteriales > Nocardiaceae > Rhodococcus > Rhodococcus sp. 27YEA6. The sequence goes on along the minus strand of NZ_JBIYCY010000001.1, from coordinate 235,452 downwards.
AGTTCGGCACGCCGATCTTCGACTTCCAGGCAATCCAGCTACTCCTCGGTGGCTGCGACGCGCAACTTGTCGCATCACGCGTCACCGCAGACTGGGCCGCCGACGTCAAGGACGCCGGTCAGGACATCCGCCGCGCCGCATCGATTTCGAAGTACGTCGCCACCGAAGCCTGCTTCTCGATCGTCGATCAAACCGTACAGATCCACGGTGGCGCAGGTTTCATGCGCGAATCGGAAATCGAACGCCTGTACCGCGATTGCCGCATTCTCCGCATCTTCGAGGGCACCTCGCAGATCCAGTTGCTCACCATTGCCGGCAATGCTCCGTCGCCGCGTTCCACCGAGTTCTGAAAGGCGCGGACATGACTGCACTTCCCCCACTCGACGGCATCCGGGTCATCGACCTCTCGCGCGTCCTTGCCGGACCCTACTGCACCGCACTGCTTTCCGACGCCGGTGCGGACGTCGTCAAGATCGAATCCGAACACGGTGAAGACTCTCGGCACCTCGGCCCGTTCCGCGACGGCGAGAGCATCTACTTCAACGTGCTCAATCGTGGCAAGCGTTCGGTGGCACTCAACCTCAAGAACGACGAGGACCGTGAGGCGCTGCTGACGCTCATCGAGACCGCCGACGTCGTCGTCGAAAACTTTCGCCCCGGCGTCACCAAGCGCCTGGGAATCGACTACGAGGCTGCGCGGGCTCGCAATCCGCGGATCGTGTACGCGTCCATCTCCGGTTTCGGACAGGACGGGCCCATGTCCGGAGCCGCCGCCTACGACCTTGTAGTCCAGGCTCTTTCGGGCATCATGAGCATCACCGGTTCGGAGGAATCCGGGCCGACACGGTTGGGTGAGTCGTTCGGAGACCTGGTCGCCGGGCTGTTCGCCGCCTGGGGAATCAGTACCGCCCTGCTGAGTGCACGGGCGAGCGGACTCGGGCAGCACCTTGACGTCGCGATGTTCGACAGCATGCTCGCCATGCTGCCGACAGCACACAGCCAACTGCAATCCACCGGGCTCACGCCCCCACGCGTCGGCAACCGTCATCCGGTGTCAACACCGTTCGACACCTACAAGGCCGACGACGGACTCTTCGTCCTCGCGGTTGCGAGCCAGTCGGGTTTCGAGAAGCTGGCGCAGACGATGAATCGCGTCGACCTGATCGCAGATCCTCGATTTGCCGACGACACCACCCGGACCGAGAACGAACCGGCACTGCGCAAGGAGATCGAAAACTGGGCTGCCGGAAAGACCGTCGCCGACGTGGTCGATATTCTCGGCGACGCGGGCCTCGCCGGCTCGGAAATCTGGGACGTCCAGCAGGCACTCACCTCCGCGCAGGCCGAGTATCGCGGAGTCGTCGAATCGTTCGAGCACCCGGTAGCAGGAAAAATCTCCTACGTACGACAACCCGTCGTGTTCGGTGATAGCCGACGCCCCGGTGTCCGCCGCAGTCCCCTGCTGGACGAGCACCACGGTGAGGTACTGCCGGGCTCGCGATAGATTCAGCGCAGACATCCCTCGGCACTTGGAGTAGGACATGGCCCCCGGCGACGTGACCCGCAGCGCGAATCGCACGTTCGAACTTCTCGGTGCGATCGTCGAGCACGGCGGGTTGACGCTCGGCGACGCCGCCAAGGCAACCGATCTGGCAACCAGTACCGCGCTTCGCCTGATCAGAAGCCTCGAACAAACCGAGTTCGTCGTCCGCGGCGAGGACAACGTCTATCGCGTCGGCCCGCGGCTACTTCAGATCGGGGCTCGCGCACTCGGTGACAATCAACTGTTGCCGAGAGCGCGGCCCGCGATGAAGGCCATCGCCGAAACCACGAGAGAGTCGACCTACCTGTCGACGAAGGGACCGAAAGACACTGCGCTGTATCTCGATCAGATCGAGGGCACGCACGCGATCCGCCACATGGGGTGGGTGGGCCAGAGCGTTCCCCTGGACGGCACCGCCGTCGGCGCAGCGTTGAGCGGCAAGGTAGGCGAGAGCGGGTACGCCATTGCGCACGACACCATCGAGGATCACTCGACCGGAGTTGCCGCGCCGATCTACAACGCGGTCGGTCAGATAGCCGGAGCGCTCAGCGTCGTGGGCCCGACCTTCCGTCTGACGGACGAGGTCTGCGCCAGCCACGGCCGCGTCTTGGTGGAGCACTGCGCCCGGTTGTCCGCGGAACTCGGCAACCAGACTCCCTGACCACCCCGAGCACTTGGCGATTCAGTCTCGTATCCGAGCACTTGGCGATTCAGTCTCGTATCCGAGACAATGTGGGTCCCCGCTCCCACCTCAGCCCTACCCGTAAGGACACACCCCATATGACGACGAGCCGCGTGAAATCTGCTGAGCGCGTGCTCGACGTGCTCGATCTCCTGGCCCGCCGGGGTGTGCCGCTGGCGACGGCAGAAATCTCCAGCGCCCTCGAGCTGCCGAAGAGTACGACGCATCACCTCCTCAATGTCATGCGGGATCGACGGTTCGTCTCGTACTGGGCTGATCAACGCGCCTGGACCCTGGGTGTCTCGGCGTTCGAAGTCGGTGCGTCGTACATGCGGTCCGGCCCACTTCACCGTGAGGGCCAACGATTCATGCTGGCACTCACTCAGTCGACCGACGAGACCTCCCATCTGGCGGTACTTCAGGGTTCTGACGTCATCTACCTCGACAAACGTGAACCTCTGAAGCCCGGCGTTCGGTTGGTGACCGAGATCGGGACCCGCCTTCCGGCGCATCTCACCGCAGTCGGGCGGGCGATTCTGAGCCGTCTGGATGCGGAACAGATCAGCGCGCTCTACGAGGGGTACACCTGGCCGACGCGGACCGGAACGGGTCCGTCGACGCTCGCCGAACTGCGAGAACTGCTCGCCGCAGCACGTGAGAGCGGATATGCGGTCGAAGAGAATGCGACGACATCCGGGATCAACTGCATCGCCAGCCCCGTGATCACACGGGACGGTCGTCCGGTCGCAGCTCTCGGCGTCACCTTCCTCTCCGGCTCCAAATCGGCCGAGGAGAGTGCCCTGATCGCCGACCGAGTGCGCGCCGTCAGCGCCGAGTTCTCCGCCGATCTCGGAGATCGAATGGTGGAGACCCCGACCGCAGACATGTAGCCAACTTCTCCGTTCCGTACTTTGCGGGCCTTGTTTCGTCTCATATTCAAGACTAGCGTCTCGTATACAAGACTTTGTTAGATAGCCACGCATCATCATTGGAGTCCCATGAACGCCACCCCTGCCACCCAGACAGCCACCCGAACCATCGAGGTCGGAATCGGCGCTGTCACCATCGCCGACGTCGTCGACGTCGCGCGCAACGGATACGGCGTTGCATTGACCGCGGAATCACTGGCCGCGATCGCCGAAAGTCGTGCACGCATCGAAGCGCTGGCCGCAGACCCCACACCGGTCTACGGAGTTTCCACCGGATTCGGCGCACTTGCCACCCGGCACATTCCAGCGCATCTGCGGACACAGTTGCAGCGCAGCCTGATCCGCTCACATGCGGCAGGTTCGGGACCGGAAGTCGAACGCGAAGTGATCCGGGCCTTGATGCTTCTGCGTCTGTCGACGCTCGCCACCGGGCGGACCGGAGTGCGCCCTGTAGTCGCACAGGCGTACGCCGACCTACTCACCGCAGGCATCACCCCGGTGGTGCACGAATACGGCAGCCTCGGATGCTCGGGAGATCTGGCACCACTGGCGCATGTGGCGATGGCAATCATCGGTGAAGGTTCCGTCCGCACCGCCGACGGTGAACTCACCGATGCGGCAACGGCATTGGCTGCCCATGGTCTCGAACCGGTGGTTCTGGCCGAGAAGGAAGGCCTCGCACTGATCAACGGTACCGACGGGATGCTCGGTCAACTGGCCCTTGCGATCACCGATCTCGATCATCTGCTCAAGTTGGCCGACATCGCTGCCGCCATGAGCGTCGAGGGCTTGCTCGGCACCGATCAAGTGTTCGCCGCCGATCTTCAGGCGCTTCGCCCCCACCCTGGACAGGGCGCGGCCGCCTCGAACATGGTGCGCTTGCTTGCCGATTCCCCGATCGTCGCCAGCCATGCGGGCCCTGACTGCACCAGAGTTCAGGACGCGTACTCACTGCGGTGCGCACCGCAGGTTGCCGGCGGCGCACGCGACACCGTCGATCACGCCCGACTGGTTGCCGGGCGCGAATTGGCCAGTGCTGTCGACAATCCCGTTGTCACTCTCGACGGACGGGTTCGGTCGAACGGTAACTTCCACGGAGCTCCCGTGGCCTACGTCTTGGACTTTCTCGCCATCGTGACCGCGGATGTCGCGGGTATCAGCGAACGCCGAACCGACCGCTTCCTCGACGTAGCACGCAATCACGGTCTGACCCCCTTCCTCGCCGACGACCCCGGTGTCGACAGCGGACTGATGATCGCGCAGTACACACAAGCTGCCATCGTGTCCGAACTCAAGCGACTCGCGAGCCCGGCCAGTGTCGATTCGATTCCCTCCTCGGCCATGCAGGAAGATCACGTCTCCATGGGATGGTCGGGTGCACGCAAGCTCCGCCGGTCCATCGACGGTCTCACCCGAGTTCTCGCGATCGAGATACTGACTGCAGCACGAGGAATCGATTTGCGCTCCCCACTCGAGCCCTCCCCCGCCACCGGAGCCGTCCTTCGGACCCTGCGCGAGAAGGTGCAGGGGCCGGGTACCGATCGCTTCCTGTCCCCCGAGATCGAGGCCGCGGTGGACTTGGCGGCATCGGGTGCACTTGTTGCGGCCGCGGAGAACGCGATCGGCGCCCTGGCATGAGCGCGCCCGGTGCGCTGAGGCCTCGCCCCCGACCCGAAATCGAAGCGCTTCCTCGATACTCCAAAGCAGCCGGCCTCGAGCAGGTTCGGTGGCGGGCGTCGAGCAACGAGTCGACGGTTGCACCCTCGGCGGCCATTCTCGAGGCCGTCAATCTCGCGGCCTCACACTCGCACTTGTATCCGTCGCTGTTCGGCGACACGCTGATCGCTCGGTTGAGCGACCGTCTGGACGTGGGCGACGACCAGGTATTGGTCGGCGCCGGGTCGTTGGCACTGCTCCAGCAGGTATTGACTGCGTACACGGGTCCGGGCACCGAGGTCGTCTACCCGTGGCGCAGCTACGAGGCGTACCCGATACTGATCGGAATCGCCGGGGCGAGCGGTGTCCCCGTCGCACTCGATTCCGAACATCGGCATGATCTGAGTGCAATGGCGGCAGCCGTGACGCCGCAGACCCGCGCAGTACTCGTCTGCAACCCCAACAATCCGACCGGAAGCGAGTTCTCGACCGCGGAGTTCGTCTCGTTCGCCCGCTCGATCCCGAGCGACGTCCTCATCCTTCTGGACGAGGCTTACCGGGAGTTCGCGACCAGCGACGTCGACGGCGTCGACCTGCTTCGAGCCTTTCCCAACATCGTCGTCTTCCGAACCTTCTCCAAGGCTTACGGATTGGCCGGACTTCGTGCCGGCTATGCCGTCACCAACTCGGCGATCGCAGCGGATCTTCGCAGCGCTGCACCGCCCTTCGGGCTCAGCGCCGTTGCCGAGGCCGCGGCCTGCGCGGCCCTGACCGATCCGGCACACACCGATTCGATAGTCGAAACGGTGACCGCGGGTCGTTCTCACCTACGTGAGCAATTGGCTCTGCGCGGCGTCGAGACGGTCCCGAGCGGTGCCAACTTCGTGTGGATCCCTCTCGGCAAGAGAGCTTCTGCACTCGAAGCGGCCTGCGTCGCGCAGGGTGTCTCGGTCCGGATGTTCCCCGGCGAGGGTGTGCGGGTGACCGTAGGTGAGCGGGCAGCAGAAGACGCCGTGATCGCCGCTGTGGATGCACTCGCACACAACCTTTGACCGACTGGAGAAAAGAATGTCCGTCCACGAACTTGCTCGGTCGATCGGTTCGAGTCGCCTGATCACCGACCCTGCGGTAATGGACTCGTACCGCCGTGACGAGGCCCATCTCGCCGAACCCGGCCATCCGGCGGCCGTCATGCTCGCCGAAACTGCGGCCGACATTTCCGAGGCGCTGAAATGGGCTACTGCTCACCGTGTCCCGGTGGTAACCCGCGGTGCGGGAACCGGTTTGGCGGGCGGCGGGGCAGCCGTCGAGGGCTGCCTGGTCATCTCGACCACTCGCATGCGCTCGATTCTCGAGGTCAATCCGGACGATCAACTCGCTGTCGTGGAAGCCGGGGTGATCAACGCCGACATCAGTCGAGCAGCAGACGAGTACGGGCTGATGTACGCCCCTGATCCGAGCAGTTTCGAGATCTCCACGATCGGCGGAAACATCGCCACCAACGCCGGTGGACTGCGTTGCGTGAAGTACGGCGTCACCCGCGATTCAGTCCTGGGTCTCGAGGTTGTGCTCGCCGACGGTCGGATCGTGCGGACAGGCCGAAGGACCGTCAAAGGTGTTGCGGGATACGACTTGACCAGTCTTCTCGTCGGTTCGGAGGGAACACTCGGAGTCGTCACGAGTGCCACGCTCAAGTTGCAGCCCAAGCCCAAGAGAGCACCGGTCACCGTCGTCGGCAGTTTCGATTCTCTCCGCTCCGCAGCGGACGCAGTTACCGCGGTCGTTCGCGACGGGATCGGACCGAGCCTGCTGGAGCTGATCGATCGAGCAACGCTGCGCGCAGTCGACGACTGGAAACGAATCGGGTTGGAAGACAACACCGCCGCGATGCTGATCGCACAGGCCGACGGGGTCGATGCCGACGCAGCAGCCGCGGCGATGCAGAAACACTTCGAGAGGGCGGGCGCAGATTTTGTCGCCGTCTCGCAGGACGCGGCAGAAGCCGCACAGCTACTCGAGATTCGCCGACTCGCCTATCCGGCTTCCGAACGACTCGGGCAATGTCTCGTGGAAGACGTCGGGGTCCCGCGGTCGAAACTGCCCGACATGCTCGAGAGTATCGACCGAGCCGCCGCCGAGCACATGGTCAAGATCATGACCGTCGCGCATGCTGGTGACGGCAACGTCCATCCGACCTTCGTCTTCGACCGCACTGCCGACGGCTCGGTCCCCGAAGCCGTGTGGACCGCCGCGGACGAGGTCTTCCGGCGTGCTCTCGAACTCGGCGGAACTCTGACCGGAGAGCACGGCGTCGGCGTTCTGAAGCGTCGCTGGCTCTCTCTCGAGCTCGGCGAGGACAGCATGCAACTGCACCGATCGATCAAGGCTGCCTTCGACCCGCTCGGAATCCTCAACCCGGGTAAGGGTTTCTGATTTCTCGCGCGGTGTTACACAGCATTTACGCGAAAACGGGTCCCGGGTATTGACGCCTGTATATACAGGCATATACATTTATCCGCAGTGACAGTGACCCAGCGCACAAAGCACAAGGCGCAAAGCACCAAGCACGAAGAAGGTGGGCAATACCCCGACGTCGATTCCGTCGCTCGACGGGCTCGCAGCAGAAAGACAGGCCTATGACTCACGATGGACCGGCCGAGGTCATCCTCACTCCGGAACGACGCACTATCGACGTCGTCCCGGATGCAGAACGACACGGCACCCCGCGCAGCCAGTTCACTCTCTGGTTCGGCGCCAACATGCAGATCACTGCAATCGTCGACGGCGCTCTCGCCGTCGTATTCGGCGCGGACGCCATCTGGGCGATCGTCGGACTTCTGATCGGCAACATCTTCGGTGGCGCTGTCATGGCGCTTCACTCCGCACAGGGCCCGCGTATGGGTCTCCCCCAGATGATCTCGAGTCGCGCCCAGTTCGGCGTCAAGGGAGCAGTCGTACCGCTTGTTCTCGTCATCCTGATGTACCTCGGCTTCGCTGCCACCGGCACCGTGTTGGCCGGACAGGCCGTCAACAAGATCCTGCACATCGACAGCCCCACCGTCGGCATCGTCGTCTTCGGTCTCCTCACCGCATTCGTCGCGGTCACCGGCTACAAGCTGATCCACATCGTCGGCAGGATCGCCACCGTCGTGGGCATCGTCGGATTCTCCTACCTGGCCGTTCGACTGTTCCTCGAGTACGACGTCGCCTCGTACGTCGGCATCAAGGGCTTCGACATAGTCACCTTCCTGCTCGCGATCTCGCTGGGTGCCGGTTGGCAGCTCACCTTCGGCCCGTACGTCGCCGACTACTCGCGTTACCTGCCGCGCAGCACTTCCGAGAGCACCACGTTCTGGTCGACGTTCCTCGGTAGTGTCATCGGATCGCAGTGGTCCATGACCTTCGGCGCTCTCGTCGCGGCCTGCGCCGGCGACGCGTTCCTGGGTAACCAGGTCGGCTTCATGGGAGATCTGGCCGGACCCGCTGCCATCGCCTTCCTGATCTACTTCGTCATCCTGGTCGGCAAGTTGACGGTGAACGTGCTCAACGCCTACGGCGGATTCATGTCGATCCTGACCACCGTCACCGCCTTCAACGGACAGTCGCGAATCTCGAGCACCGCGCGCACCCTCTACATCCTCGGTTTCACTGCGGTCTCGGTCTTGATCGCCATCGCCGCCAGCGCCGACTTCCTGGACAACTTCAAGAACTTCGTCCTGGTGTTGCTGATGGTGTTCACGCCGTGGAGTGCGATCAATCTGATCGACTACTACCTGATCTCCAAGGAACGCATCGACATTCCGGCGCTGTACGACGTCAACGGTCGATACGGAGCATGGAACTTCACCGCATTGGCTTGCTACGCCGCCGGCGTTCTCGCCCAGATCCCGTTCCTCGCCCAGAAGATGTACACCGGCCCTGTCACGGACATGCTCGGCGGCGCCGACATCTCGTGGCTGGTCGGCATCGTGTTCACCGGGCTGATCTATTACCCACTCGCCAAGCGCACGAGCAATCCCCCTTCGTCGATGATCTACCCCGATCACACCGCGATGACCGACTCTCGCGTCTGATCCCCCAACGTCTTTCGAACTTCAGCAAGCTAGGAGAACACAATGGAAATCAGCACCCCCGGCCACGAGCCGCGCCCCGTCCGTGCTCCCCGCGGCCCCGAGCTCACGACGCTCGGTTGGCAGCAGGAGGGTGCCCTGCGCATGCTCATGAACAACCTCGACCCCGATGTTGCCGAGCACCCGGACAGCCTCGTCGTCTACGGCGGAACCGGTCGCGCAGCGCGTAGTTGGGCTGCCTTCGACGCCATGGTCGCCACGCTGAAGACGCTGAAGAACGACGAGACCATGCTGGTGCAGTCCGGCAAGCCGGTCGGTGTCTTCCGCACCAACGAGTGGGCACCGCGAGTGCTGATCGCCAACTCCAACCTGGTCGGTGACTGGGCGAACTGGGAAGAGTTCCGCCGTCTCGAAGACCTCGGCCTGACCATGTACGGCCAGATGACCGCAGGCTCCTGGATTTACATCGGCACCCAGGGAATCCTGCAGGGTACGTACGAGACCTTCGGCGCCATCGCGAAGAAGCGCTACAACGGCTCACTCGCCGGAACGATCACCCTCACTGCGGGTCTCGGCGGCATGGGCGGCGCTCAGCCTCTCGCCGTCACTATGAACGACGGCGTCGCGATCTGCGTCGACTGCGACATCACCCGCATCGACCGTCGTATCGCCCACAAGTACCTCGACACCAAGGCAGACAGCATCGAGCACGCGCTCGAACTGGCGACCGCGGCACGCGATGCCAAGAAGCCGCTCTCCATCGGCCTCGAAGGCAATGCGGCAGAGATCTTCCCGGCGCTGCTGGAGATGAAGGCCCCCATCGACATCGTGACCGACCAGACCTCGGCGCACGATCCCCTCGCCTACCTGCCGATCGGCATCGACTTCGGCGACATGAAGACCATGTCGGAGAAGGATCCGCAGAAGTTCACCGAAGATTCCCGCAATGCGATGGCCGCACACGTCAAGGCCATGGTCGGATTCATGGACGCCGGCGCCGAGGTATTCGACTACGGCAACTCCATCCGCGACGAGGCCCGCAAGGCCGGCTACGACCGTGCATTCGACTTCCCCGGATTCGTTCCCGCCTACATCCGTCCGCTCTTCGAAGAAGGCCTCGGCCCCTTCCGCTGGGCGGCGCTCTCGGGTGATCCCAAGGACATCGAGGCCACCGACAAGGCCATCCTCGAACTCTTCCCCGAGAACGAGCACCTGCGCCGCTGGATCACCATGGCCGGCGAAAAGGTTGCCTTCGAAGGCCTTCCGGCTCGCATCTGCTGGCTCGGATACGGTGAGCGCCACCTCGCCGGCCTCAAGTTCAACGAGATGGTGGCCTCGGGCGAGCTCTCCGCACCGATCGCCATCGGCCGCGATCACCTCGACTCCGGATCGGTCGCCTCGCCGTACCGCGAAACCGAATCGATGATCGACGGGTCCGACGCGATCGCCGACTGGCCGCTGCTCAACGCCCTGGTCAACACCGCGTCCGGCGCTTCGTGGGTTTCACTCCACCAAGGCGGCGGCGTCGGTATGGGACGCTCCATCCACGCGGGACAGGTGTGCATCGCCGACGGCACCGAACTCGCAGCCAAGAAGCTCGAAGCAGTTCTCACCAACGATCCCGGGATGGGCGTCATCCGGCATGCGGATGCAGGATACGACCACGCCATCGACACGGCAGCCACCCGCGGCGTCCGCATCCCGATGACCGAGAACTGAAACAGCTCCACCACCTCACCCTGAGTTAGGAATTACATTGACCACGAATGGTTCTCGAACCACCGTTCTGACCAACATCGGAACCCTCGTCACCAATGACCCGACTCTGGGTGAGGGCAAGCTCGGCGTACGACACGACGCGGCAATCGTTTTCGACGACGGCGTTGTTGCTTGGGTCGGTGATTCCGCCGACGCCCCGGCTGCCGATATCGGTCAGGATATCGGCGGTCGGGCCCTGCTCCCCGGTTTCGTGGAGAGTCACTCGCACCTGGTGTTCGGTGGCGAGCGGGCCGAGGAATTCGCAGCTCGCATGGCGGGCGAGAAGTACGCCGCCGGCGGCATTCGCAACACCATCGAAGCGACGCGCTCGGCCACCGACGAACAATTGCAGGCCAATGTTCGACGCCTACTCGACGAATCCCTGCGCTCGGGCAGCACAACCGTCGAATGCAAGACCGGATACGGGCAGAACACCGAGAGCGAACTACGCAGCGCACTGATCGCCGGACAGTTCACCGACGAGGTCACACTGCTGGCCGCCCACGTTCCACCACCCGAATATGCCGGTCGCGTCGATGACTACGTCGCCATGGCGTGCGACGAGATGATCCCTGCCTGTGCGCCACACGCGAAGTGGATCGATGTCTTCTGCGAGCGAGGCGCGTTCAACCGCGAACAGGCACATGCAGTCCTGAGCGCAGGCGTCGCCGCTGGACTGATCCCCCGCGTCCACGGCAATCAACTCGGCGAAGGGCCAGGAGTTCAGCTCGCCGTCGAGATGGGAGCCGCGTCCGTCGATCACGTCACCTACGTCACCGCCGAGGACATCGACGCCCTGGCTCAGAGTTCCACCGTCGCAACACTGTTGCCAGGTGCCGACTTCTCCACCCGCAACAAGTACCCCGACGCCCGCGCACTGCTGGACGCCGGCGTCACAGTAGCTCTCGGCGCCGACTGCAATCCCGGCACCTGCTACACCACCAGCCTCCCGTTCTGCATAGCAATTGCGGTGCGAGACATGCACATGACACCCGCCGAGGCAGTCTGGGCAGCCACTGCAGGAGGCGCCCGGGCGCTGCAGCGCACCGACGTCGGAACCCTTTCTCTCGGAACACGTGCCGACGCCATCGCGCTCGATGCACCGTCGTACCTCCACCTCGCCTACCGCCCGGGCGTCCCCCTGGTGCGCGAGGTCTGGAAAAACGGCGCACTCGCCACAAGCTACTGAAATACTCACCGGGAGGCCGTCGTGGCACATCAGATCGCAGTCGACATCGAACCCAAGCCGTGGACCGGGCGCTCCGACGGCACCACTGCCAAGCATCTGCGGTGGCATCATGCCGTGCAACCGTATTCAGCCGAAACAGCTCCCGGCGACTGTGTTCTGATCGGATTCTCCAGCGACGAAGGAGTCCGCCGCAACAAGGGCCGCCGCGGTGCCGCGGATGGCCCCGACGCTTTGCGAGCCGGGTTGGCTTCCATGGCGCTGGCCGAACCACTGCAGATTCAGGACGCGGGAACCGTTGCCGTGTCGGGTGAAGAACTCGAGGCCGGTCAGGCCGCACTCGGGAACGCCGTCAGCGCTGCGCTTGATTCGGGACACTTCCCCGTGGTTCTCGGGGGAGGACACGAAATCGCCTACGGCACATACCTCGGCGTCGCGGGCTCCGAGTTGCGAACCGCTGGAGCCAAACTCGGAATCCTCAACTTGGATGCGCACTTCGACCTGCGGGGCGATCCGATACCCAGCTCCGGCACACCCTTTCGTCAGATCGCCGAGGACGAAGCCGCGGCAGGCACCTCGCATCAGTACAGCGTGATCGGAATCAGCCAACCGAGCAACACCACGGCACTGTTCGACACGGCTCACCGCCTCGGTGTTCGCTATCTGCTCGACGAAGAATGCGGAGCGATCGGCCGAGGCGTCGTGGATCAGTTCCTCGCAGACTTCCTCGACGACGTCGATCTGGTCTACCTGACCATCGACCTCGATGTCCTGCCTGCAGCTGTGGCGCCGGGCGTCAGCGCACCTGCGGCCTACGGAGTCAGCCTCGAAACCATCCAATACGTATGTGACCGAGTCACGTCCAGCGGAAAACTCGCGGTTCTCGATGTCGCCGAACTGAACCCGAGCCTCGACGTCGACAATCGCACTGCCCGAACGGCTGCTCGTCTGATCCACCGGATAGTCACGAAGCACGTGCCGGTTCAGCGCTAGCCTCGGCGCGCCTCCAGCAGATCTACGGGACTGCCTGAAAACTGATTCCACGAGTTCTGTCCGAGCACTCCAAACTATGTCCTTTGCCACCTCACAAGTGATGCCGCCTTGCAGATTGCCGATGGCGGCGACAACGCCTGTCTCGGGGTACGTGATCGTTCCGCACCCCTCGGATGTGGATGCCGTCGGCAATCGTGAAGTCGAAGTCGACGAATTGCCCGAGCAGTACTCGAAGCCGGGGACACCACCGATCACAGGAGGCCCGACCGTACCGTCGTGAATCGAAAAGCCGATCAACCCTCCGGGGTCGCCATTACCGACTTGCCTTGGATCACCGGTGGTGACGAAGATCGATTGGCCTGACTCAGTCTGAATCGTCCGTGTCGAATGATCGTTGCCGTAAACCGATTCGATCTGAGCGACGGTGGAGCCGTCACCGACGCCGCGGTCGGTCAGCGTTCCCGGCGGTGATTCGATGACGGTGACGCCCTCGCTGGTGAGAATTGCCCGTCCGGTGCCACTAGGCGTCGTGAGCGGAACTACAGCGCAACTCGGAAACTGCATGGGCGTTCCAGCCTGATGCCAGACACAGGCCGGCCACTACAACCGTGGTTGTAGTGGCTGCGCCGTTCCGAACTCGTCCAATGGGTGTGCGCGGTCGGCTTCTCGGCATGTCGGCATCCTTGGTCGGAACGGCTCGCCGCGAGGTCGAGGCATGCCTGACTTCGCGACGTTACCCCGAGCGGGGTCGTATCGATATCGTCTGTTCGACCGACGACAAGGACGCCACCCCGGCCTTCGATCATGGCACCAGGGAGTTCTCCTGCAACCAGTCCTGAGCGATGTCACTCATGTCGTCGAGATCGGCAACGCGCTGGTTCATCTCGATGAGATCTTCGGTGGTCAGCGCCGCCGAAACCCCCGCGAGCACGGATCGGACGTCATCGCGAGCCTTCAACTCGTTGATGATCGGCGTGATGTTCTCCGCGAGGAAGAGGTGCTTCGTATCCTCGAGTGCAACCAAGTTCTCCGAGCGCATCGCAGGATCGGTACTGAAGACATCGGCAACCTGTATCTGCCCGCTCAGAAGCGCATTGAGCGTGAGGGGTCCACCTGCATCGAGTGCCAGGAACTCCCGGAATGTCAGGCCGTATTTGGTCTTCAAGCCGGCGACGCCGTTTTCGCGCGTCTTCCATTCCGGCGGTCCGCCGAGAGTCAACTCGTCGGCATGCTGCACCAGATCCTCGACGGTCTCCAGCGAATACTTTTCCGCCGTCTCCTGTTTGACGGCAAGTACATCCTTGTCCTCTGCGGGCGAGGGCTCGAGAGCCACCAGACCCTTGGGCAATTTCGCATCGATTTCAGCGGATACTTCATCTGAAGCCGTCGCCGTTGTCTTGCTGTCCAGATATTGCAACAAGGCGCCGGAATACTCGGGGATCAGATCGATGGAACCGTCGCGCAGTGCCGGTACATAGAGTTCTCGGCTACCGATGTTCAACTTCTCGGTAACGTCGATACCGTTGGCACGAAGCGCTTCGGCGTAAATGGTCGCAATCAGTTGGCTCTCGGGAAAATCGGCGGAACCGATCACGATGGCGCCCTCAGCGCTACCGCCGCCGTCCGTAGCCAAGGGGTCCTTGCCGATTCCGCAGCTGGACAACGCAACCGCTGTCACGCCGACCAACGCGGCGATCAATACCTTCTTCATGTCGAACGTCCTCAGATCGGTGCGGGCTCAGGCACAGCAGTGCGCTGTGAGGTGGCGGCAGGCTTCTCTGTCTTCTTCTTCCGATCGCGCCTGGTCAGGCCAGGCGAAACGACCCGCGCAGTCAGTGCGCCGATTCCGAGATCGAAAACCAGGGCAATCAGCGATACCAGTACGGCTCCGGCCGCCATCTGGCCGTAGTCGCTCTGAGCTTTTCCGTCGATCAGCAACCGGCCGAGCCCGCCCAACGAAATGTAAGCGGCCACAGTCGCAGTGGAGACGATCTGAAGAACGGCACTTCTGATGCCGGACAACATGAGTGGCAGGGCACATGGAATCTCGACCTCGGTCAAGATCCGCATCGACCGAAATCCCATCCCCCGCGCTGCGTCGACCGCAGCCTGATCGACCGCTCGAACTCCGGCATACGTGTTGGTGAGAATGGGAGGGATCGCGAGAAGCACCAGGACGATGAGGCTGGGGATCAGATACGCGAGTTTGTTCGGGAATGACGGCGCGATGATGAGAACCAGTAGGATCAGCAGACCGATGGTCGGCAGCGCTCGTAGCGAGTTGGCTAGTCCAGCAACAACAACGGAGCCTCGGCCCGTATGTCCGATGTAGAGACCGAGCGGGGTCGCGATAACCGCAGCCACCGCCAGCGCGGCGAATGTGTACATCAAATGCTGAACGAGAAGGGTGGGGATGCCGTCCGGCCCGGTCCAGTGGGATCCGTCGAGAAGGAAGCTGATCATGATGTAGTCACTTTCGGGGTCCACGGCGTCAACAACCGATTCGCCAACATGATGAGGAGATCAAGGATCAACGCCAGCACCAGACACAGAGCGATACCCGCGATGATGGGCGTGTAGAAACGCAACTGAAATCCCTGGGTGAACAAGGAACCTATCTGCGGAATACCCAGGAGTGCGCCCAGTGAGACAAGACTGACGTTCGAGACGACTGCGACGCGCAAACCTGCACAGATCACCGGAACTCCTACTGGCAACTGTACTTTCAACAGCGTCTGATACGGCCGGTAGCCCATCGCCGTCGCTGCCAGAACCGTCTCCGGCGGAACCGAATCGAGCGCGTCGGCCACTACCCGCACGAGCAGAGCAACGGTGTACACGGTGAGCGCCACGATGATGTTCATCGGATCCAGAATCTTGGTACCCAGAATTGGAGGCAGGAGCACGAAGAGCGCGAGCGAAGGGATCGTGTAGAGCAATCCGGCCGTCCCCACCACGTAGGGATGCAACCGACGACTGCGATAGGCGACCCAGCCGATCGGCAACGCGACCACCAAGCCGATCACCAAGGGAATCAACGACAGCAGAACATGCCATCCCACCAAGTCCATGATCCGGTCGGACTGACGTCCGAGCCATTCGAAGTTCATCGGAGTGCCCTCCCCGCGTCAGCCAGATCGGCAGCCTCGATGGCTTCCACTGCAGCATGCGCAGTGACGGTTCCCACCAGGCGTCCGGCGTCGTCCACGACAACGCCCCGCTTGCTCGGCGCTGACAGCGCCGCATCCAGCAGAGCGCGCATCGTCCCGGTGGAATCCGCAAGTGTTCCACTGAGATTCAAGTCATCCGGGCGGATACAATCCGTGAGCGCGTCCGGCCTCACCCATCCGAGCGGCTTGTTCGCGGGATCCACTACCAACAGCCACGTATCGCCGGTGAGTGCGCGGGCCGCCGCAGCGGAATCGCCCAGATGCGCAACGGGTTCTGACACCGTCGGTAGGTCGCCGTCCAATGTCGTGAACCCCAACGATCGGTACCCACGGTCACGTCCGACGAAGTCGGCAACAAATTCGTCGGCAGGTTGAGTCAGCAATTCGAGGGGCGTCGCCGCCTGCGCAAGAATGCCGCCGGTACGCAGAACCACCACTTGATCCCCGAGTTTCAGCGCTTCGTCGATGTCGTGGGTGACGATGATGATCGTTTTTCCGATTTCCTTCTGCAGACGGAGAAACTCGTCTTGCAGCTGGCCGCGAACAACCGGATCAACGGCGCTGAACGGTTCGTCCATCAGCATGAATGACGGATCCGCAGCCAATGCTCGCGCAACACCGACTCGTTGCTGCTGCCCTCCGGAGAGCTGCCACGGATAGCGGTCGGCGAAGTTGGTCGTCAGACCAACCGTTTCGAGCAATTCCATAGCGCGAGTGCGAGATTCCTTTTTACTCGCACCGAGCAATCGAGGCATGGTCGCTATGTTGTCGACGATGGTGCGATGGGGAAAGAGACCCGCGTGCTGGATCACGTACCCGATGCGTCGACGCAGAAGGGCCGGATCCATTCCCGCCGTGGACTCGCCGTCGAGCGAAATCGTGCCTGACGTCGGTTCGATCAGCCTGTTGATCATGCGGAGTGAGGTCGTCTTGCCGCAGCCGGAAGGACCCACCAACGCGGTGATCTTTCCCGTCGGGCATTCCAGATCGAGAGCATCGACGGCAATGGTTCCGTCTGGGTACGCCTTGGTGACCTTGTCGAATTTGATCATCTACGAACTACTTTCGTGTCGACCTGAGTCCGGACGCACCCAGGAGAAATGGTCGAGTTCCGTTCGAGCACACACCTACTTGTGATTCGGTCCACCTGCTTACTGGTCGAGCGGTTGAGAAAGAAAGTTCACGGCGGCACTCAGATCTGCACTGAGTGGCCGGTCTTCGGTCCTCGTGTCCAGCACCAAACGCGCACGCGCGAGGTACGCGCCGAGCTCGGTCGCCGGATCCAGCTCACGCTGTTGTTGCGAGAGTGCGCGAACTGCCGAGATCAGTTCACACGCCAGCACCAATCGAGATTGGGCAAGAATGTCCGCCAATTGAGTTGCAGCTTGGGATGCGAAACTTGCGTGATCCTCGGTGCCGCGCGAAATTACCGTGTGGCCCAACGACCCCGGTGCCGCCGACGAGCGGATCTCGGCAATGGCAGCAGAAGTCGTGTATTCGAGAAGCATGGTTCCGCTGCTGCCGTCGGGACCGTCTGCAAGGAACGCACGAAGGCCGGTGACTGCGGGGTCGGAGAGGTTGGCGAGCCGACATTGCGAGAGCAGGGCAGCACTGGCGACCGCCAACTTCGCCTCGTCGACTGCAAGGGCTATTGGCATTGCGTGGAAATTTCCGTTGTGGAACACCATGTCGTCTTCGACCGACACCAGCGGATTCTCCGAAGACGAATTCATCTCGATACTCAGCGTGTTCTGCAGTCGATGCACCGCTTGCCAGGTGGCACCCAAGATTTGCGGTAGGGCGCGAAACCCGAACGAGTCCTGAACTCTCACGGGTGTGATGTCGTGTGGTGCCAGCAGATCGCGAACCCGCTCTGCGACTTCCGCTTGACCGAAGTGCATTCTTGCCGACTGTACTTGTGCAGCAAACGGTTCGACAGAACTACGCGACGCAAGCACGGAAAGAACACTGACAACCAAGCAGTGCTGAAGCCACCCCGCGACTTCGATACTGGTGTCGCCGGCGATCGCCACCGTCATCGCATTGGTGGAAATGAACGGAAGTGCATCACCGTGGTGCGGAGTCCAACCGATTCCGGTGCGTCCGTCGCGAAGCGGGCTCTCGCCGATCAGCCCCATGGCGATTTCGGAGAACGCACTCAGGTCACCCGTTCCGATCGCACCGCGTGCGTGCACTGTCGGCAGGTTCTGTGAAGCAACAGCAGCAACCAGACCGTCGATGATGTCGGGATGCATACCTGAGCCGCCGTTGAGGATCTGGTTGGTGCGGATGACGATCGCGGCGCGCACCAACCGGTCAGGGAGCCTGGGGCCCGATCCCGTTGCGTGACTTCTCAGAAGCCTCAGATCCTGCTGCACACCGTCGGAGACGGATGTTTCGCGATTCCCGCCTACCCCGGTAGTGCGCCCGTACACCGCTTGACGGGAGGAAACCCGAACCGCGGTCTCCCATGACCGCCGTGTGAGCTCGAGAGCCGCGTCGGCAGGTCGAATCACGGCCGGCTCTCGCGCGATTTCGTTCACCCGGTGAACCGACAACCCTTTCCCGTCGAGCAGGACATTGTCGTCTTCCGTCCGGTCTTCTCCAGGAAGACGTTCAGTCATCAGAACTCCATCGATCGAAGGACTCGGCCACCGCGGGCGTGCATCACATCATCTACGCAATGTGCCTTGGGTCACTTTTACTGAATGTATAGTCCTGTATATACAGCCACCTGTCAATAGGGACACTGCAGCTCACCCGCGTGCACATAACCTTGCGTCACCTCAGTAAGGGTGAGCAACTGGACACGAATCGTCGCTATTCGAGGACCGGTGCCGCCGATGCGCGACGCGCCTCGAGCGCATCGAGGATGAGATCGAGACCGTAGGCGAACTCACTCGTGTGGTCGTAAGCCGGACTCAGACCGTGATCGACGATCATCTCGTGAAGGAAGGGCAACTCTTCAGCCGGAAGGCGCTCGAGGATGTCACTCGCAACTTCTTGGACGTCGACGGGCCCGCTGATCGGCAGATTCGCCTCCTGGAGAACATATCCGCCGATGTAGCTGTCGATCAGCGAGGCTCCGTGGGCGGCCATCGGGAGTGTGAACCCGGCCTTCCGGAGCACTCCGAGCACAGCGTCGAGATGACGCAGGGTCGCCGAGCCAGGGCTGCGTCGCGAATCCAGCAGACCGAGAGCCCAACGGTGCTGCGACAGGACTGTGCGAGCGGAAAAGGCGCGTCCACGGATTGCATCTCGCCAATCCGCACACTCACTGTCGGGCAGGTCGATCGCCTCGAAGACCGCATCGACGAGGCCGTCGAGAATCGCATCTTTGTTGGGCACGTGGTAGTAGAGCGACATCGCCTCGATGCCCAGCTCCTGGGCCACCCGTCGCATCGTGACGGCCTCGACACCACCCGCGTCGGCAACGCGGATCGCACCCTCGATTACGCGAGTCCTGTTCAGCGACTGTCGCGGTTGCCGTGACACACAGACTCCCCTCGGCGGAACGAATACGTTGACAACCTTACATGCGTAAGTCACCCTTACAGGTGTAAGCCAGCCTTACGTTCGTAAGGCGCTCGCGAAGGGAGATCGCAATGCCGATGCCGAGATGGTGGGGACATGTCAACAAGCGAGTGTTCAACCCGCGTGCAATTTCGAGCGGTAAATGGCCGGTACTGACTCACGTCGGACGCACATCCGGCACGACCTACCGGACGCCCCTCGACGCCTATCCGGTCGAGGGTGGCTACGTCTTCATTCTGGTGTACGGATCAGGCTCGGACTGGGTGCAGAACGTCTTGAGAGCGGGAAGCGCTCGACTGTCGGTCGACGAGACGGAGGTGAGCCTCGGCACCCCACGCCTCGTCGCGAAAGACGAAGCATTTCAAGCACTTTCCTCAGACGTGTCCGAGCCTCCGAGGCTGCTCCGCATCACCGAGTACCTTCGGATGGATCTGATTACGGCCTGAGGGTGCCCGTCACGCGAGGACCTCACGCACGGCGGACCTGACTTCCTCCATGCTGCAACCGGATTCGATCAGTTCGGTACCCGTATGCACCAGCGAGTTGATCAACTTGGCGGTGAGCTTCGGGTCCGACACGCCACGGAGGCGAAGGGCCTCGACCAGCGGAAGCACAAGACTGTCGTGCATTTCCATGATCCGCGAATCTCGAAACGTTTGTGGGGTCAGCGTCGCCAGCGCTCCGACTATCGCATGCTCCCCGTCGGCAACCAGTTGGAGGTTTGCCTCGACGTACGCCCATACCGGATCGTCTGCGCCTGCCATCGCCTCGACGATCTTGTCGTTCCAGCGCGGGAACATGTCTTCGACGACGGCACTGAGGAGATCTTCCCGGGACCGGAAGTAGTGGTAGGCACTCGACCTGGCGAGCCCTGCCTTCGCTGCCACCTCACCGAGCCCCGGCGGCCGGTCCGGGGCCTCGGACAGAAGAGCGTGTGCAGCGTCGAGGAGGGCACGGCGCTGAGCAGCACGATGCTCGACCACAGTGGGCGCATCGATCCTCGGCACCGAATCTCCTCCAGTCCCCTCGCGGGCTTACTCGCTCTGACGCAACCGACCGTCAACCATTTCGAGGATGCGGTCGCAGTGCCCGAGCACGTCGTGATCGTGGGTCACCATGATCGTAGCGACGCCTGCCTCGTGAGTTTCGCGCGAGAGCAGTTCGACCACCTCATGGCTGCGTTTGCGGTCGAGAGCAGCCGTCGGCTCGTCGACGAGCAGTAGCGAGGGATTGCTCATCAATGCCCGAGCGATACCGACGCGCTGGCGTTCACCGCCGGAGAGTTGACCGGGTCGACGATCTGCACGGTGACTCATACCGACCGAGTCGAGCAACTCCTCGGGATCGCGACCCGGCCGCCCCGTGAGCTTGGGAATCAGCCGAAGCTGATCGCGCGCCGTCAGCGCTGGAATCAGGTTGCCGGACTGAAAGACGAAGCCGACCTTGTCTCGTCGAAGTTTGGCGAGAGCACGGGCCGGCATCGCCGACACGTCCACGCCGTCGATGACAATCGTTCCACTCGACGGCCGACCGAGTCCGCCGGCCACAGCGAGCAAGCTCGACTTTCCAGCGCCTGACGGTCCGACGATCGCGACAAGTTCGCCGCACGAGACCTCCAGGTTCACGTTGTCGAGGGCGAGCACGGTGGAGTCACCGTCACCGAATCGAAGACTGACAGCGGTCAATACCAATCCGGTTGTGGTCTTTTCGACTGTGGTCATCGGTTTTCTCCCAATGCGGTGAGCGGGTTGACACGGGTAACACGGACGATGGCAACGGCTGCGCCGACCAGCCCGAGTACCGCCAAGAGCACTGCGCCGTTGACGACTGGGCCGGACTCGAGGGCGAACGGCATCCCCCCGCCTTCGAGCCCCGAACCGAGCCCCAAGCCCAGCAACACACCGAGGCCGATGGAACCAAGCAGCACTACCAGTGCCTGCGCCATGCCGTCACGAAGCAGGAAGCCGGTAGAGGCTCCCATCGCGCGCAACACTGCGAGTTCACGACCGCGCTGAACCGTCCAGATACTGAAGAATGCACCGACCACCAGGGCCGAAATCGCGTACAGAAACGCCTTGATCATCGACATAGTCATCATTTCCGCGGAGAACCCTGGTGAGGAGTCGAAAGATTCCTCGAGCGTCTTTGCGGACGTTCCCGCCGCCGCATCGCCCGACACGAGATCCGGTAACGCGCCACCAATGCCCCGAATCGCAACAACACTTGCTTCGGAATAGGCACTGGCATTGGCGGTTTCGCCGATCTTGGCACCGGCGTGAACCTCCTGCCAAGTACGCAGGGGCAGGTAGGCGACGTCGACGTGACCGAAAGTGCGCTTGTCTTCGGTGAATCCGACAACTGTCAGCTCCGTACCGAGTCGATCGAGTATCACGGTGTCACCGATCGCAACACCGTCGTCACGGAAGGTAGAGCTGACGATGATGTCCGTGTCGGCTTGCAGCCCCCTCCCGTCGGCGGAGACGGGCTCGAGGAAGGAGCCAGGTTCGATGCCGAAGAGCGTGAGATCGACAGGCGTGCCACTGCGAGTTTTTGCATTGACGATCATGTTGCCGAAGAGCTCGGCGTCTTGGACATCGGGTTGCATACGCCATGCCTGCGCCTGCTCCTCGGTGACGACCGAGCGCGAAAACGCCGAGTCGGCTTTGGTGTCCGGCGCGAAGGCAAACGCCTGAATCGGCGTCCGCTGCAAAGCGGAGACACCGTCGTTTACCAGGCCGGACGAGAGGCCGGACAGAATCACCATCAGGATCGAGATGAGGGCAACCACGGCACCCATCAAGAGGAATCGATTTCGCGCAAACCACAGTTCACGCAGGGCGAGGAACATTCGGGAAGCTCCAAAGTCGTCGATACGAGTCACGCCGACTTTTATCGACGCCTTGTCGAAATCATATCGACAAGGCGTCGAAAAACTATGTGAGGTGCGTTACTACTTCCCGTAGTAGACACTCGAGGCGCTGAGCGTCGTATCAGCCCCCGACGCCCACCGGTCGATCCCCGACAATCGAGATTCGATCCATCACACGACGAGCCGGGAAGTAGTCACTGGCCGCGTAGTGCTGGCAGGTCCGATTGTCCCAGAAGGCAACAGTATTCGGCTCCCACTTCAAACGGACCTGAAATTCCGGACGATTGACGTGGCGATACAGCATCGTGAGAAGTTCGTTCGATTCTTCTTCTGACACACCCAAGATCCGTTGCGTGAAGGTCATGTTGACGAACAACACCCGCCTGCCACTTTCCGGAATGATCCGAACCACCGGATGCTGCACAGCGGGGAACTTCGGACGCAACATCTCGACCGCATCCACCGGCATCGACCTGCCGAACGAGTTGATCCAATCGTGTTCTGCAACAAGCGGGTCGATACGCTTCTTGATGTCTTCAGGAAGCAGATCGTAGGCAGCTGCAGTATCGGCCCACAAAGTGTCACCACCCACCTCCGGCACCTCGACCGCACGAAGAACTGCTGCGAACGAAGGAAACTCGTGCCACGTAACGTCGTTGTGCCAGTTGTTCTCGACTCCGCCGACCATCGCATCCTTCGCCAGTGTCGTGACATCGACGTCCGTCTGCCCGGGCTGCGTGTACTTGAAGAACGGATGCTGTTCGAGATCGCCCCAACGCTCGGCAAAAGCTCGATGTTCCGCTCGGTCGAGGTCCTGATCGCGGAAGAAGAGGACTTTCCATTCGAGGAGAGCTCGGCGGAGTTCCGCAATCACGGCATCAGACAGACCCCCGCCGAGTCGAATACCGGAGATTTCCGCTCCGATCGTCGGCGCGACCGCCTTGACCGCAAGGTGTTCGTACGGTGCCGGAACTACCGACTCGGGATTCCGGCGAGCAACGAGTGGACCGTACGCAGCAAGCGGGTCGGTGGGGATCGGAAAGATTGTTGCCGCAGGAAAAAGGGTAGCCATCAGGGCACTTCCTCGAAATCGACGATGTCGTAAAGGACAAAAGTCAGATTAAGTCCGCCTCCTTAAAGTGTCAACGGTCACGTTCTCCGGCGCGAATCTTGACCCTGACGCCGCGTCAAGGTTGGAGAATGGTTTTCACAGACGGAATCCGATTCGATCACGGGAGGGCAGGGCGATGATGACCATCGGCGAGCTGGCCAAATTGGCCGGCACCACCGTCAGATCCGTGCGCTACTACCACTCGAACGGCCTTCTCGAAGAACCACAACGCCAACCCAACGGCTACCGCACGTACCGGGCGGTGGACCTGGCACGACTGAGTCGCATCCGCCGCCTGCGCGATCTGGGGATTCCTGTTGCCAAGATCGCCGAACTACTCGACGGCGACGCTCACGACACTCGGTCTGCACTCGATGCCCTCGACAAGGAATTGGCGACGAAGGCCGAACAGATCGCTGTTCAGCGTGCGCACATCGAGTCGCTACGCCGCAATGCCGATCCTGAACTACCCGACGCGTTTTCGGAAGTGCTCGCACAGTACGTCGTTGCCGGTGCGCCGACAGCGTGGATCGACAACGAGCGTGAACTTCTGATCCTCGCACTCACGGTCTCCGGGGGCGATCCCGAGGTCTGCGATTCACTCCTGTCCGCCCATCGCCGGGTATTGGCCGAGCCGAACCGCGAGCAGGCCATCGAATTGATAACTCGCATGTATGCCCTCGCCGACGCACCGGCTGACGCGGACACGATTGCGGCCCTTGCCATTCAGTTCTGCGACTTCACCGAGAGCGTGCTACCCGAACAGGCTGCACCGGAGGACGCTTCCCCCACCCGGCTGGTAGCGGTACTGCGCGAACACCAAGCGGATCGACGAACCGTCACCCAGGAAAGATTCGCGAAGGCTGTGGCCGCGGAGTTCGCCGCCCGTCAATCCCACCTCTGAAAAACCCTGATCAACCCCCACATTCGAAGTGGGGTGACCAACACTGCCCGAAAATGGGCTCAACACAAGGACACGACAATGACTGGATTCACCATGCCCAGATCACGCATGCCTCGACCACGAAGGTGGCTGGCTACCACAATCGCCGCTGCCGCGCTCGCCGTACCTGCATTGGCGGCGTGCTCGGATCCTGCTACTCCGCAGGAAGATCCACAATCGAATCTCAGCGCGTTCTACGAACAGGATCTCGAGTGGGGGCCATGCGCCACAGATACCGGAACGTCGACCGCAAGTGAATGCGCCATGGTCACAGTACCTTTGGACTATTCCGTCCCTGACGGCAAAACGATCGAAGTGGCGATCTCGCGGGTCGCGTCCACCGACCCCGCACAGCGACGCGGGATCCTGCTCACCAACCCTGGTGGGCCGGGTGGCCGAGGACTGGGATTGCCCGAGATTCTGAATGCGGGAATGACACCGGAAGTCGCAGCGGCATACGACGTCATCGGCATGGATACCCGAGGACTCGGCAAGAGCACACCGATCGACTGCGGCGTCGAACAGATGACATGGATGCGGTCGCCGGGCACCACGGACGAGGGATGGAACGAGAGTGTTGCGCTCGCACGCAAGGCCGCTGACACATGCTGGGACAAGTACCCGGACTATCTGCCGCACATCAATACTCAAAACATCGCCCGCGACCTCGACGTGATTCGTGGCGCCCTCGACCAGGAGAAGGCGTCGTACTTCGGGTGGTCGTACGGCACATACCTCGGTGCAACCTATGCTCAAATGTTCCCGGACAGGATCGACCGTGTGGTTCTCGACAGTGCACCGGATCCGAAGAAATACGGATACGAGATGTTCCAGGACATGGGCCCGGCCAACGAGAAAGCGATCGACGGATTCTCGCAGTGGGCAGCAGAACACAACTCCACCTATGCACTCGGATCGACGCCCGCCGAAGTTCGCGCCCTCATCGAGAAGCTGATCTCGGACGCGGCCACCACTCCGATACAGATCGGTGACCATGCCGTCGACGATCACGTCCTTCCATTCCTGATGTACGTCAACGGAACCGGCGACACCGAGAAGGAAAGTGAGGCATTCGCACAGGTATTGGTTCAGTTGCGCGATCTCGCCGCAGGCAAGACCGTCGAGAACATCCATCCCCAGCTGACGGGATTGATGCAGGCATGGTTCCAGACCGAACTGGGAACCGGTCCTGACTATGCCGGGACAATCGCCATCGTCTGCGGAGACGTATCGATGCCGAGCGATCCCCAGTGGTACCGCAACAAGTTGGAGGAGCACCGTGATGATCAGCCGATCTTTGCCGGCACACACAACACGATCATGCCGTGCGCGTTCTGGCGCAGTGAGGCCCCTACGCGGATCGACATCGACAACAACGTTCCGACCTTGCAGATCCAGGCAACCGGTGACACCCGCACGACGTACGACGAAGGCCTCGGCATGCATGAAGCGATGAAAGGCTCACGGCTCGTGACAGTTCCAGGCCGCACTCATGCGGTGTTCCCCGGCTACGCGAATACTTGCGCGAACGCCGCCGTCAACTCGTACCTGCTCGACGGCTCACTGCCGGCCGAAGACGTGGTGTGCGAGTCGTGACCTCAGCCCGTCAGCTCGCTCTTGATCTCGTTCTTGAGAACTTTGCCGACCTTGGAGCGAGGTAGATCGTCCCAGACGATGACTTGCTTCGGAGTCTTCACACTTCCGATGCGAGCCTTCACGAAAGCCATCACCTCGGCGCCGTCGATGTCGGCGCCGAGGTGCGGTTGCACCACTGCCACAACGCGTTCGCCCCACTTGTCGTCCGGCAACCCGATCACTCCGCAGTCCTGAATCCCCGGATACGCCATGAGTGCCTGCTCCACCTCGACCGAATAGACGTTGAAACCGCCGGTGATGATCATGTCCTTCGCACGGTCGACGATGAACAGGAAATTGTCCTCGTCCAGGTACCCGATATCGCCGGTGTGATGCCAGCCGTGGGCTGACGCTTCCGCGGTTGCGTCGGGGTTCTTGTAATAACCCGCCATCACCAACGAACTGCGAATCACCACCTCACCACGCTCGCCATGTCCGAGCAGCGCGCCTTTGTCATCCATGATCCCGACGGTCACCAGCGGCGACGGTCGACCCGCCGACGAAAGTCGTGACGTTGCGACAGTGCCGTCCGAGCCGAAGTGCTCCTTCGGTGACATCGTCGAGATCATCATGGGGGCTTCACTCTGCCCGAACAGCTGAGCCATGACCGGGCCGATCTTGTCGATCGCCTCCGCGAGTCTGGTCGGGGAGATCGGCGCCGCTCCGTACCAGAAGCATTGCAGCGAGCTGAGATCCGTGGCAGACAGGGCCTCGTGCTCGAGCAGCATGTAGATGAGCGTCGGCGGCAGGAAGGTGTGAGTCACCTTGTGCTTCTGAACGTTCGCGAGGAAGTACCCGAGATCGGGCTTCGGCATGATCACCACTTCGCCGCCGAGGGCCATGATCGGGAAGCACAGAACACCGGCGGCGTGAGTCAACGGTGCCAGCGCCAGATACACCGGGCGCCCCTCGAACGGATAACTCATCAAAGTGATTGCGGTCATCGTCTCGATGTTGTGCCCGGTCAACATCACTCCCTTTGGCCGTCCAGTTGTACCACCGGTGCCGACCAGCATGGTGACGTCGTCGGGCGCCGCGGCGTCGAGTTCTTCTTCCCCGAGCCAGATTTCGAGGGACTGTGCCGAGTCCCATTCGCCGTCGATGCAGACGAGCGTCACCAACTGGGGAAGCGCATCCTTGATCTGGTCGACTAGCGGCGCATAGGACTTCTGGAAGAACAGAGCGCGACAATCGAACAAATCCAACAGGTCTCGGTTTTCCGCAGCTTCGTTGCGAGGGTTGATCGGGCACCAGACGCCGCCGGCCCGGCTTATTCCGAATACGCACGAGAACGAGATCGGATCATTGCCGGACAGAATCGCGACCTTTTCGCCCGGCGCGATGCCCGAAGCCGCGAGCGAAGCTGCGAAGCGTCGGCTGAACTGTTGCACCTCGCCGTAGGAGAGAGTGCGCTCCCCCATCGTCAAACACGGTGCGGTGGAACCAAGAGAGGCTCCCTTGTCGAGATAGTCGGTCAAACGCATGGGGAGCCTCCAGGGCGGGGCTCCCGGCGCGCTACACGCCGGGAGCCGTGAACATGATGACGAGGGCGACGAGTTAGGCGTTGATGGTTACTTCCGGCTCCAGAGCCAGCCCGAAACTACGTAGCGCGCCGAGCAGTTCGCGATGGCCGAACGCCTGGCAAGCCGAGGCAAGCCCGGTCCGCTTCGGCGCCTGCTGGAGCAGAGAATGCGCTGCATAGGCGTGCAGGAGGCCCGTCTGCTTGTAGTTACAGTTTCCGTGGATCACGACGTGCGAGCGACCCAGCGGGCCCGACGCGTAGACGGAGTCGAGTGAGGTGTTGATGCGCGGATTCTCACGAGGGGGCATACCGGCCTGAACCGATCCGGCGATCTCGGCCAAGGCGGCTTCCTGCTCGTCGGCGGGCAGGGTCTTGATCTGCTCCTCCACGATCTTCTGCGTCGCGACAACGCCTTCCATCACGGTGCGGTCGAACACTCCGCCCGCAGCCTTGACGTTGGAAACTCGCGGATCGTTCTTGAACCACACCGGGTGGCATGTTCCGCCCCACGGCAATGCAAGCGCAGTTTCGTGCTGGCCGGGAACGACGACGTCGAAAGTCTGGCCGGGCGCCCACTGCACGTACTTGTTCTGCTCGAGGTAGTACCAGTTTGCCTTGAGGATGGTGAAGATCGTCTGAGTGGACGCGTAGGTGGGAAATCCCTTCCACAGCACGAGGATGTCGAGCGTATCGAGCCCCGGCGTTTCCAGTGCGATATTGGCCGCGATCTCACCGGTGGTGTACATCTGCGCGATACCGGGCGAGAGAAGCAGGCCCTTCTCCTGATACTTGTCGCTGAACTTCTCCTGGACGTCGAGTACCCAGTCCTGCTCACCGGTGGTATCCATGTAGTGGCAACCGGCATTCAACGCGGCCTCGACGACGGTGCCGCCGAGCTTGATGAACGGGCCGACCATATTACTGACAACCTGTGCGCCGGTGAACAATTCGGTGAGAGCCTCGACCGTGTGCTCGACCTCGACGACTTCGTGATCGACGGTGTCCAAACCAGGGATCTTGTCGAGGACCTCTTGGATGCGAGCGGCGTCGCGGCCGGCTGCGATGAACGGGATGTTGAACTCGCGCAGGTATTCACACACCAGACGGCCGGTGTACCCGGAGACGCCGTAGACGATGACGGGCTTCTTTTCGGACATGTTCGTGGAACCTTTCGAAGACGTGAGAAGGGTGTACGTACGAATGAAGGGCGAGTTACATGCCCATGCCACCGTCGACCGGTAGGCCGATTCCGGTGATGAATCGCGCGGCGTCGGAGGACAAGAACACAACGGCGTCAGCCATGTCGTTCACTTCACCGAGGCGGCCGAGCGGGGTGAGGCCGATGACGTCTCCGACTGCTGCTTCGGCGCTGGGCCAGAGACCGAGCTTCTCCATGTCCGCCGCGAGTCCGAGACCCATCTCCGTGGCGACAAGACCCGGGTAGATGCAGTTGACGCGGACTCCGTAGCCGAGCTTGCCCGACTCGGCGGCGGCAACTCTGGTGAAGCGATCGACCGCGGACTTGGTCGCGGAGTATCCACTGATCCCGGGAAACGGAATGGTTGCGGCCACTGAAGAGATGTTGATGACGGAACCGCCGGTTCCGGCTACGCCACCCGGACGCATGCTGCGCAGTCCGTGTTTGGTTCCGAGCGCTGTTCCGAGGATGTTGACCTCACACATACGGCGGATGTCGTTCGGATCGAGGTCGACCACCAGCGAGGAAATCTCGATGCCTGCGTTGTTGACGAGGATGTCGAAGCCGCCGAGGGTCTCCGCGGTGGCGGCGACTGCCTCTTCCCAGTTGGCATCGTCGGTGACGTCCAGCTTTACGAAGCCGGTTTTGACTCCGCCCGAACCAACAGCCTCTGCGGTGGCACGACCCTCGTCTTCGAGAACGTCGCCGATCATCACTGACGCCCCCGCCCTCGCCAACGCCTCAGCCATTCCGGCTCCGAGCCCCTTGGCACCACCTGTGACCAGTGCTTTTCGTCCCTCGAGATCAAACACGCTCATTTTCGACTGCCTCCATGACTGAAACGACTCTCGCGATGCCACCGTTCACAGCGACGCTGCCAAGTGGTGTGAGTCACAGAGTATTCAACTTTGGACGAGTGTCAAGAGAAATCTTGACGACTGTCAAGATTTTGTTACACGCTCGTCAAAGACCAGGGGTTACACTGATTCGGACGCGGTGATCGTGCCGCTGTGGAAACCGCAGGGAACAGGACGTGCCATCGTGACCACGACAGTCGAGAAGCCTAGTGAGGCAGGGAAAAAGGCTGCACCTAGCTCACCGGGCCAGCAGTCCGACTCCGCGAAGCGGTCCGACTCCGCCAAGCGGTCCAACGCAGACAAGGTGTCGCGTCGCCAGGTCGACAAATTCTCCGAGCGACGTGATCAACTCGCCGAGGCCGCACTGCAAACCCTGGCCGAATTGGGCTACGCACGCACGAGCCTGCGCGAAATCGCCCAGAATTCGGAGTTCTCCCACGGCGTCCTGCACTACTACTTCAGCGACAAGGTCGATCTCATCACCCACTGCGTGCGCCACTACAAGGCACGCTGCGTCACCCGCTACGACGGCATCGTCGCCACCGCGAAGACACCGGAGGAACTGAAAACCGGTTTCGGCGCACTGCTCGCCGAGACCATGATCGAAGAACCCACGATGCACCGCCTCTGGTACGACCTGCGCGCGCAGTCGATGTTCGAGGAGTCGTTCCGAGCCGACGTCGCCGCGATCGACGAGAGTCTCGAAAACATGATCTGGCGCATCGTTTCTCGCTACGCCGAGCTTCTCGACGTAGAGGCATCGGTCACCTCGGCGGCGATGTACGCAATCTTCGACGGCCTGTTCCAGCAGAGCCTGCTGCGCCATCTGTCCGGCGATCAGACTGCCGCAAACTATCTTTCGGAGAGCGTCCAGCAGATGCTGCCTCTGGTAGTGCCCACTCCCTGATCAGCGAGCAGCGATGCCTTCCGCGACGTACCTGGCTCCGCGATCGAATTCTCCGACCACGTCGTAATCGGCGTCTTGCCGCCAGAAGCGGACCAACGCTCCGTACGTACCACCGATCATCTGTGCGAGAAAGAGCGGCGGGTAGTCCGATCTCACTTCGCCGGCTTCGATACCGGCAGTGACGATCCGCAGAAGTTCCACGTGGAACCGATGATCGTGGGCCGCCCCCGCTCCGGAGGAGGCGAAGTCGCGCTCGAGTTCTGCAGTCACCATGCGCAGATAGCGCGGGTGCATGATCGCTTGCTGCGCAAAGTCCTGAAAAATCCGGGAGATCCGATCAGAAGTCGGCATCGGCGATTCCATGAGCTGATCCACCAGTGCCGCAAGCTGATCGAGATGATCACTGTGCAACGCCTCGAGAACCGAGTCCTTGCCCTGGAAGTAATTGAAGAAGGTGGCTCGCGACACCTCGGCTCGCTCGGCGATGTCGTCGACGGTCGTGCTGGCGAAACCCTGCGCCGAGAACAGAATTCGAGCAGCCGAGAGCAACCTGTCGTTGGTGTCGCGCTTGTTCTGTTCTCGTTTGGAAATCACGTCGACCTGCCCTTCTCCGCCTCAGAACACAGTCTTCGCCACAGTCCGGAATGTGTCCAATGTCCGTCCCGTCAGGTGACGCACCTCCGCCTCCGATAGGTGGACTACAGTCCAATTATGTCGACTGTTTCCACCGAACGCCATGACCGCGTTCTCATCGTCAGGATCGAACGCGAAGAACGCCGTAACGCGATCAACCGTGAGACTGCCGAGGGAATCGAAGCCGCGCTGAATCTTCTCGACGACGACCCTGATCTGTGGGTCGGCATCATCACCGGAACCCCCAATATCTTTTGCGCCGGAACCGATATCCGAGAGCGGGCCGACCTTCGCATGCCTCGCGGCGGTGAGTACGGCGTCATTCGGCGCCGGCGGAACAAGCCCCTGATCGCTGCAGTCGAGGGCTACGCGCTTGGTGGCGGTTTCGAAATCGCACTGGCCTGCGATCTGATCGTCGCCTCTGCCACAGCGCAATTCGGCCTTCCCGAAACCAAACGCGGTCTGGTTGCGACGTCCGGCGCACTCTTTCGGGCTCCTCGCGCGCTTCCGATCAACGTCGCCCGTGAACTCTTGATCACCGGCCGCACACTCGATCCCGAACGGGCAAAGGACCTCGGCGTCGTCAATGCAGTCACTGCCCCTGGTAAGGCACTCGACGAGGCACTGGTGATGGCAGCGGAGATCTGCGAGTCCTCCCCCACCTCCGTGAGTCTGAGTCTGAAGGCCATCGAGGCTCTCTACGCCGACGCCGACGCCGACGGATGGAAGGTCACCGACGACGCCAAGGACGCAGTGTTGCGCTCTCCGGACATCGCCGAAGGACTCGACGCTTTCGCCAATCGTCGGACACCCCGGTGGAGCGGACTGCCACCCGCATGACAGACCACAATCCGAGACAGATTTCCTATACGTCTGGTCGGAAAGGGTATGAACCGGTTACAGTCTCTCCTGTGACGGGAATCGGCGCATACGAGACGGGCACGCTGCTGACGCGGCGGCGCCATGTCGACTTTGCGCATGTCTGTACATCCGGGTGTCCGATCTACTGATCGGACCTACGACGTGAGCGCCGCTCACGTCGATACTCGTATGTACACCCAGATCAGGGGACATTTCTGTCATGACCACCGCCTCCATCTCACACCTGAGTTCCGTCGTAGCAGCCAACGCCGACGCCATCGACAAAGACGCGAGCAAAGCGCACGTCGTCTTCAAGGCTTCCGCCCAGGCGCACGACGCCGTTGCCAGCACCATTTCTCTCGGTAAGTACAGCGTCGAGGTCGACGAGCCGCCGGCCCTCGGCGGCGAGAACACCGCAGCCAATCCTGTCGAGTACTACCTTGCTTCCCTGCTCTCCTGCCAGGTGGTCACCTACCGCGTCTGGGCGGACAAACTCGGTATCGCTCTCGACGACATCTCGGCCAGAGCCGAAGGTGACCTCGACGTTCGTGGATTCTTCGGCTTCGACGACGCCGTCCGTCCGGGATTCTCCGAGGTCCGCGTGGTCGTCACCCTGACCGGCCCCGAAACCCGCGAGCGCTACCTGGAACTGCAGGAAACGGTCGACGCCCACTGCCCCGTACTCGATCTCACCCGCAATCCCGTCCCAGTGCATACAGTCGTCGAAACCGCCTGACCCGCACCAACCCACCTTCACCACGGAGTATGAATTCATGAGCGAGAACACCCCCGTCGATACCGATCCGACCGCCGATTGGTCGTTCGAAACCAAGCAGGTCCACGCCGGACAGGGCCCGGACAGCGCTACCAACGCTCGGGCGCTTCCGATCTACCAGACCACCAGCTACGTCTTCGACAACACCGACCATGCGGCGGCGCTCTTCGGCCTCGCCGAGCCGGGCAACATCTACACCCGCATCATGAACCCGACGCAGGACGCCGTCGAGCAGCGCATCGCCGCCCTCGAAGGCGGAGTCGCGGCTCTGCTGGTTGCGTCCGGTCAGGCCGCCGAATCCTTCGCGATCCTCAACCTCGCCGAGGCCGGGGACCACATCGTCTCAAGCCCTCGCCTGTACGGCGGCACGTACAACCTCTTCCACTACACGCTGCCCAAGCTCGGTATCACCGTCGACTTCGTCGAGGACCCGGACAACCTCGATCACTGGCGTGAGGCAATCCGTCCGAACACCAAGGCGTTCTACGGCGAAACCATCTCCAACCCCAAGAACGACGTGTTCGACATCCCCGGCATCAGCGCAGTCGCCCATGAGCACGGCATCCCACTGATCGTGGACAACACGGTCGCAACTCCGTATCTCATTCAGCCGCTGAAGCACGGCGCCGACATCGTCGTCCACTCCGCCACCAAATACCTCGGCGGACACGGCACCGCGATCGCCGGCGTCATCGTCGACGGTGGCACCTTCGACTGGACCCAGGGACGCCACACCAACTTCACGACCCCCGACCCCAGCTACCACGGCGTCACCTTCGCCGATCTCGGTGCACCCGCCTACGCCCTCAAGGCACGCGTTCAGCTTCTGCGCGACCTCGGCTCGGCCATCGCACCGTTCAACGCCTTCCTCATCTCGCAGGGTATCGAGACACTGAGCCTGCGCATCGAGCGCCACGTGTCCAACGCCCAGAAGGTCGCGGAATTCCTCGAGGGCCGCGCCGAGGTCACGTCGGTCGCGTACGCCGGACTGGAATCCTCGCCCTGGCACGAGCGCGGAAAGCAGCTGGCTCCCAAGGGAACCGGCGCCATCGTCGCGTTCGAGCTCGCCGGTGGAGTCGACGCAGGCAAGAAGTTCGTCAACGCACTGACGTTGCACAGCCACGTCGCCAACATCGGTGACGTTCGCTCACTCGTCATCCACCCCGCGTCGACGACGCACTCGCAGCTCACCCCCGAGGAGCAGCTCGCTTCGGGCGTCACCCCGGGGCTCGTCCGCCTTGCGGTCGGCATCGAAGGGATCGACGACATTCTCGCCGACCTCGAAACCGGTTTGGCCGCAGCAGCTTCCTGATCTATCGCACGAAAAAGCTCGGCCCCGATATGCATTGGGACCGAGCTTTTTCGTTGCGTAAGAGCTAGCTCTTGGGAGTGAACGCGGCCAGCGGTTCACTGTCGGACCAGTCGTGGCCCCAGTAGCTGTCGGCCGTGATTTCCTCAGCGGTGTAGAAGGCTTCGTCGACAAGCATGCCTTCGCAACCGAACTCCAGATCCCATCCACCCGGTGCGCGCACGTAGAACGACACCATCTTGTCGTTCGTGTGGCGACCCAACGTCGAGGAGATCGAGAAGCCGAGCTTGGCAACACGATCGAGAGCCTGACCGACGGCGTCGAGAGTCTCGGCTTCCATCATCAGGTGCACGAGACCGGGCTCGTCAACCGGCGGCGCCGGGCACAACGCCAGGCTGTGGTGGCGCTGGTTGACACCCATGAAGCGAACGCGGCGAGCCGGCGGCGGCGCATCGATACCGCCGAGACGGATGGAACCGCGCGGGAGGAATCCGAGCACCTCGGTGTAGAAGGTGTATGCCTCGTCGAAACGCGTAACCGGAAGCACCACATGGCCGAGGCCCTGATCGCCGGTGACGAAACGGCCGCCGTGCGGGGTGACCAACGGGCTGTGGTCGAGTACCGGTCCGAAGAAGACCTCGACTCGGTTGCCGTTGGGATCGCCGAATGCGATGACCTGCTCGGCATCGCGGTAGCTGGCGTCGACCTCGGAAAGAACCTCGACCTCGACTCCGGCCTTCTCCACTGCTTCACGAACACGCTGGAGCGCGAACTGATCTCGCACTTCCCAGCCCACTGCGAGAGCCTTGTCCGTCTCACCGGGCAGGACGATCAGTCGCGCACGACGCTCGTCCAGGCGCAAGTAGAGGCCGTCGGCTTCCGGGC
The DNA here is from genome assembly GCF_044908235.1 of Rhodococcus sp. 27YEA6. Lineage (NCBI taxonomy): Bacteria > Bacillati > Actinomycetota > Actinomycetes > Mycobacteriales > Nocardiaceae > Rhodococcus > Rhodococcus sp. 27YEA6. The sequence continues at coordinate 200,426 of NZ_JBIYCY010000001.1, read as the reverse complement.
CACTACCGACCGCGAGGCCGAGTCCGTCGACCACGAGCTCGCGCCAGCGAGCCACGTCCTGCGTTTGGATCCTGAGATACCCCAGGCCCCGAATTTCAGTCATGCCTAACCGTCCTTGCTTCGAAAGTATTTGTGGGACTAGATCATCGAGCGGTGGATACCCTGCGGTTCGCCGCCGAGCTGCGAGAGCGTCGACGCATGGAAGATGGAACCGGGTACATGGATCGCGTGCGCCAAACCGGCATGAGCGTCACGCCAGAACCGCTGCATCGGCGTGTTCAACTGCAAAGCCCCACCACCGGAACGAGCAAAGATCTCGTCCACCGCCCGCACCGCCCGCCACGCCGCAGCAGTCTGCGTACGGCGACCGATCGCACGAAGCTCGAACGAAACTTCCTGCCCCTTCTCCGTCATGTCCCAGAAACGATCCACCGTCTCCAAGATCGCAGCCCGAGAAGCAGCGATCTCGGCCGCAGCCTCACCGATCGCGAACAGCACGTACGGATCTTCCTTGATCGGAACACCACTGACCGTCACACGCTCACGCTGCGCCGCCATGTTGCACGCCAACGCACCTTCGGCGATACCGATCAACGACGAGGTGATCCCCAACGGGAAAATGCACGAGAACGGGAACTTGTACAACGTCTCCGTACGACCCGCTTCCTTCCACGCCGTCCCGTCGTACACCTTTCCGGCGTCGATCGTGCGGTAGGTGGGCAGGAACGCGTCCTTGACGATCAGGTCCTTCGACCCGGTTCCGCGCAGGCCCACGACATTCCAGCTGTCCTGGTCGATGTCGTAATCGGAGCGCGGCAGCAGTACGTGCAGGTGCTTCGGCGGCATCAACGGCTTGCCGGACTCGTCACCGACCATCGCGCCGATCATGATCCAGTCACAGTGATCGGTGCCGGACGAGAACGACCAACGACCGTTGAGGATGTACCCACCCTCGACCGGCCTCGCCACGCCCATCGGCGCATACGGTGACGCCATCCACGTATCGGGATCGGTTCCCCACACCTCTTCCTGAGCCTTGCGGTCGAAGAACGCAAGCTCCCACGGATGAACACCGACGATGCCGCTGACCCAGCCCGTGGCACCGTCCATCGCGCCGATAGCCATTGCCGTCTCGGCGAATTCACGCGGATGCGCCTCGAGGCCTCCGAACTCCTTCGGCTGGAACATCCGGATGACGCCGGAGTCGCGCAAGCGCTTCGCGCTGCCGTCCGTCAAGCGCATCAGCTTGTCGCCCTCGACCCCGTCGGCGCGGATCTCGTCGGCGAACTGTGAGATGTTGTCCAGAACCTGACCCATGATTTTTCCGGCTTTCTGGTTTCGCTACCCGGCGAGTGCCTGGGCAGAATGAAAATCTGTTGGTGAAACGGTGGCAGGTAGCCCACCGAAGTGCAGAAACGCTTCCCGGTGAGTGGGAGCACCCCTGTGCGCCTTTTTGGTAGTGGGGGCTACCAAAAAGGCGCACCGTCCTTACTTGCCTTCTGGACGCGTCAGAAATGCCAGAACGGACGCGACCCAGGCGTCGCGAGCTTCGATCATCGTCCAGTGTCCGCAGTTGGGGAAGATGTGAACTTCGCCGTTGGGGATGTCGCGCATCGGCAGAATCGCCATGTCCACGGGGCTGACGCGGTCGTCGCGTCCCCAGGTCAACAGCGTCGGCGCCTTGATCTTGTTCAGCTGCGCCCAGTACGGCACGGCGGTCGACGCAGCGGCAGCCGCGCCCATGGCGGCCATGGCCTTGCTGCTGTACATACGACGGGCGATCTCGAGCGTCGTCGGCTCGGTGGCCAGGGCCCAACGCTCTTCGATGAGCTGCTCGGTGACGACGGCACGGTCGAAGACCATCGAATGCAACCAGCGGACCAGGGCTTCGCGGGTGGGGTTGTCGGTGAACTCCATGAGGAGTTTGATGCCTTCACCGGGCCCCGGCGAGAAGGTGTTCTTTCCCATGCCGCCGATGGTGACGAGCTTGCTCACCCGGTGCGGCTCGTCGATCGCGACCTTGGTGGCGACGATGCCGCCCATGGAGTTACCGATCATGTGGACCGGGCCGAGGCCGAGGCCGTCGAGGAACATCCCGACCGACGCCTGCGCCATCATCATCGGATGGTCGGGGCCGGGATCGCTGACGCCGAATCCGGGAAACTCGAGAACGTAGCAGTGGAAGTGCTTCGCGAAGTCCGCGAGAACGCCGCGGTAGTTACGCCAACCGGTGACGCCGGGGCCCGATCCGTGCAGCAGCAGGAGCGGCGGGCCGTCGCCGGCTTCGTGGTACCGGAGCACACCGAGATCGGTCTGCAGTTCCTTCAGAGTTCCCTCGTAGCTCAGTTCAGTCGTCATGGTCCGAACGGTGCCATCAGTACCGCTGAGCTGCTATGACTCGTCCCGATCAGCGAGACAAGTCGATCAAAATACGTCAGATCCAGTGGTCGGACGACGCTGCCAGCAGGCGATCCATCGTCTCCGCCGAGAACGTATTGGTCGGAACGGGAGGCGTTTTGCGGCCGCGGCGAGGAGCACCCAGTTCGGGGTACAGCGTCCGTGAGACCTCGCGAGCCGCGTCGACGACCAGCGGAGCAACTCGCTCGAGCTGAGCGGTCCGCATGTCACCACACAACGCGATGCTGCCGACGGGACCCTCGTGTCCGCGAATTGCCGAAGCCACACAAGCGACTCCACGCGCCGACTCCCCGCGTTCGAAGGCCAGTCCCCGACGCTGACGGATGCGGTTCAGTTCCTGGTGGAGCACAGCGACGTCGGTGATCGTGTTCTCGGTACAGCGGGGAAGAGAAGCCCCGAACAGAGCGTCGACGCGCTCAGGGTCGATCCACGCCAGCATCGCCTTGCCACCAGCCGTCGAATGAGCGAGCACTCTGCCGCCGACGCGGGACGGGAGCGCCGCGGCGAATCGTCCGCCGACCTTGTCGAGATAGACGCTCTCGCGTCCGTCGAGCACCGACAGGTGAACGACCATGCCGGTCTGCAGGTGCAGTTCGTGCAGAAGCGGTGCAGCGGCTTCGCGGATCTGGCTGTGGCCGCCGTCGCCACCACCGAGGCCGAGCGCGCGACGCCCGAGGCAGTAGCCGAACGATGCGTGATCGACCCAGTCCAGCTTGACCAGCTGATCGAGAATGCGGTGGACCGTGGAGCGCGGCAACTGAGTACGGCACGCGACCTCTTCCAGCGTCAGCCGCGCGGCGCGGCCGTCGAAGGCGTCGAGAATCAGTGTCATCCGCTCGACCATCGACGGCGGCAGATCCTTCTTGGGTTGCCCACCGGCAGTCTGGACGGTGGACAGTGTGTCGTTCATGTCAACAATGGTCATGGACGCCTCCCGAAAACTGGAATTGATTCTACCGACTATAACCCAGGTCACAGTTTCTGGAAAGTGAATCGATCTTTTCGATCCCGATCAGCGGTAATTCACCTGCCACCGGGCGAGTGGGGACGCTATAAACGCCCGATGCACCTGGGAATCGTCACACCGGTCCTGATTCAGCACCCGAGCACGCGCTCGGAGTGGGAGGCAAGTGCTGACATCGGCGAGATCGCCACAGTGGCCGCCACGGCGGATCGACTCGGTTTCCATCATCTGACCTGCAGTGAACACGTGGCGGTCCCCGAGGAGATTGCCGCCGAGCGCGGCGGAACCTACTGGGATCCGCTCGCCACCCTTGGTTTTCTCGCCGCGCGTACATCAAGAATCCTGCTGGCGACCCAGGTGCTGGTGTTGGGCTACCACCACCCCCTCGAGATCGCCAAGCGTTACGGAACGCTTGATCGCGTCAGCAATGGACGCCTGATACTCGGCCTCGGGGTGGGGACTCTGAAACAAGAATTCGATCTCATAAATGCTCCATTTGCCGACCGAGGAGCGCGCGCTGACGATGCCTTGGCCGCACTTCGGGCATCACTGTCGACGCCGACTCCGGAGTATCACGGCGAGTTCTACGACTACTCCGGATTTGTCGTCGAACCCCACGCCGTCCAGAAACGGGTGCCGCTGTGGATCGGCGGCCGGACCAAGAGATCGCTGCGCCGGGCCACCACACACGGCGACGGGTGGGTGCCGTTCGGGCTGCGATTCTCCGAACTGAAGGAAATGCTCGATGCCACGACGCTCCCCGACGGATTCGACGTGGTGCTTCCCGCCGGTGCGCCGCTCGATCCTCTCGGCAATCGCGAATCCACCCTTCGCGCCTTGACTCGCGTCCGTGACGCCGGGGCGACCATCGCCAGCTGCTCGGTCGGCGCTCGAAGCGTCGAGCACTACTGCGAACAACTCGAAGAACTTCACCGAATCGCCCTCGCCGAGGGCTTTTCTTTCACCACTTCCTGATTCCCCGACAATTCAATGCAAAGGACGTACCGATGACCGACTCGACCGCCCTGATCGAATCCCTGCTCGCCCGAGTGGAATTGCTCGAGGACAAGCTCGCGATCACCGAACTGCTGACCACATACAGCCCTGCCGTCGACAGCGGATCAGCCGACGAGGTCGCGAACCTGTGGCTCGAGGACGGCGTCTACGACGTCGATACCGGTGCGATGCACGGCCGCGGCGAACTGCGCGCGATGGTTCACAGCGCCTCACACCAGAACTGGATCATGAACGGCGCGGCCCACATGATGACACCCGCCCACATCCGCATCGACGGCAACAAGGCCGTCGCGACCTGCCATTCGCAGTTGGTCATCAAAGATCCCGAGAACCCGACGGGATTCAAGGTCCTCCGCATCACCGCAAACCGTTGGGAACTGATCAAGACGGACGGCGAGTGGAAGGTCGAACTGCGTACCAACGCCCTCCTCGACGGCCGACCCGAGGCTCGCGCTCTCCTGGCTGCCGGCGTGACGGCCTAACCGGCCTGTGCGCGGTTAGGGACCCTCTGCGGTCGCTGACCGCGCACAGCTGTTGAAAGTTCGGCTCCCCGAACTCTATAGTTCACTTATTCGAACCAACAGGTCCGAGTACGTGTGACCAGGAGACCGATGAGCACCAGTACGCAAGAGCCGACGACTCCGCGCCGACGACCCACGGGGAGATCCATCGCCCTGCTCGGTCCGGCGTTCGTCGCGGCAATCGCGTACGTCGATCCGGGCAACGTCGCCGCCAACCTCACCGCCGGCGCCAAGTACGGCTACCTCCTCATCTGGGTACTCGTACTCGCCAACGCGATGGCCGTCCTCGTGCAGTATCTGTCCGCGAAACTCGGTCTCGTCTCCGGCAGATCCCTGCCCGAAATGCTGGGTCAGCGCCTGCGTAAGAACAACCGCCGCGCCTTCTGGCTCCAGGCCGAGATGATGGCGATCGCGACCGACGTCGCCGAAGTCATCGGCGGCGCCATCGCACTCAACCTGCTCTTCAACATCCCGCTCTTCCTCGGCGGACTGATCACCGGATGCGTGTCGATGGTCATCCTGACGATCCAAAGTCGGCGCGGACAGCGCACTTTCGAGTTCGTGGTCATGGGATTGCTGGCCATCATCACCATCGGCTTCCTGACCGGGCTCGCCTTCACCGACGTCTCCGGCAGCGAGGCCGTCGCCGGACTGGTCCCCCGCTTCGAAGGAACCGAGACCGTACTGCTCGCCGCCAGCATGCTCGGAGCAACGGTCATGCCCCACGCGATCTACCTTCACTCCGCATTGGCACGTGATCGCCACGGCCACATCAAACCCGGCCCACGGTTGCAGCGACTACTCAAAGTCACCCGTTGGGATGTCGTCGTCGCGTTGATCATCGCCGGTGGCGTGAACATCGGCATGCTGCTTCTGGCCGCTTCGGCGCTGCGCGGAGTACCCGGCACCGACACCATCGACGGTGCGCATGCCGCGATCGAGAATTCGCTCGGCCCGGGCATAGCCGTGGTGTTCGCGATCGGCCTCCTCGCCTCCGGACTCGCGTCAACCTCCGTGGGATGCGCGGCCGGCGCCGAGATCATGCATGGTCTTCTGGCCATTCGCATTCCGGTGATCACACGCCGGATCGTCACGCTCATCCCGGCGCTGATCGTGCTCGGACTCGGCGTCGACCCGACGCTGGCGCTCGTGCTCAGCCAAGTGGTCTTGAGCCTGTGCATCCCCTTCGCGATCATCCCACTGGTGCGAATGACCTCGGACCCCGAACTCATGGGCGACGCTCGCAATGCCCCGCTCACGACCGTCGCGGCGTGGATTGCGGCGGGCTTGATCGTTGCACTCAACGTCGCTCTGCTGGTTCTGACGGTGACAGGCTAGAGCACCGGCGCCACCCAACGCGTCCCTCACAAACGCGCTGGACGGCTCCGGCCGGACTAGGAGACTTGCTCGGCGAGAGTGGCCTTGGCCCAGCGATAGTCGGCCTTTCCGCTGGGAGAACGCCTGATCGACGGAACGTTCATGACGGTGCGCGGCACTTTGTACCGAGCGACCTGCGACGCGCAATGCTCACCGATCTCGGCAGCGTCCGGGACGTCGAAGCCTTCGCGGGTCGTGATGACCGCAGCGACGCGCTCACCGAACTTCGCATCCGGAATTCCCGCGACCAGAGCGTCGAGCACCGCCGGGTGACTCTTGAGCGCCTGCTCGACCTCTTCCGGATACACCTTCTCCCCGCCGGTGTTGATGCACTGAGAACCACGCCCCAGCAGGACGATCGAGCCGTCGGCTTCCACGCGCCCGACGTCGCCGAGCACCGACATCCGCACCCCGTCGATCACCGGGAACGTAGCCGCGGTCTTGACCGGATCATTGAAGTAGCCGACCGGCACGTGACCGCTGCGAGCGATGTAGCCGGTCTCGGGCGATCCCGGCTCCAGCGGCCGCATCCTTTCGTCCACGACGCGGGTCTCGTCGCGAGCGGCGATGCGCATCAGGCCGTCTTCGCCGATCTCCAGATTGCCGTCGACGCCCGACTCCGAGGAGCCGAATCCGTCGCGGATCACCAGGTTCGGAAGCATCGACTTGAGCTGCTCCCGCAGTGAGAGCGAGAACAAGGCTCCACCCGACGAGACCATTCCGACCGTGCTGAGGTCGTAATCTGCTGCGTTTGCTGCCAATTCGTCTGCGAGCGGACGTGCCATCGCGTCTCCGACGACGGTGATGGAGACGGCCTTCTCACTTCCGGCGAGCTGCAGCGTCGTCTTCGCGTCGAACCGCGCCATGAGAATTGCGTTGGCGCCCATGAAGAATCCGGTGAACAGCGAGTATGACGCCGCACCGTGCATCAGAGGCGCGGTACTGAGCATGTTCATCGCGGGGACGTTCGGCACCGCGGCGAACAGAGCCTCGGCGGTCGTGTGCGGCGGACCGAACGGATTTCCGCCGGTGAGCGCCGCGAAGTAGAAGTCTTCATGACGCCACATGACACCCTTGGGCATCCCCGTCGTGCCGCCGGTGTAGATGACAAAGAGGTCGTCGTTGCTGCGGGGCGCGAAGTCACGAGTAGCGGGCTGCTCCGCGGCAGCGTCGGCGTATCCAACGACGTCGACACCTTCGATATCGCGGACCACGGACTTGCCGACGACAACGACGTGTTTGATGCCGGGCGCGGCCGGGAGAACCGTCTCCACGACGGAAACGAACTCCTCGTCCACGATCAGTGCCACCGACTGCGAATCGTTGTACAGATAGGTCAGTTCGGCGTCGACGTAGCGATAGTTGACGTTGATCGGGACCGCACGAATCTTGAGGCAGCCGAGCAAACTCTCGACGAACTCGATGCTGTTGCGCATGTGCAGAGCAACGTGATCGCCGGGCCCGACACCGACGCTCGCCAGGTGGCGGGCGATGCGATTCGAGCCCTCGTCCAGCTCGACGTAGGTGCGACGACGACCATCGCACACGAGCGCCGTGCGGTCCGGAATCAGATCCGAGATGCCCTCGTACAGATCTGCCAAATTCAGTGACACTGCTGGTGCCTTCCTTGATGTCCGGCCCGGTGAATTCGGGGCCGACCGTACTGCGTTTTCGGTGGGAACTATCCGACCCTGGAGCCGACGAATGCGGCCGAGAACTGAGCGGATCGGTGGTGACGCAAACGCGTACGCGGTGGGATCGCCGCGTCGCCCCAAGGTGGCATGCAGCGCTCGTGACCCAGATCACCGCTCCCGCTGAGTGAGACTCCTCCTCAGTCGGCCAAACTTCTGTTCAAAACTAGAACTAATTCTGATTTCGCTCGAATGATTTTTCGGAACCGACTACCGAACTCTCGACTTCAAATTAGAATGAATACTAATTCTGCAAGACGTACCCGACCGCCCGGATCGAAGGAGCACGACATGACGCAATCACTGAGCTTGGAAGGCAAAGTTGCCGCCGTCACCGGCGCCGGCGCCGGCCTGGGTCGCGCCGAAGCACTCGGACTCGCGGCTGCCGGTGCAGCCGTCATCGTCAACGACATGGGTGCAGCGGCCAACGACGTGGTCGACGAGATCAAGGCCGCAGGTGGACAGGCACTCGCCATCACCGGCGACGTCTCCGACTGGTCGCTCGGCGGGCGCATCATCGAAGAGGCTGTCAAGAACTTCGGATCCTTCGACATCCTCGTCAACAATGCAGGCATCCTGCGCGACAAGATGATCTTCAACCTGACCGAATCCGATTGGGACGACGTCATCCGTGTGCACCTCAAGGGCCACGCCGCCACCTCGCACGCAGCCGCAGTCCACTGGCGCGCAGCCAGCAAGGCAGCCGACGCACCGGTCTACGGCCGCATCATCAACACCTCTTCCGAGGCCTTCCTCTTCGGCAGCGCCGGACAGCCCAACTACTCGGCAGCCAAGGCCGGCATCACCGCTCTGACGCTCTCGAGCGCAGCAGGTCTCTCCCGCTACGGCGTCCGCACCAACGCGATCTGCCCCCGCGCGCGCACCGCCATGACGGCAGAAGCCTTCGGCGAGAACAACACCGGCGTCGTCGGCCTCGATCCGCTTGCACCCGAGCGCGTCGCGACCCTGGTCAGCTACCTCGCATCCCCCGATTCCGACGAGATCAACGGACAGGTCTTCGTCGTCTACGGCAAGATGGTGGCGTTGATGGAAGCACCCAAGGTCGAGAACCGTTTCGACGCAGCCGGATCCGCGTTCACCGTCGAAGAGCTCGGTGGCCAGCTCTCGTCTTACTTCTCCGGCCGTGGGCCGTACGAGACCTACGCCGCCTACAGCATCGCCGGCCTCGAAAAGATTGCACTTGCAGTCGACGAGACCGCAACAGTTTGAGCAGCACTTACGAAGAGGAGCGTTTTCATGAGGTTGAACGGCAAGGTAGCGATCGTCACCGGCGGCGCCGGTGGAATCGGTCGCGCTATCACCCGAGTCTTCGCCCGTGAAGGCGCGAAGGTCCTGTTCGTCGATATCAACGACGAGCAGGGCCAGGCCCTCGAACAAGAACTGGCCGGCTCCGGCAAGTTCCTGAACGTCGACCTTGCTGCCGCCGGTTCGGCCGAGCAGATCCGTGACGCCGCACTCGAGGCTTTCGGCAAGCTCGACATCCTGGTGAACAACGCTCACGCGTCCCGTCAGGCTCCGTTGCTCGAAACCACGCAGGACATGTTCGACCTGTCCTTCAACACCGGTTTCTACCCCGTTGTCCACCTCATGCAGGCGTGCCACGACGAACTCGCGAAGACCAAGGGTTCGGTCGTCAACTTCGCATCGGGTTCAGGTTTGGACGGAATGCCCACCCAGACGTCCTACGCTGCGGCCAAGGAAGCTGTGCGAGGCCTGACGCGCGTCGTCGCCAACGAGTGGGCGCCGGAAGGCATTCGGGTCAACGTGGTCTGCCCGTTCGCCGCCACCGAAGGCGTCGTCAAGTGGCAGGAAGCCTTCCCCGAGCGCGCAGCCGCATCGGTTGCCAAGGTGCCTCTCGGACGCATCGGTGATCCCGAAACCGACATCGCTCCCGTCGTGGTGTTCCTGGCGAGCGACGATTCCAAGTACATGACGGGTCAGACGTTGATGGCCGACGGCGGCAGCATCAAACTGCGCTGAGTCGAAGTTCTTCTCGGTGAGCTCAGCTCACCGAGAAGAGCTTGGCGGCGTTGTCGTGCACGACGGCTCGCAGCCATTCGTCTCCGAGATCGAAGCGCGTAACCGCTTGCAAGGCTGTGAGATACGGGTACGGAATGTTCGGGAAGTCGCTACCGAACAGAATCCGGTCCTGCATGTCGACGAGCCGTGATACGTCTACCTTCGGGAAGGCACACTGCTCTTCCGTGAAGTCGGTGAACGCCATGGTCGTATCCAGGCGGACGTTGCCGTAAGCCTCTGCCAGATCGAGGAATTCGCTGTACTCGGGCATCCCCATGTGGGCGACGATCAACGACAGGCGCGGGTACCGTGCGAGCAGCGAAGCAATGCGATCAGGTCCCGTGTACTCCCCCGGCGCCGGTCCCGATCCACAGTGGATCACGATGGGCGTCTCGGAGTCCTCGAGTTGCCCCCAGACCTTGTCGAGCAGAGGGTCGTTCGGGTCGTAGTTTCCGACCTGGATGTGGGACTTGAAGATTCGCGCGCCCGACTCCAATGCCTTGCCGACGTACGACGCCGCCGACTCCTCGGGATAGAACGTGGCCGTGTGCAGGCAATCGGGCGTTTGCGCGGCAAATTCGACGGCCCACTGATTGAGCCACTCGGCCATCGCGTGCTTGTGCGGGTAGATCATCGACGTGAAAGCCCGGACACCGAACTCGCGGAGACGGTGTACCCGCTCCTCCTCGGCAAGTCGGTACGCGATCGGCCATGGTCGACCGATCATCGGTCCCGCCGAATCGAAGTAGCCCCACACCTTGTCCATGACGCTCTTCGGCATGAAATGGGTATGGACGTCGATCACGCCAGGAACACCCAACTCGCGCCAAAAAGCCCGAACCTCGGCGATCTCCTCCGGTCCAGTCGATGGGACCTCTTCGGTACACACGTCTGACACCCCTTTCGTTCGCTCGACCATACCGAGTGCCGTCGCGCTCACCGGGACAGGTCGTTGACGGCCCGCCCGGAGCACCCGAATGTGAACCCATCTTGCCGATCACCGTTGGAGGTTGAATGTCTCAGGCCGAGTCCGAAGTGGGGTCGATCAGTGCCGTCGAGGAACTGCTCGCAATCGAGGAAATCAAGCGTGTGTTCGCCGCGCGCCTACGCTGCATGGACACCAAGCAGTGGCACGTCTACCCAACCCTGCACACCGCAGACGTCGTCAGCGAGACGTGGGGCGGACTCCCGACAGACAAGCAACCCAAGACCGGCGACACCTCGAACCAGGTAGTGGGCATCGACAAACTCACCGCGGCAATTCGGAACATGCTCGACGGCGACATCCCCCTCACCACGGCGCACCACGCACACACTCCCGAAATCGTGCTGACCTCGCCCACCACCGCAACCGGCATCTGGGCGATGGAGGACATGCTGTGGTGGAACGACGGCGAGAAAGAACTGCACCTACACGGCTACGGCCACTACCACGAGAAATACCGCAAAGAAGACGGCAAGTGGCTGATCAGCTACCGAACCCTCACCCGGCTCCGTGTCGACCAGGACCCCGGATTCTTCCGATTCATGAAAGCGCTGTGACGAAGTGACCAACCCGCTGTTCCAACCGCTCCGTATCCGTTCGCTCGAATTGTCCAACCGCATAGTCATGTCGCCGATGACGCGCACGTACTCCATCGAGGGCGTGCCCGGCCGGGACGTCGCCGAGTACTACCGCCGACGAGCTGAGGGCGGCACCGGACTGATCGTCACCGAAGGCGTCGCGATCGATCACGAGACTGCTGTCGACCACGCCAACGTCCCCAACCTCCACACTCCCGCTGCTCAGGCCGGATGGCGGAAGGTAGTCGACGACGTGCACGCTGCGGGCGGCAAGATCGTGCCTCAGCTCTGGCACGTCGGACCTTTGTGGGGCGCGATGACGCAGATGGACCCCTCACTCAAGCCGATGCGCCCCTCTGGCGAATGGGGCCCGCTCGGCGTCACCTCGTACTCCGCTGCCTACGTCGAACGCGCACAGGCGAGCACCGAAGCGATGACCGAGCAGGACATCCAGGACGTCATCGACGCGTACGTCCGTAGCGCGAAGCACGCCGTCGAACTCGGCTTCGACGGCATCGCGATCCACGGCGGTCACGGCTACCTCCTCGATTCCTTCTTCTGGGAGGGCACCAACCAGCGCGACGACGCGTGGGGAGGCGACCTGGAGCGTCGTACCAGGTTCCCGGCCGCCGTCGTCGCCGCGATCCGCGCAGCCATCGGACCGGATCTGCCGATCATCTACCGTTTCTCACAGCACAAGCAGCAGGATTTCACCGCGAAGATCGCGGAAACCCCCGAAGAGTTGGGCGTCATCCTGGGCGCGCTGGTCGACGCCGGAGTCGACGTTCTCGACGCCAGCATCAGGCGTTTCGACGTGCCGGCCTTCGAAGGCAGCGATCTCTCGTTGGCGGGTTGGGCGAAGAAGCTGACCGGCGCCGTCACGATGGCCGTCGGCAGCGTCGGTATCGGAAAGTCGCTGCGGGACAGCCGCATCGAAGGCGTCGCACCTGTAGTCGACAACATCCCACAGCTCGAGGAGCGCATCGGCAGCGGAGAGTTCGATCTGATCGCGATCGGCCGTCTCCATCTCGCCGATCCTGCATTGGCAACTACCCTGCGCGCCGGTGGCCCGCTACCGGCGTTCGATCGAGCGGTGCATGAGGGCAGCTTGATCTAGGGGCTCCGCCCCTGTGCGCCTTTCGGGTAGTTCGCACTACCAAAAAGGCGCACAGGGCCGAAGGCCTTTATGTTCGACCCATGACTACTTTCAACGCCTGGGTCGCCCGCGACAGCGACGGCACCATCGACTTCGCCCCCGAAACCGTCGACGAATCCTTCCTCCCGGCAGGTGAGGTCACCATTCGCGTCGAGTATTCGAGCGTCAACTACAAGGACGCGCTCGCGGTCACGCCGAAAGGCGGGGTGGTTCGCGAGTACCCGATCGTCCCCGGCATCGACGTCGCCGGCGAGGTCATTGCCTCCGAGTCCGACGCATTCGCCCCGGGAGACAAGGTCGTCGCACATGGCTACGAGATCGGGACCGCCCGCAACGGCGGCTACGCCGAGATCGCCCGTTTGCCTGCCGAGTGGGTCGTGAAGCTCGACGGCATTTCCACCGCCGACGCTGCCGCGATCGGCACGGCAGGATTCACCGCAGCCATGAGTGTCCAAGCCATTCTGGCCAGCGGAGTGAAGCCCGCCGACGGTCCCGTCCTGGTGACTGGCGCGAGCGGCGGCGTCGGCACCGTCAGCGTCGACCTTCTGGCAAGCGCAGGCTTCGACGTGGTCGCCTCCAGCGGTAAGCCCGGCGCGGCAGACCTTCTGACGTCACTCGGTGCGTCTTCGGTGATCGGCCGGCTTCCCGAGGATCCCGACGCCAAGCCTCGCCCGCTCGGAAAATCTCAGTGGGCGGCGGCCGTCGACTGCGTCGGTGGAAAGACCCTCGCTCACGTTCTGAGCACGATCAACTACGGCGGTGTTGTGGCCGCCAGCGGATTGACCGGTGGCGCCGCGCTGCCTACGACCGTGCTGCCGTTCATTCTCCGCGGAGTCTCACTGCTGGGCATGGACTCGGTATTGATGCCGATCGAGCCCCGTCGCGCGCTGTGGACCCGGCTGGGCTCAGACTTGGCGCCACGTCATCTGAAGGAGATCACGAACCTCGTTGCCGTCCGCGACGTCGTCTCGGTGATCGATCAGGTCCGCGAAGGCAAGTACACCGGCCGGGCGCTGGTTCAGGTTGCCGACGGGTTCTGAACCGCTCAGAAAAGTGTGAACAAATCTGCCGGTTCTTCGGCCGTCGTGGACTTCTCCTTGTAGGGGGAGTTCACGGCGGTCGGTTCCTTCTTCACCGGGGCAGCAAGCGGCACCGATGCGATGTCCCCCGAGACGATGGCGCGTGCGGCTTCGCCGGCCAGCTTGTCTGCCATTTCGTTGTAGTGGTTGCCGACGTGCCCGCGCACCCAGCGAAATCGCACCGGTCCGACACGATCGGTGATGGCTCGATCGATACTCTGCACCAGTTCGAGGTTCTTGACCGCCCCGCCGCTCGCGGTCTTCCAGCCCTTGCGCTTCCAACTCGGCAGCCATTCCGACGCGCACTTGATGGCGTACTGCGAGTCGGATTCGATGAGCAGAGGATCAGCACCGGGATGGGCGACGACGGCCTCGAAGAGCGCACGCAACTCGGCAATCTGATTGGTACCGGACGCTTCTCCGCCGGACATGCTCGGACCCTCGTGATTGACCCACGCCCAGCCGATAGCCCCACCGGGGTTTCGCAGACAGGATCCGTCGGTGCTCACGATGATCATGGCTCGGACAATACGTTGCGCCACCGACACACGCCTTAACGGAGGATGGACGGTGGCGATACGCTGACCTCGATGACGCCGCTATCTCCGGTCGACGAAGTCACGGTGACTTCTCAGCGACCACTCGATGCCGCGCTGACGCTCAGCCCGCATCAGCGCGGACCCGGCGACCCCGCACATCGACGGTCAGCCGACGGAGCGATCTGGCGAGTTTCCCGCCAACTTTCGGGTCCTGTGACCTACCGCATCACCCAGTCGGATCGCCATACGGTCCGGGTACAGGCCTGGGGTCCCGGCGCCACGGAATTCCTGAACGGCGCCGAAGCGCTGCTCGGTCTCGACGACGAAGCCGAAGATTTTGCCCCCGAACATCCCAAGCTCGCCGAAGCTCATCGACGCTTCCCTCATCTGCGCATCGGCCGCACCGGCCGCGTCATGGAAGCTCTCGTTCCCGCGATCCTCGAGCAACGAGTCCACGGCATCGACGCATTCGCCGCGTGGCGCCGCCTGCTGACCAAGTTCGGGGAGCGCCCACCCGGCCCCGCGCCCGACGGAATGCGGGTTCCACTCACCGCGGACCAATGGCGTCGAATGCCGTCATGGGAATTCCATCGCGCGAACGTCGATCCAGCGAGGTCCAAGACGATCGTTCAGTGCGCTCGCGTCGCCGACCGCCTCGAGCAGGCATCCGCGTTCCCCAGGACCGAGGCGACCAAACGGTTGCGAGCGGTACCCGGCGTCGGGATCTGGACTGCCGCCGAAGTGGCTCAGCGTGCATTCGGCGATTCAGATGCACTCTCGGTCGGCGACTACCACCTCGCTGCCGTCGTCGGGTGGTCACTGCTGGGTGAACCGATCGACGACGCCGAGATGGTGCAGTACCTCGCTCCCCTTCAACCGCATCGATACCGCGCCGTGAGGCTCCTGCAGGTCAGCGGGCAAGCCGTCAAACCCAAGTTCGGTCCGCGAACTGCCGTTGCCGACCACCGTTGGCACTGAGCATCAGGAGTTGGAAAATGTCGACCCGATACGCACACATCGCCTTCTCCCCCGCTGCGGTGGAGCGTCAGCGGTCGACCGGAAGTTTCACCGTGTACGGTTCGAAACTCGATCAGCCCGACGAAGGCCCGATGGAATTCGATTTCCGCGCGCAGGGATTCGTGAAATCCGTGGATTCCTTCTTCATGTCCACGGTGACGCCCGACGGTTGGCCGTACGTCCAACATCGCGGCGGCCCGCGCGGATTCCTGCATGTGTTGGGCCCGAATCGAATCGGATTCGCCGATCTCCCCGGCAATCAGCAATTCGTGACGCTCGGCAATCTGGAAGAGAACAATCGCATCTCGCTGTTCGTCATCGATTACCCGACGCGAACGAGATTGAAGATCTACGGGCGCGCGCAGGTGATCGAAGCGGACGAGGACCCTGCACTACTGCAACAGCTCTTGCAAGTCCCCGGCGGCACCATGACGGCAAAAGCCCAGCGTTCCATCGTCATCGACGTCGAAGCGTTCGACTGGAACTGCAGTCGAAACATCACGCCACGCTTCGACAAGGAGCGCATGGACGAATCCCTCGCTCTGGCACGCCAACCCCTGCAAGCCGAGGTAGATCGGCTTACTGCCGAGGTCGAAGAATTGCGTGCGCGGTTATCGAAAAACGAATGAGACTAGGCGGTTTCAGGGCACTCGGAGTCGGGTAGCCACCAAACACGGCCCGTCGCGCGGAGACGACGGGTCCCGTTGTGCCCGAGGAGGTCCGCACGATCGATCCAGACGGTGGAGTTCTGGTTAACGAACTGCACCGCCACCATTCACGACTGGTTCCACACAGACAGATTGGCCGTCCCCATGAAACTGTCCCGAACTCTCACCATGTCCGTTCTCGTCGTCGCCGCAGTCGGCGCTGGAGCCGGCACCGCGGTCGCAGCGCCCCCGAATGCGGGCTTCGATCCGTCCCAACCCCTACTGACACCGACCGCAGAGTCGAACAGCCAGGCGGCGTTGATGCTCTTCCCCGGTAACGATCCGAAGCAGGCCGCGTTCGACACGATGGCCAACGAGGTCAATATCGGCTGGAACAACGGTGGTCTGCAATCGACCCTGATCGGAGCTAACCTCGGCGTCGGAATCGGCTGCCTGTCGATCTTCCCGAACTTCATCGCCGGCTGCATCGTCGGTGGAGTCATCGGCACGGTTGCCGGAGTCGGCGCAGGAATCACCAACGGAAACCCGAACGCTGCGCCGGCCGTCGAGAAGTTCTTCGCGACTCCTTGAGTAGCGCTCAGCTGTGCGTGTGCCCGGGGGTGGGTGTCTCGTCGTGAAAATGTGTGGCGCCGATCGAATGCAGCAGCTGGTGAACGGTGTCGTCCGCCAGTTGGTATCGCATCGATCGGCCGTCGCGGGTCGCGCTCACCCACCCCTGGCTACGCAGTAGCCGCAGCGCATGTGAGACGGCTGTGCCGCTCATCCCCAGTGCCACGGACAGATCCGTGACGCAGATACCCGGTGCGTGATGAAGGCAGAGCAACAGACGCAGACGGTTGGTGTCGGAGAGAAGCTCGAAGCGACCGGACCAACTGGTGACATCGAGCCCCTCGAGTGCGGCCCTGGCGCGACGAACATCCTCGACGCTCAGCGCGCCACTGGTGTCTGCTGCGCCTGCATTCGTCAACCGACTGCCTCCGTAGAACTTCCGATCCCCCGCCGCAAGTGTACCCAGAAGCGAACCTCGTCAGGCAGACTCCACCACGGCCGCCATACCCTGGCCACCGCCGATACACATGGTCAACAGCGCTTTTCCGCCGCCGCGTCGGCCGAGTTCGTGAAGCGCGGTTGTTGCCATACGCGCGCCCGTCGCTCCCACAGGATGCCCGAGCGAGATGCCGGAACCGTTGACGTTCAGGCGATCGAGGTCCTCGAATCCCCATTCCTTCACGACGCCGAGAACCTGGCACGCAAACGCCTCGTTCAGCTCGACCAGATCGAAATCGGCAAAGCCTGCCCCGGTGCGAGCAAACAGTTTCGAGACGGCGGCAACCGGCCCGAGGCCCATCAGCGCCGGTTCACAACCGGCCGCGGCCCAGCTGTCGAGGAACCCGATGGGTTCCAGCCCCAGCTCGTCCAGACGATCCTCGGCGACCACCAACATCGCTGCCGCAGCGTCATTCTGTTGGCTGGCGTTACCGGCGGTCACGACGCCTCCCTCGGTCACCGCACGCAGCCGTGCCAGGGTTTCGAGTGAGGTATCCGGACGGATCCCCTCGTCAGCACGAAACTGTGTGACGTTCCCTTTTCTATCCGTCTGTTCGACGGCGACGATTTCGGCATCGAATCGGCCGGATTCTCTTGCCAGTGTTGCCTTTCGGTGACTGTCGACGGCGAAGGCGTCCGACTCTTCCCGCGTGATCCCGCAGCGTGTCGCGACGTTCTCGGCCGTTTCGATCATTCCGCTGATCCGACCGAATCGCCACTCGGGTTGCGAGCGCTCGCGGCCACGATCGAGGCGGTCGAACAGTTGCAGCCCACCGGATCTGGTGCCCCACCGCGCCCCGGTGGTGTAGTGCTCGATCCCGCTCATCGATTCGACGCCGCCCGCGAGAACCACGTCGGCCGCACCCGTCTGGACCATCATGGCTGCGGTAACGATGGCCTGCAGACCCGTTCCGCATCGGCGATCCGTCTGGAAGCCGGCTACCGAAATCGGCAACCCGGCCTCGAGCGCCGCCCACCTTCCGATGCACGGTGCCTCCGAATTGGCATACGACTGCCCCATCGCGACGTCGTCGATGCGGGACGGATCGATTCCGCTACGACGCACGGTCTCCTTGACGACGGTGGCAGCCAGACTTTCCGCAGGCACGTCACGAAGTGCCCCTCCGAAACGGCCCACCGCGGTTCTGACCGGCGCGACCAATGCTGCTCGTTTCACAACTGACCTCGAATCTCGTTCTGGAAGAATGGAAAAGGGTTCAGGAGACCAACAGGCGCACGGTATCCGCTACCAGCGCAGGTTTACCCGCTCCTTCGATTTCGATCGTGTACCGCACGACTATCGTCGCGCCCTTCGCGGTGCGCTCGAAGGAAAGAATCTCCGCACCTGCCCGCACCGAAGAACCGACCTTGACCGGTTCGGGGAATCGCACCTTGTTGCTTCCGTAGTTCACGGTCATGGAGATTCCGTCGACACGCATCACCTGAGCGCCGAGCACCGGCAACAACGAGAGAGTCAGATAGCCGTGGGCGATGGTGCCGCCGTACGGACCCTGCGCTGCGCGCTCGGGATCCACGTGAATCCACTGGTGATCCTCGGTGGCGTCGGCGAACTTGTCGATCCGATCCTGTGTGACCGGGAACCACGCACTGTAGCCCAAGTGCTCACCGACAGCCGTCTCTACTTCGTCGATTCCGTTGAAAATTCGCATAGTTCTCTCCTGAAAGGTGTTGAACAGCAAAGAAAAGTGCAGCGCTAATGTGCGCCGCGGCGCAGCGTCAATGTGCGCCGCGGCGCAGCGTGACCCGATACGTGTACTGCTCCGGCAAGAAATAGCTCACCGACAACTCGTTGGCAACGCCCTGCGCGTTGGAGTACAAACGGTCCACCCGCAACATGGCGTGGCCGATTTCGCAATCGACGTCCCTGGCAACGTCCGCCGTGGCCGGGGACACCGTGATCGATTGTGCTGCTTCGACAATCGGACTGTCGATCAGCGGTTCCAGCAAGCCGATCACCGTATTGGCGCTCACCGCACCGGCCGCCATGGCGGGCAGGTCGATGATCTGCCGCGCGATCGCCTCCGGCAGATGCGCCGTCGTCTGCACGAACGGAACTCCCTCGTGTATCCGCCGGAAGACCACGGTGTACACGACGTCGGTGTCGAGCCGAAGCCGACTGGCCGCCTCGATGTCCACGCGCCGTTGCAGCGGTGACACAACTTCCATCGTCGTGTCCCGCGAAAGGTTCATGAGATCTTCGATGGATCCGAGATGACGGAGATAGCGGCCGCTGTTCTCGGTCACGAACGTTCCGCGCCCGGGTACTCGGTACACGATGCCCTCGGCAACCAGATCGTGAAAGGCTCGGCGGACCGTCTGCCGACTCACGCCGTGATGCTGCGCCAGTTCGGATTCGGTGGGCAGTTGAATGCCGTCGCGGTAGGTACCGGCAGAGATCTGCTGACGAAGCTCACGAGAGAGGCGTTGGTACGCCGGCTCCGTCTCTCTTTCCTTACCGCTCATAGCGACATGATCCTACTTGCTCACCGGTCCGTCACAGACCGCCGCGGGCAACCAGCTGCGAAACGATCACGTTGCGCTGAATTTCGTTGGTTCCCTCCCCGACGATCATCAGTGGTGCATCACGGAAATACCGCTCGACGTCGTACTCCGTCGAGTAGCCGTAACCGCCGTGGATGCGGACGGCGGACAAAGCGATTTCCATCGCCACCTCGGAGGCGTACAGCTTGGCCATGCCTGCCTCCATGTCGCACCGCTCGCCGCTGTCGTACATCTGCGCCGCGTGCCACGTCAGCTGCCGTGCGGCCGTCAGCTTCGTTGCCATGTCGGCGAGGTAATTGCCGATCGACTGGTGCTTCCAGATCGGCTGGCCGAAGCTCTCGCGCTGCTGCGCGTAGGCAAGTGAATCCTCGAGTGCGGCCGTGGCGACGCCCAGTGCGCGGCAAGCCACCTGTATACGGCCGGTCTCGAGCCCCTTCATCATCTGCCCGAAACCCTTTCCGGGAGTACCGCCCAGAATGGCCGACTCGGAGATGCGGTAATTGTCGAAGGACAGTTCACAACTCTCGACGCCCTTGTATCCGAGCTTCGGGAGGTCGCGGGAGACGGTCAGCCCTTCGCCGTGCTCGACGAGAACGATCGAGATGCCCGCATGACGAGGGCTTGCGCTTGGATCGGTCTTGCACAGCAAGGCGATCACGCCGGATCGGCGGGCATTGGTGATCCATGTCTTGGCGCCGTTGACGACCAGATCCGTGCCGTCGCTCTTGGCGTTGGTTGTCATGGCCTGCAGATCGGAACCTCCGCCGGGCTCGGTGAGGGCCATCGTTGCCCGGATCTCGCCGGTTGCCATTCGCGGCAGGTACTTCACCTTCTGTTCTTCGGTACCGAACAGCGAGATGAGCTTGGCGACCACAGTGTGCCCGCCCATCGCTCCCGCCAGGGACATCCATCCGCGCGACAGTTCTTGCGTCACCTGCGCATAACAGGGCATGGACACCGGCGATCCGCCGTACTCCTCGGGAATCGCGAGCCCGTAGATCCCGATCTGCTTCATCTGATCGATCCACTTCTCGGGATACTCGTTCGCGTGCTCCACCTCCTGGACCGTGGGCTTGACCTCTCGGTCGACGAACCGGCGCACGGTTTCGATCAGGAATGTCTCTTCGTCGTTGAGCTTGAGCATGAATCCGCCTCGACTTGAAATAAGTTTGTACGGCCATATTTCGATATTGTTCGCGCAATGTCAATACCGCGCCTTGACATCGATACGCAGCAACTGCCAGCATCGAGGCAGTTCGGTGCACATCAACGCCGTTCACGGCAGCTCATCCACTTCACAACTGGCCGTACATTTGATTTCCAGATCGAGGTAATCGACACACTATGGACGAGAACCACTACCGCGCCACCAGACGTCGCGCGTCCCTGGTCGCGCCGGGTTCAGACGAGCGCAAGGCACGCAAAGCACTCTTCTCGAACGCAGACGAGGTGATTCTCGACCTCGAAGATGCCGTCACTTCGGCGAACAAGGACCTGGCGCGAACCCTCGTGAGCACCTTGGTGCACGAGTTCGGTAGGGCGCGCACCATCTCGGTCCGAATCAACGGCCTGACCACACCATGGGCCCGCGACGACCTGATCGCCTGTGGCGCCCTCGGAGAATCGCTGACGAGCGTGATCGTCCCGAAGGTCGAGTCCGCCGACGAACTACTCGAGGCCGAGCACATCCTCTTCACTGCCGGTGGGCACCACACCACCCTGCAAGCCCTGATCGAAACTCCGCTCGGCGTCCAGAATGCCGACTCCATCGCCCGCGCGACTCCTCGTCTCCAAGCCGCGATCATCGGATACGCCGATCTCGGTGCAGCGCTCGGCCGTTCACGCTCGGCACTGCCTGAACACTGGCTTGCCGTCCAGGACAGAATCCTGATCGCCTGCCGCGCAGCCGGCGTCGCAGCCATCGACGGGCCCTTTCTCGGCATCACCGACGACGACGCTTTCCGCCGCGCCGCGCACTGGACCAGCGCTCTCGGGTTCGACGGCAAATGGGTCATCCACCCGGCGCAGATCGACTCGGCCACTACCGCATTCACTCCTTCGGACGACGCCGTCAATGACGCCCGACGGGTACTGACCGCACTCGAAGAAGCCGAAACCCTGGGTTCGGGTGCCGCCCAACTCGACGGCCAGATGCTCGACGAAGCTGTGGCCGTGGCAGCGCGTCGTACGCTTGCCCGAGCCGAAGGAGTCACCGTATGAGCGAGCACTACGTGGGAGGCCCGTACTTCGACGAGCTCACCCATGGTCAGATCTTCGACGAAGCCCCCGCGGTGACGTTGACCAGTGGACTCGCCGCCTCCCATCAGGCGATCCTCGGTGACCGCATGCGCTTGCCTCTCGACGCACACTTGTCGTCGAGCGTCACGGGTTCCGTTGCACCAGTGGCGAATCCAGGACTGGTCACCGACATCGCCATCGGTCAGTCAACCGTGGTCACACACCACGTCAAGGCGAACCTCTTCTACCGTGGACTGCGATTCCACCGTTTCCCGGTACTCGGCGACACCCTGTACACGCGCACCGAGGTTGTCGGTCTACGCGAGAACTCGGCCAAGCCGGGACGCGGCGCCACCGGACTTGCCGCGCTACGGATGACGTCTGCTGATCAGAACGGCAACACGGTCCTCGACTTCTACCGCTGCGCCATGCTCCCCCTGAGCCCCGACCCGATCGAGGCGAGAACTCGCCACGCCGACGACCTCGGGGCGATCGGTCCGTCCGAACCGGCTCCGTACGTATCACCTGACGGTTGGGACCTCGACACGTATCGAGAGCGGGTACCCGGCAGGCACTTCGATTCCGATTTGGTGGGCTCCGTCTTCCACAGCAGCGGCGACGTCGTCTCCAGCGCACCCGAACTTGCCCGGCTGAGCTTGAACATCGCAGCGACGCACCACGACGATCGCGTCGGCGCCCACGGTCGCCTCGTCTACGGCGGCCACACCATCGGGATCGCACTCGCCCAGGCGACTCGCGCTCTGCCCAACGTGGTGACGGTTCTCGGGTGGCACTCGTGCGATCACACCGGACCCGTTCACGAGGGCGATACCCTCACGAGCGAACTGCACGTCGAAAACTCGTCGCCCCTCGAACACGGAACCGCAGTGCAACTGCGTTCGCTCGTGTTCTCCCACAATGCTTCTGCAACACAAACTCCGGTTCTCGACTGGCGTTTCACCGTGTTGATGGCATGAGCACACACTCTTCTATCACGGAGGACCACACATGACTCAGAGCCCAGGCCCGCTGTCCGGGCTTCGCATCGTCGAGGTCTCGAGCTTTGTCGCCGCGCCGCTGTGCGGACTGACGCTCTCCCAACTCGGCGCCGAGGTGATCCGGATCGACCCGATCGGAGGTGCCTCCGATTACAACCGCTGGCCCGTCACAGACAAGGGCGAGAGCATCTACTGGACCGGACTCAACAAAGGCAAACGGTCATTGTCAGTGGACATGCGCGCCGAACGCGGCCAAGAACTGATTCGCCAACTGGTCACGGCGCCGGGACCTGGCGGCGGAATCCTGGTCACCAACGCCGGCGGCCGTAAGTGGATGAGCCACGACTCCCTGGCCCAGTTGCGTAGCGACGTCATCACCCTCGAGATCCTCGGACGCCGCGACGGCAGCCCCGGAGTCGACTACACGGTCAACGCCGCCTTGGGATTTCCACAGATCACCGGCCCCGCCGACTACGCCGGAGTTGTCAACCACGCACTGCCCGCCTGGGACGTCGCATGCGGGCTCTACGCCGCCCTGTCGATCACTGCCGCAGTGCGCCAACGTGACTCGACCGGACATGGATCTCGGATCACGCTCCCACTCGAAGACGTCGCATTGGCCACCGCGGGAACCCTCGGTTACCTCACCGAAGTACAAGTGAACGGTCGCAGTCGCGAGTCCGGCGGAAACGCCGTCTACGGCACGTACGGAATCGATTTCGTCTCCAGCGACAACGATCGGTTCATGATCGTTGCACTCACTACCCGCCATTTCCGCGACCTTGCGTCGGTCACCGGCACCACGGCGGCTGTCGACGCTGTCGAAGCTGCACTCGGAGCCGACTTCTCCACCGAAGCGGATCGCTACCGTCATCGAGAGGTACTCACTGCTCTGTTCTCACATTGGTTCCGGGAACACAGCGGCGCCGAGATCGCTGCAGCGCTGGACACATCGTCGGTTCTGTTCGAGAGGTACCGCAGTTTCGAGGAAGTGGTGAAATCTGGCGAACTGGAGAACAACCCGATGTTCTCCGCACTCGATCAACCTCGAATCGGAAGCTACCTGGCTGCCGCCAATCCTGCCTCGTTCGACGGCGCACACCTGGGTACCGGACCCGCCTCCGAGGTCGGCGGCGATTCGATCGCGGTGCTCGCCGACATCCTCGGAACCAACGCCGATCACGCATCGACGCTGATCGCGGACGGCGTGGTCGGGGTTCCGGCGAACTGACCTACCCGGAAGATGTTTTCGGCCTCGGAACATTTGTTCCGAGGCCGAAAACATGTCGAGAGTGCGTCAGAGACCAAGATCCTTCGCGATGATGGTCTTCATGACTTCACTTGTGCCACCGTAGATTCGTGTGACACGCGTGTCTGCGTAAAGACGCGCGATGGGATACTCGGTGATGTAGCCGTACCCGCCGTGCAATTGGAGGCACTTGTCGATCACTCGACCTGCCGCCTCGGTGCAGAACAGTTTCGCCTTCGCTGCGTCGGGAATCGTCAGAGTGCCGCGGTCATGACATTCGAGTGCGTTGTCGGACACCAGCTGGATGGCATCAACCTCGGTAGCGCATTCGGCCAGAACGAATTTGGTGTTCTGGAAGGCCGCGACCGGCTTGCCGAACACCTTGCGGTCCTTGACGTAGTCGATGGCAAAGCGAAGCGCTGCACTGGCAGTGGCGGCCGCTCCGAACGCGATGGTCAACCGCTCCTGAGCCAGGTTGTGGGTCAGATAGCTGAAGCCGTCGCCCTCTTCTCCGAGTCGGTCCTCGACGGGCACCTTGACGTCGACAAACGAAAGCTCCGCAGTGTCGGAGGTCTTGAGCCCGATCTTGTTGATCTTGCGCCCCACCGAGTATCCGGGCGACGACGTATCGATCACCAGAATCGACAACCCCGTGCGCCGGTTCTCCGCTGTGCTGGGCGCGGTACGGCACACCACCAGGACGCGGTCGGCAAGTACTCCACCGGTGATGAACGTCTTGGAACCATTGACCACGTAGTGCGTACCGTCCTCCGACAGCTTGGCCGTGGTCGCGATGTTCGCCAGATCCGATCCTGTTCCCGGTTCGGTCATCGCAATCGCGAACATCAGATCTCCGGAAGCGAAGCCCGGCAACCAGCGGCTCTTCTGTTCTTCGTTCGCGTACTCGAGCAGGTAGGGCAGGATCAGGTTCGTATGCACCGACTGCGAGCCGAATGACGCCCCGGCGGCAGCAACTTCCTCGGCGACGACGACGTTGAACTTGAGCGACTTCTCGCCGCCTCCGCCGTATTCCTCCGGCACCTGAATTCCGAGTACGCCCAGCTCTCCGAGTCGTCGGTAGAAGTCACGGGGCGGGTGACCGTCCTCTTCCCACTTCTCGTGGACCGGGGTTACTTCCTTCGCGATGAAATCGCGAACGGTTGCCCGGAATGCCTCGTGATCCTCGTTGAACACGGTGCGCTGCATGTATGAACTCCAGTCGGTCAAGGGGACAGGGTGATCCTGATCTCACCTTGCCTCAATGTTCCGCATTCGATCCAACACTCATCGGCTATGCGTCCGATAGGGCGTACCAATATGGCCTGACCTGCGATACATAGGCAACCGCTATCGTTCCGATCATCGACGCGACATTGCTCAAAGTGATCCAGAACACGTTGAATGAGTCAGCCGGCAAACACACCACCATCGATCGCTTCGAGGCCGCGCTTCGAGCACGATCGCATCCGCCCACCAGTCTCGAAGGGACGCCACGTGACCCCCATCGCGCCACAGCGTAACGACGTCCAGCCCGAAGCAACAGCAACGCCAGATTCGTCAGCAGTTCCCGTCTTCGGTACCCGCAAGCGTGCGTGGACGATGACCGGGCTCGTCGTTTTCCTCTACATCGTCAACTACGCGGACAAGGCAGTCCTCGGAATCATCGCTCAGCCCCTCGCTCGTGAGCTCGGACTGAAGTCTTCGCAAATCGGCATGGTCGGCTCGCTCTTCTTCCTGATGTTCTGCATCGGTGGATTCCTCGCCGGACCGCTCAACAAGTACCTGACCCTGCGTTGGGCGCTGTTGATCCTGGCCGCAATCTGGTCCGTGGTCATGCTCCCCCTCGTTCTCGGCGCCAGCCTCGCGATGTTGATCGTCTCGCGCATGCTCCTCGGATTTGCCGAAGGCCCCAGTTCGGCGCTGATGCACACCGCGGCGTACTCGTGGCACCCGCCGGCCAAGCGCGGCCTTCCCGGCGCAATGCTCGCCGGATCCGCCTCTGTCGCAAAGATCGCCCTCGCGCCGGTACTGACCTTCATCGCCGTTCATTACGGCTGGCGCGCAGCGGTTCTCTCGCTCTCCGTTCTCGGTCTCGTGTGGATGGGTTGCTGGCTGGCCGGTTGGTCCGAGGGCCCGTACACGAGCAAGGCCGTCAAGGCGACCAAGACTGCAGATACAGAAGCAACCGAGGCAGCCGGGACAGCCACGAAGGCGGTCACCGAGCCCAACGTTCCGTGGCGCAAGATCCTGCTCTCCCGCACCTTCGTCAGCTGCTGCTTCCTCATCGCGACCATCTACGCGCTGACCACCGTCGTTCTCACCTGGTTGCCGTCGTACTTCGAGGTCGGCCTCGGATACAGTGCGATGCAAGCCGGTTCGATGTTCGCGCTGCCCTCGATCGTCGGTCTCGTCCTCATGATCACCTCCGGTTCCGTCACGGACAAGTTGATCGGCCGCGGCTTCACCTCTCGTACGGTTCGCGTCATCGTTCCCTGTGTCGGCGTTCTGATCTGCGGATCGATTCTCCTGTTCCTACCACAGATCTCCACTCCCATCGTCGCTGTAGCCATGGTCTCGATCGGCTACGGGTTCTCGGCAATCACCTTCCCGCTCATCAACGCTGCGATCTCGGAGCTGTGCCCGCCGCAGCAGACTGCCGGAACGATGGGATTCTTCCTCGCCATCATGTCGATCGGTGGCCTGATTGCTCCTTACGCAACGGGAGTCATCGTGGACAACGCTGCAACCCCGGCCGACGGTTACGCCCAGTCCTTCCAGGCAATCGGCGTCATCGGAGTGATCGCCGCGGTTCTGGTCCTCGTCTTCGCCAATCCCGAGCGCGATCGCAAGCTCATCCGAGGCTGAGTACTCCACGTATAGCCATTCGCTAACAAAGCCATTCACCGAAAGACATTGCCGGGTCGACCCGCTCGTGATCGACTCGAGACACGCCCCGACCGCACAGTCGCAGAACCGGGCACGAACAGCAGGAGAGATACATGCGAGATGCCGTCATCGTCGACGCAGTACGTACACCGATCGGCCGTCGCGGCCGCGCCCTCTCGGAGATCCATCCGGCCGAGTTGTCCGCCCATGTACTGCGTGCGCTCGCTGAACGGACCGGACTCGACGCGGCGACGGTCGACGACGTGATCTGGGGTTGCGTCAGTCAGGTCGGCGAGCAGGCCGGAAGCATCGCCCGCACAGCGGCACTCGCTGCAGGCTGGCCCGACAGCGTTCCCGGCGTCACACTGACCCGGGCCTGCGGATCGAGCCAGCAGGCAGTTTCCTTTGCTGCGGCCACCGTCATCTCCGGTCAGAACGACGTGGTCGTAGCCGGAGGCGTCGAATCGATGTCACGAGTACCGATGGGTACCGCCAGCAAGAACGGTGAGCATTTTCCGGCTTCGGTACTCGAACGCTACGGGGTGGACGGTTTCAGCCAGGGGACCGGCGCCGAGATGATGGCCCGGAAATGGGCACTCACACGAAGAGCTCTGGACGAATACTCCCTCCGCTCACACGAACTCGCGGCCCGTGCCACCGATGAAGGGGCATTCACCGGGCAGATCACTCCGATCGCGGGCTTGTCCCAGGACGAAGGTATTCGGCGAGGCGGAAGTGTGGAGTCGCTCGCGAAGTTGCCCCCGGCCTTCGACACCGACGGTGCCATCCACGCCGGCAACTCTTCTCAGATCTCCGACGGGGCGGGCGCCACACTCGTCACGACCAGCGAGTACGCCCGGGCACGCGGGTGGAAGCCGCTCGTTCGTATTCACACCGCAGTGGTCGCAGCCGACGACCCGGTCATCATGCTCACCGGTCCGATTGCCGCCACCGCAAAGGCATTGGACCGCTCCGGATTGTCCATCGACGACATCGGCGCCTTCGAGATCAACGAGGCATTCGCCCCCGTCCCGCTTGCCTGGCAGGCTGAAACCGGCGCAGCCATCGATCGTGTGAATCCGCTCGGCGGCGCTATCGCGGTCGGCCACCCACTCGGCGGATCAGGTGCGATCTTGATGACTCGCCTGGCACATCACATGCGCGACAACGGAATTCGCTACGGTCTCCAGTCGATGTGCGAGGCCGGCGGCATGGCCAATGCGACCATTCTCGAATTGATCTGACCCGACAACGCTTTCGGGCCGACACGTCATCCAGCAGGAAAGAAGAATTGATCCATGAAACTCGAGGGACTTTCCACCGCGATCACCGGCGGCGCTTCAGGCCTCGGCCTGGCAACCGCTCGACGGCTGCTCGACGCCGGAGCGCAGGTCACGTTGATCGATCTGCCTTCGTCCGACGGTAAGCAGGTGGCGGCCGATCTCGGTGCTGCCGCACAATTCGCCCCGGCCGACGTCACCGACAGCGAACAATTCGCCGAAGCACTCGACGCGGCGCACGAGCGCGGCGGCCTCCGCGGCGTCGTCCACTGCGCGGGCGCCGGGCGTCGTATGCGCATTCTCGACAAGGACGGAAAAGCCGGATCGGTCGAAGATTTCGAGTTCGTCGTCAAGCTGAATCTTGTCGGTTCGTTCAACGCACTCCGTCTCGGCGCCGAGCGGATGGCGGAACTCGACGCCGTGGACGGTGAGCGAGGTGCCATCGTCATGACGGCGTCGGTCGCAGCATTCGAAGGTCAGATCGGTCAGATCAACTACACAGCGTCCAAAGCCGGCATCGTCGGTATGACGGTCACCGCTGCCCGCGATCTCGCCAGCCGCGGAATCCGCGTCAACACCATTGCTCCCGGCATCATGGACACTCCCCTCCTGGCGCGCCTACGCGAAGACGTGCGCACGGCCCTCGAAGCCTCTGTTCCCAATCCCTCACGACTGGGTCGTCCGGACGAGTTCGGCCAGCTCGCCGTCTCGATGCTCGAGAACGGCTACCTCAACGGCGAGACCATCAGACTCGACGGCGCTATCCGAATGGCTCCCCGGTGACGGGCACCAGCGTGATCGCCAATCCACAACTGCGGCACAACATGCAATACCCGGATACCACCATGGCGTACTGGGCGCCCAGCATGGCGGCGCTCTACGGTGACCGCCTCGCCGTCGTGGACGGCGAGCGTACGTGCACCTTCCGCGAACTCGGTCAGCGCAGTGCGCAATTCGCCGGCGCACTGCGGCAAGCCGGGGTGGGCGTCGGCGACGTGGTGTTGATGCACCTCGGGAACTGCGTCGAGTTCCTCCAGGCTTACTACGGATGCCTACAGGCCGGGGCGACAGTCACATTGGTCAACCCACTGCAGCCAGAGCTCGGCCTGCGCAAGCAGATCGAAGAGACGTCCGCCGTTGCTGCAGTGACTCAGAGTTCGCAGCTGCACGTACTGCTCGCGGCCGCTTCAGGAACCTCCGTGCGTACGATCGTGATGGTCCAGGACACCGAGGGCGCGCTCGACACACCGGAGTCGGTCGTCGCATTCGACTCCTTCATCGCCGATCTACCCACCGAATTCACCCCTGCCTCGGTTCGTAGCGACGACATCGCACACATCGCGTTCACCGGCGGAACCACCGGAGTCTCCAAAGGTGTTCGTGTTCTTCACCGCAACGTCGTCGGCAACATCACGCAGATGTGTGGGTGGAGAACCGGTCACGAGTTGGAAGCAGGTCCTGACGGTCTCGTCACGCCTCGACGCATCGACGGCCTCGACGTGCTCGGTCCGACGCCCGGGACCGGGGCGACCATCGTGGTCTCCCCTCTCTTCCACGCACATTCGTTGCTCAACACGTCGTTCCTGTTGATTTCCGGTCTCACCCAGGTGTTCGCCGGTCGGTTCGAACCCGGCCGGATGCTCGAGCTGATCGAAAAGCACGAGGCCACCTATCTCACCGGGTCTCCCGCCATGTGGCACGCACTGTCGGTTCATCCCGACGCTACGGTGCGCAACACCGACAGCGTGTGCGTCGTGTCTTCGGGTGCCGCCCCGATCGACAGTGTCACGCTCGCCGCACTCCGCCGGGCATTTCCCAAAGCGCTCGTCGTCGAAGGGTACGGGCTGACCGAGGCCACCTGTGTGGTCACGGCCGCTCCGCTGATCAACGGCTCGGAATATCGGCAGAGCAGCGTCGGCCTCCCGATCTTCGACACCGAAATCCAGATTCGCGATCAGCTCGACCGGAAGACCGTTCTAGGCGAGAACGAACGCGGCGAACTCTGGGTGCGTGGACCTCAGGTCACCGACGGCTATCTCGGACACCCGGAAACCACCGCAGAACAGTTCGTCGACGGCTGGTTGGATACGGGAGACATCGCGTACCTGGACTCGGACGGATACCTCTTCATCTGTGACCGGGCCAAGGACATGCTCATCTACAAGGGGTACAACGTCTATCCGCGTGAACTCGAAGAGATTCTGGTCTCGCACCCGGCGATCTCGACTGCCGCGGTTGTCGGCCGCGAAGTGGGGAGCAACGGCCAGGAGCCCGTAGCCTTCGTCGTGATGATTCCGGGCGCCGAGTTCGACGCCGAGCAGATCAAGGCGTTCGTCGCCGAGCAGGTGCTGCCGTACAAGAAGATTCGCGAAGTCGTCGAGGTAGAACTCCTTCCGACATCGGCTGCCGGTAAGGTCCTCAAGACCGACCTCCGCTCGAGACTTCTCGAATCCGTCGATCAGAAAGGCGGTTCCAGGTGACAACCTTCGCAGACCTGACGTCGCAACTGCGTGTCCCGGTTCTCGCTTCACCGATGTTCATCATCTCGACCCCTGACCTCGTCATCGCGCAGTGCACCTCTGGCATCATCGGGTCCTTCCCGGCACTGAATGCTCGTCCGCAGTCAGCACTTCGGGATTGGCTCAAACTGATCACCGTGGCTCGTGAGGAACATGATCGTGAGCACCCGGAGAATCCGTCGGCGCCATTTGCCGTCAACCTCATCGTCCACCGGTCCAACAACCGCCTGGAAGAGGATCTGGCGACCATCGCCGAGTTCGAGGTTCCGATCGTCATCACGTCCCTCGGCGCTCGCACCGACATCAACGACGCAGTCCACGCATACGGCGGAATCGTTCTCCATGACGTCATCGACAATCGCTTTGCACGCAAGGCGATCGAGAAGGGCGCCGACGGACTGATCGCGGTAGCTGCCGGGGCCGGTGGTCATGCCGGTAGGCAGTCGCCGTTTGCCCTGATTCGGGAGATTCGTGAGTGGTTCGCCGGTCCACTGCTGTTGTCAGGTGCCATCGCTCATGGTGATTCGATTCTCGCTGCGCTCGCGGCCGGGGCCGATTTGGCATACGTCGGATCAGCTTTCATCGCAACCGAAGAGGCTAACGCGGATCCTGCGTACAAGGAGATGATCGTGGATTCAGGGGCCTCCGACATCGTCTATTCCAACCTGTTCACCGGAGTACACGGAAACTACCTGCGGGGCAGCATCGTTGCCGCCGGCTTGGACCCCGACAACCTGGCCGAATCCGATCCATCCGCAATGAGTTTCGCGACCAACGACACCGATACCAAGGCGTGGCGAGACATCTGGGGCGCCGGACAGGGCATCGGAGCGATCGACGCAGTCCTTCCGACGCATGCAGTAGTAGAACGTCTCGCCGCCGAGTACTCTGCCGCGCGAGAACGTATCTGCCGACTCTAGTGCTGTGACCGGCGTTCGTCGGACAGGTACTCGTGGATCAGGTTCACGAATACCTGTCCCACCGGCGACAACGTCGAGGGGTCGAAGGCGAGACCGTACGCACGCAGAAATCTCGGCTCGCAGGCCCGTTCCACCACCTGACCAGGCATCGATTTCGCCACCGAGCGCTCGACCAACGAACCGCCGAGTCCGGCGATGACCATCGGGAGCCGCGACTCCCGTTGCTCGGTCACCACCGCGAGTTCCGTTCTGGTACCGGCCTTTCGGATCGAGTCTTCGATCGCGTCACCCATCGCTGCCCCGCGAGGAACGAATACCATGGGAATGTCCGGCATTTCCGAAAGGCGTACCGGCCCCTCGGGTAGTTCCGTTCCCGCCGGGTAGACCAGGCGGTATTCCTGCTCCCCCAATTCGACGATTTCGAGCCCTTCGCCCGCCTCGAGCGGCAGATGAGCCACCGCGAATTCGCAGTGGCCGTCCCGGATGAGACTTTCCAGATTGTCCTCACGCTCGAGTTCCGAGAATCTGACTCGTGCTTGCGGATACCGTCGACAGAACTCCGCAATCAGATCGACGATCGTCCCCGAGGTCAGTGCAGGGAAAGCCATGATGTCGAGGCGACCGACGATGGCGCCATCGGATGCCGTCAACTGTTCAGCCGCCGCAGCTACGTCTCGCAAAACCTGTCGACTCGGGCCGACCAGACTGCGACCGGCAGCACTGAGCACCATGCCGCGCCCGATGCGGTGGAACAGCCTCACTCCCAGTTCACGTTCGAGCCCGCGCAACGCTTGTGACACGGTCGGCTGAGCAACGCCGAGAGCCGCTGCGGCGCCGTTGATCCCCTTGTTCTCGACCACTGCGAGGAAGTACTCCATCTGCCGGAACTCCACAGTTCACTCCTCTTCCGTGGACGGAACGGCGGAGGTGGCCATTTCCGCAGCCGTCGCGATGAATGCAGCGGCCGCCGGGGATTGCTCGCCCGAGCGATAGACGATACCGACGTCGCGTGTCAGCGGCGGATCGAAGGAGAAGGCGCAGACGTCTGTCATCTGCTGTTGTGCAACCCTTCTCGGCACTACAGTGGCGCCGATTCCTCGACGCACGAGTTCCCACGTGGTCACAGGGTGGACACAGTCCACGACTACGTTCTCGGCGCCTTCGCTCAGTAGACCCCGGAACTGATTCGATTGATCACCGAGATCGACCACAAGCGGCAAACTGTGCAAGAGCGCTCGCGGAACCGGATCCGCCAACGGCGTTGCAAGTCGGCCGGACAACGACGCATGGGTGGCGAGCACCAACTCCTGAGTGGCAATCGGAGCCGTGACCAAACCTTCGTACCCGATACTCAGATCGGTGACGCCGACCTCGGCCGACCCTCGCCGCAACGCATTGTCGACCCCGGCCGGGCCGTACGTGTCGAGAACACGCACGACGATCTTCGGGAAGTTGGCCCGGAATCGCCGGACCAACTCGACCATCGGATCGATCGAGAACGCCGAGTACGAGACGACGTCGACACGACCGAACTCGAGTTCGCGAACGGCGGTCACTTTCGCCTTCGCGCGCTCGACGTCGGCAAGGATTCTCCTGGCCGCGAGATCGAACGTGCGGCCCGCGTCGGTAAGAACCAACCGCCTGCCCGTCCGGTCGAACAGCGTGGCGCCGAGCCGACGCTCGAGCGTACGAATTGCCTGTGACAGCGAGGGCTGCGAAATGTAGAGAGCCTGAGCGGCCTTCGTTATCCCACCGTGGTCGACAACAGCGACGAAGTAGGTGACGAAGTGCAGATCCACTCATCCATCATACGACCAGCGATCCGTCGCTCAGTCCACCCGAGTTGCCCCTGGTACGGCCCACTCTCCGGTGAAGATCGGCTCCCGCTTTTCCACGAAGGCACGAACCGCGTCGGTGGCATCCGTCGCAAAATTGACCGCTTGCGCCCTCGCCTCGTTGTCCAAGGCCTCCCGCAACGAGAGGGAGGTGTGATGTTCGAGCATGGCGGCAGACTGACTCAGTGCGGCCGGCGGGCCGGCGGCGAGCCGCTGCGCCAGTGTTGACGTGTGTTCGTCCAGCTCGGCCGGTTCGACCAGATAAGTCACCAACCCGAGCTCGTAGGCTTCCTGTGCGTCGATCGTCTCGGCAAGCATCACCAGTCGCTTGGCTTGTTGGAGGCCGACCAGTCTCGGCAGGATCCACGAACCACCGAAGTCGACAGACAACCCCCGTTTGGCAAAGATCTGGCTGAACTTCGCACCCTTGGCCGCCACGACGAAGTCGCAGAGCAACGCCATGTTCCATCCGGCTCCGACGGCAAACCCGTCGACCTTCGCCACCAGAGGTTTGGGAAACTCACTCAGTGCGATTGCCGTTGCGTTGATGACACGCATGCGATCGAGCGGGTGCGACGAGCCACGCTTGTCCAGATCGGAGCCCGCGCAGAAGGTCCCATCCGCGCCGGTCAGGATCACCGAGCGAATCTGCGCGTCCTCTTGAAGTTCGAGGACTGCTTCACGTAGAGCGATCCAGGCGTCGAGATCGAGAGCGTTGCGGCGGTGCGGCCGACAGAGAACAATCGTCGCGACAGCACCGTCTCGTTCGATGCTTACGGCCGCACGCTCGATCGTCTCGGCACTCATGAACCACTCCACACGGGAGAGCGCTTCTCGGCAAATGCCGTGGCGCCCTCCTTGGCATCACGAGAGGTGAAGACCGGATCGATGAATTCGCGTTGCGCGACAAAGGCATCCGGATCGGTGTACTTGGCGGACATTGCCAGTACCTGCTTGGTCGCGCGAACAGCCAGTGGACCGTTAGCCGCTACTCGGGCCGCAAGCTCGCGTGCGACGGTCAGCGCGTGTCCCGGTTCGGCGAGCCGATTGACCAAGCCGTGATGATGCGCCACGGTGGCACTGAGTGGATCCCCCGTGATCGCGATTTCCATGGCCAACTGATACGGAAGAATTTTCGGCAGACGTAGGAGTCCGCCGGCGGCCGCGGCAAGTCCCCGCTTCACTTCGGGCAGGCCGAATTTCGCGTCCGTGGACGCCACGATCAAGTCGGCCGCCAAGGCCAGTTCGCAACCGCCGGCGAGTGCCCAACCTTCGACGGCTGCGATCAGCGGCTTCGACGGCGGTGCCTCGGTCAGACCGGCAAAACCACGACCCGGTAGCGATGGCCGCTCTCCGCGCGCAAATCCCTTCAGATCCATACCGGCGCAGAAGGTTCCACCAGATCCGGTCAGAATGCCGATGGTGAGATCGGCCCGTTCCTCGAACTCGTCGATGGCCGCAGCCAAGGCTTCGGCAAGTTCGAGATTGACCGCGTTCTTGGCCTCGGGACGATTGAGGGTGATGACGGCAACGCCGTCGGCGAAGTCGGTGAGCACGACGCTCATGTTCGGTTCCTACTTCCGTGATGAGATTCTTGAAAGGTCACTGCGCGCGAATGCTCCAGCGCACGGGTGTGCCGCCGGACGGTGTCACGATCTCCCGCTTGGCCAAAACAACAAGATGAGCATGGGTTTCGCGGACTGCCAAGCGAAGTAGTCGCGGCGACATCTGTTCGAACGGGCGAGACCAGGAGATCGTGCGTGAGAGTTCCCAGGCCGTGGATTCAGGCTCATCCTGCACCGCAGCCACGATCTCCGCCAATCGCTCCTCGTGGTGCCCCATCAATTGACGTGCACGATCGGCGATCCCACGGAATCGATATTCATGTGCCGGAAGCACTTCGCACTCGCCCAGTGTTGTCGTCGCCTCGAGCGAGAGAAGATAACGATGAAGTGGGTTCTCGAGTTCACCGGGAATCGTGGAGATGTTCGGGCTGATCCTCGGCAGCATGTGATCGCCGCTGAACAACAAGCCTCTGTCCTCTTCCACGAAACAGAGATGTCCGGGAGTGTGCCCCGGTGTCCATTGGGCGCGGAGATTCCAACCGGGTAGGTCGAGTGAATCCCCTTCTCCCAGAATAATGTCGATGGTTTCGTGCTCGGCGAACCGCACCAGGTCGACCCGAGACGCGTCGAGCACTTCGGCCGGTGCGCCGAGTTCGGACAACTGCAGGTTCCAGCCACTGATGTCGTCGCGGGTCTGTTCGGGCCCGTGGTACCCGAGGAGCGTCGCGTCGGCCACGTGCATCGCAAGCGTTGCGCCGCTGACCTGCCGAAGACGCGGCGCCAGGCCGAAGTGATCGGGATGCAGGTGCGTGATTGCCGCATAGCGCACTTCGGAAACGTGGTATCCGATCGATGCTATGCCGTCGACGAGAGCCTGCCAGGACTGTTCGTGATCCCAACCGACGTCGATGAGGGCAAGTCCGTCGTCGAGCGCGAGTGCGTAGACGAGTACGTAGCGCAAAGGGTTGTCCGGCATGGGAACAGGGATCGACCACAATCCGTCCCGCACCTGTTCGACCGGTGGAAGGACTTTGTTCGCCCATGCCTCACGTTGTGCGACACCGACGTCTTCGGTCACGATCATGATGCTTCTCCGCTCGCGTTCAGCATGGTCCGCAGGCTCGACTTGAGCAGTTTTCCGCTCGCGTTGCGAGGTAGGGAGTCCACGAAATGGATCTGGCGAGGTTTCTTGTACGACGCCAACTTCGCTGTGCTGAAAGCGATCAACTCGTCGACGCTCGGCACGTCGGCACCGTCGACCAGTTTGACCACTGCGGTCACGGATTCACCCCAGCGCTTGTCGGGAACCCCGACCACCGCGACCTCGGCGACCGAGGGGTGCTCGGCCAGAATGGATTCCACCTCGATCGGATAGACGTTCTCTCCGCCGGTGATGATCATGTCCTTGAGTCGATCGGTGACGAACAGATACCCCTCGTCGTCCAGATGGCCGGCGTCCCCCGTTCGGAGGAAACCGTCGTGGGTGAACAATTCGGCGGTCTCACGGTCACGTCGCCAGTATCCGCGAGTGTTGTTTCTACTGCGCGCGACGATCTCACCGGAACTATTGGGCGGCAATTCCTCACCAGTGGTGACGTCTCGAATCGAGATCTCGACGCCGATCATCGGCTTGCCCGCAGAGCGAAGCAACTCCGAACGCGGCCCGCTCACATGATGGTCGTAAGCACGAAGGACGGATACCGAACCCGTCGTCTCGGTCATCCCGTATCGCTGAACGAATTTGCAGTTCAAGACAGTCATCGCGTGGGCGAGGAGCGCCGGAGTGATCGGTGACGCCCCATAGGCGACCACCTCCAGGCTGGTCAGATCGAAACTGTCGAGAGTCGGCAGATCTACCAGCGTCTGAATGACCGCAGGCACCAGAAATGCGTGGGTGACGCGGTGGGTCGCGATGGCATCAGCGACCCGAGCAGGCGCCATGTCTCCGAGCAGCACCAAAGGCACTCCGGCCGACAAGCATGTACTCATCCAGCCGGCACCGGCGATGTGAAAGAGGGGAAGTGCATCGAGTGCGACTGCATTCGAACCGAATTCGTAGACATCGAACCCCTCGGGCTCGTTGTACAGATTCCGGTGCGTGGCCACGACGCCCTTGGGCCGGCCGGTTGTCCCGGACGTGTACAGCTGCAGAACTGCTGCGTCCGGATCGTGCCCGTGTCCGGGGTCGACACCGGTCCCTGATGCCACGAACTCCGCCCAGGTTCGCGAATCCGGCAGGACCCCTGCAGCTCCCACGGTTATGACCTCGATGTCCGGCAACGCTGCGGACATCGCCGCCGCCCCCGCGGCGAACTCGTCATCGACGATCAAGACGTCGAGCTCCGCGTCCTCGGCGATGTCGACGAGTTCGAGTGGGTTGAGCCGCCAGTTCAACGGTATGAACACAGCGCCTGCCTTCGCACATGCGATGAAGGTTTCCGCACCTTCGAGCCCCATACGCAGTAGCGCACCGACACGAGCACCCGTTGTGGTCACTTCTGCCAGCGCACTCGCCAAGGTGCTGGTCTCGCCATCCAGCTCAGCCCAAGTCAGCGTTCGGTCGCCGCACGTGATTGCCGGATCGGACGGCCGTGTCGACGCCGAGTGGCGTATCCGGTTGGGTAGGTGAAGCTCGCTCACATCACGCTCCTGTGTTCCAGGTACTCACCGAGCACGAACCGCGGTCGGTGGTACTGGAACAGTCGACCATCGCTATGGCCTGCGCCACAAAGACGAGAAGGCGCACAGAGCCATAGCTCAGACCTATGTCCGCAGGTCGCAGCAAGTCACCGCCGCCAAGGCTCCGTCATCTGGGAGAATTCGTCAGATGCAGGCACCCGGCATGGACATACGCAGCGCGCAGTATCTCGTCGCGGTCGTCGATCACGGCAGCGTCACTGCCGCCGCGGACGTCCTGCGTATCTCGCAACCGTCCCTCTCGCAGGCCGTGCGCAACCTCGAACGAGCTCTCGGAGCCACACTCTTCGAGCGCACCACTCGCGGTCTGGCTCCCACCACGGTCGGACTGGCAGTTGCCGATTCTGCCCGTACGTTGCTCGCCGACGTTGCTCGGGCCGAGGCCGCGGTGGCTGCGGTAACCGCTTTGCGCGCCGGGGAACTCGCCATAGCAGTTCAGTCCGATCTCGCCATCGACCCTGTTGCAGAGGTCGCCGGACGCCTCCATCTGACGGCACCCGGAATTCGGTTCTCCACGAACGCCTCCGCCAACGCACAGGACGTGCGCGCGCTCGTCAGAGCAGGTACGTGTGAACTCGGGTTTCTCGAGACCCACCCGGGTACCGAAGTCTCCGACGGGCTTCGAGAAATTGCCGTGAGCACCCAGGAAACGGTCTTGTCGATCCCCATTCGCCTGGCCACAGACCTCCCCGATCCGGTTCCGCGCACCGTGGTCGCGCGCCTGCCGATGGTGGTCGAGGCATCCGCAGTTCGGCGCGGGCACTCGATCGACGACGATCTGGAACTCACCGACGTCGTCGTGGAAGTGCCAGATCGCCTTGCTGTCCGGGAAATGGTCGGGCAAGGTGTAGGCGCCGCGCTGCTGCCCAGATCGATCGCCGAACAAGACTCACCGGCATCTGAGGTTCGCTCGCTTTTCCCACCGATCACCCGGCAGACGATCTTGGTCTACCGCGACGGCCCGCTCTCACCGGCCGGGTCTGCGTACATCGAGAACATCTCCCCACGTCACAAGCCCTCCACGAACAGCCTGCCCAACGGCGAGAGCGTCTCCGGATCGAACTCGACGCCGTAATTCAGTGAGATCGGCGGCTCCACCGGAAATATCTCCGCGCCGGACGCGACCGATCTCTCGGCCAACGAACGCTCCATGAATGCCATGCCCAAACCAGCAAAGACGAACGCGCCGACGGTCTCCCGCTGCGCCAACTCCGTCGACATCCGAGTCCGGGCCCCGGCGGCCTGCAGAGACGACTCGATGGCAAGGCGAGCCCGCGAGTGTTTGAGCACACCCACCACGGGGAGATCGGGCAATGCCGTCAATGACACCGGCTCTCCCGCAGCGGGTTTCACACCATTCGGCCAGACGTCAGGATGAACCCCCGACGGCACTGCCAGCCAGTACTCGTTCACCCCCAACACTTTCGTGGACAGCGCCGACATGTCGGGTGGCCAGTAACTGAAGACCACCTCGCACGCGCCGTCTGCCAACACCTGCTCAGACGTTGCACCCTGCGGCAACTCACCGACCCGAACGGTCACAGCAGGCCACCGCTCACGAAAGTCTGCCACGATGCGTGCGATCGGACCTTCGAGACCATGTGCCGCGGAGCAGATGTCGAGCCGGCCACGAGGCTCGTCGGCCGTACCGATCGCGACGTCGAACGCGGCCGCGCTGCTGCGAGTCATCTGCCTCGCCGGCCCTACCAATGCCCGACCTGCTGCCGTCAGCACCAAACCGCGACCGACGCGGTGAAACAGTTCGACTCCGAGTTCACGCTCGAGGCCACGAATACCCTGCGACAGCGACGGCTTGGTGACCGACAGATTCTGCGCAGCCGTCGACAAGGACTCACCACCGGCAACGGCAAGGAAGTACTCGATCTGACGTAGGTCCACTCCATCGACTTTGCCATAAACGCAGCCGGGTATACCGGTACCAAGCACTGCAGGGTGTTCACACACGCTTCATTAATCGGACATTCAGGACACACCTTCTTCTACCCGGCGCCACCTACCGTAATTGGTCCAGACCAATTACGGATAGGTCTGAACCACCGCGTCGAAGACAAGGAATCCTCGTGAGACGTACGACCATCGCGATAGCAGCCGTGACAGCGGCTCTCGCCGTTCCCGGCATCGCCCCCGCCGAATCCCACGCCGAACCCGGCTGGGGCAGTTCGTCCTTCGAATGGGGCAGCTCTTCGGGCGAGAACAACACGCCGCCCGCAGCGCCCGGCGTCAGCGTCCCCGGCGGACGGTACGAGCACCCCGTCGACCTGACCTTCACCGCCGAGCGCGGCGCCACCGTCCGCTACACCGTGGACGGAACGACACCCACCACCGACAGCCAAGCTGCCACGCCGGGACGTCCGCTGCACATCGCACAGGACACCAACGTCACTGTCGCAGCTTTCCGCGGCGATCACGCGAGCGCGGCCGTCTCGTTCGGCTACCTGATCAAGACCTCGGAAAAGCCGCTGGCTCAGGTCGTCGTGATGTCCGACGTCCACGTCGGCGATCACGCGAACAACGACAAGAAGTACGAAAGCTTCTTCGACACAATCGGTTCCATCTTCCCGAAACCCGACGCTATCCTCTCCAACGGGGACATGATCAACGACAACGGAGACGGCAAGGGGCCCGACCACAAGATCGTCGCAGAAATCTTCCAGGCAAACCTCGCCCGAAAGGGCATGAACGACACACAACTCCTGATCTCCAACGGCAATCACGATGCAAGTCTCGCGGCGATCAGA
This sequence comes from Rhodococcus sp. 27YEA6, assembly GCF_044908235.1. Classification (NCBI taxonomy): domain Bacteria; kingdom Bacillati; phylum Actinomycetota; class Actinomycetes; order Mycobacteriales; family Nocardiaceae; genus Rhodococcus; species Rhodococcus sp. 27YEA6. The sequence goes on along the minus strand of NZ_JBIYCY010000001.1, from coordinate 159,860 downwards.
GCCGGATACCCGGCGGAGTGGTTCCCGGATTCCGGTGGCGGATACTACGAATCCGACGTCAATGGTGTCCATCTCTTCACGGTCAACACCGAAACCTACAACAATGATTCAGCGCAACGCAATTGGCTGAAGTCCCGCCTGACCGAAATCACCGCGGAGTCCGGGAACCTGACCAAGCCGATCCTGGTCCAGGGACACCGGCCGGCAAGCAACACAGCCATGGACGGGCAGCAGGCGTCGAACCCTCGATTGACCGAAGACCTGAGTGCCTTCCCTCAGGCAATCTTCTTCTCCGGGCACTCACATCTGAACAACAACGACGACCGGTCGATCCATCAGCGTGACTTCACGTCGGTCAACGACGGCTCGATGTCGTACATCGAAATCGATCACGGCTACCAGATGGTGACCGAGTCCGGTCTCGCGAACCGTTTCGAATCACCCACTGCCCAAGCGCTCTTCGTCGAGGTCTACCAGGACCGCACGGAAATCAACCGAATCAACATGGCGGCAGACAAGCACGACATCTACGCCGGTGGCGCGTGGTCAGCCAACTGGCAGCCGCCGTACTCGAGCGCGGGCACGCTGAGCGGTTCGGGGTGGACGGTCGAACTCGACGGGTCGACCAACCAGCAGATCAAGGACAACTTCCGCTACACCTCGGGCGCACGGAACACGCACGCGCCGGAGTTCACCTCGAGCACTCCGCTCTCGGTGACGACCGGCGAAAACGGTGCGACCGCACTGAGGATCGCGCAGGCCAAGGACGATCAGATGGTGCACCACTACGCCGTCGAGGTCACGGACACAGCCACCGGAGCGAAGGTGGTCTCGTCGAAGGTGCTCTCGGACTTCTACTTCATGCCGCGGCCGAACAGCCTCGACATTCCGATTCCCGATGCCGCAGCGGGCACCGCATACGAAGCCCGCGTCGAAGCCGTTGACGCATACGGCAACCGGTCACCGGTGACAACCCTGGCCTTCACCCGCTGACCCGACACGACTAAGCGGCACCGCGCATATTCGCGGTGCCGCTTCTCGGCTCAGTTGTACGTGCGAAGCAGGCCCTTGCTGATGATCTGCTTCTGGATGTCGCTGGTGCCTTCACCGATCAGAAGGAACGGCGCCTCACGCATCAACCGCTCGATCTCGTATTCCTTGGAATAGCCGTATCCGCCGTGGATACGGAAGCTGTCCTGGGTGACCTCCGAGCAGAATTCACTCGCCAGATACTTCGCCATACCCGCGGCGACATCGTTGCGCTCACCCGAGTCCTTGAGCCTGGCAGCGTTGACCATCATCAGATGTGCCGCTTCGACTTTGGTGCCCATCTCGGCGATCCGGAACGCGATGGCCTGATGCTCGGCGATCGGCTTGCCGAAAGTCTCTCGTTGCTTGGCGTAGGTGACAGCCAGTTCGAAAGCGCGCTGGGCAATTCCGCAGGCACGCGCGGCGACGTTGACCCGGCCGACCTCGACGCCGTCCATCATGTGCCGAAATCCCGAGCCAGGGGTGCCACCGAGAACCTCCTCGGCTCCGATCTCGAAACCGTCGAAGATCATCTCCGTGGTGTCGATTCCCTTGTACCCCATCTTCTCGAGCTTGCCCGGAATGGTCAGGCCCGGGAGTACCTCGCCGAAACCTGCGGGTTTCTCGATCAATATCGTCGTCAGATTGTTGTGCGGCTTCTCCGCGCCCTCGTCCGTCTTGACCAGGACTGCCACCAAGGTCGAGGAACCCCCGTTGGTCAGCCACATCTTCTGGCCGGTGATCACGTAATCGCCGGAGTCCGTCCGCTTCGCCTTGGTCGATATGGCAGCAACATCGGAACCGAGGGCAGGCTCCGACATGGAAAATGCACCGGTGAGTTCCCCGGAAGCCAAACGCGGCAGGTACTTCGCCTTCTGTTCCGGCGTCCCGTGCGCCGAAATCATGTGAGCCACGATGAAATGCGTGTTGATGACACCGGACACGCTCATCCATCCACGGGCCAATTCTTCGACGCACAGCGCGTAGGTGAGCAATGATTCGCCGATACCCCCGTACTCGGGGTCGATGGTCAGTCCGAACAGACCCATGTCCTTCATCTGCTTGACGATGTCGGTCGGGTACGTATCCGAGTGTTCGAGTTCCTGCGCCGCGGGGATGACCACACGATCGACGAACTCGCGTACCGCCCCGACGATATCGGTCTGAGTTTCGGTCAATCCCGCCGTCTGCGCCAAACGAGTCACTGTTCCACCTGTCAGTCGGTACTTCGTGCCCTCCCGGTCGACGAAATTGATTCGACTCCAGGAACTTTCATCCCGCCGCGACGTATGTGCGGCAGAGACGCTGTATCCATTCAATCCCCGAACGGTATATGTGTCAAAGTCGATTTCGCATACGAACCGTATGGCGGAAACTATGTCCGAACAGGTCGTTCCTGCTGTTGACAACCGCGCCACGCGTGCTGGATATTCGAGTGGCCAGGTCGCGACGGGCCCTTCGATCGGCCCGTTCACGCGACGCATTCCCCACCTCTTCTCGAGACAGGCGCATTCCATGCACGACGCAGTCATCTGTGAACCCGTTCGCACCCCGGTGGGCGGATTCGGCGGAGTCTTCAAGGACGTTCCCGTCACCACACTCGCCGGCACTGTTGTGCGTGGCCTCGTCGAACGAACCGGCATTGCGTCCACCGATGTCGACGACGTCATCTTCGGTCAGGGGTACGCCAACGGAGAGGCCGCGGCCATCGGACGAATCGCGGCACTCGACGCCGGTCTCGACGTGTCCGTTCCCGGAATACAACTCGATCGCCGTTGCGGTTCGGGATTGCAGGCGATCATCTACGCCGCGATGCAGGTACAGACCGGGATGAGTGATCTGGTCATCGCCGGCGGCGCCGAGAGCATGAGCGGAACCGAGTTCTACTCCACCGACATGCGTTGGGGCACAAAGCGCCCTTCCGTCGAGTTCCACGACCGATTGGCCAAACCGCGCACGAACTCCGGCGGAGTCAACTTTCCGGTGGAAGGCGGCATGATCGAGACCGCCGAGAACTTGCGCCGGGAGTACTCGATCACCCGCGACGAGCAGGACCGATACGCGGTGCGATCGCACGAACGGGCCGTTCACGCCCAAGACAGTGGGTACTTCGACGACGAGACCATTCCCGTTTCGGTGCCCGGACGCCGTGGTGAGCAGACAGTCGTCACCCAAGACGAGCATCCGCGCCGAGGGATACAACTGTCCGATCTTGCTGCACTGCGCCCCATTCGAGGTCGCGTCGACCCTGAAGCAACAGTCACCGCCGGAAACGCCTGCGGCCAGAACGACGCCGGAGCCGCGGCCATCGTCACCACTGCGGCCAACGCCGAACGGCTGGGCCTGCGGCCGTTCGCGAAACTGGTCAGCTGGGGTGTGGCCGGTGTGGAGCCGAACCGGATGGGCATCGGACCGGTGCCTGCCGTGGCGAAGGCTCTCTCCCGTGTCGATCTGTCGCTGGACGACATCGACCTCATCGAAGTCAACGAGGCCTTCGCCGCCCAGGTTCTCGCGTGCGCCAAAGCCTGGGGATTGAGCGCGCAGGACATCGAAGAACGCTTCAACGTCAACGGTTCCGGAATCTCGCTCGGACATCCTGTCGGCGCTACCGGTGGGCGGATCCTCGCCAATCTGCTGCGCGAACTCGACCGGCGCCAGACACGGTACGGGATCGAGACCATGTGTATCGGTGGCGGACAAGGGATTGCCGCGGTGTTCGAGAACCTGCGACGCTAGAAGCGTTAACCGATCGATCCGTCGCGGCGAAGTTCCGCGATCCGGTCTCCCGTAAGTCCCAACTCGGCCAGCAGAGAATCCGTCTGCTGGCCGAGTGCCGGAACGTCACCCATGCGCATTTCGACATCCGAATACGTCATCGGAGGCAGCACGGCATCGATCGCACCGTTCTCGGTGCCCACGGACCGCCACCTGGCACGCTTCTCCAGCTGCGGATGTTCCAGCAGACCGGCCATGTCGTTGAGTGCCGCGGCCGGAACACCAGCGGCGGCCAGACGCTGATCCAGATCTGTCGTCGAGAACAGACGCGTCAGAGAGCCTACCAATTCGTCCACCTCGCCACGGTTTTCGACGCGCACGATGTTGGTGCGGTAACGCGGATGATCGACCAGATCCTCTCGCTCGAACACGTCCACCATCAGCGCTCGCCATCCACGATCGTTCTGGACGCCGATCAGGATTTCGCCGTCGGCCGTGGGATACGAATCGTAGGGAACGATCGCGGCATGGCCGAGACCGACACGTGGAATCTGCTTGTCCGCATACATTTTCATGTACATCGGATGGCCCAGCCACTCGACGGTGGAATCGAACATCGAGACCTCGACGAGCGCTCCCTTGCCCGTTCGCTCTCTACGGAACAGGGCGCTCAGAATCGAAGTCAGCGCGTACATTCCTGCCGCGATGTCGGAGACCGGGATGCCGGTCTTGGTGGCCGTCTCCGGTGTGCCTGTCACGGAGATCATTCCGGTCTCGGCTTGGACCAACATGTCGTAGGCCTTACGCTCGCGCCGCGGGCCGGCACTGCCGTAGCCGGACATGTCGATCACGATGAGCCGTGGGTATTTATCGCGCAGTTCCTCCGCGCCGAACCCCAGTCTCGCGGCTGCGTCGGGAGCCAGGTTCTGCAGGAACACATCGGCTCGCGCGACCAGATCGAGAAGGATCTGCCGGCCGGGGTCCGACTTCACGTCGACGGCGATCGATTCCTTGGAACGGTTGAGCCACACGAAGTGTGATGCCTGACCGTGAACCGCCTGGTCGTAGTGACGCGCGAAGTCACCCTCGCCGACGCGTTCTATCTTGATCACCCGCGCACCCATGTCCGCGAGATGCCTGGTGGCGAGCGGTGCCGCCACCGCCTGTTCGAGTGCAACTACGGTGATTCCGTCGAGCGGAAGATCCGAGTTCGGCTGTCCCATGTCAGTAGTCACCCCAGAAGTTTTACACCCAGAATTCTCACACTCTGAATTCTTGCACTCGAACAGGACGGATCAGATGTGGCGGCCGCCGGTGATCTCGAGAACCGTGCCGGTCATGTAGCTCGAGAGGTCGCTCGCGAGGAACAGCACAACCGAAGCAACTTCCGAAGGCTCGGCTGCGCGCCCCATCGGAATCTCGGCAAGCTTCTCGTTCCAGATCCGTTCGGGCATCGCCTCGGTCATCGCCGTGCGGACCAGTCCGGGCTGAACGGCGTTGACGCGAACGTTCTTGAACGCGACCTCTTTTGCCGCGGCCTTCGTCAGACCGACGATCCCGGCCTTCGCGGCCGAGTAGTTGGTCTGCCCGAGCATGCCCACCTTGCCGGAGATCGACGAGATGTTCACGATCGCGCCCGTCTCACGCTCGCGCATGCGGGCGGCGGCAGCGCGTGTTCCGTTCCAGGCGCCCTTGAGGTGAACTGCGATCACGTCGTCGAAGTCCTGCTCGGTCATCTTCCGCATCGTGGCGTCGCGCGTCATGCCGGCGTTGTTGACCATGACATCGACTGGACCGAAAGCGCTTTCGGCCAGATCGAGCATGGCCTCGACCTGTCCGGAGTCACGCACGTCGCAGGAAGCGAAACGGGCGACCGACTCTCCACCGAGTTCGGCGACCGCAGCCGTTCCCACGGTTTCGTTGATGTCGCCGAGAACGACGGTCGCGCCTTCCTTGATGAAGGTGCGCGCAATTTCGAGCCCGATGCCCTGGGCTCCGCCGGTCACTACCGCAACCTTGCCGTCCAACAATCCCATGTCCACTCCGTTCGTGAGGTTAAAGCTCGTCTGGAAAATGTGTCAGCGTTGGTTTTGCTTTTTCGCTTGCGCCACGAGCCCACCACCGAGAATCAGACGCTGGATCTCGCTGGTTCCCTCGTACAGGCGCAACAGGCGAACTTCACGGTAGATGCGTTCGACCGGAACACCGCGCATGTACCCGTTGCCCCCGTGGATCTGCACGGCGAGATCTGCGACCTTGCCCACCATCTCGGTGCAGAAAAGCTTTGCCGCCGAAGGCCCGAGACGGCGATCCTCACCGCTGACGTACCGCGCGGCCACCTCGCGCACCATCGCGCGCCCTGCCATCACACCGGCTTGCTGGTCTGCCAGCATCGCTTGAACCAGCTGGAAGTCGCCGATCGCGGTGCCGCCCTGTTCCGTGACCACGGAGAACGCGACAGATTCGTCGAGCGCTCGCTGTGCTGCTCCCACCGAGAGCGCCGCGATATGGACTCGTCCGCGCGCGAGAGACGTCATCGCTGCGCGGTATCCGGTGTCCTGGTCGCCACCGACGAGGGCCGACTCGGGAACTCGGACGTTGTCGAAGGTGACCTCGGAGGTCCAAGCACCTTCTTGACCCATCTTCTTGTCCTTGGGACCGACCGTGACACCTGGCGTGTCAGCCGGAACCAGGAACACTGCAATTCCCGGACCATCGGAATCCGCCGGGCGAGTGCGCGCGAACACCACGAACAGCTGCGCCAGTGGAGCATTGGTGATGAACCGCTTGTTGCCGTCGATCACCCAGTCGGATCCGTCCAGCACTGCCTTGGTCCGAAGGCCGGCCGGGTTGGAGCCCGCGCCCGGTTCGGTGAGAGCAAAGGAAGCCACGACATCACCGGAGGCGATGCGCTCGAGCCACTGAGCCTTCTGCTCGTCGGTACCGAAGCCGACCAGCACCTGTCCGGCAATTCCGTTGTTGGTACCGAACATCGAACGCAGCGCCAGAGACGTGTAGCCGAATTCCATTGCCAGTTCGACGTCTTGGGTGAGGTCGAGTCCGAGCCCACCCCATTCCTGAGGGATCGCGTAACCGAAGAGCCCGATAGCTGCGGCCTTCTTGCGTATGTCCTCAGGAATGGCGTCGGTGTCGGCTATCTCCTGCTCACGCGGAACTACTTCCTTACGGATGAACTCCCGCGCAGTCGCCAAGATATCTGCGAAGTCATCTGCGTCGACCTGCATTCCCACCACTCACCTTGCTGTTTCCGAAGTCCATGCCGTCCCCCGAAGTCAATACCGTGAGGCAATCGGAGTCAAAGACCTGAAAACGAACCGAAGGTAAGGCAGAACCTATAGCAAGCTTCAGACGGTGCGCAGTTCCCGCTTCAGTAGCTTGCCGCTCTGGTTGCGCGGAAGCTCGGCCACGAAACGGACATGCTTGGGCACCTTGAACGGAGCGATTCGCTCCTTGACGTGGGCAATCAACGCCTCGGGCGTCAACGCGCCGTTGCCGTCCTTGAGCACGACGATCGCGGTGACGGCCTCGATCCACTTCTCGTCGGGCGTACCGATCACGGCAACTTCTGCCACGGCGGGGTGCGTGTAGACCGCATCTTCGACCTCGCGTGACGCCACCAGGATGCCGCCGGTGTTGATGACGTCCTTGATCCGGTCGACGACCGTGATGAACCCTTCTTCGTCCCGCACGACCAGATCGCCCGAATGGAACCAGCCGTCACGGAAGGCCTCGGCGGTGGCTTCCGGATTCTCCCAGTAGCCGTTGCACAGCTGCGGTGAGCGGTAGAGAACCTCGCCGGACTCACCGTCGGCAACATCGTTTCCGTCGGCGTCGACGACGCGGGTTTCGACGAAGAACACCGCGCGACCACAGGAAGACGGGCGATCAGCATGCTCGCTGGGCTGGAGAACTGTTGCCAGTGGGCCGATTTCGGACTGGCCGAAGCAGTTGTAGAAACCGATGTCCGGGTAGCGCTCGCGCAGACGATTGAGCACGGTGACCGGCATGATCGAGGCGCCGTACTGCGCCTTCTTCAGCGACGACAGATCGCGGGTCTCGAGGTCCGGATGGTTGGCCAGCGGTACCCACACGGTCGGCGCCAGGAACAGCGATCCGATCTTTTCGGCTTCGACACGGCGCAGGATTTCCGGGATGTCCGGCGCCTGCATCAGACTGACCGTCGCGCCGACGGACAGGTACGGCAGCATGAAGACGTGCATGCCCGCGGAGTGGTACATCGGCATGCAGATCAGCGGGTTGTCGTTCTTGTCGAGGCCGAGCGCGATCACCGAGGACACGTACTCGTGAACCAGTGCACCGTGAGACATCATGGCGCCCTTGGGCTTCGAGGTGGTGCCCGAGGTGTACAGGAGTTGCGCCAGATCGGTCGACGTCGCACGCGGTTCGAAGACCGGCACCTCGCCTGCCTCACCGATCGTGACGACGGACAGTTCCGCGTCCCGCAGTGCGATCACGTGATCGAGATCGAGGTCGGAGCGTACCGAGTCGAGCGTCGGCGCCAATGCCGGATCCACCAACACCGAGCGGGCGCCTGACTGCGCCACGAGGTACCGGAGTTCCTCCCCCTTCAGTGCGTAATTGACCGGAACATGCACCAAACCTGCTCGTGCACAGGCAAGAAATCCGATTGCATAGGCGTCGGAGTTGGTTCCGTATGCCGCGACGCGGTCGCCGTGTTCGAGCCCCAGACCGAGCAAGTAGGCGGCGACCCGCGTCACCGCGTCGTCGAGTTCGCGGTAGGTGCGAGTGCGATCTTCGAATGCGACGGCTACACGGTCGGGGTACTTGGCTGCCGAGCGCCGAAGCACTCCGTCGACAGTGTTGGTGCGTGGATCCAGGCTCATGCGCCTCAGGTTATAGGACGTCCAACTAAACCGGAAGAGCGATCGTTACTTATTGCGCCATTCGGGCTTTCGCTTGTCCACAAAGGCCTGCATACCTTCCTGAGCGTCGCAGGTCACGGCGTTGGTTGCCATAGTTTCCGCCATCGCCTCGTACGCCTGCGCTTGCGGCAGATCGATCTGGCGATAGAACGCCTGCTTACCGATCTTCACCGTCAAGGGGCTGGCCGTCGTGATCTTGGCGGCCAGTTCGCGCACCTCTCGGTCCAGGTCTTCGGGCGCGACGACGAAGTTCACCAGACCCCAGTCCGCAGCGGTGTCGGCGTCGATCGTCTGCCCGGTGAGCAACATCTGCATCGAGCGCTTGCGCCCTACTGCCCTGCTCAGCGCCACCATGGGCGTCGAGCAGAACAGTCCGATCTTGACGCCCGGCGTGCCGAAGACAGCATTCGACGCAGCAACAACCAGATCACACGACGCGGCCAGTTGGCAGCCCGCCGCGATAGCCGGGCCCTGTACTGCGGCAATCACCGGCTGCGGAATCCGCTGTACGGTCTCCATCATCTCGGTACAGCCGTCGAAGATCGCCCGCTCGTCCTCGAGGGTTCTCCCGATCATCTCCGTCAGATCGTGTCCGGCGGAGAACACCGGGCCTTCGGCGCGCACGATCACGACCCGCACGCGCTCGTCTACAGACAATTCGACAAGGGCAGCCGTCACCTCACGCATGGTCTCCGCCGAGAGCGGATTGCGCCGCGCCGGCCGATCGAGCGTCAGGAAACCGAGTCCCACCGATTCCTCGACGGAAATCTTCACTGCAGTGTCTTCTACCTGTGTCTGCGACATGTGTTCTCTCTACCAATCGAATCCGTCCCGGTCAACGAGACGAAAAGGGCATCCACTCGCACCGCGTCGATACGGTCCGGTCAATACTTCGCCACTACGAGGAGTGCCCATGAGCACCGATGCCGCCGTCACCACTGATCTCGAAGAGATTCTGCGCGCTCAGCAGGAAGCAACTCGAGCCGCTGGTCTTCCGTCCGCGCAGACACGACGCGAGCGCATTCAACGCGTCGTCGATCTCCTGGTGGCAAACCACAAGGATCTGACCGAGGCGATCAACGAAGACTTCGGCGGCCGAATCCCGGCCTACTCGGTGATGAATGACGTTCTCGGGTCGATGGTTTCACTCAAGCACGTTCGTGATTCGCTCGAAGAGTGGATGATTCGCTCACCGAGAGCTACCGGAGCGATGCAGGACCAGTTGGGTGCCACGGCGTACGTGTCGTACCAGCCGAAGGGTTCGATCGGCATCATCGGAACCTGGAATGCTCCCCTGTTCACTCTCCTGAGCCCGCTTGCCTGCGCCCTCGGAGCAGGAAATCGCGCCGTTCTCAAACCGTCGGAGATCGTGCCCAATACTGCGGCCGTCCTGGCCGAGGCGGCGCGTCGAACTCTCGACCCCGTGGAGGTCGCGGTGGTGACCGGCGGCCCGGAAGTCGCTGATCGGCTGACGTCGCTGCCTTTCGACCACCTCGTCTTCACCGGCAGCACGACCGTCGGAAAGCTGGTCATGGCCAATGCTGCGAAGAACCTGGTGCCGGTCACCCTCGAACTCGGCGGCAAGTCACCGAGCGTCTTGAGCCGCAGTGCCGATATCAGCTCTGCTGCTTCGCGTTTGGCTATCGCGAAGTCCACCAACGCCGGTCAACTCTGTGTCTCTCCCGATCTGATCTACGTTCCGCGCGAGAACACGGAAGCATTCATCGACGCGTTCACCGACCAGTTCACGGGACTGTTTCCCACGATCGCCGACAACAAAGACATGGTCTCGATAGTCAGCGATCGTCACCTCGCACGCATCGAGGGGTACATCGCGGACGCCGAAGAACGTGGGGCACGAATCATCACCGTTCCCGACGAAGAACTCTCCGCAGACACTCGTCGTCGCCCACTGCGAATCGTGGTCGACCCTCCGACCGACGCGCAGATCATGAAGGAGGAGATCTTCGGGCCGGCCGTCGTCGTCTTGCCGTACGACCAACTCGACAACGTCGTCGCCGACATCAATTCACGACCGAAACCGTTGGCGCTGTACTACTTCGGAACCGATCTGGACGAGAAGGAATCCGTACTCGAACGGACCGTCTCGGGCGGCGTCACCATCAACGACGCGATGTCTCACCCCGGGCTGAGCGACGCACCCTTCGGCGGCGTCGGAGCTTCGGGCATCGGGCACTACCACGGCCGTGAGGGTTTCCTGGAGTTCAGTCACGCGCGAACGGTATTCGAAGCAGCGCAGCATGACCCACGCGGTGAATGGGGAATGCTCCCGCCGTACGGTGAGGGTTTCGAGCAGATGATGTTGGCTCAGGTAACGCCCTAGGGCCTCCGGCCCCGTGCGCCTTTTTGGTAGTTCGCGCTACCGGAAAGGCGCACCGGCAAGGCCGCGACTGAGGAACTCCACCAGCTGACCCGGTTCGGTATCCACCGACTCGATCAGTTGGATCAACTCCTTCTTGTCTTCTACCGCAAGCGGTTCGATGCCACCGAACGTGCGCATCGTGGACCCGGCGGGGAGAACACGAGCACACACGAGTGTGCCTGGCTCGAGGTTCAGCGAGCCCCACTCGTCCGTGACCTTCACCAGATGCCCGTTGCGGACGTCGCTGAGGGTCACCAACTGTCCCGGCTCCGTCGAGGCGACCTTGTACACCGACCGCGGAATCGACAACCACTGATCGGCCAGTTCGCGTTCGTCGGCAGGCAGCAGTTCTCCGCGGCGCTCGACAAAAGCCGCGAAGATGCCGGCGTCGAACAAAGCAGCGTCGACGGCCAAACCACCTTCGACGGCCAGCGTCAGTGCTTCTTCGCTGTTGAACTGCTCGGCACGGATGAGCGCAAGATCGAACACGGCGTCGAAGTACTCCGGCGTGCGCGAGAACAACTGAGCCTTGACGTAGAGCCAGCTGGCCCGGTCGTCGAACGTCACCTCGGACTTACCGAGATGGCAAACCTTGAACTTTCGCCCGGAACCGCACCAGCACTTGTCATTTCGTCCGAGTTCGGGGTGCTCGGCCGGGGCGTAGCGCTGAAGAACCTCGTGCAGAACCTCGGACTCGCCACCCTCGATTCGGCCCAGCAAAGCCAGCGCGCGCGTCACATCGCTTCGATCGGCGGCCAGTAGCGCCAGATCGAAGATCGCGGGAGTCCAGTCGGGATCGAGATCGTGCGCTGATTCGTACGACGCCTCAGCGGCCAGGATCTTGCCGAGACGATCCGAAGCCTTGCCCGCCAGCCAGTGCGCTGCCGGCTTGACACGACGCGACCCTTTCTCGGCGAGAGCAGTTGCAACAGAATGCAATACGGAATCATGATCGTCGAGTTCGGACAACAGCTCCAACGCTACCGCAGCCGCGGGCGGCTCGGCGAGGCCTGCGAAGGCCTGCGGATCCTCCTTGATCTGCTTGCGCGCCCAGTCCGAGACATCCTCGACGCCTTCAGCTTTCGCGGCCATGACCACATCGACGAAGGCGATCACCGACGCGGCTTCTTCGGGGTGCAGATTCTCGCGGACCTCGAGCATGCGGGCCCGGTTCGCCAGGTGGTATGCCTCGAAATCGAATCCATCGACCGCAACGTAGTCACCGTCGCGGACGTAACCTGACGCCTCGAGCATCTCGCCCAGCGGGGCGGTCGGCTGACGGAACAGCGACGGCTCGTCGAGCATCAACTGCCAGACAATGGCATCGAGGGTGTCAGCACCGATGTCGGCAAGGACCGTCGCCAGGTGCTCGCCGAATCCGGGTGCGGGATCCAGTACCTCGGGGATGGTGCAGAGCGTCAGCTCACGGTCAGCGACGAACAATCCGATCAAGTCACCTGCCGAGCACTCGGCAAGGGTGTCGGTGTCGAGTAGAAAGCCTTCGTCGTGTGGGAACTCCGGATCTTCGATCCCACGATCAGCCAACAGGTCGTCGTCTATCCCGCGGTGCACGACGCTGATGCCGTGAATCTCGTCGTCGTCACGATCGAGGAACACCCGCAGCATCATCAGATCGGGGTTCGCGTCGAGAACGCCGGACTTTATTTCGGCTTCGGTGAGCCGATGGGTCAGCACTCGATGCTCGAACAACGTGTCGAGTGCGGCGTACCGCTCCTCACTCAAGTAGCCGAGCAGTGGGTCCTCGACGTACTCTACGAATTCGGCCATGTCGTCGGCTGTACCGTGGCCGGCATCGGCCAACAGGGTGCCCCAGTCCGCCGCTGTCTGCGGGCCGTGCTCACGCAACAACTCCATCGCGGCTTCGGCGATCAAGTCATTGGCATCCATCGGTTCGTTCACCTATCCAACTTTAACGGGGTCGACTCGATACATCGTCACCGGTCATCGGTCGAGTGATCGGCGCCTCCACGCAACTCGCGCACCAGTTCTTCGGCCTCGAGATCTTCGGAAGCGAGAACCTCGAGTACCCTCGCAGCCTGCGATTCCGTTGCCATGACCACAACACCCACCGCAAACGCGCCAGTGGGGGCCGTCAGGACCCGAGCACTGATCACATCACTTGGCTTGCCTTCGACCGAGTGAGCAACCGTGACGGTCTCCTTGGACCCACGATCGAGCAGCACGACGCCGGTGTCGGACGTTTCGATCACCTCGTACACCGACCTCCGGATTCCGAGCCACTGTGCGGCTGTCACAACTTCCGCCTCCGGAAGTAGTTCGCTGCGTCTGGCCAAGAATTCGGCAAAGATTCCACCCTCGAACAGAGCGACGTCCAGTGCCGAGCCGTCGAAGATCGTGGCCGCGATCAGTTCGTCCTCGGAGAGATTTTCGTTTTCGAGATCGTCGAGCCCGGTCACGATGTCGACGAATTCGGAGGCGAACGCAAACAGGCATGCCTTCTTGTACAGCCACCGACCGTCCGCCTTGACGGATTCATCGGCCTTTCCGAGGTGGCAGACCTTGTACTTGCGGCCGGAACCGCACCAACACTTGTCGTTTCGACCGAGTTCCGGGTGATCGGATGGCACGAAGTCCTGCAGTACGGCGTAGAGATTCTCTTCGGTTCCGCCGTCGATCCGCCCGAGCAGTGACAGCGCCCGGGTCGCATCGCCGCGGTCCGACGCGAACTGAGCCAGCTCGAACAAAGCCGGACCCCAACCGGATTCGGCAAGGACCGCTTTCTCGTAGTGCGCCTCCGCTTCGAGGACGCGCCCCAGCCGATCGACGGCCTTACCGGCGAGCCAATGAGCCGCCGCCCTGACCGACCGTGGCCCTCGCTCGGCCAGTTCGGAGGCAAGCGCTTCGAGGATTGCGTCGGTCACCGGGTCCTGATTCCGAAATCCGAGATCGAACACGGCCACTGCAGCACCCGGATCTGCCAGTGAGACAAAAGAGTCCGGAGCAGCGCTCACATGACGGTGGGCCCAGTCCGCGATATCGAAGTCGGCGATGACCGCGTCGGTGTATCCGCGGTCCGCCAGATCGACAAACGCAACGGCAGAGACTGCCTCGTCGTGGGTCAGGTCGTAGGTACTGGCCACCAAGGCTGTCCGAATCTGCAGGTCGTAGGCGTCGAAGTCGAATCCCCGCCGAGCCAGTAGCTCACGCTCGTGCTCGTAACCTGCCACCTCGAAGATCTCACCCAGCGGCGCAACAGGAACCGTGAAGAGTGACGGATCCTCGATCAGGAGTTGCCAGCACACAGAATCCAGGGCCTCGACTCCGTCCTCCTCGAAGAGTTCGCCGAGCGCCGGAGCAAGATCGGGTTCGTCCTCGATCTCGACCAGACGAAACGCAAGTGTTCCGTCTTCGACAGCCAAGCCGACGAGATCACCGTCGGCGCACTCGCCGAGGGTTCCGGCCGGAAGTACCACAACTCGTCGACTCCGGAAGGGAGCAGCTCCGCGTTCGGAGGCTGCTTCTTCCGCCAGGGCCACCCGGATCGCCCCGTCGTCGTCGCCGAATGCCAAGATCGGTTCCAGGTCGGGGCTCGCGTCAAGGATGTCCGACGCAATTTCGACTTCGCTGAGCCGGTGAGTGAACACGAGCCCTTCGAGGACCGTGTCGAGAGCGACGTACTTTCCGTTGGGCAGGTACCCGAGCATCGGTTCGGACAGGTACTCGAGTACATCGGCCAACTCGGTCGCAGTTCCGTACTCCTCGAGATGGGTCGCCCACTCTTCGAGACTCAGCGGGCCTTGCTCGCGCAGAACAGCCAAAGCAGCGGAGGCAATGGAACCGGCAGCGTCGTCGTCGAAATCAGTCACCCGCCAATGGTAGGCGACCTATTGCAGTCCACTGAGCCCCTCGCCCAGCACGGTCGCACCGAGGATCGTCAGGATGACCGTCATCATCACCGCGTTGTTGGCGGTCATCCATGCCTTCGCGGACGCGAGGATCTCGTCGGCACGCTTGCCGGAGAACACCTTCACCAGGATCGGCAACGCGATGCCGACGCTCGCGATGACCGTGAAGATCACCGCGGCAACAATCTGTTGGGCAACGACATTCGTGGCGACCGCGATAGTGGCCGCACCGGATACCGCCAGCGCTGCATTCTTGGGATTGACCGCCGCGGACAAGAACGCCAACCCGAACGCCTTCCGCGGAGTCAACCCGTCGACGCTCTTCATCCACTTCGGAACTGTCGGCTCACTCCCGTTTCGCGGACGCGCGCGCCACTGCTTGTATGCCAAGCCGAACAGGACAAGACCCAACACGATTCGTACGACGCTCGACCACACGGAAGTCTGCGACGACTCCGACTCCGCAAACGAATAGTCCGCGATCACGATGGTCACCGCGACGACTGCCGAGATTCCGAGGACCCACCCGAGTAGAAAAGATGCCGCCCCTCGATGTGCTCCAGCGGTGATCATGACGAGCACGATCACCGCCATGGGCATCGAGACGAAAAGCAGGCCGAGGGCAATCGGAAGAGACAGACCGATCGCAGCTAGCACCGAAAACCTCCAGTTGAATGCACGATCGACGATCGATTCGAGGTCGAAATCACGACGTCGGAGGCAGCATGACCTCGATGAGATGCGGGCCGGGTTCCGCCAGCGCTGCGGCAAACTGTTCGGCCAACTCCTCCGCTGTGTTCGCCCGCGACGCGGGCACTCCCAACCCCTCGGAGATCTTGACGTAGTCCATGTTCGGAGATGACAGATCCAGCATCGACTGTGCGACGACGCCGCCACCTTCTGCGCCGACTCGTTGCAGTTCGCCACGCAGGATGGCGTATGCGCGATTGTTGAGCAGAATCGTCGTGACGTTCAACATCTCTCGCGCCTGCGTCCACAACGCCGTGATGGTGTACATCGCGCTTCCGTCGGCTTCGAGATTGATCACCGGTCGCTCCGGCGCTGCCACAGCGGCGCCCGTCGCCACCGGGATGCCCTGGCCGATGGCACCTCCGGTGAGCGTGAGCACGTCGTGGCGCGGCGCTCCGGCAAGGGCAATCGGGATCGCCCAACCGGAAGTCGCCGCCTCGTCGGAGATGATGGCGTCGCCTGGCAGCAGGGCGCCGATCACGTCGGCCCAATTTCGAACGTCCAGAGGCCCGCTCGGCAGCGCCGGCCGATTCGCTTCCTGCAAAACAGGTTCGACTCCCGGTGCCACGAGTTCGGCCACTGCTTCCAGTGCACCGGCAACATCGTCGCCGACGCTTGCCAGCGTTGTCACCGCAGCACCCTCCGGTGCCAGATCGCTCGGTTTTCCGGGATACGCAAAGAACGAGACCGGCGAAACCGCTCCGGCCAGAACCAGCTGAGTTGTTCCGCGAAGTTGTTCGGTGGCGTGCTCGGCGAAGTATCCCAAGCGCTCGAATGACGGTAGCCCCGCACCTCGTTGAAGCCTGGCTGGAAAAGTCTCGATCAGAATCTGTGCACCGGTCGCGACCGCAATTCGGGAAGCGGCGCGCAGCCCAGCTTCGGAACAGGCTGCGCCGCCCAGCAGTAGCGTGGCGCGCCCCTCGGCATTGAGCGCGCCTACCACCGAGTCGATCTGTGTTGCAGAAACTTCCGCCCGCGGCGGTATGTCCCGAGGACCCGCAAGAACTCCACCTTCGCCCCACGAGACGTCGGCAGGGAGGACAAGTGTGGCAATGCGTCCGGGCGGATTCATCGAGGCGGCAACGGCGTCGGCCGCGTCGCTACCGACGGTCGCGGTGGATTCGGAACGTCGACTCCACCCCTCCAACCATTCGGTCAGCGCATCGATGTTCGATTCGAGAGGAGCGTCGAAACCGTGGTGGTAGTTCGCGTGGTCCCCTACGATGTTCACGATCGGTGTGTGGGCGCGGCGCGCGTTGTGAAGGTTCGCCAGTCCGTTCGCCATACCGGGGCCCAGATGGAGCAGCGTCGCGGCAGGCTTTCCGGCGATCCGTGCGTAGCCGTCCGCGGCACCGGTCACGGCGCCCTCGAACAAGCCGAGTACCGCCCGCATCTGCGGAACGGAATCGAGTGCGGCGACAAAATGCATCTCGGACGTTCCTGGATTGCCGAAGCACACCTCGACGCCCGAGTCGACCAGGCTTTGGATGAGCGACTGTGCACCGTTCATTTCGATCACCTCTTCTTCATGAAAAGCTGCGAATGCTTCCTGCGCTTCATCGTGAGCAACCGAACTCCCGGTGCGTGCTCCTCGATCCGAACAGTCATCCGTACCTCCGTCGTGGCCGAGAGTCTCGATTCAAGCTACTCGGTCGGGAGTTCAGCGTTCGTAGCCCTTGCGCATATCGTCGACGATGCGTGGCCGGTCGAGCGTCGAGGGTTCCAACTCCCGCCTCGGGCGATCGCGAGGAAACACCGAGGCCGACGCCAGCGTCGGCTCGTCGAGGAACCGTAGTTCCGGCACATCAGCGGGCAGACGAAGCTCGGGCGGCGTGGAACCTCTTTGCGCGAGCACATATCCCCAGTCACCGAAGCTCGGCACGAAAACGTGATAGGGCGAGACGCTCAGTCCGACAGCCGATACCGTCGACACCGTTCTCCAGTACGCATCCGGTGTCGAGTACGGGCTGCCGGACTGGACGACCATCAGCCCGCCCGGATTCATCGCGGCAGCGGCAAGTCCGTAGAACTCCATCGAATACAAGCGGCCGAGTGCGGGGGTGTCGGGATCTGGGAGGTCGACGATCACCGCATCGAAACCCGGTTCCGGACGCTCTCGCAGCCACCGAAACGCGTCGTCGAGTACGACGTCCACCCGTGGATCCTCGAGCGCTCCCTCGTTCAGATCACGAAGACGCGTGTTGGCCAACTCGATGACTGCCGGATCGAGTTCCACTTGAACGATCTGCTCGACGCTGTTCATTCGCAGCACTTCCCGTGCAGCGAGGCCGTCACCGCCGCCCAGAATCAGCACGCGCCGGGGGTCGTTCACCAGGGCCGGATACACCAGCGACTCCGTGTACCGATGCTCGTCGACACTGGAGAACTGCAGGTCTCCGTCGAGGAACAGGCGCACGTCGTTCCCCCGCTCGGTGACGACGATTTCCTGGTACACCGATCGCTCGGCGGCCACCACGGGATCGGTGTAGAGCCGCTGCCTCGACGTGGTCTCGATGTCCGACGCTGCGATCAGCAACCATCCGATCAAACTTGCTGCCAACAGCATTGCGACGACGGCGATCGATCGTGCGCGCAGGCTGAGCTGCCACCGAAGGAGTATCAGCGCGACCACTGCCGCAGCCACGAGATTGATCATGCCGGTGAGTGCGGCACCGCGAATCATTCCCGCCCACGGCAACAGTACGAACGGCCACAGCAGACCACCGATCAATGCGCCGAGGTAGTCGGCGGCATTGAGGTTGGCCAGTACCTTTCCGGTGCTCTGTGCGTCGTTGTCGCTGCGACCGGACTGCAAGAGCGTCATCAGCAGAGGCACTTCGGCACCGACGAGGATGCCGATCAGCGCGGTCGCCGCCACCAGAACTGCTGCGCTGGAACCGAAGAACGTGAAGGTCACGTACAGCGTGACGGCACTGAATCCGCCGATCAGCCCGAGCAGTATCTCGACCGTCACGAACGAAACGGCAGCGTGTCCCAGCAGAGGTTTGGCGGCCAGCGCTCCGATACCCAGAGCCGCAACAAATCCCGCGACGATCAACGACGTCTGGGTGATGCCGCCGCCGGTCAGACTCACGCTGAGTGTCAACAGGGCCAGCTCGTAGATCAGGCCACACGCAGCGCACGCCGCAACAGCCGCAAGGAGAAGGACGCGTGCGCGCGGGCCGAGCATCGTCGAACGCTCGTCAACTGTCACATCGGGATCAGCGGCAACCATCAGGTGAGCGCTGCGGCGTTCACCAAACCGATGGACAGCAAGCTCACACCCACAGCCCACGCGGCGCCACACATCTTCGGATCCTGCACCAGCGCAACCAACTTGCCGGGAAGGAATGCGTTCATCAATCGCAGCGCGATCGCTTGCAACACGATCGCGAACAGTCCGTACACCGCGGAGTCGGCGAGTCCCTGAGCAAAGCCGTCCGAACTGGTCAGGATTGCCGTCACCACGATGATCGCCAGCGCAAGATGATTGGAGGCCAACAGAATCGCAGCGTTCGGGTTCTTGTCGACGTAAACCTGGTGGCGGAGATTTCCGGGTGTCATGAGGTCGAGGACCAGGAATCCCGTCGCCAGAACCGCTGCACCGACGACGAAGTAGGCGAGGGTGCCGAGAACGCCCCCGACGAGCAATGCCGGATCCACCGTCCCGATCTCGACGGAAGTGGATGCAAAGATGTTCGTCACGCCGTTCTCCTTCTCATTGAGCATTACCGTCATTTGGCACTACCCGAGCCGCCGCTGCCACTGCTTCCACCCGCCGGGGATCCCGGGTTGAAGCCCGGTCCCAGGTACGCGTATCCGCCGCTGCGATACGTGCCGTCGATGTCCTCTACCTTGATGGTGCTGCCACCGCCCGAAGCCGAACTGACAGTGACGATGTCGTCGTCGTAGCGCAGGTATTCGTTGCCGCCGTCAGCACTTCGCGCCGCTGGTTCGTCCGCGTCGACAATCCGTGAGACGGTCGTGCCCACTGGATCTTTCGACGAGTACAACACGACGTCGCCATCCTGGGACGTCTTGGAATAGTTGTCCGCGATGAAGTCTTTGGCTCCACCACCGCACGCCGACAAGACAATTGCGGCCGCCAGCATCACCGGAGCCAACCACGTCCGCCCCCTCACGGCTGCCACCTGCTGCGTGTCTTCACGATCACTCCTGTCCCCTCCCCCGGGTACAAATGCCAACTCTGCCAACTCCACCCCTGGCGGTCTCGCACGCCATACAAAGCGGTCAAAGCCGTGTCGTCACCGGGAAAGGATCCGCAGATCCAACCGTCCTGGCCGGCGGACTCTTTCAACGACGCAGCTTCCGAGTCGAATTCGACCCGGTCCATCACCAGTGAGGAAGACTCGAACCGGTAGTTTTGCGTGGACTCCACTGCGGGCAGTAGTTCACCGCCGACTGCAAGAGCATCGCACGAAACCTGTTCGGTCAGTTTCTTTCCCGACGCCCAGGCCGTCACCACGTGCGAAGCCCCCAGCACTCCGAGTGTCAGCGTCGCGTCGGAAGTTCCGATCACCAACTCGGCGAGGGTCGGTGGCGCGGGAGCTCCCAGTACCAACCCCAGTGCCGAGGCATCCACGTCGGTCGGCTCCACGTCGAGTAGATACAGGCTCATTCCGGGGGGCCCGAGTGGATGACAGTGAGTTCGCTGCGAGTGACCGCACGTCCCGTGGAAACCTCCCACGACTGTCCGCGCGCCCACTTCTCGAATGCAATCAGGCCGGTCTTGTCGGCGGTCGCATAGTCCGCGTATTCCATCGAGCCGGAAGGGGCCGTACCCGTCGTACCCTCGGCCGTGAACTTCGCCGTTCCACTTTCGATCTTGCGGTGAACCTTGTCGTCGAGAATGACGTCGCCGTTCGGGACCAGGTTGGTTCCTTCTCGACGCATCCAGAGAGTCATCTCCAATTCGCCCTCGTCGTCCTCGACCGTCAACCAACGACGACCGGTCGAACCGTCGAGAAGGTGCTCACGCCAGATGTACCCCTCTTCGTCGAGCGTGATGGTCCCTCGAACAACATGGTCGATACCCGCGTACGTGATGATGTCGCCGACCCCGATCTTGTGGGGGTCGTACACCTCGGGATAGTCGGCGAGCGGGTCGACGCGAGCATTCGGCTTGCCCTGGCGTCCACGCAGGACCACAAACACGACGGCAGCGATCACTACGAGTATCAGGACAACTATCAGCACGTTGGTCAACGGTTTCTCCGAAATCGTCTCGGCAGGGTTGCCGCGGGCCATACCCTACCGATCCGTTCTCAGCCTTTTCGGATGAGACTGCCGGCAATCCGGCCTGTCGCCGACCGGACAGGTCTCCAGCGCCGCGGGCAGATCGAAAGACTGCCCCGGCGCACCTTTGCGTTTACGCTCAGCCCGAGGAACTCCGCGCGAACGAAAGCCGGTCGACTGACGATGAGCAAGAACACGGAGCCGTCTGCCCGCACCGTCATGCACACACCACGATTCTGGTTGACACCATTGATAGTGGTCACCCTCTTGATGTCTGCGCTGGCAGCGTTGTACATGGGCGGAATACTCGACCCCAAGAAACACCTGGACCAGTTCCCGATCGCCCTGGTCAACCAGGACGAGGGCGACACCCTCCCCGGTGGCGACCCCGCCGACCGCAAGAACTTCGGAAACGACATCGTCGCCGGCCTCGAAAGCGGAATCGACCACCAGAAGATCGACCTGCAGCAGATCGGTATCGCCGAAGCCCAATCGCGGTTGAACTCCGGCACGCTGTACGGCGCGATCGTGATTCCCAGTGATTTCACGAAGAGGACGATCATCCTGGCGGAGGCCAGCGTCGTCGCCGGTGACGTAGAGCAACCGATCATCACGATCTACACCAATCCTCGCGCCGGTTCCGTCTCGGCATCGCTGGTCCAGTCGATCGGAACCACAGCCCTCGCCTCGGTCAACAAGAACATGGGCGAGCAACTCACCGCCCTTGTCACCGCGCAGTTGGAAGCGGGAGGCACCGGAGCCCAGATCTCCGGAGCGAGCCGCCTGCTGCTCGAAAACCCGGTGAACGTACTCACGGTTGCCCACGATCCACTTCCCGACGGAACCGGATTCGGTTTGGTGGCATTCTATTTCGCGCTGCTGTTGGTCCTTGCGGGATTCACCGGAGCAACCGTGGTCAATTCCTTGGTGGACGGCATGCTCGGATACGCGCCTACCGAATTCGGTCCACTCTTCGTTCAGAACGACGTTGTGGGTATCAACAGGTTTCGAACGCTGCTCGTCAAATGGGCATTCATGATCGTGTTGTCCGGCATAGTCTCCGCGTTGTTCCAGTGGATCAGTCGCGCCCTCGGAATGCCGGTCACTCACGGGCTTGCATTGTGGGAGTACGGCGCGCTGGTCATCACAGCGGTGGGCATCACGGCGATGTCGGTGATGGCCGCGTTCGGCTCGTTGGGCATGTTGATCAACCTGTTCGTGTTCGTCATTCTCGCGCTGCCCTCGTCCGGTGGCACCATCCCCCTCGAAGCCAGCCCCAGGTTGTATGCCTGGCTGGCGCAATTCGAGCCGATGCACCAGATCTACATGGGCACGCGATCGATCCTGTTCTTCGGCGCACGCGGTGAGGCAGGCCTGCTGCATGCCGTCTGGATGACGTTGGTGGGGCTACTGATCGGCGTCGTACTCGGCATCGTGACCACCCGTTTCTACGACCGCAAGGGCTACGAGCGCACCCATCGTCCCAAGGTGGCGTGACATGGTACCCAGCCGGGATTTGATCGAAACCTGTTGAGCCGATTCAATGTGATTGCGCGTTTCGGGAATCTTCGAGCCCCTTCCGCACGTTGTACAACTATGGCTAATTACAAAACAGTCAATCCCGCGACAGGTGAAACCGTCAGGGAATTCGATACTTTGGATGACGCCGGAGTTGAAGCCGCACTTGCGAACACGCATCGCGGCTACTTGACCTGGCGCAACAGTGCGCCACAGCAGCGTGCGGCAGTCCTGAGCAAGACCGCCGAACTGTACACAGAGCGCGCAGACGAACTGGCCCGAATGATCTCCTTGGAGATGGGTAAGCCGGTCCGCGAGGCCAAGGGCGAAGTACAACTCTCGGCCGCGATCTATCAGTGGTATGCAGACCACGGTCCGGCACTGCTCGAGGAAGAACGACTCGACGTTCCCGGGGCCGAGGAGTCGGTTGTGTACCGGCGACCGATCGGCGCTCTCATCGGCGTCATGCCGTGGAACTTCCCGTACTACCAAGTCGCCCGCTTCGCGGCACCGAATCTGATGCTCGGTAACACGATCATTCTCAAGCACGCATCGAACTGTCCGCAGTCGGCGCTGCTGATGGAAGAGATTCTGCGACAAGCCGGATTGCCGGACGACGCCTACGTCAACGTCTTCGCGACCAACGAGCAGATCGCGGACATGATCGCCGATCCCCGAGTTCAAGGTGTGTCACTGACCGGCAGCGAACGCGCCGGAACCAGCGTCGCCGAAACTGCCGGACGCAATCTCAAGAAGGTCGTCCTCGAACTCGGCGGATCAGACGTGTTCATCGTCCTCGATTCCGACGACATGGATGCCACCGTCAAGTCCGCAACCAAGGCACGTCTGTCCAATGCCGGCCAGGCCTGCAACGCGGCCAAGCGTTTCATCGTCACCGAAGATTTCTACGACGACTTCACCGACAAGTTGGCGACGTCCTTCGAATCCGTCACTGCCGGTGACCCGTTGGACGAATCCACAGTCTTGGGTCCGCTCTCTTCGCAGAGCGCGGCAGACACTCTGATCGAGCAGATCGACGACGCTGTGTCCAAGGGTGCCACGCTGCTGACCGGTGGAAAGAAGATCGACGGCCCGGGCGCCTACGTTCAACCGACATTGCTCGCAGACGTGACACCGGACATGCGGGCCTACAGCGAAGAACTGTTCGGACCTGCCGGAGTCGTCTACAAGGTCAAGTCGGCCAGCGAGGCTGTGGAACTTGCCAATTCGTCGGTCTACGGCCTGAGCGGATCCGTCTGGAGTAGCGATCTCGATTCCGCCCGGTCGGTCGCTGCAGATCTCGACGTGGGAATGGCGTTCGTCAACGAGCACGGAACGACGTTGCCCGGTCTGCCCTTCGGCGGAGTCAAGCGCTCCGGAGTCGGCCGCGAGCTGGGTCCGTGGGGAATGGACGAGTTCGTCAACAAGAAGCTGCTCCGCGTCTCGAAGAAGTAGTTCGACACAGAAGTAGCTCGGCGCAAAGGAAGGCCCTGACCTCGATGGAGGTCGGGGCCTTTCCTCATAACCCACGGACCAGCAAGCGGGTCCGTGGCCTGGTCACTCGCTTGCCGGCGTGGCACCCCCATGAGTGAGGCTCCACCCGAACCTCGTCGCGATGACAGCTGACACCCAGCCCAACAGTGCACCCACCAGTGGAGCAGCGACGGCGGTGTAGATCGCCTCGTTGGAAACACCAACCGACACGGCGGAGTCACCGACGAAGGCGAAATCGGTTCGGGAGGCGAAGGACGCCCACTCGATCAGGCCGGAGACAACAATAATCAGGAACCCCAGCAGGAAGCCGAAGCCGGCCAGCAGAACGTGAAGTGCGCGCATCCGGTCAGTCTGTCTGTAACACCCACCCAGATAAAACCGACCTGCTGGTATGACACTTTCACGTATCGCTCGCACTTCCGTGATCGCCGCCGCCCTCTGCGCGGGCGCAGCCATCTGTTCCGCGACGTCAGCTTCCGCGGACGTAGTCGACGTCACGATCCTTCCGGGTCTCAGCAGCGGACCGACGACGCCGTACGGAGCGGGCTGCACGTATCTGGTGGTTGCCAGGACAGCAGCGTTGAACGAGCCGAACGTCTCGATTGTCGACATGAACCGGGCGTCGACCATGTTCCCGCAGGAACTGATCTGGGACACCGTCAATCCCTACTTCACCTTGCCGGTCGTACTCGGCCACGCCGTCACGCTGTGGACTCCGACTGCACCGGGCGAACACTCTCTGATGGCCTACCAGACGTCCGCGGGCGGGCCGGTCACAACGGTCGATGTCAATCCGGCGACACCGATCGGTCCGGGGTGCGTCGTCGCACCCTGATCCGCTAGCCCTCCAAGAAGTCGACGAGCACCCGGTTGATTTCATCGGCGGGAACCATCGGAATGCTGTGATGCGAAGAAGCTTTCAGCACCTCGACACGCGCTGCGGGAACCCTCTCCCGCACTGACTTCGACACGGTTTCCGCATCATGCACCCGTCCGTCTTGTGCGAGGACCACCAGCAACTCGACATCCAGTGCGCTCAAGGCCTCCTTCGAAGGACGTCGAGGCACTACGAGATCGGGTCGCGGTAGATCCGAAGTGCCCACTTCCACAAGAGACAGCCAGTCGGAGTCGATACTCAACTCACCTGTCTCCCAATCCAACAGTCGCCGTCGGCGCGCTCGCGACGGGGAGAGCAACAGCGGAAGCGCACGCAGAAGGTAGCCCGCCTTCATGCCGGAGAAACTCGAATTAGGATCGAGCAGAACAAGTTTCCCGACACGATTCGGTCGATGCAGCGCAAAGGCCAACGCAATCATTGCGCCATAGGAATGTCCGATCACATCAACGGTGCCGGCCCCGGTGCAATCGACTATCGAGTCCATCCACTCGATCAGATCGTCGACGGACTTCATCGGATCACCATTCGGAACGCTCCGCCCGGCATCGCCCATGGTGTCGACAGCAAAGACACGCCGGGATTTCGACAGCGCCCCAACATTGTCGAACCACACCGTCGAAGTGGCACCTCCCCCGGACAGAAGGATCAACGGCCGCGAGTCTGCATGCCCACAGACGTTCACATGCGTGTTACCGAACCGCCCCGCGAGATCCACACCCAGCGGTTTCTGCGGCCATTTGGTCAGTACAGCGTCGTATGCGCGATTGAAGTCCATCCCCCACCCCCATTTCTCTCGATTATCGAGATAGTAGACAATCAAGAGACAACACACCAGGGCTGGAGGCATCCTTGAGCGTCGGCGATGCAGAAGACGAAGCGATGGCGATCGTCCACTCGCTTCGCGCACTTACCGTCGACTTGAACGTGGCGGTTTCCGGCTTTGCGAACAAGTACAAAATGCACTCCACCGACGTGCGCGCGTTGATCTGCCTTCTCGATGCCGAGCGCTCGGACGCACCGGCGACACCAGGCTGGCTCGGCGCACAGCTGGGTATCAACTCGGCGTCGGTGACCGCGCTCGTCGACCGGATGGTCAAAGCGGGCCACGTAGCTCGGGAGCGAGACTCAGCAGACCGCAGGCGGGTGCTCTTGCAGGTCACACCATCGGCGGTCACTCTGGGCGAGAGCTTCTTCGGCCCCCTCATTTCACGCGCTGCGAGCACCGTCGGGAATTACACCGCCACAGAGCGAGCCACCATCGCGAGTTTCATCGCCGCGATGCGAGCGGACGTGGAGCGGACTCGAGTCGATAGGGAGCCCTCCCTGTGACTCGCATACTTCCCGCGGGAGAACGCGCATTGCTCGTGGACTTCGATTCCGAAGCTGGCGTTCTCGCGTTCACCGAAGCACTGACGCGTAACACCCCGGTCGGGGTCGAAGACTTCCTCCCCGCAGCTCGCACGGTCCTGGTCACGTGCACCCCGGCGGCAGATCTCACGTACGTCCGGAAGCGCTTGAACGATCTCGAGCAGACCGATTCTGCCGCGACCACAGACGAGCATTTCGAGACGGATGCACTCACCATCGCCGTCAGGTACGACGGGCCCGACCTCGACGACGTCGCACAGTCACTTGGTATGAGCCGATCCGAGGTGGTTGCGGCCCACACCGGGGCAATGTGGCGTTGCGCCTTCATCGGATTCGCACCCGGCTTCGCCTACCTGACTTCAGGCGACACTCGGCTCGACGTTCCGCGTCGAACGCAATCACGAACCGCTGTGCCTGCCGGTTCCGTCGCCCTGGCCGCTGGATACAGCGCGGTCTACCCGCGTGCATCACCGGGTGGCTGGCAGATCATCGGGAGCACCGATGCCGTGATGTGGGATCTGAACGCCACACCACCGGCCACCGTTCAGCCCGGCAGACGCGTGCGCTTCGTGAACGAGGAACAACGATGAACGGTCTGGAGATACTCGACACCGGGCCGCTGAGCCTGATCCAGGACCTCGGACGGATAGGTCATCTTCGCTCGGGTGTCGGGGTTTCCGGTGCGGCAGACAGGCGATCTCTCAGGCTTGGCAATCGGCTCGTCGGCAACAACGAGGGCGCAGCCGGTGTCGAGGTCCTCCTGGGTGGGCTGAGTCTTCGGGCGCAGCAACCGACAACGATCGCGTTCACCGGTGCGCCTGCACAGGCCTACCGCGACGGCATTCCGGTCGGGCATTCGAGCGTGATCGATCTGCGGGCTGGGCAGACCGTCCGCCTGGACTACGCACCGAGTGGACTGCGGACGTATCTGACCGTCCGAGGCGGCATTGTGGTTCCCGAGATCCTGGGATCGCGCAGCACCGACACGATGTCCGGGATCGGTCCGGCGCCTCTCGAGCCTGGTGTTTTTCTCCCGATCGGGCCATCGCCGACCACGTTCTCAGCCGTCGACCTCGCACCGGTGCCGCCGATGGCAAACGAGACTCTCGCCATTCGAGTGGTGTTCGGTCCTCGCGCAGATCGATTCACCAACCCCGAAACACTCCTCCAGGGCCGATGGGCGATCTCGACCGACTCGGACCGAATCGGCGCACGCGTCGATCGCGTCGGCGCCGACGAACTACTTCGAAGAACAGACGACACCGAACTGCCCACCGAAGGCGTGGCACTCGGATCGATCCAGGTCCCACCCAGCGGCCAACCTGTCGTGTTCCTCGCCGATCACCCCATCACCGGCGGCTATCCGGTGGTGGGAGTGGTCGCGGACGCAGATATCGACCGACTCGGCCAAGCCCGCCCGGGTCAACACATCCGGTTCGTCAGGGCCTGAGCACGCCGAGCGATAGCGTGTCGGACCCAGCCGTCACACTGATGTCGTGCGAGTTGTCCTGGTCCCCGGTAGTACGACGTCCACGGGAGCTGTGACGGCAACTGTCCTACGGACCGATCCCGCTGGAACGCCGCTCGCCGATCCCGTCGAATACCCCGACCTGATCGCAGCGGTACGCACCATCGAGGAAGCCGAGCACCCGCGGTGGGTGTGGCCGAGTACGGCGACCGTGTACCCACCGCTACTGCGGGCAGGCGTACGGGTTCAACGGTGCCACGACATCTCCCTGACCCGCGCGATACTCGGAATGCGCGCCGGCAAACCGTCACCGCCCGCCGAGGAGTTCGACGACGATCGACTCGGACTCTTCGACACTGCACCCGTTCTCGATCCCCTCGCCGTCGTCACCGAATTCGCCGAGCAGCGCGCAACCATCGGCGCGGACGCTCGACTGGACTTGTTGATCGCAGCAGAATCGGCCGGCGCTCTCAGCGCCGCCGAGATGACGCACACGGGCCTTCCGTTCTCGACGCAGAAGCATCGCGAACTCCTCGAAGAACGGCTGGGGCCGCGGCCGACGGGATACGACCTCCCCGCTCGTATGCAGGAACTTGCCGCACAGATCAGTGAGGTCTTCGGGCGCACCGTCAATCCTTCGTCTTCGGTGGAGATCACCGAGGCGTTCGGGCGTCAGGGCATCGAACTTCCGTCGACGCGCAAGTGGTTTCTGCAGGAGATCGATCATCCGGCTGTGCCGCTACTCCTTCGTCATCGCGAACTCGCCAAGCTGTACAGCACCAACGGTTGGCAGTGGATGGACAGTTGGGTGCGGGGAGATCGATTCCGTCCGATCTACGTTCCTGGTGGTGTCGTGTCCGGCAGGTGGGCGAGTCGAGGCGGCGGGGCCCTCCAGATTCCGAAGACAATGCGCTCGAGCGTCGTCGCCGATCCGGGCCACGTGTTCGTCGTCGCCGACGCCGGTCAGCTCGAGCCCCGAATTCTGGCCGCCATGTCCGGCGACCGCCGCATGATGGCCGCCGCCGGGGACGACGACCTGTACGCACTTGTCGGTGCCGAAGCCTTCGGCGGTGATCGCGCAAAAGCCAAGGTCGCAATCCTCGGAGTCCTGTACGGGGCGACGGCGGGTGAAGCCAAAGCACTGCTCGTCTTGTTGCGGAAGCGATTCCCGGTCGCCGTCGAGTACGTCGAGCAAGCTGCCAAGGCAGGTGAGCGCGGCGAGGTGGTGAAGTCACTGCTCGGCCGGGCCTGTCCCCCACCGTCTCCCGACTTCTACTCCCACGGCGAC
The DNA here is from genome assembly GCF_044908235.1 of Rhodococcus sp. 27YEA6. Classification (NCBI taxonomy): domain Bacteria; kingdom Bacillati; phylum Actinomycetota; class Actinomycetes; order Mycobacteriales; family Nocardiaceae; genus Rhodococcus; species Rhodococcus sp. 27YEA6. Next base: position 130,881 of record NZ_JBIYCY010000001.1, on the reverse strand, counting down.
GCTCACGCCCGCGGTCGTTTCACGCGCAACTTCGTCGTGCAGGCGACTGCGTCCGAGTGGGCGCTGTGCCTCCTGGCCGACCTCAGGCGCCGCCTCGCCGAAGATCCGGACGGCGAGTTGGTCTTCTTCCAGCACGACGAGGTAGTCGTGCATACCCGAAATCCTGAGTCAGGTACCGCCCACGTGCTGGCCGCCGCGGCTTCGGCAACTCGATTGTTGTTCGGCGACACAGTCGTCCGTTTTCCCATGGACGTCGCAGCCCGCGAGACTTACGGCAAAGGCACTTCGTAGCGTCGTCAATTCCACGCCAAGTGGTTCCACCGCGCCCGTATTGCGTGTTCTACTGGAAAATGTTGCTTTGTTGGTGCTGGTCGACTGCGTTCGAGGAGAACCATGACCAAGCTGGACACAACTGACGCAGAACGGAACGAGCGCGGAGCCGTGAAGCGCCTTCGCGTGCCGATCTTCACCGTGATCGCCCTTGCGATCTTCGCCTTCGTCGCAGGCGGATTCGGCGGTTCTTTCCAGGGCAAACTCGCCGAGGTTCAAAAGAACGACAACGCCTCGTACCTCCCGAGTTCCGCCGAATCGACAATCGTCAGCAACCAATCCGCGAACTTCCTCGCAGTCGAGACGATCCCTGGATTTGTTCTGTTCCATCGAGATTCGGCCCTCACCGAGCCGGACAAATCTGCAATCAACTCGGCCTACGGCGCCATTGCCGGCATCTCCGGGGTAGACGCCGACGGTATGCAGCCCACTCAGTACTCCGCCGACGGCACAACTGCGTCGATCTTCGTGCCACTCGTCGCCAAGGACGGAGACACATCCGTGGCAGGCGATGTCCTGGCGACCACCGAGCAGAACGTCATCGACGCAGCAAAACAAGCAGCTGGTGATGTCGAGGTACTCCCAGCCGGGCCAGGTGGGCTACTCGTTGCGTTCATCGACGCCTTTGCCGGTCTGGACGGAGCGCTCCTTGGCGCGGCACTCCTGGTCGTGATCCTCATCCTGCTTGTCGTGTACCGATCGCCGGTGTTGTGGTTCTTCCCGCTGTTCTCCGCGCTCCTCGCCATCGGTTTGTCGTCGATGGTGATCTATTTTCTCGCGAAAGCCGAATTACTCACTCTGACCGGACAATCTCAAGGCATCCTTTTCGTGTTGGTGATCGGTGCCGGTACCGACTACGCCCTACTCTTGATCTCTCGCTATCGCGAAGAATTGCACACGTATCCCAACCGCTTCGACGCGATGATCAAGGCCTGGCGCGAGTCTGCGCCGGCCATCACCGCTTCGGCTGTCACCGTGATTCTCGGTCTGCTTTGCCTGACGTTCTCTCAACTCAACTCCAACAAGAGCCTCGGACCCGTCGCCGCCATCGGGATCGCCTGCACCTATCTGGTGATGATGACGTTCATGCCGGTCGCTCTGGCCGCCACCGGACGGTGGGTCTTCTGGCCGCGCAAGCCCAAGGTCGATCACGCCGCAGACCTTACGACGCACGGGATGTGGGGCAAGATCGCCGAGGCCGTCGGTAGCAAGGACCGCCCACTGTGGATCGGCGCCACAGTGTTGTTGATCATCCTGTTCGCGGCCGGGATCGGCAGTCTCAAAACCGATGGCCTGACATCCACCGAAAGCTTCACCAATCGTCCCGACGCCGTTGTCGGACAAGAACTCTACGACTCGAAGTTCGATCCCGGAGCCGGCGCACCGGCCGTGATCACCGCAAACGCCGACCAGGCCGACGCCGTCATCAAAGCAGCCAGCGGCGTCGAAGGTATCTCGCAGGATCCCGGCGCCGTCTGCACCCAGGTGGACGTCGCGAAGGTCAGCGATTTGATCAAGACCAACCCCGCTGCCGTCGCACAAGCCGCCGCTGCGGGTTGCGCCCCTGCGGCTTTCACCGTTGCACCGATCGACGGCCGAACCATGATCAATGCAACCCTCGCCGACTCCTACGATTCGCCGCAGGCACTCGAAACTGTCAAGCGACTGCGGACTGCCGTCCACGACGTGCCCGGCGCCGACGCGCTCGTCGGGGGCAGCACGGCCACCACCCTTGATGTCCAGGCCGCCTCGGTCCGCGACAGAAACCTGATCATCCCGATCGTGTTGGTGGTGATCTTCCTGGTTCTGGCCGCTTTGCTCCGCGCTCTGCTGATCCCGGTGATTCTCATTGTCACCGTGGTGCTTTCCTTCGCGGCGACCCTCGGTGTGAGCGGATTCTTCTTCACACACGTATTCGGGTTCGCCGGGGCGGATCAATCGTTCCCGCTGTTCGCCTTCGTCTTCCTCGTCGCACTGGGTATCGACTACAACATCTTCCTGATGACCAGAGTCCGGGAGGAGACCGGAGAATTCGGCACCCGTGCAGGTGTACTGCGCGGTCTTGCGGTGACGGGCGGTGTGATCACGTCAGCCGGAATCGTCTTGGCCGCAACGTTTGCCGTACTGGGCATCCTGCCACTGGTCTTCCTCGCCGAGATCGGATTTGCCGTGGCCTTCGGCGTGCTGCTCGATACGATCATCGTGCGCAGCGTCCTGGTGCCGGCACTCTCTCACGACATCGGGAAACGTATTTGGTGGCCGTCCGAACTGGCGCGCGCGAAAGACTGACCGACTACAGAAACGCTTCCTTGGTCCACAGATGAAAGAGCGCGTAGGCTCGCCAGGGTCGCCAGCGCTCGGACAACGCTGCGGCTTCTTTGGCCGTCGAGACCCCCAGCGCACGTTTCAACACCAGATCATCGGGCACGAAGGCGTCGCGATCACCGAGAATTCGAACAGTGAAATAGTCAGCGGTCCACGGTCCGATTCCCGGTAGCGCCAACAACTCTCGCCGAAATTGGACAGGATCCGCATTCCAGGAGAGATCGAGACCGTTCGCTGCCGCAGTTGCCAACGTGTGCACTGTTCTTGCGCGCATTGTGGTCAATCCGACGGCTCTCTGTATGTCCTCCGGCGATTGCGCTGCAACCGCGTCCGGATCAGGGAAGGCAAGAAACTCCCCTTCCACCGGCGCTCCGAATGCGCTGACAAAACGACCACCGAACGTCCTCGCTGCGGCGAGCGAAACCTGTTGCCCCAGAACGGTGAGCACTGCGGTCTCGAAACCGTCCACCGAGCCGAGCACCCGCAATCCTGGACGGGCGGCAACGAGTGGGGCCAACAACTCATCACTACCGAACGCCGCTTCGACAGCAGTGTGATCGGCGTCGAGGTCGAGCCAACGGCGCACGATCACCTCCAGAACTGCGGAATCCGTTACCGGCACATCGGAATCCACGACGACACCGTCGTCGGTCCACGACACCGACACGACAACGGGTCCGGAAGGCAACGGTACGACTCTGGTGTGAACACCGTCGTCGTGACGCTCGAGGCCTGCGACGCAGTGAGCCCGCAGGGCACCGGTGAGCGGTTCGACTGCATAGGGCGCCTGAAAGCGCAGCGTCACTGCGCTCACCGGCCGGCTTCCAGATCCAGCAGAATCGCTTTCAGTTCGGGGCCACCCGCGTACTGCCCGAGGCTGCCGTCGCTGCGCACCACCCGGTGACACGGGACCACCAACGGCAGCGGGTTCTTTGCACATGCGGTCCCTACGGCACGCACCGCACGTGGGCTTCCCGACGCTGCCGCGACCACCGAATAGCTTGCAGTGTGGCCGTATTCGATCTCGGGAAGATGACGCAACACTTCGCGTCGAAACCCTTTCGCGAGTTGGAAATCCAAGCGCAGATCGAATTCTCGACGCGCACCGGCAAAGTACTCGTCCAACTCGCGAGCGACAGTGTCCAGCCTGCGCGGGTAATGAAGCACACGAGGGCTGACGGTGTCCGCCAATCGTTCCAGAACGAGGTCGTGCCCTTCGACGGCAAAGGCAACCCGCACCAGGCCGACATCAGTTGCCGCCAGCAGCAGCTTTCCGACCGGCGAATCGACGGTTCGATATGCCACGTCGATCAATTCGGCTTCGGACGCCTGCGCAGCCAGGCGCGCCCGTAGGCGGATCATGGCGTCGGCGTCAACGGCTGGAAGTGCCTCGAACACATCGTTACTCATGAGTGACTCCCTTCCGCAGCGGTAGCGGACAAGTAGGTTCTTCGTAGGGTGGCGATACCGTCCGCACCCGCGCGTCTGGCGGCTGCCGGCGTGTTGCCGAGGATGTCCGCGATCTCTGCGTACGGCAGCCCACCCAGAAAGTGATAGGCGACCGCCGCACGTTGTTTGAGTGGTAGTTGTTCGAGTGCGTCCCAGAGTTCGTGATCCCACGTGCCCGGCACGCCGATTCGCGTCGGCAACTCCGGAACGTCGTCTGTCGGCACCGCCACGCGGGCACGCACTCGGGTGATGTCGATCGCCTTGCGGTGCGCGATGGTGACCAGCCAGGCTTCGATGTTCGCGTCCGGGTTCAGATCCGGGTATGCCCGCATCGCCGCGATGAACGTCTCGGACCACGCGTCCTCGGCGTCGACGGGCCCGACCACCGCGCGGCAGACACGGAGGACCACTGCACCGTATTCGGTCACGACGTCTTCGAACGGTTTGAGTGTCACGACCGGTAGACGTTCCCGATCACCGAATTGTGAGCCGAGCGCATCAGAAGAGGACATCCGATTCGCCGCCGTGCTCGCGGTCGAGCAGGAACCGCTTACGTTCGAGGCCGCCGGCGAAACCGGTCAGACTTCCGTCGCTACCGACCACGCGATGACAGGGAACGATGATGCTGATCGGATTCTTGCCGTTTGCCGCGGCGGCAGCACGGATCGCAAGCGGGTTACCCAAAGTTTGCGCGAGCTCCATGTAGGTCCAGGTTTCGCCGTACGGGATCGTTCGCAAGGTGTCCCACACCCGCTTCTGGAACTCGGTACCCACGGGCGCCAGCGGCACGGAGAACTCCGTGCGATCACCCTCGAAGTACTCGGTGAGCTGCGATTCGACTTCACCGAAGACCGCCGAGGAACGATCACCGAACGTGGACTCGTCCGGCTTGTGGCGATGCTCCGCCATGTACAGACCGCAGAGGTCGTCACCTGCTGCTACCAGCGTCAACGCTCCGATCGGCGAGTCGATCACAGTGTGCGTACGGATAGCCGTCATGTCTCGATCCTTCCAGGTTGCGCGGTGCGGCAGGCAGCGGGTGAATTGATTGTCCGCGCCGGCACCGACACCTCGAAGACGCCGCGGGCCTCGTGAATGTGAGATTTACCTGTACTTTGACGTCACATCAGGCAGTATCGAGGGATGGCTCTAGTTTTGCCCGGCAGCTCCACCGTCGTCCGCTCCGTCGGCGACGTGGTGCACTGGTCCCTGTCCACGGTCGCTTTTGCGGTCACCCTGCCCACTCGACTCGAGGCGCTCCTCTTCTCGGTCGAGAGGTTGGTGGCGCGCATCAACCAGATCGCCGACAACGCCGACCGCGTCGTCATCGGAGCTGCCGCCGTGACCGTTCGCGCTGAGACACTGGTCGAGGCCGTCGAGCAGACGTCGGACATCGCGGGACAACTCCTCGAGATCTACGAGCCCATCGCCCTACAGCTCGCGCCGCTGGCCGCCAGGTTCGCCGACGACCTTTCCGAGGCAGAGGTCAGCGCCGCGATCAAGCTGATCGACCAACTACCGGAGCTCACCGACCGGGTGGCCGCGGTGTTGCCCATCCTCGGAACCTTGGACTCCGTCTCGCCCGAGATCCACGAACTCCTCGGAGTGGTCAAGGACCTGCGGCAGGCGATCGTCGGGGTGCCTGGCTTTCACTTCTTTCGCAAGCGGGGCGAAGCCAAGCTGGATTGAAATTTCAGGCGGAGTAGCCGTTGGTCCCGGCCCGCGCCATGACGACCTTCGGAACGACCGCTCGAGACGAGAGCTTGAGCAGACCATCCACCAACTCCACGATGTCGTCGACCTTGATCATGGTGTCCGGTGTGATCCGATCGTGTGTCCATGCCGACATGTCGGTGTCGACGTAACCGGGAGCGATGGCCGTCGCACTGACGCCGTTTCCGGATTCCTCGGCGTTGAGTGCCTCGACCATCGAAATCAGCGCAGCTTTGGTGGCTCCGTAGACGGCCAGGCCGCTCTCGGCATACACACCGGCCATCGAGGCGAGAGCGATCACCTTCGCTCCGCCGGCAAGGTCCGCGTCCGCCGCTGTACGCAGGAGCGGCAGCGACGCTTGCAATAGTGCAAACGGTGTTCGGAGATTGACGGCAACGGTCTTGTCGAAACGTCGCATCGGGTAATCCGCTACTCGCCCACTGGTTCCCACTCCGGCGTTGAGGACGAGAGCCCTCATGGAGCCGAATCGCTCATTGTGTGTGGCGACGAGTGCTGCGGCGAAGTTCTCGTCCGCCATGTCGCCGGCCGAGACGACGACGTCCGGCGATCCGGCGCGGGTAAGTTCTTCGGCGACAACGGCGAGCCGCTCGGTATCACGCGCCGTGATGGTCAGCCCGTACCCTTGCGAAGCCAAGCGTGTTGCGATGCCGAGCCCGATTCCCTTGGAGGCGCCGGTGACCAGTGCTGATCGAGTCATTCGAATTTCCCTTGCAGTGCGTTGAGTCCGGCCGAGATCAGTTCCGGCACAGAAGATCCAGCCTTGTCGAATCCCCCGCCGACGGTGGCTCCTGCCCGGAATCGGTGATCGATGCCCTGCGCCACGACGGCGAGTTTGAAGAACCCGAGCGCCATGTAGAAGTTCCAATGCGCCAGTTCACGACCCGAAACGGACGAATACCGTTGCGCCAGATCGACAACGGACGGTAGCGACGGGCTCGTCCACGCAGCAGGCTCACCCAGAACCAGATCCAGCGCGGGATGCCGATAGACGCACATCATCGCGATGTCCGCCAGCGGATCGCCCAGCGTCGACAGTTCCCAGTCCACCACTGCGGCAACCTTGGTGACGTCGTTCGCCGCGAGAATCGTGTTGTCGATCCGGTAGTCGCCGTGCACGATCGACGAGGCTGATTCCGCCGGAATCAATTCCGCGAGGCTCGACGCCAACCTGTCCACGTCGGCCGAGTCCTCGGTCTTGACGCGTGACCATTGACCGGCCCACAACTTCACCTGGCGGGCTACGTAACCGTCGGGTCTGCCGAGTTCGCCGAGACCCACTGCGGTGTAGTCGACGTCGTGCAGTGCAGCGAGAACACGCACCAACTCGTCGGTGCACTGCGTGACCTGCGCTGCCGGAACAGCTTCCAACTCGGTTTTGGTTCGGATCACTTGACCGGTGACGAACTCGACCACCGTGAACGACGCACCCATCACCGAGGCGTCCTCGCACAGCACGACGGTCGGCGCGACCGGCACGGCAGTGTTCTGCAACGCCGAGGTGATTCGGAACTCACGCGCAACGTCATGCGCCGACGGCGTGAGGCCGGCCGTGGGTGGACGACGCAGAATCCACTTCGAGTTGTCGTCGAAGATTCCGTAGGTGAGATTGGATTTGCCGCCTGAAATCAGTTCGGCTCGCAACTCACCGCTCACCTCGACGCCTGCGGCTTGCAGATACTTGTGGAGCGCCGCGAGATCGAGTCCTGGAAAGTCCGTCACTTCGACTCCTCCCGAGCAGCGCGCTTCGCAGCTCCCACAACACGTTTCGCAATTGCCCAGCGATGAACCTCGGACGGGCCGTCGTAGACGCGGAAGGGACGCACTTCGCGGGACAAGCGTGCCAGCGGCAGATCGCCGGACACGCCCATTCCGCCACACATCTGAATGGAGCGGTCCACGATCCGGAAGATCGCCTCGGCAGCGTAGGTCTTGGCGATGGACGTCGCGTTGCTCGCGTGCCCGCCCTGATCGAGTTCGAAGCAGGCCTGCACCAGAAGTGCGCGGCTGGCTGCGATGTCGATCTCGTTGTCGGCGACCATCTTCTGGATCATTCCGAGATCACCGAGTTTCGAGCCGAAGCCTTCTCGTTCGGCAACCCTGGCCACGGCGACGTCGTGGCCGCGGCGCGCTGCACCGAGCCAGCGCATCACGTGCGTCATGCGGGCGGGACCGAGGCGAACCTGCGCGTAGGCGAAACCTTGATCGACCTCACCGAGAACGGCCTCGTCGGGTACGAAGAGATCCTCGAACGTGACCTCGCAGTGCCCACCGATCATGGCCTTGTCGAGGGTGTCGATGTGTCGACCCACTACCAGGCCGGGAGTGTCCGTCGGCGCCAAGAACATGGTCGCTCCGCCGCGCTGCCCGGGCTCGCCGGACGTGCGCGCCATGATGATGAAGAACCCGGCGCCGTCGGCGCCGGTGATGAACCATTTCTTACCGTTGATCTTCCAGCCACCGGGGACTTTTTCGGCGCGGGTGTTCAAAGCCGAGGGATCGGATCCCGCTCCGGGCGCGGGTTCGGTCATGGCGAATGCCGACCGCATGTCCCCGCTTGCGAGCGGCGCGAGGAACTGCTGCTTCTGTGCTTCGTTCGCCACGTGGGCCAGCATGTGAACGTTGCCCTCGTCCGGCGCCGCGATGTTGAGCGCCGTCGGCCCGAATAGCGAGTAGCCGGCTTCCTCGAAGACCGGCGCGCGATCACTCATGTTGAGTCCGTGGCCGCCGTACTCGATCGGTGCATGCGGGGCGAAGACACCGGCTTCTTTTGCTGCCGACTGCATCTCGATGCGGATGGCATCGCCACCCGCTACAGCGATGTCACCGGCGTGTTCGTCTTCGATGGGGAGCACTACGTTGCGCGTGAAGTCGCGCGTCTTCTCGATCAGCGCCACCACCTCGGGCGCGTACGTCAGATCGATTGCCACCAGCCACCTCCGAAAGAACATCCCGACCGAGCGATCGCTCGGTAACAGCACTCTCGCACATGCCGATGCGCCGGGTCAACAATCTTCGAGCATCGCCTCGCCCTGATCGAGCCGGCCGGCAACCACCATGTCGCGGTACAGATCGTCCTTGTCCATGAGCTCGTCATGGTTGCCGATGTTGCGGATCCGACCGTCTTCCATGACCACGATCCAGTCGGCGTCACGCACCGTCGAGAGCCGGTGAGCGATAGTCACCACGGCCCCGGTGCGCGCACGTTCGTTGATCGCGTCGACAATCGCGGCTTCGGTGAGCGTGTCGACCTGGGCAGTGGCTTCGTCGAGCAGAAGCAAAGCACTCGGCCGCAGAACTGCGCGCGCCATCGCGATCCGCTGACGTTGGCCGCCCGACAGCGAGGTGGCCGTCAGAGCGGTGTCGAGTCCGTTGGGCAGGGCCTCGATCGCGTCGTCGAGCCGGAGCAAGCGCAGAACGGCCTGGACTTCTTCGTCCGTCGCATCGGGATGGCTGAAGACGACGTTCTCCCGAATCGTTCCGGGCACCACCGGTGTCTCCTGCTCCACGTACGCGAGACTCTCGCGCACAGCGCGGTGATCGAGCGCGTCGTAACCGACTCCATGCAGGAGAACCTCACCCGATCGAGGTTCGACAAATCGCAGCACGGTCGAGAGCAAGGTCGTCTTTCCTGCACCCGACGGGCCGACGATGGCCATGTGCCCACGCGTCGGAATGACCAGCGAGACATCGCGCAACGCCGGCTGGTTCGATCCGTGGTAGCTCACGGTGACGTCGCGCAACTCGATCAGCGGCGCGGCAGCGTTGGTTTTCGCGACCACGTCCACGACCTCGTCGTACTGCTCGGTGGGCAACGACTGCATCTCGCGAATCCGGATAGCTGCCGCGATTCCCGACTGAACGGAGGTCACGTTCTGCGCAAGCTCCGACACCGGCCCCATCAGGGTGAAGGCGTAGAGCAGAAACGCGATGAGCGTCGAGACTGCCATTTCGCCGTCGGCGACTCGCCAGGCACCGAAGCCGAGGATGGCAATGATCGATCCTTGAATGGCGGTCCACGCGACAGTCCACGCGGTTGCCGACACTCGAACTGCCGTGATCGCATGCTTTTTCGCATCGGACGCATTGTTCGTCACCAGAGCGCCGACGCGATCCTCGGCGAGGGAAACTTTGACCGTCCGGATCGCACGCAAGCCACCCTCGAGTACGCCGCCGAGCTGACCGAGCGATTCCTGGGTTCGCGCTTCGGCTGCGGAAATCCGAGGCATCAGAACGGCAAAGAGTATGGAGGCGAACACGATTGCCACCATGGTGACGCCCAACAACGGCAGATCCAGTACGCCCATCAGAACAATCGTTCCGATGGTCAACGCGGCTGCGTTCAGAATATTCACCGCGGCCGACGACGCAGCCTCCCGCAGCAGCAAGGTGTCAGACGTGACCCGGGTGACCAATTCACCCACGGATCGCGATTGCAGCGAAGGTACGGTCGCCGCCAGGAATCGCTTCACCAGCGACGACCTGGCGTCGAAGACAACCTTCTCGGCGGCGGTTCCGAGAACGATCCACTGAGCACAACCGAGCACGGCACCGACGATCAGAAGGACGACGAGCGTGAGGATAGGTCCTTTCAGCGACGCACCGGTATCGAGGGTGTCGAGAACCCACTTGGTGACCATGGGCGTTGCCAGCGTCGCCGCGGAGCCGCACAGCGCCAGTACCAATCCGAGAAGGAGCGACGGCAGATGCGGTCGAGCGAACTCCGAGAGGACGCGGAGATTGCTCCATTTCGGTGCGGGCTGAGAAGCGTCGGATTCAAGCATGAATTTATGGAACACGAATGTTCCATAAAGGGCAAGAGAAATTCCGATTCGGAAACACTGGATACCGAAACCGGACACGGCTACGCTTCGGATTCGTGACAACGATCCACAGCGCACCAGAACAAAGCGCGACCCGCGAGCGCACACGGAAGGCCATCCTCGATGCTGCCGTTTCGGTGTTCGCATCCAAGCCTGCTGCGACCCTCAGCGAGATCGCTTCGGCCGCAAAGGTCGGCCGGACCACTTTGCACCGCTACTTTCCCGAACGGTCAGACCTGGTCGACGCAGTCGCGGCCGAGGCCACCCGCGCCGTCGGAGAGGCAGCAGCAGCAGCTCGACTCGGCGAGGGTACCGGAGCCGAAGCACTGGTTCGCCTGTGCCATGAATACTTCGAACTGGCCGACCTCTTGACGGTCCTGTTCTTCACTCCCGGTGTGTATCAAGAAGATTCGTTTGCCGAGTCCGCGTCGAACGACGACTCAGTCACCGATGCCATCGAGCGCGGACACTCCGACGGTTCCATCGACCCCGACATGGGTTCGGACTGGGTGCAGAACCTGCTGTGGTCACTGCTCTACACGTCGATGGACTACGTGAACCGCGGTTCCGGGACGCGACTACAAGCCTTGGATCTGACGGTTCGCAGCCTCCGCCGCGGAATCGCCCCCGATCCCGCGGTCTAGGTTGTCGGCTGCTTGAACAGCGGCACGCCGTTTGGTCACGCCTAGTTTGCGGTAGATCGAGCGAATGTGAGTCTTCACAGTGGGATAGGCGATGCCGAGGTGCGCAGCGATCTCGTCTGCAGTCATCGTAGTTCGCAGAAAAGTGAGGATCTCTTTCTCACGTTCCGTCAGGACTCCGGCGAGCTTGGCAGAGAGCTGGCCCCGTTTTTCCAGAATCGTGCGCAGGAGCTCCTGGTGTCTCGACCCCTGTGTTGCGTGCGCGTTCAACAGATCGACGATTACCGGATCGCCGCTCAGAAATGGGGCGAGAATCCGCTCGGGGATTGCTTCCGCCAGCGCACGATCCAACTGCTCGTGCGCCTGCGGTCCACGCCCGGCGACGGAGCTCAGGGCGGCAGACGTGACAAGGGTGCTCACCAGCGCATATCGCGGCAGCGCGGCCGAGGTTGCCAAGCGAAGCGCTTGAGCCGACGGTTCCGGATCCCCCATGACTCGGTAGAGCTCCGCGAGAAGCGCGTGAGCGACCGCAGCACCTGTTCTGGTCAGCGTGGGCATTGCGATGCGGCGAGCTTGCTCGTCCTGTCCTTGAGCGTGGGCGAGCCAGGCCGTGGTGACGCGCCGCAGCGTATCCCAAGGAATGCCGTGCTTGTCCGCAGTGCTCACGCCTCGCAGCAGACGAGCGGCGTTGTGGTACCGGTCTTCCCGGTTCAGAGCGATCAGGCTCATCACCAGGTACAGACGGGCGAGCGCCTCGAAATTGGTTCCGGGGCTGCCCTCCTCGATGATCGAATCGAACTGAGCGATCGCCTCCTCGAAGTCGCCACGCCAGTAGGCGATGCACCCCCGATTCGACTGTGGGAGACCACCTTCGAAGCGTTCCCAATCGGACGCCACCTCTCGCGCAGGAAGGCCGTCGAGGATCTGTTCGGCTTCCGTGAATGCTCCCGCGTGGGTCAGCGCAAAGGCCAAGTTGGACTGTGCAAGACGCAATGTCTCCGTGCGCGACTGCAACTGCGCCTCGTCGCCGGCGGAGCGAAGTAGCGCGATGGCACGAGGAAGGTCACGACGAAGCCTGACCTCGGTCCATCCGAGGAGGAAAAGCGCGGACGGGTAATCGTCCTCGGGCTCGCACTGGGCGAGCGCGTGGCGCGCGCGATCGGCGATGACGGCCTTGGTCGAGGTGTCCGGAGCGAGCAGCAGGTCGGTGAAGCAGACGACAAAATCGTCGGACGCCACCCGCAGACCCTGCCCGCGGAGAAACTCAGCGCCGTACGGATCACCGCTGAGATCGCGGCAGCACGCTCGTATCAGCAGGATGTGCGGATCGTGGGGATCGGGATGAGCAAGGCAGAGCTGCTCGAGTTCCCTGGTGTGAGATTCGAGAATCAAACGAAGCCAGTTTTTCCGCAGGACTCGTCGAGCCTGCTCCGCCTCACCAGAGGCGAGTGCGTCACGCACGGCTTCGATCATGTGTCGAAGATACTCGAGACGTTCGATGTCCGTGGAAATCCGGTCTCATCCGCTTCGGATTAGGCCGCGATCGAAGCCCGCCGATACCGGTGAGAATTGCCGGAATCAACCGAAATGCGTGAGTCAGCGGAATACCGTGTGCGCAGGCCTTACACGAAACGGATAAGACACATGAGCTTCTGGGAAAGCCTCGGCTGGATGCTGTGGGCGACCGTCTTCATCGGATATCTCTTCGCACTGTTCGCGATCATCGCCGACCTGTTCCGCGACCACAAGCTGAACGGCTGGTTGAAGGCCGTTTGGGTGTTCTTCCTGCTCTTCCTACCGATCCTGACCGCCCTCGTCTATCTCGTCGCCCGCGGCGAAGGGATGACGGAACGCAGCAACAAGGCCGCACGCGACGCCGAGAAGGCCGCCGAATCGTATATCCGCGAGGTCGCGGGGAAGAGCCCCAGCGAGGAGATCGCCGCAGCCGCAGCACTGCTCGAAGCCGGAGCGATCAGCGAGGACGAGTTCGCCGCACTCAAGCTGAAGGTCCTCTCGTGAGTGCCGCGCGTTTCGGCCCCGTCGACTTCTACCTTCTCGGCCTGCCTGGGCAGAGCCTCGACCCGGCCGCGCTCTCCGCACTGACCGACCTTACGGATACCGGCCTGGTGCGGCTGCTCGATCTGATCGTCATCTCCAAGTCCGAGGACGATGAACTCACCCTCATCGAAGTCGAGGAGTTGCCGAACGGCTTCGAGATCAACGTCGAGATGCTCGGCGCGTCCGGTCTGCTCGGGCATGAGGACATCACCGAACTCGCGGCAGCCATTCCCACCGGCGCTGCAGCGCTGCTGGTCGCGCTCGAGCTGGTCTATCAGCGCGAACTCGCCGCCCGCACCGCTGCGTCAGGCGCGGTGCTACTGGGTTACGAGCGGATACCCGCACCCGTCGTCAATGCCCTCATGGACACGATCATCCCGAAATTGGAGGTCTGACATGCCGTACATCCCGAGACGAGGCCGCCCCGGACTGCTGGGCCTCGCCGCCCGCACCGCGGTCGTCACCGGTACCGCGACCGCCGTCAGCGACGGTATGGCCACCCGCCGGCAAAGGAGAGCTCAGGCCGACTACGAGCAGGCGCAGTACGAATTCGCCCAGCAGCATGCCGCACTCCCGATGCCCACACCCGCACCCGCGGCCCCGGTCGATCTCGTCGCCGAGTTGCAGAAACTCGGCGACCTCAAATCACAAGGCCTGCTGAGTGACGCCGAGTTCCAAGCCGCGAAAGCACGACTGCTGGGCTGATTCACCCCGACGGGCCATGGATTACCGCGCCCGCTTCCGTACCCCGACACCGATTGGAACCCACTATGTCCACGATCGCCGTCAACGTCCTGAACTTCAATCGGGCAGAGTCCGATCTCATGTTCGCTCGCCTGGCCGCGGGCGTCGGCCTGGGCACGTGGAACCACACTCGTGATCTCGGGTCACTCGACAACCAGCCGATCATCCGCCAGAACCGCGACACTCTGTACAGCAGCGCGATCATCGACGTGCGCGAGAACGTCACCATCACGGTGCCCGATACCGGCGAGCGCTACATCTCCGTGTGGGTGGTCAGTCAAGATCACTTCGGTCCCGTCATCCTGCGCGACCCGGGAGAGCACCTGCTCACGCGTGAATTGGTCGGGACCGACTACGCCGCACTGATCGTGCGCATCCTCGTCGATCCGAACAGCCCCGAAGACGTCGCCGAGGTGAACCGGTTGCAAGACGCCCTCAACATCGACGGCGGCGGAACGGGAGAGTTCCCGTTGCCCGACTACGACGAGCAATCGCAGGCCGAGACCCGCGACGCACTCCTCGCACTCGCGCGTGGCATCACCACGTACGACCATTCATTCGGTACCGCTGCGGAAGTCGATCCGATCAGGCACCTGCTCGGTACCGCATCCGGCTGGGGTGGCCTTCCCGAGTACGAGGCCACCTACGTCAACTTCGACGAACGTCTCCCGGTCGGGGAATACCGTCTCCGCCTGAACGATGTTCCCGTGGATGCGTTCTGGTCGGTCTCGCTGTACAACGCGGCCGGATACTTCGAAGAGAACGCTCTGGGCGTCAACAGCATCAACAGCCTCACGGCCACCCCAGACTCCGACGGCAGCACCACCATTCGCTTCGGGGTCCATCTCGACGGCGTCGCGAACGCACTGCCCATCATGCCCGGGTGGAACTACGTACTGCGCCTGTACCGCCCCCGTCCCTCCGTGCTCGACGGCACCTGGACGGCGCCTCGTCCCGAAGCCCTGCAGCAAAGCGTTCCCCACGCACACACCACTCTCGGGTGACTCGACCTGATCACGGAGGTACAAGCCATGCGTCTGTTATTTCAGCTCATTTCGCAATGTGTTCTCGGCGCGATCGCGCTGATCGTCGTGCATTTTGCTCTTCCCGGGGTCAGCCTGAGCGTGAACGGCTTCTTGGCCGCTATCGGTGTATTCACCCTCGCACACATGATCCTCGGCCCATTCGTGCTCAGCGTGGCACTGCACTACGCGGCTCCGCTCGCGGGTGGTGTCGGCTTGGTCGCCACACTGCTCGCGCTCTGGGTTGCGACCCTGGTCCCCGACGGTATCGAGATCAGCGGCGTCGGGTCCTGGATCCTCGCCCCGATCATCGTGTGGGTGATCACGGCATTGGGCGGGTGGATCTTCATGGCTCTCGTCATCGACAAGTGGATCAAGAGACGCAATGCCGAAAAGCTCGTGCGCAGTGTGCAGAAGGCATGAATGATCAGTTCGGAAACGGAACCCACAAGGAGTCAGCCATGCCAACTCACCCGCTCGATCGCCGCGTTCTCCTGAAGACCGCTCCGAACTTCCGGGACCTCGGTGGCATTCCTGTTGCGGACGGCACCGTCCGCGCGGGCGCGCTCTATCGTTCGGCGACTCTGGCGAAACTCGACGGCGACGACCTTGCCGCGGTCGCCGACTTGGACGTCCGGACGGTATACGACCTGAGGACCGCCGCCGAGCGCGACGGCGCACTCGACAATCTCCCTGACTCGACGCGCACAGTCTGGCTCGACGTACTTGCCGACAATGCCCAAAACGCCGCGGCCACTGGACTACTCATGACGGACCCGGTCGCATACGCCGAGACCATCAGCGATGGACGTGGGATCGCACAGATGGAGGAAGCCAACCGCAACTTCGTCAGCCTGCCGTCCGCTCTCGACGCCTATCGCACGTTCTACCTCGACCTCATCGACGAAAAACGCACCGGGGCAGCACTTTTCCACTGCACCACCGGCAAGGATCGAACCGGGTGGGCCGCGACCTCTTTCCTACTCCTCCTCGGGGCCGACGAAGCCGATGTACGCGCCGACTACCTGGAGACGAACACCGATCTGGCTCCCATGACAGAACCGATCCTCGACTTCGCCGCGAGCAAAGGCGTTGACGCAGAAGTGCTACGACCCCTCCTCGGAGTCCGTGACAGCTATTTCGACGCAGCTCTCGACGAAATGCGCACGCACTTCGGCACCGTCGAGGACTACGCAATCAACGGACTGAAGCTCACCGCAGAGCAACTCACCGCGCTCCGCGAGCGGTTCACATCCCGATCGGCCTTCATCAGCGCGACGTGATCGAAGCTCTCGCCGGGCAGGAATCCGTGCCCTCGTCCTGCTTCTTCGGGCGATTGCCCACCCGGGTGACCACGACGACGGCGACGATGCCCACCGCCAAGCCGAGCGCGGTGAACGGAGTGAAGGATTCTCCGAACATCAGTGCGCCCCAGACCGCGGTGACGGGGGCGATCAAGAACATCAGGGTGTTGACGGACGTAATGCCGATGCGGCGGAGCAACAACCAGTACAGCCCGTAACCACCGAAGGTGGACAACACGATCAACCAGAGCAACGCGATCCAGAATGTGCTGATACTCGGCGGTACGGCAGCATCCGAGACGATCGCCAGAGTTGTGAAAACTATTGCGCTGGTTGAGCAGTGGATGGCCAAAGCCTGCAGTGGCGGTGTGGACGTGGGAGCGCGTTGCTGGACGAAGGTGGATGCAACCAGGCTGAGCATCCCCAGGAACGGAATCGCGTACGCCCACCACGGCGCCGATGCGCCGGCCCCGGCATCGGCTGCCGTGACCATCACGACGCCGCCCATTCCGATCGCCAACCCGATCCACTGCATACGCGGGACTGCGACACCGAGGACCGGACCGAGCAGCGCGGCAGCCACCAGCGGCTGAATACCGTCGATCAGCGCTGTGGTTCCGGTGTTCACCCCGAGATCGACTGCCCAGTACACCGACAACAGGTAGCCACTCTGGGAGAGCATCCCGATCACCACCTGCCTGCCGAGAGCCCGCGGTGTGGGCATCGTGTTCCGGCGCCGGGCGGAGAGCCAGACAATCGGGAGCAGTACCACCGCGAGCGGGAGAAAACGCCACATCAGCAGTGTGGGGACCTCGGCACTGCCGGCGCCGAGTTTGGCCCCGATGAATCCCGAACTCCAGCACGCGACGAACAGGACCGACAAGGTAGCCGTCACGGCAGATCTCGAGGTCACGATCCGAGGTATACCGATCTGTTTACTCATGAGCCCGACTATACAGATCGGTATACTTTTGTCCATGGCAGAGGAATCCACACCCGAATTGACTCCGAAAGCGCGTCGCATTCTGGAGTCTGCGTCGAAGCTGTTCTACGAAAAGGGGATTCATGCCGTAGGCGTGGATACCGTCGCACTGGACGCCGGGGTCACGAAGAAGACTTTGTACGAACGGTTCGGCTCGAAAGACGGTCTCGTCGTGGAATACCTGAGGGCTCGAGATCGGCGGTGGCGAATCTTTCGCGACGAGAAGCTCGCATCAGCCGGAGCTAGCCGCGCCGAACAGTTGAGTGCGGTATTCGACGCTTCCGCCTCCTGGTCCAAGGCGAGCGGAGGCAAGGGGTGCAGCATGATCAACGCGCACGCCGAGTTCAGCGATCACTCACATCCGGTGTTCGCTGTCATCGCCGAACAAAAGCGGGAGATGTCAGACCTTTTCCGGCGCATTCTGGCGACGGACGGACTAGCCGACGAACGTCTCGTCGAGGCAATCATGCTGCTTCACGAAGGTGCCCTCGTCGCAGACGGGATCGGTATCGGCACCGACCCCTTCGGTGCCGGCCGGAACGCAGCGCTCGAATTGCTCAAAAATTCAGACTGATTCGCGCAGTTGCGTCAACAGATCACTCCCCCATCCGCTTCGCCCCCACAGTCACTCCCTCACCCGCTTCGCCCCCACCATCCGACGCGCTATCTCCAGATACCTCTCCACCAACTCGTCCGGAGACAACTCACCGTCCGCTCGGTACCAGACCGCGACGGCGACGCACATCGTCACCACGGCTCGGCTGGCGTCCTCGGGATGGTCGGCTTCGAACACGCCCGAGGCGACGCCGTCGAGGACGATCCGGTCCACCTGCTTCTGCTGTTCGTCGCGCTGGGCGATGTAACCAGCCCGGCTGTCGGGCTCCATGCTGCGGATCTCGGAGGAGGCGACGAACGACTGCTCGCGTCGAAACATGTGGAACCGCAACAGAGATTCGATCACCGCGTCGAAGCGATCAGAGGGATCGTCCCCGGCATCGAGTTCGGCGGCGCGGCTTCGCTCCAACAACTCCGTCATCACAACGGTCGCCAGACCGATCAGCAGAGCCTGCTTGGACGGGTAGTGGTGGTAGAGCCCCGGCACCGACAGCCCGGACCGCGACGCGACGTCACGGATCGAAGTCCCGTGATAGCCCTGCTCGACGAACGCCTCCAACGCCGCAGCGAGCGGTTTCGGTAGTCCCAGGTCTTCGTAATCGCGCCAGGACCCGCGTACCGGAAGCTCGTTCGTCATACCGATACCGTAGATCGCTCTTGCGCCGCCGCCGAACACGTCGGAGCCATTGGTTAGAGTCGGTGTTCACCGAAAGACAGGGACCAGTCATGATCCATGTTCGCCACACCGCGGTTGCTGCCGTGCCGGTTGATGTCGCCTTCGACTACATCGACAACTACCGCAATGTCCCGACGTGGATGTTCGGTGTTTCCGAGTTCACCCCGTTCGGAGAGTTCGATCAGGGACTCGGCGCCACGTTCGACGCGGCCATGCAGATCGGGCCGAGCACGTTGCGCTCCAAACTCGAGGTCACCGAGTGGGAGAAGAATCGGATCATCAAGCTGTCCTCGCTCGGCGGTGTATCCAACTCGTCCACGTGGGAGTTCGCCGCGATCGACGATTCCAAGACCGAGCTTTCCGTCGACTTCGCCTACAAACTGCCCGGCGGCATTGCCGGCAAGGCACTCGGCCGATTGATCGGACCGTTCGTCGAAAACGCTGTCAAGAACAGCGAGGAAACACTGCGCCACAGCCTCGAGGAGCAGTTCGCGGCCCGCGGCGAAGGCTGAAACTACCCGCGGTCGCCTTCGAGTCCCAGCGCGTTGGCCCACACCTGAGTAGCCGTCTTGACGACGTCCTCGAACGGGACGGGGTTGCCGTCGGCGCCAGGTTCCTCGGAGACGAATGAACTGTAGGCAAGACGGCTCACCATCGCCGACAGTGCTCGGGAAGCCAACAGCGGGTCCAACGAGGCGTCTGCCTTGCCAGCTGCTTGCAAGCGTTCGATGGCTCGGGCATTACGAGAAATGAAGGTCTCGGCTCTGTCCCGACGCAGTTTCGCGAAGGCCGGATCGATGTGCGATACCTGCTCGAGCAGACCCATCAGTTTGGCGTTGCGGCGAAAAGCCGTCAGGTAGGCACGGTTGCTCGATTCGAGGACCGCATACGGATTGTCGACGTCGCGGACCCGTCCCATGCCTGGGTGCAGCATGTCTTCCTGCGCGACGTCGAGAACTGCGGCGAAGATCTGCTCTTTGTTGTCGAAGTAGGTGTAGAACGTGCCGGTGGAGCAGTTCGCTTCCTTGGTGATGTCCGTGAGACGGGCGTCGAGATACCCTGCGCGCTCGAACACCGTTCGAGCCGCTGCGACCAGAGAAGCCCTGGTCCGGACGCCGCGGGCAGTCACCGGCAGGTCACGCAGAAGCTCCGTCGCAGCCATGGATGGTGGCGGACGGTCTTCCCAGTTCTCCTGAGGTTCGGCGCGAGAGGTCACCAGCTACTTATACGGCAAAGCCGGCGACATCTCGGCATCGGCGTCAGGTGATGGTGATTCCTCCGTCGACGGCGATGGTCTGACCGGTGACGTATCCGCCGGCCTCGGACGCGAGCCACACCATGGTGGCCGCGAGCTCTTCCGGATCGCCCATGCGGCCGAGGATCAGGCGCGGAGCCATCGCGTCCAAGTAACCGTCGTTGTATTGGTCTGTCATTTCCGACTTGAAGAAGCCGGGCGCGATCGCGTTGACGCGAATGCCCTTGCGCGTTCCCCACTGCTGTGCGAGGTCGCGGGTCAATCCGACGACGCCTGCCTTGCTCGCCGCATAGGCGGCCTGCGGGAGTCCGGCGGTCGTCAATCCGAGAATGCTCGAGATGTTGACGATGGAGCTGCCCGGGAGCATCACGCGGCCGCAGGCCTGCGCTGCCCAGTAGGACCCATTGAGGTTGATGTCGATGACGGCGCGGAACTGGTCCGGGGTCTCGCGGGTCGCCGGAACGGCAGTTCCGACGCCGGCATTGTTGACCAGCACGTCCACGCGGCCGAACTTCTCCATCGCGGCGTCGACCATGTTCTGAGCCTGAGCCGGATCGACGATGTCGGTGGCCACGCACAATGCTTCGCGGCCTGCGTCACGCACGAGCTTGGCCGTGTCTTCGAGCTTGTCGACGCGGCGAGCAGCGAGGACGACGTCCGCGCCGGCCTCTGCTGCGGCTTTCGCGAACGCCACCCCGAGGCCCGACGACGCACCGGTCACGATGACCACTCGATCGGTCAGAGAGAACTTGTCGAGAACAGACATGCGCGGTGATGCTCCTGTGTCGTCGGGTTCGGGAAGTGGCGGTTGCAGTGACGTATCGACTGCAGTTGCGAAATTACAGGCCGAGATCGCGGCCGATGAGTTCCTTCATGATCTCGTTGGATCCGGCCCAGATCTTGGTGACGCGGGCGTCCATCCACGCGCGAGCGGCGCGGTACTCGGTCATGAAGCCGTAGCCACCGTGCAACTGAACGCAGTGATCGAGGACCTCGTTCTGCACCTGCGCGGTCCACCACTTAGCCTTGGCGGCGTCGATGGCGGTCAGCTCGCCGGCAGCGTGTGCCGCGACGCAGTTGTCGACGTAGGCCTGGGTGACCTCGATGCGGGTGACGAGATCCGCGAGAAGGAATTTGTTCCACTGCAGCGAGCCGATCGGCTGACCGAAAGCCTTGCGGTCCTTGGCATATTGCAGCGTCTCTTCGAGGATCGGAGCGGCGTGCGCGATGTTGGACACCGCAGCGCCGACGCGCTCCTGCGGCAGCATTTCCATCATGTGGATGAAGCCGCGGTCGATCTCACCGATGATGTTGGTGGACGGCACGCGAACGTTCTCGAAGAACAGTTCGGCGGTATCGGACTCGTGCTGGCCGACCTTGTCGAGCTTGCGTCCGCGCTCGAAGCCTTCCATGCCGGTCTCGACGGCAAAGAGGGTGATGCCCTTGGACTTCTTCTCGGGACTGGTCCGAGCCGCCACGATCACGAGGTCGGCGTTGTAGCCGTTGGTGATGAAGGTCTTGGAGCCGTTGATGATCCAGTCGTCGCCGTCCTTGACCGCAGTGGTCTTGAGCGAGGCGAGGTCGGATCCACCGGAAGGCTCGGTCATGCCGATGGCCGTCAGCATCTCACCGGTGCAGAACTTGGGCAGCCAACGCTGCTTCTGCTCTTCGGTGGTGAGCTGAACGAGGTAGGGAGCAACGACGTCGGCGTGAATGCCGAAGCTCGAGGCAACAGCTGCACTGGCGCGCGAGAGCTCTTCGGCCAGAACCGCGTTGAAGCGGTAGTCGCCGGCTTCGCTTCCGCCGTACGCCTCCGGAACCTCGAGTCCGAGGAAGCCGTTGCGTCCCGCTTCGAGCCAGATTTCACGATCGATGAAGCGCTGGTCGATCAGCTTCTCTGCGACCGGAAGGATGTTCCGGTTGACGAATTCGCGAGCAGATTCGCGAAATGCCTCGTGATCGGGTCCGTACAGAGTGCGACGCATGACGAGTTGCTTCCTTTCGGCGTGGCAATGCCACACGTAACGATGTTCCTAAGCATTCGCTTAGAATCTAAGCACCTGCTTATAGTGAATCGAGAGCGGGATATTGTCAACATCGAAATCCGTCACACCTGGAGGAAACCGTGAGCGATTCACCTGACGTGGTGATCAGCCCCTCCAAAGCTGCGGCCCGTATCCGCGCGGCAGCCGTGGACGCTTTTGCCTCTGCCGGCTACGGCGGCACCACCACCCGTGACATCGCCGCGCGACTCGACATGAGTCCCGCCGCCATGTACCCGCACTACCGCTCGAAAGAAGAACTGCTTTTCGCGATCAGCTTCGAAGGCCACACCGAAGCGTTGAAGGTGGTCGAGGGCGCCGACCGACCTGGTGAAGAACCGTCCGTTCGTTTGCAGGAACTGATCAGCACCTTCGCCAGTTGGCAGGCCGGGCACCATTCACTCGCTCGCGTCGTCCAGTACGAACTCACTGCCCTCACACCAGAGCACTACCGAACCGTCGTCGCGCTTCGCCGCAGCACGACGCGGGTGGTCCGGGAGGTTGTCGATGCCGGCGTGCAGTCGGGCGATTTCACGATCCCCGATGCCGAAGGCGTCACCCTCGCCTTGATGTCCCTGTGCGTCGACGTGTGCCGCTGGTTCCCGGCCGGCAACTACACGAATCCGGAAGACATCGGAAAACTGTACGGAGACCTGGCATTGAGGATGGTGGGCGCCGCCCGAATCAGGTGACGCCGACCGCAGAAAGGACTCGGCCAGTGGCCAACCGCACCTATCTCTACTCGACCCTTGTTGCCCCGCATGAGAATCCGGCTGCCGCTCGCACCCGTGGACTCAAAGGAATCTCGGAGTGGTCGTACGCGATACCGCTGGTCCCCCGGATCCTTGTGTCCGTGAATCCGCTCCCCCGCCAGTCGATCATCTGGGACGACACCCCCGACCTGATCGCGGTCACCGCGCCCTGTGGTCCTGGTATCGCCCGGCTCGAAGACTTCCTCGGCCGCATCGATCACCCCGAACTCGGCACGATGGCCGGCGATGCGCTGCGTTTCCTGCGCAGCCACACCGAACCCGACCACTACTTCGTCCTCGAGTGCGGCGAGATCTTCGACATGGACGACGAACCGTTCGCCGAACAGGGCACGGCCCTGATGACCGGTCTGGCGGACATCGACGCCGAGATGGAGGCGGCGCTGGCCACACTCGCACCCGCCAAGCCGCGCTTCTGGGAGCGACTGTTCACGCCGACTCAGGAGAGCGTCGAGGAACCGCTACGCGAACTCGGCCTCGGTTACTGGTCCGAGACCCTGTACTTCGATCTCGACGTCCCGCGATAGGCGAACCGAGCATCCATCAGTTTCAGACCAGTTGGTCCGCAAACAGGTACCCTCGGATTTCGTGTCCGACTACGCCACCGATCTGCCAACCTCTGCGTCCACCGTCCTCGGCGGTTGGGGTCGCACAGCCCGAACTACCTCGCATGTCGTTTCGACTCCTGATGTAGAGGCGATCGCAAAGGCCGTCGCCCGCGTCGCAGACGACAACGCGGACAAGCCGTTGCACCTCCGACGTGGAGTCATCGCTCGTGGTCTGGGCCGGTCTTACGGAGACAACGCGCAGAACACCGGCGGCTTGGTCATCGACATGACCGCCTTCCGTCGAATTCACAAGATCGATGCCGAGTCCCGTCTCGTGGAGATGGACGCGGGAGTCTCTCTCGATCAGCTGATGCGCGCGGCGCTACCATTCGGTCTCTGGGTACCGGTACTCCCCGGAACACGCCAGGTAACCATCGGCGGAGCGATCGCCTGCGATATTCACGGCAAGAACCACCACACCGAGGGCAGCTTCGGAAATCATGTCCGCTCGATGGATCTGCTCACTGCTGACGGCAGTATCCGAACACTGGAGCCGCAAGGCCCGACATCCGAACTCTTCTGGGCTACCGTCGGCGGGATCGGACTGACCGGGATCATCCTGCGCGTCACCCTCGAGATGACACCGACCGAAACGGCATACTTCGTCAACGACGGCGCACTGACCGCAGGCCTGGACGAAACCGTCGCTTTTCACAGCGACGGCAGCGAAGCCGACTACACGTATTCGAGCGCCTGGTTCGATGCAGTCAGTGCGCCGCCGAAGCTCGGCCGGGCCTCGATTACGCGTGGTTCGTTGGCGACCGTCGACCAGCTTCCGCTGAAATTGCAGAAGAATCCGTTGAAATTCGATGCACCACAACTGTTCACGACACCGGATGTTTTCCCCAACGGCTTGATGAACAAGCTATCGGCGTCAGCGATCGGCGAGTTCTACTACCGCACTGGTGGCAACTACATCGGGAAGGTGCAGAACCTGACGCAGTTCTACCATCCGCTCGACCTCATCGGTGAGTGGAACCGTGCCTACGGGTCCAAGGGATTCCTGCAATACCAGTTCGTGGTGCCCGTCGACGCGGTGGACGAATTCAAGAGCATCATCCGCGATATCCAGCGTTCGGGACACTACTCAGCTCTCAACGTCTTCAAACTTTTCGGCGAGGGAAACGCAGCGCCACTGAGCTTTCCGATGTCCGGGTGGAACGTCGCCTTCGACTTCCCGATCAAGTCCGGCCTGGGTGAGTTCGTCGCCTCCCTCGACAAACGGGTACTCGAATTCGGCGGTCGCCTCTACACCGCCAAGGACTCTCGGACTACCGCAGCAAGCTTCCACTCGATGTATCCGCGAATCGACGAGTGGATCCAGATACGCAGAAATATCGATCCGACAGGTGTTTTCGTGTCCGACATGGCCCGAAGACTCGAATTGGTCTGAGGCGCCGATCAGTCCGAGATCTCACCCAACCGACGCTCCAGGTAGGCCCGCTCCGGTTCCGTACCAACGAGTTTCAGAGCTTGTCGGTACGCGGATGCCGCTGCGTCGGTGCGCCCCAACCGAGCAAGTAGTTCGGCTCGTGCAAGGTGATACGGATGGTAGTCGGCAAGTTTGGACTCCGCTGCCAGTTCCTCCAGCGCAGTCAGCCCGACTTCCTCGCCGTCGCGCATCGCCAACGCTACTGCCCGATTGACGGCCACGACCGGCGACGGAGTCAGCGTGAGGAGCACTCCGTAGAGAGCGCAGATCTGTGGCCAGTCGGTGCTCTCCACATCTGCGGCCTCGTCGTGCAATGCGGCGATGGCGGCCTGCACCCCGTACGGCCCCGGCGCTCCCCCGGTCAACGCGACCACGACGAGGTCGCTGCCTTCCTCGATCATCGGCTGGTCCCAACACCCGCGATCCTGGTCTTCGAGGAGCACGATCCCGCCGGCGGCGTCGGTACGGGCATCCCGACGCGCGTGGACGAGAAGCATCAATGCAAGCAATCCGGCGATCTCGCGCTCATCGGGAAGCAATGCGCGCAAGATCCTCGCCAGCCTGATCGCCTCCACCGCCAGGTCGACGCGTTGCAGATCCGGACCCGAACTCGCTGCGTACCCCTCGGTGAACACCGAATAGATCACCTGCAGAACACCGGGCAGACGCTCCGGGAGTTCTTCGGCGCTGGGAGTTCGGAAGGGAATCCGAGCCTGACGGATTTTCTTCTTCGCACGCACGATCCGCTGCGCCATGGTCGCCGAAGGCACGAGGAAGGCCCGAGCAACCTCGGGCGTCGTCAACCCTCCGAGGCAACGCAAGGTGAGTGCGATTCGGTCGTCCTCGGCCAGCGCTGGGTGCGAGCAGGTGAAGAACAGCTGCAACCGCTCGTCGGGAAGTTCTCCGTCGACCGTGGGCGGCGCCGGGTCGGCACGATCGGCGTCCACCTGCATCACCGCCAATCGCGCCGCATAGGCCTGATCACGACGAAGCCTGTCGACGGCTTTACGACGCGCCGTGGTCAGCAGCCAGGCGCCCGGTTTAGCCGGCACTCCGTCCACGGGCCAGTGCACCAACGCGGCCTCGACGGCTTCGGAGGTGACTTCCTCGGCCAGATCCAGATCACCGAAGCGGCGGACGAGCGAGGCCAAGAGTCGTCCGCGTTCCTCCCGGAACACTGACTCGATGGAGTTCTCGGCCTGCTCGTCCACGGCGAATCAGTCCCCGAACCCGGCCAGTGGACGCACCTCGACGCTGCCGCCGTCGCGCGCGCCGGGGCACCGCGCGGCCCATGAAAGCGCCGCATCCAGATCGGGAACGTCGATGACGTCGTAGCCGCCGAGGATTTCACGGGTTTCTGCGAAGGGTCCGTCGGTGACGGTCTTTTCTCCGGACTGCGAGACCCGAACCGTCGTCGTAGTCGTCAGGTCGGCGAGGGCATCGCCGGACACCCAGATCCCGGCATCCTTCATTTCCTTGTCGTATTGCTGCCAGTCCTCGAACGTGCACTGGGGTTCGGTGTCTCCGCCGGATGCGGTGTAGATGAGCAACATGTACTTCATGACTGACTCCTTGGTCTGTTGTTTTTCTTGCGGCTTTCTTGCCTTACAACATGACGACGAACGGTTCTCCCCGGAATCGACAGGCGACTCGAAAAAACTTTTGGCGAGTTCGGCCGAGGCGCTGCCGTTAGGCTGAGTGTATGACCGAACGCGACCGGGACGCCGCTGGGAAACCCCTCAATTCGCGGCCCCGTGACGGACTCGGACGTCCACTGCCACGCGACGCAGCGGGCGGTGTCCCGCGCATTCCGGACGATGTACGCCTGCCACCAGACGAGTCGATCACCGAGGCGCAGCGCCTCCTCGACCACGGCATGCCTTTCCACGCACACGAGATTCTCGAAGGAACGTGGAAAAGCGCGCCGCCCGAGGAACGTGACCTGTGGCAGGGACTGGCTCAGTTGGCCGTCGGGCTCACCCATCTGCTTCGGGGCAACAACACCGGCGCCGTCTCACTCCTCGGCCAGGGTCACGACCGCATCAGGCACTACGAGGTCGAGAGTCCGCACGGCCTCGATATCCCCGGTCTACTGACGTGGTCCGAGCACCTGCTCGCCGAAATCGATCGCCCCGGCGATTTCCCCGCCCCTCCGATTCCGAGGTTGAGAATCCCCTGATGCCCATCTTCCCCATGTTTCCGCTCGGCTCCGCTTTGCTACCGGGTGAGGTGTTGCCCCTGAACATCTTCGAACCTCGGTATCGCGCACTGGTCGAGAACGTTCTCGAAGCTGCCGACGGCCCACTGTTCGGAGTAGTGCTCATCGCTCGTGGCCACGAGGTCGGTGGCGGCGAATCACGTCACGACGTCGGCACTCTGGCTCGGATCGAGTCTCATGTCGCCATGGGTGCCGGGCGGTATCAGTTGTATTGCCGGACCGAAGACCGCATCCGGGTCAATCGATGGCTGCCGGACGATCCCTACCCACTTGCCGAGGTCGAATTGTGGCCTGACGAGAACAACGGAACACCAGTCACTGCTTACGAATACGACTCGCTCCTCGAGCGCATCGAGTTCATGTACGGAATGTTGGGAAAGCTCGCACTTCGGGCCGGCGAACAGACTCCGCGAATGCCCGTCCCACCGGATCCCTTGGATCCGCTGGGTTCTCGGCTGTATGCCCTCGCCAGGAGCATTCCGATGGGTGACGCCGATCGCCTGGCGATTTTGACCGCGCCAGGCGCCGACGAACGTATTCGCGCACTCTCGGAGGCAGTCGAGAACACCATCGAGGTCGCGCAGTTCAATCTCCTCTGAGCGCAACTACGCCATCGTCTGACCCATGTCGATGACGATCTTCGTCCCGGTGACCGCGCGGGAGAGGTCCGTCGCGAGGTAGACGACGGCGTTGGAGATGTCCTCGACGGTGGTGCGCGGGACGGACGTGAGCGGCCACTTGTACGAGTTCATGTACTCCGGATGAGTAGTGAGTACCTTACCGACGTTGGGATCGTTGCCCATCTCGGTCTCCACCGCGCCAGGGTGGATGGTGTTGACTCGAATGTCGAAGCTTCCCAATTCCGTTGCAGCAGTGCGAGCCAAACCCACGAGGCCGTGCTTGGCCGCCGAGTAGTGCGCGCAGCCGGGCGCTTCGGCGACGCCGGCAGCACTGCTCACAATCACGATGGAACCACCGTTGCCGGCTTCGATCATTGCAGGAACCGCAGCTGTCATCGTGCGCCAGACACCATTGAGATTGATGTCCACCAGCGTCGACCACTGCTCTTCAGGCATCTCCCAGAAACGGTTCCACGTAGCGATGCCCGCATTGGCAATCACGACGTCGAGGCGACCGAACTTGTCGACGCCCGACGCCACCGCCGCACGCAGTGCCTCGAGGTCACGGACGTCCGCTACAGCGGTGACGATCTCGCGCCCCTCCGCTCGCACGAGACGAGCCGTTTCTTCGAGGTCGGCTTCAGTCGCGGCCGCGTAACCCACGTCTTCGGACACCGACGCGCACACGTCGACAGCGATGACGTCTGCACCTTCCTGCGCGAGTCGAATCGCGTGATTGCGTCCCTGACCCCGCGCTGCACCGGTGATGAAAACGACCTTGCCTGCCAACAGTTGTGTCATGGCCGGGACGTTAGACGCTGATGTGGCCCGCTGCCTCCGAGTTCCCGCTCGACGGGAATCAACCGTCGACGATGACGACGTGAAGATTCCTCGGACCATGGACACCTTCGACGCGCTCGAGTTCGATGTCGGAGGTCGCCGACGGGCCGCTGATCATGGTGGTGGGGCGCTCCGGTGTCAGCTTCGCAATCGCCTCCGGCACTCCCACTTCCACACTGCTGCGATACACGACGCAGATGTGTGTGTCCGGTACCAGTGTCAACGCACGGCGTCCCTGCGATGGACCGGCATCGAGGAAGATCGTGCCGGTTTCGGCACACGATACCTTCGAGCCTGTGACAACGGCGTCGAGATTCTCGAGTTCAGGAGCCGGTACGTCCGGGCTGTCCACCACCAGCGTTCCGTCGAATCCGGCTACCCATGATCGGTCGAGGCCGGCGGGGATCCCCAGAGTGTGTAGTCCGTGCTCTCTCACTATTCCGGCGACGGCCTCGGCGATTTCTGTTGCAGCGCAATGGTGAACGTGCGCCTTGTAGTCCACCAGACGGTCGACGAACAAATCGATGAGTTCCCCGTCGGACATGGTTCTGCCAGTCCGGTAGTTTCGCGGTATCTCGCCTTCGCGGGCGGGCGCCAAGGTGATGGCATCACGAATGCGTCCGAGCACCACGTCACGTGAATTCATCTGTCCGCCTTCCCGTCACGACGAGCCTCGTCCAATGCCGCGCGGCCTTCGTCGGAGTCCCACCAGGATCGGAAGGTCTGCTTGGGCGGTGCGGGAATGTCTCTGGCAGCTGTCCAACCGTTCAATGGAGGTGGCAACGTAGAGATCTTCCCTTTCCTGCCGGCCACGACGCGTCCGAGCCCGGCAGCTTTCTGAGCCAACGTCCACCGGCCCTCGGTCGACATCGCCAGAGAGGCGGCTTTCATCGCCAAAGACTCTGCTGTGACACCGGATTGCTCGACCTTCTGGTGCCGCAATTCGACGAGCAGCGAGGGTATGTCGATCTTGACCGGGCAGGCGTCGAAGCACGCACCGCACAGACTCGAGGCAAAGGGAAGCGTCGAGTTGGGATCGTCTTTGCCATGCATGCCCGCGAGCTGCGGAGTCAGCACCGCGCCGATCGGTCCCGGATAGGTCGATCCGTAGGCGTGACCGCCGGTGCGCTCGTAGACCGGGCACACGTTCAGACACGCCGAGCACCGTATGCAGCTCAGGGCTTCCCTCCCGATCTTGTCGGCAAGCGCGGCAGTCCGACCGTTGTCGAGGAGGACCAGGTGGAACTCCTGTGGACCGTCGTCGGGCGTGACGCCGGTCCACATGGAGGTGTACGGGTTCATCCGCTCCCCCGTCGAGGACCGCGGCAGCA
Organism: Rhodococcus sp. 27YEA6; assembly: GCF_044908235.1. NCBI lineage: Bacteria > Bacillati > Actinomycetota > Actinomycetes > Mycobacteriales > Nocardiaceae > Rhodococcus > Rhodococcus sp. 27YEA6. The sequence goes on along the minus strand of NZ_JBIYCY010000001.1, from coordinate 101,065 downwards.
GTTGCAGGAAGACCTCCAGATCCTGATACGTCGGCAGAATCTTCTCGATGCCCATCACGGTGATCAGTGTTTTCGGCAGCGTCAGGCACATTCGCCCGTTGCCCTCCGACTCCACGACGGTCAGAGTGCCCGTGTCCGCGATGCCGAAATTGGCGCCGGAGACGGCGACCGGCGTCGTCATGAACTTGTGGCGCAGAAACTTTCGTGCAGCAGCGGCAAGTTCGGCCGGGTTCTCCCCGAGGTTCGGATCGACATCTGGCATCTCTCGAAGAAATATCTCGCGAATCTCGGACCTGTTGCGATGGATCGCGGGAACCAGGATGTGCGACGGTTTGTCGTGGCCGAGTTGGACGATCAATTCCGCGAGATCGGTCTCGTAGGCGGTGATTCCGTGGGCTTCGAGATGCTCGTTGAGACCGATCTCCTGCGTGGCCATCGACTTGACCTTGATGACCTCGTCGGAGCCGGTGGCTTTGACAAGTTCGGTCACAATGGCGTTGGCCTCGTTGGCATCCGCCGCCCAATGCACCTGCCCACCGCGCGCGATGACTGCAGCTTCGAACTGTTCGAGCAGTTCCGGCAACCGCGCCATGACGTCGGCCTTGATCGCCGAACCCGCATCACGCAGGTCTTCCCAATCGGGAAGCTCTCCAGTCACGTCGATGCGCTTGGCACGGATGGTGTGCGTCGCCTTGCCGATATTGCGTCGCAGTTGCGCGTTGGCCAGCTCGTGATGTGCTGCGACGGGGAATTTCTCAGTACCTCGCAGGAACCCTGCACCCTCGGGCGACCTCGGCGGGAAGCTGGGCAGACCCAGCGTCACAGCGCTCATGCGTGCACCCGGCTTTCCACCGACGCCAGAATCTCCGCGAGGTGAATGGTCTTGGCGCCCATCTGCAGTCGCGACATACCGCCGCCGATGTGCATGAGGCAGGACGAGTCTCCGGCGCTGCAGAATTCGGCGCCGGTGTCCGCAACGTGGCGAATCTTGTCCGCCAGCATGGCCGTCGAAGTCTCCGCATTCTTGATGGCAAACGTGCCGCCGAAGCCACAGCAGGAATCTGCTTCGGGGAGTTCGACCAGATCGATGTCGCGGACGTTGCGCAACAACTGAAGTGGCTTGTCCCCCACCCTCAGCATCCGCAGTGAGTGACAGGTCGGGTGATAGGTGACTCGGTGCGGGAAGTACGCGCCCACATCGGTGACCCCGAGAACGTCCACGAGGAATTCGGAAAGCTCGTACGTCTTTGCCTTCACGGTCTGCACCTGTCCACACAGCGACGCGGTGCCGTAGCGCTCGGCGACGATCTCGTGTTGATGACGGACCGAGCCGACGCACGACCCCGATGGTGCGACAACGGCGTCGATCGACGCATCACCGAAGGTATCGGCGTAGTTCGCGACCAGCGGTAGTGCGCCCGGCTGATAGCCGGTATTGACGTGCATCTGCCCGCAGCAGGTCTGCCCGGACGGAAACACGACGTCGTGCCCGAGACGGGTGAGCAGGAGGGCGGTGGCCTTGACGGCGTCGGGAAACATCGTGTCCCCGATGCAGGTGGCGAACAGCGCTACTCGCATGTGGTTCCCCGCAATCTGTCAGTGTGGTCTGACCACAGTAATACATCCCCGTACAGGCCACCCCATAAACGGCGTCCACCCGGTTATGCTCTTGCCTCATGCCGACCGAGCCGAGCCCGCGAGCGTGGGAACAAGTACTGAGTCACCTCGAACGTCGGCTCGTTTCAGGCGAGGTGTCTCCTGGCCAGCGCCTGCCGGGAGAGAGAATTCTGGCAGCAGAGTTGGGCGTCGGACGGTCATCGGTCCGAGAAGCGTTGCGGGTCATGGAAGCACTCGGCCTCCTGAAGGCGCAGACTGGATCCGGCCCGACGTCCGGCGCGATGATCGTCGCCAAACCGACCGGCGGTATGACCATGCTGATGCGGATGCAGGTTGCAGCACAAGGCTTTCCGGTCTCGGATGTGGTGAAGACACGACTCGTTCTCGAATCCGAGGTGATGCAGTCCCTGGCATCGCGGACCCCGGCACCCGACCTCCGCGCGGCCGTCGAACTGCTCGACTCGATGGAGGACGCAGCTCTCTCGGCCGAGGAATTCTTGCTACTCGACGCACAGTTCCACGTGGCGCTCGCCGACGCGGCGGGCAATCAGGTGATCGCAGCCATGATGACCGGCCTGCGCGAGTCCATCGAGGCCTACGTTCTCGCGGGCGTCCAGATCGACAGCTGGCCGAGCACCTGCAGGCGACTGCGTGACGAACACCGAGGATTGGTGGATGCGGTCAACGCGGGTGACGGCGAACTCGCACGTCAGCGCATAGTCGGCCACATCCGCGGTTACTACTCGGAAAGCGCGCACTCCGGCCGGTGACAGGGGGGTGGTAATTGCGCCTCCAGAAGTCGTGTACTGTTGGTTTCACACCGACGCGGGGTGGAGCAGCTCGGTAGCTCGCTGGGCTCATAACCCAGAGGTCGCAGGTTCAAATCCTGTCCCCGCTACAAAGAAGAGGCCCGTAGGTTGCGAAAGCGACCTACGGGCCTTTTGCTGTGCGCCTTTATTAACCGCCGGGGGTTAATAAAGGCGCACAGCAGTACCTCACACCACCACGTTGTGAAAATCGATCTCTGCGACCAGCATGCCGGAGAACCACCGATCCAGGTCCTCGTCGGTGACGGACTCGGGCATGGCGTCCACCTCGCACGCCAGCACCGCCACCTGAGACACGAACGGCGGAGCGACATGCATGTCCACCCAGTCCTGCAACGCTGGTTCGCGATCTACCTTCACTGCCGCCGCCTCCCGGCACCACGACAGATACAGGGTTTCCGCGGCGTACATGCCCACCAGCGCCGCCGCCCTGCCCTCTTCGCGAGCGAGGGCCAAGGCGTGCGTGGACAGCACGGCCGACTCCTCGACCAGCGCCGCTGCGTCACCCTCGTACGGGAAGCGGGAACGCAACTGCGCGAAATACTCGCGCTGCTCGCCCACCAGGTTCGACATCGACGTCACGTGGTCGAGCGCGTCGTCGAGCGTCGGGGATTCGGCGACCACCAACCCCAACACCTTGACGGCCGTCAGTACGAATGCCTCTTCGATCACGAGGTACCGGCGGAATCCCTCATCACTCAACGTCCCGCCGATGGTGTCCTCGATGAATGGAACCGCCCGCGCGGCAGCGAGATTACTCTGCTGCCGCGCGAGCAGGTCTGAGGAGCGACTCATTCGCCGGCGACCCAACTGATCAAGCCGTCGAACAGGTCGGTGTATCCGGGCCACTGCTCACAGAACTCCGGCGGAGCCCAGTGCGGCGAGCAGTCCGAGGTGAAGACGATCGACCGTCCGGCGCCGTATTCACCGGCAGCGACAAGCGGGTCGCCGTTGATGGTGGCGGGAACCACGGCACCGTCCTTCGCGACGACGCGGTTGTATCCCAGGAGCGCCGGCCAGGAATCGCCGGCACCACCGAGAGCCGGGTGAGCAGCATCGACGACGGTGGGGACGATCCCGGCCGGTGTCTCGACGCGATCGTCCTCGGCCAGCATCGTCACGGGCAGTACCTCGGCGATCGCGGTCTGGCGGAAAGCTGCTCGCGCCTGGAACCCGGAGAACGAGAGGTAACCACCGATCATCATCAGTGAGCCGCCGGCGTTCACCCAGTCACGTAGCGCGACAAGACGATCCTCGCCGGCGCGGAACTGGTCGAACACGCCGGGAGCCAACTGCAGCGAGTTCGCTCCGATGTCGGAGAGAACGACGACGTCGAACTGGGACAACGCTTCTGCTGTACCGGGGAACTGCGTCGGCACCAGGTGTGCGGGCATGTGTGTCACGTCGTGGCCACGTGAGGTGAGCGCATCCCGAAGCGGACCGACTCCCTCGACGTAGGAATGGACACTGAACTCGTCGACGCCCTTGACGTGCGTCGACGTCGTCATCCAGCTCTCGCCGGCGATCAGTACTCGTTTACCCATGACTGCTTCTGTTTCCTTTCGCGGCCTGCTCGAAGAGCGACCTCGGGTTGTCTCGCATCAACGCGGACACTTGCTGGGGATCTACGCCTGCGCGCACCAATCGGGCGGCGAAGGCGAGTGGTACGTAGGAGAATCCGTTTCCGCCGTGCTTTCTGAGCATTGATTTGAGGAAGAGGTCGTGACTGAGCAGGAGCTGTGATGCGTGACCGGAGGTGACCAATCCGGCTACCGCAGTGGCTGTTTCCGCCGGATGCGGCGAAAGACCCTCGCCGGGGAAATCGAACGGCATCCCGATCATGTCGAACTCGAGAAAGACACCGCGGTCGGCGAGCGATCGTTGGTAGTCGGCGTCGTGTCCGGACGGGTCCATGTGGCACAGGACCACTGCTTGCGGATCGACGCCCATCTCGTCGACCACGATGTCGACGACGTGATGTCCGACGCGCTGCCATCCCGGAAGGTGGACGAACAGGGGCACGTCCACCTCGCGCTGGGCGATGCATGCCGCCCGCAACGCTTTCGCCTCGTTCTGAGTGAAGAGCGGGGAGACTCCGATCTCCCCGATCACGCCAGGTGCCAATTCCTTTGCCGGATCGAACTCCTCGACGAGCGAACCTGCCAGATCGTCGACACCGAGTTCGTGGACCTCGACCGGATGGGTCGTCTCGAGGTACCACCCTGAACCCATGATCACTCGCACGTCTGACTTTCGCGAGAACTCCGCCAACTTCTCCGGTGCCCGGCCCAGTCCCGGCGGTGTCAGATCGACGATCGTCCGACCACCGAGGCGGGCGAAGTCCACAAGGTCTTCCACCACGGCCGCTGCGTCGTCGACTCGACAATTGTCGAGACTGTAGTACGGATTGTCGTGAAGAAGCCAGGCATCCTCGGCGCGTACCGGACCGGCCAACCGCTGTGCCACAACCGGATCCGGTGCCTCGGTGTACGCACCGGTGACGTCGTTGTGCAGATGTTCGTGTGGGAGAACCAGTCCGAGTTCCGAGCTGTCCACAGCTCCCGTGACAGTACGAACCTTGCTCATGAGCGTGCAGGCCCCGACGGTGCGGACTGCAGGTGTCGCCACAGCGCGCTCAGTGTATGTCCGCGCATGTTGATCCAGATGGCCAGTAGCAGAACGACACCGGTGATGATCGGCGTCAGGAAAGGGCTCACGCCGAGCAGGGTCAATCCGTTGGCGATTATTCCGGTCAGGACGGCGCCGATGACGGTACCGATCACGGTGCCGCGACCGCCGAAGAGATTGGTGCCACCGAGAACCACCGCGGTGATCACCGTGAGCTCGAATCCCGTTGCGGAGTTGGCCGAACCCGAGCCCAGTCGAGCCGCGATCAGCAGTCCCGCGATACCGGCAGCCAAGCCGGTGAAGACGAGCGTCATCATGAGCACACGACGCGTGTTGACGCCGGACCGTCGCACGGATTCGACGTTGGATCCGATACCGGTGACGTAGCGCCCGAAGCGCATGCGGTTGAGCGCAATTGCTCCGATGACCACGACGACGAGAGCAATCCAGGCGCTGGCGGAGAACCCGAGGAATTCCGAAGTTCCGAGCTTCGCGAAGTAGGTGTCGGCCGGAACCGGAACGGAGAATCCTTCGGTCCGATACAGCGCGATACCGCGAATGACGGACATCGTCGCCAGGGTCACGATGAACGGCGGAATACCCTGATAGGCAGCGAGCCATCCGTTGACCAGGCCCCAGGCCGCACCCATCACCGGGGCGGCGACGAAGACCAGGGACGAATCGACGCCGGCCTGGATAAGCTCGGCACTCATCGCCGCGACGAATGCGACGATCGCACCGACGGACAGGTCGATCTGACCTGCCGTGATCACGAAGGTCATCGCCACCGCGATGATCAGAACCGGAGCGATCTGGGTTGCCAGGTTCGACAGGTTCGTAAATGTCAGGAACGACGACGTGGTCGCCGAGAAGACGGCTGCGACGGCAACTGTCACCGCCAGCATCGCGAGGGTGGGCTTGTTGACGCTGTCCCACAAGGAGGGTTTCGCGGCGAGCTTGCGCTCGATCGGCGCCTGGGTCTTCTCGAGAGTGGTCATGCCGTGGCTCCCTGTGTTGCTGCCGATGTCCGTTGCGGCACCGGAGTTCGAGTGATGAGTCCGACGAGGGACTCGATGTTGAGGTCGCCGATCGGAACGTCGTCGACACTCTGCCCCTCGTACATGACCGTGATTCGGTCACACACGCGGAACAGGTCCTGCAGGCGGTGTGTCACGAGAATGACGCCCACGCCGGCCGCTGCGACGTCCGTGATCAGCTTGAGCACCGACTCGACCTCGGCGACGGCTAGCGCTGCGGTGGGCTCGTCGAGGATCAGTACGTCTGGGCGGAAGGAGACTGCGCGGGCGATCGCGACGGTTTGCCGCTGTCCGCCGGACAGTTGCCCGATCTCCTGGTAGGTCGACTTCACCTTGACATGCAGGTCGGCGAGAATGTGAGCCGCCTTCTCGTGCATGGCATGCCGGTCGAGGAAGGGGCCTTTTCGCGGTTCTCTGCCGAGGAACAGGTTGCTGGCGACGTCCAGCGTGTCGCACAGAGCCAGATCCTGGTAGACGATTCCGATCTTTTTCTGCTGCGCGTCGAGAGGCGTCGAAAAGCGCACTGGTTCACCGTTGACGCGCATTTCGCCGCCGTCGTGCTGAACCGCACCGGCGAGAATCTTCATCAGAGTGGACTTACCGGCGCCGTTGTCGCCGACCACTCCGAGTACTTCACCCTTCGCCAGCCGAAGGTCCACTCCTTGAAGGGACTTCACCGGTCCGTACGACTTGGTGATGCCCGAGAGTTCGATCAGTGGAGGTGCCATGATTACTTCTCCAAGTAGTACATGTAGTCGGCCACGTTCTCCGGGGTCACGATCTGGGTGGGAACCGGGATGTTTGCCGGAGCGCCGCGTCCGCAAGCCAGGTCGATTGCCGAATTCATTGCCTCATGGCCGAATTCGAAGGTGTTCTGCTGGACCACGCCTTTAAGCCAACCGGCTTTGAGTCCGCCTACCGCCTGATCCGAAAGATCCCAACCGACTGCTTCGATGCGATCCTGCGCCTTCTGACTGTTGACCGCCGCCACGAGACCGATCAGTGCCGGCTCACCGGTTGCGTAGACGTACTTCATGTCGCCACCGCCGGTCAGCAGGTTCTCCGCTGCGGTCTGTGCGTTCTCCTGAATGTTACGTCCGTCCACGACGGTGCCGACGGTCATTCCGCGGCCGGTCACGGTCTCCGTGAAGCCCTTCTGCCGCTCCAACTGGACAGTACTGTTGAGCGCGCCGACGATACCGACCGTTCCGGTGTTGTTCGCGACGTCGGCCAAGGTGTTTCCGATCTTGGCACCACCCTCGGCGTTGGCCGTACCGACCTGAGTCGACAGTGCCGGATCGTCGATGGTCGCGTCGACCGCGACGACGGGGATGCCCGCGTTCTTGGCCTTGACCACCGACGGCTTGATTCCGTCCGTGTCGATTGCATCGACGATGATCGCGTCGACTCCGGCGGCGATCAGATTGTCGAAGGCGTTGGCCTGCGCGACGGAATCGTCGTTGCCGCTGATGATCTGCAGGTCGACGCCTGCCTTGTCCGCGACGGTCTTCGCGGCATTGTTGATCTGGTTGAAGTACAGCGCCTGGAGGTTGATGGTCACCAGACCGACCTTGAGCTTGCCGTTCGTCCCGTCACAGCTTTCGGCGACTCGGGTCGGCTGCGGGATGGACGAGCCACCCGATGCGTCCTTCGAGTCACTCGACGAAGCCGAGTCACAAGCGGTGAGCGTGAGCGCGACTGCGGCTCCCAGCGCCAGAGGCAATGCACGTTTCATCATCGAGTCTCCAAAAGGGTGTGAGGGGTCAATGTTGCTGTGAAGCTGTCCAATTCATCTCGGGTGGGGCATCCGCGGGGTCCGGCAGTGGCGCAAGCCAATGCAGCCGATGCCCCGGCGAGTCGTGCGGCGTCCACCGGTGAGCGCCCGGCGTCGACAAAAGCGATGTACGTACCGCCGAAGCAATCACCGGCCCCGACTGCATCGACGACGTCGACCACTACTGCCGGTTCGCTCGTCACCTCGCCGTCCGGTGTGGTCAGTGTCCAACCTCGCGACCCGTCGGTCACCAGCAGGTGTGTGTTGTGCTCGGCGGCCAGAGTCTGCCACTGGTCGAATCCGATCCCGAACTCGCCTTCCCACAGGGCACGCCCTACGACGACGTGGTCGGCCAGAGCGAACGCGCGCAGTGCCGCGGCTTTGTTTTCACAACCGTCCAGATCGATTACCAGACTTACGCTTCCCGGTAATTCATCCGGGAGGAAGACCGCACGGTATCCGTCGAGGAACAGTCGTCCACCGCCGGCAGCGGCCAATCGGGTGACGACAACTCCGATGCGTTCGGCATCGTTCGGGTCGTCCTGGCTGATGATGGAGCGATCGCCGTCCTGCGCGATGAGAACAACTGCCGTCGACAGGAACGCATCTCGCGGCGACCAACTGGTGTCGACGCCATCTGCCTCGAGGGCTTCGAGAAACTCGGTGGACCGCGCGTCCGGGCCCACGGCACCGGCAAAGATCACTTGCGCGCCCATTCTGGCCGCGGATACCGCAGCATTTGCATTCATTCCACCGTCGATCTGACTGATGGCCGTTGCCTGAACGCGCTCACCGAGTACCGGTACGTGTGGGACATGTACCGTCACATCGTTGTTGGCGTATCCACAAAAGACAATCATGGTTACTTTCCTGCGGCCCGGGACAGTTCGCGGACCTTCTCGCCTGCGACCCGTCCCCACCAGCGTCCATTGTCCTTCACCGAGGATGCAACTATCGCGCCGTCGCATTCCTTCATCAGCGCTGCGACATTGGCAGCCGTGATGCCGGAGCCGATGATCACCGGAAGAACGGTGTTGTCTCGGATCACGGAAACCTCGTCGACCGAAGCGGCGTCACCGGTGCGCGAACCCGTCGCGATCAGAACATCTGCGTCGAAGAACTCGGCGTCTTCGGTCTGTTCCGCGACAGTGCGGTCCGCGACAATGGCATGCGCACCGTGTTTGACGTGCACGTCAGCGAAGATCCGGACCGGGTCGGCGCCGATGCGATGGCGGAAGCGTGTCGTCTTGGCGGCCTGACCCTCGATGAAGCCCTCATTGGCAATGTAGGCATTGGCCCACTGATTGACGCGCACAAAACTCGCGCCTGCCGCCCACGCTGCGGCCACTCCGCACTCGCCGGCGTTGGACAGGATGCTGACGCCGACGGCCTTGCCGAACTCGCCGACCACCGCTGCCGTGATGACTCCCATGCTCGCGGCGGTTTCGTATCCGTGTTCGCCGGGCTTGAGGAACGGTATGTCCCAGTGATTTTCGACGATCACACCGTCGAAACCGTTGTCGACATACGCGTGTGCTTCCTCGACGGCGAAGCGAGCAATTTCCGAAACCGGCTGCCCGGTGTAGTGCGGGCTGCCCGGCAGGGCCGGGAGGTGAATGGCCCCGATGAGAGATGGCGTGCCGGTGAACATCTCTGCCAGCGCCGAGGGCTTGGGCGGAAAGACTCCGAGCGGTGATGCGGTCACTTCAGCTACCCCATTCCATGCGCAAGATTTGCGCTGTATGTCCATGCACAAGATCTGCACACGATGTAATCGATTGCCTTGATGAATTAGCAGGTTATGCGATCAACACCGGGTTGTGTCAAGGATTTCACAATTCGAATTTGTAAACGATTGCCTCAATCGCGTTACATGCGGGACACTGGACCGTGCGGTTCGATAACCTCGGACCCGAATCGAGCAGAAAACGGGGGACGCATGCGCAAGGCGACCATTCGCGATGTCGCGGAACTGGCGGGGGTCTCGACTGCCACCGTGTCGCGGGCACTGTCCGGATCCCGCCCTGTCTCGGACGAGCTTGCAGCGACAATCAAACGAGCCGCGGACTCTCTCGGATACTCGGGAAACATCATCGCCAGCTCACTGCGTCGTAATCGGACGGACACTGTCGGAATGGTGGTTCCGAGTATCGCGAACCCCTTCTTCACTTCGCTGGTGGTCAACGTCGAACACGTCCTCGCTCGGCGCGGCTTACAACTGTTCCTGTGCGATTCTCGTTCCGATCCCGACGTGGAAGCGCAGCGGCTCAAGTCGCTCGTCTCCCGGCAAGTGGACGGAATCATCATCAGCCCGTGCCACGGCGAACTGAGTGCCGAAGCCGTCCGAGCCAGCGCGGCAACGCTTCCGGTCGTTCAACTGGACCGGTTTGCAATGGATACCCAGACGGACTGGGTCGGCGTCGACGACGACGCCGCTCAATCCCTGGTGATGGAGCATCTGTCGGAGCGTGGCGCGCAATCAGCCGCCTTCATCAGTTCCGAGCTGACCAATTCGTCAACAGAACTTCGCCGGGCCGGCTTCTTCCGCCACGCGGATCGAATGGGCATCGAAACTCGTGACGAGTGGACACAACTCGGCGAGTACTCGATCGAGTGGGGGCGCACGGCATCCAACATCATCCTGACCGGCAAAACTCGCCCCGACGCCCTGGTCTGCGCCGACGACTTGATCGCACTTGGCGTGTTGCAGACGTGTCACACATTGGGCATCGACGTTCCCGGCGACGTTCTGGTCACCGGTTTCGACAACATCCCATTCTCCGAATTGTGCAACCCGCCGTTGACCACCGTCGGGCAGCCGCAGGAAAGAATCGCGGAAGAAGCTGTGCGACTTCTGGATCAGGCGATGAACAACTCTTCCGAGTCGACAGCCCACATCGCGCTTGCTCCTGAACTGATTGTCCGTCAGTCCACCGTCGGCCAAGCGGCGGCAACCGCACCGTAAGCAGCGATCGCATCGTCCAGTTCGGAAACCTTGACGCTTTCGTTGGCCGCATGCATCAGCGAGGGAGTGCCAGGGCCCCAGATCACGACGGGAGCACCAGGGGCGGCGGCGGCCAGTACCGAAGCGTCGGTGAAGTACGAAACCGGTTCGGTTGCAACAGGGATAGGCAGGGTCGCCAACCACGGGTCCGACGCGTCGGTACGCACACCTCCCAGATGAATCGACGTCTCCACCGAGTCGACTTCTGGTTGGGCTCGCCACCACGCGAGCAGGTCGGCGCCGTCTCCCACCGTGCGGTGATCGATCACCGCACGTGCACTGTCCGGCACGATGTTCGGAGCCGAACCCCCGCCGACCAAGCCGAGGTTCCAGGTTTCGGCACCCAGAAACGCGTCGGACGACAGCGGAAGCTCACGCCGGGCTCGGTCGACGACGTCAAGCAGTTTGAGGACGGCGTTAGTTCCTCGCTGCGGTGTACTCCCGTGCGCGGCTTTTCCTTTGACGGACACTTCGAGCCACAGTGCGCCGCGGTGCCCCAGGTTGATGCGATTGCCGGTCGCCTCGGGAACGATGACAGCCCCGACCTCGAGATTCGCCACGGCGTCGGCCGAACGAACAGCCCCGAGCGATCCGATTTCCTCGTCGCTCGTCAGCAGTAGTGCGACCGGGACTCCACGTTCGAAAGCGTCGACAACCGCGGCAGTAGCGGCAACAAGGCCTGCCTTCATATCCGATGTCCCTCTGCCGAGGAACAATTCGCCGTCGACCTGTGCGGCGTACGGGTCGAACTCCCAGTCGGAGACAGTGCCCACCGGCACCGTGTCCACGTGGCAGGCGAACAGTAGTCTGGCTGCCGAGGGTGCAGCTTCGTTGGTGATCAAGGCCCAGGGATGATTGCCGGTCAGGTCTGACTCCACCTTCGCCTGTGGCGCACGTGAGAGAACCAACGAGACAATCGAATCCATCGCCCGCCGTTGAGGAGCGGCCTCCCCCGAGACCGTGTCGAGAGCTACCAGTTCCGAGAGAAGTCCGAGGGAATCCATGTACCTATTCTTGCACTGCCACGGATTCAGCGCGCTGCCAGCTGGGCGATGACAACGTAATTGTCGTCGGTCGACTCTCCTTCGACGACATCACAATTGGCGAGGATCAGCCGTCCCGGAACCGATTCGCGCAACTCGTGAGCGCCCAGCAGCGAACCTTTGTGCAGCGGCCCGACTGTTTCGACGTCGTACTCGAGTGTGCCGTTCGGTGTACCCAGGAGAATTCGATCGCCCGGCTCCACTACCCGGAGCGCCCGGAACGGTGCTTCGCGAGTGGTGTAGTTGTGGCCGACCACGACAACTGTTTGTGTGGTCGACGTTCCCGGCATTCCGCTTTCACCCCACCACACCGGCAGTTCGTCGACGGGATTCAGTTGCTGCCCACTCTCGCCGCCGCGCATCAGTTTCTCCGAGTGCAACGGACTGCTCAGGTACGTGACCCCGGACGCAGACCTCAACTCGATCCTCTCGGGTTCTGCCGGATCGACGGTCACCGAAGCCGGTGCAGCCGCGATATGCGACTGCACCGGCGAGCGGTCAGGTAGCGATCCCGCATTCTCGCCCGAACATCCGGATGCGAGGAGGGCGAGGATCGCTACCGCCGAGAGGCCGGCGCTACGCAGACGTGTTGCCCGGGCCGTCATGACGCTTGCGACGAACAACCACCGTCGTAGCTGCTGCGGCGGCAGCGCCGACGACTCCGACGCCGATCAATACAGCCGGCAGGTTGGAGTTGCTGCTACCGCTGGTGCTGCTGCTTGCGGTGTCGCCGAGAGCAAGATCGACCGGGGGCAGGCTTCCAGCGAGTGCCGGATCGCCGTCGGCGTCGGTGACGTAGTAGTCGACGACGTCGAAGGCTCCCTTGTTGTTGTAGTAGCCGACCAGCTTGACGCCGGTCTTGTTCACTACAGCGGTGGTCTCGTCGACCTTCGTGACTCCGGAGCCGTCGTCGGTGTGCTCACCGATGATCACCTCACCGCCGACGCCTGTTCCGTTGTCGATCTCCTTCTCGCCCTTTGCCTTGAGCTCGTCGACGATCTTCTGCGCTGCATCCGCTTCGGCCTTTGCGGCGGCTGCGGCGGCCTGAGCTTCCTTGGCCTTTGCTGCTGCGGCGTCGGCCGCCGCCTTCGCGTCTTCGGCGGCCAGGTAGAGATCCTGCGCCTTCTTACTCGCTACTTCGGCAGCTTCGGCCTTCTTGGCGGCTTCGGCAGCCTTTTCGTCGGCGATTGCTCGCTTGTCGGTGGCCGCCTCCCCTGCAGCATCGGCCTCGGCCTGCGCCGTCTCCGCGGCCTTCTGTGCAGCGGCAGCGTCCTTCTGTGCGGAAGCTGCGGTAGCTGCCGCTTCATCTGCGGCCTTACGGGCGGCGGTGGCAGCTTCTACCTCGGTGGCGGCTGCGGACTCGGCTGCCTTGGCGGTGGTTTCGGCGGCGGTGGCCACCTTCTGAGTTTCCTTGACGGTGATCGCGAGCTGCTTGGCATTCCAAGCTGCGGCCAACGCCTGAGCCTTTGCGGCGAGTCCCTTCGCGATGTCCCAGTTCTTGAAGGCTTCCTCGGCTTCCTTGTTCTTGTCCGCAACCAGCTTGGCGTTTGCATCCGCGGCAGCCTTCGCCTCATCGGCCTTGGCCTGCAGCGCATTAGCCTCGGCGCGAGCGCGTGCCGCCTCCTCGGTCTTGGTCCCCGAACCGGCGGCCTTCGCTGCTTCCTCGAGTTCCGCAGCCTTGGCTGCAGCCGCATCAGCTTCTGCCTGAGCTGTTTTTGCTACCTCCTTGGCATCGGCCGCAGCGGACGCCGCAACCTTGGCCGCCTCTTCCGCTTCTTTCGCAGACTGTTCCGCTGCCCCGGCCTCCGCCTTGGCCTGCGTCGATTCGACCGCCGCCTTGGTTGCCTCGACGCTCGCCTGGGTCATTGCCTCGGTCGCCTTCACCGAAGTGTCTGTCGCTGCGGACGAGTCGACCCCTGCCGTCGCGGCTGCTTCGGCGGCCTTCACTGCCGCTTCGGCAGCTGCCTTGGCTTTTGCTTCGGCTTCCGCCAGTGCTGCAGCGTCCGTACCAGCGGTTTCGGCACTGCCCGTGCCCGCGACCCCGGCTTCAACCTTCTCCGGCGTGGTCTCGGTGCTCGTCGCCGCGTCGGCGTCGGTGGTGGCAGCTGCCTCTTCCTCGGCGCAGGTCACCAGCGGATCAGCGCTCGGGGTACACACGGTTTCCGGCTCTGCCGATGCAATTCCCGTGCCGCCCACCGCCAATCCGAGAGCTAGTACGGCACCGGCGGCCGCAGAGCGGACCCTCCGAGAATGGGCGATGGACTTCTCCGACATAGCGCTCAACCTTTCGGCCTTCTTTACGAAGACGGCAATTCCGGCGTGGACAGCCTTTACTTCGTCGGCTGACTTCCAGACGTTACGACCGGTCGGTTCGAAAAATTGAGAGCTGCTGCGCTAACCGCAGGAATCAGGACCGCGGAACGCGCCCCATCAGGTAGAACTCCGGATTGGGCAGCATGCCGGAGAAGCTCGCCATGCGATTGCTGAGCCCGAAGAATGCAGTGATCGCGGCGATGTCCCACGCGTCCTCGTCGCCGAAGCCGTGCACACGGAGGGCGTCGAAGTCGGCGTCGGCGATTTCGTGTGAGGCGGAGTTCACCTTGGTGGCGAAGTCGAGCATCGCGCGCTGACGATCGGAGATCTCTGCGGTGCGATAGTTGACCGCAACCTGGTCGGCAACCAACGGCTTCTTCTCGTAGATACGCAGAATTGCGCCGTGCGCGACAACGCAGTACGTACATTTGTTGGCCGCAGAGATCGTGGTGACGATCATTTCTCGATCACCCTTGGTGAGTTCGGAATCTTCCTTGAGCATGATCGCGTCGTGGTATGCGAAGAATGCCCGGAACTCGGCTGGGCGCCGAGCGAACATCAGGAAGACGTTGGGCACGAACCCCGACTTCTCCTGGATCTCGAGAATCTTGGCGGCGATGTCCTCGGGCACCTCGGTCAATTCAGCCTGCGGAAAACGGGTGCTCACTGTGCCTCCTGGTCAACCATCGATGTTCGATTCAAGATAATGATGATTAACTGAGTTGTCCAGATGCATTTCCTGCCCTACTTTTTCGGGCACGGATAGTCGGGTACGGCCCAAGTGATCTGCGTAGCGTGAAACCCGTGAACAGGAAGACACGATGATCGACGGACTGAACCGCGCGCTCGACTACATCGAAAGCAATCTGAGCGGCGAGATCGAGACAGCCGAGATGGCAAGGCTGGCAACCACCTCGGAGTATCACTTTCGGAGGATGTTCTCGGCCCTGGCCGGCATTCCCGTATCCGAATACATCCGTCGACGTCGACTCACCCTGGCCGGTGCCGAGTTGTCCGTCAGCAGATCAGGAGTGTTGGAGACCGCCGTGAAGTACGGCTACTCGTCCGCGGAGGCCTTCACACGAGCGTTCACCGCATTTCACGGCGTGAGCCCCGGCGCGGTCAAACGCGCTCCCGCCGTTCTCAAATCCCAACAGAAACTTGTCATTCACGTGACACTGGAAGGAGCCACACCGATGGACTACATGCTTGTGGACAAACCTGCCCTGACGGTAGTCGGGTTCAAGACCCGGGTTCCATTGGTTCACGAAGGTCCCAATTCTGCGATCGAAGATTTCACCCGCTCCGTGGACAAGGTTGCGTTGCGAGGGTTGCGCGAGCTCTCCGATCAGGACCCGGCGGGAATCGTCAGTGTCGTCGACAATTTGGCGCATCCCAGAACCGAAGGCACAGAACTGGATTACTACCTGGGAGTGGTCACCGGCAAACCTTCACCCACGGGTTTCGATGCGCTGACGGTCGACGCACACACGTGGGCCGTCTTCACCGCCGACGGGTCGGAAATCGAATCTGTGCAGTATTTGTGGCGAGATATCTACACGGAATGGTTCCCTGCCAACCCTTTTCGCTCCGTACCTGGTCCCGAGATCATGCGTACCGAATACAACGACGATTTCACCGTCGCACGGTTCGAGCTCTGGATTCCGGTCGAGAGCGAGCTGAACGACGTCGGGGCGTAAAACAGCCGCCGGGTCGGATGGAAGTCACGACCCGGCGGCTGAGCCATCAGATGAAACATACTGTCAAAGAATCAGTTTCGCTCCGGTAGCGGCAACCACGTCGTCGACGCTGATGCCCGGCGCCGTCTCCACCAGGCGGAGACCGTCGTCAGTCACGTCGATCACGGCCATGTCGGTGATGATTCGCTGGACGCAGCCCTTACCGGTCAGCGGAAGCGAGCACTCCTCGACGATCTTGTGCTCACCCTTCTTCGAGACGTGCTCCATCATCACGATGACGCGCTTTGCGCCGTGGACCAGATCCATCGCGCCGCCCATGCCTTTGACCATGTGGCCGGGGATCATCCAGTTCGCGAGGTCTCCGGTGGCACTGACCTGCATGGCACCGAGCACGGCAACGTCGACCTGGCCGCCGCGGATCATGCCGAACGACGCTGAGGAGTCGAAGAACGACGCACCGGGGAGAACGGTGATGGTCTCCTTGCCCGCATTGATCAGCTCGGGATCGAGTTCGTCCTCGGTCGGGTACGGCCCCACGCCCAGAACGCCGTTCTCCGAGTGCAATACAACGGTGATATCGGTCGGGAGGTAGTTCGGAACCAGCGTCGGCATACCGATGCCGAGGTTCACGTACTGCCCGTCCTCGAGTTCGCGCGCGACGCGGGCCGCCATCTCTTCGCGAGTGAGTTTGGTGGGTAGTACAGAAGTCATGCTCGTACCGTCCGATTCTCGATGCCGACCGTCACGGGGCCGACGTGGACAACACGCTGAACGTGAATGCCCGGCGTGTGGATCTCGGCGGGGTCGAGCTCACCCGGCTCTACGAGGTGCTCGACCTGCGCAATGGTGATGCGCCCCGACGTTGCTGCAGCCGGATTGAAGTTCTGGGTACTCGCGCGGTAGACGAGGTTGCCATGCCGGTCACCTTTCCAGGCATGGACCAGTGCATAGTCGGCGACGATGCCGCGCTCCATCACGTAGGTGACGCCGTCGAAGTCACGAGTTTCCTTGGGCGGACTGGCAACTGCGATGCCGCCGCTGCCGTCGTAACGCAGTGGCAGGCCGCCGTCGGCGACCTGGGTGCCGACGCCGGCCGGGGTGAAGAACGCGGGGATGCCCGCTCCCCCGGCGCGCATGCGCTCGGCGAGCGTGCCCTGCGGCGTGAGTTCTACTTCCAGCTCACCAGAAAGGTACTGACGCGCGAACTCCTTGTTGGAGCCGACGTACGAGCTGACAGTACGACGGATACGCCCCTTCTCCAGAAGCACTCCGAGCCCGAACCCGTCGGTGCCGCAGTTGTTGCTCACCGTTTCGAGTGATGTCGCGCCCTGCTCGAGGAGCGCATCGATGAGGATTTCCGGCACTCCGACGAGCCCGAAACCTCCGACAGCGATCGTGACGCCGTCCGGCACGTCGGCGACGGCCTCGGCAGCAGTGGGAATGACTTTGTCCATCATGTCGATCACAGTAGCGCGACCCGTACGTATTGTGAACCCCCGTCCGCATAACGAACATTTTTCGCCCCCGGCATTGCCTGGGTCACATCTACGAACTATTCTGTTCGCAGAGCGCAACACATGTACACATTGCGAACAACTTCACGTAACCGAACGACGAGGTTCCCTATGCTGCATCTACCGCCGAGGTACCAGCGGCCGACTGGCGTCAACGCCCCGGCCGATTTCGCGGACTACAAGACGACTTCCCTTCGCCACCCGAAGCAGCCGCTGAAGCTGCTCCCCCAGCGGCTCACGGAGCTCACCGGGCCGGTATTCGGCGAAGATCGCGTCGGCGCCGGCGAAAACGACCTGACCATTGCCAACGGCGGCGAAGCACAGGGACAGCGCATCGTCGTTCACGGCCTCGTACTCGACGGCGACGGAAAACCCGTCCCCCACACACTGCTCGAGGTGTGGCAGGCCAACGCCGGTGGACGCTACCGCCACACCGGCGACAACTGGCCCGCGCCGCTGGATCCGTTCTTCAACGGCCTGGGTCGCTGCGTCACCGACGCGAACGGCCACTACAGCTTCACCACGATCAAGCCGGGCGCCTACCCGTGGATGAACCACGACAACGCCTGGCGACCGGCACACATCCATTTCTCGCTGTTCGGCACGGCATTCACGCAGCGCCTCGTGACGCAGATGTACTTCCCCGACGATCCGATGTTCTTCCAGGACCCGATCTACAACGCGGTACCCGAAGCAGCACGTCACCGCATGGTCAGCGTCTTCGACTACGACGCCACAGTCCCCAACTGGGCTCTCGGGTTCCGCTTCGACATCGTCCTGCGCGGCCGTAACGCCTCCGTATTCGAGAACGAGGAAGACCACGATGACTGATCACACCGCGAAGCCCGCACCCACTTATCCGGTCGTCCCCGGCGACTTCACCACCGCCCCCTTCGGTGTCACGCCCTCTCAGACCGTCGGGCCGTACTGGCACATCGGCCTCCCCTGGACGGACGGCCCCGACGCCGCTCCCGCCGATGCCCCCGGACGAATCACGCTGGCCATCACGGTGATCGACGGCGCCCGTACACCCGTCGCCGACGCGATGATCGAAACATGGCAGGCCGATACGCTCGGACGCTTCAACCATCCGGACGATCCCCGTGGCGCAGTGGAGCTCACTCCGGCTGGTTTTCGCGGATTCGCCCGCAGCGCAGCGGATCCCACGGGCACTGCATTGGTCCACACTGTCAAGCCCGGTGCGCAGCCCACTGAAACGGATGCGGACGAGGCCCCACACGTGAACGTGTCGGTCTTCGCTCGCGGCATGCTCGACCGCCTGGTCACCCGCTTGTACTTCCCCGAAGACGCCGACGCACACGCAACAGATCCGGTGCTGTCCTCACTGAGCGAAACCGAACGCGCGAAGCTGGTTGCAACCAAGGTCGACGGTGGGTACTCCTGGACGGTCTATGTTCAGGACGAGGACGCGAACGGCGTCGAGACGCCCTTCTTCGAGCTGTAAGAGGAGTACACATGCCCACTCGCGGCGCACTGTTCGACCCGGTGTTCGGGGCCACCCGCGTATCGGAGCACCTGTCCGACCAGGCGTGGGTCACCGCGTTGCTCGACGTGGAGGCCGCACTGAGTTGTGCGATGGCCACAGTCGGGTTGGCGGACGGGGAACATTGCGCCGCGGTGGCTGCTGCCGCGGCCGAACTCTCACAACCGGGCGGTCTGGACATCGTGGCGCTCGGCCGCGCGTCGGCCGCCGGCGGAAATCCCGTCATTCCGCTGGTGAAGATGCTGCGCGAAAGGGTCGGACAGGAAGGTGTGCCTGCCTCCGTGGTGCACCCGGGCGCCACCAGTCAGGACATCATGGACTGTGCGCTGATGCTGTTGACGCGACGCGCGGGCGCGGTGGTTCTGGCCGACCTGACCCGCGCCGCCGATTCCGCCGCCCACCTCGCCCGCATCCATCGCTCTACTCCGATGGTCGCGAGAACCCTGGGACAACAAGCACTTCCGACCACCTTCGGGCTACTGGCATCGAGTTGGTTCACCGCACTCGACGCCGCAGCGATTCGCCTCGAGATCGTGCTGTCCACGTTGCCGGTTCAATTCGGCGGAGCCGCAGGAACACTCGCTGCGTTGTATCCCGACGGGCTCAGGATCGCCGACGCGCTGGCCGACGAACTCGGCCTGGCCAGGCAGGTCACTCCCTGGCACACCGACCGCGTGACCATCGCAGAACTCGCGACCACACTCGGTATCGTCGCCGGCGCCGTTTCCAAGCCCGCCACCGACATCACCGTCATGGCGTCCACCGAACTGTCCGAGGTTGCCGAGAGCGCTCCGGGCGGCTCATCGGCCATGCCGCACAAGCAGAATCCGGTTGCCGCGATCACCGCCCGCGCGGCAGCGCGACGTGCTCCCGCGCTGGTGGCCACAGCCCTGTCGAACATGGATCACGAATTCGCTCGCGCCGCAGGCCCCTGGCACGCCGAGTGGGAAACCGTCACCGATCTCCTGCGTCTGGCAGGCGGAGCGGCGCACCAGCTTTCCGTGAGCCTCACCGGCCTGCAAGTACACACCGAGTCGATGGCTCGCAATCTCGACATCACCGGTGGCCTGATTCTCGCCGAGCGTGTCACCAAGGCCCTGTCCGCTCACACTGATCGAGCGCGCGACATCGTCACCGCGGCAGCCACTTCCGGAACCAGATTGGATCGTGATCCCGCCATCGCAGAGCACCTGAGCGAAACCGAGATCGCCGAACTACTCGACCCCGCACACTATCTGGGCCACGCCACCGATCTGGTCGACCGCGCCCTCGCCGAACGCCCCACAGGAGGATCTCGATGAGCGTCGCGCTCAACTTTCAACAGACCGGCAATCTCGATGCCCCGGCAGTGGTTCTCCTGGGTTCACTCGGATCCGATCTGTCCATGTGGCAGCCGCAGATTCACGCGCTGTCGAATCGCTACCGCGTCATCGCCGTCGACCATCGCGGCCACGGCAAGTCACCGGTGCCTGCGGGCCCCTACTCAATTGCCGATCTCGCCGGCGATGTCATCGCTCTCCTCGATTCGCTCGAACTCGAGTCCGTACATCTCGTCGGGCTCTCCCTCGGCGGCGCTGTCAGCCAGTGGATCGCCGCACACCACCCCACTCGCGTCGAGACGTTGACCTTGATGTGCACGTCCTCGCAGTTCGCCCCGGCTCAACCGTGGATCGATCGTGCTCGGGCTGTCCGTGCGGACGGTATTGCATCCATCGCGGCCGCCGTCGTCGGACGCTGGTTCACGCCGGGACTGGCCGAGAACGATCCGGAGCTTGTCGCCCGTCACGTCGCGATGGTCGAAGCCACACCCGACGAGGGCTATGCCGCCTGCTGCGAGGCGCTTTCGACGTGGGACGGCCGCAACGACCTGGCCCGCATCGTCGCTCCGACGCTCCTCGTCGCGGGCGAGCAGGATCCGGCGACGCCTCCGTCGACGTTGGGTGCGATCGCCGACGGCATCGCCGATGCGGTACTGCACGTGGTCGATCCGGGCGCACACCTGGCCAACGTCGAACAAGCCGGGCGCGTCACCAAACTACTTGCAACGCATATTGCCTCGCACACATCTGCGCTCGCCCAACGTAGCGCCGCGGTGTCGGCCGGCATGACCGTGCGACGCCAGGTGCTCGGCGACGCCCACGTCGACCGTTCCATTGCCGGTGCCACCGAGTTCACCGCCCCTTTCCAGGACTTCATCACTCGCACGGCGTGGGGTGACATCTGGTCGCGCCCCGGCCTCGATCACCACACCCGCAGGCTCCTCACTCTCGCGATCCTCACTGCCGTCGGCAACGAACACGAACTCGACATGCACATTCGCGCTGCGCTGCGTGCCGGGATCGATCCCGACGAACTCGTGGAAGTATTTCTCCATACCGCGGTCTATGCGGGTGTGCCGAACAGCAACTTGGCTTTTGCGCTGGGAAAGCAAGCACTCGCGGACCTCTCGGCCGATCCTGAGGAGAACGAGACAACATGAGTGAGAACAGCAGCGAGCAGGCGCCGGGACCGTCCCCGGACTACGTGCAGTCGCTGGCCCGTGGGCTTTCCGTCATCAAGGCTTTCGACGGTGAGCACCCGCGTCGCACCCTCAGCGAGGTTGCCCGGCACACCGATCTCACGCGTGCGACTGCTCGCCGCTTCCTACTCACGCTCGTCGAACTCGAATACGTACGTACTGACGGTTCGGTGTTCTGGTTGACGCCTCGCGTCCTCGAACTCGGCTACAGCTACCTGTCCAGTCTGTCTCTCCCCGAGATTGCCGGGCCGCATCTGGAAGCTTTGTCCGCCAAGGTCCGTGAATCCACGTCCGTGTCGATCCTCGACGGTGACGACGTCGTGTACGTGGCTCGTGTTCCGGTCAGCCGCATCATGACGGTGTCCATCACCATCGGCACGCGCTTTCCCGCGTACGCCACATCCATGGGTCGAGTTCTGCTCGCCGGCTTGCCGGACGACGCACTGGACGCCTACCTCGCCCGAGTGTCCTTCGCCCGCCTGACCGGCAAGACCATCTCCACCGCCGACGGACTGCGTGCCGAACTCGAGAAGATTCGCGCCGACGGGTTCGCGATTGTCGATCAGGAACTCGAAGAGGGTCTGCGCTCGCTCGCCGCACCCATCCGGGACGCGACCGGTGACGTGGTCGCGGCCGTCAACATCTCCACCCAAGCCGCCCGCTACAGCGCCGAAGCTGTTCGCGGTGAACTGGTTCCGGCCGCAGTCGCCACCGCGGACGCCATCTCCGTCGATCTCGGACGTACTCAGTCGTCCAACAATCACTCGGCTGCCACCCGCTGACCGAGCAGACCCAAGGAAGAACCAATGCCTGACGTTGTCATCTGTGAACCGCTCCGTACCCCTGTCGGCCGCTTCGGCGGTGTCTTCCGTGACGTAGCCCCGGAAGATCTCGCCTCGACGCTGATCACCGAACTCGTCACGCGTACCGGCATTTCCGGCGCGGAGATCGACGACGTCATTCTCGGCCAGGCTTCGCCGAACGGTGAGGCTCCGGCGATCGGACGCATCGCGGCGCTCAACGCGGGTCTGGGCATCGATGTTCCCGGCATGCAGGTGGATCGCCGGTGCGGGTCGGGATTACAGGCAGTCATCCAGGCCGTCATGCAGGTTCAGTCCGGTGGCAGTGACCTGGTCCTCGCGGGCGGTGCCGAGTCGATGAGCCAGGCCGAGTTCTACGCAACCGGAATGCGTTGGGGCGTCAAGGGTGAAGGAGTTGCGCTCAGCGATCGTCTCGCGCGGGCCCGCGTCACAGCCGGCGGACGTGACTTCCCGGTTCCCGGCGGAATGATCGAAACGGCAGAGAACCTGCGCGCCGAGTTCTCCATCAGCCGCGAGGATCAAGATGCACTCGCGGTTCAATCCCATCAGCGTGCCGTCGCAGCACAGAAGAACGGCGTCTTCGCCGAAGAAATCGTTCCGGTATCCGTTCCGCAGCGCAAGGGCGAGGCCCTGCTCGTCGACACCGACGAGCATCCACGCGCCGACACCTCGATGGAATCGCTTGCGCGCCTTCGTCCCATGCGCGCAAAGATCGACCCCGACTCCACCGTGACTGCAGGTAATGCCAGCGGTCAGAACGACGGCGCAGCACTGGCGATCGTCACCACCGCCGACAAAGCTCGTACCCTCGGACTGCGACCGCTCGCACGCCTCGCGAGTTGGAGCGTTGCGGGCGTTCCGCCGCGCACCATGGGCATCGGCCCCGTACCGGCGTCGGAGAAGGCACTCGGCCGCCTCGGGCTGTCCCTGGCGGACATGGACGTCATCGAACTCAACGAAGCCTTTGCGGCACAAGCACTTGCAGTCCTGCAGAGTTGGAATCTCGAGGCCGACGACCCACGCATCAACCCCAACGGCTCCGGCATCTCCCTCGGACATCCGGTCGGAGCTACGGGTGGACGAATCCTGGCCACCCTGTTGCGCGAGATGGACCGTCGCGAAGCGCGTTACGGCCTCGAGACGATGTGCATCGGCGGCGGGCAGGGCCTGGCTGCGGTCTTCGAGCGCCTGTCCTGATCAAGCCCCGACGTGCGCGACGCCGGAGTCACCGAGTTCGCCGCGTAGGCCGTCGAGAAAGACACGCAGCAGGTCGGTGAGTTCGGCCTGCTGCTGCTCGGTGAGAATCGACGTCAGTTCGGCTTCACGGCCGAGGACTCGGTCCACCAATTGCTCCACCAGTTCGTGACCGGCGGCAGTGAGGGTCACGAGCACTATTCGTGACCCTTCCGCGGCGGAAGACCTCTCCACCAGACCCGCGTTCTCCGCGCGCGCGAGTCGCTGCGAGATTGCACCGGCCGTGACTCCGGTCTGCTCGGTGATCTGGCGAGTCGTCAACTGATACGGCTCGCCGGATCGCCGCAGGACACTGAGCAGGTCCAGAGTCGCGGTGTCCGCACCGGCCGAGGCGAGTACCCGTCGGCGATCCTCACCGAGCAGCTTGGCGCACATCCACAGCCTGGTGACGATGCCGATGCCCTCTACCGGCGTGCCCGGCCTTTCGCGAAGCCAGGCCAACGCAACCGCGTCCACCGCGTCGTCCGGGTTGTAGTCGCCCACCACTGCACACCTCGTTTAGCTCTAAATGATACGTTCTTCGTATAGGTCTAAACGTAGCTCACGGAGGTAGGCATGACACGCACAGTTCTGGTAACCGGCGGCGGAACAGGGATCGGACGCGCAGCTGCAGCGGCGTTCGCCCGGGACGGAGACACCGTTTTTGTCACCGGCCGACGCACGGAACCACTCGAAAAGACCGCGGAGGAGTTGGGCGATAATGTTCACGCCTTGACGTGTGACAACTCCGACCCGAAAGACCTGAAGCGGCTGCAGGATTCACTTCCGGGAACCATCGACGTCGTGGTGCACTGCGCCGGCGGTAACACGGACTTCGATCGCGAAGCGCCGTCAGATCTGGAATCCCTGGCCGCCGGGTGGCGGGCCAATCTGGACTCCAATCTGATCTCGGCAGTGTTGACCACAGCAGCAGTTCGAGATCGAATCCCCAGTGGCGGTGCCGTCATCACCATCGGATCGATTGCCGCAGACAAGGGAGCTGGAGCGTACGGCGCTGCCAAAGCAGCAGTTGCCACGTGGAATATCGATCTGGCCGCCGAACTGGGCCCAGAAGGCATCACCGCGAACATCGTCTCCCCCGGTTACATCGCCGACACCGAGTTCTTCCGGGACTTTCTGACGGACGAGCGTCGCGCGATGCTGATCGAATCCACCAGCACCAAGCGCGCCGGAACCCCGGACGACATCGCATCAGCCGTCCATTTCTTGGCCTCACCGGGTGCCCGGCAGATCACCGGTCAGGTATTGGCAGTCAACGGCGGCGAGAGAACCAGTCGCTGATCACGCCAGGTGGCGCTCGAAGAACGAGTCGATTCGCTTCCAGGCATCCTGCGCTGCAACAGGATCGGGACCGATTCCGAGAATGCGCTCCAAAGGACGAAGCACCTTGGGTCCGGCCTCCGCGTCGTTGAGGAACGCGTGGCCGGCGGTGGGGTACTCCTTGACGTCGTTCTCGATACCGGCATTGCTGAGCGCCGTCTCCAGCTTCGCTGCAGCACCCCGGAGCGAGAAGTCCTTGCCTCCGAAACTCCCGACGATCGGGCACGCATCCACCACGGCCTCATCGAGTTTGCGTGGAAGCTGACCGTAATTGACCGAGGCAGCGTCGAAATCTCCGGCGCTGACCATCGCGAAGCCGCCGCCCATGCAGAATCCGATGACACCGATCTTTCCGGTGCAGTCCCGGGATTCCACCAGCCAACTGCGAGCGACTTCGATGTCGGTGAACGCCTTGCCGTGTCCTCGAAGCATCGACGTCATGGTGGGCACGAGGCACCGCTTCGCCCCGCCCGCGCTGTAGAGGTCGACAGCAAGCGTCAAGAACCCCGCAGCGGCCAGCCGCTTGGCTTGCCGCTGCATCACCTCCTCGAGCCCGAAGGCCTCGTGAATCATCACTACCCCCGGCCACGGGCCGGGGGTAGTGGGGGTTTCGAGTATCGCTCGCAGCGGTTGTGATCCGCCGACTACTGCGGCGCGGCCCGTCAGATCTATGTCCACCATGTTTCGATGCTAGGCCGACGCAGGGTCCGTACGCTCGGAAGCGAGGTCAGGGGAGTTGTTTTCCCTGGCCCGCCGCAAGCCCGGTCAAGACCTCGGCGAGCTGCGGCAAGGCGTACGGTGCGCTCAGTGGACCGAAATTGTCGACAAAGGCATTCGAGAGCAGAAGTTCGACCGGCGCATAGGCTCGCGCCTTCACCGCGGGGAGGTTCTGGAAAACTGCGAAGTTCTCCAACCTCGTCGTCGCTTCCTGATCAGAAGCGAGGCTGAGCAAAATGTCTGCGGGTGCGAGTACCTCCGCCTGCTCCATCGACAGCGCAGTCATCTGCTCGGCGTTGTATCCGCGATAGTCGAGTCCGAGTTCGCGCAGCAGAACCCCGGGCGCACTGGCATCCCCCTGCACATACAACTGATCGCCGTACATCGAGCCGATCATGATCGTCTTGCCACCCAAGCCGTTCAGGGAAGCTGCGGTGTCGGAGATCAGAGCGTCGGTCCGGGCGATCGCTGCAGCAGCAGCCTCGTCGACAAAAGCGGCCTGCCCGACCGTGGCGACGCCGTCACGCCACGAGGTGGTCCAGTCCAGCGCGATAACCGGCGCGATCTGACTGAGCCTCTCGGCTGCCGGTTCGAGATAAGTCTTCATTCCGATGATGAGGTCCGGCGAGTAGCGCGCGATGATTTCCGGGTTGATTTCGCCTGTGGTGCCGAAGCTTTCGAGGTCGGCTATTCCCGCGGTGCTCTGCCAAGGCAGTGAACCGCGGTCCCACGATCCTGTGTTGCCGTAGGCGACTGGGTGAACGCCGAGCGAGAGCAGGAATTCCAGATCCGTGAAGTCGCTGGCAACAACGATCCTTTCCGGCTTCCCCGAGATCGTGGTGGTGCCGAGCGCATTGACGACTTGGCGTTGCTCACCGGCGTCTGCGGCATCTGACGCCGTCGAACAACCCGCAAGGATGGCGGCCGCTGCCACTGCGCCGACCCCGAAGAACCCACGGCGACTGAGCTGGTCCACAAGTTCAGCGGTAGTCGGTGATTCGCGAATCGTTCCGTACACGTGTGCACTCTCCTTCTCGGCGTCTGCTGCGCGCGCCGAGGGCACAGCGAATGAGAGGTTAGCCCACCCTCAGCTCCCGTGGGGCCCTACGTTGTCGACTTCGAGCGATCCGAGCGCGAGAACACAGCTGGGCAGCTTCTCGCTGGTCTAGCCCCGCAGGCTGGCATGCGAGCCACGAGTCCACGCCGTCGACGGATTGATCAGACAAGTGCTGAAGATCGGTATCCCTCCTCCTTGTCGGCCCCTGACAAACTCGCTTCTGCACGTCGCCCACCGTTCGACTTGCGCGGCATGGGAGGATAGACACATCGAGATCGGGACTTCGATGTGAGGGCCCGGATCGAGTTTGTAGGGAGTATCGGTATGGCACAGGGCATCGTGAAGTGGTTCAACGGCGAAAAGGGCTTTGGTTTCATCGCTCCCGACGACGGAACACCGGACGTGTTCGTTCATTACTCTGAAATCTCGGGCAACGGCTACAAGTCGCTCGACGAGAACCAGCGTGTGGAGTTCGAGGTTGGCCAGGGCCAGAAGGGTCCTCAGGCCACCAATGTGCGCGCTGTCTAATCAGTGACACAAGAAGAGGGCCGCACCCGCAAGGGTGCGGCCCTCTTCTGCATCAGATTCACCCCTGAATCACTGACCCTGAATGGCGGCCAGCGCTCCCACGATGTTGGACTCCGCAACCGATTTCGAGATTCCGAGGTCAGCCAGAACCCCTGATCCGTCTTCGAGTTCGAGCAGTGCCAGCAGGATGTGCTCGGTGCCGATGTAGTTGTGGCCCAGGCGAAGAGCCTCACGGAACGTCAGTTCCAAAACCTTGCGCGCACGAGCGTCGTACGGAATAAGTTCTGGTAGTTCGGAAGTCGGAGCCGGTAGTACACCGGCCACCGCGTCCCGAACGGAGCCAAGCTCCACCCCCTGCGCGACTATCGCCTTCGCAGCCAACCCGGCAGGCTCCTCGACAAGCCCCAGGAGCAGGTGCTCAGGCTGGATCTCTGCGTTGCCGGCAGCGCGGGCTTCGTTCTGCGAGGCCATGACGACGTTCTTCGCCCGGGGAGTGAACCTGTTGAACCCTTCGTTCGGATCCATCGGCTTCTGATCACTCGGCGCCTTGGGAACAAAACGCTTCTGCGCAGCTTGCTTCGAGACACCCATGCTCGCGCCGATCTCCGTCCACGACGCTCCCGACCTGCGCGCCTGGTCGACGAAGTGACCGATCAGGTGATCTGCAACTTCACCGAGATGATCAGCGGCAATCACGGCGTCGGAGAGTTGGTCGAGAGCATCGGTGTGCACCCTCTTGATCGCGTCGATGAGGTCGTCGAGTCGAACCTTGTTGGTCATTTCCACTGGTTTGCTCATGCGTCAACCATAGGTTGACGCAATCGAAAGCGTCAACCCTAGGTTGACGATCGTCTTCGCCGCCCAGTGCTCAGCCGGAAAAGAATTCACGCAGAGCCGGGACAATAGCGTCGTCGGCGACGCCGTGGCCCTGACCGGGGATCTCCAAAGTCTTTGTCCCCGAGACTTTTGCAGCGATTCTCGTCGCCGAGGCAGGTGCCCATTGACCACTGTCACCGCCGTACATGACCAACGTGGGGACGGTAATGGAGGCAAGCCAGTCGAGCGACTGACAGCCGTGATCACACACGGCGACGTCGTAAGGCAAGGTGTGCGCGATGGCGCACATGTCGGGCCAATCGGCACTCCGCTTGATCTCGTCGACCATCTCCGCGGATGCACCGGTCAGATCCAGAAAACGCGTCACAGCACCTTCCCTGTCGCCGCCCGCAATCAATCGCTCCAGGTCACTTTGGGCAGTCTCGTCACGCTGGTCGTCGTCCATGTACGGCGCCTCGTAGACGGCGAGCTTACGCATCGGAACGGCCTGCGCAGCGGCTTCCAAAGCCAGCGCGGCACCCGACGACAATCCGTAAACGAGCGGTGTTTCACCGGTGGCACCGACGACCGCACGCAAGTCCTCCACCTCGGCGTCGATCGAGAACGCGCGACTGTCACCGCTGTCCCCGCGTCCGCGCCTGTCGTACGAATACACCGTGAAGTCCGCCGCCAACTCTGCAGCCAGGGATTCGAACCATCCGCGGTCGCAGAACGCTCCGGCGACCAGGACCACTGCTGGTCCGGCACCGGAGCGTTCGTATGCGATGGTCGTACCGTCGCGGGATTGCACTACCGCTGGGGATTGCTCTGTTTGCACGTCGATCTCCTCAGGTCTGGTCAATGCCTACCTGATTAGACCGCCCGCGCTACCGAAACTCATCGGTCCGGTCGGCAGGGGCTTCAGCTGATCTTGCTGTACAGGGCATCCCAACCCTGTGCCACGTACGAAATCGTGTAGATCGAACCGTAGAACGTGGAGCCACCCAGACTGGTGACGTTGCCCGCCTGCACTGCCGGGAGTCGCTGCCACAGCTTGCTCGCCACCAATGCCTGGTACGCGGCACTGTCCTCGTTCTCGGTGATCATGAAGCCGTCGACGCCGGCCAGCACGTCGAGGCCTTCGAGGCTGACGCCGCCCTCGGGATCGAGCCCCTCCGAGGTGGCGGTTTTGCCACCGATGTCGCCGAGCGTCATGTCGCTGGGCTTGTCGCCCTTCTCGGAGGTACGGATGCTCGTGACGTACAGCGTGTTCGTGTCCGGCATGAACGAGACACTGGCGACGGTCTTGGACGCAATCTTCTCGGCATGACGACTGCGGATGTCGGAAATCAGATTGTCGTAGTCGAGCGTCAATCGATCGAGTGTGGCCGTTCGACCGAGCCAGCCCGACAACCGCGAGAGGTTTGTGCGCCAGTCGTCGGTGAACTCTGTCGTCAGAACCGGTGCGATGGTGGACATCTCGGCCACCGGCCACCACTCGCTCTCGTAGTTCAGGCACACGATCAGGTCGGGCTCGAGCGCCAAGATCTGCTCGCGGTTGGGGATCTCCGACAGGAACGGTACCGACGAATCGATAGGCACCCACGGTGTCGCCTGGGCGTACGTGTAACCGACGAGCGGAAGTTCCAGCGCTACAGCAGGTTCCAGGTCGAGCCGTGAGTCGATCGCGACAACCCGCTTCGGATTGACAGGAATGTCGTACGTTCCGAGAGGTGTCGTCACAGAACGCATTTCGGTTTCACCCGAACTGCTCCCGCTGTCACCGCAGGCCGCCAGGAACGCGCCCAGTCCGGCGATTCCGGCACCGAAGCCGAACTGCCGACGTGTGAGGTCCGAAACGAGGCGGTTGTCGGAGTAGCCCTCGGGAAGCAAGAGCGTGGATTGAGCGGGCATGCGTGTCGAACCTCCAAAAGAAATGATTCATCCACTGTTGCGAGCGGATAAGGATGCCCTAACAGCGTACGCAGGGAGGGTCGTCGCGATCGGCCCAGAAATAGTCGAATCAGGCCAATTCGCACCCCTTACTTGTCGAGTTTGCGCATCTCGACGAAGTAGACCGCACTGAACGCGAGGTAGGTGCCGACGATTCCGAGGACCGAGATGATCAGGACGAGAGCGAGAAACATAGCCATGATGGTCTCCACTGACACGGGTTGTTCACGATGTCGATCGAGAGAAAATGGCTTCGAACTGCGGCGCTGCGACTCGAAGCGGGGCCGAAACTTTCAGTTACACACACCACGCTAGCCCCAGGCGTCTCGAGTTTTGATGAACTCGAGGTGAACTCTCCTACGGCTACGTCACACTTTTCTGTCGGACGGTCAGTTCGGTCCGAGCACCTGTCCGGACCATTCGACCAAAGGCGTCAGTGCGCGCCACGCAGTGCGAACTTCCTTCAATGTCCTGGCGCTGTCCAGCCACGACGGGCTTGGGTAACTACGACCAGCAGTCAGCGACTTGTGACGCAGCAATTCGATCCGCGGGTGATCGACCGTGTATCCGCGAGGCGCCGTCTTGAGCTTGTCGCCGCCGATCGTGAATCCGGCCTTCTCGACGGAGGCCAGGATCTTCTCGAGCTCCGGGCCTCGAACGTCGTCGTCGACAGCCGCACGATAACGCGCGATGGTCTCCGAACTGCTGGCGTAGAAACCACCGGCCACCATCAACCCTGCCGCGTCGATCTGCACGTAGTAGCCACAGCTCTCGGCGAGACCGACGAACGCTCCCTGGTGCGTCTTGTACGGGATCTTGTCCTTCGAGAATCGAACGTCACGATACGGCCGAAAGAGCTTGGCCGTGCCGAATTCGTCCTCCAACGCCGCGGTCAACGACGCCATCGGACGACGAACCACTTCGTCGTACGTCTCCTTGTGCGCTGCCCACCAGGTCTTGCTGTTGTCGGCTTCCAGGTCTTCGTAGAAGTCGAGTGCAGCAACGGGTATGCCAGTGAACGCAGCCATGGCGTAAGCCTAGCTGCCTGTTCGGCTTTGGACCGTCTGCCCTGCACCGATGCCCGGATCGGCCCGAATCCGTAGACTGCATGGAGATGATTTCCGAAATACAAGCATGGGAACTGACCGATACCAACCGAGACTGGTTGATTCACCGACCCGTCGAGATCGCGATCTACGTGGCACTCGCAGTCGTTCTGCGCTTCGCACTGCACCGCGGGATCGATCGAATGTCGAAGCCTCGCAAGTCTCCGAACGCCAAGGTGAACGAGCGCAGATCGCAGCGAGCCCGGACCATCGGTTCGGTACTCAAATCGACGGTGTCCATCGTCATCCTGGTCTGGTGTGTGCTGCAGATTCTCGGCATCCTCGGGATCAACGTCGCGCCGTTCATCGCATCCGCCGGAGTCATCGGCCTTGCCATCGGTTTCGGTGCACAAAACCTGGTGCGTGACTTCCTCTCCGGCATCTTCATGTTGCTCGAGGATCAGTACGGTGTCGGCGACGTCGTCGATCTCGGCGACGCGGTCGGCACCGTCGAAACAGTGGGCCTGCGCGTCACCACGATTCGAGATGTCAACGGCACCTTGTGGTATTGCCGCAACGGCGAAATCCTGCGAGTGGGCAACATGAGTCAGGGTTACGCCACTGCAGTTCTCGATCTCCCGATCGCCCACAATGCGAACGTGCACAAAGCGTGTGAGGTGGCGACGCGAGCTGTCCTCGAGGCGGCAGAGTCCGAACCGATCAGGGCAGACATGATCGACAAGCCGGAGATGCTGGGAGTCAATTCGGTTACTGCCGAGGCAATTACCATTCGAGTGACGGCGCAGGTCAAGCCTGGGCGCCAATGGGCAGTCCAGCGCGCATTTGCACGCTCGGCGCTGACTGCGTTCGAAGAGCAGGGAATCGAGGCACCTTACCTGCCTGTTCTGCGCTGACGGTTGAGACGGAATCGTCTACCCTTTCCATCAATTACGCGAGCCCCCGGCGCGGTCGATACCGCCGGGGGCTCGCTGGTGCCTGAAGCATGATTCAGACGGTGGAGGTCGAGACCTCCCGATCTGCCGATCTGTTGCCAAACGCCTTGTGCAGGAACATCGTCAGAGCAATGGCTACCACGATTCCGATCAGCGGTGGGATTCCCACCTCGAACTCACCGGAAAGCCAAGCGAGGAACGCTGCGACGGCATAGACGGCCAGGTTTCGCCAGTGGACCGGCTGCGGGGTGTATCCCTCGGGAATGCCTCGCCGCCACCGGCACAGGAAGTCAGCGATGATCACGCCGCCCAATGGCGGGATGAACGTTCCGAGCAGGCTCAGATAGTCGACAAGATGGTTGTGCACACCGGTCAGAGCGAGCGCCGTGCCGATCACACACCCACCGATGACGAACGGGGTCTTGCGGGGCTTTCTGAACAATTCGGCGCCGGCCACCCCGAAGGCGTATGCGGTGTCGGCGTTGCTCTTCCAGAGGTTCCCGAACAGCAAGACCAGGCCCCAGCCGACAAGCCCGAGGTTGTAGAGAATCAGCACGAAGTCACCTTCGTGGAACGTGATAGCTCCGATGGCACCGAACAGGATCATCAATCCGTTTCCGAGGAGGAACCCGATAACGCAGGCCCACACCGCTTGTGATCCGGAACGGGCAAACCTGGTCCAGTTGGGCGCTTGCGTTCCCGCCGATACAAACGTGCCGACCACAGTGGTGATTGCGAGCGCGATCGTCATGGTCGTCTGCGGTTGAACCGAGACCAGGCCGGAGAACCCACCGACTTCCTCGAGGGACCGGAATACGACCCAGCAGGCCAACGCCAGGATCAAGGGCGTCGAGACGAGCGAGACCCAATACATTCCGCGGTAGCCGTAGCAGGCGGTGATGCACATCAAGATGCTCGCCGCGATCATCACCGACGCCCGCGCGAGATAGGAATCCCAGCCCAATGCCTGCGCGGTGAGATCGCCGATCGTGCCGATGATGACTCCGTACCAGCCGATCTGGGTACCGCCCAGCAGGATCGAAGCGAGCTTGGACCCGCGAGTGCCGAAACTGTAGCGCGCCATCACAACTGTTGTCAGCCCGGTTCGGGCTCCGACGAACCCCATCATGGCGACGTAGACCCCCAAGATGGCGGATCCGGCGGCGATCACCACCATCAGTTTCCAGAACGAGAACGCGGTACCGAGCGCTGCTCCGGCCAACATCGTCGGTGTGAAGATGGTGAACCCCAGCAACACCACCGCGAGCGAGAAGAACGGCTTACGTGCATGAAGCGGAACCGGAGTGACGGGATAGTCTGGATCGATCGGGTGGCCTGCGCTCTCCGAATCGCCTGCGACCGTGGCAGGTTCGACGGCGCTGCTCATACAACTTCGCCGATGTCTTCGAGCCACAGGCTCGGGCGCTCGGCCAGCATGCGGTCCATCAGTGCCACACACTCCGCGTCGTCGACGACGTCGACCTGAATTCCGCTGCTGCGCAACCATTCCTCCGATGCCTCGAAGGAACGATTTTCGCCGACCACGATTCGAGGGATCTCGTACAGGCGCGCCGTTCCGGCGCACATGAAGCACGGCGACAAAGTCGTGTAGAGGACACACTCGCGATACACCGAGGCCGGCAGTCGTCCGGCGCGCTCGATGCAGTCGGTCTCTCCATGACGGATGGCGCTGTTCATCTGGACCCGACGGTTACGTCCGACTGCGAGAACCTCGCCCCCGTGAATCAGCGCCGCGCCGATCGGCACGCCGCCCTCCTCCCAACCGATCTTCGCCTGTTCGATCGCAAGTCCGAGAAAATACTCATCGGTGTGTGCCGGATGATTCATGTGCGCTCCTGGAGTCTGACCAAAATCGTCGATTGTGGCTCGTGTCACAATCCGACCACGGTGGTAACAGCCCGACAAGGGACAACCTGTCAGTTCGGCAGAACTAGCTCTATGACGAAGTGCCCCCTCGGCGGACGATATAGAAATGCTCCCGACTCTGCGACAAGTTCTTGCGATGCCCTCGTTCAAGGCCGCCGCAATCGAGGTGCTCGCGGGCGACATCGATACCGCGGTGGTCCGCTGGGTCCATTCGTCCGAGGTGTACGAAATGGGTGGGCTGCTGTCCGGAGGTGAGGTCCTTCTGACCACGGGCCTCGGTCTGCACAGGCGATCTCCCGAGCAGCTCACCGCCTACATCGACCAATTGGCGGACGCGGGATGCGTCGCACTCGCGATGGAAGTCGGGCGCTCGTTCCTCACGGCCCCTCCCGAACTCGTCGAAGCTTCGCGCCGACGGGGACTCGCGTTCTTGGCCCTGCACGCAGTAGTGCCCTTCGAGCGGATGGTCGAAGACTTTCACGACCTCATGCTCCGCCGCACTCTCGGTTCGGCGCAAGCGGGCGAGCCTGTCTGGCAGGAACTTCTGAGTCTCGTGGTTGCAGGCCAGGGCATGACTGCGCTGCTCGACAAGGTGTCACGACTCGCGGGGTGCGGCGTCGATCTGCTCGACGCGGATGGCAGAACCGTCGAGCGCAGCACAACCGGCGCAGAGCGATCCGAGACCG
The DNA here is from genome assembly GCF_044908235.1 of Rhodococcus sp. 27YEA6. Taxonomy (NCBI): domain Bacteria; kingdom Bacillati; phylum Actinomycetota; class Actinomycetes; order Mycobacteriales; family Nocardiaceae; genus Rhodococcus; species Rhodococcus sp. 27YEA6. Next base: position 66,548 of record NZ_JBIYCY010000001.1, on the reverse strand, counting down.
AACGCACTATCCACGACGTACGCGGCCCGACGAACTCACTCGGTCGACTTGTCCTGTGCGGGCCGGCAACCACACGCCGAACCGCCGTCGCAAACTGCGCCGCCGTCGCGGTAGCTCTGGAACTCGGCCGTCACGGCGATCTCGGCCCAAGACAGTCACTCGCCCAATCGGTGATCACCGACGTGGTGGGCGGTGTGCTCACATCGCACGGCGACTTGTCCGAGCGACTGACAGCGGCCGGGTGGACGCCGTTGTCGGAGGGGCACCACGTCCTCGTCGCCGCTGTCGACATCGATCGGCAAACCCCGGTTCGAGAGCTCGCTGACCAAGTACGCGACGCCGTGCGGGCCGTGCTCGGCTCCTGTGTCGTCGGGACTGCGGCCAATCACGTCATCGTGCTCGCGCATGGGTGGGCGTCCGCATCCCCCGCTCGAGTGCGGACTGCGTTCACCGAAGCCGACGAGCTGCTACGCCGCGGGCCGGGCGGTTCCGCGGTACGCACGCTCGGAGTGGCGACGCCGGTCGCGGATCTGTCGGGCGTCGGGGCTGCGGTCGCGCAAGCTCGCGAAGTCGTCCAGATCGCGCGGCGCTTCGGCTCCCGGACCGGAGTGATCCTCGCGAGGGACGTCGGCGTCCAACGACTGCTCGCCGCCGGAACGACACCCGCTTCGCTGTCCGTGTTCGTAACCGAGCAACTCGGTTCGCTGATCGCATACGACACAGCACATTCCGCCGACCTCGTCCGAACGCTCGACGCGTACCTCGCACATCGGGGCGGCAAGGCGAGAACCGCGGATTTCCTCGGCATTCGGCGTCAGTCGCTTTATGCACGGCTCACGCGTATCGAGAAGCTGATGGGTGTTTCCCTCGACGATCCGGCACAGGTGGTCTGCCTCGGGCTTGCGCTGACCGCATGGCGCATGCGCACCGGCCTTGATCCACAAGCAGCGTTCGAGCGTCTCCCCGGGTGAGCGACAACCTCTGCGATGATGAACGAATGACCGGAGCAGCGGAGTTGATGATCGAGATCCCTGCCGGCGAGGTGCACCTTCGGGACGACCGCAAAGGTACTTCGTGGACCTCGAAAGTCGAATCCTTCCGCCTCGCAAGCCATCTCACCACCAGGGCGCTGCTTCACGGAGATTCGTCGGACGATTCGAGCAAACCAGCGGTCGACCTTTCATGGAAGGACGCCATCGCAACCTGCAACACACTTTCGGCCGCGGACGGTCTGACACCCGCATATCGAGACGTCGACACCGATTCTCCGCAGTGGGACCGGGGCGCAACTGGCTACCGGCTCGCCACCGAGGCCGAGTGGCAGTACGCATGCAAGGCCGGCACCTCCGGCTACCGCTACGGCGAGATCGACGAGATTGCCTGGTACAGCGACAATTCAGAGGGTAGAGCGCATCCCGTCGGAACCAAGACACCCAACAACTGGGGCCTGTACGACATGATCGGCAATGTCTGGGAATGGTGCTGGGATCTCTACGACCCCGAGGTTTACGGCACGTACCGGATCTTCCGCGGCGGCAGTTGGGCCGAAAGTGAGCGCGGTTGCGGCGCTACCGTAAGGAGGCGAAGCCACCCGACGTTTGCTATCGACGACTTGGGATTTCGCCTAGCTCAGACGATCTGAGGGCAGACGGCCGAGGACTTCGAGCACAGCCTCGATCTCTTCTCGACTGCGAAGCCTAACTATCGGCAACGACGGCACATCGACAAGAACCGTGGCCATTCGCTCCTCGTTGCGTCCGTCGGTTCGCCAGGCCCAGCGCACCACGTGATCCGGATCGAACAGAATGGTATGCAGCGGCGGCTCCATGTTGCGATTCCACAACACCTCTCGCTGCAATCGCCGACGCACGGTTCGTGTGATCACCTGGCGCATCACCGTCCGCCGAGGCAGATCCAACCACAGCATCAGGTCCGCACGCTCGGCCAGAAGTCGACGCACCGCACCGTACTGCCACTCGGTCACCCAGGCCGGCTCGCTGGAAAAGCGTCGTACTTCGGTTTCGAAACTGTCGAGCGGAATCCAGCCGGGCCCGTGGAACAGCGAGTCCAGCTCAGTGTGTTCGATCTCGAGAAGCCGCCCGATTCGACCGGCGAGAGTCGTCTTTCCGGCACCGGAAGTCCCCGCGACAAGGATCTTCTGCGGACGAATCGTCAGCGCGGCGGGGTCTACGAAAGGCACCGATACACCCTAGGGGCCTTACACTTCGCAGTCCACCCATTCGATGTAACCGGTACCGTTGATCGACGCACCGTCGAAGCTTCCCCGGTAGGTGTACGCGCCGACGTATCCCTTGCCGTGACCGTAGCGCCACTCCGAGTCGATCTCCGCCTCGAACTCCACGACCGTCCTACCGTAATCGCGCACCTGCCAACGCAGTACGCGCGGCACACGCATCTCGCGACCCTGTGGGTCGACGTGCAATGCGTCGGCGTACTCGAGCACGTCGAACTCGACGTCGTCGAAGACCTTCGCACTACCGTCGACAGTCCGAATGTAGGCGAGCTTGCACGCCGAAACCCCTGACGCTCGAACATCGGTGAGCAACAACTGATGCCGGTCGTCCAGTTGAACGATCTGGTAGGTGAAAAAGTCGGCCGGGAGCTTCCACGACTCGGGAAGCGCGCGGCGAGTCAACGATTGCGGTGTCATGCACCGCGCGTACTCGACGGTGCACGGAGCCGAAATACTCATCGGTCCATCCGGACTCGCAATTGTTCCGGAGCACTCTGCCAGCAGACTGACGTGGTCGTAGACGGGATTACGCACGAACCACGACGCTTGGTCCGTTGCCACGATCTCGAGATCGACGTCGAATGAGTCGTATCGCCCGGTGACACGGAAGTTCGGATAGCTGTTCTCGATGATCAGGTTGTCACCGAAGGCGATTCGCGAACCATCTTCTTCGAATGCACACTCATCGGCAGCGTCGTACGCCCGGTAGAAGTGATGGCCCGGCGCTGCGGTGGAACTCAGCACGGTTGCGGTGTTTCGCGCGTCTGGTGCAGCGAGATAGTCGTTGTCGAACACCACCGTCCCGGTTGCACCGATCAACGTCATGGTGTTGAGGTAACGGAGAGGCCCTGGCAGCCGGGGAACGAAGATCCCGTAGTGCGTCCACGCGAACTTCCGCGAAGCCAGGTGCGGACGCATCATGTCGGGCCGATCGAACGGGCGTACCGATTCCGCCATTCGCTTGTCGATCAGCGGTAGCGCGGCGTCCAGCAAGGCCCGAACCGCGGGTCGCCACAATCGGCGCGAGCGGGTGGCGGGAACAGGGTCGGAACGATCAACGGTTTGTCCGGTCACGCCCCTAAGTTAATGTAACCAGACGTAACAAACAAGTGTCGAATTTTCCTCGACGACCTCACACCCTGAACACCCGCGCCCTGCGCACGCGGCGAATAGCATGTGAGAATCCGCGTACCGGAACCGGTCGCAGAGAGGGCGCAACAATGCAGCACGAAGAGTCGTCGTTCACCGGAGTGGCCGGCACCAAGATCGTCTACGACGTGTGGACACCGGACCGCGAACCCACCGGGGTTCTCGTCCTGTGCCACGGACTCGGCGAACACGCGAGGCGCTACGACCACGTGGCTGCGCGACTCGGGGAACTCGGGCTCATCGTGTACGCACCCGACCATCGCGGGCACGGACGCTCTGGCGGCAAGCGCGTTCACCTCAAGGAATTCTCCGACTTCACCGACGACGTCCACACGTTGTTCTCGATCGTGACGGCGGCACATCCCGGCAAGGACAAGTTCCTGCTCGGGCACAGCATGGGCGGCGCGATCGCCCTTTCCTACGCCCTCGACCATCAGGCCGATCTCAAAGCCCTCGCCCTGTCCGGACCTGCGGTGATCATCGCAACCGGCACTCCGAAGATCGTGATGCAGTTGGGCAAGATCGTCGGCAAATACCTCCCGGACGTGCCCGTCGAGAACCTGGAAGCTGCTGCCGTATCGCGTGATCAGAAGGTCGTCGACAAGTACAACGCCGACCCGCTGGTTCACCACGGCAAGGTTCCCGCCGGTATCGCGCGCGGCATGATCACCGCCGCGGAAGGCTTCCCGGCGCGCCTGCCCTCGCTCACCATTCCCGTACTGCTTCAACACGGCTCGGACGACCGTTTGACGGACCCGGCCGGCAGCAAGCTCGTCGCAGATCTGGCCGGCTCTTCGGATGTCACCTTGAAGGTGTACGACGGCCTGTACCACGAGATCTTCAACGAGCCTGAGCAGGAAGAAGTTCTGAACGATCTGATCGAGTGGCTGCGTCCGCGGGTCACCGGAGCATAGTCATGTCTACGTGCGGGATCCTGCTGGCGGCCGGGGCCGGATCCCGCATGGGCAAACCCAAAGCGCTCGTCACAAACACCGAGGGTCAGTCTTGGCTCCACCACGGGTTGACGACACTGCAGTCCGCAGGCCTCTCACCGGTCATCGTGGTCCTCGGCGCGCAGGCAGAGGACGCCCTCGAACTACTGCCCACCACCGATGTCATTGTGGTGATATCGGATTGGCAACACGGAATGAGCGCGTCACTGCGCTGCGGACTCGAGGCCGCCATGCGAATCGACGACGCAGATGCGGCAGCGATCTCTCTGGTCGACGTCCCGGACCTCAACGCCGACACCGTGACGCGGATCGTGGGTCACAGCTCCCCATCACGAAACATACTGCGAAGAGCTGTCTTTCACGGCCGTCCCGGCCATCCCGTCCTGATCGGACGCGACCACTGGCCGACGCTTGCAAAGTCACTCACCGGGGACGGCGGCGCCAACACCTACCTACGCGAACACGGGGTCGAGTTGGTGGAGTGCAGCGACCTCAGCAGCGGCGTCGACGTCGACTACCCCGAAGCCTGATCGCACGTCACAATCCTCCCAGGTGGTGGGTGTCCGTATTCGGTGTAAAGATGGCCCGATGAAACGTACCGTCGCCGCCCTGCTCGACATCGAGATCGACGAGGCGACCAACCTGGAGTTCAAGATCGCGGTGACGCGCGCGCCGGGTGTCGAACTGCTGGAAACGATGTCGTTCGTCCATGACGGCAATCCGCTCGAACCCCGCGAGATCACCGCCGAACACGGTACCCGGATTCACCTACTCGACTGTGCCCCAGGCAAACTGATCGTCAGCTACGACGCAACCGTCATCGGCCGCGCAGAACCGGCGTCGGTCAGCGACTACGACGTGTCGAAATATCTGCGCCCCAGCCGGTATGCCGAGGCCGACAAGTTCTTCGGTTTTGTCGCCGGGCAATTCGATCTCGCCACTCCCCCGGCCGAACTCCTCCTCGAAGTCACTCGCTGGGTGAGTACACATTTGAGTTATGTTCCCGGCACCAGTCGCGGCACCGACAGTGCGGTCGACACCTTGCTCGCCGGCGCCGGAGTGTGCCGCGACTACTCGCACCTGACCATCTCACTGCTGCGCGCCGTGGGGATTCCCGCTCGACTGGTGGCCGTCTACGCGCCGGGCTGCGATCCGATGGATTTTCACGCCGTAGTCGAAGCCAATATCGACCACGTCTGGCGCGTGGTCGATGCAACGCAATTGGCGCCGCGCAGCAATCTTGTGCGCATCTCGACCGGCCGAGATGCCGCAGACACAGCCTTCCTCGACAATCACGGCGGTTCGATCACGTTGCACGCCTCGGAAGTTCGCGCAGTCGTCGACGGCGTTCTCGACAACGACGACTACGCAACACTCACATCGATCGGCTGAAAAGCGTCAGGCGCTGATCTGGTTCTGCGAGGCCATCGTTCGCTCGAGGAACTTGACTGTCAGATCGACGATCGCCTTGCCCTCCCGAAGAGCTTTGCCGATCACCGGGAAAGCATGGATCTGCCCACTCCAGATGTGCGTTTCGACGGCTTGTCCTGCCTTGATCAAGTTTTCGGTCATGATCTCGACGTCCGGACGCATCAGTTCGTATTCGGCGGACACCAGGAACGACGGCGGAATCAGACTGGCGTCGGCGTTGATCGGCGACTGCGCACCAGGAATCTCGTCCGGCCCCTCGAGCCACCGGTCCTTGAGCTTTTCCACCTGTGACATCGGTAGGTAGGCATCACGTTTCATGAAATCGGGATCATGGTCCTCGAGGTTCACGTTGAGAAGAGGGGAATATCCCACCACGGCAGCGGGCCGCGTGATTCCGCGCAGTGCGGTAATTTCGGCGACCTTCATGGCCAGGTATCCGCCCGCCGAGTCACCGGCAACCACAATCTTGTTCGGGTCTTCGGCTGTCTCGAGCAACGCGGTGTACGCGGCCATTGCGTCCTTGACGGAGGTGCCGATGGAACCTTCCGGCAGCTGGCGGTAGCGCACGGAGATCACCGGTACTCCGGCCTTCGCAGAAAGCAAACCGCACAGTGCCCGGTGCGTTGCCAGACCGCAGAAGACGAATCCCCCTCCGTGGAAGTAGAGGATCGTGGCGCCGGCCAACTCGCCCTGCGCTTTGCGTGGATGCTGCACCTTCTCGCTGGGCACACCCCCCAGCGTGAAAGGCTCGATATCGAGGTTCTTCGGCTTCGGCAGTTTGTCCGCCATCGCGTCGAGTCGCTCGAGTTGGCGGATACCACGTTCGGTGGTCGGCCAAAGGGTGAACATCGGCTTCACGAACGTCCTGGTCAGGCAGAAGATAACCCGCGCTCGCGGACTCACGTTCCAATGCCATACCGTCGAATCTCGCGTCCGCATAGCGTCCTCCCAGGTCAAGCCGTTTTGTGCATTTGAGTTACACATACTTGTCGGCTGCTGATGTGAACGATAACTGACGCTGCGTCAAAATGACACGACGGGTATGGATCAATTGCTCGAGCGTGTGCAAGTTCTGGTCGCGATCACGGCCAGGAGAGATATGCGCACAGTCCGCGGTGCCCTCCACGCATCATCGCTTCATGATTCCACTCGAACAGCGGCTTCGCGACCTTCGCGGCCAGACCAAGCGCTCCGGACACCGCTACCTGTTGCCGAAATTCGGCTGTGCAACCAGATCCAGCGGGGCGCACCGCCCAGCTACTCCACCCGGTCATTGCGCCGGTGAGACGCACTTTCAGATAGCGGTCAACTGAGTCTTCCACCTCACGTCGCCCAAAGACCAGCAGCGTCAGAGGGACAGCGCTGCGGATGGACATGGAGCCTGAATGCTCGTCGATCGTCCGGACTCGGCGTATCTGAGGCCACCACTGCGAATACCGTTCGGCATCCGCGAGAACCTCGTAGACGCGGTCAGCAGAGGCAGGAAGCGTCCAGACGCTGTGGAAGTCGAAGTCGGTCACGGTTCAGTCCGTCTGCGCAGCAGCAGTCACCCAAGCACCGTAACCCGAACCTCGGGTGCTTACACGCCGGGCTTGCTCAGTATTCGAATGTCTCCACCCGTCGCAGGATCTCCTCTGCGATCTTGGCGGGACTCCCGCCCACGTCGACGACGATGGCCTGTTCGTCCGGGTCGACGGCCTCGAGTGTCGAGATCTGGGAGTCGAGCAGCGAGGCGGGCATGTAGTGATCGAGGCGAGCGGTCAATCGCTGGCCGATCTGATCCCGCGAACCGGCGAGGTGCACGAACACGACGTGCTCACCGCGAAGCACGTCGCGGTAGCTGCGCTTGAGTGCCGAACACGTGACGATGCCCGGCTGACCGGCGTCGGTATGGCTCTTGATCCAGACGGCGATCTTGTCGAGCCAGGGCCAGCGGTCTTCGTCGTTCAACGGATGCCCGGTCGCCATCTTGTCGATGTTCGCCTGCGGATGCAGATCGTCGCCTTCTTGAAGGTCCCAACCCATCGCTCCGGCGAGCATGCCGCCGACCGTCGACTTTCCCGAACCCGAGACACCCATCAGGACGAGCACGGGATACTGCTTCTGCTGTGCCGCTTCGCTGTTCATGTGCTCGCCTACCTAGATGAATGCGCTCAACACGAGCACTCCGGCCAGGCCCGATACCGAGATGATGCATTCCATCACGGTCCAGGTCTTGAGGTTCTGTACCACGCTGACGCCCAGATACTCCTTCACCAACCAGAATCCGGCGTCGTTGACGTGCGAGAGGAAGAGCGAGCCTGCACCGATCGCCAACACCATCAGCGAGACATGTGCGGACGAGAGATCGGCCGCAACCGGAGCGAGGATGCCCGACGCCGTCACCGTTGCCACCGTCGCCGAACCCGTTGCGACGCGGATCAATACCGCTACCAGCCAGGCCAGGAACAGCACGGGGAGGCTGCTGCCCTTGATCGCGTCGGCGATCACTCCGGCGATACCGGTGTCGATCAGGACCTGCTTGAAACCGCCACCGGCGCCGACGATCAACAAGATGCCTGCGATGGGAGGTAGGGAACTCTCGAGTGACTTCGAGATGGCCTTGCGGTCCATTCCGCCACCGCGACCCAACAGCACCATACCGACCAGAACCGCGAGACCCAAAGCCACAACGGGTGTTCCGAGGAAGTCGAGGACGGACTTGGGGAGTGCCTCGGAATCGGGTGCGATCACGTCTGCAAATGCCTTGCCCAGCATGAGAACAACCGGCAGGAGGATCGCTGCGAGAGTAGCCGCGAACGAGGGACGCTGCTTCTTCTCTTCCTCGCCTCGATCTTCGCCTGTGACAAAAAGATCCGGGACCTTCACGTCGACCCACCGCGCGGCGTACTTACTGAAAACCGGTCCGGCGAGAACAACCGTGGGGATCGCGACGAGAACACCGAGAGCGAGGGTGAGGCCGAGGTTGGCGTTCAAAGCCGAGACGGCAACCAGTGGCCCGGGGTGCGGCGGAACCAACCCGTGCATGGCCGAGAGGCCGGCGAGGGTGGGGATCGCGATGCGCATCAGGGACAAGCCGGAACGCCGCGCGACGAGGATGATGACCGGCATCAACAGCACGAGACCGATTTCGAAGAACATCGGCAGACCGATCACTGCGCCGACCAGAGCCATGGTCCACGGAAGCGCCTTGGTGCTGGAACGGCCGACCAGCGTGTCGACCACTCGGTCGGCACCGCCGGAATCGGCGAGGAGTTTGCCGAACATCGCGCCGAAACCGATCAGGATTCCGACGCTTCCCATGGTCGACCCGAAGCCGGTGGCGAACGCCGCGACCGACTCGGCCGATCCGAGGCCGGCCGCCAAACCTACGCCTACCGCGCCGATGGACAGCGCGAGGAAGGGATGCAGGTCGAGCCAGGTGATCAGCGCGATGATGACCGCGACGCCGGCGACTGCAGCGATGATCAATCGTGCGTCGCTACCAGCGGGGACGACCTCGGCCGCCAGCAATGCTGTGGTGTTCATAGGGACTCCCAGTCCGATGAGTGATTGAGGTCACTGTTCCTTAATTAACCTACAATTTCAAGAGCAGACACTAATTTGTAGTATTTATTCGGCTTCCACCGGGCTTACTCCATACGCATGGGACGATCTACGTATGCCTTCTGTCCCGTTTCAGCAGTTACACGACTCGATGCTGGAACAGCTCGGCCAAGACATAGTCGGTGGTGTGCTCGCTCCGGGAACCACGATCTCCGCCGACGAGGTGGCAACGCGATACGACGTGTCGCGAACCGTCATCCGCGAAGTTGTCCGCGTTCTCGAATCCCTCGGACTCGCCTCGGTTCGTCGACGCGTCGGAATCACCATCCTGGGCTCCGGACACTGGAACTCGCTCGACCCCAACGTCATCCGCTGGCAACTGGCCGGTCCTGATCGGTTCGAGCAACTTTCGATCCTCAGTGAACTCCGTTCCGGCATCGAACCTCTGGCTGCGCGACTGGCCGCAACTCGCGCCACACCTGAGCAGTGCGGCGCTCTCACTGCAGCCGTCATCGGCATGTCAGCTACCTCGCGCGCTGCCGATACCGACGCATATCTCGGCCATGATTCCGACTTTCACCGCACACTGCTCGCCGCTTCCGGCAACCCGATGCTGCGGGCGATGTCGCAGATCGTCGTCGAGATACTCGAAGGCCGCACCCGCCACTCGTTGATGCCCCACGAGGCCGACCCCGAAGCGATTCACCTGCACGGAGTGGTCGCATCGGCTATTCAGGCCGGAGACGCCGACGCCGCGGAAGCCGCCATGCGCTCGATCGTCGCGGAATCCGCAGAAGCGGTCGAAACAATGCGCGAAAGCCCCGAACCGCCGCCTCATCTGTAAGTCGAGCCACAGACTCGGCGGAATTGGCCCGCAACTGCTCCGCAAGTGGAACGCTTGGCGCCATGACAGCACTCGCTACCCAGAACAGCGCACTCTGATGGCCCGCCCGGTACGCGTCGTCGTCCTCGGTGCCGGATCGTGGGGAACCACGGTGGCCGGCCTCGCTGCCCGCAACACCCCGACCCTGTTGTGGGCACGCAATTCCGAAGCAGCCGACGAGATCAATTCGCAACGGACCAACTCCAAATACCTTGGTGAGCGCAAACTTCCCAAGGGGCTCAAGGCAACCTCGGATCTGGTCGAAGCCGCCCGCGAAGCGGACGTACTCGTATGCGGGGTGCCTTCGCACGCCGTTCGCTCCACCCTCGCCGAGATCGCCAACGAGGTTCGGGCGTGGGTCCCGGTGTTGTCACTGTCCAAGGGTCTCGAGCCCGGCACCCGGCAGCGCCCCACCGAAGTGATCGCCGAGTGCCTGCCCGGCCATCCCGTCGGACTGCTCGCGGGCCCCAACATCGCCAAGGAGATCGTCGACGGCATGGCCGCGGCATCGGTCGTGGCCACCCAGGACGATCGCGTCGCCGCCGCGCTGCAACCCCTGTTCGCGTCGTCGGTCTTCCGCGTCTACCGCAACACCGACGTGCTCGGCTGCGAACTCGGCGGCATCCTCAAGAACATCGTTGCCATCGCCTCGGGCATGGCCGACGGTCTGGGAGTCGGTGACAACACTCGTGCGATGGTGCTCGCACGCGGTCTCGCCGAGATGACCCGACTCGGTGAGGCGATGGGCGCCAACCCGCGCACCTTTGCCGGCCTCACGGGCGTCGGCGATCTGATTGCCACCTGCATGGCTCCGACTTCTCGGAACCGTCGCGTCGGCGAAGCTCTGGCGCAGGGATTGACCGTCGAGGAGGCGGTCGCCAAGCTCGGCCAGGTTGCCGAGGGCGTGAAGACTGCCCCCACCGTCATGGATCTGGCCCGTGAATACGGTGTCGACATGCCGATTGCCGCGGAGGTCGAGGCCGTCATCGGCGGTCGCCAAAGTGCCAGCGACGCATATCGCGGACTTCAGAAGGTTGCCCCGGGCGGCGAGCACGAAGTGGCGTGAGGAATATCTACAGGTATCTAGCGATTTGGCTAGATACCTGTAGATCGCCCGAGATCACGGAATTGGCGCGTCGACGAAGATGTCGATCGCCAACGGTGACCGACCGCCGTACTGCGAGAAATCCGAGATCCCCGCCTCGCGCAAGATCTCGACGTCGAGCACTGTACGACCGGTATCCGTGCCGGCGGGACGCCCGAGAATCTCGACAGCCGCATCGGCCATGATCTCGGGTGAACGAGAGTGCTCGATACTGTCGTCTCCCCCGAGCAGGTTTCCGACAGCGGCCGTGGCGATCATGGTCTCCGGCCACAGGCAATTACTCGAAATCGGTGCACCTGAATACTCTGCGGCGATGCCCAAGGCCGCCAATGTCATTCCGTATTTGGCCAGCATGTAGCCCGGATGAGCACCCAACCAGTGCGGCGAAAAGTTGAGCGGCGGCGACAGCGTCAACACGTGCGCGTTGGCCGAAACCTGAAGGTACGGAAGGCAGGCGCGGGTGAGCGCGAAGGTGCCACGGACGTTGACCTGCTGCATCAGATCGAATCGCTTCATCGCGAGATCTTCGGTTTTCGAGATGTCGAGGACGCTCGCGTTGTTGACCACGATGTCGATGCCACCGAAGTGCTCTACCGCTGCAGCCACGGCCCGCGCGATGTCGTCGTCGTTCCTCACGTCGCCGACGACCGGAACGGCATGACCCTCGAGCTCGTTCAACTCGTCCACAGCCGTGTGGATAGTTCCGGGCAGCCTGGGATCCGGCGTATCGGTCTTGGCGAGCAACACGATATTTCCGCCGCGGCGCGCTATCGCACGGGCGATGGCAAGTCCGATGCCACGGCTTCCCCCGGACATGATCGCGGTTCGTCCGCGGAAGTTCTTGTCGTCCAAAACGAATCCTTGTCATCGTCGACGGTCTTCGTCGTTGCGGGTGTGGCCGCGGGAAGTCCCGGTACGACCACTCGTCGACTTCCACGATATGAGCGCCTTCATGCGATGACTACGTCCGCAGAGCATCAACAATCGTTGGTCCGTTGTCCTGACGGGACAACGGATCAATCCGGTCAGCCACCCACCGGGCGCAGAATCCACCATCCGCCGAGCACGAGCACCGCGACGTTCACGAGCAGGAACAACCCGACCCAGACGATCGCGGGTATCGGTGAGAGCCTGGCCAATTGGTCTGCGTCCGAGTCCGGTGCCCCGCCTCGTCGCATTCGCTGCCGTTGAAGTTCCACGACGGGGCGCGGTCCTGCAAAAAGCAGGAAGAGCGTCAGGAAGTACGCTGCGGCCACTTGCTGCTCCTGGGTCCCCCACCAGACGAGCCCGAACAACACGGCTCCCACGACTGCAAGTGAGAAGACTCCGTAGAGGTTTCGGATCAGGACCATCATCACCGCGATGACGAATACGCCGATCCACAGCACCGAGACCGCACGCTGCGCGCCCAACAACCCGGCCGCGCCGAGTCCGAGAATCGACGGTCCGACGTACCCCGCGAACGTCATCAGAATGACGCCGAAGCCGGTCGGTTTGCCCGACGAAATCGCGACACCCGACGTATCCGAATGCAGGCGAAGACCTTTCAACCGTCGACCGACCAGGACTGCGACGATCAGATGAGCACCCTCGTGTGCGATGGTGACGACGTTGCGGGCGATCCGCCACAGGTGCGGCTCGAGAACGATGATCACGGCGATCAACGCTGCCAGCTGAACCACCCACGCCGGCGGATTGGGACTGAGCGCCGCCACCCGATCCCACGCGGTTTCGAGCGCGTTCACTCCGCTTGTCCGCGCAGGTATCGGCCGAAGTGCGGGACCGTGAATCCGATGGACCCACGTTCTGCCGAATAGATCAGTCCCTTCTTGATCAGTCCATCGCGTGCCGGCGAAAGGGAAGCCGGCTTGCGCCCCAACTCGACGGCGATCTTCGCGGTTGCGACGGGTCCGTCGTCACCGGCGAGATCGGCCATGGCGCGCATGTACTCACGCTCCGCAGGTGTTGCTCGCTCGTACCGCGATCCGAAGAAACCGACAGCGAGTTCTTCCTCAGCCGTCGGTGCGCCGACGCGCACGTCTTCTGCCGTGATCGGACTCGACGCCGCCACATCCCACGTGGCTTTCCCGTAGGCCTGAACGAAGTACGGGTACCCGTCAGCCGCTTCGTACAGAGCGTCGAGCGCGGATTCGGTGAACTCGACCTCCTCACGCTCGGCAGGCGCAATCAGTGCCTGATCTGCAGCTTCACGCTCGAGGCGGTCGATCCGGTGGTAGCTGAACAGGCGCTCCGAGTAGCTTTTCGACGCCGACAGCACAGCAGGCAGATGCGGAAGCCCCGCCCCGACGACGATCAACGGTGCCGCGTCCTGACTCAACTCGTGGCAGGCCCCGCAGATCGCCGAGACATCCGCGGCACCGAGGTCCTGCATCTCGTCGATGAAGATTGCGATCCCGACGCCGACATCCCTGGCCAGCGACGACGCGTCGAGCAGCAACTCGACCAGGTCGATCTCGATGTCGCCGCTGTCTGCCCGGCCTTTGATCGCGGGTGCGTCGATGCCTGGTTGCCAGCGCTCCCGCATTCCCTTGTCCGCAGTGGCGCGTAGGGCAAACGATTTGAGGACTCCGAGGAACTGCTCGACCCGCTCCGGATCGCGATGGGAGACCGCGATCTCGCGGACCGCCATGTGGAGTGCTGACGAGAGTGGGCGTCGTAAATCCTGGTCGGGCCGCGCCTCGATCTTCCCAGTCCCCCAGCTTCGGGAGATCGCGGCCGAACGCAACTGATTGAGCAGGACGGTCTTTCCGACGCCACGCAATCCGGTGAGTACAACACTTCGTTCCGGGCGGCCACGCGCAATTCGCTCGAGAACGACGTCGAAGGCGTCGATCTGCTTGTCGCGCCCGGCGAGTTCCGGCGGGCGTTGACCGGCACCGGGGGCATACGGATTGCGCACGGGGTCCATGCCCATCGACGGTACAAGCCGAGTAGACGAATATCCCGCTCTCTAGCGCGTGTCCTAGAGAGAACTAGGAACCGCAATATCGGCTCGAACCTTGTCGAACCGGGCTCCGGCGTCGTCGTCTAACCGTCCAGGGTTGACGCTCGGGCGAAGTCCCCGGCCACGTGGGCTCCAATTGCTCCGGCCAGAATGATCGCCGGATGCGTCGCGGCCAGATAGAGCCCCGACACGCCTTCGGCGAAGCCCAGCAGCGGGCGGCCACCACGCGGGATGGGACGGTCAGCGACTACCGCCTCGATCAGTTCCACTTGGTCACCGTCCTCGAGCTGACTGCGGATCGCGTGCAGCGTCGGCCCCGCAAGCTCACGAGCATCTCCGGAGAACCCGACCGGAACATTTTCAGCCGCAATCAGTGTCGTGTCGTCCAATTGCCGGATCTCGAAATCCGGAGAGGAGAGTATTCCGTTCACCAATGGGTAGGGCGTCGAGAATCTGATGAGGCAACACGGGGAGGCGTCGACCTCGACGTCGACTCCCGCCGACGCCGCGAGTCCAGGAATCGCGGTACCCGCAGCGAGCACGGTGGCCGATCCGTAGACGGGACCGTCGGCAGTCATTACTCCGCACACTCTCATGCCCTCCGCGAGCACCCCGAGCGCACTGACATCGGAATACACTGTGGCACCGTACTCTTCGGCACCTCGCAGGAGCGATCGAGCGAACGCAACCGGGTCAACGCCACCGTCATCAGGCGCGTACGCTGCGACCGAGGGGGCCGTCCGCAATCCCGGCTCACGAGCAAGGATTTCCTCTTTACCGATGAGGTCGACGGGATGGCCGAGTGCTCGATGAGCATCTACGAACGCCCGGGTCTCCGCTTCCGTCTCTTCCCAGGTGATCGCGCCTCTGCGGCGCAAACCGATTGGCTCGACGAGTTCGCGCTCCAGGCGGTCGATTTCGACTGCAGCGCCTTGCCGGAACGGATCTGAGTAAGTTTCTGCGGCACTCTTCGAGAGGCCGACCCAGGCAAAGGAGTTGCCGGTCACCCCTCCCGCCACCGAGCCGTGCTCCAGCACGGTGACTCGGAGACCAACGCGCGCCAGGTGATACGCGATCGACGCGCCGACGACGCCGGCACCAATCACCAGGATCGGACTGTCGTTTCGACCATTCGGATGCGTCACCAGTGGACCATATCTGCGAGCCGCAACCTGGATCCACTCAATTTGGATGCGAGGACTTCGGCGGTAAACGGAGGACTAAGCCTCGGCGCACATCGGGACCGATACGGTGTGCTCATGCTCTGGCGTTGGTTCGCAGTCGTGATCGTCATCCTCGCTGTTGCCGGCATTTGGCACGTGACCATCCCCGACCGTCCTGTTGCCGCAATAGTCGACGCCGAGACGCTGGGGTGCGCGACCCCGTATCCGATCGGCCCGCTCCAGACGACATCAACTGCGACAGTTCCAGACGATTTCGTACCCGTCGCCGCCGTCACGTGCGACCCGTTTGTCAGCGACAACGTGGCAGCCGACCGAACCGTCAGCTTCTCTGCTCACCGTTGGGAGGGCGATTTCAGTCGGGCGGTGGAAATGCTGAACCGCTCGTCCGCGCACAAGACTTGGTTCCCCGAAGGCTGCGGTGACAACTACAGCCTGGCTGTCCTGGAGCAATTCTGGTTGGTCGACGATCGAGGCCGAGCAACTCGGCCGGGGTATCCCTCCGATTCGTGTGGACTACCGAAACCCGGTGGCCTGGCCGCCATCAAGGAACTGACACCGGTCGGCAGTACCGAACACCGAATAGCGTTGTCCGACGATCAGATCTACGAACTGTCGCATTGCAGGCCGACCTACCGACCAGCCACGACAGGTACAATGGCGCTGACATCGCTGTCGGCGGGCAGCGTTTTCTGCCGATTCTCCTCCACCGAATTCGTAGGCACATCGTCTACGACGGAAACCTTCGACGGACTTCCACCCGCTCCCGACTGTGACGCGGTGGCCACCGAGGTGGCGTCGACGATCTACGTGGACCGTCCTACGAACGAGGAACGATTACTCACCGTCGAGATCGACGGCTGTCGGCGCGTCATCGCCGACGGATACGCACCGATGCAAGCGTCGGACGAGCTGTTGGTGTCTTTCCGGTAGTGCTGCGCCACAATGCAGTTGATCTCCCGCCCGGATGCGTAGGTCCCGATGTGACCAGTGACAGCCCGCAATCCTGTCAGGCGCCCGGGAACTGAAGGTGCGCTTGGGTCTTTCCCAGAACCGTCTGGCCCTTGTGCGTGACTGTGACATCGATCCGCGTTGTCCGCATCGTGGCGTCGATCCGCGCGATCTTCGCAGTGATGGAGAGATCAGCACCATCGACGGCATCGACTACGACGGGTCGAGTAAAGCGAGTTTCGTACGAGAACACACCACTCGGATCGCCAACCCAGTCGACGATGGCCTTCAAAGCAATTCCGGCAGTGAGCATTCCGTGAGCCAGAACTCCCGGTAGCCCAGCCGCGGTAGCGATTGCGTCGTTGAAATGGATCGGGTTCATGTCGCCGGAGGCACCGGCGTAGCGAACTAGGTCATCACGAGTGAGGACCAGATCAACCTTCGCGACGATGTCACCGAGGACGAGGTTTTCGAAAACCGGCACGACGGGTACGGTCATGCGCCTTCTCCTCGCGCCAGTAGCGTCGAGGTGACCGTTGCTACCAAAGCGTCGGTCACGTCGTGGATCTCGGAAACTGTCGACAGGATCGCACTGCCTGCACGCACTGTCACCCCTGTAATCGTCAGTGTCGTAGACAGGTCATCGCCGGCGACTATCGGACGCTGATGCTCGATCTTCTCGGAAGTATGGACCACACGAGTCGGATCGAGCCCGGTATCCGGCGTGCGCAGCAGTGCCATGATCGCTCGTTGCTGGACAACGGTTGTGAATGTTGTCGGTGCGATGACATCGACGAACCCGGCCTCCCTGGCGACACCGACATCATGGTGCAAGGGATTGCTCGAACGCACCGCCAGAGCGAACTCGCGAATCTTCTCGCGCCCGACAAGGTACGAAGACGAGGGAAACACCCGGCCGGCGAGCGCTGGGTTCACAGGAGACATCCCGGAATACTAACGGCGGCCGACTTCGGGTTGATTCGTGGCCTGAGGTCTCGTCGGCCCGAGAATGCGATCGAGGAGACGCTCAACCAACTGGACCGCCAATTCTGCTGTGGCGTAGCCGGGAAGCATCCCCTGGGCGAGCCCGGCGACAGCCGCCAGAATGAGCTCGGCGTCGAGGTCGGGATCCATTGACGGCGCAACCGCGTCCCGATTGGTCACTCGTTGAAGCTGGCCGGAAATGAGCGCTGTCAACTCTCTTGGCGCAGTGAGGGTTTCCTCGGCGGCAATTCCTTGTCCGGTCAGTGCGGCAGCGTGGAAGGCGCCGAGAACAATCGCTTCCTCCCGACGTTGTCGATCGAGTGGGAGCATGCCAACAAGGAACGCTGAAATAACCTCGCGGGGTGTCGCTTCCGCGCCAAGAACAGACAACTCCTGCATCAAGCGAGCACCCGCATCCTGACGCACAGCTTGATGCGTCGCGAGAAGGAATTCCCGCTTCGTGCCGAAGTAGTACTGCACGAGTCGCACCGAAATCCCGGCCTCGGCAGCAACGGACTGAAATGTCACCGCCGCGAGCCCACCGTCGACAATTACTCGCCGCACCGCGTCGGTGATCTCCCGTTGCCTCACTTCATGGTCGACCAGTCGCGGCATGAGGCTGTCCTTCCCCTTTCGATATAGATGACTTTGACCCGTTAATGATACGCACGTACCGCATTAGTGATACGGTCATACCATCAAAATTGAATGCAGCGAGAGGGAGGCTCATGCCGAAGATCGGACGATTCAAGAACGAAGCATCAAAGCAGGCGTACGAGAGCATCTACCGAGAACTGGAGAGCACCTGGCCGGTTCCGTCGACACAACTCGACGTGCCGACATCGTTCGGAACCACCCATGTCCGTAGGTCGGGGACCGGCACGGAGACGCCGATCGTCCTGGTGCACTCTCTCGGGGCCAACTGTCTGCAATGGCACATCGTCATCGAGGACCTGTGCCGAGACCGAGTCGTGTACGCACTGGACACGATCGGCACACCAGGCCTCAGTGTCCAGACTTCTCCACTGACCGGGGAGTCCGACTTCGCCACCTGGATCAGCGAGGTATTGAACGAACTCGAGGTCGATCGCGTCCACCTGGTCGGCTACTCGCAGGGCGCGTGGCATGCCGTTCTCGTAGCACTTCATTCTCCTGAACGACTGGCGAGTGTGACGCTCATCGAACCGGGTGGAGTCTTCGACAAGCCCTCGTGGCGTGTGCTGCTGAAGATGGTCCGCGCCGGTATGCGCCGCACCGACAAGAATATTCGCAAGCTCAACGATTGGCTGTCCCCCGGGTACGTTCTCGGCGACCTCGAGTTCGCCCTCGCCAAGGAAGCGCTGAACTACCGGCCCGGTATCGGGTGGGCACGAATGCTCAAGGATGCAGAAGTGCAGTCGATTTCGGTTCCCATGCTCGTAATCTCCGGTGCTGAGACGGTGGTCTCCAACCCCGAGCAGGTGGCCGCGAGGTTAGCTGATCTTGTACCTGAAGCCGAAGTGGAGATCTATGCCGGAACCGGCCACGGAATCCTGGGACACATACCCGATCGGGTGATTCCCCGACTCATGAAGTTCGTCCGCAATCATGACGACGCGAAGCGGACGTGATCTCGCGGACCAGCCGCCGACAAGGTGGTGATGAAGCCGGTCAATCAGCTGGCCAAGGCGGTACAACTGACAGAGGAGAACATTCCTCTCCGACCACCGCGGTCAGGTAATGGTGGCCGTTGCCGCCGCCGTTTTGGTCGTGGCGGGAGGTCTGTGGTGGACGAAGACCATCTCCTCGCGCAGATACTCGGTGGCAGTGCTTCCGACCACGAGTCCGATTGACGATCACAGATGCGGACGTACCTGGGCTCGCGGTGACGGCCCGAGGTCGAACCCCCAGCGCCGCCCGAGTATTGGCGACCGACGCCGCCGAAGCTCTCTGTTCGATGTTCGAAGAAGCCAACGCAATGACTTCCGGAGGGTTCACGTTCACCGTCGTTCCACCGGGGAACTGACGGATCTATGGTCAGTAGCGCGGCCGCACCAGGTTTATGCCTGTTCGCGCTCGGCTGCGAGGGCGACCGCCTGTTCGAAAGTATGGACGAGCACTGCACGTCGAGCGACCTTGTGATCCTCGTCCGGTTCGAGTTCGTCAATGTAGCCATCCCACACGCCCAGATATCGATCGCGCCAGTCGATCAGCACTTGCGTGGATGGAAACGTCACACCGACTCGTTTCGTCTGGGCAATATCGGTGAGGATCTCGAGCCACGCCGGCACCATCTCCCCGCCCCATTCATCCGGCTCCAGACTCGAATCGTCTTCGAACTCGGCAGTGATGTCGTCCACGATTCGACCGGTCAGGGCCCCCAACCCATCCGCGACGGTGTCACTGTCAAAGTTTCCCGGACCCCAGACTCCCACAAGCCCTCCCATATCGATTGCGGATAAATTCAGGTCGACAGTCGCGTTCCCGTCGCAGCAGGCCGTGAGCGTGCTCGCAGTTTCAGGTCGGCAATTGCAAATTGGAGAATCTGCCGCCCGCTCAGTCAGAGCTTGCGGTCATTGGCGCCCGCCCAAATCGGACTGTCGACTATCTTCCGAAATTTCGGCGACCCGCCGATTGCTGAAATTTTGAGCATCAACCAGTTCCAGATTCTCACAGTCACCTCCGCGTCGTATTTCACCGTCAACACTAACCGACCGGCAGGACTCTTTTGGCTACCGGTACACCACTGTGCGTCGACCAGTTAGATCAGGCGTGAACTCGAACTGGCGCAACAGATCGCCGGGAACTGAAGGAGCGCTTGGGTCTTTCCCAGAACCGTCTGGCCCTTTGTGCGTGACGGCGATTGGTTCTGGGTGCATCGATCCGGTCGGAAGCACTGCGATGTTTGTCGGCACACGGAATTGCGCTCGGTGGAGATCGAGGATCCATATCCACGAGTGCCGCAGGCAATTCCTGAAGATTCGTAGGGGAATTAGCTGCGCATCGCAACCCCCAACAGCGATTCCGTCGATTGTGTAACAACCAAACGAAGAACAGCCATCGATCTCCGAAAGGAAGACTGATCCGGCGAAACCGCAAGGTAGTGTCACATCTACCCAGCAAAACTCGCCACGATCTCGAGAAGACGGTCGGCTTTGCCAACTGCCACCTCTGACGTTACGACGTTGCTGGGCAGGTGTTTACGGAAAAGGGCTTCGCACACGGGGTACCGATCACTGATGGGACTGATCACCCCTTCTCCGAAAGATGTTGGTAACGAATAGAACCCGGAGCACAGAGGTGCAACGATTGGGCGAGTTGATTCAACGCCCCCGGTGTGCGATCTATCTGTTTGCGCCAATCATCCTCGGCAAAGGCTTAATTCGCCGAACGGGGCCGGGTACTGCAATAGCTCATCGAGTATTCGATCACGCGTCTTACGCTAAGGAAGGACCGAGAACATGACTGAAGTAATTTCGTGGATTGTCCAGAATCCGATTGGTGCCGTCGTCGCGCTTGTTGCCGACATCATAATATTGACGATGTCGTCTGTCGCGGGACACTCGTAACCGAATCCGCCCGTCCTTCACGGTATTCCTAAGTCGGGGAACTACATTCGAAACACAGAGGGCCGCAACCGCAGCGTACTGTCGGCGCTCGTCACTGACCTTTCGTGGCCTCATATGCCCAACTGCGCTGGGTCCGTACTGACGTCCCTCGTGTCGAGTGTCGCACCACCAGTTTCAATCAGTCACGCCATCACTACTCAGGAGGAATCACAATGGGTTCGATCAACGCATTCAACGAATGGGTCAACCAAGCTACGTATGCGGGCGACCCGTTTGCCACCGCCATAGCGATCGTCCAGTTCTTCGCGGTGAGTCTCCTCAACCTGTTCACCGGCGGCCCCATTCTTTAAAGGAGTCCACTCGGTCTCACTTCTGCTCGGCGTCCATCGCAGCCTGTTCTGCGGCTGTAATGCTCCTCGCGAAAGGTGGCCGGGACATCGCTGACGAGCATGATGCGCAGTTCGGCCTCGCGGATGGTCAGTGAACGCAGTTTTGGACGGTCGATCAGGACGAGTCGACATCGGAGCGAATGAACACCGAAGTGCCCAAGCATGTTCGACGCTTGGGCACTGTCGGGCTTGTTACCCGGCAGTCGGGGTGGGCTCGGGGTTTTCCTGGATGTATCGCAGATTGCGAACCCGTACGCTATCGCAATGGACTTGATGGTCTGGATCGTCACGACGCCATTTCTTGCAGCAGCACTGGCGGGCGTGATGCGACGAACGCTGGGGACGAGAGTCGGATGGCCGCGAACCCTTGCGGTCGCGGTGATAGCACTCTCGGTGGGGGTTCCACTGTCGGGATACGTCGCAACACTTGCAGGAATTGCCAGCCAGGACGATCAACTTCTGGTGAGCGTAGGAACAGCGCTCATATTCTTCGGAGTTGTCGCGCTCTGGGTGTTCGCAGCATGCCTGGCCGCATTGGTTTTCCTCGAAGTTGTCCTTCCAACAGGGTCCATCCCCGGACCGCCAGAAGCATTGCAGCGCAGCCGCAAATCGTGGCGACGAACCAAGCGATACGTCCAGATCATGGGCATCGTCGTGCGAGCGGGAGGCGGGCCCGCTCTCCGTGCTGGGCCATCAGCGCCTCAGTTCGGGGACGCGCTGGTGGAAGTAGTCAACCGGTGCGGTGTCACTTTCGTCAAGCTGGGACAGATCCTCGGCACGCGAGACGACCTCATACCACCCGAGTTGGCTCGCACTCTCTCGTCTCTGCAAAGTTCGGCACGACCGGCTGATCCAGTCCGCATTGCGAAGCTACTGGCATCGGAACTCGGCGACGCACCAGAGTCGGTGTTCGCATGGTTCGATGTGGAGCCGTTCGCCGCCGCCTCTGTCGCACAGGTACATTCCGCGCGCACCGTTGAAGGCGTCGACGTTGTGGTGAAGGTTCAACGCCCCGAGGCGAGCGCACAAGTGAGCGTGGATTGCGATATCTTCCTTCGCGTGTCATCCCGCGCGGAGACCCGTTTTCCCTGGGCACGCGATATCGGCGTTCACCGACTCGCCGGGGGCCTCGTCACGTCACTGCTCGAGGAACTCGACTACCGCACCGAAGCAGCGAATACCGGCGCGATTGCTTCCACCATGTCGAACCGCCCGGATATCGTCGTTCCGCATATCTACCCCAACCTCAGTAGCGGACGGGTGCTCGTGATGGAACGTCTTCACGGCACACCGCTCTCCGACGGTGAGTCGGCGCTCACCGGCCTCGACCGCGACACCCGCAGCAGCATCGCCAACGAACTTCTTGCGTCGTTGCTCGACGGGATCTTTGTCCACGGCGTGTTTCACGCGGACCTGCACCCCGGCAACATCATGATCCTCGATGACGGCCGGATCGGGCTCCTCGACTTCGGCGCAGTAGGGGTTCTGGACGGCGAGACACGGATCTTGTTCGCCGTGCTCCTCAACGCTGCCCTCGCAGGTGATCCGGTGGCGACAGTCGACGCGATGCTGATGGCATTCGACGTGCCGCCCGAAGTTGATCGCGGAGCACTACGTCACCAGGTGGGCCGAGAGATCACCCTGCTCAGTGTCCAACCCAATGTTTCCATGGCATCGTTCGCGCGAATGTTCACTGTGCTTCGCGAACACCGAATCGGAGTGCCGGGAGACGTCGCCGCCGCTTTCCGTTCGCTCGCGTCCTTGGAGCGCGCCCTGCGGCTCCTGGATCCGCAGATCGACCTCGTCGCTGCTGTTCGGGCCGAAGTACCCCGACTGTTGACCCATGTCGCCAGCCCGACTGCAGCCGCGCAGGCAATCCTGTCGACGACGGCGGTCACAACCGCGGTGGTCCGGCGCCTGCCTGGTCAGCTCGATCAGATCGCGACCTCGATTGCCTCGGGAAGCTTCACACTTCGCACTCGCTCGGTCGCACACCCCGACGACAGGCGATGGCTACGACGGTCGGCGAACAACGCCCTGGGTATGGCGGCGGGGGTGACCGCGCTGATTGTCGCGGCGATCCTGCTGTTCGTACCTGGCGGACCACAACTCACACCTCAGCTGTCGGGCTATGCACTCGCGAGTGCGGTACTGGGCTTCGTCGGCGTCGTTCTGTGCATGCGGACCGTGTTCCGTTTGTTCACACTCGACAACAGGTAACCGAGAACTGATTTTCATCGCTTGATCTCGATGTCGTCGAAGTCGAGCGCCAGGAGGGTCGGCCGCGAGAGAACGCGACTGCCTGGGCCCCGCGGGAGAACGCGCCGTCGAGTGGGAAAGGTGAGACCGTCGAACTGACGGTGATGGTCACAGTAGAGAGCAGCTTTCGCCCAGCTGCCTACCGGTTCGGCGACGAAGTCGTGACGGCGGATGAGGCCACCGTTGTCGACATAGAAGGTCTGCTGCCGGCAATGGGTGTCGATTTCTGGCGCAAATGTTGCTTGTAGTCGTCGCCATTGCTGCCCGGATTCCTGCCAAGGTTCGGCTTCGGTGACAGTGATGTCGTCGCGGGCGAGCAGCAGCGGTGCGTTCAGATAGTTCCAAAAGGCGTAGCCGGCAAAGTAAGCGGTGTCGAGCGCGTCCCAGTGGAGGTTGCGCCGGACTCCACTCAACCCGAAAAACTCTGGACGTGGGTCGGTTCGACTCCCGAGTTCTTCGCCGTCACGAGTTTCGATCCGCACGACGCCCTTGTCGAACACAGCGCACTCGCCGACACGCGGAAAGTCTTGGAGGACAGTGCGTTGCTCGGCGACTTCAACCTCGACCGTGAACTTCGCCAGCTTGTTGCCGGGGAAGCGCTGAGGCAGCAGACCGCCCAAACGTCCCCGTGCCGTGATCGCTGAAACAGACTGCCAACGTTCGACTCCGCCATGTGCGGTGAGGACTTCATCGAGTAGTTCGGTCATATGTCGACGCTCTCCGTCCCATGACGGAACTGTGGAAATCAGCGATCAGACGGACGCGTAGTTGTAGTTGCGTTCCTCCCGCGGTACCACTGCCACCCCGCGGTGATGATGACAGCGCCGGCAAGGGACCCGAGGATGCCGCTCGGGCGCAATGATAATCCGTCGCCTGCAATCAAACTCACGAGCAATCCGCCGACCAGCGAACCACCGATTCCCGCGATGAACGCGAAGGTCCAGTCCACTCGTGCGGTCGTTTTCCCCAGAATCAGCTGGGCTCCCGCTCCGATGACGATCCCGAACAGGAGTATTCCGATGATGAGCATGAGCTGAGACCCTTTCGTGGAGTGACGACGCAAGGCGCGAACGACTTACTCTGCGCCATCTTTCCGGTATGTCTCTTATGTCGTGGTGAAATCCGTGTGAAAGGTTGTCGCCACCCACTCCACACTGCTAGGACGACGCCAGTGTCGTCGCCCAGCGGTAGTCCGCCTTACCGGCCGGGGTCCTCTTGACTTCATCGACCAGCACGATCGTGCGCGGCACCTTGTAACCGGCCAACGTCTTACGGCAATGTTCCTGAACCGCTTCGAGAGTCAGCTCGTCGGATCCGGGGTAGGTCGCGATCACCGCTGCGACCTGCTGCCCCATGCGCGGGTCGGGCGCGGGGACAACGAGTGCGTCCGATATTGCCGGATGCGCGTGAAGGGCGGCCTCGACCTCTTCGGCGAAGACCTTCTCGCCACCGGTGTTGATGCACTGCGAGCCACGACCCAGGAAGACAATCGTGCCGTCCGCTTCGACCTTGCCCATGTCGCCGAGCACCGAAAGACGGGTGCCGTCAGCGCGGGTCGGGAACGTGCGGGCGGTCTTCTCTTCGTCCTTGTAGTACCCGAGCGGGACGTTTCCGATACGCGCGATGTAGCCCACGTCGTCGGAGCCGGCGGGGATCTCTTCGAGCCGCTCGTCGACCAGGATCATGTTCGGCGAGGGCGGCATTCGCAGATTTCCCGCCTCATCGATGGAGAAGGCGCCGTCATTACCGGACTCCGAGGCTCCGAAGTTGTCCCGCAACAGCAGGTCCGGCTTCACCGCCAGCATGCGGTCTCGAACGCTGGTGGACCAGATCGCACCACCTGACGTGATCGAGAAGAGACTGCTGAAATCGACCTCGTCTTTGCGTCGTTCCATCTCGTCGACCAACGGCAGTCCCATGCCGTCACCGACGATCAGGATCACCTGTACCGAATCCTTCTCGATCGCTTCGACGACCTTCTCCGCAACGAATTCTCGTCGTAGAACCACGCGGGCACCGAGGGTGAGGAAGGTGAACAGCGAATACAACGCTGCGCCGTGCATGAGGGGGGCGGCAATGAGGAACGAGAGTTCCGGAAATTCCTTTGCAGCGCTGGCTATCTCGGCGAGGTCCTGTCGAGCTTCCTCGCCGTACGGATTTCCGCCGGAGAGCGGCTTACGGAAGAAGTCGTCGTGACGCCACATGACACCCTTCGGGTATCCGGTCGTCCCGCCGGTGTAGAGCAGGTACACGTCGTCGCCCGAACGAGAATCGAACTCCCCTACCGGTGACATCTCGCGAGCGTCGTCGAAGGAAACCACCGACACTTCATGCGCTTTCGCGGCAGCGACCAGTTCGGCCTCGACCTCGCCGATCACGATCACCGTCTTCACCTTCGGGCATGCACCGAAAAGGGAAGCAAGGACACGCTGATGCTCGGGGAGTTCCACGACCACTGCGACCGAGTCGGAGTTGGTGAAGATGTACTCCAGCTCGGCGGGCGTGTACCGGTAGTTCACATTGATCGGGACCGCACGGATCTTGATCAACCCGAGGATCGACGTGACATGTTCGACGCTGTTCTTCAGGAACAGGGCTACATGATCGCCGCGCGAGATGCCGGCTTGCGCGAGCAGGTTGGCCGTTCGGTTGGCTTCCGCGTCCAGCTCAGCGTAGGAGAAGTTCTCTCCCTCGTAAGTCAAGGCGACGCGATCAGGCACCGAGCTGGCGACGGTTTCGAATACATCAGCGAGGTTGAACTGCATCGTCTTCCCTTTCAGAGTCTGCGCCGCGATACCGAGGCATACAACCCTGAATCTAGAACACGTTCCATGTCACCCGAGGCAAAACGGAGCGATTAGCTGACCATTACCTGGACCTGACCTTGATCGGCGCAGCGACGGCCGAGCCCGCACCGCCCGACACCCATTCGGCGAGCAAGGTCTGCCACGACCCGCAATGGCAGCGCAGGTAGGTGACCGTCCCCTCGCTGGTCCGATGCCGAGATTCGATCTCCCAGCGGTGGATGCAACTTATCGGCGCGAAATCTGTTTTCTTCATACGACGAGCATGATGTAATGGCATTGTGCATCTCAACCCTTACGGCGAATATGCGGTGACGCTGGCCGCCGACCTGGCCAATCGAAATCCCGAGACCTTGGCCGAACTCGTCGAACGCTGCGTCGATGCAGGCATCATTCTCGATTTCCCCATCGCCGAGAAGGACCTCGACGAGACCCTCGACCTTCTGATCGAGTGGTCGAAAATCGTCGACGTCACGGAGGAGGCAGCCCGCGCCGAGTTGGTGAACGTCATGCTCGAGCAAGCGTCGGCGTATCCGCGCATGACCAACCACGCGAACGACGGCTGGCATCTGCACTACCGCGATCCCCAACAGTCGCTCGCCGAGGTCCTCAAGGCACTCTTCTCGGTAGGCACGGCGCTACACCTCGTCGGCCGCGGCATGCACCGATTAGGTCGATGCACCCTGGACGAGTGCACCAACATCTACGCGGACACCTCCCGCAACGGCAATCAGCGGTACTGCTCCCCCACGTGCGCGAACCGCGACGCGGTGCGGCGTCATCGTGCACGCAAGTGAGTTGCACCTACTACGACGTGGGACCCACTACCTCGAAATCCGAGCCACCTTGGTACTCGAACTGAAAGCTACCGCCGCTGCTTCCCGAGCTGATCCGATTCCACGCGTCGATCAAGTCCTGGACCGTGTTGTATCCCAGATCCTCCAAAGATCCTGAGAGACTTCCGGTTCCCGCGCCCTCGAACCAGCCGCCGACCACAACTGCCTGCGGAATCGCGATAGTGGGGTTGGTCGGATCGAGCAGTCGAACGCACGCTCCCGCAACGGCGTACACCCCGGCCGGCAGATTACCGACGGTCCGCGTGATCGTCTGCCCAGGCGAAACGGCAAACAGATCGAGGATGTTACTGACGGTCGGGTACACCAACACGCCAGGCTGGAGCAGCTTTGCCGGATCGCGAATCACGTCGGGGACATCCCTGGCATTGAGGATCGCCACCGTGCAGTTGATGAAGCTGAACCGCGGGTTCGGGTTGGTGATGGTGAAGGTGATCGCATTGTCCGCTGCGCTCACCGATACCGGAGGCGGAAGAATCGCCGGTGCTGCCGACGCCGTCGCCGGAGTCATGACAACCAGTCCCACGACGGCGGCGGACGCCGCGACAATGCTTCCGAGAGCGCGTTTGAATCCACGACTTCGCATTTCCGAACCTCCAGGCAAGTCGGTCAGATCACCAGATGCCTGAAGAATAGACCGCTCAGTCGGAAAATTGGGGAGACAGGCAGCGAGCTACCCGAAAAGCCCTTCGAGGCTGCCGCTACCGAACAGGTCGCTCAGGCTTCCGGTATTGATGCCGCTGAACGGTCCACCGATGACAACGAGGCTCGGCACGCCAGGAACGGGCTTACCCAACGTCTCGAGATCGAGAAGATCGGAGCAGGCACCGAGCACGGCGTAGGTTCCGTCCGGAACATCGGTCACGGTGTTGGTGACCGTCTGCCCCTTACCGACGGCGAACAGTGAGGACGGGTCGGTGATCTTGGGGTACACCACAAGGTTCGGATCGAGCAGCTTGAGCGGATCATCAAGCACGGCAGCAGAATCCGCGGCGTTGACGACAAACGCCTGGCACAACGGGGCAATGCCCGTGTTGTTGTTCGTGATCGTCAGTGCCAGATCGTTTCCGGTCACCTTGTACGAGACGACCGGCGGGACCACCTCGGCCGACGCAGTTGCAGGATTGACCATCGCGACGCCTGCCGCGGTTGCAGCGGCGACTGCCACGGTTCCCACGACGCGACGTACTCCACTCGTGCCCAGCTTCATCGAGGATCCTTTCGTACTGCGCCTTGAGTTCGGCAACAGTGCGCAGCCTAGAACGGATCTACTGACCGAATTGCGTGAATAGTCCCGGAGGGAGGCCGTGCCCGAAAGATCGGGACAAACGTCCCCTTCTCGAAGAGCTCGCTGTTCGACTCAGTTCCCACTGGAGACGAAGGGCGTTCGCACCGGTCCGCCGACCGAACCGTGCGGTGCTACCAATCCACGCTTTTCGAGGATCGGACGCACGCCCTCACCGAACTGATACGCCTCTTCGAGATGGGGATAGCCCGACAATACGAAGTGATCCAGACCGATCGCCGCGTACTCGGCAATCCGATCAGCCACTTCTTGGTGCGAACCGACCAATGCGGTGCCTGCACCCCCTCGCACCAATCCGACGCCGGTCCACAGGTTCGGCGCAATCTCCAGCGACCTCGCTCCGACGCCCTCCTTGTAAGCCGAACCGCCGCCGTGCAATTCGAGCATCCGACGCTGACCTTCGGAGCCGGATCGCGCAAGACTCGCCTGAGCCTGCTCGACGGTCGCCGGATCGAGCGCACTGAGCAGCCGATCCGCTTCTGCCCATGCCTGTTCCGAGGTGTCCCGGCTGATGACATGCAGACGGATTCCGTAGTCGAGGTGACGACCTTGAACTTCCGCGAGGTCGCGAATCCAGGCGATCTTGGCGGCAACAGCGGACGGCGTCTCACCCCAGGTGAGATACGTATCCGCGTAACGCGATGCGACGGTTCCGGCCGCCGGCGACGATCCACCGAAGAAGATGGGCGGTACCGGGTCCGGAATACGCTGCAGCATAGCCTTTTCCACGTTGACGTACTCGCCGGAGAAATCAACCGGACCGTTACCGGACCACAACTGGCGGATCACGTCTAGGAACTCGCCGCATCGTGCGTACCGTTGGTTCTTGTCGAGGAAGTCACCGAACGTGCGCTGCTCGTGGTCCTCCCCGCCGGTCACGACGTTGAGCAGCAGACGACCGCCCGACTGCCATTGGAAGGTTGCGGCCATCTGGGCGGCCAGCGTCGGGCTGAGCAATCCCGGTCGCAGAGCAACCAGAAACTTGAGCGTCTCGGTGGTCTCGAGCATCATCGCAGTCGTCAGCCATGCGTCTTCGCACCACGCGCCGGTCGGCGTGAGGACGGCCTCGAAGCCGTTCGTCTCGGCGGCCGCGCCGATCTGATTGAGGTATTTCAGCGTCGCCGGACGATCACCGGACATCGAGCTGCCGTGCCCACCCGCCATCAGATTCCGGGAATCACCGTAAGTAGGCAAGAACCAGTGGAAGCGCAGTGACACGGTGATTCCTTTCGTCGACGAACAGGCAGAACTCTTCTGTCATTACAACCACAGTCCACCTCGAAGAACAGGGTTGAAATCACCCTGATCGCTACGGGTGCCCACTTTCGGCTCCGGCGATACCTTCGTGAATTTGCACCGCGACCCGGGGGCTCCGATGACCACGTTTGCCGAAGTCGAGCACAATTCACCGTTCTCGAACGAGACCGACGACGAGCGGCGATCCAGACTGAGAACCGTCGTCGCCGCGAGCCTGCTCGGCACGACGGTCGAGTGGTACGACTTCTTCCTCTATGCGACGGCCGCGAGCCTCGTCTTCAACCAACTGTTCTTCCCCAACCAGAGTTCCTTTGTCGGGACCATGCTTTCTTTTGCGACCTTCGCGGTCGGCTTTCTCGTTCGCCCCATCGGCGGAGTGGTGTTCGGTCACATCGGCGATCGCATCGGGCGCAAGAAAACGCTTGCCCTCACGATGTTCATCATGGGTATCGCGACGGCGCTCATGGGTGTCCTTCCGACCGCAGCTCAAATCGGGGTCGTTGCACCGATTCTGCTTCTGCTGCTTCGTATCCTGCAGGGATTTGCTCTCGGTGGTGAGTGGGCCGGAGCCGTTCTTCTGGCGGTCGAACACAGTCCGGAGAAGAAGCGCGGGCTGTTCGGCAGCATCCCGCAGATCGGACTGGCTCTCGGCTTGGCTTTGGGCACAGGAATGTTCGCACTACTTCAAACGGCCTTCGACGACGAACAGTTTCTCCGTTTCGGCTGGCGCATAGCCTTTGTTCTGAGCTTGGTACTCGTGATCGTGGGGTTGGTGGTCCGTTTGAAGGTCGACGAAACGCCGGCATTTCAGGCGGTTCGCGACCTCGAACGACGCTCGTCCGCCCCGCTCAGGGAAGTCTTTCAAGGAAGAGTCGCGCGAAACACCGTACTGGGCATGCTGTCTCGCTGGGGCGAGGGCGCCGCGTTCAACACCTGGGGTGTCTTTGCAATCACCTACGCAACCAAGACTCTGCATTTCGAGAAGGTTCCGGTACTTCTTGTGGTCACCGTGGCCGCAGTAGTGATGGCGATCTTGCTGCCGTTTTCCGGTTTACTCACTGATCGGTTCGGCCCGCAATGGGTCTACATCGTGGGCATCGCCGCGTACGGACTCGCGATCTTCCCCGCCTTCGCACTGTTCGGTACCGAAAATCTCCTGCTCTTCGGAGTCGCGATGGTCGTGGTCTTCGGAGTGATTCATGCCTTGTTCTACGGCGCCCAGGGAACGCTGTATGCGAGCCTCTACCCCACAGAAATCCGGTACACCGGGTTGTCGGTCGTTTACCAGTTCTCGGGTATCTACGCCTCCGGCGTCACACCTCTGATTCTGACGGCACTGATCGGCGCCAGTGGCGGTTCGCCCTGGCTGGCATGTGGATATCTGGTGGCCACCTCGGCGATCAGCGTCGTCGCCACTGCGGCGATCAGGAAGCGTGATCTGCATCTGTAGCGATCACACCTGAATATTCACTTCTCTTGGACATTTACTAGATATGCATAGAAATACCTGCGAAGAAGAACAGATCGAGATACGCCTACGCATCGGATACATCCGTGTATCGTTTGGGGTCCCACCCTGACGGAGGCGCCGATGACGACTGGAACGGACAACTCGCCGGCCAAGCGTGTCACCAAACGCCGTGGTCAGACCCGGCAGCGCCTGCTCGACGCGGCTGCAGATGTCTTCTCCGAAGCCGGGTTCGGGCACGCCACGGTCGAGCAGATCTGCGAACGCGCCGGATACTCCCGAGGCGCGTTCTACTCCAACTTCGATTCACTCGACGAATTGTTCTTCGCGATGTGGGAGCAGCGATCTGCATCAATGCTCGCAGACCTGAGGTTGGCGACGGAGTCGATCACCGCCGGCAACACCGTCGACATCCATGCCGCTGTCGCCCGGATCGTGGCGGTGGTTCCGGTCGACCCCCAGTGGTACCGGATCAACGCGGAATTCACAGCCCACGCGCTCCGTAACCCGGCACTTCGCAAAGCCCTTGCCGACCGTGAAGACGCGATCCTTCGCACCCTGTTGCCCATTGTGGAGTCCGCACTCAGCGACGTCGGGCGAACAATCGTCGGCGACCCGACGGCGTTGGGACGGGCATTGGTTGCAGTGCACGACGGCACCAGCGTGCAGTGCCTCGTCGATACCGACACCAACGCCGCCTTTGCACTGCGCCGCGATATCTTCACTCGAATTCTGCTGTCCTACAGCGAAATAATCCAGAACAACCAATCGGAAGAGGAGTTGTCGTGAGCGAACAAGCTGACGTCATCGTTGTCGGGGCAGGGCTGGCGGGACTGGTCGCCACCTACGAACTGACGCGCGCGGGCCGCAAAGTCCTTGTCGTGGAACAGGAGAACGCTGCCAACCTCGGCGCGCAGGCATTTTGGTCTCTCGGCGGACTCTTCCTCGTGAACAGCCCCGAACAACGCCGACTCGGCATCAAGGACTCCCTCGAGTTGGCGATGCAGGACTGGATGGGCACAGCGGGATTCGACCGTGAGCGCGAAGATCACTGGCCTCGCCAGTGGGCCAAGGCGTACGTCGAGTTCGCGGCCGGCGACAAGCGTCAGTACCTGCACGATCTGGGGCTTCGCCTGATGCCGAATGTCGGCTGGGCCGAACGTGGCCGCGGAATGGCTCTTGGACACGGCAATTCGGTACCGCGCTTCCACCTCACCTGGGGCACCGGACCTGGCGTCGTCGATGTCTTTCTGACCAAGGTGATTGCTGCCCAGAAACGTGGACTGGTCACGTTCAAGCACCGCCACCAAGTCGATCAACTCGTCGTCACCGATGGTGCGGTCACTGGTGTACGCGGAACCGTCCTCGAACCTTCCAGTGATCTGCGCGGCGTGAAGAGTTCGCGCACCCCCATCGGCGAATTCGAGTTCGCCGCACAGGCCGTCGTGGTCACCTCCGGTGGAATCGGCGGCAACTACGAACTGGTGAAGAAGAACTGGCCCGAGCGACTCGGCAAGGCGCCGAAGCACATGCTGACGGGAGTACCGGCGCACGTCGACGGACGCATGCTCGAAATCACCGAATCCGCGGGCGGAAACATCGTCAACCGCGACCGCATGTGGCACTACACTGAAGGCATCCAGAACTGGAATCCCATCTGGCCCAACCACGGAATCCGAATCATCCCCGGACCGTCCTCGATGTGGTTCGACGCCACCGGCAAGCGTCTGCCGGTCCCCAACTTCCCCGGCTTCGACACGATGGGAACCTTCAAGTACATCCTCGACAGCGGCCACGAGTACACGTGGTTCATCCTCGACCAGAAGATCATCGAGAAGGAGTTCGCACTCTCGGGATCGGAACAGAACCCTGACTTCACCAACCGCGACTTCAAGCTCCTCCTCGAACGAATCAAGAAGGGCGCGCCGGGACCGGTCGAAGCATTCAAGCAGAAGGGCGCCGACTTCGTGGTGCGCAACAACCTTCGTGATCTGGTCGACGGCATGAACGCCCTCACCGACGAACCGCTCCTCGACTACGAGGACATCGAACGCGAGATGATCGCCCGCGACCGCGAAGTCGACAACAAGTACAGCAAGGACTTCCAGGTCACCGCCATCCACGGTGCCCGTAATCTGTTGGCAGACAAGATCGTGCGCGTCGTTGCACCGCACAAGATCCTGGACCCCAAGAACGGCCCACTGATCGCGGTCCGGTTGCACCTACTCACACGCAAGACCCTCGGCGGCTTGGAAACCAACCTGGATTCGCAGGTCATCAAGGCCGACGGCAGTGTCTTCGACGGCCTGTACGCAGCCGGTGAAGTCGCGGGCTTCGGCGGCGGCGGAGTCCACGGTTACAGCGCACTCGAGGGGACCTTCCTCGGCGGCTGCATCTTCTCGGGCCGCGCAGCCGGACGAGCATTGGCGCGCGACCTGTAGCCCCGAAATCAGGCGAGCGAATGCGTGACCAGAATGTGGTGGGCACGCATTCGCCGCGCCTCGTGCACGGATTGATGGTGGTGATGGTGCGTCGGCCCGCGCGCGTGGCGGACCAGATCGTGAACAGTACGGATGACGGTCGGCATTGCGACCCTCCCTCAGGAGATTGTGACTGCTGCTCTTGCCTGTGGAATCACTGTCTGGACACCGCCACTCGCGCCACCTCCTCCGGATCGATGAGGTGTGTATGGTCGTCGTCACCGACATCGATCTGCACGATGTCGATACTTGCGTTGAATGTGGTTGCGCCACTGTAATCGACACTGACAGGCATGCCGTAGTCATCCCCGATGTCGGTGGTCTCGTCCGCGGAGAAGACCATCGGTTGCGTCTGCTCGACGCGCCCTGAGCCCACTTCGCGACCGTCGTGATAGATCGTGACCCCACCGCCTCTCGCGAGACCACCTCCGTCGTAGGTGAACTCAGCTCTGATCTGGTGTGATCCTGCCGGAATGTCAACGTCGGAACCGATGACGAACTCGGTCATGCCCAATAGGTTGTAGACGAATTTGGCGCGGCCTTCCCGCGCGTAAAGTGCCCAGCCGCCAAATCTGCCTCCCTGCGCGATCATCACACCGTTGGCAGTAATGCCATCCGCGACGTCGACTGCTGCTGTGACACTGAATGATCGGTTCTTGATACTCAGCACGCTGTGCTCGCTCAGCCGTTTCATTCCGGGAAACAGAACCTGTCGATTCCCGGACACCAACTGCGGACGCCCCGCGATGTGAGGGTTGAACCTCTCGAATCTTCGGTCGTCGATCGGAAGCACGTTGTACTTGACCGCTTCGATCAACCACAAGCGTTGCAGTGCAGCGAGTTTCTCCGGCAACTCGGCCGCCAAGTCTTTGGACTGCGTCCAATCCTGAGACCCGTCGTAGAGCTCCCACACGTCGTCGTCGAGAGCGGGGAGTGCCTCCGCGAACAGCCACGGAGTGCTGTGCCTGGTGACCGCACTCCAACCCTTGTAATAGATTCCACGGTTGCCGGCCATCTCGAAGTACTGCAGATCGTGACGTTCGGCGACTTCGGCGTCGTCGAAGGTGTAGACCATGCTGGTCCCCTCGATGGGTGATTGCTGGACGCCGTTGACAAAGGTCGGTTCCGGTAGTTTCGCGACTTCGAGGATCGTCGGTGCAACGTCGATGACGTGGGTGAACTGCGACCGCGTCTCCCCCTTGGTCCGAATCCCTGCAGGCCAGTGCACGATCGTCCCGTTGCGAGTGCCACCCCAATGCGACGCAACCTGTTTCGTCCACTGGTACGGGGTACACATTGCCCACGCCCACCCCACGGAATAGTGGTTGTATGCGTCCTTGGTACCGAATTTGTCTTTCACTTCCGCCATGAACTCGGGCGTCTCGATGGCGGCGAGTCCGTTGAAGTTGGCCATCTCGTTGAAAGCGCCGTTGATCGTCCCCTCTGCGGACGCTCCGTTGTCTCCGATGATGTAGTACACGAGGGTGTTGTCGAGAGCTCCGAGTTCTTCGATCGCATCGACAAGCCGGCCGACATGGAAATCGGTGTGTTCGAGAAATCCTGCATAGACTTCCATTTGGCGTTCGAGGACGGGCTTCATCTCCTCACTCATGTCCTCCCACGCCGGAATGGCCTCGGGACGCGGGGTGAGGACCGCATCCGCGGGAACGACTCCCCGCTGCTTCTGCTGCTCGAGAATCGATTCGCGTTGGGCGTCCCAACCTCCTGCGAACCGGCCCTCGTACTTGTCGGCCCACTCCTTCGGAACATGGTGCGGTGCATGTGTGGCGCCGGGTGCAAAGTAGACGAAGAACGGCTTGTCCGGAGCCAAGGACTTCTGCATCCGAACCCAGTCGATCGCGTGATCGGCAAGGTCTTCGGTGAGGTGGTAACCCTCCTCCGGTGTCTTGTCCGGCTCGACAGGCGCGACGCCCTCGTACAGCGCCGGGTAATACTGGTTGTTCTCCCCGCCGATGAATCCGTAGAAATGCTCGAATCCGCCTTCTCCCGTCGGCCACGACGTGAACGGTCCCACCGGGGATGTTTGCCACGGCGGAACCTCGTGACACTTGCCGAACTGAGCCGTCGAGTATCCGTTGAGTTTCAACGTCATCGGCAGTGCGGCTTTGGTATTCGGCCGCAGGCCGGAAAGACCAGGAGCCGAGGTAGCGGTTTCGGTGATCGATCCCATGCCGACCGAATGATGGTTGCGCCCGCTCAGAAGAGCGGCGCGGGTCGGAGCACACAGTGCCGTCGTGTGAAACCGCGTGTACGTGAGCCCATTACTTTGCAATCGCTCAGCAGTCGGTGTGTCCGCTGGTCCGCCAAAGGCACTGCTCGCGCCATATCCCACGTCGTCCAACAGGACCACCAGAACATTGGGTGCGCCGGCCGGCGGTAGTAGCGGAGTGATCGGCGGAAACTCGGTGTCCGGATCCTTCGCGTCGTACGTCACCAGACCAAGAGGTTGTCGATCCGGAATCGGTAGTACAGCGCGGCTCTGGTCTGTCGGATCCGTCATGACGTCTCGCCTTCTGTCTCTCACATGGCTCTTTCAAGCGTTTCAGGATCACGACGACGTCGACATCATCCGTTTCGGGTGAAGGCGCACCATTGCCGCAGCGTGGAGGCTTGAAGTGTGGATCAGCCCGGACGTTTCGCTCCCACCCCGATCGGGCATGCCTTCCTCGTCCCCCGGCGCCGTGTACGTGCCGGCCTGACCCAGATCCTGTGCGTCGTCGTGGGACTGGCTGCCGGACTGGGGATGCCGTACGTCCGGAGCGGCCCGATGATTCCCGCCCGTCAGGTCAGCGAGATGCTCGTTGCCCTCGGACTGGGGCTATTGGGTGTAGTGGCAGTGATCTTCTCGCTGCTGTTCCTCGTCGTCCAATGGGCCGCGACCACCTTCACCCCTCGCTTGTTGTTGTTCCGCGACGACCCCATCGTGTGGCGGACGTTTGCCTTCGCGATAGGCCAGTCGGTTTTCGACATCACGGCGGCGCTCGCCATCAGCAACGAAACAGATGTGTCCGTGGTCGTGCCAAGTCTCGCAGTGCTGGCGCTCTTGGCCACGCTGACGCTGATCAGGCTGCTCCAGCTGCGCGCATTCTCGGCCATCCAGTTGGCTCCTGTACTGACCTCGATCTCGAGTCGTGGCCGAGCAGTCTTCGCCGCCGTGTACCCCACCACTGATCTGGAGTTGCCTCCTCTACCAACACTTCCGGTGATCACGACAATCGAGTGGCATCGACCGCCGGCCGTTCTGCAGCAGATCCTCGTCGAAGATCTGCTGCAGAACGCTCGGAACTGCCGATCCATGGTGGTCCTCCGAGTGTCGCCGGGTAGCACGCTGCGAGACGGATTGCCGCTCGCCGACGTCTACGGCGGACCCATGCCCGCCAACACGATCCTTGACGCCTTGGTCAGTGGGAGTGAGCGGACCTTCACCCAGGACCCCCTACTCGCGATTCGGTTGTTGGCTGACATCGCGCTCAGAGCGCTCTCACCCGCTATCAACGATCCTGCGACGGCCGTGCAGGCTCTGGACGAGATCGAGGACCTCCTCTCTCTGGTGGCCTCCGTACGCGCAGATTCGATCCGGGCCGTCGACGAGCGTGGTGATCTGCGTGTGGTGATTCCACTGCCCGACTTCACGAGCTTCGTCAGAACCGGACTGGACGACGTCATAGCCTCGGCATCGAACTCGCCACTCGTTCTGGGCCGACTTCGCGACCTACTTTCGCACGTCGCCGCCCAATCGGAGTCTCGGAACCACGATATTCTCGCCACGCGCGCTCGCTGGATTGATCAGCTGTCACAAGGCTTCCCGCGACTCGAACCCCCGTTGTGAACCCGTACAGATTTGCGGGCCATCGCGTCAAAGCATCGTCAAGATCAGTCTCAGAGCTACGGGAAATGACGATACTGACTCGGTGAGACATGCAGTGATACTCGGACACCGTGGAGTCATATCGTCGACCATCCGCGCCGGCGGCGAACCTGAGAAGCAAAAGCTCTCCGTCGCAACCGGACTGGCGGGTCTGTCGCTCGACGCGATGGCCTCGGTGTCGTACGGTCCAGAGGCCATCGTGTTGGTGTTGGCCCTCGCAGGCGGCGCGGGGATCGGCTTCACCGTGCCGGTGACGATCGCCATCGCAGTGCTGCTTGCAGTCCTGGTGGCGTCGTACCGCCAAGTGATCGCCGCATTTCCCGAAGGCGGTGGCGCGTACGCCGTCGCAAAGAAGCATCTGAGTCCTCGCGCAAGCCTGACCGCCGCCGCATCGTTGATCGTCGACTACACCCTCAACGTCGCGGTATCGATCGCAGCCGGTGTCGCGGCTCTGACCTCCGCCTTCCCTGCGCTTCTTCCCTACACGGTCTGGATCGCACTGGCGATACTCGGCGGCATCACGGCACTGAATCTGCGGGGCATCGCAGATTCCGCGCGGGTATTCATGTTGCCCACCGTGGTTTTTGTCGTCAGCATCTTCACGGTGATCGGTGCCGGACTACTTCGGGAAAACCCTGCTGCCGCAACGGCTCCCTTCCTCGCCGACAACGCACACACGATCGGCATTCTCCTTCTGCTCAAGGCATTTTCGAGTGGTTGCGCCGCATTGACCGGTGTCGAAGCCATCGCCAACGCGGTACCCAGTTTCAAGAAGCCTCGCGTGCGTAGCGCTCAGCGTGCCGAAGTAGCTCTGGGAATCCTTTTGGGCACCATGTTGATCGGCCTTGCCGTGTTGATCGAGAAGTTCTCACTGGCCCCAGTCCCTGGAACAACGGTCCTGTCGCAACTCACTTCCGCTGCCCTCGGAAATGGTGTGGGCTACTACGTCGTCCAATTCTCCACTGTGATTCTGTTGGCGTTGGCCGCGAACACCTCGTACGGCGGACTTCCGAACCTGATGCGAATCCTCGCCGACGACAACGTGCTCCCGCACCGCTTCAGCCGGAAGTCGACGCGCGACGTCTTCACGTACGGCGTCTTGTCGCTCGGTGGCGTCGGTGCTCTCCTGCTCATCGGATCCGGCGGGAACATGAACACCTTGGTGCCGCTGTTCGCCATCGGTGTGTTCATCGGATTCACGCTCGCGCAGTTCGGCATGGTGCGCCACTGGCTCGCCGAACAGACGCCGGGCTGGAAGTGGCGCCTAGCGCTCAACGGTTTCGGGGCTGCGTTGACTTCGATCGCAGCAGTGGTGACTACCGCCATGAAGTTCACCGAGGGCGCCTGGCTGATCGCTCTCGCGCTCCCTGCGCTCGTCCTCGGCATGGAACGCATCCGCGGTGCGTACACACATATCGGTACGCGGTTAACCGTTCAGGGTGAGAACGATTCTCTGTCTATCGGATACAAACCAGCGGTCCTAGTACCGGTGTCCGAAATTACGTCGCTCTCCACCCGCGCGATGGCCGCGGCAACGGCGATGTCGTCACAGCCCATCGCAATTCGAGTCTGCCTGGCCCACGAATCGACGACGGACTTCACACGCCGATGGCAAGCCCGACACCCGAATTCGCGTTTGATCGTCATCGAGGACACCGAGAATTCCGTGGGGAACACTCTCGCTCGATACGTCCGTACGCACTTCCCCCACCGAGAAACCTTTGTCGTAGTCGCCACCATCGACCCGGCGACCAGATGGCACCGATTCCTCCCGAGCCAACGGACCGATGAGATCGCTCATGCACTGCGCAAACACACCGAGGCCGTGGTGTGCCAGATTCCGGTCCGGATCGATCCGGCTCACCGCGATCCCGCCCTACGCGCGTAAGCAGACGCTCAGAGCGAAGTCCCGAACAACATGCCGAGCAGATACGTCGCGCCGGCAGCGCCGTAGCCGATCGCAAGTTGGCGTAGAGCCCTCTTGAACGGCGGCCCGCCCGAGAGCAACCCGACCACAACGCCCGTCGTCAGCAACGCGATCCCCACGAGAACAGATGCGACGATCAGAGCCGTCATGCCTTCCAGGCCGAACAGGTACGGCAGCACCGGAATGATTGCGCCCGAGGCGAAGAAGCAGAAACTTGCCGCCGCTGCGCCCAACCCGGTTCCGACGGCTTCATGGTCGTCGACAACGTCCGCGGCGCCGAAGGTGCTGTTCGCGAGGACCTCGGCGGCGCGCTGGTCCGCTTCCTCGGCGGACATACCGCGGGCCCGGTAGACCAGGGACAATTCGTTCGCGTCGACGTCGAGCAGGCCGACAGCTTCGCTGGCAGCCGGACCAGGATTGGACGCTTCCAACAACTCTCGCTGCGAGCGGACTGAAACGTACTCGCCGGCTCCCATCGACAGGGCGCCGGCCAGAAGCCCGGCCATGCCGGTGATCAGAACGATCTGATTGGAGACGCCGCTACCGCTGATGCCGAGCACGAGAGCGAGATTGCTGACGAGGCCGTCGTTGGCTCCGAAGACGGCGGCACGAAACGTCCCCGAAAGTCTGTTCCGACCCCGAGTGGCCAAGGCCCGCACCACTTCTTCGTGGATCTTCTCGTCCGCGCCCATCGATGCAGTCGCGTCGGCGTCGTTGGGATACGGGGATCGCGTCTCCGCGCGCTGTGCGAGAGCGAGCACGAAGACGGAGCCGAAGCGCCTGGCCAGAAAGCCCAGTATCCGAGTGCGGATATCGCCGCGAAGTGGTTTGCCGACGTGATCGCCGAGTAGCGCTCGCCAGTGCGCCTCGTGTCGACCCTCCGCGTCGGCCAGTGCGAGAAGGATTTCGCGCTCCTCGCCGCTGCGCCTACTCGCGAGGTCTCGGTAGACGGCGGCCTCGGCTTGTTCGTCGGCGAGGTATCGTCTCCAGCGCTTGACATCTCGCGGGTCTGGATCGGGTCGTGCGGCCGGAACTGTGGACATCGTGTTCCCCTTTCCGGTGAGGCGGTCACGCTTCGAGTACGCGGTCCATCCACGTCGTCAGATCGTTGATGACGTCGTCGCGGTTGGTCTCGTTGAAGATCTCGTGCCTGGCGCCCGGATAGGTGTAATAGGTGACGTCTTCGATCCCCGCCGAGTTGTAGCGTTCGACTGCGACGTCGGTACGGCTCAGTGCGGCGTTGAGAGGATCCGAGGTGCCGACGAAGACCAGGATCGGAAGGTCTTGTCGCACGCCCTCGACGTCGACGAACCTCGGTCCCGCTGCGATAAGTCCACCCATGCCGGCGTCGTCCAGGCTGAAACCGCACAGCGGATCGTTGATGTACAAATCCACCTGCGCTTCGTCACGGCTGAGCCAGTCGTGCGGAGTACGGGCCGGTTCGAATTCGGCGTTGAACTGGGCGAGGACGTCCGGGCCGTCGTTGACGAGGCTCTCGATCAGTTGATCGACCGCGGTGGTCCCCGACAGTGCGACGGCGTCGATCAGGTGCGAATGATCGAGGATGTACTGCTGCGAAGCGAATGAACCGAGGCTGTGGCTGAGCAGTACGACGGGCAGGCCGGGGTGTTTGTCGCGGATGATGCCCGTGAGGGTCACCATGTCTGCCACCAAGCGGTTCCAGCCGTCGTCGCCGATGTTGCCTGGGCCGGCGTGCATGCTCTCACCGTGGCCGCGGTGGTCCGCCGCGTAGACGTGGAAACCGCGAGCATTCAGGGCTTCGGCGACGTGTGCGTAGCGTTTTGCGTGCTCACCCATACCGTGCGCGAGTTGAACAACCCCTCGAGGTTCCTGCTCGGTGGGCCATTCGTGGACATGAATGACCACTCCGTCGCCGCTGGTGAAGGTGAACATGCGCTACTCCCGGTGGTCGCGATCCGGACAGGTCATTTCTCATGCTAGATCCGCAGCGGCAATCCATCCGGGAAGTAGGTCCTGATCACCGGCGAGCCTGATTCGTTTCTGCACATCCGGCCTCGGATTCGGATATACCGGACACGGATGTTCCGGAGCCAGTTGTCGACCAGCTTGAGGAGTACAGAGCGATGAATTCGAACCGCATGCGCAACGTCGGCTTGTTGGCGGCTCCACTTGCTGCTCTCGCCCTTCTCAGCGGTTGCGGCTCGGATGAAACGGGAACGGCCGAGAGTTCACCGGCACCCGCCTCAACCACGACCGCCTCTGCGCCGACGACCCAGACCGGCACCGCTTCACCTTCGACGACCCATACCGATCACACCCAAACCACAACCTCGACGGCACCCAATCCCGAAGGCTGCGCGATCGGGGAACTGAACGTCACCCTCGGCGAGTCGAGTGGCGCCGCCGGTTCTGTGGAGCTTCCGGTGGTCTTCACCAACACGGGCGGCCGCACGTGCACGCTCGACGGTTTCCCCGGCGTCTCGTATGTCACGGGAGCGTCCGGAAGCGAAGTGGGTGCTGCAGCCGGCCGCTCCGGATCCGGTTCACTCGTCTCCCTTGCCCCTGGCTCTGCCGCAACGTCTTTGGTGCGAGCTACGAACGTCGAGAACTACCCGGCAGATCAGTGCGGCCTGACCGACGTTGCGGGACTGAGGGTTTACCCACCCAACAGCTACGACTCGGTCTTCCTCGCCTACCCCACCAAGGGTTGCTCGATGACCGGCGCGAACATCAACCAGCTGACGGTCGCGCCGGTCGCCCGCTGAGTCACGGCTTGAGGCGTCGTAGACCCCAGAGCGCCGGCAGGAGGAACAATCCCGAAAGGAACAGGACGAGTGCAGCTTCCGTGAACTGGAAACGCCAGAACCGATCAGCTGAGTGGTAGCGAACTTCGTAGTGGTCGACGCCGTGTTCCCGCAAACAGATCTCCATCTCTCTGTTCTGCTGCGCTGAGAGCACATCCATGCGGAGGCTGTACTCGGCGCCGGTCTCCTCCGGGCGCTGGTCGTACGGGTCCTCATCGCCTGATCCACCCCACGTGCACTCGTCGTATTTGACGTCGACCCAGTTACCTCGGAGGTCGACATATCCCTGCGCGAGTTCCCAATTGACCGCGGGGATACTGGTATCGCTCGAATAGTAGGAACTGAATCCGGCGACGGGTGACGTTCGGACACTCGGCTCGGCGTAATCGGGTCGTGCAACCAACTGAAATGCTGCCAGGATCGCAACAACACCGACCATCGTGATCGCCATTGCGCCGATCGAACTACGCACCAGCAAAGCCAGTGCTGCTCCGAGCATGAGTGCCATGAATGTGTATGCACCCAAGACCAGTCCGCTGGATTGAAAGAGCGGGTACGACAGGTTCGATATCTCGACGAAAGTCGAACGCCCGGCAACAAATGCATACCGGGAGTTGTCCGGGAGAGATCGAGCCCATTGCAGTGCAAATCCGAGCAATGACGAAGCCACAGAAATCGGCAGGAAGACGATTAACACCCGGGTCCAGAACCAACGAGTCCGACTGACCGATTGAGTAAGCCCCAATACGTGTGTTCCTTGTTCGACATCCCGCGAAAACACGGTGACACCGATCAACACGCCGAGGAACACCGGCAGAGCAGTAGCAACCACTGTCGTCAGTGTGAGAGCAGTCTCTGCCGTGCAGATAGCGGTGATGTCATCGAAGCAACTGAGAGGCGATCCGAAGAGTTGGGCTTGTCCGCCGCTCTTGATGATCGCACCACTCGACAAGACAATGACTGCTAATGCCGCGAGGAATCCCAACGACACAACGAGCGATGTCCGGTGGTGCCGCCACGTAACCCAGATCATGCCGCCACCATCGTTTCTGCGCTCAGGTGCCCGAGCACCACGTCGTCGAGAGTTGCGTCGTCGATCACCCAGCCGGCCCGAGGGCTCGGACGGATTCCCTCCACCACGTGAGAATTCGACCGCACCCCCTTCTCGGTATGAATGACCGCACCGGCGCCGACCACGTCCGAGGGATCGCCGTCCCCGATCAATACGTAATGGGCAGCGATCAATTCATCCAACGGACCGGACAATCTCGCGTTTCCGCCGCCCAGCAGAAGAAGTCGATCCGAGACGTCTGCCAATTCGGAAACGATGTGTGACGACAACAGAACTGTGGTGCCGTACTCGGCAACGTCTTCGAGCAGAGTGGTCGCCACAGACCGCCGCGCCACGGGATCGAGATCTGCCAGAGGCTCGTCGAGTAGAAGCAACTGCGGCCTGCGTCCGAGCGCCAAAGCCAGTGCAACCCTAGTTCGTTGACCTGGTGACAGAGTCTTCGCCTTTGCATCGAGAGAAATCCCAGCGCGCTCCACCAGATCCAGAGCGTACTTCGCATCCCACTCGTCGTTGGTATATGCGCCGAATCGAAGAAGTTCTGCAACAGTGAATTTGGGATACAGCGGCTTGTGCTGAGCGAGGTACGACAGGCCTGGGCAGATGCCGTCCTGATCCGGCGTGCTGCCCAGGACGGAGATCGAACCATGGTCAGGCATCGTCAACCCGACCGCCAAGGACATCAGCGTGGACTTACCGGCGCCGTTCACCCCGACCAGGGCAGTGATGCTTCCTGTTGCGATCTCGAATGTGCAGGCGTCGAGCACCTTCTTCTTGCCGAAGCGCTTGTCCACGTCCTGCATTGTCAGTGCCGATTCTTGCGCAGTCATGAAATCTCCCCCTGCTTTCCGGACGGATCCGTTTCGATGAACGTCTTCTCGAGTTCCAAACTCACCAGTGCTTCGATGTCCGTGCGCTCGAGTCCAGCGGCCACGGCATCTGCCACCCAACGCGCCAACTCGCGCCGTAGCGCAGAGCTTTCCGCCATACCGGGCTTGGCCAGGGACTTGACGACGAACGTGCCCAATCCAGGCCGCGGAGCAACAAGTCCGTCGCGCTCGAGTTCCTTGTAGGCCTTCAGGACTGTGTTCGGGTTGATCGCGAGCGCTCCCACGACGTCCTTGGCTGTGGGCAGCCGATCCCCGACTTGGAGATCACCGAGCCTGAGCGCCTGCTTCACCTGAAGGACCAATTGCACGTAAGTGGGAATGCCGGATCGGCGGTCGATACGGAAGTCGATCATCCGAACCCTTTCACTAGTTCATTAGTGGAATAGATATTTACCCCGCCTTGACCTCCCGGGTCAAGGCAGACGACCCCTGTAAAGTGCAGATGCCCCGGTTCACCGGGGTGCCACGCTGCTCGTGTGAAGTTCGGTGAAACCCCGGCACTGTCGACGCAACTGTGAATTCGCCCGTCACTACTCGAGGCGAACGAGTCAGGTCACCGGCCTCGTGGCGACACGATGGTTCTCGGACGAAGGACCGCTCGTGGCGCTTCGCCTCGCGGCCG
Source organism: Rhodococcus sp. 27YEA6 (assembly GCF_044908235.1). NCBI lineage: Bacteria > Bacillati > Actinomycetota > Actinomycetes > Mycobacteriales > Nocardiaceae > Rhodococcus > Rhodococcus sp. 27YEA6. Next base: position 21,598 of record NZ_JBIYCY010000001.1, on the reverse strand, counting down.
CGCTGCTCGCGACCCTTCACCACTAGCGGAGGGGTGGCTGTGAGTACTCGGCCGACACGTAAATTCAGATCTGTACTTGCAGCACTGACGGTGAGCACCGCACTGCTTGCCGGTGCCTGCAGTAGCTCGACGTCCGATGCACCCGCAACCACAGCCGCCTCGGACGGCTCGTTCCCGGTGACTGTTGTTTCCGGTCCCACGGATTCCGGCACGGACATCACCATCGAGTCACGTCCGCAGTCGATCGTGTCACTCAGTCCCAGCGCCACCGAGACCCTGTGGGCCGTCGGCGCGGGCGATCAGGTGAAGGCCGTCGACAATCAGTCCGACTCCCCGGCCGGTATCCCGGTCACCGATCTCTCGGGCTTTCAACCGAACGTCGAAGCCATCCTCGGCTACGCACCGGATCTGGTGATCGCATCGGATGACATGAACGATCTTGTCTCCGGACTGCAAAAGGCGAAGGTGCCGACACTCCTACTACCGGCAGCGACGAGCATCGACGACGTCTACGCCCAGATCGAGCGCGTCGCGAAGGCCACCGGCCACGAGGACAAGGGCACCGAAGTTGTCGACACCATGCGCTCGGACATCGACGCCGCTGTCGCCAGTGTTCCTGCGCGCCAACAGCCGCTGACGTACTTCCACGAACTCGACTCCTCGCTCTACACCGTCACGAGTTCGAGTTTTGTCGGGCAGATCTACTCGCTGTTCGGAATGAAGAGCATCGCCGACGCCGCGGGGCAGGGTGACTATCCGCAGTTGTCCGCCGAATTCGTGGTACAGGCCAATCCCGATCTCATCTTTCTCGCAGACTCCCAATGCTGTGGAGTGACAGCAGAATCCGTCGCTGCTCGACCCGGGTGGAGCGGCATGAAAGCGGTTACCGGCAACCAGATCCATGTGCTCGACGAAGACCTCTCCAGCCGCTGGGGACCTCGTGTCGCCGACCAGGTGAAGGCCGTCGCGGCCATCGTTGCCCAAGTTCCCGCGGCCTGAGCACTCGATGATCAAAGCCGGTATCTCCCAACATCGGACCGCCGTTCTGCTCGGCGCCGCGCTCATTCTGTGCGCTGCCTTGCTGATCGGTGTTCTGGTGGGGCCGGCCGGATTGACGCCTGATCGGACCATTCTCGAACTTCTGGACGGAATACCCGGCATCCACCTCGATTCCGGCCTCACCGCAACACAGCAGGCGATTCTCTGGCAGATCCGGCTTCCGCGAGTAGTCCTGGGCGCGTTGGTCGGAGCAATGTTGGCGGTAGCCGGCGCCGCCTACCAGGGCGTGTTCCGAAATCCCTTGGCGGATCCGTATCTCCTCGGAGTTTCCAGCGGAGCCGGACTGGGCGCAACCCTCGCCATCGTTTCGGGTGGAGCGCTGGGCATGTTCGGAATTCCCATGGCCGCCTTCGTCGGTGGTGTGCTGGCAGTGTTCGCAACTTATTCGCTCGGCCGAAGCATTGGCGGGCCGCAGAACGCGGTGGTCATCATCCTCGCCGGTGTCGCAGTCGCAGCGTTCACGAATGCAGCGCAGACTTTTGTTCAGCAGCGGTTCGACGATTCACTGCGCGAGGTCTATTCCTGGCTACTCGGCGGACTGTCCACCGACGGTTGGTCGGAAGTTCTGGTTGTCCTGACGTACGTTGCGCTGGCCTCAGCCGTCATCCTGGTACACCGGCGTGTACTCGACGTGATGGCCGTCGGTGACGTCGAAGCCGCCAGCCTCGGCGTCGACCCGGCCAGATCACGCCTGGTGCTGGTGCTCGCCGCAACTCTGGGAACGGCCGCGGTCGTGAGTGCAAGTGGACTCATCGGCTTTGTCGGAATCGTTGTTCCCCATGCGGTTCGACTGGTCGTCGGCCCGTCTCATCGGCTGCTTCTCCCCCTGTCACTCATGCTCGGAGCGGCGTTTCTTGTCCTCACCGACGTTGCCGCCCGCACGGTCATGGCACCGGCCGAACTCCCCATCGGAGTTGTAACCGCGATGATCGGCGCTCCGTTCTTCCTTCTGGTTCTGCGCCGCAGCCGGGTCTCGGCATGACCGACAGCGCAGTGCGATGCCGCGACCTCCGAGTCAACCTCGGAGGCAAGGACGTCGTCGACGGCATCGATCTCGATGTGACACCAGGCGATTGGGTTGCCGTGGTCGGGCCGAACGGCGCCGGCAAGACAACCTTGATGCATGCCCTCGCTGGATTGATTCCGTCTACCGGTGAGCTCTCGGTCGGGGGACTGAGTCCTCGCAATTCCAGCCGCAAGGCGATGTCCGCCGTCGTCGCGTTGATGCCTCAGCGTCCGGTAGTACCCGAGGGCTCAACGGTCAAGGAACTGGTTGCGCTCGGCCGTACTCCGTATCTACGACGATTCGGAACCGAAACCGCCACAGATCGTTCGGTGATCACTTCGGTGATCGAAAGGCTCGACCTCACCGAGTTCGCAGATCGACGAGCCACCGAACTTTCCGGCGGCGAATTGCAACGCGTGGTCCTGGCTCGGGCACTGGCTCAAGAGCCGCAGGTACTGCTCCTGGACGAACCCACCAGCGCCCTCGACATCGGTCACCAGCAGCAGGTTCTCGACTTGGTGGAGGAACTGCGTGAAGCCGACAACATCACGGTCATCGCCGCGATGCACGACCTCACTCTCGCGGGTCAGTACGGTCGACGAATCGTGTTGCTGGACAAGGGCAGCGTCGTTGCCGACGGCACTCCCTCATCGGTGCTGGAGGCAGACCTCCTCGGCCGCGTGTACGGCGCTCGGGTCGAAATCCTGGACCGGCCCAGCGGTCCCATAGTTGTTCCGATTCGGCAGGAAGGCACCCGCTGATGGAATTGGTGATGCTCGGCACCGGTGCTGCCGACGGTTGGCCGAACCCGTTCTGTACCTGCCCTTCCTGCCTGGCCGCCCTGTCGAGTGAAACCATCCGCGGGCACACTGCCGCCCTGGTGGACAACAGAATCCTGTTGGACTGTGGACCCGAAGTACCGCGTGCCGCGTCGCGATTCGGTCGCACGCTGGCACACGTCGAACACATCCTGTTGACGCATTCTCATCCCGATCACCTCGGCCCGATGGCATTGCTGTTCCGGTCCTGGGCCTCGCGCACCGAACCACTACAGGTTCTCGGACCACCCGACGCGCTCGATCTCTGCCGAGACTGGGTAGGCCCGGATGACCCGGTGACCTTCACACCGCTCGAGACCGGCCAGTCGATCATGTTGGGCACCTATCGTGTTCGCGCACTCGAAGCCGCGCACGAAGTACCCACCCTTCTCTACGACATGACCGACGCATCCGGAACCCGAATCTTCTGGGCCACCGACACCGGGCCTTTGCCCGAATCAACTGTCGACGCCCTTGCCGACGCGCGTTTCGACGCCGTCTTTCTCGAAGAGACCTTCGGCTACAAAACTGACCACGGCACCGGGCACCATGATCTGCCGAGTTTCGCGGAGACGGTGAGCCGACTACGCAACTGCGACGCGATCACCGATCGAACCGACGTGGTCGCCGTACACCTCGGACACCACAACCCGGTCGAAAACGAACTCGCGGAAGCACTTCGCGTGTCCGGGGCGCGAGCGGTTCCGGATGGAGCTGTGCTCGAGATCGGGGTAGGACAGAGCCATCGAACTCTGGTCACCGGTGGCGCCCGCTCGGGCAAGTCCACTTACGCGGAGGGCCTGCTTGCCGGCTACCGGAACGTCACGTACATCGCCACCGGGGATCCGCAGGACGACGATCCCGACTGGATCGAACGAATTGCGTCGCATCGCGCGCGGAGGCCGCCGACGTGGACGACGGTAGAGACCTCCGAGGTCGCCGAAATTCTCGTGGCCGCAACAACACCGATCCTGATCGACTGCCTCGGCACGTGGCTGACCGCACGTCTGGACCGACATCAGGCGTGGGCGACAGAAGATCTCAGCGACGTCCACGCAGATATCGACCGGTTGGCCGACGCCTGGACCGCCTGTCCGGTTCCGATTGTCGCCGTCACGAACGAAGTGGGAAGCGGCGTCGTCCCGGACACGAAGTCCGGGAGACTGTTCCGCGATCTACTCGGTCTGGTGAACAGCCGCATCGCCAGTGAATCGGAGTCCGTGGTCCTGATGACCGCCGGGCTCCCCCTGAGCCTGCGCGGGTGACGTCAGAGCAATCCGGTGAGCTGACGCGCGCAATCGAGTAGGAAACCGACCAACTCTCGATCCTCGTCCGTCACTCGCCCGCTCGCTCCCTGAACACACAACCCGCCGGCCACCTGGTCTGCGTGATCTCGAACCGGTACTGCGACCGCGGATCGACCCAGGCGACATTCCTGGTTCTCGAATGCAAAACCCTGCAGGCGAACAGACCTCAACTGCTCATACAACGCATCGAAATCACCGAGGGTGAACTCCGTGACCCGGCGAAGTTCCAAACCCGAAAGCAGCCGCTCGTCGTGCGCCAACAGAACCTTCCCCAGCGCATTCGCGTGAAGGTTCTTGGCCAGTGCCGCTATTCCGATGATCTCGTGATCCGGATCCTTGTCGACGAACCTCAAGCGCCCACCAGCGAATGACGCGACGTGCAATCCGAACCTCGTGTGTGTCCGCATGTCCTCGACGCGCTCGTGCAGCGTCGGCGCCGGACCACTCGACGACGCCGCATGCGAGAGCTCGGCAGTCCGACGCCCCAACGCGAACCCTGACAGGTCCGGCACCCGCACGAGAAAGCCCTCCGCCACCAGCAGATTCAGCATCCGGTACGCCGTGGCCGATGGAACGCCTGCAAAAGTGGCGATCTCCTTCGCGGTTGTTCCCGGTCCCAGATGAGCCACCGCCTCGAGCATCCCCAGCGCCTTCTGGACCGCACGCGGTTGTTGTCCACTGAAGTGGGTCTCGTCGCCGATCTGTTTGCCTGATCGTGGACCAGCGGTTGCACGGTCCGCGGTCACCGCCCATGCTCCGGCGAGTCACCCTCGGCGGTCCCACGATCCGGAACGAGTCGCCGTCGCCCGTCACCGTCGATCAGCAGAGTGCCCGCACCGGGCAACAGGTCCGCCGTCTCGACGCTGTCGAAAGCGCCGACCATCAGAAGGCTTTCCGGTCTGGCTCTTCGAAGCAATGAACTCCACACTGTCCCCGACACAGCAACAGCAAGAGCAGCGATCGGCAGTGCCCACATCCCGTGAACCGCACCATCGAGAACGATGTAGACCAGTAGACCAGCACCGGCGGTACTCACGGACAGGGTGCATATCCGGGTCAGCGACGTATGTTCCCCGATTCGGCGCAAGAACTTCCACGAAGCAAAGGCCACCAGCGTGTAAGCGCAGACCAACGCGGTCTCCACCACGCCGTCGAAGGATCCCGAATCGTCGCGAACCGTATCCGAATAGATGAATACGCCTGCCGCACTCACCGCGACGAACGCAAGTACCGCAACGTACGGGGTGCGGAACCGTCTGTGCACGCGAGCGAGCGGCGCAGGCAGTACCCGTTCGATCCCCATCGAGTACAACAACCGCGAACCCGCCTGCGCACAACCGAGAGTGGATGCGAACCAGGAACACGTCATTCCGATCTTGACTGCCAGAACCACTTCCGCGCTGGCCCCGGATGCCGTTCCCTCGAAGTACGCTCCGACGATCGTCGCGCCGTGGCCGGTCATCGCCGCCCAGGCCGCAAAAACGAAGAGGACCCCGCAGATGATCGGCGAAATGAGAACCGTGCGTGTGACGCTGATGAGTGGTCGCTTCGCTTCCGGGCCGAAGAAGGCCGAACTTTCGAAGCCCGCCATGCTGAGCACCGTCAGCATCGCGAGAAACGGAACTGCACTCAGCGACGGATTCGGCAGGGCAACAGCAGTTGTCGTGTCACTGTGCGTCGCCAGCATGACCACGACGATGAGAATCAACGAGCACGCTTCGACGACCAGGATCGCTCGGGTGGCGAACCGGACGCCGCGCACTGCAATCCACGCGACGGCCAGGGCAATCGCCACCGTCGTGATCACCGTCGCGGCAGTTCCTCGCACGTCGGGGCCGACGATGGCGATGGTATCGAGGAGACTCGGAACCGCCTGCGAGAAAACCGAAACCGAGATTCCGAGATACCCGAGTACCAGTGCGGCGCCCGCCGTCAGTGTCGCCCGGATACCGGAGCCTTGGAAGACGAAGCTGTACAACGATCCTGCTGCGGCCAGTCTCCGCGTGAATTGAGTGATGCAGAACGCAACGAGAAACACCGCCGAAGTTGTCGCAGCAATCGCAGCCAACCCGACGTAGCCGGGACTGTAGGTGATCATCCACAGGGCGATGAACACCATTCCCGTTGCCGGAGCGATCGTGGAGAGTGATTGCCCCAACAGGTCGATCGGGGTCAAACGTCCTCGTCCGAGACCACGGAGCGGGGAGAACACGGGCTCACTGTGTTGATCCGCATTCTGCGCTCGCGTGATCGCCGCACGCAGTGCCGCACTCACGGCCATGTGTCACCGTCCGTCGCGTCCAGGCCCGAACCTACGAGCGAATTGTCAGAATTCGGTCAAGTTAGTCCGCTTATGTTTCCGCGCAGTTTCCACGATGGCGCGCACAGAACTTTCAAGTGAGAATCCGACTCTGTTTCCCACCCAGCGTCATGCCGGATCAAGGGCGGCCGACGGTATCCGTCCCCTCCGGCAGCACCTTGACCTGCAAGTTCTCCGATTCTCACACGACAACTGCTCTCTCAGTTGCACCTCGTCCAGGCGTAGCGCGGTCGACGCGGGTTCGCAGCATCGCCCGTACAGGATGTGTCCCACACACCACCGGCACTACCCGAGAGGAACGGAGGAAGCATGGACTTGGTCAGCGCCACCACTTCGGCGATCATCGGATTTGTTCTCCTGCTCGCCGGCATTCCCAAGCTGAACGACCACGACGGGGTCCTTCGTTCGGTGCGCGGATACAAAGTGTTGCCGGTGCGACTCGAAGTACCGCTCGCTCGCATCCTTCCCGTCGCGGAAACCGTCGTAGGCATCCTTCTGGTTCTCGGCGTGGCCCATCGCCTCGCCGCCTTGGTTGCTGCCGTCATGTTCGCGTCGTTCTTCACGGGCCTCACGATCAACCTCCTGCGTGGGCGACGCGATCTGGACTGCGGATGTTTTGCATTCGGAGTCGGCGAGATTCCGCGTATCGGATGGTTCCACGCCGTTCGCGCCGGAACACTCGCGGTGATCGCTGTGGCACTGTCGGTCACCGCCGGACAGGCTGAGATCGGCGTCCAGGTCGTGGCGGCGACCTTCGGATTCTTCCTCGTCCTGGCTGGAGTTGCTCTCGCACAGATTCGTTCGGTGGTCCACCTCGGACGACGCCCAGTCGACGACTATCTGTCGAGCGCCTCCACCCGCCTCCGAACCGCCGAAACCGCGTCCCGGTACGGCTCGTGAACTCACATCCCCACCACTGAAAACTCGAAGGCAGGACTACCACGATGACCACTTTCCTCCTTGTCGCGACAGTGATCCTGGTGATCGCCGTAGCCGTACTGTTCTTGATGGTTCTTGCTCTGGCTCGTGAAATCGGCCGCGTACAAGTACGTCTCGGACCTCTCGGTGCCCGGATGATGGATACCGGCCCCAAGGTCGAACAGGCCGGCCCGTCGTTTGCCGGTCTCATCGATCAGGAAGGACGGACCGTCGGAGTCGGTGGTCACCGCGACAAACCTCAACTCCTGCTGTTCACAGCACCGAGTTGCTCGACGTGCAAGAGCCTTCTTCCCGGCGTAAGGGCAATGGCCCGAGCCGAATCGGATCTCGACGTGATCATCATCTCGGACGGAACACCCGAAGAGCATCGCGAGTTCCTGGCCGGCAGCGGGATCGGTTCCGAGCTCAGTTACATCGACGCTCGAGACGTCGGTATCGCGTACCAAGTGGGCACCACTCCGTACGGCGTGATTCTCGACGAGCACGGCAAGATCCGAGGAAAGGGCCTGTGCAATCACATGGCTCAGGTGGAAAGCCTGCTCAATGCGCTCGAATCCGGCACCCCCTCACTCCAGCACCTTCATGCCCAGGCGAAATCCGGCAGCGCGGCCTGATCTTCCTGCACAGTTCGATCCTCTTCACGAATCAGGAGAAAATCGTTGGACGACAATGAATTCCCGCAGCACAACATGACGGAGAATCGATATCCCGTCGACGAGGCGACAGTTCAGGCCCAGGCCGAATGGATGGCGGGCCAGGGCGGTTCGCTCACCAGTCGAACCGGACGCAAACTCTCCGAACGCGTTTCGCGGCGGTCCATGATCAGCCGGATCGGCAAGTGGACCATGGGTGTGTCAGGAGTGGCACTGATCAGCACACTTCCTGTGACACGTAGTGCCTTCGCCCAAGAGCCCGAGGTTCCTGCGCCGGCACCTGGCCCCGAACCTCTTGTCCCTGTCTACGACGGTAAAGATCCGGCCGAGTGCGAGTACTGGCGCTGGTGCAACATGGACGGAACGTCCTGTGCCGCATGCAACGGCGGCGGTGTCACCACCTGCGCCCCCGGCAGCAAGCCCGGCGCAGAGTTCTGGGTCGGATGCTGCACCAACCCTGATACCGGCAAGACCTATCTGATCGCCTACTACGACTGCTGCGGTGCACCTTCGTGTTCCAACGCATTCTGCGGCGAACCGGACATGCAGGCCGTGATGTACAACCCGGTCTCCGGAAGCTACGACCAGGAAATCATCTGGTGTGTCTCCGACGAGTCTCAGGCATACACCTGCACGATGGCGCCCATCATCGGTGAGGACTGCCAGACTCGACCGGCCGAGCGCCCCAAGGTCGGTGCCGGATCATGAGCAGTTCGCGAACCCGAAAACTGGCGCGCCCCGCCGTTGCCGTCATCCCACTCACCGTCGTACTCGCGCTGGCCGGTTGCAGTTCGTCCGACAACGACGAACCTTCCAGCGCAGGTGATGTCACCTATCCGACAGTTCCGTTTACTGCTCCGGGCGAGGGGATCTCCCTCGGTCACGACGACCAGGAAATCGGCGACACCATTCCCGAGCCGTTGCACGTCGGTTCGATCACCCCGATCGCAGCTGACCGCTTGCTGGGCGTCGAAGGTGGATTCGGCCAACTCGAGCTCAGCGTCAACGTCATCGATCCGAAAACCGGTGTGGCCGAGAGCCGGATCACCGTCGGCCCAGGTATCTGGGATCCGGTCATTCACGGATTCGTCGGGGATTCCGCCGAGGATCCTGCGGTACTCGCTGCCGAGGTGTGGCGCCCCCGAGGTTCCCGCGGCGCAGCAGATTTCACGGTCAGCACTTACTCCGGAAACCTGCTGGAACCAGCCGAGGTCATGCTTCCGGACGTCGCACGCGTACATTCACGTCCCGGCTCGAACGCCGTGACCTCCGACGGTAAGTTCTTCGTCACGTGGGACGACGGTTTGTACGGCATCAGGGTGGTCGACCTCGAGAAGAAGGAAGCGACCGGTGCACTCCAGATAGTCGGCTGCGGTCCGTTCACGTGGATGGTCGATCACGAACTGTACAGCGTCTGCGAGGACACCCGGGAACTGCTGCACGTCACGATCGGTGACGACGGAGTTCCGAAGGAAACCGCCCGAAGCAAGGTCCTACCCGAGGATTTTGTCTCCACCCGCAAGGTCACGTGGGCCTCGGAAGCACAAAAAGCCTTGCTGGTCAGTGAGAACGGCGATGTGTACGTCTTCGACTTCTCCAACGGACTGCCTCAGGAAGGTGTCAAGCCGATCGGAAACGCCGGGCAGGACTCCGGTCGATTCTCGGAGAACGTCATCAACGCCGACGCAACCCGGCTCGCAATCGCGTACACGGACACGGCGATTCATCCGGACTCTGCTCGGGGAGGCTCACTGGTCAAGATCGACTTGTCCGATGCAACGACCTTCGCCCCGGTGAAGAGCTTGACGCTTGCAGACCTCGGCTTGACAGACATCAAGAGCATGACCTTTTCCGTCGACGGCGCCACGTTCTACGTGCTCGGTTCGGGACCTGAGGTCGAAGGCTCCGCTCCGCAGAAGATCGTGGGTTACAACGCGAGCACCGGCGAGCAGGTCAGTTCCGTCGATGTCTCGGGCAACGTCGGGGATGTCAGCGGGTTGATCACACCAGAAGTACTCCGATGAGTCGTCCCGGATCCGGTGTGGTGATGGGCCGGCGCCGCTTCCTGAGTTTGGGAGCACTCGGCGCCGGAGCACTCGGGCTCGGCGCAATGGGGACGATTGCCGGATGCAGTTCCACTGCAGCATCTCCGACGCCGACGACCGATCTCGACTACATCCTGCCCACCGACCCGGAAGTTGCCGCCGCAGAATCGGCGCGAGCCTGGAACGGGACCACCGCTGCGTTTGCCCTTGCCGCCGGATTCTCGACGGTAGATCTTGGCGGACGCCTCGTGGACACGTGGACGTACGGAGGCGCTGCGGTGGCTCCGGAACTTCGCCTGAAGTCCGGTGACCGGGTGAACGTCAGCGTCCAGAACGGCCTCGACGCCGAAACAACACTGCATTGGCACGGAATTCGAATCCGCAACGACATGGATGGCGCGGCACCCACCACGCAGGCTCCCATCGGCGCCGGTTCGAGTTTCGAGTACAACTTCATCGCACCGGATCCGGGAACGTACTGGTACCACTCGCACAGCGGATTACAAGCCGATCGGGGGCTGTTCGGCGCCTTGATCGTCGAGAACCCGAACGACATCACCGGGGCCGACATCGATGCCGTTCTGGTGCTCGACGACTGGCTCGACGGATTGGGTACCACACCGGATTCCGTCCTGATGGCCCTGAACCCGGCAATTTCGGGCGGGCACGGCGGACACGGCGGTGGGGCAACAACTCCGGCGGAACACTCGGAAGCCGACATGTCCGTCGCGCAACAGTTGGTGAGCGGCGGACACGGTTCTTCCGAACCACTCGGCGGGATGACTCAACACATCGCGTATCCACTGCACTTGATCAACGGGCGGCCACCCAACGATCCTGCTGTCGTGACTGCAGCGCCCGGTTCGACCCTGCGACTGCGAATCATCAACGCAGCCGCCGAAACTCCGTACCGGTTTGCTGTGGCCGGTCACGAGATGACAATTGTCGCTACCGATGGCTACGACGTGGAACCAACTCCCGCCGACACCATCATCGTCGGAATGGCGCAGCGCTACGACGTGCTGGTGACGGTGAAGTCGGGAACATGGCCGGTGGTGGCGAAGGTCGAGGGCCGAGATGGTTATGCGTCGACCGTCCTACGCAGCACCGACGCGTTGGCGCTGGCGAACCCGGATGTCGGCGGAAACCTCTCGGAACTGGCCGGCCGACTGGTCACCGAAAGCGAACTCCGGCCCACGGAATCCGCACGGCTCGAGACGAAATCGCCTGATCGCGACTACCGCATCGAGTTGATCCAGGCCGGCGATCGGTACGTCTGGGGAATGGCGGGGGCCGATGCAGGCAAGCTCGTCATGAAACAGGGCGAACGGGTCCGGATCACGATGAAGAACGCGTCCACGATGTGGCACCCCATGCACACCCACGGCCACACGTTTGCGGTACCGGATTACGGCGGACTTCGCCGCGACACCGTCAACGTCCTACCCGGCACCGAGCTTGCCATCGAGTTCGACGCCGACAATCCCGGCGAGTGGATGTTCCACTGCCACAACGCCTACCACTTCGAGGCCGGCATGACGGCAAATCTGCGTTACGTCCGCTGACAAGTCGAAGAATGGAGAGAACACCTCATGAAGAAACTCGTTCCCGCTTTCCTGGCCGCGTGCGCTGCCCTGAGCCTCACCGCCTGCAGTAGTGATGCCGGTGCGTCGTCGGACGAACCTGCAGTCGTGATCGAGGTGAAGAACATGGCGTACACACCGGCATCGGTCACCATCGAGAAGGGACAGACCGTCGAATGGAAGTTCGACGACAGCGGACTCCCCCACGACGTGGTCGGCAACGGTGATCTCGACGGGAAACTGAAGAGCGAGTTGCTCACCGAGGGAACCTTCTCGTACACGTTCGACGACGCCGGAACCTTCACCTACCACTGCACGCCCCACCCGATGATGGTGGGCACCGTGATCGTTCAATAGTGAGGAGGTGGATCGCCGGCTTCGGCCTCGCCGTCGCGGCGACGTGTGTCCCAGCTTGCGGCACAGAAGATCCCGTCCCCGACGTGGTGGTCGAGATCAGCAATGTTCAGTTCAGTCCGATGGACGTCACCGTGGAGCACGGCGGCACCGTCGAGTGGCGCTTCGACGACGGCGGACTCCTGCATCACGTGGAATCACCCGGCCTGTTCGACAGCGGTATCACCGGAGACGGAACGTTCCGGCACACGTTCGAGAGCGTCGGCGTCTACGAATATTCGTGCTCCGTCCACCCGTACATGATCGGAGTCATCACAGTGCTGTGAACTCTGGCTCATCACTTTTCGCTGCGACTTCGGCTCGACACTTTTCCTGAACCACAAACACTTCGGAGGATCTGATGACTACTGTTCTCTCACACGGCCCACTGCAGACCGACGTCCCTGACATCCGGCCGACCCTTCAAGGATCGGTCGGCACCGCGACCCGTGTCAGCCTCGTCGCGGCGGGCGCCGCTGCGGGTGCCGGCCTCGCACTCGTGGCCACGCCATCTGCGACAACAGCTTTGACCACAGCTGTTATCGGCGCCGGACTGGTTACGTCGCTGGCCGCGAACTGGTCGACCTGCGGAATGTCCGTCGCCGGAGTTGTTGCCGCGCCGAAGCAAGTCGATCGGAAGGGATCCTCGACTCCCGTCCGCCGACTCGGCTGGCACGCTCTGGGTTCGGTCACGACGGGAGGCGTCACCGGGGCATTGATCGGCGCTCTCGGTGCGGCGATGTCCGGGTACGTGCCGGTCGGCTGGGCGCTGGGCGTCTGGGCCGTCGTCGCGGTTGCATACGGGCTGCACGAGTTGGGCGCGGTGAGCATGCCGACTCCGATGCGGCGCCAACAGCTTCCGCGCCATCTGCGCCGCACGATGGCGCCCTGGAAGGTCTCGCTGATCTTCGGCGCGATCATCGGTCCGGGATTTCTGATCTTCATCCGCTCGAGTGCGTACTACCTCCTGGCACTCGGCGTCATGGCTTCGGGTTCACCGGCTCTCGGGGCGGCGCTGTTCACAGTCGTATCCCTTGGCCGCTGCATGCCCAGCCTCGCGGCAATCGTGCACACCAAGCGCGGTGGCTCGATGCCGGGATTCCTCTCGATCATGTGCGTCGTGGACCGTCGCGTGCAGAGCGTCACCGGCGCGGCATTGATCGCACTGGGAGCATTCGCCGCCGCAGCACTGATCTGACTCTCGACCGAGCACCCTTCACCTCGAGTGAACACACGCTCCGACTCTCCGGAGCGTGTGTTCACTCGACAGAAACCGTGCGCACTCACCCCCGTCAGGGAATCGACAGCGCCACCTGGACCGAGTCCTCCGACGGCGACGTCACCTTTGCGTCCCGACTCCACAGCATGTCCAGCGCTGCCTTGGGCTTGGCAAGAACCCACTCCCGGGCGGCGTTCTTGATCAGCGTCGGAGTTGCGCACCCGCAATCGCTGTTCACACCGTCTGCGTCGATGCCGACGTCTCGGCACAGCGCCACAGCGCGGGGCACGTGATACCCCTGAGTGACGATCAACGCCCTGGTCACCCCATACGTATGTATGGCCCGGAAGCAGGTGTCATAGGTGTCGAGGCCGTACGGATCCCCCACGATGCGACGCTCATCTATTCCCTGCTCCAACAGGTAGTTCGTCATCGCCGCGATCTCGTCACCCGAGCCGCCGTTCGCGTCGCCGGAGACGAGGACCGCTTTAGCCTTTCCCGCTTCCACCAGTTCGACTGCTGCGTCCAGCCGCCCTTTCAGGAAAGCCATCGGCTTACCGTTCTTGATCTGCGCGCCCAGCACGATCACTACCGGAGCATCGGGAGCATCGGCGGCGTCCGACGTATGGCCGGCCGACGCCACGGAAATCCACACGATCGAGCCTGCGTAGACAACCGCTCCGAGCACCGCAATGCCTGCGACCCAACGAGGCCACCGGCGCTTGCGCGGCGGTTTCACTGGATCTGCAGCGGCTTCGTCCATTCGTCGATCAAACCACACGGTTTCTTCACCGCTTAGGCGCTCGGTCGATCCTCCATCCCTCCGCGCCACTGCGCTCGGCCCACAAATCCGAGTACTTCCCACCTCGCGCGATCAGGTCTTCGTGGGAGCCGACCTCCTCCACCCCACCGTCTTCGAGGTAGACGATGCGATCTGCTCCCTGAATAGTCGACAGGCGATGAGCGATGATCACCACCGTTCGACCACGGGCCAATCGGTGAATTGCCTCGGTGATGGCGACTTCGTTCTCTCCGTCGAGGGCGGAAGTCGCTTCGTCGAGAAGAACAATCGGAGTGTCCTTGAGGAATGCCCGCGCAATCGAGACCCGCTGACGTTCACCGCCGGACAGCAGTGATCCGCCTTCACCTACCCTGGTCTCCTCACCGCTCGGCAAACGGTCGATCACTTCGCCTAGCCTGGAATCCACCACTGCTTGACGGACCTCCGACTCGGTGGCATCCGGTCTCGCCAACCGAACGTTCTCCAGGATGGTTCCGTCGAACAGGTAAACCTGCTGTGAGACAGTCGATATCCGAGACATCAATGCTCTCGTTCCGATGTCGCGAACATCGGCTCCCCCGATGGATACCGCACCTTCGTCGACGTCCCAGAATCTGGAGATCAGCCGAACCAGAGTTGTCTTTCCGGAACCGGAAGGACCGACCAGAGCAGTGACCGAGCAATCCGGGAATTCGAGGCTCACGTTACGAATCACGCGATCCGGGCCGTAGCCGAAGGAGACCGAATCGAACCGAATATCATACGAAGTAGGCTCTTTCGGCACCTCAGGTTCCGCCAGCACCGGTACATCGATCATCTCTCGGACAGATCCGAGCGACACCCGGGCCAGTGAGATACCTTCACCGAATCCTGCGAGCATCTGCATCGGCTCCACGAACCTCACGGCCAACACGAGAACAACGATCACGCTTGCTGTGTCGATGAACCCGGTGGTGACCAGCAGTGCCGCCAGAACCAGGACGGTGAGAAAGGCAACCTGAACGACGATCATGAAGCGCAGCAGATACTTGTCGACCGATCCGATTTCCTGCAGGTGTGCGTCCCGGTTGGACACAAGAGCTTCGTCCAACCGAGTCCAGCCTTCGCCGCTCTTACCGGCCGAACGTAGAACTTGCTGCGCCTGTGCATATTCGACGACGCGCGATGCCAACTCGGATTCGCTCTTGCCGATCGCCTCGTATTCGGGAACAACCGCACGCTGCACGTTGCGGTAAGCCCGAATCCCCAGTGGAACGAAGACGACCATCGCGAGAGACAGTCGCCAGTCCACAAACAACACAGCGATCGCCACTGTCGCTGGAGTCACCGTGACGGTGACGAGTTGCGCGATGATCATTCCCGGGATGCTCATCAAGATAGCCGTGCCCTCGGTGACCAGGTGAGTGAACGCTTCACGGTTTGCCTTGCTGAACCACCCGAGCGGAACCTGCACCAAGTGCTCACCGAGGCGATGCATGATTCCACCGGCAAAACCCTCGATTCCGATGCGGTACGCCCGATTCTCGGCGATCCACCGTACGGCGCCACAGGCCACCGCCACGAGAGCAGCCGTGACAACCCACGGCACTGCGGCGTCGTAATCGCCGCGAACCACCGCTTTCAGGATCGGAATCATCAGTGCAAAGACGACACCCTCGAGTATCCCAGCGAGCGTGAAACCTGCTATCTGACCTCGCATCCCATTGCCGCGCCCGAGGATTTCGTCCAGGTCTCGAATCATTGCAGCGCCTTTCGCGGAGATATGTCTTCGACGAGGGGGTTCTGGAGCGCCCACATCCGCGCGTAGGTTCCGCCGAGCGCCGACAACTGTTCGTGCGTACCCTTTTCCACGATCCGTCCGGCGTCGAGAACGAGTATCTGATCTGCATATCGGACGGTGTGCAGTCGATGAGCGATCACCATCAGGGTGCCGCCGTCCGCACTGATCTCACCCAGTGCGCGTTGAACGGCCGATTCACTGTGGGGATCGGCCTGCGAAGTCGCCTCGTCCAGGATGACGATCGGCGGGTTCTGAAGGATGGCGCGGGCGATCGTCAGGCGTTGCTTCTCCCCACCCGACAGCTCACCGCCCGAACCACCACCGATCTCGGTGTCGTACCCGTCCGGCAGTCGCATGATCACGTCGTGAATCTGCGCCCGCCTCGCCGCTGTCTCCACTTCCAGATCCGTTGCATCCGGTCGACCGAGCCGAATATTCTCGCGCACGCTGTCCCGCAGGAGCACAACATCTTGGAAGACGATGGCCATCGATCTCAAGACTTCGCGACTGGACTGATCTCGTAAATCGCTTCCGCCCAGTCGAATAGACCCGTCCGTGACGTCCCAGAACCGCGGAAGTAGACGCGCCAAAGTGGTCTTTCCGGAGCCGGAGGGGCCAACGATCGCGGTCACGGTGCCCGGTTGCATCTCGAAGGAGATGTTCTCGAGGACGCGCTGCCCAATGGTGTATTCGAAGCCGACGCTGTCGAATTCGACCAAAGTGCTGCGAGCAGGCACTGCATCCTGAGGTTCGGCCAGTTCTGGTTCGCCGAGGATGCTCTCGACGTGAGTCGCTCCCAGTTGGCCTTCGCGGTAGAGGTTGGCCATCGTTCCCATGTGCAGAACCGACGACGGAACACCGATTCCGACGACCAGAAAGGCAACAAGAGCTACCGGGGTAATCCACCCCCCGGACAACATTGCAGTTCCCGTCGCCGTGATGACCACGATGAGTACCGCCGGTGAGAGGAGGATCGACATCGCGACCACCGGCCTTCCCATCCCCGACATCCATCGCACGCACACCGCAACCATCGAATCGACAGCGCTCGAGTAGCGCGCGAATGCGCGACTCCCACTCCCGTACGTCTTGACAACCTCGATACCGTCGCCCAGTTCTACTGTCGCAGAGGTCAATGTCGACATTGCAAGATTCCAGGAGTCGACGTTCGTTCGATAGGCTCTGCGCATCGACGGCGCGGCGAGAGCGAGACACACTCCGATGTAGCCGACCAGGACCAGGCTGAACTTCCAGTCCATCGCCACCAGATAGATCAGGGCCACTATCGGCGACAGGATCGCTGGTACCACGTCGGCGGGAAGGTGAGCGACGAGAAGATGCATCCGCTTCACGTCGTCCGTCATCGCCTGCTTCACTTCACCGGTGCCACCATTTGCAAACCACCCCAGAGGAACTCGGGACAGATGCCGAGCGATACGCGAGCGGATCGAGTATTTGAAATGCGCGTCGGCGGTGTGACAGACGGTCAGTGCTGCGTTGTAGACGACAAAACCGAGAATTGTGCCCGCTGCACCGATTGCGGCCCACATCCAGACCAGGTTCAACGACGAGCCGGTCAGGAGCACCCGCGCGATCTCGACCACCGCAACGTAGGGCAGGAATCGCAACGGCACCGACAGTGCCGACAGACCCGCCCCTAGGAGGAGTTGATTTCTCACCGGCGCGATCATCCTGCCCAAAGCGTCTCGGTCGACGAGTCCAGGCGAGCCTTCCGGGGCTGCGGACTCGTTCACTTTCATTGCCGCACTCACTCTTCGACGATGATCGTGCCGGTCATGTTCGGATGTGGTGTGCACGTGTAGGTGAACGTTCCGGCTTTGTCGAAGGTCTGACTGTAGGTTCCGCTTCCTTGGAGATCGCTCTTGATCCCCAACTCGGCGAACACGACATCGTGCGGCATTCCCTGGTCCTCGAAAATCCACGTGACGGTCTGTCCTGTGTGCACGGTGACGGAGTTCGGTGTGTACGCAAGGTTTTTCACCGAGATCTCGACCGGCGCTTGCTCGGTAGATCCCGCCGAATCGTTGCCGCACGACGTCAGTGTGAACACCGCTGCAACAGCGATCAATGTGGTCAATCCGGTGCGAACTGACATTCTGCTCTCCTCATCGAACGTAGTGGAGGTCGGCAGTCATCCCGGCCTCGAAGTGGTACGCGTTGTGACAGTGAAACATCCACCGTCCTGGATTGTCGGCGTCGAAGTCGATCGCCATTTGTGTACGCGGAAGTACGATCACAGTGTCTCGGCGAAGCCCGCCGTAGGAGGGAACCGAGAAGGTGTGCCCATGGGTATGCATCGGGTGCCACATGTCGGTGTCGTTGTTCATGACGATTCGTATTCGCTCGCCCTGCTTCATTCTCAACCGACCTGCATCGGCGCCCGCCATTCCCCAGACGTATCGATCGCCGGCCTGAATGAGATTTACCGAATACGCACGATCCGGTGCCCTCTGCTCCAGCGCTCCTGACGGGCGAAGCTCCGATTCCAGAACGAGCCGACCGCCGGAACCTGACAGCACTGCAGGCGAAGTCAGGTCGACGACCGCTACCGAATCCGGCGTCCGAAGCAGGCACGCGACGCCACCTGACTTCCCTTCCACCTTCGCGGCGATGGGCCACGAGCCGGACTGCACCGTCACCAATACGTCGTATCGCTGCGCGGGTGCGATCAGAATCTCGTCTCCGGCTGTGTAGGCAACGTCCTGCCCGTCAGCACTGACAACGGTCATCTCGTGCCCGGCGACCGAGAAACGGTACGGAGTCTCCGCCCCGGCATTGATCACCCGCAATCGAAGCCGAGTTCCGGCCGTCGCACTGACGACGAAGGGATCTTCCACAGGCCGTCCGTTGATCAGGTGCAGTGGATACGTGATGTGCGTTGCCATTCCACCGAGCGCCTCGGAATTACCGTGACCGCTGGCGAGAAGTTCTGCGGCAGAATCAATCTCTGCATCATCGACTTCCGGTGGAGCTCCGCCGTGCCCGTGGTGTCCTCCCTGCACGTCCGGTGACAATGCGCGAAGCACTGCATCCGGGGTTGTTCCCAGCCCGTCGAGCCAGTCGTCGATCACGATGACGACGTCCTCGTCGGCTCCGGTCCGGTCGCTCGGGTCCTCGACCACGAGTGCACCGAATAGCCCTCGATCGGCCTGCAATCCTGAATGGGAGTGGTACCAATATGTTCCGTGATCCGGGGCCACGAAGTCGTAGGTGAACTCGGCACCTGGTTGGATTCGTTCCTGGGTGACCGGCGGGACGCCGTCCATGTCGTTGCGGATCGCAATGCCGTGCCAGTGCACCGAGGTCTCCGTCGGAAGGTCGTTCTGCAAAAGAACGTTGAGCCGGTCTCCCTTGGAGATTCGAAGCTCCGGGCCAACTGCTTCCGCACCGTACGACCATGTGTCGACCTCTCTGGCGCCCAGACTCACCCGAGCCGGTGCAGCTGTCAGATTCCGTTCGACTGTGCGCCCGCCATGAAATCTCGCCTGTTCGGCAGAACGAACTTCGTCGTCGAACGGTGAAATCTCAGAACTGGATTCGTTCGCCGAACCACGGCTGCACGCACTCAATGCCACAGAACCCAAAGCCGCAGAACCCACAGCCGCAGAGCCGAGCGTCACCGCTCCCCATCGCAGAGCCAGGCGCCGACTCAACGCACTCGAACTCATGCCGTCAGCGCCGTGAATTCCTGATAGCGCGTCGCGGCAACAGCTTCGGTTCCGGTGCCGGTCAGATTGCCGGCAGCCATGGCATCCATGTCCTCGATCATCCAAAAGGTGGCGAAGGGATGAGTGGCAAGCCACATGTCTCCGTTGACCTTGGCCACTCGGTTCTCCTGCACCGCTGAAAGACTCGAGAATCCGGGAACACCGGCAACCTTGCCGAACTCGTACACGCCCTCGTCGAACACGGCTATGATCCGAGCATCCTGCGCCGGGATCGCCTCGTCGGACAGGGGCGCATACGGCAGTCCTCCAGCCGCATTCGCTCGCTGGGATTCCGGACGCCCGAAGCCGCTCTCCGCCAACAGCAACGACGGCGGCGCCTGCTCGGTGGTGGTGGCAAGGATTCCAGAACTGCTCATCAGCACCGACACGGTGTTCGCTTCACCACCGGACCGAGCAGAGACGTCAGCGATCTTGCCCTCCAAGGCGACGGTCAGCTTGTCGGCAACCGACTGACGATCAAAAGCGCGTCCGAAGAAGGCAAGATTCTCACGCCACGGAGTGGTGACGGCCGGGACCGGCACTGTGGGGACGGTCGATGCGAGGGAGTCGTAGTAGCTCCGATCGCCCATCGACGTGAAGATGACCAGTCCGGGATCCTGGGCGAGGACCTGCTCGATCGGGGGTGCACCGAGCGGCGGCACCGTGACCACCTCGGTACCCGCTGACGCCAAGATGTCCTGGCCGATCTCCGATCCCCACGACGTGAAGACCACGTCAGGGGTGATGCCGACGGCAAGGAGACCGAGTGCGGCGTATTCGTCGAGGGAAACAATTCGCCCGAGGTCGCCTGGAACCGACGTCTCACCGAATTCATGGGACACAACACGCGTTCCCTCGGCAGGTTGCGTCGGTCCCGCCTCACTCGAGCTACAGGCGGCCGCAGTCAGGGCGACGACACTGACCAGCAGCGAAGCACCCAGCCTCGATAGGTAACCGGGTCGCGTTTTCAACTTCATGGTGTCCTTCAGCTTCGAAAAATCGGGGGGTTCGCATAAATCCGAGCACTGCTCGGATTTGGCAAGTAAACCTCACCTAAGTTCATCCGTCAATCGCTTGCGTCGACTACGCACACCGATCCGACGCCGCTAAGCTCGGTCGGACCATGACTGCGCCATCACCTGACAAGAAGTCCGCCGCGACATCAGAGCGCCGCCGGAGTTACAACACCGGGATCACTGCGGACGCAGTGGTGACCGTGGCGTTCGGGCTCAGTCGCGAGCACGGAGTCGAGGGCTGGTCGCTGCGGCAGCTGCTCGGCGAACTCGATACGTCGTTCTCCGTCGTCTATCGACTCGTCGGAGATCGGGACGCACTCTCGGCTGCGGTGGTCGACAGTGCGGTGTCGGCCGTGAACGTGCCATCCGCACAGGAAGATTGGCGTCGATGGCTGACACATCTGCTCTTGCAGATGCGAGAGGCGTTGATCGAGTGTCCAGGCGCGGCGCAGTGGCTGCTGATGAACGGAGTTGCCACCCAGCGCAGCCGGGAACTCATGGAGGCAGGATTGGCATCGCTGATCGACGCCGGGTTCGGGGAAGAAGCCGCTCAGGCTTACACCGTCGCCGTCACCTCGACAATCACACTGATCGCCATGAACGACGCCAGGCGCATTCCCAGCGGACAGCCTTCACCCGATCACAGCGCAATGCTGGAACGACTGAGTAACGACGGACCCTCAGATCCTCGTTCATCGATGGAGACACTGATCGGGAAGTTCGCCGGTCCACCGGATGCTGCGGAAGCAACACGGGCAGAACACTATCGCTACACACTCGACCGTGTCCTCGACGGCCTCGAGGCGCGGCTGTACGCAATCAAGGAGTCACAGAAATGACCCCGGGGTGGGGGGGGGGGGGGGGGGGGGGGGGGGCGCGGGGGGGGGGGGGGGGGGGGCGGGGGGGGGGGCCGTTTAGGAGGGGCTGGCGGGGGCCAGGTGGGTGAGTGGT